>CAWEYF010000029.1:0-67412 GCA_963813235.1 Candidatus Aminicenantota bacterium | reverse complement strand
AGGGAGTGAGAAAGAAATGCTCGAGGCAGAGCCGATCGAGCGCTCGCTGCACGATATGGACAGAAAAAAGTATCCAGTCCATCTATAAACTCGCCCCCCACCTGGCAGAAAAACCTCTGCCGCCAAGAAAACCAAGGCCAATCAATCCAAGGGATCTGGAAATATTTCGGCTGCACACAGTTGAGAAGAAAACCATCCGACAACTTGCCGATACGTATCAACTGTCGGGGACCAGGGTGGGAATATCTGCACTGCCATCAGGAAGCAAGAGGAGCCGCTGTAGGAAGTAAAAACTTATGCACATTAAAGTTATGAGGGTTATCCCTGCTGGGTGATAACCTTTAATAGCTCATGATTATTTAGGTGGCCATTTTTATCCACGAGGCCAAAGTCAATTTCTTTATAGGACCAATAGGCATAACCGATTTTATACTCAGCAAGGATGTCAATAAAATCTCTCGTCCAGTTAATGCGGGTTTGCATGGGTGCCAGATCCACAACACCAAACTCACCGCAATACAGGGATTTGTGTTTTTGTTGCATGAACTCCTTTGCGGGTTTCAGCACATCTACAAGAAATTCACGGTCCAGGCGGCGGCCGAAAGTCGTCGGACGGCGAATGAACGACGAGGACGTCGGCGCTGCCCTGCTCCCCCATCCTCAGGGCTTCGCCGGAGCCGACGGCGATCGCCTTGACGCGGTACGGGGATGAAGCCTCGAACCCCGCGAGCTAGGACGTCGAGAAGCCCGGAATCCTGGAGGCTGGTGGTTGTCGCCAGGATCAGGTCTCCGGACGCTCCCGCCGCGCCCCCCCTTCGGGGGACGGAAGCCTGTACGCCCGGGGCCAACCCGGAGATCAACATCGTGCAAAGGACCGCCGCCCGAAAGCCGTTCTTTGTCATTTTTGCTTCTCCGTTCCCGAGGCCCCCGACCGTCCAGGTGCAAAAAAAAGCGCGCCCTCCGTCCGGAAAGCGCGCCGGTTTCCGCGTCCCGCGCCGACTCCTTTCCTCGACGGGAGGCAAGGCCGTTTCCGGCCGAGCCCTAGCGGCCATCCTCCGTGGTCGCGGCGACGTTAGGATCGATGGCTCGGAGCCTGCCCCGCGCGACCGCCGCGTGCAGGGCGGATACAAAATATCCCAGGGTCCGGGGGTTTGTCAACCCCTCGACCCCCCGGCATGAATGCCGGGGCCGGGGCTTCCCAGTCCCGGTCCTGGCAAGGCCGGGGGCTTGATCGGGGTTAACCCCTGGGCTTCGCCTTCGCGCTTCGCGTCCCGCCATGAAAGACGGGGCTCCGATCTTAGGCCCCGCCTTTCATGGCGGGGTAGCGTCGGCGAACGGGTCAAGCGTCCGCGGGGGTCCCGCGGCCGCTTCAGGCCAGGCCGAGGTCCTGGTCGATACCCTGCATGGCTTGGATGCAGATGGTGATGAACTCATCCAGGTCGAAGCCGAGGTTCACGCACTTTTCGATCTCCTCGCGGCGGGCGCCTTTGGCGAAGCTCTTTTCCTTGTAGCGCCTCTTCACAAACTCGACGTCGATGGCCCTCAGCTTCTTTTCCGGGTGCATCAGGGTCGCTGCGATGATCAGCCCGGTCAGAGGATCGATGGAATAGATCGCCCAGTCCATGGGGCTCTCGCACGGGACCTTTCCGGCGTGGGCCCGGACGGCGTGGACGACCTCGGGATCCGTGCCCAATCCTTCGAGGATCTTCGCCGTTTCCACCGTATGGAGCTCGGGGCTCTTCTCGGTGACCTCGTAATCGAGGTCGTGAACGAGGCCGGCCAACCCCCACGGGTCCGGGATCGTGACCGAGTCTTGCGGCGACCGCTTTCATGCAGGCCTCGACGGCCAGACAATGCTTGATCAGGTTCCTGTTCTTCAGATGGTTGTGTACCAGCGACAAGGCGTCTTCGCGCATCATTTCGGCGTCTCCTTTTTCTTTGATCCTTCTTTCTTTGGCTCTTCCGGTTTCTTTTCCGGGCGTTTTTCTATGACGTAGGGAATTTCGGCCTCCCGGGACAGCTTGGCGTCGGCCACCGCGACCCCGACGGCGTAGGCGCCTTCGGCTTCCGCGTACCAGGTCCAGCTGCTTTTTTCGGAGGCCTTCTGGGCGACCTCGCGCTTGTCCCCGGTCTTGACGTAGAATTCGTACCTGGGTTTGAAAAAGCCGACGGCGGAAACCGAGAAGGAGATCTCCTCCCCCGCCGGCCGGGGCGAAGCCTTCTGGGCCGTTAGGCGGACCCCGATCTCCTTCTTCAAAAGAACGAGCCTGCCCTCGTCGGACGCGGCATCATAATGGGCGATCAGGAGGAATGGATCGGCCCAGACGGCGTTCGCCATGAGGTCCCGCCCGGCCGTGAATTCGCCGGCTTTTCGCCCCGTCGCGGCGTCGAAGGCCAGCAGGAAGGGGGAGAGCGACGCCACGATCACCTTGTCCTCCACCAACGCGAGGTCGTAGGCCGTCCGGGAGGGGACGTTCGCCCACCAGAGGACGTCTCCGCCTAATCTCCGGAGGCAGTACAGGACGCTGTTCGTCGCCAGGAGATAGAGCCTGCCGCCGCGGACGACGGGTTCGGTCACAGGCACGCCTCCGAGCCGGACCTTCCACTTCGGGGCCTTCCCACCGACCTTCAGGCAAAAGTGCCAGCGGTCCGCGGTGCTGAAGAAAAGGAGCTTTCCGTCGCTCCCGATCGGGCCGACGATCTTTCCGGGCGCCCGAAAGGTCCAGAGGGGCTTTCCACCGAGGTCGTGGACGTGGAGTTCCCCGTCATCGGATCCGAAGATGACCCGGGATCCGGAAACCAGGGGACCGACGGCGACGGGACCGCCCGCCTGGAACACGCGGTCGTCCTTTCCGTCGAGGGCGATCGACCAGAACCTGCCCTTTTCGGTGCCAAAAAAGACCCGGCCCCCGCCTTCGACGACGGGCGTCAGGATCTTCTCGCCTAAAGGCCTCTTCCATACAAGCTCGCCACCTGGGTTCAAGCTGTAGAGGACGTCGGCTTCGTCCCGTGCGTAGACGTTCTCCGCTCCCGGGAAAGGCGGCTCCAGGAGACGGTTGTCCGTTTTGAACTTCCACGCCGCCTTCCTGCCTGCGATGTCGATGCTCCAGACGTATCCGGCCCGAGTGCTTATGTATATCGACCCGCCGCGCGCACGGATCCCCCCCGCCGGCCGTCCCCGGAACGGTACGGAGCCGTCCTCGACGACGGGAAAGGCCACCCCGGCAGGATAAGGCGTGGTTCGAGGTTTAAGGATACGGCAAGCCGGGCCCGTTTGGGCCGCCGCCAGGAGCATGATGAGGAGCCACGGTCTTCTCATGGTACCGAGAGCCTATCATAACACTATCGCCTTGGGGGCTCAACGGCAGGGAGCGGAAGAAGCCAAAAAATTGAACATGGAGTCCTGACCAGGCATCAGGAGAGTTTTCCGGGAAATGACATGGAATACCATCGAAAAGGCCATAGTTGGACCTAATAACGACCTAAAAACCAAAAAAGCCCGGAAAAGCGTGATCCCGGGATCGAGGCATCAGTTTGAACCCGAAAATTCGTTAATCTTTATCGCCGGAAAAGGGCGAATTCTACCAGATTTAGCCTGAATGTATGGGCCTGGCCTTGGAACGGCCCCATGTTTTCCTGTCCGGGGGCGCACTCCCCTTGTCTTCAAGATGCGCCCCGTCAGGGTCATTACCCTTCCCTCCCGGGCGACCGGAACGGGAAGTGATCTTGCCCTCCGCTGCGACACCCTCGTAATGCCTTTATGATAGTGATAGAATTGATGTTCGAGGAGAACGGAAGATGAAAAGAACCCTTATCGCGGCCCTGCTCCCCCTCCTGTTGGCCCGGCCGGGGCTGGCCGAGCTTTCCAGCCTGTCCCAGCTCTATGCCCAAGGCAAGACCATCCAGGACCTCGACGGCGACGGGCACGGCGAGAAGATCGTCATGTCCATCATCATCCCGGACGATCCCTCAGCCGCGGAGATCGCCCTCGCGTCGGACATCGCCGCCCGGGTCAACCTGGAAAGCCTGGCCCAGGACTTCGCCCTCGTGCGCCGGGAATCCGAGGCGACAAGCTGGGAGTCCCTCCCCAACCCGATCCTCATCGGCGCCGACCTGAGGTGGGCCCGGGACGTCGCCAAGGACAGGAAGCTGGACCTCGCGAGCCTGGGCCCGGACCGGGGCCTCGTCTTCGTGTTCTCCCACAAGGGCCAACGGGGGATCGCCTGCGTCGCCGGTTCGGACGACGCCCTTCTGAGAACGGGCCGGGCCTTCTTCCTGCGCTGGCCCTATTTCTGGGAGGTCTGGGGCCGGGAGTCCGGAGCCACCCTCCTCTCTTTCGAAAGCGACCTCGCCAAGTTCCTGGCACCGGAGGACGTGCTGCTCCTCAAAACCGTCATCCGAGAGGCTTCCTATGATTTTCCGCCCGCGGCATCGGCCAGGGGAGCCCTGAAGAGCCTGGACTTCTCCTCGGGTGAGATCCGCGAACTGGTCGTCGAGCTCCATTTCACCGACGAGGGCGATCAGAAGAAGGCGTTCCGTGCGCTGGACCTCCTCGCCAAACAGCGCCCCAAGGGGCTGCGTACCGCCGTCCTCTCCTATCCTGCATGCGCCGTGATCTCGTTCGAACTCAATTACGGCAAAAAGAGCTTGAAAGTGGCCCTCCCGCGGCCCGGGTCGACCAAGCGGCTCCTCACGCCGGCCTTCAAAGAAGAGGCACCGGCCGACGTCTCCGGGAGGGAATTCGACCTGCTCGGCCTCTTCACGACAAAGGGCCTGTATGCCGACCGGGACGGGGACGGGATCCTTGACGGGCTGGAAGCCTCGGTCATCATCCCGACCGGCTTGAACGGCAAGGGCGTGGCGGGGCTCGCGTCCAAGCTCGTCCTTCCCACGGCCGGCGCATCCTTCCCCATCGTCTACCTGGATTCGGAGATCGAACGGCCCAAGGGCCTCGCGGCTCCGGTCCTCATAGGGATGAACCTCCTCACCCGCGAGCTCGTCCGGACGGGCAAGCTCCGGCTGCCGGACCTCGAGAACGCGAGGGGGATCGTCCGAGTCGTCCCCAAGGCCTTCAACGACTCGAGCGCCCTCGTCGTGCATGCCCCGGATACGCCGGGTCTGGAGAAGGTCCTGGCCTATTTTGCCGAAACGTTCCCGTATTTCGATGAGTACCGGGAGGGACGGCCGCAGCTCCGGGACGTCCCCGCGGATATGACGGCGTTCCTCAAGGGAGACAAGGGCGGCGCCGAAGCCTTTTTCGCGACCCGTTTGAAAGCCCTCGCCGGCGAGCTTGCCGGCATTGACCTGGATTCCGTCGATATCCGGCTGACGCTCCCCCGGGCGAACCCGGCCTTCGCAGAGGCCGTCAGAAAGGACATCAGAAGCCTCGGGGCCCGGTCCGTCTCCGTGACGACGCAGGCCCTCAAGGACGGCAAGACCGTTTTCGAAAAGGAAAAGGAGTTCGATTGGGAGGTCGACGACGCCGTCGCCCAACTCGAGGACGCCCTGAAATCCCTCGGGGCCGGGAAGCCGGTCCGGGTCAGCCTGGGCGTCAGCGAATCCCCCGAAGTGCGGGCGCGGGTGAGGGGAAGGATCGATAAGGTCCTCGCCGAGCGCGGGATCGCCGGGGCGGAGGTCGAGGTCGCCTCCGCCTATAAGCAAGGATTCTATTGGCTCACCGAAAAGGTCGCCCCTCCCCTCAAGGGCAAGGGTGTTCATCACTTGACCATCCGGTTCCGGGCGGACGAAGACCCGCGGAGCGTCCTCAAACGGTCCTATGCCGAATCCTGCCGATGGCTGCAGGAGCTCTATCCGGCCGACGAGATCGTCGCGAGAGAGCTCCAGATCCCCGTGGAGAGGATCGAACTCGAGATCAAGCCCTCCGCGGGGCCCGTCTACGAGGTCCTGGCCTTCGATGAGAAGAACGGCCTGATCTCCCAGCAGGTTTTTTCGCCCCGGACCCGGGAGATCCCTTTCCTCAACGTCCTGCCCGAATGGGGATCGGCCCTGACGACGACCGGCTGGCTGAAGGTCGAGGCCGGAAACGAGACCGCCCTCGACGTCTCCCTCCGGACCG
This sequence comes from Candidatus Aminicenantota bacterium, assembly GCA_963813235.1. Taxonomy (GTDB): domain Bacteria; phylum Acidobacteriota; class Aminicenantia; order Aminicenantales; family Saccharicenantaceae; genus JALHVH01. The sequence continues at coordinate 61,336 of CAWEYF010000029.1, read as the reverse complement.
ACCTGGAGAGGTTCTGGGAGTTCTACCAGGAGGAGGTTCTGAAGCCCGTCCACGCCCACGTCCTCCGAAAGACCGGCTTCGATCCCGTCTTCACCAAACAACCCTATTTCAAAAGGCTCCTCGTCGAGCTGTGGGCCAGCGAGCCCGATTACCGGCTCGGGGTGGACGAAGAGTTCGTCAGCAGCTTGGAATCCATCCACGACGAGATCTATTTCGATACGCTCGACCTCCTGAGGGGCGTCACCCGGTTCGGCGACGCGGAGACCCCCGTCCCTGAAGACACTTCGCGCTCGTCCGCGCCGGGAAACGTTCTCCCGGTCATCCATAAGTCCACCGAGGGCGGCAGGGCCAAGGTCCGGGTGACCTTCGAGGACTGGCCGGCGGCCGGGCCGGAAATGGAATTTCGGTGGAAGGAGCCGGGCCGCGAAGAAGCCGTCCGGACGTTCGGGTTCCCGGCCCTGAAGGTCGCGAACATGAGCGTGCCGGGTTTCATCTTCGATGGCCAGGGGGACCGGATGGAAAGGCTCTTCCTGGAGATGGAGGCCGAAAAAGAATCCGATTACCTCGCATTCCTGGACCTCGCGGAATCCCTGAGGACGCTGGCGGACCGGGGCCTCGTGGCCGGGCCCTTCGCGTACCCGAAGCTCGGGAGCGTCACGGCCAGGATCCGCTGGCGAGACCTTGTCAAGGAGGAGAACCTGCCCGTCGTCTACGTGGCCCCGGAGGCCCGGCCCCTGCCCGCCCCGCCGGGACCGGAAGAGCCTGTGGTTCCCACGGGGGAAAGCATATCGCCGGAAGCTTGCCGGGACATCATCGACCGGTTGGGGACCTTCAAGGCGATCCGGGCCTATACGGGGGGGAGATCCTACGAGGACAGGCCCGTCCCGGTCATCGAGATCTTCACTCCCCAGGAGGGGATCGTTTCAACGGCCCGCCTCGTCACGTTCAAGCCAACGCTCCAGCTGAGCGCCCGTCAGCATGCCAACGAGATCTCCTCGACCAATTACACGCTCAAGCTGGCCGAACTCCTTGCGCGCGACCGCTCCTGGCAGGACGCCGCCCGGCGGATCAATTTCGTCATCCAGCCGATGGAGAATCCCGACGGCGCCGCCCTCGCCGCCGGGCTTGCCCAGCTGGCCCCCTTCCACAGCCTGCATGCCGGGAGGTACGGAACCCTGGGGATCGATATCGGCGCGCAGGTCGACCCGGGGCGGCCGGTCCTCCCCGAAGCCGCCGTCAGGACGGCGCTGTACGACAAGTGGCTGCCGGACATCTATCTGAACCTGCACGGCTATCCTTCGCACGAGTGGGTCCAGCAGTTCTCGAACTACTCCCCTTATCTCTTCCGCGATTACTGGATCCCTCGGGGCTGGTTCGCCTATTTCCGGGCGCCCGGACTTTCCATATACGAAAAATGGAAAGAGGCCGGAGACGAACTCCTGTCCTTCGTGACCCGGGAGACCCAGGCGGACGAGAGGATCCGCGACTCCAACAAGCGGCTCTATGAGCGATACAACCGCTGGGCGGCCCGCTGGCAGCCCTTCCTCAGCCCCCTCGAAGTCACCGACGGCGTCAACGTCTATGCCCGGAGGCGGTCCTCCCGGGAGAACCGCCTGACGCTCCGGAGCCGGTTAACGTTCGTCGAGCAGACGCCCGAGCTCATGGACGAGACGGCCTCGGGGGCCTGGCTGAGCTTCCTCTGCGAGCAGGGCTTGGCGTACCTCCGGGCCCACGTCAAGTACCTGAGCCAGGTCCGGTTCGAAACGGCCCGCATCGAGGAGGAGGTCCGGGACAGGATCCGCATCGAATTCCACCGCGAGCGCCCCGGGACCGTGCCCAAGGCGGGCGCGCCCGGGAGATTGAAAACGGGGCCCTGAATTGATAAGATGAGGGCACGCGTCCGGGCGATGGAGTGACATGGAACTGCCGACGAGCCTATTGGTCATTTCCCGGGACTTTTCCCTTTATGACGCCGTGAAAGGATCGTCCCTCCCGGGCGACACGAGCCTCTTCTTCTGCCAGCCCGACGAGGACCTCGTGGCGATCGTCCGCGACAACGGGGTCCGGACGGCCCTCCTCGACGCGCCGAAGGCCGGGCCCGACGCGGCCCCGATCCTGAAGAAGCTGAAGAGGTTCGATCCGCTGATCGACGTCGTCATCCTGGGGGACGAGCTCGGGCCGGAGGCCATCCTCGACTGGATCCACAAGGGGGCCACCGACCACGTCCGGAAGCCGATCCAGGCCGGCTCGATCGCCGGGGTCCTGGATCGGATCGCGGAGCGGCGGACCCTGCGGAGGGAGACGTTCCTGCTGGAGAAGAAGCTCGAGAGGAAATATGTCTTTCAAGGCATGATCAGCCGGAACCCGACGATGCTCGAGATCTTCGCCCTGATCGAGAACATCGCCAGGCACTTCTCCGCGGTCCTCGTCACCGGAGAGACCGGAACGGGCAAGGAGGTCGCGGCCCGGGCCATCCACGCCCTGAGTCCTAATAGGGACCGGCCGCTTGTCGTCTGCGACTGTGCCGCTATCCCCGAGAATCTATTCGAGTCGGAACTCTTCGGATACCGGAGAGGGGCCTTCACCGGGGCGGATAGGGACAAGCGCGGGCTGTTCGAGGAGGCGGACCAGGGCATCATCTTCCTGGATGAGATCGCCGAGATCCCCGTGCCCGTCCAGGCCAAGCTGTTGCGGGTCCTGGAAAATCACCAGTTCCGTCCCCTGGGCGCGACCGAGAACACGGACGTCGACGTCCGGGTGATCGCCGCGACGAATCGCGACGTCGGCGAGGCCATCCGGACAGGCTCGTTCCGCGAGGACCTCTACCACCGTTTGAACCGGGTCGAGATACGGCTCCCCCCGCTCCGGGAGCGGCTCGAGGACATCCCGCTCCTCGTCCGGCATTTCGTTCAGGCCTGCGGCAAGGAGTACTCCAAGAACCTGCGCGGCGTCGCCAGGGACGTCCAGAAGATCTTCCTGAAGTACAACTGGCCCGGGAACGTCCGGGAACTGGAGAACGTTATCGAGAGCGCCTCGATGCTCTGCCGGAAGGACTTCATCGAGGTCGCCAACCTACCCAAGCACCTCAGGGACTTCGAGGCCCCGGCCGGGACTCTCTCCCTCCTGCGCAAGGAGAGTCTCTCCACGCTCGAGAGCCTGGAGAGGGAATATATCGTCTATCTGCTGAAGGTCACCGGGAGCAACCTGCGGCGCACCGCCGGGATCCTGGGGATATCCCGAACGACGCTTTACAACAAGATGGCGAAGTTCGACCTGTCGAGGAAGGCCTAGAACATGTACCCGAAGAGGAAGGACACCGCGCCGTTCCGGATGTCATCGTACGGTTCCTTGGACAGGGTCGTCAACCCGGCCGTGTAACGCGCGTCGAACGTGATCCGGCCGCGCCCGACAGGGATCTCGATCCCGGCCCCGCCGACCAGGCTGATATCCACACCCTTGATATTGTCCAGGGTTTCCTCCTGGGACTCGCCGGCGAACTTCGCGTTGACCCGGGCGCGGATATTCAGGGCCGGCGCCGGGCCGGCGAACACGTGGACCTTGAAGGCCCGGGAAAGGGGGAGATAGAGCTTGGCAAGGATCGGCAGTTCGACGTATTCGAGGCTCATGGTCTCCCGGTAGGCGTCCGCGCCCGTTCCGTTGATGTACTTCGACCCTTTCATCACGAACAGCAGTTCCGGCTGGACGGCGAACGCCCGGCCAAATCCGTAGGTCATGAAAACCCCGTAGCTGAACCCCGCCCGGAACTTCTGGTCGTAAACGTCCCGGCCGAAGATATTGGACATGGCGACCCCGGCCTTGACGCCGAATCCCGTGACTTCGGCGCGGGCGGCGACGGGTCCGATCACGGATACCCACGCCAACATCAGAAGCGCTGAAAACGTCTTTCTCATTCTAGGCTCTCCTTTCCCCGCCCGGCTCAGTCGGCGACGACGGTCCGGCCTCCCCCGAGCTCCTTGGCCCGGTACATGGCCCTGTCGGCCCGGGTCAGCACCTCCCCGGGGATTTCGTGTTCCTTGATGATGGCCAGCCCGACGCTGAGACTGAGCCGGGAGTCGCCCATCTCCGGGATGAACGCGTGGCCCGCGACGGCCTCGCAGAGCCTCTGGGCGAACTTTTCGGCCCCGGCAAGGTCGATGTCCTCGAGGAGAACCGCGAATTCGTCCCCGCCAAGCCGCGTCAGGAGGTCGCCCCCGCGCATCAGCTTCCGGAACAAGATCCCCAGCTCGACGAGCACCTTGTCGCCGGCGCCGTGGCCGTGAGCGTCATTGACGTTCTTGAACCGATCGAGGTCCAGAACGAGGACGGCGCTGTCGACGTCGCGCCCCGTCCGGGAGATGACGCGGGGCAGATCGGTCTCGATCACGCGCCTGTTGGGGAGCCCGGTCAACAGGTCGTGCGTGGCCTGATAGAACAGGTCCTGCTCATGGGTCTTCCTCTCGGTGATGTCGTAGCAGGACCCGAGGAAGCCGGCATAATCCCCGTCCAGGTTGTTGAAGGGCCGGCCCACGTTCAGCATCCAGCGGAACCGGCCGTCGCGCCGCCGGATCCGGAATTCCGTCTCGAACGGTTTCCGCGCCTCGAGGGCCTCGGAATAAACGTCCCCGAACCGCTTGAGATCGTCGGGGTGGACCCCCTGCATCCAGCCGTCGCCAACCTCCTCGTCCACCGTCCTCCCGGTGAACTGGAGCCAGGCCCGGTTGAAGTAATCGAACCGGCCTTCCGGCTCGGCCCTCCAGATCAGGGTCGGCAACTCTTCGAAGAGGGTCAGGTAGAAATCCCGGGCCCGGGCCACGGTCCTCTCCGCCAGTTTCAGGTAGGAGACGTCGTTGAGGATGACGATCGTCCCGACGAACTTTTCGTATAGGTCGAGCATCCGCTTGAGCTTGATCTGGAAATGGACGAGCCCGCGCCGGGTTTCGACGTCCTTCTCGAAGCTCTCCTCGAGCGCCTCGCCCGTCACGAACGCGTCCAGGTCCTCCCGGATCCACGGCAGGACATCGTCGAGCCGGGCCTTGCCGTAATAATCGACTCCCGTCGGCAGAAGGTCGCGGAACAGCTCGAAGGCGACGTTGTTGATGTTCTCGATCCTGTTCCCGACATCGAGGATGAACGAGGGGTTGGGGATGACCTCGAAGATCATCAGGTATCGGTCGCGTTCCTGGCCCATGTAGGAAATCTATAGCGCATTCGAACCCCGCCGTCAACCCGGGAATGCGGACATACGACGGGGCTGCCTGTAGGAGGCGCGGGTCCGGCGTTCTCCGCCGCCCGCCGAGGACGGGCTCCCCTTCGTTCGGCTCCTACTGACCTATTTCGGGTCACAATTCGATAAATTTTCGTATATTATTTAATATTAAGGTTATCCATATTATGGAATAGGCAATATGTCCTGTTATTAAACATTATAATCATCTTTCAAGGAGGGCCGTCATGTCTGTTTTCCGTTTTTTTTCTATTACTTACGATGTTCAGGGGATTTTGGCCCTTCTCTTGCAGAGAAATCGGTGTCATGAGTTATTTGGATACCTATCTCGAAACGGCCAAGGATGCCCCGGAGCTTCCGACACTCCGTGATCTCGAGAGAGATTACATCGCTTACCTTCTCGGGATCACGGGGCACAACGTCACCCTCGTCTCCCGCATCCTGGACATCTCGCGGACGGCCGTCTACCAGAAGATCTCCCGCTATAATATCTCCGAGCCCAGCTAGACCCTTACCCGTTCATCGCCCCGAGCACCGCCCGGAGGCTATGCAGTCCCCGCTTCAGTTCGACCGCGGGAATCCCGAAGCCGAGCCGGAAGTGGCGCGGGGCCTCGAAAAATCGGCCCGGCACGACGAGCGTTCCGTGATCCTCGAGAAGCCGTCGCGCCAGCTCGCCGGCGTCCATGGCGCCGCGAACCCTGGGAAAAGCGATGAGCCCGGGCGAGGGCTCCGCCCATTCCAGCGCGTCCTCTTCCCCCATGAACTCCCGGACGGTCCGAAAGTTCGATTCGGCGAGGGGCCTGAACGCCGCCTTCATCCTATCGAGCCGGGCGAAGAGCTTCGCGGCGACCTGCTCCCCGATGAAGACCTGCTCCACGAACAGGTGGTCCATGAGCTTCCGGAGCGCCGAAACGAGCCTGTCATGGGCGAGGACCCAGCCGCAACGAAGCCCGCTCAGCCCGAACACTTTGGTCAGGCTCGAGGTGACCGCGATATTTGGGGCCGCGCCGAACGAGGTCCCGGCCGCCTCCCCCTCCAGGAATTCGAGGTAGATCTCATCGACGAGGAGCGTCGCCCCCTTGTCCCCGGCGATCGCCGCCAGGGCGCGGATCTCTTCCCTGGACAGGGCGACCCCGCTCGGATTGTGCGGGTTCGTCATCAGGACGAGCTTCGTCCCGGCCCCGAGCGAGGAACGGAATTCGTCGGGGTCGACGCGGTACCCGTTCTCGAACCTTCGCTCGAATCTCCGGACCTCCGCCCCGAGCAGGCGGGGCACGGCCAGGAGAGGCTCGTAGGCCGGCTTTTCGGCCAGGACCGCGTCTCCCGGACCGACGAGGGCCGCGCAAACGGAGAAGACTCCCTGGGAGGCCCCGAGCGTCGGGCAGACGTTGCGAACGTCCGTGCGGTGCCTGGCCGCGATGGCTTCAAGGAGGGGGGGGTAACCGTAGGGATGTTCCCCGTTGAGGGCCATATCGCTCCAATCAATTCCGAGGTCCGACAGGGCAAGACCCGCGAGCCCGCTCAAGCTCAGGTTGACGGCGGCCGCGGGCCTGGCCTTGGCCCATTCGAGGTAGGCAACGGATCGGATGTTCATCGCGTCAGCTCCTTTTCATGCCCGGCTCGTCGTTCACGGGCATCATTGTGGAACGGAACGGCCGGAAAAATCAATCCGGGAATCGCCCCGCGGCTTCACTTTTCTTGGATTTTTCGATAGAATTGACGTATTCCTGTAATGAGAACGCGTGACGCGTAGGGAGGAACCATGAAAAAGACGCTCATCTGGGCCTTGGCCGGGGCCTTCGTCATCTCTTCACTTCCGGTCATGGGATACGGCCAGGAGGCCGGTCAGGTCCTGGAAAAGATGATCGAGGCCCAGGGAGGCCGCAAGGTCCTCGAGAGCTTCAAGGACACGACCGTCTCGGGCACGATGGAGCTCATCCAGCAGGGCATGAACGCCACGCTGACCATGTATCAGAAGGAACCCAACCTGATGCGGATGGATATCGAGGTCATGGGCATGGTCATCACCCAGGCCTTCGACGGCCAGAAGGGCTGGTACCTCAATCCCCAGACCGGGGCGGCCCAGGACATGGACGAGAACATGAACAAGGAGTTCAAACGTCAGGCCCTGGGGAACGACAGCCTCCTCAACCCGGCGAAGTACGGGATCACCTACGTCTATAAGGGCAAAGAAAAGGCTGGCGACAAGGATTGCCTGGTTCTCGAACAGACCATGTCGGACGGCCACAAGAGCACGCTCTATCTCGACCCGGACACCTATCTCATGGCCAGGTCCAAAACGACGACCTTGGCCCAGATGGGCGGCGGGGAGGTCCAAAGCGAGACCATCTTCGGGGACTACAGGAAGGAAGGCGACGCCATGGTGGCCCATTCCATGACCATCCTCCAGGACGGCGCCGAATTCGCCCGGATGACCCTGACCAAGATCTCATACAATTCGGGCCTCGAGGACTCGCTGTTCCAGATGACCCGGTAGCGCGGGAGGCCCGTTGATGGCGAAACGGGCGGCCCTTTCCGGCCTGATCTCGGTCTGCCTGTTCGCGGGGATGAACAAGAACCTGTGGCCCCGATTCGCGGTGATGAACGGGCTCGCCGCCGACGCGGTGCCGCCCCCGGGGCGGCCGGTCAAGGTCGTCCGGTAACCGGCGTCAGGCCCCCGATTCGCGGATGACGTCGTAGGCCAGCTTCAGGGCCCTCAGGCCCTCCTCGCCGCTGACCTTGGTCATCCTTCCCGTGCCGACGCATTCCAGGAAGTTCTTTAGCTCCCTCTTGAGGGGTTCGTCCTTCTGGATCTTCAGGGTCTTGATGTCGGTTTGGCGGCCGTCGAGGGGAAAGACCTTGACCTCCTGGTCGATGTAGTCGATCGAATAATAGGACGTCGGCTCGAAGATGCGGAGCTTGCGGACCTTTCCCTGATGGACCCGGCTGGCGGTCAGAGTGGCCACGCACCCGGACTTGAACTCCAGCCTGGCGTTGGCGATATCGGTCTTTTCGGAAACCACGTGGATGCCGGAGGACTTGATGGCCACGACCTCCTCCTTGATCAGGGCCAGGATGATGTCCAGGTCGTGGATCATGAGGTCGAGGACGACGTCGATGTCGAGCGACCGGGCCGAGAACGACCCCAGCCTCTGGACTTCGATGAACCGCGGGTCGGAGATCACGTTCTCGACCGCCTCCACGGCGGGGTTGAACCGTTCGAGGTGCCCGACCTGGAGGATGAGGTTATTCTTCGCCGCGAGCTCCACGAGGCGCTCTCCCTGCGCGACGTTCTCGGTGATCGGCTTTTCGACCAGAACGTGCTTGCCGTGCCGGAGGAGGTTCTCCGAGACCTTGAAATGGGCGGACGTGTCGGTGGCCACGACGGCGGCATCGATCTCGTCGATCATATCCTCATAGTTCTCGAAGTACCGGACGCCGTGGCGGTTCCCGATCTGGAGGGCCTTCTGGAAGTCGATGTCGGCCACGGCCTGGAGATCGGCCTCCTCGAGGTAGGACAGGATGCGGGCGTGCTGCGTGCCCAAATAGCCGACGCCGACGATGCCCACTCTGATGCTGTTCATGTTCCGCTCCTTGGGTCCCGCCGCTCGCCGGAAGGGACCGTCGCGACGAGGGCGATCCCGTGCTCGTCCGCCGCGGCCACGGACTCGTCCTTCCGGAAGAGGACGACCTTTTCGGCTTCGAAAGCGAACGCCGCGGCCCGGGCCTCGATGAGGCTCCGGACAGTTTGAAGGCCGGCTCCGGGGAGATCGATCCTCGGGTCCTGGTTCGAGCGGGCGACCTTGACCACGACGGTCCCGGGCCCGGCCAGCTCGCCTCCCCTGCGGATAGTCCGGTCCGTCCCCTCGGCCCCTTCGAGGGCGACGATCGCGCCGTCTTTGACGACGACGGTCTGGCCCGCGTCCAGGTCGGCCAGCGTCCGGGCGACCGCGAACCCGCGTCCGATGTCAGCCAGGACCGCCGGCGACGGCCGCGTCCGCGTCAGAACCCCGGGCGGGAAGAGCTGGTCCGCGAGAAAGGGAGAGGGGTCCAAGACGCGGATCCCCTGCTTCTCGAGGAACGCGATGAGGCTTCCGATCAGCTTGGATGGGCTCGCCCCACCGGCCAGGTCGAGGACGCGGAGGGCGGCAGGATCGGCGGCCCCGGGCCGGAGCACGGACTCCGGGCGGACCTTCCCCGCGATGAGGACCTCGGCGATCCCCCTGCTCTGGAGGAAACCGAGAAGTCCGACGAGCTCGCCCGGCCCGAACCAGGCGGCGTCGGGGACCGCGTCCCCGAGCGTTTCCTCGGCCTCGCCGCGGACCGCCGCGACGGTCGCTTCGAGACCCCGCCGCCGCGCTTCGGCGACGGCGAGGAGGGGGAATTCTCCGGAGCCCGCGATTATTCCGATTCGCTGTCCCATTTCTCGGACGCCTTCTTGATGATCCCCCGACGGGACGACCGGACGAAGCCGACCAGCTCGTCCCGGTCCTCTCCGGGGGGGAAGGACGCCTCGATCCTTTCCAGCGCCTGGGTCGTGTTGAGGTCGGAGTAGAACAGGATCTTGATCATGTTCCGCAGGGCGCGGACCCTCTCGGCGGAGAACCCCCGGCGCCTCAGGCCGACGCTGTTCAGGCCGTAGATCCGGACCGGGCGCATTCCCGCGACCTTGCAGAACGGGGGAAGGTCCTGGGTGATGACGGTGAACCCGCCGGTGAACGCGTACCGGCCGATCCGGCAGAACTGATGGACCCCGGTGAAGGCGGAGAGCATGGCATAATCCTGGACGACCACGTGACCGGCCAGCGTGGCGTTGTTGGTGAAGACGATCTCGTTGCCGACCTGGCAGTCGTGGGCGATATGGGTGTAGGCCATGACGAAATTGCGGTCGCCGATCCGGGTGACCCCGCCGCCCTTGACCGTTCCCCTGTTGACGGAGACGAATTCCTTGAAGACGTTGCCGTCGCCGATCCGGACCATCGTCGGATCGTCCTTGTAACCGAGGTCCTGGGGCTCGGTGCCGACGGACACGAAGGGCGCGAACCGGCAATCGGCCCCGACCTCGGTCGTCCCGATGATCGAAACGTGGGATTCCAAAACCGTATTCTTCCCCAGCCGGACGTCGGGCCCGACGACGCAGGCGGGGCCGACCCGGACGCCGGCGTCCAGTTCGGCTTTCGGGTGGACGGTCGCGGCGGGGTGGATGACGACGTCAGGGGAGCCCATTCACGTCCTCGAGGTCGAGGAGACCGGCGACCAGCTCCCCCTCGGCGGCCACCTCCCCGTCGACGGTCGCCCGGCCCTTCAGGTGGCAGAACTTGGTCTTGAGCTTCACGATCTCGGCCTCGAGCCTCAGCTGGTCCCCGGGGACCACGGGCTTCCGGAACTTGGCGTCGATGATCTTGCTGAGCACGACGAACTTGCGCTCGGGATCCGGGATCGAATGGAACAGCAGGATCCCTCCCGCCTGGGCGATGGCCTCGACGATCAGGACCCCGGGCATGATCTTCCGGTCGGGGAAGTGCCCCTGGAAGAACGGCTCGTCGATGCTGACGTTCTTGATGGCGACGATGGACCGGCCCGGGTGGATCTCCTTCACCCGGTCCACGAGAAGGAACGGGAACCGGTGAGGGAGATTCTTCAGGATCTCTTCGATGGAGATCACGGCAACGTCACTTGGCCGGGGCCGCCTTGGACGCGTCGTAACGGCGGATGATCTCGTCGGTCACGTCGATGACCGGATTGACGTAGACGGCACCGCTCTTGGCCAGGTCGAAGATGACGTCCATCCCCTTTTCCTTGCCCAGGCCCTCGATGATGGGGATGAGCTCGCCCTGGACCTTGTTGAAGAGTCGGTACTGGAGCTCCTGGATCTCTCGGACGGCGTCCTCGGAAAGCCTCTTCTGGTCGGTCCTCTTCTTCTCGAGGTCCGAGTTGATCTGGAGGGCCGCTTCCTCGGTCAGGGTCAGCCGCTGGGTGCTCAGCTTGGTCTCGAGGGCCTTGATCTCGTTGTCCAGCGGGTGAGGTCGCCCTGACCCTTCTTGTCCTTGTCCTGGAGCTGGGCGATGACCCTCTTGCCCTCCACGGATTTCTCGAGGACCACCTGGGAATTGATGACGCCGATCTTCCCCGTCTGCTGGGCGAAGCCCGCCGACACGAAGGACAGGGCGAAGACGGCCAGGATCAAAAGATGAACGGTGCGTTTTGACATCGCAAAAGCCTCCTCTGTTCTTTGTCTATCGCGAGGCACGCTAAAACGTGGTGCCGACCGCGAAGCGGAACGCGAAATTCGATTCGTCGCCGTAGATCTTCGGGTTATTATACGCGAAAATCAGCCGGAACGGAACCCTCAGGGCCGGGACGAAGACCCGGGCCTCCAGGCCCGCCGACGTGTACATGCCCTTCAGGCTGAACTTCTGGCCGGCCGCGAGGGAGTTTCCCATGTCGTAGAACAGGATCACCCAGAGCGGCCCGCCGATGGGGATGATGTATTCCGCGTTGAGGACGAAGGACTTGTCGCCGCCGAGGATCGCTCCCGTGGAGCTTCGGGGGCCGATCGTATAGATCTCGTAGCCCCGGATGGAGCGCTCGCCGCCGAGATAGAACTTCTCCCAGAACGGGAGCGAAGACCCCTTCAGGGGCTTGACATACTGGTATTCCATGTGGAGGCCGATCACGTGGTTGGCGATGAACGGCTGGAAATGGGCGAACTCGAGCCTCGGCCGGTAAAGGCTGATCTCGCCGCCGAGGAACGAGCCGGCGAACTTGAACGACAGGGAGCACATCGTCCCGCGCGTGGGGGTCAGCGGGCTGTCGACCGTCGAACGGTAGAGGAGCGGCTCGATCGAGCTGATATTGTAGTTCCCGACGCCGAACATGGACCCGGAATAATAGCCATAGTACGCGCTGTCCGCGAGGCACGCTGACGTTGACGTTCTGATAGCTATACGTGACGTTGGCCCGCCAGTATCCGAAGAGCCTGGCGCCGATCGTCAGGTCGGCCCCCCGGCTCTTCTGATTGTAAAGATAGGGATAGTCGATCCTGCGGTCGAAGACATTGAAACCCAGCGTGATCGGCTGGTCGAAGAGGTAGGGCTCGGTGAACCCGAACGAATAATTCTTGACCCGCTTCCCGGTCTGGACCATGAATTCCAGGGTCTCCCCCGCCCCCAGGAAGTTGACCGTCGAATAGCTCAGGGCCACGAAGGTCCCCTCGTACCCGCTGTAGCCCGCGGTGAACTGGATGTTGTTCCTCTGGAGCTCCTTGACGTTGACCTGGACGTCGATCTGGGCGGGATCTTCGGGATTGGGCTTGATGTCGGGCTCCTTCTCGAGGTCGACGAGCCCGAGCTGCTTGATCCGGAGGATGCTGTCCTTGAAGTAGGCCAGGCTGAAGCGGTCGCCTTCCCGGATGAGCATCTCCCGGCGGATGACCTTGTCCTTGGTGTAGTTGTTGCCCCTGAACTCCAGCCTGTGGAGGAAGGCGACCTCCCCTTCGTAGACGTTGAAAGTGACGTTGACGACCTTGCGCTTGGGGTCGAGGCTCTCGACCGGTGCGACCTGGGCGTAGAGATAGCCCCCGTCGCGGTAGGTCTCCCCCATCTTCTCGATGGCCTTTTCGCGAACCTGGGTGCTGTAGACCTGGCCTTTCTCGAGCTTGACGAGGCTCCTCAGGTATTTCCCGTTGACGGCCTTGTTGCCCTCGACCTTGATCTCGCCGACCCGGTAGAGGTAGCCGGCGTGGACCGGGATGACGAGTCGCATCATCTTCTGCTTCCGGAAGAAGATCGTCCGTTTCTCGATCGTCTCGATCCGGGGCTCGCCGACCGTGGCCTCCATGTAGCCGTTCTCCTGGAACCTCTTCTTGATGAGCTCCACGTCGTCGGGGATCTTGTTCTGCTTGAAGACGTCCTTGCCGCCGATCCAGGACAGGACGTTGTGTGTCTTGTTGTCCTTCATGGCCTCCCGGAGGGCGCTCTCCGGGAGCTTCGACCGGCCTTCGAACACGACCTCCCCGACGCGGACCTTGGGCCCCTCGTCGATCCGGAACGTCAGGTCGACCTCGTTCTTGCCCTTCCGGGCGACCTCGGTGTCGATCTTGGCGGCCTGGAGCCCCTTCTCGGCGAGGAGGTCGCCGATCGTCCTCTTGATCTTCTGGACCTTGGCGGGGCTGTAGTAGGAATACGGGAGGATGTACTCGTCCTTCTCCTTGAGCTTGTTGACGATGTCGTCTTCCTTGACCTTCTTCCCGGTCTTATAGACCACGGTCTTGATGACCGGGTTCTCCTCGACGACGATCCGGATGATCTTTCCCTTGGTCCCCTCGGCCCGCTCGATCCGGACGTTGGCGAAGAACCCGGTCGACCAGAGGACGCGGAAGTCCCTCTTGAGGAGTTCCTCGTTGAAATAATCGCCTTCCCGGGCCGACAGGTAATAGAGGATGGTCTCCTTGGTCACACGATCGTTCCCGACGATCTCGATCCTCTCCACCGTCTCCTGGGCGAAGGCTGCCAGGGGGAGGAGGGCCAACAGGAGGGCCGGCAATAGCTTCTTCATGTTCCTATCCTTATACCATATCCTGGTCTCGCGTGTCCATTGGACCGTCCGCCGGCCGGAACGGACGGGGACTGCGGATATTCTAACGCTCGGGGGACGGGATTGGTTTCAGGGCCCCCGCTTCCATGACGAAGACCTTGTGGCAGCGGCCTGCGATCCTCTCGTTATGGGTGACGACGACCGAGGAGAGCCCCCTCTTCCGGTGGAGCTCCAGGATGATCTCGAGGACCATCTCCCCGGTCTTCGCGTCCAGGTTCCCGGTCGGCTCGTCGGCCAGGAGCACCTTGGGTTCATTTATCAGGGCCCGGGCCACGGCCACCCTCTGTTGTTCCCCGCCCGAGAGCTGTCCGGGGCGGAAATCGGCCTTGTCGCCGAGGAGACCTCCCCGAGCATCTCGCGGGCCCGGGCCGACGCCTCCCGCCTCCCCGTCCCGCGGATGAGGAGGGGGAAGGCGACGTTCTCCAGGGCGGTGAATTCGGGCAGGAGGTGGAAGAACTGGAATACGAAGCCGATCTTCGCGTTCCTCAAGGCCGAGAGCCCGGCTTCCGGCAGCGTCCGGAGGTCCTCGCCGTCGAGCCAGACCCGGCCGGACGTCGGCCGGTCGAGGGCGCCCAGGAGGTTGAGCAGGGTGGTCTTGCCGACCCCGGAGACCCCCATGATCGCGGCCAGATCCCCCCTCTCGAGCTCGAAGTCGATGTTCTCAAAGACGCGGAGCTCGCCCTTGGGCAGGGGGTAGGCCTTGGCCAGATCCTTCGGCCTTCAGGATGATGTCACTCATATTTCAAGGCGACGACCGGGTCGGTCTTGGACGCCCTGCGGGACGGGAACAGCGTGGAAACGAAGCTGATGGCGAGGCTGACCCCGACGATCAGGGCCAGGTCCAGCGCCCTCAGCCGGAAGGGGACGAACGAGATCTGATAGATGTCGACCGGGATCCGGATCAGGCGGAAGGTGTTGGCCAGCCAGCACCACCCGAGGCCGAGGGCGACGCCCAGGGAGGTCCCCACGACCCCGATCAGGGCCCCCTGGAAGAAAAAGATGCGCCGGATGTTCCGGGCGGTCGCCCCCATGGCCATGAGGATGCCGATGTCGCGGGTCTTCTCCATGACCATCAGGATGAGGGTGGCGATGATGTTGAGGGCCGCCACGAAGACGATCAGGGTGATCGTCAGGAACATGATGTTCTTCTCGAGCTTGAGGGCCGAGAAGAGCGACTTGTTGAGCTCCATCCAGGTCGTCACGTAGGCGACGGGGGGGATGACCTCCTTGATCCGGTCCGCGACGCGGCCGGCCTCGAAGATGTCCGCCAGCTTGATCTGGAGGTAAGTGATCCTCCCCTCGGAGCCCAGGAACTTCTGGGCCGCCTCGAGGGAGGCCAGGGCCGTCGACGAATCGAACTCGTACAGTCCGGTGTTGAAGATCCCGGAGACCCTGAACCGTCGGGTCTTGGGGAACAGCCCCACCGGCGACAGCCGGGAGGCCGTCGTCAGGAGGGTGACGGCGTCTCCGGGGCCGGCCCCGATGGCGAAGGCAAGCTCCCGGCCCAGGAGGAGCCCTTCCTGGGGCCCGGGTTCCGGCAGGCGGCCGGACTCCAGCTTGCGCAGCCAAGCCGAGCCCGCCGCCTCCCGCCCGAGATCGATGCCCTTGAGCAGGGCGCCCGAGCTTCGGGACGGGCCGTTGACCAGGACCTGGCTGTAGACGACGGGCGTGACCGAGACCACGCCCCTGATCCCGGCGATCTTGGCGGCGACGTCCCCGTAGTCCCGGAGGCCTTCGCCCGACAGGTCGGAGACCATGATGTGCGACGTCGCTCCCAGGATCTTGTCCTGGACGTCCTCCTGGAAGCCGGTGATGAGGGCGATGGCGATGACGAGGGCCATGACGCCGATCGCGATGCCGAGGACGGAGATGAGGGTGATGACGGAGATGAACGCCTGCTTGCGCTTCGCGGTCAGGTATCTCTTCGCGACGAACAGCTCGAAACGCATCCCGTCCCCCTACGGTCTCAGGCCTTCGGCTTGAGCAGCGGGAACAGGATGACGTCCCGGATGGACGTCCTGTTCGCGAAGATCATGGCCAGGCGGTCGATGCCGATCCCTTCGCCGCCCGTGGGCGGCAGGCCGTACTCGAGGGCCTCGACGTAGTCCGCGTCGATCCGGTGGGACTCTTCGTCCCCCTTCTTCCTCTCTTCCGCCTGCTGTTCGAACCGGGCCCTCTGCTCGGCGGGGTCGGTGAGCTCGGAGAAAGCGTTGGCGATCTCCATCCCGGCGATCATCAGCTCGAAACGGGCGGCTTCGCCCGGGGCGTCCGGGACCGACTTGGCCAGGGGCGAAACCTCCTTCGGCGGGTTGATGACGAAGGTCGGCTGAACGATCTTCGGCTGGACGAACTTGTCGAAGATGACGGCCAGGGCCTTGGCGTAGCTCGCCGGCTTCTTGTCCGGCGCCAAGGCCGTCGCCGTCGCGATGATCCCCTTCTCGTCCTCGAAACGGGAGGGGGCCAGGCCGCTGTATTGGACGACGGCGTCCTTGAACTTCAGCCGCTTCCAGGGCCTCTTGAAGGAGATCAGGTGCTCGCCGAACGGGAGCTCGTCCTTTCCCAGGATGGTCAGGCTCAGGTGGTTCAGGAGCACCTCGGTGAGATCCATCATGTCCTCGTAATCGCTATAGGCCTGATACCACTCGATCATCGTGAATTCGGGGTTATGCTCCGAGTCGACGCCCTCGTTCCGGAAGTTCCGGTTGATCTCATAGACGCGGTCGAACCCGCCGACGGTGAGGCGTTTCAGGTAGAGCTCGGGAGCGACCCTGAGGTAGAGGTCCATGCCCAGGGCGTTGTGAAAGGTCTTGAACGGCCGGGCGATCGCCCCCCCGGGAACGACGTGCATCATGGGCGTCTCGACCTCGATGTAGCCCCGGTCGTCAAAGAACCTCCGCATATGGGCCACGAGCGCGCTCCTCAGCCGGAAGACCTGGCCGACCTCGGGATTCATGATGAGGTCGAGGTAACGCTTGCGGTAGCGGAGCTCGATGTCCTGAAGCCCGTGCCATTTCTCCGGGAGCGGGTGGAGGCACTTGGCCAGGAACGTCCAGGACGCGCAGAGGACCGTGAGCTCGCCCGTCCTCGTCTTGAAGAGCGTCCCGGCGACGAGGACGACGTCCCCGATGTCGAGGAGCGCGAACCTCTCGTAGGCTTCCGGCCCCGCGACGTCCTCCCGGATGTAGACCTGGAGCCGGGAGCGGCCGTCCGAGATGTGGAAGAACGTGGCCCGCCCCATCTTCCGGACGGTCAGGATCCTCCCCGGGACCCTCACGGCGAGCTTCTTCAGCTCGAGCTCCTCCTTGGGGAGCATCGTAAATTCCGCGACGATGCCCGCGACGGAGTGGGTCCAGTCGACCCTGTGCGGGAAGAGTTCCACGCCGGCCTCGGCGAGCCTGCGGAGCTTTTCGCGCCGGGCGAGGTCCTGGTCGCCGAGCTTAGCTTCCTTCGCCGTCCCGGACGACGGCCGGTCCGGCTTTTCTTCTTTTTCGTCCATGTGTCCCTTCTTTGTCTGTTTCAGCTCCGGCTTCGCCGGGCGGTCTCTTCCCGGCCCCGAGCGCTTTCCGGACGGCGTCCAGGATCCCGTTGATGAACACGGAGGCTTCCTCCCCGCTGTATCTCTTGGCGATCTCGATGGCCTCGTTGATGACGATCGCCGGGACGAGGGTCTTCGCGCTGAGCATCTCGAAGACGGCGATCCTCAGGATGTTCCGGTCGACGACGGCCATGCGGGCGATGCGCCAGTGCTCGGAAGCGGCTTGAATGGCGCCGTCGACCTCCTCCTGCCCGGCCCGGATGCCCCGGACGAGCCACGTGGCATACTCCCGGACGTCGTCAGCGGCCTTCTGGTGCTCCCAGTATCCGCGGATGAGGTCCTCGGGGTCGGTCGCGTTGAACTCCAGCTGGAACAGGAGCCGGAGGGCGGACTCCCGGGCCTTCCTGCGATTCCCCATCGTCAGCGCCCCGGTCCCCCGTCACTTGAGGCCGGAATCCCTGAGCAGGGTCAGGGTCTCGACGAGGGCGAACGCGGCGTCGTAGCCCTTGTTGCCGGCCTTGGCCCCCGCCCGCTCGATACCCTGCTCGATGGTGTCCACGGTCAGGATGCCGAACGAGACCGGGACCCCTTCATCCAGGGCGACTTGGGCCAGCCCCTTGGTGACCTCGGCGCCCAGGAAATCGAAATGGGGCGTGTCCCCGCGGATGAGGGCCCCCAGGCCGAGGATGCCGTCCGCCTTCCCGGACGCGGCGATCTTCTTGACGATGAGCGGGACCTCGAACGAGCCGGGGACCTTGTAGACGGAGAGGTCCGCCTCGGCGGCCCCGAGCTTGCGGAGGGCGTCCAGCGCCCCCTCGAGCAGGCGCTCCGAGATGAACTGGTTGAACCGGCTCACCACGATCGCGATCTTCAGGCCCTTGGCTTGAAGCGTTCCTTGATAGCTCTTCATGGCTCCTCCTCCGGGGATCCTCGGATCCGGCCCTTATCTTATCCGGTTTCCGGGCGGATGTCCATAAATCCCCCCAGCCCCCCTTTTACAAAGGGGGGTATTCATTCCCCCCCAACCCCCCTTTTACAAAGGGGGTATTCATTCCCCCCAGCCCCCCTTTTACAAAGGGGGGAGTCTGAGCCCGACCCCAATTTCCAAGGGGGAGGGTCCTGACCGCGGCCCCATTCATAACGGGGGGCGCGGGGCAATCTTGCGCTCGTAGATCCTGTACCTTTTGTAGAGCCGGGCCCCGATGGAGGCGGCGAACCGATTGATGGCCTCGTTGTCCTCGAGCTGCCAGGACAGCTCCCCCCATTCGTAGCCTCGCCGAATGGCCCGCTTCTCGAGCTCGGCATAGAGGAGGTAGCTCAACCCGGTCTGGCGGAACTCGGGCATGAGGCCGAAGACGGCGGCGCGCATCCCCTTGATCTTCGAACGGTTGAGCATGAGCTTGATGAACCCGAACGGGAACAGGCGCCCGTCGATGCCCCGGAGGATCTCGTTGTAGTTGGGAAGTCCCAGGGCGAAACCGGCCGGCTTCCCGTCCCGCTCGGCGAAAATGACGAGCTCGGGATCGGCCATCTGCTTCAGCTGTTTCGCCATGTGCCTCATCTCGTTCACGGTCCAAGGCACGAATCCCCAGTTCTTCTCCCAGCCGCTGTTGTACACCAGGGCCACCGTCTCCGCTTCCCGTTCCAGGTGCTTCATGTCGGCGAGGCGGAGCGTGAACGGGATCTCCTTCTGGGAGCGCTCGACAATGGCCGCGACCTTGGCGGCGACCGCGTGGTCGCGGCTCATACGGAAGGCGAAAAGGTCCTTGGCCTTGGCCATGCCGCAGGACTCCATCAGGTCGAGGTAGTACTTCGGATTGTAGGGCATCATGATCGTCGGCGGAGAGTCGAACCCTTCGACCAGGAACGCGCACTCGTCGTTCATGGACAGGTTCATCGGCCCCCGGACGACGTCCATCCCCCGCGCGGCGCCCCAGGCCGCGACGGCGTCAAGAAGGGCCCGGGCCGTCGCCGGGTCGGTTCAGACTCTCATAGAAGCCGAAGAAGACCACCTTCTCCCCGTGGACCCGATTATGGCTCTCGTCGATGACCGCCGCGACCCTCCCCGTGGTCTCCTTCCCCCGGCGGGCCAGGAACAGCCGCATCTCGGCATGCTCGAAGAACGGGTTCTTCGCCCTGTCGAGCTTCGCCTTCATCTCCACGAGGAGAGGCGGGACCCAGTTCGGATCCCCTGGATAGACCTTCCAGGGGAACCGGATGAACCGCTTGAGGTCCCTTCTCGACGCGACCGTATCGATCCGGACTTCGCTCACGCGCCCTCCTTCGAACTTCGGACAATTCTAACAAAACCCGGCCGGACTTGCACGCGAAAGTTCCCCGGTGACCCGGGACGGGCCCGGCTTGCCGGGACCGGAATTATGTGATAATAATTGGGAACCCCGATTAAGCCCTTTGTTGAGGAGACGCCCATGAAGACGAAGAGCGGATTCCCGGAGCTGTCCCCCGACGACCTGCGCTGGACGTGCCCCCCCGAAGACGTCCCCTTTCAGACGACCTCCGAATGCCCTTATTGCGACGAGATCATCGGCCAGGAGCGGGCCCTCAAGGCCATCCAGACCGGCCTCGACATCACAAGCCTCGGCTATAACATCTTCATCACCGGCATGGTGGGGACAGGCCGGACGACGACCGTCAAGCGGCTGCTCGAACAGCTGGAAAAAGGCGAAACGCCCCCCGATGACATCCTTTACGTCAACAATTTCAAATATCCCGACGAGCCGCTCCTCCTGGAGCTCCCCGCCGGCCGAGGGAAGCTCTTCGGCAAGGCCATGGACCGGCTCATCGAGATGCTCCGGGCGAATGTCCCGGCCCTCCTGAAGAGCAAATATTACTCCGAAAAACGGGACCAGATCGTCGAGCGGCAGCAGAAGAAGCAGAAGGAAAGGCTCCAATCCTTCGAGGAGGAGGCCGCCGGGATGGGCTTCTCCGTCATCCAGGTCCAGATGGGCCTGTTCACCAGGCCGGACCTCATCCCCGTCATGGACGGGGTCCCCGTGCCCTTCGCCAAGCTGGAAGCCCTGGTCAAAGAGAAGAAGCTCGACAGGAAGACCGTGGACGAGCTCCGGGCGGGCTACGAAAAGCTGACCGTCCGGCTCGAGGCCGTCTTCGAATTCCTCAAGGAGACCGACGAAGAGACCCGGACCCTGCTCCGGGACTGGGACGTCGAGGCGATCACGCCCGTCATCAAGGGCGGCGTCGACGAGGTCCGGGCGTCGTTCGCCTCTCCCCGGATCAACGACTACCTCGGCCAGGTCGAGGAGAACCTGGTCCGGACGATCGACCTCTTCAAGAACCAGAAAAAGGACGAGGCGGAGAAGGATCCGGGGGACCCGTTCCTCGAATACCGGGTCAACCTCCTCGTGGACAACTCCGACCAGAAGGGCGCCCCGGTCGTCATCGAGACGAACCCGAATTACATGAATCTCTTCGGCTCGATCGAGTCCGTCCTCACCCGCCCCTACGGCGTCGGCCAGACGGACTTCACCCGCATCAAGGCCGGCTCCTTTCTCAAGGCCAACGGCGGCTACCTCGTCCTCAACGCTCTCGACGCCCTCGTCGAGCCGGGCGTCTGGGCGACCCTGAAGAGGACCCTCCGGAACCAGATCTTCGAGATCCAGAACTTCGCCGCGATGTTCCTGTTCGCGACCTCGCGGCTCAAGCCCGAGCCCATCCCCTGCAACGTCAAGGTCGTCATGATCGGCGACTCCTACGTCTACAACCTCCTCTACTCCGCCGACGAGGACTTCAAGAAGATCTTCAAGATCAAGGCCGAGTTCGACGCGGAGATGACGCGGACGGAAGCGACCGCCGCCGAGTACGCCCGGTTCATCAAGAAGATCTGCGACGACGACCGGCTCGTCCCCTTCGGCAGGGACGGGGTCGCGGCCATCCTCGAATACGGGGCGCGCGTCGCCGGCCGCCGGAAGAAGATCTCGACCCGTTTCCACATCATCGCGGACGTCGTCCGCGAGGCGAGCTACTGGGCCCGGAAGGAAGGCCGGACGGCCGTCGGCCGGGACGACGTCGAGAAGGCCGTGCTGGAACGGTTCGAGCGGGTCAGCCTCATCGAGGACAAGATCCAGGAGATGATCGAGGAAGGGACGCTGATGATCGACACCGCGGGGGCGGTCGTCGGCCAGGTCAACGGCCTCTCGGTCTACGATACGGGCCAGTTCATGTTCGGGAAACCCACCCGGATCACCGCCCGGACGGCCATGGGCCGGGCCGGGGTCATCAACATCGAGCGCGAAGCGGACATGAGCGGGAGCACCCACAACAAGGGAGTCCTCATCCTGGGCGGCTACCTGCGGGGGAAATACGCCCAGGAAAAGCCGTTCGCCCTGTCCGCCTCGCTGGCCTTCGAGCAATCCTATTCGGGCGTCGACGGGGACAGCGCCTCCTCCACCGAGGTCTACGCCATCCTGTCCTCCCTGTCCCGGGTTCCCCTCCGCCAGGACCTTGCCGTCACCGGCTCCCTCAACCAGAAGGGAGAGATCCAGCCCATCGGCGGCGTCAACGAAAAGATCGAGGGCTTCTTCGACGTCTGCCGGTCCCGCGGGCTCACGGGGAACCAGGGCGTGATCATCCCGCGGCGCAACGTCCAGGACCTGATGCTCCGGAGGGACGTCGTCGAGGCCGTCGCCGCGGGGACGTTCCACGTCTACCCGGTCTCGGCCATCGACGAGGGGATCGAGATCCTGACAGGGATCGAGGCCGGCTCGGCCCGGGAGGACGGGACGTTCGAAGAAGGGACCGTGAACGCCCTCGTCGACGCCGAGCTCCGCCGCCTGGCTCGGGGATGGAGGAAGTTCCAGGCCGAATCCGAGAAGGAGGCCTGACCGCCTATTCGAGGCCCGCGCGCTTCCGGAGCCTGCGGACCTCGCCGGCGTCGAGGAGGCGCCAGGCGCCGGGCCTCAAGCCCTCGAGGGTGAGTCCGGCGAATTCGATCCTCTTGAGGTCCTGGACCGGGTGGCCCAGGGCCTCCAGCATCTTTCGGACCTCCCGCTTCCGCCCCTCATGGATCGTGATCTTCACCAGCCCGCGCTGGCCTGACCGCGACATCAGGGAGGCCTTGGCCGGGGAGGTCCTCTTCCCTTCGAGAAAGATCCCCTTCCGGAGCTTTTCGAGGCTCTCATCGGAAGGAACGCCTTCGACCTTGGCCAGATAGACCTTCGGGACCTCGAACCGCGGGTGGGCCAGCCGGAAAGCAAGATCGCCGTCGTTGGTGAGGAGGAGCGCCCCGCTCGAATCCGTGTCCAGCCGCCCCACGGGGAAGACGCGGGCCTTCAGCCCGACGAGGAGGTCGCGGACGGTGGTCCGCCCGAAGGGGTCCCGGAGGGAAACGACGGCCCCGACCGGCTTATGCATGAGGACGTGGACGGGGCGCTCGTCCTTCCGGACCGCCCGGCCGTCGAGCTCGACCCGGTCCTGTGCGTCGTCGATCTTTGTCCCGAGCTCGGCCTCCACGCGGCCGTTGACCTTGACCCGCCCGTCCACGATGAGCCGGTCGGCCTCGCGCCGGGAGGCCGCGCCGGCCTGGGACAGGAATTTATTGAGGCGGACGAGCATCGGGCGGGACGGGCCTCAGAAGTAAAAGTTCAGCCCGCCGCTCAGCGTGAAGTTGCCGAGCTTCATCTTTTGGGCGTCGATGTCCAGGCTGACGTGGTGGTACTTCCCCTCGGCCAGGAGCGAGAAGCTCTTCCCCAGCATGAGCTCCACGCCCGCGCCGACGTTGAAGCCGCCGTTCTTGTCCTTGTCGATGTTGTGAATGTCCGCGGTGTAGTAGCCGTAGCCGGCGGTCAGGTAGGGGTTGACGATGGGCAGGGGCAGGATGATCCAGCGCACGTTGACCCCGAGGTAGCTGTAATCGACTTCCCGGTCGCTCCACGTCGGCGCCATCAGCCCGCCGGTCGTCAGGTTATGGGCCGCCTGGAAGTAATTCAGTTCCACAGCGAGCGACAGGAGCTTCACGCCGGCCCGGACGCCGTACAGGAACGAGGTGTCGGTGTCGAACGTGATGCCCGAGAGGCTGGCCTTCTGCCGCGAAACGCCGCCCTGCACTCCCAGGTAGATGATCCCTGCCCCAGCATCGGGGGCGGCGACGACGAGCGTCGCGACCAGGACGAGACCCGCGATCGTTTTCTTCATGACATTCCTCCTCGGCCGTTTCCCGGCCCGGCGACGATATCCGTGCCTTTCCCCCATTGTCGCACGCCGGGCCGCAAAGTCAAGGCTCGCCGCGCCCCTTGAACCGAATCCCTCTCCGGCCGTATATTCAAGGGAAGGATACTACGGAAAGAGGACATGGCGAAACTGCAGGTCCGGGAATCGTTTGCGATGGCCATGGTCGCGCTCCGCTCCAACAAGCTCCGAACGTTCCTGACGCTCCTCGGCATCATCATCGGGGTGCTGACCATCATCGCCGTCATCTCCGTCATCCAGGGGCTCAACAACTACGTCTACACGAAGATGTCCTTCTACGGGGCCAACGATTTCTCGGTCTCCAAGTTCTCGATGATCGGGACCTCGCTCAAGGAGTTCAAGGAGCAGATGAAGCGGCGGGACATCACCCTGGACGAGATGCGCCTCCTCCGGGCGTCCTGCGGAGCGTGCGAGCTCGTCGGGGCGAGCACGAGCACCGCACGGACCGTCAAGTACCGCAACCGGTCCCTCAAGGATGCCGAGGTCCGGGGCATAACCCACCTCGACCACATCATCGGGTCGACCATCGAGCTGGACGCCGGCCGCCACATCCAGAAGGAGGACGAGGACCATTCCCGCTACGTTTGCGTCATCGGCGCCGACGTCGCCGAAAAGCTCTTCGAGGGCGCCGACCCGGTGGGCCGCCGGATCAAGGTCGGCTCGGACGATTTCCTCGTCATCGGGGCCGGGAAGAAGAAGGGAAAGATCCTCGGGTTCTCCCAGGATAATTATGTCCGCATCCCCATCACGACCTTCGGGAAGGCCTACGGCCTGCGCCGCTCGATCGAGATCAATATCCACACGGCCTCGCAGGAGCAAATGGCGCGCGCCCAGGACGAGGTCCGGACCCTCCTCCGCTCCTGGCGCAAGCGGTCGTACAACGATCCGGACGATTTCTCCTTCCGGACGTCGGAGACATTCATCCAGTTCTACAAGACGGCCACGTCGGGCATCTACTTCGCGATGATCGCCATCGCCTCCATCGCCCTGGTCGTCGGCGGCATCGTCATCATGAACATCATGCTCGTCTCGGTGACGGAGCGGACCAAGGAGATCGGCATCCGGATGGCCGTCGGGGCCCGGCGCCGGGACATCCTGTTCCAGTTCCTGATCGAATCCTCGTTCATGGCGTTCTGGGGCGGCGTCATCGGCATCGCCCTGGGCGTCCTGATCGCCAGGATCGTCACGGCCGCGACCTCGATGCCGTCGCGCGTCGAACCCGTGTCCGTGGTCCTGGCCGTCGTCATGTCCACGTCCATCGGGCTCTTCTTCGGGCTCTACCCGGCCAACCGGGCCGCCCGGCTCGACCCCGTCGAGGCGCTGAGGACGGAACAATGATCCGTCTCGGCATATTCCGCGAGGTCTTCCGCATGGCCCTCGACTCCATCCGGGCACACAAGCTCCGGTCCTTCCTGACGGTCCTGGGCATCGTCATCGGCGTCATGACCGTCATCGGCATGGTCTCCGTCATCCAAGGCCTCAACAAGTCGTTCCGGGCCGAACTCGAATCGGCGGGCTCGGACCTCATCATGATCCAGAAGTACGAACCGGTCCAGATGGGCGAGCGGACCGAGGAAGAGCGCGCGCGGAAGGACCTGACGCTCGACGACGCCAAGGCCATCGAAACAGGGATGCCCCCTGGTCAAGGCCGTCGCCGTCAGCCTCATCGCCGAGCCTCTTCGAACAGATCGACATCAAGTACCGGAACATCAAGAGCGACAGCTCCATGATCATGGGGTTCAACGAGAAGTTCCCCGTGGTCATGTCCCTCTACCTCCCGAAGGAGGGCCGGCAACTGACCGAATCCGAGATCACCCACAGCAGCCCGGTCTGCGTCCTCGGCTTCGAGCTGGCCGAGATCCTCTTCCCCCACGAGAGCGCCGTCGGCAAGGAGATCCGCGTCGGGGCCGAGAAGTTCACGGTCGTCGGCGTCCTGAGCAAGCGGGGCCAGATGTTCGGCCAGAGCCGGGACAACTTCGTCGGCATCCCCATCACGGCGCTGATGAAATCCTTCCCCTACGAAAAGGACTCCTCGAGATCGATACCGCGCCGCGGAAGCACGGCGACATGGAGGCGGCCATCCAGCAGGTCACGAACTTCCTCCGCCAGCGGAGGAAGGTGCCTTACGGGAAGCCCAACGACTTCGCCATCTTCACCCAGGACACGATGCTCGACCTCTACAACCAGCTGACCGGGGCGGCCTTCCTCGTCATGATCGTCATCTCGTCGATCGGGCTGATGGTCGGCGGCATCGGGGTCATGAACATCATGCTCGTCTCGGTCAAGGAGCGGACGCGCGAGATCGGGATCCGCAAGGCCCTCGGGGCCAAGGCCCGGGACATCCTCCGTCAGTTTCTGATCGAGGCCATCGTCCTGACCGGGACCGGCGGGATCCTCGGGGTCCTTGTCGGCTTCGGGATCGCCCTTCTCGTCCGGGCCGCGACCCCGCTCCCGGCAACGGTCTCTCCCTGGTCGATCGTCGCGGGGCTGGTCGTCTCGATCTCCATCGGGCTTTTCTTCGGCATCTTCCCGGCCCAGAAGGCCGCCCGCATGGACCCCATCGTATCGCTGAGATACGAGTAGATCATGCCCATTTTCAGAAAAAAGGGGTTTTGGGCCGCGGCGGCGGCGCTCTGCATCGTCCTCTTCCTCGCTTTTCTTTTTGAGAAGAACGACTTTGCCACCCAGCTCTCCATAGCGGCAGGCTATCAGGCGAAGATCCTGTGCTCGGCGGTTTTTGTCTCGAAAAGGGACCCGGAGACCGTCCTCCGGGAGGACATCGCCATCCATCCTCTCCTGAGCATCGTCAGGTCCCGGATCGATGAGGACAAGAAGTCCGTCGTCTCTTCGACGCTCGGCCTGTTCAAGGCCAGGGCTGTTTATTTGGATAAGCTGGGTGCCGTTCTTTTGTCGGGCGTTCCGGAAGAGACCGTCCGGTCCTGGCCGGTTCGAATCCCGGATCCCTGGCCCGCAGATCCGGCATCGGTCGCCTGGCCGACGGGAGATCTCGCGAATCCGGGGGAGCTCCCCGCCGGCATCGAGCGGCCTCGGCTCGAAGAGGCCTTGGACCGCGTTTTCGCCGAGTCCGAGCCGGCCCGGCCTCTCCGCACCCGGGCGGTCGTCGTCCTCTATCAGGGCCGGATCGTCGCGGAACGTTATGCGCCCGGCTATACCCGCGACATGCCGCTCATCGGTTGGTCCATGTCGAAGACCGTGACCGCGGCGCTGGCGGGTCTCCGGGCAGGCGAGGGGAAGCTCTCGCTCAAGGGACCGGCGTCCGTACCGGAGTGGAAAAGACCGGGCGACCGGCGCGGCGCGATCACCCTTGAACAGCTCTTGTGGATGTCGGACGGACTCGAATTCGACGAGGAATACGAGACGAAGCCCGTCTCCGACGTCAATCGCATGCTCTTCACCATGCCCGACATGGCGGCTTACGCCGCCGGACTGCCGCTTGTCGCCGAGCCCGGATCCGCGTTCAATTATTCGAGCGGAACGACCAATATCATCTCCCGCCTGATCCGGCAGTCGTTCGCGAGCCGGGAGGACTATTTCGCGTTTCCGCGGCGGTCCCTGTTCAATAAGATCGGCATGAGGAGCGCCCTCATCGAACCGGATGCGTCGGGGACCTTTTCCAGCGCTTCGTATGTTTATGCTTCGGCCCGGGACTGGGCGCGTTTCGGGCTCCTTCTTTTGAATAGAGGCGTGTGGGAGGGCCAAAGAGTGCTGCCCGAGGGCTGGGTGGAGTTCATGACGACGCCTTCGCCGACATCGGGGAGCGGCGATTACGGCGCCCAAACCTGGCTGAACAGGGGTCCGGCGGGGCGGCCGGATGAGAGGCTTTACCCGACATTGCCCCCGGATATGTTCAAATTACACGGATACCAGGATCAGATCACGGTGGTCATTCCCTCGCGACATCTGGTTGTCGTCCGGCTGGGGATGACGACCAAAGGCGACTTCCCCCTCGAGGCCTTTATCGCAGATATCCTGAAGGCCATTCCGACATAATTCAAGAACGTAAAGTCGCGTCGATCTGCGTCCGGGCCGCGTCAAGGGCCGCGGCGACCTTTGCGGTCTCCGTCGTGACGAGTTCGACGAGGGAAGGGCTGCCGCCGCCTCGGGCCTCGAGGACCCCGGCGATCGCCGGGATGAGCGTCCTCGCATCGAACCCGAGTGCCTCCGAGGCGGCGAGGATGATATGGCTCCGCCCTTCGCCGGGAGCGGCGAAGAGGACGAGAAACTCCCCCTGCTTGATGATATTGAGGGCGAGGAAACGCGCCTCTTCGGGGCTCCGGTCTTCGAACACCGCCCGGATGACCTTGCCTGCGGCCTCCCGGACCATCTGCCCCGGCCTCGAAGGCGGCGCAGCCGCTCCTCGAGCCTCCGGGCCCGCTTCTTCAGGGCTTTGAATTCGACCTGGGCCTTGTCGATCGCGGACGGAATGTCCCGGTCCGAGACCGAGAATGCCGCGGCGGCGTGCCGGACGGTCCTGTTCTTGTCCTGATAATCGCTGAGGGCGCGCCCGCCGCAGACGAACTCGAAGCGCAAATTGCCCCGGATCTTATCCCATTTCACGACCTTGATCAGCCCGACCTCCCCCGCCCTCCGGCAATGGGTGCCGCCGCAGGCGGAGTGGTCGAACCGGTCCACCTCGACGACGCGGATCATCCCTCCCTCCCCTTTCTTCGGAGGCTTCCGGAGCGGGACCGTCCCGATGTCGGACTCAGGCAAGAAATAGGTCTTGATCTCGAGGTCTGCGAAGACCACGGCATTGGCCCGGGCCTCGACGCGGTCGAGGTCGGTATCGGAGATCTTCGGAACTCCGATCTCGAGAGTCGAAACATCGTCCCCGATGTGGAACGAGAGCGTCGCCCCCTTGAGGATCTCATAGAAGGCCTGGGAGAGGATGTGCTGGCCGCTGTGCTGCTGCATCCGGTCGAACCGTCTCGTTCGATCGACCGTGCCGTGGACGGTCTCCGCATCGATCGGCGCCGCAAGGACGTGGAGGATCGTCTCCCCGTCCTCGACGACATCGACGACCGCGATATCGTTGAGCGTGCCCCGGTCCGAGGATTGGCCTCCCGCCTCGGGATAGAACGCCGTCCGGTCGAGCACGACCGCGGGTCGGCCTTCGATCTCGCGCCTTTCGACGACACGGGCATCGAACTCTGTCAGGTAGGCGTCTTCGAAGTAAAGCCTCTTCGTGCCGGACATGGGGTCCTCCGTTCCGTCAGGCTTCATTTATCGGCCATCCGTGATCGCTTGTCAAGGCAGTCAGAAGACATCGATGGCGATGAGGGTCTTTACAAGGTGCGGCGATGAAAGCCGCCCCGAAGCCCCCCCGTAGCGGAGGGGGGAATGGGGTGGCCTTCATCGCCGTAGCCAGGGGTCCGGGAAGGCGATCCCCCGGTCGCCTACATGAGGAGCCGGGATACGACCAGAGCGGCTAGGGCCGACAGGAACACGGCCAGCGTCGGGCCCACGAGGATCCTATAGACGTCCTTGAGCGGGGCCTTGAAATAATCGGCCGTCAGGGCCAGGCAGAGGTGGGCCGGGGACAAGAAGGATGCCGACGAACCCGCTGACATAGGCGAAAGCCAGGAGCATCATGTCCGGTTTCCCCTGCCCGATGATGGGGACGAGGAGCGGGAAGGCGATGGCCACGAAGGCCTGGTTGACCCCCGTGAGAAGACCGACGACGAACGGCGCCGCGAACAGCAGGACATACCCCGACAACCCGCGGGGCGGGACGACGCGGATCACGGCGTCCAGGGCCCCCGAAGTTTCGAGGATCCGCTTGAAGACCATCAAGGCGACGGTCAGGAGAACGATCTTCGGCGACAGGCTCTCCGCGATGACCGCAGGCGCTCCCGGAGTCTCATCCGGGCGAAGACCTGGGTCAGGACGCTCGCCGACGCCGAGGGCCAGCGAGCATGCCCAACTTGAAGACGAAAACGAGGATGACGGCCGTCAGGATGGGCCAGATGCTGAGGAAGACCTTGAGGACGTCCTTGAGGGTCTTCGGGTTGTCGTGCGTCTTCGGCAGGAACGGGACGCGGCGAAAAAGGACGACGAGACCCGCCGCGATGGCGACCAGACGTGAACGGGAACTGGGTGACGGCAGATCCTCGTGATCGGGACACGGCAGATGGCCGCGGCGAGGATCAGGTTGATGTAGAGCGGCCAGCTGTACTCCCAGATGTGACGGAACCAGTAGTTGAAGAACGTCTTCCAGGCCGGGGTGAGGTCCCAACGCTTCGCCGCCTCGTCCACGATGGGCGCGCCCATCATCGCCCCGGCCATCATGGGCAGGAGGCCGATGAAGGCCGACGGGATGGCGAGGATCAGCCGGGGATCGTCGACGAGGTTCCTGAGGGCGTCGACCATCCGCCGGAAATGACCGCCGCCTGGAGGAAGTTCCCGAGGTAAAGGACGAGAATGACGACCCCGACGAGCTTCAGTGTCTCGGCGGCGATGACGGCCTTGCCGGCGTTCCGCGAGAACTGCCGCCGGCATCCCGAACAGGACGGCGGTCAGGGCGCCGTCGAGAAGAGGACGAGTCCCAGGTCGGCCTTCTTCCGAATAAGGAACAGCAGAAGGGCAATGATGAAACCGATCTTCAGCAGGACGATCATGGGCTTAGCCCGCGGCGGCGAGGACGCGCGCCGTCGTCTTGAAATGCAGTTTGGCAAAGCTGCCGAGGGCATCAGGGCCCGACGCCTTGACGAGCCGGACGCCGGCCTCCTCGACCAGGGGCGCGGCCCCCTTGGGCAGCTCGATCCCGGCGTCACGCGAAAGGGCCTTGAGCCGGTCCAGGAACTCGGCCCGGGCGAGGATCGAAGCGGCCGCGACGGCCAGGTCCTCCTCGGCCCGCGGCTGTTGGACGAGCTCGATCGATCGCCCCTTTTTCATCAGGGCGTCGAGGACCAGGGACTTGTCGCCGAACTGGTCGGTGACCGCCCGTTCGCAGTCCACACGCTCCAGGATGTTCTCGATCGCCCGGGCGTGGCCCCAGGCCAGGAGCCGATTGAGGTTCCGAAGCTTCGCGTAAAGCTCGTTATATTTTTCCGGCCCGATCGAGACGACGGAGCACACATAACCCGAGCGCAGGACGCCGGCGATCTCCCTCGCCCTGTTGTCCGAAGTCCTCTTGGAATCCTTGACCCCGAGCTCGCGCAGGACCGCGTCCTCCGTCGGGGAGGAAGAAACCGGCGATGACGAGCGGGCCGAAGAAATCCCCTTTCCCGGATTCGTCGGTTCCGATGTGGCCTTTGGCGGCGGCGAAAAGCTTCGGCTGGTTCACGGCTTCTTCAGGTAAGCGTCCATCTCGGCGGCGGCGGTCCGGCCGTCCCCCATGGCCAGGATGACGGTGGCTCCGCCTCGGACGATGTCGCCGCCCGCGAAGACCCCGGGGAGGCTCGTCGCCATGGTCTTCCAGTCGACCTCGATGTTCCCCCATTTGCCCGCCTTGAGGCCGTCCGTCGTCTGGAGGATGAGAGGATTCGGGCTCTGGCCGATGGCTACGACGACGAGGTCGACCTCCGTGAGGAACTCGGAGCCGGGGACGGGAACGGGCCGCCGGCGCCCCGAAGCGTCCGGTTCCCCGAGCTCCATGCGGAGGCATTCCATCGTCGTCACGCGCCCCGTGGCGTCGCCGATGTACCGGACCGGGGTCGTCAGGAAGTGGAATTCGATCCCCTCTTCCTCGGCGTGCTTGATCTCCTCGATCCGGGCGGGCATTTCGGTCCGCGACCTCCGGTAGATGATGACGGCGCGTTCGGCCCCGAGCCTCTTGGCGTTCCGGACCGAGTCCATGGCCACGTTCCCGCCCCCGATGACGGCGGCTCTCTTCCCGAGGACGACGGGCGTGTCGTAGTCGGGGAACTCGTAGGCCCGCATCAGGTTGACCCGCGTCAGGTACTCGTTGGCGGAATAGACGCCGACCAGGTTCTCGCCGGGGATCTTCATGAAGTTCGGCAGGCCCGCCCCGGTCCCGATGAAAAAGACCCCGTACCCCTCCTTCCTCAGGTCTTCGAGGCTCGCCGTCCGGCCGACGACGTAGTTCATCCGCAGTTCCACGCCGAGCTTCTCCAGGTAGTCCACCTCGGACCTGAGGATGGCCTTGGGCAGGCGGAACTCCGGGATCCCGTAGACGAGGACGCCGCCCGCGATGTGGAGGGCCTCGAAGATGGTCACCTTGTGGCCTTTCTTCGCCAGCTCCCCGGCCACGGTCAGGCCGGCCGGGCCGGCCCCGATGACGGCGACCTTGTGTCCCGTCGGCGGCGGGATCTCGGGGATGAAGACCGCCCCCGCCGTCCGCTCGAAGTCGGAGACGAAGCGCTCGAGGTTGCCGATGGCGACGGGCGACCCGGCGATCTTGCCGAGATTGCAGACCACTTCGCACTGGGTCTCCTGGGGGCAGACACGGCCGCAGATGGCCGGCAGGGCATTGGTCTCCTTGATCTTGCGGGCCCCGCCGGCGAAGTCGCCCTTCTCGACGAGCTTGACGAAACTCGGGATATCGATGGCCACAGGGCACCCGCAAACGCACTGCGGGTTGGCGCAATCGAGGCATCGGCGGGCCTCAAGGACAGCGGCCTCCGCGGCAAGTCCGCGGTTGACCTCCCCGAAGTCCCGGTTCCTCTCTCCGGCCTCCCGCTCGGGCATCTTCTGCCGCGGGATCTTCATCCGCTCCTTCACCGGGACGGATTTCCGGAGCTCCTTGCGCCATTCCTTGTCGTACTCGGCCTTGAGACAGGCCTTGAGCCCGGCGGAGATCTCTTTTGGCGCCGTCACGGGAACGTCCTCTCTTCCCAATCGCAGAGCGACCGGATCTCGTCGTCGAAATAGGACCGCCGGCGCGCATAAAGCTCCGCCCAGTCCACGGCGTGGCCGTCGAAGTCCGGCCCGTCGACGCAGGCGAACTTCGTCGCGCCCCCGACCGTGACCCGGCAGGCCCCGCACATCCCCGTCCCGTCGACCATGATGGGGTTGAGGCTGACAATCGTCCTGATGCCCAGGGGGCGGGTCGTCTCCGAACAGGACGACATGAGATACGTACAGCCGATGGCCACCACCCGGTCGACCTTCTCTTCTTTGAGAACGCCGTCCAAGGTCTTCGAGATATAGTCTTTCTCGTGGAAACGGGGATCGCGCGAAGCGACCCAGTGGCGATCGCTCATCGCCTTGATCTTGTCCTCCCAATACAGTAGGTACCCGGCCTTGGCGTCCAACAGGGTCAGGACCCGGTTACCGGCGGCCTTTAGCGCGCGGACGACCGGATGGATCGCGGCGATGCCGAAGCAGCCTCCGGCGCAAAGGACCGTCCCGAAATTCCGGATCTCGGAGGGCTTGCCGAGCGGTCCGGCATAGACCGGGACCTCGTCCCCCGCCTTGAGGCGGGAGAGTTTCTGCGTGGACGTCCCGACGACCATGAAGACGGACGTCACGGACCCGCGGGCCGGGTCCCAGTCGGCGATGGTCAGCGGGATCCTCTCTCCCGTCCTATCGGGCATGACGATGACGAACTGTCCCGGAGCGCATTTGGCCGCTACCTCGGGCGCGTGGACCTCAAGGACGTGGATGTTGGGGACGAGGCGTTCGCGACGGAGGATCCGGGCCATCAGCTCTTTCTCCTTATCCTCACGGGAACGACGCCCGCCGCGAGAAACGCCAGCGGTTCCGGGCCCGATGGTTTCAAGCCCATCTCCAGCCCCCCCGGAGCGACGTCGTCCGAGATCTTGACCACGCCGTTCATCAGGCCGCGGGCGGCTTCGACCTCGATCTCCGCATCTTCTTCCAAACCCAGAACACGCGCGTCGTCCGCATTCATGAAGATCCGGCGCGGATCCCTGATCTTTCTCAGCCCTTTGATCTCCTGAGCGAGGTCCATTCCCCGGTACAGCGTCGACATGGGGAACGCTCTGAGCAGGAATGGATATTCCCCGGTCGGCGCCGCGGTCGCGAACCCGCCGCCCGAGGGGATCTGATCTTTCATTCCAAACCGTTCTTCTTTCAGGAAACCGGAAACCGGGGAAGTCGAGGTTTCCGGGAAGGCTTCTGCAAAAGCTCGACAGAGACCCCGGATCTCTTTTCGGAGATGGTCACGCGAGGGGGCATGGAACCCGGGGATCCCCATTTTCTCCGCCAGCTCGGACACGATCATCCCGTCAGGCTTCGAACCGCCCCTGGTCTCCAGGACCGGCTCGAACGTCTGGATTCGGCCCTCCACGTTGATGAACGTGCCTCCGGATTCGACGAAGGTCGCCGCGGGCAGGACAACGTCGGCTATTCCCGTGTTCCCGTCTATGAAAGGCGTCTGGGATAAAAGGAAATCGGGCTTTTCCTCGCCCAACTCCGGGGCCGGGCCGGCAAGATAGAGGGCCCGGATCCTTTTCGTCCGGATCCCATCCAGGACCCGGTCCCATTTCATATCCCCCGCGGAGAAAGACTCCCTCAGCTCCATGATCGCGCGCTCGTTGATCGATCCGGCCAGCGGGACGAGCCGCGCGCCCAGGGCATGGGACAGGTTCCAAAGGGCTTCCAGATTTCTCTCCCCTCCCGGCTGGCTGACGAGCCCCGGCCCGGCAAGGATAAAAAGCGGTTTCTTCGTCGACAACGCCGTCGCCAAGGACTCCAGTTCCCCGACCGGGATCCCCAAGAGGTCCGCCGCATTCCCCGCCGGAATATTTCTTGTGCTCCCGGTCGCCGCCTTTCCGCCCCGGATGAGCCCGGACAGCGCGGAAAGCAGAACTCCCTCCGAGCCCGGCCGAAGCCTGACTCGCGATGACGCATGACGGCCGAGAGAAAGGGCCCCGGAATGGGCGATATGGAGTTCCGCGCCTTTCCGGAGGGCGGCGAAGACCTCGATCCATATCATCGGGTGGCTGAGAGGGAGGTTCGCCCCAAGAACGAAGAACGCCGCGGCGTCTCCGAGCTCGCGGATATCGAAATTCAACGGGAGATCGATCCCGTGCCTGCGAGCCATGTCCCGGCAATCCTGGAGGAGGGATGGTCCCCCTACGGGCCCGACCGCCGCGGTCTTCATCCCCTCCCGGGCGAACTTATAGAGGAGGTAGAGGTCTTCCACCGCGGATTGAGGCGAAACGACCAGGGCCACCTCGTCCCCCTTGAATTCGGACAGCTTGGCGGCGGCGAATTCCACGGCCTTGTCCCAGGGAACGGGGTGCTGTCCTTCTCCCGACCTGAGCAGGGGATCGAGGACACGCCTCCGGTCCATCACGGCATCTCTCACCGCGAACCGGCCCTTGACACAGGCCTGGCCGCGGTTGACCGGCCCCGTCTCCGAGGGGCGGGAAGCCAGGACCCGTTTCCGGGCGATCTCGACATCCAGCCTGCACCCCATCCCGCAGAGAGGGCAAGTGACCGGACCGGTCTTTTCCGGAAGGACTTCGGGCCGGACCGCTCTTTCCGTCAGCGCGCCCGTGGGACAGACATCGACGCAGGCCCCGCAAAACTGACAGCCGGACGCGAAGAGCGTCCTGTCGAAAGACGTGCCGACGACCGCGGAAGAGCCCCGGGCAACGAAGGAGAGGACCGAAGCGCCGCGGACCTCGTGACAGACCCTGACGCACCTCCCGCAGAGGATGCAGAGATTGTTGTTCCTGTCGAAGAACGGATCGTCCCGGCGGATCTCGAGATCCCGGTAGACGGACCGGAACTCCAGGTTGTCGAGCCCGACGGTCCGGACGACATCTTGGAGGCGGCAGCGCCCGTTCTCCCCGCAAAGGACACAGCCGGTGACCTCTCCCACCTTGCGGATGGTCGATTTCAGATCATCGCACCGATCCTTCTCGGCGCAGATCAGGCAGGCGCTGGGATGCTCGGAAAGGATCAAGGCAAGGATGTGCCTGCGCAGGGCCTGGAGTTCGGGAGTCGTCGTCCTCACCTCCAAGCCTTCCTCCGCATCGCTGCTGCAGGCGGGCACAAAGCCCCTCTTCCCCTTGACCTCGACGAGGCACATTCGGCAACCCGCGAACGGGAGGAGACGCGGGTGGTCGCAGAGGGATGGGATGTCCACCCCTACTTCCCGCGCCGCCTCAAGGATGGTCTTTCGGCCCTCCACCAGGACCTCGAGGCCGTCGATCGTGAGTCTCATCGCTTCTCCGTCTCCCTGGACGAAACGCGGGCGACCGCCATGATCTTCCGCGGGCAGATGTCGTAGCAGGCTCCGCACTTGACGCAAAGCGCCTGGTCCACGGTATGGATCTTCTTGAGTTCGCCCCGGATCGCCCCGACCGGACAGTTCTTCAGGCAAAGCAGGCAGCCGACGCATTTGTCCGGCTCGATGACGAAAGCGATGAGATTCTTGCAGACATGGGCGGGGCAGCTCTTGTCCCGGATGTGGGCTTCGTACTCGCTCCGGAAATAGCGGAGCGTCGTCAGGACCGGGTTGGGGGCCGTCTGGCCGAGCCCGCAGAGCGACCCCTGCTTGACCGTGTTGGCCAGCTCCTCGAGCCGCCCGATGTCCCCCGGCTCCCCTTTCCCTTCGGTGATCCGGGTCAGGATCTCCTCCATCTGCCGCGTTCCGACCCTGCAGGGAACGCACTTGCCGCAGGATTCTTCCCGGGTGAAATTCAGGAAGTAACGGGCGATCTCCACCATGCAGGTGTCCTCGTCCATGACGATCATTCCGCCCGAGCCCATGATCGATCCCGCCTGGGCCAGCGTGTCGTAGTCGATGGCCAGGTCGATCTTATCGGCGGGAATGCATCCTCCCGAAGGACCGCCGGTCTGGACGGCCTTTAACGCCTTGCCGTTCTTGATGCCGCCGCCGATGTCGAAGATGATCTCTCGAAGGGTGAGGCCCATGGGCACTTCGACCAGGCCGGTGTTGTTGATCTTGCCGACGAGCGAGAAGATCTTCGTTCCCTTGCTTTTTTCGGTTCCGATCCCGGCGAACCAGCCGGCGCCCCTGTCGATGATCAACGGCACGTTGGCCCAGGTCTCGACGTTGTTGATGTTCGTCGGCTTTCCCCACAACCCTTCCTGGGCGGGGAACGGGGGCCGCTGCCGCGGATGGGCCTTGCGGCCTTCGATCGAAGCCATCAGGGACGTCTCCTCGCCGGAGACGAACGCGCCGGCGCCCTGGACGATGCGGATGTCAAAATGGAAATCCGAGCCGAGGATGTTTTCGCCAAGGAGGCCGGATTTTCTGGCCATTTCGAGGGCGCGGGTGACGTGCTTCACGGCCAGGGGGTACTCCATCCGGACATAGATGAATCCCTCCGAGGCGCCGATGGCGTAGGCGCCGATGATCATGCCTTCGATCACGGTGTGCGGATTGCCCTCGAGAAGGCTGCGGTCCATGTAGGCGCCCGGATCGCCTTCGTCGGCATTGCAGATGATGTATTTCGGGTGAGCCGGGGCTTCGCGGCAGAGCTCCCATTTCCTGCCGGTCGAAAAGCCCGCTCCGCCGCGCCCCCTCAGGCCGGACGCCTTGACCTCGTCGATGACGCCCTCGGCCGACATGTCGAACAGGGCCTTGGCCAGGGCCCTGTAGCCGTCCAGGGCGATATAGTCCTCGATGCGCTCCGGGTCGATATGGAAATTGTTCTCCGTGAGAAGGCGCATCTGCTTCTCGTAGAAAGGGATCTCTTTCTGGCGGCTGAAGCGCAGTCCCTTCGACGGATCGTCATAGGTCAGACCGGAAATGATCCTGTCGTTGAGGACCGTCTCCTCGATGATCGCGGGGACATCCTTGGGCGCGAGCTTCTTGTAGAACGTGCCCTCCGGATAAATGACGATGCTCGGCTCCATCTCGCAGAAGCCGTGGCAGCCCGTGACCTTGATGCCGATCCGCTCCGCGAGTCCGCGTCGATCGATCTCCCGGCGCAGGGCGTCGCAGGATCTGGAGCGAGCCGCTGGCCTGGCCGCACGTGCCCGAGGTCACGACGATCGTCTTCTCGAAAGGCGGCCGCGACGTCGAGGATCTCCGCCTTCCAGGCGGCAAGGTCGTCGGGATGCGTCAGCTTTTTCATGTCGTCACGCCGCCGGCCCGGCATTGCTCCAGGATGGAATCGACCTTTTTGGTCGTGACATGGGAATGATATGTCCCGTCGACGACGACCACCGGGCCGATGGCGCAGCAGCCGAGGCAGTTGACGGTCTCCAGGGTGAACAGCCGGTCGGGGGTCGTCGGCTCCGGCCTTGATCCCGAGCCGCCTTTCCAGCTCGTCGGCGATGTTGGCCCCGCCCCGGACGTGGCAGGCCGTTCCCAGACAGACCGTGATCAGGAACTTCCCGCGCGGCTCGAGGGCGAAGGCCCTGATAGAAGGTCAGGACCCCGAAGACCTCGCCTTCCGAGAGGTTCGGAGGAAACGGGAGATCGCGGCGACGGCCTCGGGCGGGCACGTAGCCGTACTCGGCCTGGACGGCGTGAAGGATGGAAATGAGCTCTTTCTGGTTCGGAGCGAATCGGGCGAGGATCTCGTCCATCACGCGCATATGTCTCATTTCGGGGTTTCGTACACGACCTTTCCGCCGACGACGGTCATGATGACCCGGGCGTCGCGGAGGCGGTCGGGCGGAAGCGCGAAGAGATCCTTGTCCAGGACGACCAGGTCGGCCAGCTTCCCGGCCTCGATCGTCCCCTTTTCGTTCTCGGCGAACTCGGCGAAGGCGCCGCCGGTCGTGTAGCCGCGGACGGCCTCCTCGACGGAGATCTTCTCCTCCGGGATCCAGCCGCCGGGGTTCCTGCCGTCCGACGTCGCCCGCGTCACGGCCGCATAGATGCCCGGAGACGGGATCCATGGGCGCGACCGTCCAGTCCGAGCCGAAGGCCAGGACGGCGCCGGCGTCGCGGAGGGATTTGAACGCGTAGGTCGGTCCGGGCCCGCTCCTTGCCGATCTTCTTCTCGGCCCAGCGGCCGTCGTCGTAGGCGTGGTACGGCTGGACGGAAGCGACGACGCCCGAGCCGGCCGAACCGGGCGATATCCCCGGGCCTCAGGTGCTGGGCGTGTTCGATCCTCCAGCGCCGGTCGCGCGGCCCGTTCTGGGCATGCGGCCTTCTCATAAATGTCGAGGAGAAGGCTGTTGGCCCTGTCGCCGATGGCATGGATGGCGACCTGGAGGCCGGCCCGGTCCGCCTCCATGATCCGCTTCTCCATGATACCCTCCGGGAACATCTGGGCGGCGAGGAGCCCTGAAGTCGAGGGTCGTCGGAATAGGGCTCGAAGAAATAAGCCGTCGGCCGAGCCGAGGGACCCGTCCACGAAGCCCTTGAGGCCGCCGATCTTCAGGAAGTCGTTTCCGAAGGGCGTCTTCAACTTGAGCCGGGCGTACAAGCCCACCTCGTCGATGGGGATATAGACGTTGAGGCGCGCGGTCATCCGGCCCTGCCTGAGGAGCTCCTGGTAGACCTCGAAGCTCACGGCGTCGGCCATCTCGTGGACGGACGTCACGCCGTGCTCCGCGGCATGCCTCAGGGCCGTCTCCGCGGCCCTGAGCTTCTCCTTCATGGAAGCCGCCGGGATACGGCGGTAAACGAGGTCCGCGGCCGCATCCTTCAGGATGCCCGTCGGCTCGCCGGTCTTCGGGTCCTTGACGATCTCGCCGCCGGCCGGGACCGGCGTATCGCGGGTGATCCCCGCGATTGCAAGGGCCGCAC
Source organism: Candidatus Aminicenantota bacterium (assembly GCA_963813235.1). GTDB lineage: Bacteria > Acidobacteriota > Aminicenantia > Aminicenantales > Saccharicenantaceae > JALHVH01. The sequence goes on along the minus strand of CAWEYF010000029.1, from coordinate 22,128 downwards.
CGTTGGCCAGGACCATATGTCCGTCATAGCGGTTGACGCAGACGGGATTGTCGGGAGAAACGGCGTCGATCCAGTCCCGGCGGGGAAGCTCCACGGGGGAGAACTGCTCGTGGTCCCAGTCGCCGTTCAGGATCCACTCGCCTTTGTCCGTCTCCCGAACCTTGGCCGCTACCCGGGAGGCGAACTCCGCCGCGGCTCCGGACGTCCCTGAGCTGGATGCTCGCGAGCGCGAACCCCCCGCTGAGGAAGTGGGTGTGGCTGTCGATGAAGCCGGGGAGGACCGCCGCGCCTTTGAGGTCGACGACGCGGGTATCCGGACCGGCCATGGCCTTAACGTCCGACGATCTTCCGGTCCGGAGGATCCTCCCGTCGAGCACGGCGACCGCCTCGGCGGTCGATCCCGACGGAGTCCATGGTCCGGACGATGCCGTTGGCGAGGACGAGGTCCGCCATTTGCGTCCCTCCTTTGGAATGGGTGCACGCGGCCGCCATGAGTGCCGCGAGGCAGGCCGAGGCGAAGACGACGACTCGATTCATGGACTCCATTATATAGTGCTTTTTCGCCGAGAAATCAACCTTGTGATAAAATATCGGCTCCGCGAGGACGCCGATGACCCAACGAATCTCCGTTTCCGCACCCGGGCGCATCTGCCTGTTCGGCGAACACCAGGATTACCTTGGCCTGGACGTCGTCGCGGCCGCCGTCGGGCTGAGGATCACCGTCAGCGGCGCGCGGCGGAAGGACCGGACCTTCGTCATCGACCTGCCCGACGTGGGGGCCCGGGAGGAGATCGTCCTCGCGGGAGAGCTTGCCTATGCGAATAAGCGCGACTACCTCCGGAGCGGGCTCAACGTCCTCCGCAGGGCGGGGGCGGCCGTTTCCTCGGGCTGGGACGTCGTCGTCCGCGGCACGATCCCGATCAACGCCGGGACCGCGAGCTCGTCGGCCCTGGTCGTGGCCTGGGACCGGTTCCTCCTGGAGACGGGGGGCGATCCGAGGGCAGGCCGGCCCGGAGAGCTCGCCGAGCTGGGATTTCTGACCGAGGTCGCCGAATTCCGGGAGCCCGGCGGGAGGATGGACCATTATGCCGCGGCGTACGGCGGGATCATCCGACTCGAGTTCGGGGAGCCGCTGAGAGTCGTCCGGCTCGACGTCCCCCTCGGCACGTTCGTCCTGGGCGACTCCCTGGAAAAAAAGGATACCACGGGGACCCTGGGCTCCGTTAAGGACCGCGTCCTCGACGGGGTCGGCCGGGTCCGGAAGCTCTTTTCGGACTTTTCGCTCAAGGCTCCCCTGACCCCGGAGCTCGGGCGCGTGATCGAACGATTTGAGCCGGCCGTCCGGGACCCGCTCCTGGGCGCGTTCATCAATCGGGACCTGACGGCGAAGGGCGTCGCCATCCTCCTGGCAAGGCCGTTCGACGACGCGGCGTTCGGGGCGCTGTTGACCCGCGAGCAAGCCGTCCTCAGGGACGCCCTCGGCGTTTCCACGCGGAAACTCGACGGGATGCTCGACGCGGCCCTCGCCGCCGGCGCTCTCGGCGGGAAGCTCAACGGCTCCGGCGGGGGCGGATGCATGTTCGCCTATGCGCCCGGCCGGTCCGGCGAAGTCGCCGAAGCGGTTGAAAGAGCAGGCGGCAAGGCGTATATTATTCGGGTTGACGAGGGAGCCAGGGTCGAGGGTTGAGCCCCGTTTTTCGGTAACGATCCCCGCAGAAGGTACCCAGGATGGAGGAAGGCTTATGATCGACGCGACGCAGATCCGCAAGGGCATGCTGATCGTTATGAACGGACAGCTTTACAGGGTCATGGAGATGCAGCTCATCACGCCGGGCCGGTGGAAGGCCATGGTCCAGACCAAGCTCAGGAACGTCCGGGAGGGCTCCCAGATGGAGCACCGGTTCCGGTCCGAGGAGCGCCTGGAGCAGGCCCGCCTCGAAGAGATCGAGATGGAGTTTCTCTACGAGCAGTCGGGGGAGTATTTCTTCATGAACCTGGAGACCTTCGAGACGGTCAGGCTCGAAGCCGAAGCGATCGGCGAAGGCATCGGCTACCTCAAGCCGAACCTCGTGATCACGGTCCAGCTGTTCGAGGGCAAACCGATCGGGGTCCTCCTCCCCAATTCCGTCGACCTGAGGGTCGTCACGACCGAGCCGAGCCTCAGGGACGCCACGCGCTCGGCCGTCAACAAGCCCGCGACGCTCGAAACGGGCCTCGTCATCACCGTCCCCCAGTTCATCAAGGAAGGCGACGCCATCCGCGTCGACACCCGCGAGAACAAGTACGTCGAACGGGTCAAGACAAAATAGCGGACGGCCTCAATACTTCTGCTGATAGACGCCGACGTTTCCGAAGGCGTCCCGGACCCGGACCGTGACCAGGTTCTCGGCGTTCGCCGGAAGCTTCAGGGAAAACTTGAAGCTCTCCGTCGTCGCATCCGCAATGCCGTCGACGGGGAAGACGACCCGCCACTCCCCCGGCCGGACCAGGACCTTGACCTCCTCGACGGTCGAGAAGGCGTCCTCCGCCTGGAAGCTCACGTCGAGACCGCCCTCTCTCCGGACCGCCGCAAAGCCTTTGACGACCGGGAGCGAATTGTCGACGACGAAGGGCGGCCCGACCCGCTCGGCTCGAAGCTCCGTGCCCTGGGGGTTGGACGGGGCGTCCGAGGCCGTCACCTTCAGGAAATAGGTCCCGTCGGGAAAGGTCAGGGTATCGAAGGCGAAGATGGTCTCGCCCCGGGAAGGCTGGAGGGCCCGCCATTCCGATTCCCCTTCCCTCCGGATCGAGAGCGCGAAGGACAGCTCGTCTCCGTTCTCGTCGGTGGCGTCCCAGACGACCGTCCGGTATCCCTTGCGCTCGACCTTTTTGGCGATCATCAGGTTTTCGGCGCCGGCCGTCTTCGGGGCCTCGTCCGGCCCGTTCCCCTCCTCGCCCCAGACGACGTCGTCCTGCTCCGGGGGCTTGAGGAAGACCTCGTTCGGCTTCAAGACGTCGAGCCTGTCGACCGTCGGGGCGATGTTGGTCTGGAGATAGAAGACGCCGGTCTTCTGCAGGGTGGGCGAGGTCTGGCTCGACGGAGTCTTGAAGAGGGACTTGAACTGCAGGAAGCGGGCCTTCGGGCTCAGGACCTGTTCGCCGGACTTCTGCGAGGGCGGCGACCATTCGCTCCACGTCTGATTCGGTTCGCTCGAGTTCCCGGTCCGCGTCAGGACCTGGAGGCTCGTCCCCGCCCCGAGCTCGGCCGTCCAGTCCATCTTTCCCCAACTCGAAACGGTCCGGGAATCCAGGGCCGGGCTCAGGTATTCCCCGGCGAGCCTTTGCCCGGGCCGGACGATGCCGAGGGCGCACGGGTTGTTGCCGACGATATAGATCTTGTCCCTGTCGGGAAGCAGGAGATAGGCCTGCTCGGACGCTTCCTGGAGGAGGAGGGACGTTTTCTCGTCCCGATCGATGGCGTAGACGCGGCCCTTTCCCCCCGTCCCGAACAGGACGGTCCCGTTCTCCTCTCAGGACCACCGTATAGATCATCTCGTCGCCCGATCTCCAGAGCCTTTTGGCCACCCCGTTCAGGCTCACTTTGTACAGGGCGCTCGGTTCCTTGCCCGCCGCGGGCGGGCCGGGCGTCGCCTCCGGCCCGGGCGGACCTGAAGAGGCGGCGGTGACGACGACGTCGGCGTCGGCTTTGATCGAAGGGGCCGGGGCCTCGTCCTTGCGGGGCTTCGAGGGGGTTCCCGAGGCCGAAGCGTAGATGTTCCCTTCCTTGTCCAGGACGAGGCTTCGGACCTCTTCGTATGGGGATTCGAAAAGGACGGCCGCCCGGCCGTCGCGGGACAGCCGATAGATCGCCCCGCCCCCGCCGCTCCCGGCATAGACGTCGCCCGAGGCGGTCCTCTTCAGGCAAAGGATATGATTCTCCTCCGCTTTGAGGACCTGCCGGCCCTGTCCCTGGGGATCGATCTCGTAGATCCCGCCGCTTTCACCGACCGCCGCCAGAAGGCTTCCGGATTCCGTGAACGCCAGGTCCCAGAGATACTTCTCGGAGGGGTTGAAGAATTCCTCCCCCTTCCCCTTCGCCGAGATCCTGTAGATCTTGCCGTTGGGGGACGTCCCGGCGTAAATGGCCCCCTTGCCGTCGCGGGCCAGGCAGGTCACGTCGATCTCCTGGGTCTGGAAATAGAGCTCGGACTTCCCGTCGGCGCCGATCCTGTAGATCTTCCCGCCGTGCCCGGTCCCGAGAAAGAGCGCGCCGTCCGGCGCCGGCGAGGAGCGACAGGTAGAACTCCTCGCTCGGCCCGGAGATCCGGTCCTCCTGGGGGGCGAGCGAGAGCACGCCGTCGAACGAGAGCGAGACGCCGTCGAACTTGCCCCTCAGAAAATCTTCCTTGGTCCGAAGCTCCCAACGCCGGGGGACGACGGCCTCGAGGGAAAGGGCCACGACGACGCTCATCAGAATGCCCGGGACGATCTTCTTCATTGCCGTTGTCTCCTAGCTGCGGATCTTGATCGGGATGACGGCGGCCCCCCGGAACACGTACGGGACGGGCAGCTGATATTCGCTCAGGGTGGACCGCGTGAGCTCCGTCGTGGAGGAAGCCGAGGCCCGCGGCGACGCGAACATGGATTTCAGCGTCGGCGGGAGGTTGGGCATCTCTTCGCCCTTGAGGAAGAGGCCGGGTTTGGCGGCCATGACCTTGAAGTAGATGCGGTTGTTCTTCCGGAGGCTGCCCAGGAGCCGGATGAGCTGCTCCAGGTCGCGCGGGGCGAAATCCTGCGTCCGGTACTGGCTCCGCTCGATCTGCTGCATCGCGGCCGCGTCGCCGACGACAAGATAGAATTCCGACCCGGCGGGAAGCTCGGGCGTCTGGATGGAGACCTCCTCGACCAAGCCCTCCTCCTTGAAGGTCCGGTAATAGGCCTTGATCTGGATGCGCTCGCCGGGCGAGGCTTCATACTTGTCAAGGAGGACCTTGTCGAGGCTGCAGAGCCGGGCCTCTTCGGAAGCCCGGACGTTGAGGTCGATGCGAAAGATCCCGACGTCCTTGAACTCGTTGTTCGTCAAGTAGTAGACGACGGCCGCCACGATCCCGGAGAGGCTCGACGACGGGTTGTCGTAATTGCCGGAGAACAGGTCCTCGAGATGGACGCTCGCGCCGTTGTCGAGGTAGACGTCGCCGTCGAAATCGAGCGTGACGTTCCCGTAAGACCGCTCCTCGGCCGTGATGATGGACGACAGGGCCATGTTCACCAGGGCGGGGCTCAGGATCCTGTCGTTGACGACCCGGAACGCGAACTCCTTCCGGGACGACGGGCCCGAGGAGAGCTTCACGCGGACGGGGATCGTGCGGGGAGCCTTGCCCAGCTCGCCGAACGCTCCGGCTGTCCGGTCCTGGGAGATCCGGCCCACCAACGGGCCCGTCGCCGCAAGCTTAAAGGAGCTCTGGAGGCTCGGGACGACCGTGATGACGTCGACCCGGGTCATCGGAAAGTCGACGGCCCCTAGATTGTAGAAGGGGTGCCCGAAGGCCAGGACCTTGTCCCCGTCCACGTAGGTGACGGTTCCCACGGCCGTCATGTCGAGATCGCCGCCCATGAGCTGGACGCCGACGGCCTCGCCCGCCTGGAGGCCGAGCCCGGAGAGGACCTGGCCCGAGCCGGCCTGCCCGGCCGCGCCGGTCCTGACGGGCTGGAATCCCAATCCGCCGAAGAACGCCCGGGCCCGCTCGAAGGCCGGGGTCGAGAAGCCGCCGAGGAGCAGGGGAACGTTCAGGGGGTGAAAGGACTCGGGCGAGGAGGCCGCCGCTGGATCGGGCCCATAGGATCTTTTATAAAGAGCGAGCAGGTCGTCCAGCGTCAGGCTCTTCTCCAAGGGGACGGGCCCGCCGGGCCTTGAAACGGAAGGGGCGCGCTCGATGGCGAGCATCTCTTCGATCGGGGTGATGCCGGCGATGGGCTCCTTGGAGAACGGGAAGCTGAAGGCGACGGCCCCGACGAGCTTGCCGTCGACGTAGACGGGGCTCCCGCTCATCCCCTCGATGACCCCGCTCGTCTCCAGGCCGCGGCCCTTGAGCCGGGCCATGATCATGCTCCGCTTGGGCCGATAATTCTCCAGGACCCCGAGGATATCGGCGTCGAACTCCTCGATCCGGCCGGCCTCGAAGACGGTCTTTCCCTTGCCTTTCATCCCGGCCTTGACCTCGACGAGGGGCATGATGATCGAGGCGGCTTCGGTCGCGGCCGCGGCGAGGCCCAGGAGGATCGCCCCGGCGAGCACCCCGCGCGCCGCCCGTTTTCTGATGCTTCCGTTCATTCGACTCATTTCCTTCCGCGGGTTTCGCCCCCTTCAGCGGGGACGGCCTCGGGGGGCGCCCGTTGACCGCCGGGCGCGAATCCCATACAATCCGGCCTATGAAGGTCCTCGTAACGGGAGGCACGGGCTTCATCGGCCGCCGCCTCCTCGATCACCTCCGGTCCGCGGAGGACATCGAGACCTACGCCCTGGTCCGCGACCCCCGGCGTCTCGAAGGGCGGGGGGAGGGACCCGGCCTCCGGATCCTCAGGGGCGACCTCTTTTCCATCCCGCCCCTGCCGTCCGGGCTCGACGTCGTCTTTCACCTCGCGGGCTTGACCAAATCCGCCGACGCGAAGAGTTATTATACAGTAAACGCGGAGGGGACGGCAAGCCTTGTGCGCGCCCTCGCCGGGCAGGGCCGGCGGCCCCGACTGGTCCACGTCAGCAGCCTGGCCGCCGGCGGGCCGTCCTCGCCCGCAGGGGCCGTCCGCGAGGACGAGCCCCCGCGGCCCGTCTCCGCATACGGCGAAAGCAAGCTCCGGGCGGAGGAGGAGGCCCTGAAGGGCCGGGGCGCGCTTCGCGTCTCCGTCCTCCGCGTCGCGGCGGTCTACGGGCCCGGCGACGAGGATTTCCTCGCCTACTTCCGTTACATCGGGAAAGGCTTTTTGCCGCTCATCGGGCGGCGGCCGCGGTATCTAAGCCTCTGCCACGTGCGTGACGTGATCGCGGCGATGGACCTCTGCGCACAGCCGGGGACGGACGCCGACGGTATCTTCAACATCGCGGACCCGACGCCCCGTTCATGGGAGGATCTGGGCCGGGCCGCGGCCGCGGTCCTCGGCAAGAGGCTCGTCCCCCTGCGCGTTCCGATCCGGGCCTTCGGGACGGCCGCCGCGATCGCAGAGACCTGGTCCCGGGTCACCGGGAAACCGACCCCCCTCAACCGGAGCAAATACCGAGACGCGCGCCAGTACGGCTGGGTGGCCGACGTCCGGAAGGCCAAAGAGGTCCTGGGCTTCGAGACCCGAACCGCATTTGCCCAAGGCATCAAGGAGACGATCGACTGGTACGTCGCCCACAAGAAGCTCTGACGGCTTATTTCTTCTTTATGGACCCGGACCGGGTCGTGAAAGCCACGGAGAATTTCGAAGTCGTCTTGTAACACCAGCCTTCCCCGGGCGACCGGGCGAAATACTTGATCCGGCCCTCCAGGATGTGGCCGCCGGGCTTGGCGTCCGGGACGACGGTGAACGGAATCTCGACGGGCTTCGCCAGGTCGAGGAACGTCCCCGCGGGCGTCTCGACGACGTCGATGTCGAGGTCCGACGCCGTGAAGAAATTCTTGGGGAAGGAGATCTCGGGCACCGGGATGAATTCGATGATGAACGAGGGCTGGGCGCTGATGAGGACCCCCTCGCGGACGGCGAGCTTGATGAGGGCCTTCCCCCCCTCCCCGCGGGCAAGCCTCCTGGGTGCGACGGAGCATTCGATCTTCAGGAGGTCCTCATCCTGGGGCAGGGCTGCCGCGGGGAGGGCCAGGGCCATGAGGCCCGCCGCCAGGGCAAGAGAGCGGAACGGCGCGCGCTGGGTCATCGCGAAAATCTTACTCTCCCGTCACGGAAAATGCAAAATCCCGCTTTACACGGGGCCGATCCTCCCCTATAATTCCGACCTTCCATGAACAGTAGAACGATCATCACCGGCATCGGGCATTACGTTCCGCCCCGCGTCGTCACGAACTTCGACCTTGAAAAACGGATGGACACGTCGGACGATTGGATCCGGCAGAGGAGCGGCATCGCCGAGCGCCGTCACGTCGAGCCCGGCGTCGGCAGCTCCGACCTGGCGATCGAAGCGGCGCGCCTGGCCATGGCGGGTGCCGGGGCCGGGCCCGCGGACATCGACTTCGTCATCGCGGCCACCCTGTCCCCCGATCATTATTTCCCGGGAATCGGGGTCATGGTTCAGGCGGGGCTCGGCCTGGGGACGATCGGCGCCCTGGACGTCCGCAACCAGTGCAGCGGGTTCATTTACGGCCTGGCCGTGGCCGACCAGTTCATCCGGGCCGGCACCTACCGGAAGATCCTCCTCGTCGCCTCGGAGGTCCAGTCCTCGAACCTGGACTATTCCGACGACGGCCGGGACATGGCCGTCCTGTTCGGCGACGGGGCCGGCGCCGTCGTGCTCGAGCCCGACGCCGGGGAGACCGGCCGGGGCGTCCTCTCCACCCATCTTTATTCGGACGGCCGGTTCGTGTCCGACCTGTGGATGGAGAAGCCGAGCTGCCGGGACAACCCGACCTTCAAGGAAAGCGACTTCTCCTCAAAGAAGTTCTATCCCCACATGGAAGGCAAGAACGTCTTCAAGAACGCCTGCCAGCGGATGCCGGAGGCCGTCATGGACGCCCTCAAGCACAACGGCCTCACCGTCGACGACATCGACGTCCTCATCCCCCACCAGGCCAACGACCGCATCTCCCAGATGGTCGCCCGGGCCCTGAAGGTCCCGGAGGCCAAGGTCATCCGCAACATCGACCGGTACGGCAACACGACGTCGGCCTCCATTCCCATCGCCCTCGACGAGGCGGTCCAGGACGGACGGTCCGTCCCGGCCATCTCGTCGTCCTGACCGCCTTCGGGTCGGGATACACCTGGGCCTCGGCCGTCGATCCGATGGTGAAATCCGTTGCCTCGCCCGGCAATTTTATGCTACCATATTTTTTTGGTGAAACCGGACGTTCGATCCGCATGAAGAGGAGACGCATATGAAGAGACTCGTTCTATCGGTCCTGATCCTGGCCGTGGCCGCGCTCGGCCTCGGGCCGCTTTACGCCCAATCCCCCGAGGACGCGAAGTTCCAGAAGATGATCGACGCCTATCTCGACGGCATGTGGAAATTCTTCCCGACCTCCGCCACGCTGGCCGGGATCGCCAAGTACAACGACAGGCTCGAGGACTTCGGCTCCGGCGCGATCGAGAAGCGCACCGACGCCCTCGACGCCTTCAACCAGGAGCTCGTGGCCAAGGTGGACAAGTCCAAGCTCTCGCCGGAGAGCCAGGTTCTTCACGCCATGATGGTCGACGCCCTCGACCTGGAGTTCGTCAAGTTCGAGAACCTGCTCCCCTGGGAATACAACCCGCTCTTCTATAACGACATCCTCCTCCAGAGCGTCCGCAGCCTTCTCGTCAAGGACGGCACCCCGCTGGACGCCCGGGTCAAGAGCGCGACGGAGCGCGCCAAGCTCCTCCCCGGCCTGATCAAGAAGGCGAAGGAGAACCTCAAAACCCCGGCCCAGATCTACACCGAAACGGCCATCAAGCAGATGCCGGCGATCATTGAATTTTACCGGACCGAAGCCCCCGCTCTCGCGGCGAGCGCCGTCGCCAAGAACGGCTTTCAGGCCGAGATCGTCAAGGTCGCAGCCGCGCTCGAGGATTACCAGAGATTCCTCCAGAACGATCTTCTGCCCAAATCCACCGGGAACTTCCGGTTGGGGGCGGACACGCACATCCGCCTCCTGCGCATGTCGTCCCAGGGCAACGTCCCGATCGACGAGCTCGTCGCCCGGGCCAACGCCGACGTCAAGAACATCCGCCGCGAGATGTTCCTCGTCTGCATTCCGTTCTACAAGATCATGTATCCCGGCATCAACCTCGAACAGCTCACGACGCAGAGGAGCGAGGAAGAGGTCAAGAATATCGTCATCAAGGGCGTGCTGGACAAGATCAAGGTCGAGCACGCCGCCCGCGAGGAGTTCGTCGCGAAGATCGCCGCCTCGGCCGCGAACGTCAAGGCGTTCCTCGCCCAGACCCAGCTCATCGATCTCCCGGACGCCGAGCTCGCGGTCGTGCCGATGCCCGCCGCCATGGCCGGCCAATCCTGGTTCCGGCTGGTGGCCCCCGGCGCCTACGAAACGAACGGCGGCTACACGTTCCAGGTCATGCCCATTCCCGCCGACTGGACAAACGAGCAGGCAGCGTCCTTCCTCGAAGAGCAGAACGACTTCGCCCTGGACTTCCTGACCGTGCAGAAGGTCTTCCCGGGGACCTTCGTCCCCTCGTTCGTCTCCCGGAAGGACCCGTCGGTCGTCAAGAGGCTCTTCGCCAACCAGGCCCTCCTGAAGGGCTGGCCGGCCTACATCGAGGAAATGCTCATCAACTCCGGTTTCGGCAACTACGACCTGCGCCTCCGCCTCAACCAGCTCAAGCTCATGCTCAAGACGGTCCTCGACTTCCAGCTGGAGCTCAACATCCATCAGGGCGGGATGACCAAGGAACAGGCCGTCAATTACATGGTCCGCACGGGCTTCCAGACCGACGCCGAGGCCGCCCGGAAATGGGATACCATCCTCCTCAACCCGGGCGACTCCGCCCTCACCTACATCGGGTACCAGGAGATCCTGGACTTCGAGAAGGAAGCCAAGAAGCTCAAGGGCGACGCCTTCAACCAGAAGGAATTTGCCGGGAAGGTCATCAGCTTCGGGGCCATCCCCTTAAGGGAACTCAAGGTCAAGCTGGCCCGGTAACGTTCGGAGAACGATCCCTCGGGGAAGGCGTTTCGCGCCTTCCCCGCTTTTTTTTGGACCGATGATGAACACCGAACGGCCCGCCCTCGTCGATTCCCACGCCCACCTGGACATGCCCGAATTCGAAGCCGACCGGGAGGCCGTCGTCCGTCGGGCCCTCGAAGCGGGGATCGCAACGGTTCTCTGCCCGGCCGAGCTCGCCTCGCCGACGAGCCTCCCGACTGTCCTGGGCCTCGTCGCGGCCCACCCCTCGTTCCTGGCCGCCGCGGGCGTCCACCCGCACCTGGCGAAGGCCTTTGCGGAAGGGCACGTCCTCGCGCTTCGCGAGCTGGCGGCGGCCGGACGGATCGCGGCCGTCGGCGAGATAGGGCTCGATTTCCATTACGCCCTTTCGACGCCCGACGAGCAAAGGGCCGCCTTCCGGGACCAACTCCGCCTGGCCGGGGAGCTCGGCCTCCCGGTCATCGTCCACAGCCGCCTGGCCGGCTCCGAAGTCGTCGCCGCCGTCCGCGAGACGGGCTTCCCCTGTGGAGGAGCCCTCCACTGCTTCACGGAAGACTGGGACACCGCCTCGGCGATGATCGACCTGGGCTTCCTGATCTCTTTCTCGGGGATCCTGACGTTCCCGAAGGCGGAGGCCCTGAGGGACGTCGCCCGCAAGGTCCCGGCGGACCGCCTCCTGGTCGAAACGGACGCCCCCTTCCTGGCCCCCGTTCCGTTCCGCGCGACGAAGCGGAACGAACCCGCCCTCGTCGTCGCAACCGCACGCGTCCTCGCCGGGCTCAAAGGCATGCCTTTCGAGGACCTCGCCGCCGCGACGACCCGCAACTTCTTCGCGCTCTTCGGAAAGTCCCGGGCCATTTGAAAAAAGGCCCCTTCAATGCTAAGATAAGCCCGCCATGGCCCAGGACCACTACTTCGACGTCGTCTCCAGGATCGACCTCCAGGAGGTCGCCAACGCGGTCAACGTCGCCCTCAAGGAGATCCGGAACCGGTTCGACTTCAAGAACAGCCGGGCCGACATCCTCCTCGAAAAGGACAAGCTGACCCTGATCGCCGACGACGATTTCAAGGTCAAGGGATTAAGACAGGTCCTCGAGGAGAAACTGGTCAAAAGGAAGGTCTCCCTCAAGGCCCTGGACTACGGGCGGGTCGAGGACGCCGCAGGCCGGACGGTCCGCCAGGTCGTGACCTTCCAGGCGGGGATCCCGATCGAGAAGGCCCGGGAGATCGTCAAGCTCATCAAGGGGGAGAAGTTCAAGGCCCAGGTGGCCATTCAGGGGGACGAGGTCCGCGTTTCCAGCCCGAAGATCGACGTCCTTCAGGAGGTCATCGCCTTCCTCAAGGCCCGCGATCTCGGAATCCACATGCAGTTCACGAATTTCCGATGACGCCGTTCGAAGCCCGAAAGCCCGGCCCCGAATCCGGCCGGCGCACCGGCCCCTCCCGAGGGGATCTTCGCGGAGATCCGCGACGGGATGGACGAGGTCGAACGGAACATCCGTTCCTGGTCCGTCTCCTCCAATCCCCTCATCTCCGAGCTCGGAAGCTATATCTTCCAGGAACAGGGCAAGCGCCTGCGGCCGGCCCTCCTCCTCCTCTCGGCGAAGGTATCCGGGTATGCGGGCCCCGACGCCCCCTTCCTTGCCGCGGTGATCGAGATCATCCACACGGCGAGCCTCATCCACGACGACATCGTCGACAGCGCCGGGATGCGGCGCGGGAGGCCTTCGGTCCACTCCGTCTGGGGGCCCAACGTCACCGTCCTCCTCGGGGACTATCTCTTCATCAAGTCCATCGGGCTTTCCCTGCGCGCGGGCGACGACCGGGTCGTCCGCCTCCTCGCCGACCTCTCGACCCGCATGATCGAGGGCGAGCTCACCGAGTATTCCCACAGCGGGGACTTGGGGATCTCGGAACCCCGGTATTACGAGATCATCGACATGAAGACCGCCTCCCTTTTCACCGCCGCCGCCCGGATCGGCGGCATCCTGGGCAAGCTCCCGCCCGAGGACGAGTCCCGGCTGGCGGACGCTGGCCGGAACCTGGGGATGGCTTTCCAGATCGTCGACGACCTCCTCGACTTCGGCGGCGACGCCGGGGCCATCGGCAAGCCCGTCCTCTCGGACCTGGCCGAAGGCCGCGTCACACTCCCGTTGATCCACGCCTTGAATAATAACTCGGGCGGAGGCTCGGGAAGGCTGGCCGGGATGGTCGGGCGCAAGGACCTCGACGCGGGGTCGAGGACCGAGGCCCTCGCGATCCTGAAGGGAAGCGGCTCGCTGGATTACGCGTACGGAAGAGCCCGGGAATACGCCGACGGCGCCCGCGCCCTCCTCGGCCGGTTTCCCGATTCGCCGGGGCGGCGGGCGCTGTTCCGGTTCACCGACCTCGTCCTGGAGCGCGAGCGCTAAGAGGCCGGCCGATGATCGAGACCGAGGCCAAGATCAGGGTGCCCGACGCCCGGGCCATGAAGGACCGGCTCCTCGGGCTCGGCTGCGTCCTCGCGCGCGACCGCTATCTCGAGCTGAACGCGCTCTTCGATTATCGCGGCGACGTGCTTTTCGCGAAACGCGAAGCCCTCCGGTTGAGGACGATCGGGAAAAGGGCCTGGCTGACCTTCAAGGGGGCCCCCCGCAAGGCGAAGTCGTTCAAGGTCCGCCCGGAGTTCGAATCCGAGGTCCGGGACCCGGCCGCCTTCCGCAAGGTCCTGAAGGCCCTCGGCCTGAGGCCGGTCTTCCGCTACCGGAAGCATAGAACCCTGCTGAGGAAGGACCGGGTGAAGATCTGCCTGGACGAGACGTCGGTCGGGGATTACGTCGAGCTCGAGGGCCGGAGAAGCGACATCGTCAGGTTCGCCCGGACCCTCGGGTATTCGAGGGCGGACTTCATCAGCCGCGATTATGTCGAGATGATCCGGACGGCTGCCGCGGCCGGCCGGAAAGAATGACCGAGGACCGGACTCACTCGTCCTTTTCGTCCCCCGAATCCCCGGGCTCATCCTCATCGTCGTGGGCCGCCTCGTCCTCGGTCTCCTCGTCGACTTCGCCCTCGGCGGCGCCTTCGGCGGCGGTGTCATCCTTCCCGGCGGGGCCTTCGTCGACGTCGAGGGCTTCGTCGTGAATGCCCTCGCCGACGAACACGCGGTCCTCCTGCTCCTGGTATTCCTCTTTCTGCGTGGGCAGGATCTCGAATTCGACGACGCCCGACCGGAGCTCGGCCTGGGCGATGCGGATGGGGTTACGGGATTTGGTCTTGATCTTGGGCTTCGCCCCCTTGAGGAGCTGTTTGGCCCTCTTCGAAGCGAGGATGACAAAACGGAACTTGCTGTCGACATTCCCGAATCTGTTCAACGGACCCTTTCTCCTTGAGACGATATTCCCGGATCGTGGGATTCAGCATATCAGAAACGGGCCGAAAACGCAAACCGGCCGGGCGGACATCCCCCTTCCGCCCGGCCCCGTTGTATGATAATCTAGCCTTTTCGCTGGGACCAATATCATGACCATCTGGGCCGTCGGAGGAGGAAAAGGCGGGACGGGCAAGAGCTTCGTCGCCTCGAGCCTGGGAATCGCTCTCGGCGCCCGAGGCCGCCAGGTCGTCATGGTGGACGCCGACCTCGGCGCGCCCAATCTCCACACGTTCCTCGGGACGGGGGACACCCATCCCAACCTCGGAGACTTCCTCGCCGGCCATATCCCTTCCCTGGACGACGCCGTCCGGCCCACTCCGTTCCCCGGGGTTGGCATCGTCCGCGGGCCGGAGAACACCTTCTTCGCCGCCAACGTCAACCACTACAAGAAGCTCAAGCTCATGAGGCACGTCAAGGCCCTGCGGGCTGACCACGTCATTCTCGACCTGGGCCCCGGCACGGCCTTCAACGCGCTCGATTTTTTCATTTCGGCCGGGCGGCCGGTCCTCGTTTTGACGCCCGAGCCGACGGCGATCGAGAACGGCTATTATTTCCTGAAGTCCTGCATCCTGCGCGTCCTGAAACTCTACATGGAGCACTACCGGTTCTACGAACTTCACCGGAGGCTCCTCGAACAGATCGAGAGAAATTCCCGGTCCATCACCGCCTTCTTCCGGATGCTCGTCGACGAGGACCCGGGCTTCGCCAACGTCCTCTCCCGCGCCCTGAGGACCTTTCGGCCGCATCTTGTCATGAACATGGCCCGGAACGAACGTGACGAGGTCCTCGGCCGCGCCATCGCCGACATGACCCGGAAGCACCTGACCATCGACCTGGACTTCCTCGGCGCCGTCCCGCTTGACGTCCGCGTCCACGCCAGCCTCTTCGACCGGACGCCATTCATGGCCGCCCATCCCGACTCCGACGTGGCCGCGGCCCTCCGGGGCATGGCCGAAGCACTCGACGCTGCGCCCTTGACCCCGGAGATCTCCAACACGGACGCGTCATGAAACCGACACCGTTCAAAAAGATCGACGACATGGACCTCTACGAGGTCCTCGACATCGGCCGGGACGCCTCGGCCGGGGAGGTCGCCGAAGCCTACCGGAAGGCGGTCGAATCCTATCGACCGGGGGCCCTGACCTCCTACGGGCTCCTTGCCGAGGATGAATGCCGTTCCATGCTGGAAAAGATAGAACTGGCCTTCAGGACGCTCGGGGATGACGAGCTGCGGAGGGCTTACAACAAAAAGACGTTTGGCGCAGGGACGCCGGACCGCCCCGGAGCGGCGTGCCGCCAGACGGTGGAAAAACTCGAGATCGGGGACGCCGACCAGAAAACAGGGTTCCTCGACAGGCTCCGGCGCCTCTTCCGGCGCGGCCCGCGCCCGGATTGACCTACGCCTGCGGCGCCGCGGCGGCTCGCTTCTTCCAGGCCTTGTGGACCATCACGCAGCAAACGATGATGATAGCGGCAAAGAGGGCCCGGGCGCCCCAGAGGTACGGGTGACGCTCCGCCGGCTCCTTCTTCATAAGGAACTTGCCGATCGCGTCCTGATACGTCCATACGGCCAGGATGACCAGCAGATAGGCCGGGGTGATATACTTCATGACGAACTTGAATACGGAGGGGATGCGGAAATCGGCGCCCTTGTGCATCTCCGCCCAGCCCTTCTTGATACCGAAAACCCAGGAAAAGACGATGATCTCGAGGGCGCCGAAGAGGACGATGCCCAACGTGCCGGCCCAGAAGTCGAGCTCGTCGAGGACGCCGAACTTGAAGAAGGCGACGACGAAGGCGATGGACGCGATGAGGAAGCTGTAAAGCACGTTGACGGCCCTTTTCCGCGTCATCTTGAACTCCTCCGTGAGGAACGCGATGAGCGGCTGGAGGAAGGCCACGGAGGTCGTGATCCCGGCGATGAACAGGAGCAGGAACCACATGGCCCCGAAGAGCTGGCCGAGCGGGATCTTCTGGAAGATGATGGGCAGGGAGACGAACCCGAGGTCGAAGGCCCCGCCCTTGGCGATGAGCGTCGTCTGGGCGATGCCGAAGAAGGCGACGGCGACGGGGATGGCGATCGTCCCTCCCAGGATGACCTCGGCGAACTCGTTGACCGACGATGTGGCCAGCCCGTTCAGGGTGATGTCCTCTTTCTCGCGGACGTAGGAGGCGTACGTCTGGATCATCCCCTGGCCGAGGCTCAGGGTGAAGAAGATCTGGCCGGCCGCCACGAGCCAGACCGAGCCCTGGCTCAGCCGGCTGAGGTCCGGATTCCAGATGAAGCCCATGCCGTTGGCGATGTTCCAGTCCGGGTGCGTCGGGTCGGGTGCCCCGATGGTCAGGACCCGGACGACGAGGGCGATCCCGAAGATGAAGAGAAGCGGCATCCCGTACCGGGCCAGGAGCTCGATGCCTTTAGAAATGCCCCGGCTCAGGAACATGTAGTTCAGGGCCAGGCAGATCGCGAGAAATATGAGGACCGGGATGATGGACGAGAAATATTCGTTCTTCTCGACTCCCTGGAATCCTTTGAGGAAAGAGGCCATGGCCTCCTGGTTCGCGTGGCCGAAATACCGTCCGGTCGCCGAGAACCACGCATAGCCCAGGCACCAGGACATGATGAAGATGTAATAGACGGCGATGGCGAACGGCAGGAAGATCCCGAAGGCGCCGATGTATTTCGACGCGCGGTGCTTCCACATGACGTGGAACATCCCCGGCGTCGATCCGTGACCGTGGGTGCCGCCGTGGCGGCCGATGGTCCACTCGACCCACATCATCGGGACCCCCATCAGGATGAGGGCGCAAAAGTAAGGGATGAGGAACGCCCCGCCGCCGTTCGACGCAGCCTTCGCGGGAAACCGGAGGAAGTTCCCGAGCCCGATGGCGTTGCCGGCCATGGCGAGGACCAGGCCGATCCGCGTCGCCCAGCGTTCGCGGCTCACACCGCCCGCGGCCTCGTCGGCGGCCCTCTTCTTGCCGAAGAGGACGCGCGACATGCAGTAAAGGCTCAGGCCCAGGATGGCGCCCCAACCGAAGATGAGCGAGAGCCATCCCCAGAGAGAGAGTCCTTGGTTCATTCTGCCCTCCGATCAAACGGCGTTCCGAGGATCCTCATGGTCCGGCTGAAAAGGACATATAACACAGGAAAAAATCGATGTCAAAAGTCAATATTCCTTGACGATATCGTCGCCGGTCCCGTATTCCCCGTCGGGCCCGGCCGAGGTCAGCCGGAAGCCCGAGTCGGAAAGCTTCTCGTACCGGATCTTCCGGCCCCACGCGTCGAGCACGGACGCCGCCATCGGCTGGAGCCTTTGGAGCGCCTTGAGGTCGGCCGGGACCTGACCATCGGCCGCGGTCCTTTCCACGATGATCCTCTCGAGGGTGGCCAGATTGACCTTGGTCAGGTCGATCTTCGCTTCCGCGTATTGATCGACCATGACCTTGAGGTTGCTCTTTCCCCCCGTCTTCGAAAAATAGACGGCGTAGACGACGATGAGCGCCAGGATGACCACGATGAGCAAGCCCCGAACTTTCATGTCTCCCCCTCTCTCTCCTTGCGACGACGACCGGTCATGTCGCGCCTCCGGTGCTTGTTCCGGCCGTCCGGCCGTCGCGGACAAAGGCGGCGATCCGCGAGGCGACGGCTCCGACCACGGCGTCGGGGACCCCATCGGCGTGGACGGACCCGAGCCTCATGTCGCAGGTTTCGTTGACGTAATCGATCACGATGAAGCGGCCGCGCGCGTCCAGGGCGATCTCCGTCGAGAAGAACCGGATTCCCGAGACCGCGGCGATCCTCCGGACGACGCCGTCGAGCCCGTGGAGTCCTCGTCCGGCGATCTCGTCGGCAAGGAGCTCCGTATAGGCGTGGGTCCTGTCGTCCCACCAGGCGCACACGACGAGGCCGAGGGCGAAGAACCCCCGGAACCAGAACCTCCGGCCGTCCGCCTCGAGGGGCACGATCATTTCCTGGAGGAGATACTTGTCCATAGGATAGGTCCGGCGGGCCAGGGCCACATCAAGGAGCGTCGCGGCCCCGGGCACGACGCCCAAGCTTCCCCCGGTAGTGTTGGCCGGCTTGATAAAGAAGGGCTTTCCCAGCGGGGCCAGATCGGATGCGGAGATGCCCGGGTCCGGCCGGGATTCGAAGGAGGGCAGGATGACGGTATAGGGCGTCGCCAGGCCGTTGGCGATGAATTCCAGGTGCATGGTCGCCTTGTCCGAGGCCCAACGGACCTTTTCGATGGGGTCGAGGACGTCGGCCCCGCGGGCACGGACGGCACTTTGCAGGGCGTGGAACTCCGGGGACGCCCCGACCGCGCGGTCGACGAGAAAGCGGATATCGACCTCCCCGGCCTCGAGCGCCCTGAGCGTCTCCGGAAGGTCTGCCGGCCAGACCTGAAGGGTCGAAAGGCCCAGCTTCAGGGCGGAGCGCTCGACGAGCGCCGCGAAATCGCGGTCGTGTTCCCAATCGGCGGCAATGGCGAGATCGATGACCTTCATGATCCTCGTCGATTATTATACATCAGAAGAGGGAACGGCAACGCCGGTGGGAAGGGGAAGTGACCCGCGTAGGACTCGAACCTACAACCCACAAATTAAGAGAAGCCGGGCGCGCGGCTTTAATTGATTGCAGGGCTATCACTCAGGCTCTCAGCTCTCGTCGTTTGTGCCACTTGTGTGCCAGCCCCGATGATCCCGGCAATGGGTGCCCGCCCGAAGACCATGATCTCCCGGGACGCAACTTCAGTTCATTCGGGCGTGTTTGATGACTAGATCGCCTTCTATCGGGGAATGTACCATGAATTAACCATTAACTAATATATTAGTTGACAAACTAACAAATTAGTTTTATATTAGGGATGCCATGAAAGAACTCACCCGCGCCGAAGAGCAGATCATGCAGGTCCTCTGGTCGCTCGGGAAGGCATACGTCAAGGACATCATCGAACGCCTGCCCGAGCCCAAGCCCGCTTACAACACGGTTTCGACGGTCGTCCGGATCCTCGAGAAAAAGGGCTTCATCGGCCACGAGGCCTTCGGGAAAACCCATCTCTATCGACCGCTTGTCGCCAAGGAGGACTACACCCAGGCCTTCCTCAAGAGCTTCGTCAGGAACTATTTCGACGATTCCTACCAGGAGCTGGTATCCTTCTTCGCCCGCGACAGGAACCTGTCCGTTGCCGAGCTCGAGGAGATCCTGGCCGCCCTCCGCGAAGAGATCCAAAAGCAAAAGGCGGAAAAATGAGCGATCTTTTCATTTATTTTCTCCGGTCCGGGGCGTGCCTCGCGATCTTCTACGTGTTCTTCCGGCTCTTCCTGATGTAAGACACGAATTTCGCGCTCAACCGCGCTTTCCTGCTGGGGTCGGCCGTGCTTGCACTCGTCCTCCCCCTCGGCCGGGAGCCTAAGACTGCTTTCCCGGCCTTGGCCCGTATCATGACCGACGTTGACACGAATATTCCTGAGCGGGATAAGGCGCTGAGGGAAAAGGGACTGTTGACATGAGCGATTTCTGGGCCGCAAAGCGGCTCGTGGCGACGAGAGGTGCCGGCTTCTAGATCGCCATGCGAGACCCGGCAGAGAAGATCGCAGGCCTAGCTGGCTTCAAATGTGGAAACCACTGGAATCCTAATAAATCTGACGGCCAGGGACGGGGGCGCCAAGAGTAGGATCTTAATCGACAAAGGAGCCGAATTGCCGAACAAGGTTGGAGCCATAATCACCGGAGGCGATATTCTAGGCCTCGGAGTGATGAGAACGCTTGCCAGAAAGGGTGTCCCTATCATCCTGTTAGACTATGAGTCTTGCATCGGCAAATATTCAAAGTTTGCGAAGAAGTTCTTCAGATCTCCACGTCCTTCAGAAACGGAGAATTATGTCGATTTTCTTATTCGCTTGGCTACGAGAGAGGGGATTCTTGACTGGATAATATTTCCACATTGTGACGAAGTCGTGTACGTGTTATCTCGGCATAAGGAGATCTTGGAAAACTACTATAGAATACCAACACCTGGCTGGGAGGTTATTCGAAATGTATATATAAAGAAAGAGACATACAAAGTTGCTGAATAAAATGGAGTTCTAAGCCCAAAGCTCTATGACATAAATAATCTTGAACAATTAATGGAGTCGGATTTTCAATATCCACTCGTTATTAAGCCCTCTATCAGTCACCGTCTTTCCAGCAAGACGGGAATTAAGGCTTTTCGTATTAATAATAAAGAAGAGCTCGTAAAAACTTACAAACGCGTGAATTGTATTATTGACTCCTCGGAGATCCTAATCCAGGACTTGATTCCAGGAGGGACAAAGAATCTTTATTCATTTTGTCCCTTTTTTAAGAATGGCAAGGTGATTGCTGGCGTGGCGGGGCGGAGGACTCGCCAGCGTCCTATGGACTTTGGTCAGGTCTCAACCTACGTTGAGCTTGTGGACATTCCTGAGCTCAAGTGCATTTCCGAAAAATTCTTAACTTTGATAAATTATTATGGAATTGCCGAGGTTGAATTCATGAAGGATCCCCGAGATCATCGATATAAATTGCTGGAAGTGAACCCAAGAGTTTGGGCGTGGCATACGCTCGCTACGGCTGCGGGTATCGACTTACCTCATTATCTTTATCAGGATATGACCGGTGAGAAGATAGAAGTTCCGCTTTCTCTTAAAAAGGTGAAGTGGGTTCGACTTATCAAGGATGTGCCAACTGCCCTTTCCGAGATGGTCAAGGGAAATCTGAAAATGAATGATTACATAGCATCAATGAAAGGGAAAAAGGAGGATGCCGTGCTGTCTCTGACCGATCCGCTTCCCTTCCTCGCCGAAATACCTCTAGGTCTATATCGTTGGATAAAAAGAGGCCTTTTGATGAAAAGCAGACGGCACAGCCCCTCCTGCTGACAGCCCGTGGGGACAAGGCGGGGGCACGATAGCTGAAAATGGCTCGCCTGGACCACGCCACCGCATCACGCCGGGGTCATAAGGGTTGCATATACCCGTTTAATTCTGACTTTATGGAGGGAATGAAGGTCGTTAAACGGCCTTTCCGCACGGCCTCCTTATAGAGAGGCCTTAGGCCTTGACCCCCATTCGTTTTATGACTACTTGAGCAAGCCCAGTTGCTTCATAAACTCTAGGTTGTCAAAGTAGGACCTTTCTTCGGCAATGAGCCCGTCGGGCGAGATTTTACCGAGGAATACAAGCTTGAGACTGACCTTCTTGCCCGTGGGCGCCACCTCGCCTTCCGGTGTGGCCAGGGGACCCGTGAATGTTCCGCTTCCGACGCCTTCTAAGACGATCGTGTCGCTGGAGAATGCGACCACAGAAAAATCGACCTTAAAATCCGGTACGGCCTTATACATCCCTTTATAATACTCTAAGAGGGCCTCACGGCCGCGGACCGGCGACGACTGGTCCGCTTGGATCATGACGGCATCCGGCGCATAGAGGTTGGTGACGGCAACGGGATCCGAGGATTTCATCGTCTTGATGATCTTGTCCGCGACCTTCTTCAGGTCCACCTTCGGCTTTTGCGCGTAGCCCTGAGTGAACACCATGAGCAGAAAAAGCACGGCCGGGCACACTACGGAAAGTTTGGTTTTCATCAACCCCCTCCATTTGAAGCGATTCAGAGACGGGGGGACGGCACAGAAGACCTATCGTAAGTCCTGACCCCTCTCTCTCTTGGTTAACCTATAGCATTGTAATGAACGAATGTCAATTCGAAGGGTGGCACGACTCCCCGGATGAATAGGGATACCACGCCCCAGACCCCTGCCGAGTGGACACGGCGGGGACAAAACCGCTTAAAATGGCTCCGTTGTGCTAACTCAGGCTAAAAAGAAGGCTCAGGGGTAAGTGATTGAAATCCCTGGAAAAATGGGAAGTGACCCG
>CAWEYF010000028.1:0-36703 GCA_963813235.1 Candidatus Aminicenantota bacterium | reverse complement strand
CGGGCCCGGACGACATCCTCCCAGGTCGAGCCCGTGACTTCTCCGGCAAGGTAGCCCGCCGTCATGAACATGAAATTGTTGTACTCGAAGATCGACCGGAAATCGGCGTTGGGTTCCAGGAAGCGCATCCGGTCGAAGAGCTCTTCCGGGAGAACGCGGAGCCTATCCAGGCGAGGTCGTGCCGGGCCAGCCCCGATCGATGGCAGAGCAGGTCGCGCGGAGTCATCCGGGCGGAGGCGGATTCGTCTTGGATCCGGAACGCGGGAAGGTAATCCCGGACCGGCTTGTCCCAATCCAGCTTGCCCTCGTCCACCAGTATCCCAACGGCCGTGGCGGTGAACGCCTTTGATGACGAGCCGATGGCGAAGATCGTCCGGGGCGTCACCGGAAGCTTGTTGGGAACGTCCCTGAGGCCGTAGCCCTCGGCGAGAACGACCTTCCCGCCCCTGACAACGGCGACGGCGACGCCGGGGACCTTCCATTGGGCAAGGGTCTTCTGGACGAACGCGGAAAAATCCTTGGGGTCGATCCGGGGCTCTTTCTTCGCCGCGAGGGCCGGCGACAGCGCGAGCATGAGCGCGGCGAGCGCCGCGAAAAGCACGGTGAGCCTTCGTTTCATGCGTTACCTCCTGTTAATGTCCGTTCGGGACGCCGAACGCTATTCCTTGATCTGTTTCTTGAGCTCTTCGATCATGGCCTTCACCTGGCCGGCTTCCGGCGCACTGGGCTCGACCTCGAGGAACTTCGTGAAGCAGGCGACGGCCGCCGCGAACTCGCCCTTGCCCACGTGAATAAGGCCGGCCTGGTAATGGGCCGATGAGAAGGCGGGATCGAGCTCGATGGCCTTCCCGAAGGACGCCAAGGCATCGTCCAGCCTGCCGGACTTATAAAAGATGATCCCCAGGTTGTAATAAGCCTTGGGGTTCGACGGGTCAAGGGCCATGGCCCTGTCGAAAGCAGCCTGGGACTTGTCCCGCTCGCCCAAGGCGAAGTATTCCTCTCCCAGGACGAAATAGGCCTCGATCATTTTCGGATTGATCAGAACGGCATTCTCCAGGGCCGCCAGACCCTGGTCCTTCCGGCCGGCCCGGATGGCGCTGAGGCCGAGGTTGAAATGCGCGGCGGCGATCTCCGGGTATCGCGCGATCACTTTTTCGAAGCTCGCCGCGGCCTCGGCGTACTTGGCCTCCTTGAAGAAGGCCGTGCCTTCGATGAAGTCCCTGTCCTCATCGATCTTCGGGGGAATCCTTTCCAGGGTGACGTTCAGGACATGTTGTCCGCCGAATGTGACCTGGAACGGCTGTTCATAGGGCAGGAAGCCCTCGAGCTCGACGATCAGCTTGTAGCTTGCCGGAGGGATTCCGACCTTGAAGATCTTCCCTTCTTTTCCCGATTTGAACGAGTACCGATTCCCGCTTGTGAGGTCCATGAGGGTGATCCTGGCGTCCTTGAGCGGATTGCCGGCGCTGTCGCCGACGAAGCCCTTGATGATCCCTTCCTGTCCGGCGGCCGGGGCCGCGAGGAAAAGGATCAGGAGCGCAAGGACGGATATGAAAATGGCGCGGGGACGCCTGACCTCGGTCGTCATGTCAACCTCCTTGTCCGTGCGTGTTCGACAGGTCATTCTGAAACATGGAACGGTCTTTCTTTCCAGGCCGTACTCCCTGATACGCCGTCGGTGATCTTTGCCCGCAGGACATAGTCGCCGGGCTTGAGGTCCTTGAGCCTGAAAGAATTCCGGAGGCGGCAGTCCCGTTCCGGTGCGGGCGGGGTCTGGGGGGCGGGGATCCGGGACAGCGTCTTCCCGTCCTGCATCAGGGAATATTCGGTCTCGAACCGCCCGAGGCCGGTGGCCGGATCGAGGGAAAGGCCGTAAACCTCCAAATAGAGGTTCAATTCATCGCCGGAGCCAATATCGGAAGAGGTTCCGGCAAGACTGATGCCCGGAAGCGGGCCCGCGCCCGCCTTCCCCCCCGCGGGCGGCGGCCCCTCGATCGGCGTCGGCGATAGGACGAGGTCGCTCAAGGCAAGCTCTCCGGCATCGAAGTCCGGGACCCGAACCTCCCTGTGAGAGGTCCCCATCTTGCCGCTGTAGTTGTCGAGGACGCGGAGGTGGAACGTATAAACGGCCGGTTCGAGGAAAAGGGAAGCCTGCAGGTCCAGGCTCCGATCCCCGGAAGACGCCGTTTCGGCGGCCGTCCTCCGGAAATTGACGTCCCGGCTCGTCCCGAAGACGATCCGGCCGAGGGCGTCGCTCACGTTCACCGTGAGATTGAGCGAGGTGAGGTCGGCCCCCTCTCCCTTTTTCACCGGCATGGAGGCGTAAGGGACCTCGACGAGCATGGGCAGGAAATCGTTTTTGGGGGTGCCTTTGAACGCGAACACCTCCCAGCGGAAAGGAACGAGGTCGAAGTCGACCTCGGCCGTGATGACGCCCTTGAGGTTCCCCAGGTTCTCGAACGGGTTCTTCAGCGCTTCGGAGAGGTTCTCAAAAGCGTCAAACTGGAACGTGACGCTGGCCGGGTCGAGGGGCGCGTTCCTTCCCCGGTCCGTCCGGAAGCTCTGATCGAGAGTGTAGCTCCCGGTGCCGAACCGGTCCACGAAGACGAATTCCATGTTGTAGGGCAGCCTGGGGTTGGGGAGGTCCCAGTATTGCCAGGTCTCTTTCGGTCCGGTGAACGTAGAAAGACCTGAGGCCTGGGAGCCGAAGTCTCTCTGGACATCTTTGGGCGGCCCCAGCAGGATGTAGGTCCTGCCCCGGTCCGTCCTCCATCCCGCTTTGCCCGAGGTCGAAAAGAGCTTGTTGGCCTGGGCGATGCGCCGGTAATACTCGAGTTTCGCCTCATTATCGGGAGTGGACGGGTTCGGGTCCCTTTTCCTCCAGAAGCTTTCGATGAAATCCCCCCTTTCCTTCTCGGTCCGGAGCCGCAGGAAAACCTCTTTCTCCGCGGGCGTGATGATGTACGGGACGACCTCGTCCAGCCATTGCCTGGAGGCCGCGCTCAGAGGCTCCCTCTGCGGAGACCTCTGCGGGGAGGCGCGAAGGCCCGGCGCCATAAAGACGGCGGCGAGGAATACGAGGATCATGGAGAAAACCGGCCGCCTCGCTCGTCGCATCCTCATGGGAGGACAGTATGCCCGTTTTCCGGAGATAAAAAAAGGGGGGAAACCCTCATTTCTGAGAATTTCCCCCCGCAGCGTGATCTTGTTCCGGCGTCCTAGAAATCGAGGCGGACGCCCAGCTGGATGAGGCGCGGGTCGCCGGCGGTCGTGGGATAACCGAAGCCGGCCAATCCAAAATTATCGAAGACGTCGCCGAAGTTCGCGCGATTCGTCAGGTTGTAGAACTCGCCGAAGATCTGGAGCCTGAGGCGGCTGATGTTGATGAACTTGGAAACCCGTGCGTTCAAGGTGAAGGAATCGAAACCGCGGCGCATGTTCCTGTGCGCGTCCACGTAGTCCTCGACGATGCTGTCCTTGTTCACGTCGGTCGGATAGATGGCGTTCCAGGGCAGCTTGGACCGGTAATAGAGGAACCCGCTCATCTGGAATCCCAGCGGCAGGTCGACGATTGCCGTCACGGCCAGCCTGTGCCGAGCGTCCCGATCGGTCGGGCCGTACTGCGTGACCCAGGCGTTGGGATCGTAGGTGTGAGGCGTCGTCTGCTCGGTCTCGACGTCGGCCTTGGAAGCGGATAACGTGTAGGAAGCCTCGAGGGACCAGCCGTGAGAATAGCGCTTGTTGACGGTAAGGTAGAGGGCCTTGTAATCGCTCTTCCCGCCGTCGGTAATGACCCAGACGTCGCCCTTGTTCATATCGGGCCGCATGTAGTACGTCCCCGGGGTGACGGGGTTCTCGTTCTCGTACCTGGAGAGGCGGTATCCTTTGGTCCAGATCAGGTCGGCCGCCACCGAGAGATCCTGGAGGAGAGCCCGTTCCACGCCAAGGGTGGACTGGAGGCTGTAGGGGGCGATGGCGTTCTGTTTGCCTTTATATTCGGCCAGAGCCATTGAACCCGGGATGGAGGGGAAGAAGGGGTTGGGCTGGAAGGGGTCCGGGTAGTTCGGGAAGATGAGGGTCTGGATGTGGATCTGGTTCATGAAATAGGCCAGGAGTCCGCTGTTCAGCATGGGATTGGCCGAGAACGTCCCGATCCCGCCCCGGAGGGCCGTTTTCCCGTCGCCGGAGAGGTCATAGCTGAAACCGAATCTGGGGTTGAGGTTCCGGATGTCCCCGTTTTTGATATGCAGGCCTTCGCACTTGTAGTAGTTGTACCGGAACCCGAGGTTCAAGGTGAGCCGGGGGGCGACCTTCCATGTGTCCTGGACGAAGAGGGCGGCCTCCGTGTAGGGAGAATTGAACTTGGTATCCCCGCTGTTGTACAGGAACATCAGCGGGTACGTGGCGAAATTGGACGCGTCGAACGGCGCGTCCGTCGTGAAGATGAAATAGCCCGGCTTGTACTGCCAGATGTCGCCGTGGAGGGGGACGTTCGAGAAGTCGAAACCCAGCTTGACGTTATGGTCCCCGAGGAACATGGAGAAATTATCCACGATCTGGGTCCGGTTCTCGATACTGGTCTGCGGCACGTTGGCCACCTTGCCGAAATAGCCGGAGGGCCTCGCGATGAAGTACCTGTTCGGGTCGGGGGCCGTTAGGCTGGAATTGGTGCGGGAATGAAGGACGCGGAGCTCGTTGATCGTGTTGTCCGACGGGAACCAGGTCCAATTCGCCTGGAAATCGTCGACATTGTTCTTGTTCTTGAAGGCGAGCTCCTTGGTGTACAATCCGCCCGGTCCCTGATTGTCTTCGGTCAGCCGGTTCAGGGTATAGCGGAACGTCAGAAGGTTCTTTTCGTTCAGCTGATAGTTGAACTTGGCCACAAGCTGGTGAGTGATCGACGGCTGTTTGATGGTCTCGTTGGGGACGAGGGGCGACGTGATCTGGGAATAGAGGTTCTGGCTGAGCCCTTCGTACGCCAGGAAGAAATGGGCCTTGTCCTTGACGATGGGCCCGCCGAGGAACGCGGAATAATTATAATGGTCGAACTTGGGCCTTTCATAATCGTCCTTGGAGAGCTTGGGGCCCTTATAGGTGGCATGATCGACGAAGTAGTTCACGGCGTCGAAGGCCTGGTCCCTGTAGAAGAAGGAGGCCCTCCCCCGGAACGTGTTCGTTCCCGAACGCGAGATGGCGCTCATGATCATGCCGCTCGAGTTCCCGTATTCGGCCTGGAACTGGTTGGTCAGGACCCTGAATTCCTCGATGGCGTCCGCCGGGACAGAGGCCCGGGTGATGTTGGTGCCGACCCATTCGTTGGAAACGCCGTCGAGAAGGATCTCTTCGTTCCCCCGCGACATGGCATTCGACTGGCTATCCTCCTGGACACCCGCCTTGAGGACCACCAGAGAGGCGAAGTTCCTATCAAGGAGAGGGACGTCGTCGATCTTCTGCCGGTCGACGACGCTCGAGACCTCGGACTTGGACATCTCGATCAGCGGGGCGGCGGCCGTCACCGTGAGTTCCTCCTGAAGGGTCGAGGGCTTCAGCGTGAAATTGACCGTCACCCGGGCGCCCAAGTTGAAGACCATGCCGGTATTCTTCTGCGTCGCGAAGCCGGCGAGCTTCACGTCGACTTCGTAGGTCCCCGGCTGGATGCCGGAGACCGCGTAGGCACCGTTGGACTTGCTCAGGGTGGTGTAGAGATAGCCCGTCTCCGTGTTCCGGATACCGATAGCGGCTCCGGGCAGGGCGTTGCCCTGCTCGTCCACGATCGTGCCCTCCAGCGTGACCTGTGTCGCCTGGGGGAACGCGCGAGCGTTCATCCCGAGGACGGCCGCCATGCAAAGGGCGAACGCGACGAATCCTACCTGCGTCTTCGTGAGTCCTTTCATGAATTCTCCCTCCTTCAAGATGCGGAACAGGATAAAGGCGCGTGAAGCTCCTTCGCGGCGGCTCCCCCTCCGGACTTCCCCTGAACTTCGGCCTTCATCGCGAGCGTGACCGGTCCCCGGCCCCCGGCGGCGCCCAGGCCGGACGGCGCTCCTTCGAGCCTCTTCCCCGTTTCGTCCGCTATTCACGATAACATTAATGGAATCGTTTCCCGCCTGTCAAGGCACTTTTTCCCCGAAGGCAGACCGGCCAGCGGGCCGCCCCGTCAATAGCGATGGACCTTCCCGTCGACGATGACGATCTCGGGACTCCCCAGGACGTCGAACGACTTGAGGGGATCGCCGTTGACGACCTGGATGTCGGCCAACTTCCCGGCTTCGACGGTCCCTATCTGGTCCAGCTTGTTCAGGATGATGGCGCCGTTCTTCGTCGCCGTGACGAGGGTCTCCATCGGGCTCACGCCGAGCTCGACGAAGTACTTCAGCTCATCGAAATAGCAGACCGGGTATTGCTTGAGGTCGATGACGTGGTCCGTCCCGATGCCCATCAGGATCTTGCGCTCCCGGGCCTTCCGGAACAGGGTCTCGTGCATGGCCTGGGACCAGTGCCGCTTCTCGACCAGGCTCCGCGGGGTCAGGCCCTGCACATAAAGGTCGCGATAGACCGACATGGTCGGGACGCAATAGACGCCTTTCTGGGCCATCAGGTCGAGGACGTCGTCCTCCATCTCGTTGAGGTGCTCGATGCACTGAACCCCCGCCTGGACGGCGATACGGGTCATCGTCGTCGGCGTCGTGTCCGAGAAGCCGCCGCCGTGCGCGGTGATGCGCATGCCGAGTGTCTTGGCCTCGTCGGCCGCGGCCGCCGCCTCTTCCAGGGTGAACGTGGGCGAGATCTTGATCTGATCGAACCCGTCCTTGTTCATCTGCCGCACGGCCTTGCGCCATTCCCACGGCCCGTTGACGGCCGACGTGCCCTTGAGGCCGTCGCCATGGCCGCCGGTCACGGTGATGACGTCGCCGCAGGGAAAGAGCCTGATGGAATCGACGTATCCCGCGGCCTGTGACGCCTGGAGCCCCATCATGGACGGCACGTTGGAACCGACGTCCCTGACCGCCGTGACGCCGCTCTTGAGATACAGATTCATCATATAAAGGGCGCGGAGGGTGGTCGTGGCGTCCGTATCGGTGAAGTATTCGCTTTCATTGAATGGATAGGTCGTGTGGATGTGACAATCGATGAATCCCGGCAGGATGAACTTGCCGCGGACATCGATCTTCTCGGCCTTCTCCGGGACCTTGATCTTCGCCGCCGGGCCCGCCTGGAGGATCTTCTTCCCCTGGATGAGGACGACGGCGTCGGGCACGGGGGTGCCGCCGTTCCCGTCGATTAGGGTGCCTCCCGTCAGGGCGATGACGGGGGCTTCTTTCTTTTCCGGTTTCTCCTGGGCTTGCGGCAGGGCCGTTCCGAGACAAAGCAGGGCAACGGACAGGACAAATAGCCCGTGCGGGAATCTCATATTGGTCTCCTTCCTTCAACGTATTCCCGGCGGGTTACCCCGCCGGAATGTTCAGCCTATATTGGAACGCTTTCAGGGGGAAGTCAAGGATTTCATGGGTCACGGAAACGGGCCCCCCTGCGGGAGTCTCAGATGATCGGCCAGGCATGCGGGAAGAAGATCTTTTCGTACAGGGCCAGGGCGTAGCTGTCGGTCATGCCGGCGATGAAGTCGGCCGCCCGGACTTCGACCGGGTCCGCCGCCGGGTAGGGTTTGATGTGGTCGCCGGGCCGCACCAGGGCCCGCGCGTAGAGGTCCCGGACGATCTTTTCGGTCTTGGCAAGCTCCTCGCGCGCCTCAGGGCTGAAATAGACCTTCTCGTACAGGAAGTCCCTGAGCTCCTTGACTGCCTTCATGATCCGGTCGCTCATGGCGATCCGCTCGAGGCCGTTCGCGAGGCTGGCTTCAACGACGTCCATGACCATCCGGTCAATGCGGGTCGCGTGCCATTTGCCCAGAGTCCTGACCAGGTGCGCGGGGACATCCTCGTCGCGGATGATGCCGGCCCGGGTCGCGTCGTCGACGTCGTGGTTGACGTAGGCGATGACGTCCGAGACGCGGACGATCTGGCCCTCCAGCGTCTCGGGCATGTCCGCAGCGTCCTCGTCCAGGATCTCCCCCCGCCCCTTGGAATGCCAGTGGATGCCGTCCCGAACCTCGAACGTCAGATTCAGCCCTTTCCCCTCGTACTCGAGCTTCTCCACGACGCGCAGGCTCTGCTCTGAATGATGGAACCCCCCGGGCAGGAGTTTGTTCAGGGTGGACTCGCCGGAGTGGCCGAAGGGCGTGTGCCCCAGGTCGTGCCCCAGGGCGACGGCCTCGGTCAGGTCCTCGTTGAGCCGGAGGGCCCGGGCGATGGTGCGGGCGATCTGGGACACCTCGAGGGTGTGGGTCAGCCGCGTCCTATAATGGTCCCCGAAAGGGGACAGGAAGACCTGGGTCTTGTGCTTGAGGCGGCGGAAGGACTTGGAGTGGATGATCCGGTCGCGGTCCCGCTGGAAGTCGGTGCGGATGGCGTGCTGGGCCTCCGGGCGCGCCCGGCCCTTGGAGTCCTGGCTCAGGCAAGCTCTGGGCGACAGGACCTTCTGCTCGGCGGCCTGGATGTCCTCGCGGATGCTCATGTCGATCTCGTTGCGCCCGATGGCGGGGATTATAGCATAGAAATGCGATATAATGATCTGCCATGATCGCCGAGAACGTCAGGCATATCCTCGAGGAGCTCCCCCCGGGCATCGAGCTCGTCGCGGCGGCCAAGGGCCAGCCCGCCGCGAGGGTCCTCGAGTCCGTCGATGCGGGTATCCGCATCATCGGCGAGAACTACGTCCAGGACGCGGTCGGGCACTTCGCCGCCGTCGGGGGACGGGTCCGCTGGCATTTCATCGGCCACCTCCAGAGGAACAAGGCCGGGAGGGCCGTGGAGATCTTCGACATGGTCGAGACTGTGGATTCCCTGGATATAGCCGCCGAACTCGACAAAAGATGCGCGGCCCGGGGCAAAGTTCTGCCCGTGCTCGTTGAGATCAACAGCGGCCGCGAGCCCCAGAAGGCGGGAATCCTCCCGGAACGGGCCGAAGGACTGGTCCGCGAGCTGGCCGCGTTCCGGTGCCTCAAGGTCGAGGGTTTGATGACCATGGGGCCGTTCGAGGGAAACCCGGAGGACGCCAGGCCCTATTTCAGGGAGACGCGCGCCGTTTTCGAGGCGCTCCGGGCCTCGGCCATTCCGGGCGTCTCGATGTCCCGCCTCTCCATGGGGATGACGAACTCCTACCGTGTCGCCCTGGGGGAGGGCGCCACGATGGTCAGGATCGGCACGAAGATCTTTGGAGCAAGACCTATAGGTTAAAGAATGGGCTATCCTGATCAGGTCGGGCGGGGGGTCAAGGCTCTTCGCCGGTAGTCCTGCCGCCGTCGGCCGCGTCACCCTCCTGCGGAAGGGCTTCCGCTTCGATCGTGAGCGGCGCGGCTTCGAGACCGCGCTGCTGCCTGAGCTCCTCGATCTGCCGGAGGGGCCGCTCGAGCTGGTTCCTCCGCGTCGCCAAGAGGCCCTGGAATTCGGATTGGGCCTCCTCCAGCCTCTTCCCCATCTTCTCCATCGACCGGACGAAGAGGT
Source organism: Candidatus Aminicenantota bacterium (assembly GCA_963813235.1). Taxonomy (GTDB): domain Bacteria; phylum Acidobacteriota; class Aminicenantia; order Aminicenantales; family Saccharicenantaceae; genus JALHVH01. The sequence goes on along the minus strand of CAWEYF010000028.1, from coordinate 27,143 downwards.
CCCACTGCTTGCGGAAGGTCCCCATCAGCTTCAGCATGCTCCCGGCCGTCTCCTCCAGGTTGAAGTTGTCCATGGCCTGACGGATGATGGCCAGGACGGCGTAGAGGGTGAAGGGCGAGCAGAGGATGACCTTGTTCCGCAGGGCTTCGTCGATGAGCGAGGGGTCGTTCTCGTTGATGAAGGCGTAGACCTGCTCGTTGGGAATGAAGACAAGGACGTAGTCCAGGGTGAACTCCTCCGGGTTGATGTAGTCCCGGGTCGTGACCTCCTTGATCCGGGCCTTCACGTCCCTCAGGAACTGGGCCTTCAGGGACTCCCTGTCCGCGTCGCGCTCGGCCTCCAGGAAACGGACGTAGTTATCCAGCGGGAACTTGACGTCCATGTTGACCTTCCGGCCCTGAGGCAGGGGGAACGTGTAGTCGGGACGGCCGGTGGCGGTTTCGAGCGCCCTCTGCTTCAGGTAATTGACGCCCTCGATGAAGCCCGACAGCCGGAGGACGTCCTCGGCCATCCGCTCCCCCCACTGGCCGCGGGCCCGGGTGCTCGACAGGGCCTGGCGGAGCTGTTGGGCCGTCTCCTGGAGGAGGGCCGTTTGTTCGGCGGCGTGTTTCAGCTGGCTGGCCACCTGGCCGAACTTCTGCTCCCGGTCCTTCTCCAGGCTCTGCATGAGGTCCTCGACCTTCCGGAGGTCGGTCTTCATGCCCTCGAGGCTCTGGTCTATGAGCTTTTTCTTCCCTTCGAGATCCTTCTCCCCGAGGCCCGATTGCCGGGCGAGGGTTTCGTTGGCCAGTTTCAGGAATTCGTCGGTGTTCCTTTTCAGGGCTTCGAGCGAAAGCGCCCCGAAGGAGTCCCGGACGCGGCCCATCAGGGCGTCGAGGTCCTTCACCTTTTCGGTCTCCGTTTGATTCACGAGCTCTCGGGCCAGGGACCCGGCGTCGCGCTTCCGCAGAAGGTGGATGACCAGGAAAAGGGCCACGCCGAAGACGGCCCCCGCGACGAATGCCAGGATTACGTTCATCAGCGTCCTCCGTTCGCGTTCTTCATGAGGAAGAAAGGTTGACAACCTCGTCCGCGCCTTATATTATACCGTCTTCGGCGAGAGATGGCTAAACCGAAATCGATCGAACTGCCGGCGACGATCAGTCAGGTGATCTATGATCATTTGAAGAAGGCCATCATCCGCGGCGAGCTCAAGCCCGGCCAGCGGATCCAGGAAAAGGAGCTCGCCGCCCTTTTCCACGTCAGCTCCACGCCTGTCCGCGAGGCGTTCTTCCGCCTCGCGGCCGAGAAGTTCCTCACGATCACGGCCCGCAAGGAGGTCCTCGTCCAGGGAGCATCGGACGCGGAGGTCCGGGAGCTCTACGAGGTCGTCCGGGCCCTCGACGGCCACGCGATGAAGAAGGTCGTCGGGGACCTGTCGGCCCAGGATCTCGGAAAGCTCCGGATGATGACGATGAAACTCGGCGAATACTTCGAGGCCCGTGACCACCAGAGGTATCTCGAACAGAACTTAGGGATCCATGACCGGCTGTGGCAGGCCTGCGGGAACAAGTATCTTTATGCCACCCTGACCCAGCTCATGGAGAAGATCGCCATCTATCGAAAACACAGCGATTTCTTTCCCTTCGCCGATCTCAAGGCCATGGAAAAATCCTATCAGGACCACCTGCTCATTCAAGAGGCCCTCGAGCACCGGGACCTGGACGGCCTGGAGAAGGTCATCGAAACGCACTGGGGCGAGGAATTCATCAAGCCCATGGAATCGCGGGCGAAAGAGCCCAATGTCGATGCGCCGTAGCCTCGGACAGTCCTCCGAGGGCTGCCTGTCAAAAAAATTTTAAATGAGCGGACATGCGCCCGCCATCGCGTCCAAGGAGGTTTCATGATGAGTCCCGTCAAACTTCATTCCGGGAACCCGGCGAAAGAGCCCGGGCGGAGGCTGTTCCTGAAGCAGTCCGCCGCGGCGTTGTTCCTGATGGACCCCGCCCTGGGCCACCTTTTCGCGGAGGATTTCGACCTTCCGACGTCCTCCCCCGCCAGCTACGGGAGCATGTTCGTCATGGAGAGCGCCCCGGGGCCCGAGACCGTCATCAACGGGAAGCGCTGCATCTACTTCGGCGGCACGGGCTATTTCGCCCTGCAGGGCAACCCGGAGGTCATCGACGCCGGGATCGCCGCCTTCCGCAGGTTCGGCGTCCACAGCGCCACGTCGAGGACCGGCTTCGGCCACAACCCGGTCATCATCGCCCTGGAGAAGAAGATCGCCGAGTATTTCGGGACCGAGGATTCGCTCCATTTCGTCTCCGGCTACCTCGACAATCTCTTCCTCGTCCAAGCCTTCCGGGAAAAGATCGACGCCGTCTTCATCGATGAGACGTCCCATTTCAGCATTAAGGACGCCGTCTATTCCGCCCGCAAGCCCGTCCTCATGTTCCGCCACCGCGACCCGGAGGACCTCGCCGTCCAGCTCAAGGCCAACCTCAAGCCCGGCCAGGTCCCCATGGTCATGACCGACGGGATCTTCCCGACCTTCGGCGTCATCGCGCCCGTGCCCGACTACGTCAAAGCGATCGAGCCTTATAAGGGGATCCTGTGCCTCGACGATTCCCATGCCGTCGGCGTCCTGGGCCCCAAAGGCCGTGGCACTTATGACCACTTCGGGATCGCGTCGGACCGATGTTTCTTCGCCGGCACGATGAGCAAGGCCTTCGGCGGGCACGGGGGCTTCATCCCGGGCAGCAAGGCGTTCATCGACCTTCTCAAGGCGACGTGCGGCGCGTACCCCGGCGCCACGCCGAGCCCGACCCCGGCCGCGGCCTCCTCCCTCGCGGGGATGGAGATCGTGATGAGAGAACCCCAGCGCCGCGAGCGGCTGAGGCGGAACGTCAAGATGGCCAAGGACGGCATGCGGAAGCTCGGCTTCGAGATGAACGACAATCCCGTGCCCATCGTGACCTGGGTGCTGAAGTCCGCCGAGGACATGAAGAAGATCCAGAAGGAGCTCATCGGCCGCGGCGTCGCCATCGCCTACATGAAGTACGTGGGCGCGCCGGCCGGCGGGGTCCTCAGGGCCTCCATCTTCTCGGAGCACACGCCCGACCAGATCAACCGGCTCCTCGACGAGATGAAGAGGCTGGCGTAGCGCCGGGCGGGAAGGACCGAACATGAAGAAGCTTGCCCTGCTCACCCTGATCTTTGCCTTCGTCGCCGGGATCCTGGCCGCCGAGGCCCCGTTCGACGCCAAGGCCGTCGACGCCCTCGTCGCGGCCGAGGTCAAGGCCCGCGGCCTCGTGGGGATCACGCTTGCCGTGGCCCGGGACGGGAAGCTCGTTCTATCCCGTGGCTACGGCCTGGCGTCCCTCGCCGACCGCCGGCCGGTCTCGGAGGAGACGATGTTCGCCGTCGGCTCCGTCACCAAGCAATTCACCTGCGCCTGCATTCTGCTCCTCGCGGAGGACGGGAAACTCTCCCCCCAGGACAAGGTGGCCAAGTATTTCCCGAACCTGACCAAGGCGGACGGGATCACGGTCCTCGATCTCATGAACCACGTCTCCGGCTACCCGGATTACTATCCGCTCGACTTCGTCGACCGGCGGATGAAAACCGTCCAGCCCGTCGATGAGGTCATCCGGCTTTATGCGACCGGGAGGCTCGATTTCGAGCCGGGGACCCGGTATTCCTATTCGAACACGGGGTACCTCATCCTCGGCCGGATCGTCGAAAAAGTTTCCGGCGAACCGTTCGGCGATTTCCTGGCCCGGCGCATTCTGAAGCCGCTCGGGCTGGAGCACACGACCTACGAGCCCGACGCCTCGGGCGAACTCTTCGCCAGGGGTTATACGACCTTTGTCCTGAGCGGCCCCGAGCCCGCGGAACCCGAGGCCAAGGGCTGGATCGCTGCCGCGGGAGCCGTCTACTCCACCGGCTCGGACCTCGTCCGCTGGGACCTCGCCCTGATGTCGGGGAAGGTCCTCAAGCCCGAGAGCTACAAGCTGATGACCTCGCCCCGGAAGCTCGCGGACGGCCGCATGTCCGGCTACGGCTGCGGGCTCTCGGTCGGCGACAGCGGCGGCAAGGCCGTCCTGGGCCACAACGGCGCCGTGGCCGGCTTCCTCGCTTATAACACGATGGTCCCCGAAACCGGGACCGCGGTCGCCCTGGTCTCCAACTTCGACGCCTCCGGGGACGCGAGCGCGGTCTTCCGCAAGGTCCTCCTGCCCCTCCTGCCCCCCGTTCCACCGGTCCCCCCGGCAACGGAAGCGAAAAAGGACGCAACCCCCCGGATCGATCCCGGCCTTCCAAAGATCGCCGGCCTCCCGGCTCCGGAAGAGGCCCGGGCGCTCTTTGCCATGCTCCGGTCGGGCAAGGTGGACCGTTCGGTCTTCAGCGGGGACTTCAACGAATTCCTGACCGACGCGAAGATCAAAGGCGCGGCGGCGCGCCTGGCCCTATTCGGGGAGCCGACAGGGGCCGCCCTTGAGTCGATCAATGAGCGCGGCGGGATGGAGGTCACGACCGTCCGCCTGACCTTCGCCTCGGGCTCGCTCCGGGCCCTCATGTACCGGATGCCCGACGGAAAGATCCAGCAGTACTTCCTCTACAAGGACTGAACCGGGCTCCGCGCACTTTGGGACATGCTCGCGCTAAAGCGGCATGGGCCGGCTAGCCGGCGCGGACCTGGACCAGGATAGGATGATCGTGATGCGTTTCTTCGACATGATCTTCTCCTGTTGAAATTGACGGGCGGCGCGCGGCCGGACGCCAGCGACCCGTCCGCCTGGTCTGATTATTCCGGTTCCGGGGTTCCGGCCCCTCCCATGATTCCCGTTCCGTCCCCCTCCCCGCCTTCAACCCCGCCCCCCGTTTCGGCGACGGCCCGGTCGATCTCTCCCTCGAAATCGTCGCCGAGATCCCCGCCCATCTCCCGGCCCATCTTCTTCATCCAACGGGCGACGCTCCCGGGGTCGTTCTCATCGAGCCCGCCGAGCGTCCCGGGATCGGCCAGGCCTTCCATCCGGCTCTCTTCGGACCGGAGCACCGCCACGCGCGAAACGAGCTTCTTCACGTTCGCGCTCCCGCAGGCCTGGCAGCGGGGCTCGAACGCGGACCTCACGGACAAAGTGACGAAGGTCGATCTCTTTCCGCAGGCCGCACAGCGGTATTCATAGATCGGCATGTCAGATCAGGATCCCCTCGTTCCAGCCGAGCTTGACGAGCTCGATCCGGTCCTCGCCGCTCACGCCAAGGTGATGCCGGGTGTCGGCGAGGAAGATGTGATGCGGCGTCGGCTGCATAGGCCGGTCCTCGCCGAAGAATTCCCGGCGCCGGGCCTGGAGGACCCGGAGCCCGGTGGCGTCGGCGGCCACGGGGTCCCGGCTGACGATCAGTCCCTTGTATTCCCAGACATAATCCTTGCTGAAATTGTGGGGGCCGATGCCGTGGAACAGCGGGGTCAGCATCACCAGGACGTTGAGGCGTGTCTTGTCCTTGACCTCGGGCTGGAACCAGATCTTGGCCAGGTCGGCGCACGTATCGGGGTGCCAGGCCGAGGGGTTGGGCGTGAACATGATGTAGTTCTTGATGAGGCTCCCCATCCCGGCCCAATGGTGGCTCCGGGCCGGCCGGGCGTTGATGAGCGCCGTCGCCTTCTTGAAGACAGGGTTGTTCAGGACGCCGCGGTCGTCGATGGAGATCCGGTCCTCCGCGACGCCGGCGTCCATGACCCGGCGCTTGAGGGCCTGCTCGACCTGGGTGGTCGTCGGGATGAACTTCCAAGTGTTGGTCTTGATGCCCACCGTGTCCTCGGGCTTGATGATCGTTTTCCAGGCCTGGGCCGGGGCCTTTTCCCCGACCAGCGCCGTCACGGCGTCGTCGAGCATCTTCTGGATGACGGCGGCGTTCGGCGTCCCTGACGCGTCCAAGGCCTCTTTGTCCCGGATAAGAACGACCCGGACCTTGCCGGACGGGGCCGGCTGGGCGGTTCGCCCGTGCAAAGCCGGGATGAACGCGCCGGCCAACGGCGCTAAGGAAGCTGTCTTGAGGAAATCGCGCCTCGTGATGACGGTGTTCGCCATGATCTCGACCTCCTGTCCGAAGATGTTCAAGTCCCGTCCGCGGCCCCGCGGAGGAGGTCCTCCGCCCGGGCCCGATCGGGTGCCTGGAAAACGATGGTGACGATCCTGCCCGCCCTCTTCGCCGCCGTCCACTTCCCGTCCTCGGTCCTGACGATGGACGGCTCCGGGGCCTCGGGGATGTAGGCCTTGCGGAACCCGTCGAATCCGGACGAAGCCCGTCCTTCGTCGGGATACCGGATAACGAGAAGGACTGCCTTTCCCGGCCCCGTCCCGTAGGATGCAAGCGCTGCCTCGGTCGACTGGTCGAGGCCGAGGATATTGGCGTCGGCTACGAAGAAATGATAGTTCAGGACGGAATAATTATGGAAATATCTCACGGACCGGGGGTCCAAGCCCTCCGCCGGAAGCCCCCTGACCAGGGCCGGCTTCTCCCCAAGGGTCTCAATGGCCCGGTCGATCGCCGCGGAAAGGGCGAAAACCGCCCGTTTCGTTCCGGGGGTTTCCCCTTCGGCATAGACAGAGGCGAAATAGCGGCCCTTCCAGAACGACAGCAGTCCCCCCTTGTAGGTCGATCCCTGTCCCGTCGCGGCGTCCTCCCCGTCGAGGTCGTGGGTGAAGACGCCGAAGGCGTCGGCCGACGTCCCCATGTCGAAAAGGTCGACCACGAGGGCCGGCGCGTCCGGCTTTTCGTACCGTCGGGCGAAGAGGGACCTCATGTTGTACGACCGATAGACCTCCCCGGCGCCGTCGATGTAGCCGAAGATCGTGTCCGGGTCGTAGGTCTTGTCCTCGACCGCCGTCCAGCCCAGGACCTCCTTGGGCACGAGCCCGGCCGAAGGCGTATCCTTTCCCGATCTGTTCTCAGCCACGAGCCCGATCGCTCCTCCGAGGAAGATGGCAGCCAGGGCGACGAGAGAAGACCCGCTCATCGGACGGGATTCTAGCACGGCCGGCGACGGAGCTCAACAGAGGATCGGAACACCTATTTCGCGCCGGGGACACGCCCGGATTGTCTCTCGATCGCGGCCGCTTGCTGGTTGATCTGCCGGAAGTATTCCACATCGTGCTTGGGCTTGCGGTCGAACGTCATGAGTCCATTGACCTCCTGTTCGACGTCATAGAGTTGCATGTAGCAGAAGCCTGCGACGGCCGGGTTCGCCATCAACGCCTCGGTTAGCTTCTTGTATCGGCCCGGACCAGGTCCGGCCCCGGGTATTCAGGACGGGGCTGGGTCGCGGCGGACGCGCCTCCCCCGATCAGAGAGACTAGGGCCATCAAGTCAAAGAGGGAACGAAGTGTTTTGTTCATGGGCTTCATCCTTGCCGCCATTATATAAAAAGCGGCAGGGAACGGCGAGGATAAATCCCCCATCCCCCCTTTACAAAGGGGGGTGGTCATCCCCCCACCCCCTATCTGCAAAGGGTGGAATCCATCCCCGATCCCCGATTTTCAACGGGGCCCGGGAGAGGCCGAGGGGTATTTGACCGCGCCATATTTCGTATGTTATAAGCCGGTCGAGAGGTATCCCATGACACCATCCCGACGATCTGGAGCCTATTGGGCCATATGCCTTTGTCTGACCTTGACAACGGTCCTGATATCCCGCGCCGTCGCGAAAGAAGCTTCCGCGCCGCAGAACGGATCCATCCGGAAGGCGGACATGAAGGCCGACATGCTTTTCCTCACGTCCGACAGCCTCAACGGCCGGGAGAACGGGACGCGCGACACCGACATCGCCGCCGAGTTCATCAAGGCCCGCCTGGACCGGATGGGGCTCATAGGGGCCGGCCCGGGAGGCACGTTCTTCCAGCCCTTCAACCTGATGTCCGCCTCGCTCGGGCCGGACAACCGGCTTGAGGTCGCGCTCGACGGCGGGCCCACGATCCGTCTTCGTCCCGGGCAGGGCTATTATCCCCTGAAGTTCAGCGCCAGCGGCACGGCCCGGGGGCCCATCGTCTATGCCGGCTTCGGGATCCGGCCGGCGGACTACGGATCGTCCGTCAAGGGACATATCGTCCTCGTCCTCGACCACGAGCCCGGCGAATTCGATCCGCAGAGCCCGTTCGACGGGGTGGTCCGTTCGGAGGCGTCGAGCCCGCTCCGCAAAGCCCTCCTGGCCCAGGAGAAAGGGGCCATCGGCATCCTCTTCGTCCAGGACGTCCACAACCACCCGGCCCCTGCCAACTTCGAGGCGTCCGCCAAAGACTATTGGCCGGACGAACAGACGCCCTCCGGCTGGCTCAGCCTGGCGGATTGGGTGGACAAGCTCCATATTCCTGCGGCCCAGATCTCCCCCTCTCTGGCTGAAACTCTCGTCCAGGGTTCCGGCCGGAAATTCCTCGACCTTTCCAAGGCCGCCGAGACGGCGAACGGGATGACGCCTGTATCGTTGGCGGGACCGATCGCCGAGCTCACGGCCTCGGTGGACAGACATCCCGTACCCGACAAAGAACGTCGTGGCCATGATCGAGGGCTCGGATCCCGTGCTCAAGAACGAGTGCGTCGTCATTTGCGCTCATCATGATCACCTGGGCGTCGAGAACGGCGAGATCATGCCCGGGGCCGACGACAATATCTCGGGCGTGGTCGCCGTCATGGACATCGCCGAGGCCTATGCGCTGGCCGCCCAAGAAGGCTTGAGGCCGAAACGCTCGATCATCTTCGCGTCCTGGGACGCGGAAGAGTCGGGATTGCTCGGGGCCTGGGCCTATACCGAACATCCCCTTCTTCCCCTGGACAAGACCCTGGCCGTGCTCGACTTGGACATGATCGGCCGCAACGAAGAGATCCCTGCCGGCGACGATTGGCGCTATCGCGGCCTTGAGGTCCAAACGGCCGGATCCAACGAGAACACCCTGAATGTCCTCGGTTTGAGCCGCTTCCCGGCCCTCAAGGCGCCGCTCGACAGGGCCAACGCGGCTTTCGGCCTCGACCTCAAGATGAAACTGGATAACAACGTGTCCAACCTGCTCCGGAGGAGCGACCACTGGCCATTCATGCAGAGGGGGGTGCCGGCCCTTTGGTTCCTCACCGGGATCCACCCGACATACCACACACCCATGGACCGCCCGGAACGGATCAATTGGGACAAACTGGAACGCGTCACCCGCCTGGTCCACGAGATGAGCTGGGAGATCGCGAACAGGTAGACGACGAGCCCCTCGTCCTGGTGATCAAGGGGACGGTTTCAAGAACGAGACGGCCGCGCGACGACATACCTGCGCAGGAACCTCAGGGCCTCGTCCGAGCGGCGGAACACGGGGATGCCCGCCTCGTCAAGGAGATCGCACAGGGGGTCATAAACCCTCCCCGCATCGATATTGACGACAAACGGCTTGTCCGTCCTCCGGAAAAGCGCCACGATCCGCTGGGCGACGCTCTCCGGGTCGAGGATGCCCGCCCCCCCTTCGGCCGACGGGGCGAGCGTCTGCATGGCCGGCGTCATGGGCACCGGGGAGATCACGGCGCAGTCCACGCCCGGATCCTCGAGCACGGCTTCGGCGCAGGCGGTGAACGCGGCGTCGTCCGCGACCGGCGTCACGTCGAGGGGGTTGTGGACGTCCTGGAGCCGGTCGATGCCCAACGGCCGCAGGCGCAGCGACGATCCGGGACCGCGTCTCCGGGGCGAATACGGCGAGTTTCGAGTTCCCCGTCGTCGCCCTTGAGGCTGTCGGCCATGATGACGCATTCGAATCCCGCGTTGCTGACGAGCCCGACCCGGCTTCCCCCCGTCCTCTTGTCGGCCAAGGATTCGAACCCACGGACCATATTCTCGAACTCCTCGATGTCGCCGCAGACGACCGCCCCGGCCTGCTCCAGCACGGACCGGCAGATGGGATAGTCGCCGGCCACCGAGGCCGTGTGGCTCGAGGCCGCCCCGCGGCCTTCGGGCGAGCGCCCCGACTTATAAACGATGACCGTCCGCCCGGCCGCCGCGATCTCCTTCACGGCGCGGGCGAAAGCATGTCCGTCCCCGGGACGGAATCCCTCCATGTACACGGCGAAGGTCCGGACCTCTGGTTCGTCCTTGAGAAAATTGAGGTAATCGGAGACCGTCAGGTCGATCTGGTTGCCGAGCGACACGGCATAGCGCGGCTCGATGCGGCGGCATCTTGCTCATCCGCGAGATCATGAACGCTCCGCTCTGGCTGATCACGGCCAGGTCCGACCGCGCGCCCCTTGGGCCGCGGCAGCTTGTCCTCCGGGATGAAGGTCGTGTCGTACTTCCCGGGTTTCGAGGCGATGCCCAGGCAGTTGCCTCCATTGACGACCGGCGTGATCCTCCCCGCGGCGCCGGCCGCGCGGCGATGATCTCCTTGATCGTCGCCTCGAGGCCCTGGTTCCCTCCTTCTCCCCAAGCCCGCCGGCGATGAGGATGACGGACCTCGCCTTTTCGTTCTCGGTGAGCTCCTTCATGACGTCGACGCTCTGCTCGGCCCCGAGAGTCAGGACGAACATGTCCACCGTCACGGGCAGGTCGCGCACGGACGGGACACACCGGCAGCCCCGCGATCTCGGAAAAGCCGGGTTTCACGACGAAGACGCTTCTCCCGCGGGAAGCCGTTCTTCAGGATATTGTCGAGGATGATGCGGCCGATGTTCCTCTTCTCGGAGACGCCGACGATCCCGATCGTCTCCGGCCGGAGGAGGCGGCCGATCTCCGCGTACGGCCGCTTCCCTGGCGCGCGTCCCGCCCTGGAGAACCGGCACAGTCCGTCCAGGGGGACGAGGCCTCCGTCCCGGATGACGCAGCGGATTGACCTCGAACTCCTCGATGACGTAGGGCGAGCGCCCCGCGAAGAACGAAAGATCCCGGGCGAGTCGGACAAACCGGCGGAGTGCGGCAGTCAACGTCGCCCGCGCGATCAGGGGCTTTCGGCCCCGGAACGGGAGGGCCACTTTGCCGAAAAAGGCCAAGGGTTCGATAAGGGCCTCGAGACGGGCCTCGTCGACGAGAGGGATCGAGAACAGGGCCCCCGACCTCCTCTCCTGATCCTCTCGTTCATATACTCGACGTCCAGCCCTCCCCCGCCCACGGTCATCACAGGCCCGAACTCGCGGGTATCCCGGACCCCCACCAGGAGCTCCGAGCCGAAGCCGACATCGTCGAAGACGACTTTCTCGCAGACCAGGATGCCGCGGAGCGAATCCGCGACGGCCTTCCGGGTCGGCCGTCGCCGCCCGCTGTCGAAATCGAGCTTCTTTGACCACTCCAGGAACCGCCCGGGCACGTCGGCGAGCATCTCCTTGCACGCCGCGTTGACGGCCCGGGGTTCCGCCTTCGCGAAACGCACGCCTCCCGCGTCTGATTTGTGGAGGATGAGCGGCGAGACGACCTTCAGGACGACGGCGCCGGAGCCGAGGGCGGCAATGTCGGACCTGCGCACCGGCCGCCCCTTCGGTACGAAGACGTGTCTTGGCGTCGGCAGGCCGGCCAGCCCGAGGAGCTCATAGACCTCGTGTTCGAGGAGGAACGAACGCCCGTCCTTCTCGGCCTTCTCGAAGACGGCGGTGATCGCAGTCATGTTCATGATTCTGTTCCTTCCGCCGGCCGGGCGCCGCGGGTCAGGACGCGCCGGCCGCGTCGCGGCCCAGGTCGAAAGCCTTGAGGTTCGCCCGGACGACGTTCTCCCCGCGGGCCTTGAAGAGAACCTCGATGAAGCGCTTCAGATTCTCTTCGCCGAGGTCGAGATGCCTGGAAGCGGCTCCGAGCATGACGGTATTCTGGGCCTTCGATGTTCCGGCCTCCTTGGCGAGCTTTTCGGAATCGACGACGACGCAGCGGCCGGACCTTCCGGACCTCCGCCAGGATCGCGTCGATCGGCGGATAGTCCGGGATATTGACGTAGGGCGTCGCGCTCGTTATGACGATCCCGTCCGGCCCGAGGTAGCCGAGATAGCGTAGGGCCTCCAGGGGCTCGACGCTCAGGATCATGTCGGCCTGCCCGCGCGGAATAAGGTCGCTCCAGATGGGTCCCGAGGACAGCCGCAGGTGCGACTGGACCGCCCCTCCCCGCTGGGCCATGCCGTGGACCTCCGCCTGTTTGAACGACAGCCCCTCGGCCAAAGCGGCGCTGTCGATGACGAACGCGATCGAGAGGATCCCCTGCCCCCCGACCCCGGCCAGAATGATGTCCTGCTTCAACGCTCAGCTCCTCTTCTTCCGGCTCTCCTCGAGGCATTCCCTGACGGCCACGATGACGGAGAGACCCTTGTGATCGAGCTCTTCCTTGATGACGGCGGCGTTCTTCTCATGGTGCTTGGGGAGAGGCTCGATGACCCGGATGCGATCCTTCCGGACACCGAGCCCTTCCACGAGCTTGAGCAGGCCCCCGCCCGTCCCGAAGCTCGGCTGGCCTCCGGTCATGGCGGTGGTCGCGTTGTCCAGGATGACGACGGTCATGTCCGTATCGGCCGACGCGGCGGCGAGGAGCGGCGTGATCCCGGAGTGGGCGAAGGTCGAATCGCCGATGACGGCGACGGCGGGGTGGACCCCGGCGTCCGAAGCGCCCTTGGCCATGCCGACGCTCGCGCCCATGCAGACGCAGGTCTCGATCGCGTTGTACGGAGGCAGGGCCGCCGAGGGTGTAGCAGCCGATGTCCGAAAAGACCCGGGACGCGGGATAGGTCTCGCGGGCCTTGTTGAGGGCCTTGAACGTGTCGGCGTGCGGACAGCCGACGCAGAGCTGGGGCGGCCGCTCGGGCAAGACGATGGGCCCCGGCTTACGGAGGACGGCCGGGACCAAGCCCAGGGCCTCGCGGACGATATCCGGCGTGAGCTCGCCCGACGGCGGGAGGTCCCCGGAAAGTTTGCCCTTGAGCGTTTTCCCCGGGATCCCGAACTGGCCTTTGAGCCGGCGTTCGATGAGCGGGGCGCCCTCCTCGACGACGAGGATGGTATCCGCGTGGTCGAACAGGCGCGCGACGAGGGCTTCGGGAAGCGGGTACGTCCCGACCTTGAGGACCGAGGGCGCGGGAACAACCCGGTCCAGCCATTCCCTGAGATAGCTGTACCCGATGCCGGAGGCGATGACGCCCAGAGACCGGCTCTTTTCGTTGAGCGCCAGCGTGTTGAAGCGGGAGCCCTCCGCGATCCGGACCATATCGGGCTGTTTCCGGAGGAGCAGGTCGAAGCGGCGCCGGGCGTTCACCGGGAGGAGGATCCAATCCTTGCCCTCGCCGGTCCGGAGGCTGTTCTGAGGCCGCGGCTCGCGCGCCGTCACCGATGAACGGCTGTGGGCCAGGCGCGTGACCATCCGGACCATGACCGGCGATCCCAGCTCCTCCGAGAGGTCGAAGGCCTCCCGGGTCATGTCGTAGGCCTCCTGGTGGTTCCCGGGTTCGAAACAGAAGACCTGGGCGAACCGGGCGTAGTAGCGGCTGTCCTGTTCGTTCTGCGAGCTGTGCATCCCCGGGTCGTCGGCGCTGACGACGACCAGGCCGCCGTTGGCGCCGGTGACGGCCGAGTTCATGAAGGGGTCGGCCGCGACGTTGAGGCCGACGTGCTTGAAGGAGACCATGGCCCGCTTCCCGGCGAACGAGGCCCCCAGGGCCTCCTCGTAGGCGGTTTTCTCGTTGACCGACCAGGACGCGGCGAAATGCGCCCCGCGGCCGGAGGCCCGGATCAGGTATTCCATGATCTCCGAGGCGGGCGTTCCCGGGTACGAGCTGGCCGCCGAAAGGCCGGCGTGGACGGCTCCCAGGGCGACGGCTTCGTCGCCGAGAAGGATCTCGTTCTTCATGTCCGGTTCCTATGGTCTCAAGAATGTCCCGCTCAAGGGCGCGGGACGAAATCAAGGATACCTTCCGGGCTGCAAGGCTGTCAAGCCGGGCCGGGGGGCGGGGCCGCGCTCCTCCCCCAATACTTATTATTCCTATATATTCATGTTGTCACGCGGCCGTGATTGGATTAGAATGGGGAGGAGAAGGAGTACCGCATGATCAGACTTTCGACCAAGGGACGATACGGGACGCGGCTCATGCTGAACCTGGCCTCCCGCTACACGGAGGACGGGGACGCGATCATCCTCAAGAGCATCTCCGAAGAGGAGGACATCTCCATCCGCTACCTCGAACAGATCATCATCCCGCTCAAGATCAACAAGCTCGTCAAGAGCATCCGCGGCGCGGGCGGCGGGTACACGCTGGCCCGGGACCCCTCCCGGATCAACCTCCGCGAGATCCTCCACGCCCTCGAGGGGACCTGCTGTCTCGTCGAGTGCGTCGAGGAGGCGGACAGCTGCGTGCGCCAGCCCACGTGCGCCACCTATGAGGTCTGGAAGGAAGCCACCCTCCTTCTGAAGAACTATTTCGAGAACATCACCCTGGCCGACCTGGCCAAGATCTCCGAGAAGAAGAAAAAGAAGGCGCGAAGCCACTGATCCCCGCTGGGGCGGGCCTCTCAGGCCTTTTCCAACCCCTCGAAGAACGCCGGCCAGAAGGGGTCCTGTTCCGGGATGGCCAGGGGCATGACGCTTCCGTCCCGCCTTCTGAGCAGGCGCTTGCGGCGGTTCGCCGTGACCCGGCCGATCACCGAAGCCCCGATCCCGACCGCGTTCAGCCGGCGCAGGACCTTCGGAGCCGCCGGCGGGCTCGGCCGTGAGGAGAAGGCTGCCTTCGGCGATGGCGCACACGGGATCGATGGCGAACGCTTCGCAGACCATCCGGACCTCGTCCGGATAGACCATCAGGCTTTCGTCGGCCTCGAGCCCGACGCCGCTCGCGGAGGCGATCTCGAAGAGGCCGCCGACGACGCCGCCTTCCGTGGCGTCGTGCATGGCCGTGATCCCGCCGGCCTTCATGGCCGTCAGGGCGTCCTCGACCACCGTGATCTTCCGGCAGAGGGCTTGGGCTTTCCGGATGAGCGGCCTCGGGTATTTCCCGCGGAGTTCCTTTTCGCGCAGGACCGACAGCAGGCCGGCCGTCTCGATGGCCGGGCCCTTCGTCAGGATGACGGCGTCCCCGGGCCGGGCCCCGGAGGGCGTCACGTAAGCCCCTTTTTTTGCGAAAGCGAATACCGTGATCCCCCCGATGAGCGGCGCGGAGAGCCCCGGATAGAAGCCCGTGTGGCCGCCGACGACGGCGATGCCCAGGGAAACGGCCGTTTTATGGATGGAATCCACGATGGCCTTGAGCTCACGGACGCCCGACTCGGGCGGCATCAGCAGAGAATACGTCATGTAACGTGGCTTGACCCCCATGACGGCGACGTCGCTCGCCCCGATGTGGACGGTGAACCGGCCGAACATCTCCAGCGGAAGGCCGGGCATGGTAAAAATGGGGTCTTCGGCGATGACGAGGACCCTCCCGCCGCCGGCATCGACGACGCCCGCGTCCACCCCGGCGAGGGGCGGGACGATGACCGTCGGGTCCCTTTTCCCCAGCCGCCCGACGAGATAGCGGCGGAATGTCTCCTGGTCGATCTTGCCGATCTTCATGCGGGATCTCCCGGGCGCATCACGATCCTGAGCCGGCCTTGCGTTCGGCGGCCTCGACGGTGTTCATCAGGAGCATCGCCACCGTCATCGGACCGACCCCGCCCGGGACGGGTGTGATGGCCGCGGCCCTATCCTTCATGCCTTCGAAATCGCAGTCGCCGACAAGCCGGTACCCTTTCGGGGACGACGGGTCCTCGACCCGGTTGACGCCGACGTCGATGACGACACATCCTTCGCGGATCATGTCCGCGGTGATGGCCTTGGGCGCGCCCATGGCGGCCACGAGGATATCGGCCTGCCTCGTGAAATGCGGGAGGTCCTTGGTCCCGGTGTGGCAGACGGTGACCGTGGCGTTGGCCCCCCTCTTCTTCTGCATCAGGAGCGCCGCGAGCGGCTTCCCGACGATGTTGCTCCGGCCGCAGATGACGACGTGCTTTCCCTCGGGACTGTGGCCGGCCCGGACGAGCAGCTGGACGACGCCGTAGGGCGTGCACGGGAGCGGACAGGGTTCCCCGCGCAGGAGCTTTCCGAGGTTGATCGGGTGGAACCCGTCCACGTCCTTCTCCGGGGAGATGAAATTGATGATCCTGTCGGGGCTGACCCATTTCGGGAGGGGCAGTTGGACAAGGATGCCGTTGAACCTCGGGTCCCGGTTGAGGCGGTCCACCGTCGCCAGGATCTCCTCCTCCGCGGAAGCGCCGGGCATCCGGATCGTCTCCTCGAAGATGCCGATCTCCTCCGAGCCCTTGGCCTTGGCGGTGACATAGGAGACCGAGGCCGGGTCCTCCCCCACCAGGACGACCCCGAGGCCGGGCGTGATCCCCTTCGCCTTGAGGGCGTCCGCGCGCCCCTTGAGCTCGGCGCGGATCTCCGCGGAGACTTCCTTGCCGCTGATGATCCTGGCTGACATTCCGTCCTCCTTGATGACGATACCCTCTCGGCCCGCAACCGCCGGGCGAGCCTAAAATAATCGATTGCGGGGCAACGGTCAAGAATTAGGGACACAATACCAATTTCCGTATATCCGGTATCTTCCCTTGGGCTTCCCTTAGGCGACGGGCGGGCCGCCCTTTTTCCCGGTCTTGATCTCTTTTTCGCTTTTCGGGGCATCGTTGTCCCCCCGTGCACTCGAATTCCGGACCTTGGCCCCTCCCCCATCGTCGGCGGCCGCGTAGACAACGCGGTTCCGCCCGGCGGCCTTGGCTTGATAAAGCGCGGCGTCCGCGGCGGCCAGCAGGGCGTCCACCGTGGTTTGGCCCGTTCCGGAGGCCGCTCCTATGCTGACCGTCAGGGATATCGCTCCCGCGCTTGTCACGAACTCGGCCCCGGCGATCCGGGCCCGCAACCGCTCGTAAAGGCTCGCGGCGGCAGGCCCCAGTGATCCCCGGAGCGATCACGAGGAACTCTTCACCTCCGTACCGGCCGATGCAGTCGTATTCCCGCAGTCCGCCTTGAATGCGGCGGGTGAATGCGACCAGGGCTTCATCCCCCGCCTGATGCCCGAGTGTGTCGTTGATATTCTTGAAATGGTCGATGTCGAACATCCCGATGCTCAGCTTCCCATTTTCCCGCCCCGCCCGCGAGTTCTCCTGCGTCAGCCGTGTCCCGGATGGCCGCGCCTGTTGTAGACGCCGGTCAGGAAATCGTGCGTCGCCTGATGCTCCAGGGCGTTCTGCGCTTCCAGCAGATGGGACTGCATCTCCAGCATGCGTTGACCCACCCTGATCCTGGCCAGCAACTCCTCGTTGTCATAAGGCTTGGCCACATAATCGTTGGCTCCGGCCCCGAGACCGGCGACGATGTCGCTTTTATGACCCCGGGCCGTCAGGAGAATGAGGTAGGGAGGATCCGGAGCGTTCTCATCTCTCAGGCGCCGGCAGATCTCCACCCCATCCATCCCCGGCATGTTCCAATCGAGCAGCATGAGGCGGGGCGCGTCGGGCCGTTGGAGGAGGTCCCAGGCCGCGCCGCCGTCCTCCGCGACGACGGGATCGAAGCCGCACTTCGTCAGGACCGCGGTCAGGATGCTGCGCGAGGTGAGGTCGTCGTCGGCGATGAGGATCTTCATGACACGTGCTCCTCCATGCGCTTTTTCAGGAGAGCGAACTGCCGTTCCATTTCCGGCAGGAGGGACGGAAGCTCGTTCGCTCGGCCCGTCTTTCCGGCTTCCTCCATCTCGGAGGCCACGGCGCTCAGGGCCAAGCCGCCCACGTTAGCCGCCGCCCCCTTGATGGCGTGCGCCTGCCCCCCGGCCGCAGCGGTATCACCCCGGTCGAGGTGTCCCCTGAGGGCGAGGATCCGTTTGGGCACGTCCTCCAAGAAGACCGCGATGATCCTCCCGGCCAATTCCTCGTCATCCATCAGCCGGGTCAGGAGCGCCTGCCGGTCGAAGACGGGGATGGCCCCGGGCCGCTCGGCTGCGCCGCGGGGCGCGTCCTCCGGGGGCGACGGCGTTCGGGCGTTCTCCACCCATTTCTCGAGCGCCTCCGCCAGAGCCTGCGGCACGATCGGCTTGGAGAGATAATCGTCCATTCCCGCCTCGAGGCAGCGCTCACGGTCGCCTTTCATGGCGTGGGCGGTCATGGCGATGATGGGAATTTTCGGGTTGAGGGCTCCGGTCTTTCCGGAGCGAATGGCGCGGGTCGCCTCGAAGCCGTCCATCTCCGGCATCTGCACGTCCATCAGCACAAGATCGTAAGGAACCGTCTCCAGGGCTCGGACGGCTTCCCGGCCGTTGGCCGCCGTGTCGGCGCCGAAGCCCAATTTCTCCAGAATGCCCAGGGCCACCTGCTGATTGGTGGGATTGTCTTCGGCCAGCAGAATGCGGACCATGCGCCGCCGGGCCTCGTGGAGCGTGTGGCGGGTGACGAAGGCGGGTTCCGGGGCCTTGGCCGACGCGGCGCCTCCGCCGAGAACCATGGCCAGGCAATCAAATAACTGGGATTGCTTGACCGGTTTTGTCAGATAGGCGGAGAAGCCGATGGCCTTGAGTCTCTTGGCATCGCCGCGTCTCCCCAGGGAGCTCATCATCACCAGGCGCGTGTCGCGCAATTCGGGATCAGCCTTGATGGCTTTGCCCAGCGATTCCCCGTCCGTATCAGGCATCTGCATGTCCGTGATCATGATACGGAACGGGTCGCCGTCGGCCCGGGCGGCGCGCAGCCATTCGGTCGCCTTCGCCGCGCTTTCGGCCTCCGCGTGACGAACGCCCCACGACTCCAGCTGCTCGGCGACGACCAGCCGATTCGTGGCGTTGTCGTCCACGACGAGGACCCGCACGCCGCGGAGGTCGACCGGCGGGAGGCCTTCCCGTCGATCGCGGCGGGGCTGCTTGCCGAAGACGGCCGTGAACCAGAAGGTCGATCCCCGGCCCTCGACGCTTTCGACCCCGACCTCCCCGCCCATGAGCTCGGCGAGGCGCTTGGAGATGGCCAATCCCAATCCCGTGCCGCCGAACCGCCGCGTCGTCGACGCGTCCACTTGCTGAAAGGCGGTGAACAGGAGTCCGATCCTGTCCCGGGAGATGCCGATCCCGGTGTCCCGGACCTCGACACGGATCTTGAGCCGGTCGTCGGTCTCCGACCCCACCTTCGCTCCGATCACGACCTCGCCTTGGGACGTGAACTTGATGGCGTTATTTCCCAGGTTGATCAGGATCTGGCGCAGCCGCCCGGGATCGCCCCGGAGGAACGTATGGCACTTCGGGATCGATGCGGCAGATGAACTCGAGCCCCTTCTCGTGGGCCCGGAGGGCCAGCAGTTCCGCCGCGTCCTCGAACGTCGCGCGCAGGTCGAAATCCAGCTCCTCCAGCTCGAGCTTGTCCGCCTCGATCTTCGAGAAGTCGAGGATGTCGTTGATGACGCTCAGCAGGGCCTCGGCGCTCGAGTTCGCCGTCTCGGCGTACCGGCGCTGTTCGTCGGACAGGCCGGTCGTCAGGAGCAATCCGGTCATGCCGATGACGCCGTTCATGGGCGTGCGGATCTCGTGGCTCATGTTGGCCAGGAACTGGCTCTTGGCGATGTTGGCCGCCTGGGCGTCGAGGGCCAGCCGGTTCGCCCGCTCGATGGCGGCTTCGAGCCCTCGATTGGCCTGCTCCATTTCCTCCATCGCCTTACGCAACTCGCCTTCCGCGTGCTTGCGTTCGATGGCGTTCGCGACCTGGCCGGAAACGTATTCCAGTACCTTCTTTTCCCGCTCGCCGTAGGCTTTTGGATCGGAATAGTCATCGAGAGCGATGACGCCGATGGTCTTGTCCCCGGCTTTGAGAGGGACGCCCAGCCAGCAGGCGGATGGAACGCCTATTCTTTTCGCCTCTCCGCGGCGGCTCAGTTCCTTTTCAAGGGCCGCGTCACAAAGCAGGGAGTGGCCCGTACGGAGCACGTAATCCGTCAGCCCCTTGCCCGGCTTTCGCGTCGGAGGCGCCGAGTCGACCTCGTCGACAAAATAGGGAAATCTTACCAGGTCCTCACGTTCATCATAGAGCGCGATCAAGAAATTGGCCGCGGGCATGAGGCCCTTGATGATCAGATGGACCGACTTGTAGAGCTCATCCAGGCTTTCGGCCTCGTCGGCCGCGCGCGCGATCGCGTAAACGGCCCGCTCGAGGCTTTCCGCCTGCTGGCGTTCGGTGATATCGCGGATGACGCCCACGGCGTGCCAGTCGCCCTTGATCCGGACGGCGGACACCGACAGCGCCACGGCGATCTCATGGCCATCCTTTCGGCGGGCGTGCAATTCGAGCGTCTTGCCGATGGCCGCCCCTTGGCCGGTGCGCAGGAACTCGGGAAAAGCGGCCTGGTGGGCTTCGAGATAGCGTTGCGGAACGATCAACTCATGGAGATTCCGTCCGAGCGCCTCGGTCTCGCGTGTAGCCGAGAATGCGCTCGGCCGCGGGGTTCCAAAAGGTCAGGCTTCCTTCAGGGTCCATCATCAGGATGGCGTCCTGGGCCGAATCCGTAATGGCGCTGAGGCGGGATTCGCTCTCCCGCAGGGCTTCCGTCGCCTTGTATTGGTCCCGGTAGAAGCGAACCCCCTGCTGCCGCCAGACGAATCCCAGCGCCGCGCCCGTGCCCAGGAGCAGGAGGGCGACCATGATAACGATCTCCCGCAATCGCTCCCTCATCGGCCCGAACACTTCCGAAGTGTCCATCGCGGGCGACCAGGAACCACGGCGAGTCCGGGACGGGGCGCAGAGCGGCGATCACCGGCATGCCGCGGTAGTCGATCCCTTCCATGATCCCTTCCTGCCCCAGGACGGCCTTCGCGGCGGGCGCGTCCTTCTTCCGGATCGGGATGCGCAAACGAAGGGCGGTGTCTTTTTGGAACCTGAGCTCGTTCAAGAAAAGAGCGTCGTTTCCGTCCCTGCGGACGAGCTGGGTCTCGGCCGTGCGGCTGGCGGTCGGCCAGCGGCTGATAAAGGGATAGAGATAGATCTCGGGATCTATGCGCAGGGCGAGGATCCCGATGACCCGGCCGCCCGGGATTCGTCGAGGATGGGGACCAGGACCTTCAGATAGATCCGCCCGGTTCTGCTCATTCCAGAAGAAATCCTCGAACGACGACCTTCCCCGACCGCAGGCCCTCGGCGGAGCTCGGGGAAACGAAGGACGCTGCTTCGTTCCGGCCCGTCGGGAATGATCATCTTCTTGGGGTAAAGAGTGTCCAGCAGCATGACCCGGTCATACTGGAAGGCCGCCTGCATGTGGCCCATCCACGTCCGGAGCTGGTCTCCGGCATCCCGGTCCTCGGGGTGTTCGAAATAGCGCCTCACCAGTGCGGAAAAGGCGGAGTTCTTGTAGAACACGGCGGCATCCCCCAGCCGCTCTTGCCTGATAGCGCATGAGCTCGTTGACCTTGAGCTCGGCGATGGCGCTCAGCTGGCGCTCCACCTCGACGCGAAAATTCCGTTTATATTTCCGGTAGAAATAGGCGCCGCCGGCGACGATGCCCGCGGTCAGGAACCCGAAGATGAGGACAAAGGTGACTCCGCAGTAACGCCTGCCCTTAATGCGCTTGGTCACTGCGGTCTCCTCACGAGCCGGGAACGATCGCCCGTTCCCTCTCAAGCCATAGATCGATCGACCGTTTCTGGAAACGCCAGTGGCGGCCGACCTTATTGGACGGGATCTTCCCTTCCCGGGCTAGTTTGTAAAGCGTCGACTTCGGGATCTTCAGATAGGCCGCCAGTTCATCGATGGTTAGGACTTCGCTGATGGATATGTTCATGACGGCACGCTCCTCCGACCTGGATGGTCATGTTCGGCTTACCCCTGGGCATGTGACCATAATTTGCATTTATTAACAGTTGTTGTCAATAGGGGAACACAATGCCCATTTCCCTATATCCGGTACCTGCCCTGGGAAGAACGCAAAGAAACATAATTCGGAATTTGGTATTGTGTCGCCAAATTGTGGGCATCAATAGCGGCTGGCTCGGCCTCATCGAGGGGAAGTTCGGCAGCCTGGTCAGCCTGCAGGGCAACAGGATCGTCGCCGTGCCCATGGCCGAGGCCGTGGCCGAGCTCAAGACGGTCGACTCCGAGCTCTACGACATCGCCAAGATCTTCTTCGGCTGACCCTTCACCGGACGGCGGACTCGATGGTGCCGCCCCCGAGGACCGTGCTCCGCCGATAGAAAACGACGGCTTGGCCCGGCGCCGGGGCTCTTTGGGGGACTGCGAATCGGACCCGGGCGCCCGTTGCGCCCTCGGGCGTGACGAGGGCCTCCGCCTCCTTATGCCTGTATCGGATCTTTACCCGAGCCCTGAACGGCCCGTCCGGCCGCACCCCGGAAACGTAGCTCACTCCGGACGCGAACAGTCCCCTCGAACGCAAGGCCTCGTCCGGCCCGGCGACGACGGTGTTCGAGGCGGCGTCCACGGAGACGACATAGAGCCGCTCGGAGGCGGCCACACCCATGCCCCGGCGCTGGCCGACCGTGAAACGAGCGATGCCCCCGTGTTCTCCCAGGACGCGCCCGTCCGGGTCGACGAGGGGGCCCGCGCGGAAGGCTTCAGGGATCCTGTCTTTGAGGAATCGGGCATAATCGTCGTCCGGGACAAAGCAGATCTCCTGGCTTTCGGACTTGTCCGCAACGGCCAACCCCATCCTTTTCGCCATCCGGCGGACCTCGGTCTTGGTGTGGCCGCCGAGCGGCAAGAGCACCCGGGCGAGCTGATCCTGGGTCATCGCATAAAGAAAATAGGACTGGTCCTTGGCGGCATCCAGGCCTTTTTTCAGGAGATACTTGCCGCGCTGGGCGCCTCTCCCGATCCGCGCGTAATGGCCGGTGGCCAGGAACTCCGCCCCGAGCTCCCGGGCCTTTCGCAGGAGGAGGTCGAACTTGATCAGGCGGTTGCAGAGAACACAGGGATTGGGGGTCCGGCCCCGCGCGTACTCCCGGCAGAAGTCGGCGATGACGAGCTTTTCGAACGGGGCCCTCATGTCGGCCACGTAATGGGGGATCTTCAGGGACAGGGCCACGCGATGGGCGTCCTCGACGGCCCGGCGCCCGCAGCAACTGCGCAGCCTCTCCGACCGGCAGAGCTCCGGAGGCAGGTCGACCAGCCTCATCGTCACGCCCGTGACGTCGTGCCCCGCCCTCTTCAGCAGGGCCGCCGCGACGGACGAGTCCACCCCGCCGCTCATGGCCACGACGACCCGCCGTTTCCTCGTGCTCATCATCCCTTTTTCAGGAGTTCCAACTCGGCTTTGGCCTTCCTGATATTGGTCTCGCTCTCGCCCCGGGAATTGTCCAGGTAAAGCTTGAAATGCTCCACCGCTTCCCGAATATTGCCGCTCTTTTCGTAGGCTACGGCCAGGTTGAAATAGCCGGTCGGCGTCGGCAGGATGGCCAGGGCCCGTTCAAGCCAGGAAATGGCCTGCGCGTATTCACCCAGGTAGGAATAGGCGATGCCGATGTACTGATGGAAGCCCTGTTCTTCGGAAAAGTCATCGACCAACTTTTTATAGACCTCGATGGCTTCCCGTAATCGGCCGCCGGACGCCAAGCTCCCGGCGTAGCTCATTCTCAAGAAACGGCTTTCGGGCTCGACGGCCAGGGCGCGATCATAATAGGCACGGGCCTCTTCCTTATGCCCCTCCGTGTCCAGGATCCCGGCGCAGACGGTCAGGGCATCGACGTTTCGGGAGTTCAGCCCCAGGACCTTGTTCATGGTCGCGAAGGCTTCCCGGGAATTGCCGGTGACGAGATACGTATGGCCCAGCCGGACCATGAGCATCTCGGAATCGGGGATCCTGGCGAGGCCCGCCTTCAGGGTCCTTATGGCCTCGTCGAACTTCTTCTGTCTCGCCTGAGCGATCGCCAGATTGACGATGCCGGCCGGAGAATCGGGGACGTCCGCCAAGACCTTGAGATAGATCCGTTCGGCCGCGGCGTAATCGTCCGCAAACTCATAGGTCTGGGCCTGCTGGATCAGCTTGAGCAAAGGGATCTTTTCCTTCGGGTCCGGCAAGTCCCCGCCCCGGCCGACCGGAGCGAAGTTCACATACCCCAGAGACCGGAGCCGTTCCTGGTCCTCGGGCCTGACGCCGGCTCGTCCGCTCCCGGGCCGCCCGGCGCCGACCTGTCCGAGAAGCGCCTGCTCCAGCATCCTCTTCAAGTCGGCGGCCTTTCCTGCCGAAGATGCCGTCAGGTCTTTCCGCTCCCCGGGGTCGGTCCCGAGATCATAAAGCTCGGGCCGCGGGGACTGGATGTATTTCCAGCGCCCGGAGACCAGTCCGACCAGCTCCGACCAGCCGAAGTTCTCCTGCGGGTAAAAGGTCTCCACCAGGCTGTCGAGGTTCTCCCGGCGCTTGCCCGTGAGCCAGGCGACCAGGCTTCGTCCCGCCATGCCCGCGGACTCGCCTCTCGAGGCCGAGGATCTCCAGGATGGTCGGGGCGACGTCGATCAGCCGGACCTCACTTTCGATGACCTGAGCCCGGCGGAAGACCGAAGGGTTATGGAGAATGAGCGGGACCCTGAGGGTCTCTTCATACAGGAAGATCCCGTGGCCGAGCTCCACCTTATCGCCCAATCCTTCCCCGTGGTCGCCGGCGACGACGACGAGCGTCCTCTCCAGGATCCCCATCTCTCTCAGCCGGTCCAGAATGGCGCCCACATAGTGATCCATGTAGGCGATCTCGCCGTCGTAGGGATCTTTTTCGAATGCCTCTTTGTACGGCGACGGCGGATCGTAAGGCAGATGCGGATCGAAATAATGGACCCAGCCGAAGAACCTGTTCTTTCCGTTGTTCTCCAGCCACCGGGAGAACTTGGCGAAGGTCTCCTCGGCCCGTCGCTCCGCATTCTGGGTCTTGAAGGGCGAATCCGCCCGGAACGTATCGTCATAAACGTCGAAGCCCCGGTCGATCCCGAACCGGGAGTCCACCGAGAAGGAGGAGACGAACGCCGCGGTGGCGTAGCCCTTCGCTTTCAGGATCCCGGCCAGGGTCCTGATCCCTGATGGGAGATCGTGGCCGTTGTTGCGGACCCCGTGCGTCACAGGATAGAGGCCCGACATAATGGAAACATGCGAAGGCAGGGTCAGCGGGGCCGGGCAATAGACCCGATTGAACCGGAAGCCTTCCCGGGCAAGCCCGTCGATATTGGGGGTCTTTGCGGGCCTGTATCCGTAACAGCCGAGATGGTCGGCCCGGGTCGTGTCGAGCGTTATGAGCAGGACATTATAGGCGGACACATCGGGTGACTTGAATCTGCTTTTCCCCGGGGTGATGACAAAAAAAATAATCAGGCATCCCAGCGCCGCGGCTGCCCCGATAGCCCACCAGACGAGCCCTGACCGCTGGCCGGTCTTCTGGATTGGAGGCTTTCCAGATCCGTTCCTATTCTTGGGAAGAGTCGCCCTTGTTCTGTTGCTCATCAAGCGGGGCCCACGGAGCTCCTCAAACAGCCCGTTTCAAGATTCCAGCGTACCCCCGGCTGTCGAACGATGTCAATGCCCTAGTTTCTTTTCCAACATTTCGAGAATGGCCTTGGCCCTTTGGACATCATCGTTCTTTTCGCCGCTCGAGTTTTCCAAGTAAAGCTTGAAGTGCTCTACCGCTTGCTGAAGATTGCCGCTTTTTTCATAAGCGACGGCCAAGTTGAAATAGCCGACTGACGTCGGCCTGATAGCCACGGCCTGCTCAAGAAGAGATATCGCCCGGTCGAATTCGCCGAGGTAAGAATGAGCTTTGCCGGCGAATTGATAGAAGGCCTGCTCCTCGGGAAAATCATTGATCAATGTTTCATATACTTTGATCGCTTCTCTAAATTTGCCGCTCGAAGCCAGGTTCCCCGCGTAGTTCGTTCTCAAATACCGGCTTTCCGGTTCGACGGACAGGGCCCGCTCATAATAGATCCGGGCCTCTTCCGCCCGGCCCGTCTGTTCCAGGATGCTGGCGCAGACGGTCAGGGCATCTGTGTTCCGAGGGTCCGAAGCCAGGACCTTCTCCATCGTCTTCAAGGCCTCCCGGGATTTCCCCGAGACCAGATATATGTGTCCCAGCCCGACCAAGAGAATCCCGGAATCCGGGATGCGGGCGATGCCCTGGTTCAGGGCCCCGATGGCTTGGTCGAACTTTTTCTGCATCGCCTGAACAATCGCCAGATTGACATAGGAGGCAGGAGAATCGGGGATATCCTTCAGAATCTGGCTATAGACCCTCTCGGCCTCGGGATATTGTTGTTCAAACTCATAGGCCTGCGCCTGCTGGATCAGCCTGATGAGGTCCATTTTGTCCTTTGGGTCAGGAAAAACCGAGCCCGGCTTGGCCGGAGCGAAATTTACATAACCCAAGGACCTGAGTTTTTCCAGGTCTTCGGCTCGGGCGGTCTCGGGCTCGCCTGAGGCCTTGCTGTCGGAACCCAGCCGGAGAAGTTCGCTTTCCAGCCTTGTCTTGAGCGCGGCGGACCTATTCGCCTCTAAATCATAAAGATTCTTCTTTTCTTCGGGATCGTTCTTCAGATCGTAGAGCTCCGGCCGCGGGGCCTGGATAAATTTCCAGGGACCGGAGATGATTCCGACGAGTTCTGACCAGCCGAAGCTTTCCCGGGGAAAAAATGTTTCGATCAAGCTGTCGAGGTCTTTCCCGGCCTTTCCCTTGAGCCGGGGGACCAGGCTCTGTCCCTGCATGCCCGCGGCTTCGTCTTTGAGGCCGATCAGCTCCAGGATGGTCGGAGCCACATCGACCAGCCGGACCTCGCTTTCGTTGACTCGAGGGCGCGGAAAGATTTTGAGGTTATGGAAGATGAGGGGTACCCGGAGCGCACCTTCATAAAGGAAGATCCCGTGACCGATTTCCACCTTGTCGCCCAGCCCTTCGCCATGGTCCCCGGCGACGACGATGACGGTCTTCTCCAGGATTCCCTTTGTTCGGAGCTGATCCAGGATGGCGCCCACATAATTGTCCATGTAGGCGATTTCGCCGTCATACGGGCGGTCATTAAATTCTTCCTTATAGGGTGGAGGCGGGTCATACGGCAGATGCGGGTCGTAGTAATGAACCCAGGCGAAAAACTGGTTGCTCCAGATGTTCTCCAGCCATCGGGAAAAGCGGCCAAAAGTCCCCTCGGCCCGCCGTTCCGCATTCGCGCTTTTTAGTGACGCCTGCGGTTGAAAAGTATCGTC
>CAWEYF010000027.1:0-15095 GCA_963813235.1 Candidatus Aminicenantota bacterium | reverse complement strand
GGCGGCCTCCGGAAATACCTGCCCCGGACCTTTCCGGCGTTCCTCACGGGTGCGGCCGCCCTGTCCGGAGTGCCCTTCCTTTCGGGGTTCTTCTCCAAGGACGCCATCCTGAGCCGGGCCTACGCCGAAGGGAATCTATTCGTCTGGGCGGCGGGGTTGGCGACCGCCGTCATTACGGCCCTGTATATGTTCCGGGTGGTTATCCTCGTATTTTACGGCCGCGAGCGGCTCCCTCAGGAAGCAAAAGAGCATATCCACGAATCCCCGCCGATCATGACCGTTCCGCTCCAGGTCCTGGCATTTTTCGCCGCTGTCGCCGGATTCCTGGGGCTCCCGGCCGTATTCGCGGAAAATGCGAACGTCTTTTCCCGATTCCTGGGGCCCGCATTCCCTCACGGGGCCGAACGGGCCATGGGGGTCTCGACCGAATGGGGCCTCCTGCTCCTTTCGACAGCGGCCGCCCTGGCCGGGATCGCGGCGGCCTATATCCTTTACGTCAGGGCTCCGGGAATTCCGGCCGCAATGGCCGGGCGCTTCCCCCGCGCGACCAGGGTGTTGAGCCGGAAGTATTACGTCGACGAATTCTACCGGGCGGCGCTGGTCACTCCCGTCGTGCGCGGGTCGGAGGCGATCTCCCGCGACTTCGACCTCCGCGTCGTCGACGGTGCGGTCAACGGCTCGGCCGCGGCGGTCGCGGCGGCCGGGAAATGGATCAACGTCGTGCAGACGGGCTTCATCAGGGATTATGCCCTCGCCTTCCTCCTGGGCACGGTCCTATTCCTGGGGTTCCTGATCATGTGAGATGACGACGATGCCCATCCTCAGCCTGATCACGTTCCTCCCCCTGGCCGGGGCCCTCGCCCTCATCTTCGTGCCCGCGGCCCGGGTCCGAACGATCCGCCTCGTGGCCTTGGGAACGTCTGCGGCCGTGCTCGTCCTCACGCTCGTCCTCTTTTTCGGATTCGACGCGTCGACGGGCGGGCCCCAATTCGTGGAACAGCGGGCGTGGATCGGATACGGCATCCGGTACCACGTCGGGATCGACGGGATCAGCCTGAGCCTGGTGGCGCTGACGGCCCTCCTCATGCCGCTGGCCCTGTTGGCTTCCTGGGGATCGGTCGGAGCGCGGGTCAAGGAATTCGCCTTCTTCATGCTCGTCCTCGAGACCGGCGTCCTGGGTGTCTTCATGGCGCTCGACCTCTTCCTCTTCTACGTCTTCTGGGAGGCCATGCTCCTCCCGATGGCGTTCATCATCGGGATCTGGGGCGGCGCCCGAAGGATCTACGCCGCGGTGAAGTTCGTCCTCTTCACCATGGTGGGCAGCCTCCTCATGCTTGCCGCGATCCTCGTCCTTCAATCCCAGTTCCACCAGGCCACCGGCGTCCATTCGTTCGCGATCGCCGATCTCTGCGGTCTGGCCCTGAACCCGGCCCTCCAGACATGGCTTTTCCTCGCGTTCGGGCTGGCCTTCGCCGTCAAGGTCCCGATGTTCCCGCTGCATACCTGGCTGCCGGATGCGCACGTCGAGGCCCCGACGCCGGGCTCGGTCATCCTCGCCGGGATCCTATTAAAGACAGGAGCCTATGGATTCATCCGACTCGCCCTGCCGCTCTTCCCGGACGCCGTTGCCCGGTTCATGCCGGGGCTTTCCGTCCTGGCTGCCGTCGGGATCGTCTACGGCGGGCTGATGGCCCTCGTCCAGAAGGACATGAAGTCGCTTGTCGCCTATTCGAGCGTCAGCCACATGGGGCTCGTTGTCCTGGCCGTCTTCGCCCTGAACGCCGAAGCGATGGAAGGGGCCCTGTTCCAGATGATCGGTCACGGGCTCGGGACGGGCGCGCTCTTCTTGTGCGTCGGAATCCTTTACGAGAGGACGCACACCCGGCGGATCTCGGATTACGGCGGCGTCGGACGGACCATGCCGGTGTTCTCGGCGCTCTTCCTCATCGCTCTCCTGTCCTCGCTGGGACTGCCCGGACTCAGCGGCTTCGTCGGGGAGATCCTTTGCTTTTTCGGCGTTTTCAAGGTGGAACGGGGTCTCGCGATCGTCGCCGTGACGACGGTCATCCTATCGGCGGCCTATCTCCTCCGGCTGTTCCAGGGCGTGGTGCACGGCCCTGTCGCGAATGAGCAGGTCCGCTCGCTGAAAGACGTGAACGCGAGAGAGCTGGCCTCCCTCGGTCCGCTCGTCGTCCTGATGATCGGCCTGGGCCTGTTCCCGGGGCTGTTGCTCGGGAAGATGCACGCCTCAGTGCGGACCTACTTCGAACTCCTCCGGCGGCCCCGTCCGGCCGCCGTTCTTAAGGTCCCGCCGGGTCCAACAGGCCTTCCCGGAGGCGTTCAAGCCTCGGACCGGGGAGGCCGTCCATGACTGGGATCCTAGCTGCGGTCCCGTTGGCCGTCGTTACGGGAGCGGCCCTCCTCATCCTGGCGGCCGACGCCTTTTTCCCCAGGCTTTCCCGCAGGACGGCCGGCCCGGCCGCGTTCTTCGCGTTCGCCGCCGCGGCCGTCGGCGACGCCCTCTCCTGGGGCAAGGGATGCGCCCTGTTCGGCGGGGACCTCGTTCTCGATGGCCCGGCCGTCGTGTTCATCGGACTCTTCTGCGGAGCGGGGATGCTCATCGTCCTCTCCGGGCTCGGGCACGTCGAACGGCGGGGCATCGAGCCCGGTGCCTATCATGCCCTCCTCCTTTTATCGGTCGCCGGAGCGACGGTCATGGTTTCGTCCCCCCACCTCCTCGTCATCCTCCTCGGCCTCGAACTCCTCTCGATATCGGGGTACGCCCTGGCCGGGATCGACCGCGACGACCCGAGATCGACGGAATCCGCGGTCAAGGCCTTCCTGACGGGAAGCCTGGCCTCGGCGTTCCTCATCTTCGGTCTTGCCTTCCTTTACGGCGCCGCGGGGTCGCTGGAAATTCCTTCGATCCTATCCGCCGTCGGCGCGCCGCGCTCAGCGGCCTGGACGGGCCTCGTCGGCCTGGGATTGGTTGTCGTCGGATTCGCGTTCAAGGTCGCCCTCGTTCCCTTCCATATGTGGGCGCCCGACGTCTACGAAGGCGCGCCCACCCCGGTCACGGCCTTCCTGACGATCGCGCCCAAAGCGGCCGGTTTCGCCGTTCTCTTGAGGCTGTTGGGACCCCCGGGGTCCGGCCCGGACATTGTCCGAACGGCCCTCGGGGCCATTGCCGCTCTGACCATGATCATAGCCAGCCTCGCGGCCCTTCGGCAGAAGAACATCAAGAGGCTTCTCGCCTATTCGAGCATCGCCCATTCCGGCACGATCCTCCTGGCCGTCGTCGCCTCCGACGGGCCGGGGCTCGCATTTTATCTCATGATCTACCTCTTCATGAGCGTCGGCGCCTTCGGTGCGGTCATGGCTCTGGCGGGAAAGGACGCGGAGCGCCTGGACCTTGACTCGTTCGCGGGAGCGGGTTACGGGTCGCCCTGGATCGCCGCTCTGTTCTCGGTGTTCCTATTCTCCCTCGCCGGATTCCCGCCGACCGGGGGGTTCCTGGCCAAGTTCTTCGTTTTCGCGACAGCGATCGAAAGAGGCTTCGCCGGCCTCGTCGTCATCGCTCTTCTGTCGAGCCTCGTCTCGGTCTATTACTATCTCCGCGTGATCATCGTCATGTACATGAAGCCGGCCGCGCCCGTTCAGGCCGAAGGGTCCGGGCCGGAGGGCGGCCACCCCGCCCTCTACCTAGTCCTCTTCCTGTGCTTCTATGCGGTTCTCCAGCTTGGGATCATGCCGGGGAACCTTCTTGACGTCATTCGGCGGGCTTTTTGATGCGCCGGTCCGGAAAACGACCCCAAGCCTCCGATTTCCGCGCGGCCATTGGGTCACCCCGGCAGCTCCGGCAAATGGCGCCTTGGGCGGAACATATCAGGAAAGGGATATTCGCATGAAGATAGGCAGGATTTACGCGATCTCGGCGCTTGTGCTGTCGGCGGCCTGCGCGCTCGCGTCGCCCTCGCCGACGCCGAACGCCGGGGCTCTTGACGTCTGGGAAGGATGGACATTCCTGCTGGGAGACTGGGCCGGTACAGGGACCGGAAAACCCGGCGAAGGGAACGGCGTGTTCTCTTTCCGCCCGGAGCTTGATGGACGGATCCTCGTCCGGAAGAACCGCGTCGAATATCCCGCCCGGGACGAGAGCGGCGCGGGCACGGTCCACGAAGACCTCCTCATCGTCTACCCGGCCCCGGGCCGCCCCGGGTTCCGGGCCATTTACTTCGACAACGAGGGGCACACCATCAGGTACGACGTGGCCTTATCCCCGACCGGTCCGTCCGTCGTCTTCGAGAGCGAAGGGGCGACGGGGGAACCCCGATTCAGGCTCTCGTATGAACGCTCCGCCGAAGGGAGCCTCGTGATCATATTTTCCATAGCGCCCCCAGGCGAAGTCTTCCGCGTCTATACGAGCGGAACGGCCCGTAGAAAGTAAGGAAATCTCAATATGGCTCGCACGAAAACCCTCGCGATCCTGACCTGTTTTCTGGCCGCATCGGCGCTCGCCGCCGCTGGCCGGGACGGCAAGACCGGAGTGAAGAACGTCATCCTCCTCATTCCCGACGGCATGAGTCTTTCGGACATCGTCCTGACCCGGTGGTATCAGGGAGGGCGGCCGTTGGCCATGGACACCTTTGCCTGCGGATTGGTCAGGACCTACAGCGCGAACTCTCTGATCACGGATTCGGCTGCCGCCGGCTCTGCCTACGCTACGGGACTCAAGGTCGAGAGCGAGACCGTATCCGTCGCCCCCGCCGTCGCGATGATGCCCGGTGCAGTCGCGAGCCTCCCCGAAGACGCCCACCGGCCCCTCCCCACGATCTTGGAGGCCGCCCGGCTCAAAGGCCTGGCGACTGGGCTGGTCACCTCGAGCGCCCTCGTCGACGCGACTCCGGCGGCGTTCGCGAGCCACGTCCTGGACCGGTACGACATGGACGCCATCGCCGAGCAGATGGTTCACGCCGGCATCGATGTCCTCCTGGCCGGCGGGAGCGAGCACCTCGTGCCCGGGGCCGGTGAGACCAACCGCAGGGACGGCGAGGATCTGACGCGCTCGCTCGCTGGCCTCGGCTACGCCTACGTCACGGACCGGGACGGCCTGACCCGGGCGATCGCGCGTCCCGAAGTGTGGGGCCTCTTCGCCCCCGGAGAACTGGAATCGGAATTTGACCGCGTTCCGGGAAGCCCGCCCGATCTCGCCGAATTGACCCACGACGCTCTCCGGATCCTCTCCAGGGACAAAGACGGCTTCTTCCTGCTGGTGGAGTCGGGGGAGATCGACTCGTTTGGCCACGAGAACGATCCTATCGGCATCATCAGTGAGGTCATCGCGTTCGACAAGGCGTTTCGCGTCGCCGTCGAGTTCGCGGTCGCGGACGGGCATACGGCCGTCATAGCCTGCGCCGACCACGCCACGGGCGGATTATCCATCGAGAATTACGGGACCCTCTCCGATCTCCTGTCGGTCCTGAAAAAGGCGAGATCGACGAGTTACGCCGTCCGGGAAAGGGTCGCCCCAGACGGATCGAATCTCGAGGAAGTCCTCGGAAGGGACTATGGCTTAGACGGGCTCATAGCTTCCGAACGGGAATCGATCCTATCCGGGCTCAAGGAGGAGAATCTCCCTCCCGCGATCGGCCGGGTCCTCGCGGCCCGGGCAGGCTTGTCGTTCAGCACTGACGGCCATACCGGAGAGGATGTCGCTCTGTTCGCCTATCACCCGTCGGGATTCAAGCCGACGGACATGGTCGGTAGCGGCGTCGTCCAGAATGTCGACATCAACCGATACATGCTGAAGGTCCTCGGGCTCGACCTGTCCCCCCTGCGCGGCATCCTCCATCTTCCCGCGGCCCTCTTCGAGGCCCGGGGCGGGAAGGTCGCCCTTGACCTCGCCGACACCGCCAATCCGGTCGTTCGCGTGACGCGGGGCGTGGACGTTCTCGAGCTTCCCATCAACAAGAACCAGGCTGTCCTCAACGGACGCCTTATCAGGCTCAACGGGCTCGTCACCCTCATCGGCGGCGGCATCTGGGTCCCGCGACAGGCGATCGAGCTCTTAAGATGATCTTTCCCCAAAGGAGATCTCAATGACCGCGCACCGAAAAACAGCCATTTTCACCTCTCTTCTCTTTGTGTCCTGGACCCTGGCCGGAGCCGCATCGGCCCGCGATGCGGCGAAAGCGCAGGCGCCTCCTCCCGGCCTTGACGCGGCGGTCTCTCGTGCCCTCGCGGCGTTCGAGGTTCCGGGCGTCGCCCTGGCCATCGTCAAGGACGGCCGGGTGGTCGTGGCCAAGGGATACGGGGTCCGCAAGCTCGGCGAGCCTGGGGCCGTCGACGCGAAGACGCTGTTCGGGATCGCCTCGAATACCAAGGTCTTCACGGCCATCGCGCTCGGCATCCTCGTCGAAGAAGGAAAGCTCGCCTGGGACGCCCCGGTCATCGATTACCTCCCCGGTTTCCAGATGTGGGACCCCTACGTGACGCGCGAACTGACCGTCCGCGACCTCCTCGTCCATCGCAGCGGCCTCGGATTGGGCGCCGGCGACCTCTTGTGGTGGCCGGCCTCGACCTATAACCGCAAGGAGATTGCCCGCCGCCTAAGGTTCATCAAGCCTGCGGCTTCGTTCCGCGGCGCCTACGCCTATGACAATGTCCTTTATCTGGTAGCCGGGGAGGTCATCGAGACCGTCAGCGGAAAGAGCTGGGAGGACTTCGTCGCCGGACGGATCCTTGCCCCGGTCGGGATGACTTCGAGCAACGTGCGCCATTCCGCGGCCCTCGACGCCGGCAACGTCGCGGCCACGCACGCCCGTGTCGAGGGCATCGTTAGGCCCATCAAGCCCTTCGACAGCGACAACACGAATCCCGCCGGGGGCGTCAATTCCTGCGCCGATGATATGGCAAAATGGCTCCTGGTCCTGCTCGCCGACGGGAAGCTCGCGGACGGGTCCCGGCTGTTCTCCGAGCGGACGTCCCGCGAGCTCGCCTCTCCGGTGACGCCGATGCCCAACCGCGAGCCCCCCGCGGAGGTCGCGGCCCTGGGATCGAACATTAATTTCTATGCGCTCGGCCTCAACATCCAGGATTACAGGGGCCGCAAGGTCGTCACTCATACCGGGGGCCTGCCGGGCTACGTGTCCAAGGTGACCCGGGTCCCCGAACTCGGCCTGGGCATCGCGGTCCTGACGAACCAGGAATCCGGGGAGGCGTTCAGCGCGATCACATACGACATCATCGACCACTACATGGGCGCACCCAGAACGGATTGGGTCGATGCGTTCCTCAAGCTCCGGGCCAGGGAGGCCGCGGAGGTCGCCAAGACCATGCAACAAGGGAAAGCGGCCCGCGACGCGTCCTCGAAGCCTTCTCTTCCTCTGGAGAAGTATGCCGGGACCTATACGGACGCCTGGTACGGGAACATCGGGATCGCCCTCGAGGACGGGAAGCTCGTCATGCGGTTCGGGCACACGCCTTCGCTCGTCGGGGATATGGAGCACTGGCAGCAGGACACGTTCGTCGTCCGCTGGCGCGACCGGGAGACGAGGGCGGACGCCTTCGTGACGTTCGCGCTCGACCCGGACGGGAACGTCGAGCAGGCG
This sequence comes from Candidatus Aminicenantota bacterium, assembly GCA_963813235.1. GTDB lineage: Bacteria > Acidobacteriota > Aminicenantia > Aminicenantales > Saccharicenantaceae > JALHVH01. Next base: position 7,485 of record CAWEYF010000027.1, on the reverse strand, counting down.
AAGATGCGGGCGGTCTCGCCGGAAACGGATTTCAGCTTCGATTTCCAGGATCTCCTGCTGAAGCCCGCCGGAAAGCCGGCGGCGTAAGAAGGGTTAGAGGCCGAAGCGGGGCATAAGCCGAATTCTGTTCCCGCTCGCGCGGGGGCGGTTATTTGTCTGGCCCCCCGGTTGCCCGGGAGGACGAGCGACCTACCCACCCCACGGGACGGGCCGCCCCGAAACGGGGTCCTTTTGGTCTTGCTCCGGATGGGGTTTGCCGTGCCCCCGGTGTCGCCACCGGGGCGGTGAGCTCTTACCTCGCCTTTTCACCCTTACTCCCCGGGAGGGCTGCGCCCGTCCCGGAGGGCGGTGTGTTTTCTGTGGCACTTTCCCCCGGTCGCCCGGAGTTCGCCGTTAGCGACCATCCTGCCCTGAGGAGTTCGGACTTTCCTCCCCGTCCTCCCCTTCCGGGAGGGACGGAGCAACCGCCTCGCCCGCTCCGGCCGTTATCTTTATACCATATTGCTCGAGTTTCTTGTAGAGGTTGCTCCGGGGTGTGTCGATCTCCCGGGCCGTCTGGGAGATGTTCCAGGAGTTGGCCTGGAGCTTTGCCAGGAGGAACTCCTTTTCGGCGAGCTCCCGAAAGTCCCGCAGGGTCCGGACCCCGCGGGCGTCCGGGACCGCGACCGCCTTCGCCTCCCGGAGGGAATCCGGCAGGTCCCCGGCGTCGATGACGTCCCCGTCCGTCAGGATGATGAGCCTCTCCACGACGTTCCGGAGCTCACGGACGTTTCCTTTCCAGGCGTTTGCGACAAGGACGGCCGTGGCTTCGGCGGTGAACCGTTTCGGCTTGAAATTGTTCTCCTCAAAGAAGGTCCGGGCGAAGTGATCGACGAGCTTCGGGATGTCTTCCTTTCTGTCCCGGAGGGCGGGCGAATGGAGCGGGACGACGTTCAGCCGGAAGTAGAGGTCTTCCCGGAAGCGCCCCTCCTTCATTTCCGCCCGAAGGTCCTTGTTCGTGGCGGCGATGACCCGAACGTCGACCTTGCCCACCTTGGCGGAACCGACGCGCTGGACCTCCCCCTCCTCGAGGACCCTGAGGACCTTGGACTGGGTCCGGAGGCTCATATCGCCGATCTCATCGAGGAAGATCGTCCCCCCGTCCGCCTGCTCGAACTTGCCCATCTTCCTTTCGGTGGCGCCGGTGAAGGCCCCCTTCTCGTGGCCGAAGAGCTCCGATTCGATGAGGTCCTCCGGGATCGCGGCGCAGTTGACCTGGACGAATCGCTCCCCCGCCCTGAGGCTGCGGGCGTGGATGGCCCGGGCGATGAGCTCCTTGCCCGTGCCGCTCTCGCCGTAGATCAAGATCGACGCATTTGTCGGGGCCGTCTTGAGGATCTCCCGCCAGAGGGCCTTGATCGATTCGTGCTCCCCGATGATCTCGTACCGCTTCTCCGACCTCTTCCGCAGGTCCTGGCATTCGGTCCGGAGCAGGCTCCGGTCCAGGGCGTTCCGGAGGCAGAGCAGGACGCGCTCGCGGTGGAGGGGCTTCTCGAGGAAGTCGAAGGCCCCGAGCTTCGTGGCCTCGACAGCCGCCTGGATCGTCCCCTGGCCGGAGATCATGACGACCTCCGGGGAGCCGGGCCTGGCCTTGATATCCGCCAAGACCTCCAGACCGCTCCGCCCGGGCATCTTGATATCGAGGAGGACGAGGTCGAGGCCCGGGGTCTCCCGGACGATCGTCAGGCCCTCCTCTCCGTTCGCAGCCTCGAGAAACGCGTAGCCCTCGTATTCGAGGATCATCCGGAGGGACCTGCGGATGTTCTCCTCGTCGTCGACGACCAGGACCCTAGCCTTGCGCTCGTTCTTCATGGGTACCGCCTCGGTCCGAATTCTATCACACCGGGGCGGGGATCGATATCGGTTCTTGTCGCTCCGGGGCCGATGATGTAAGATTCGGAACGCCCCGCGTAAAGGTGCTTGGCACGGGGCCGCGGGAGGAAGGACGCGGGCCCAGGGGTGCCGGAACCCGGCACGTTTGTTGCATAGACAAATGGGCATGGACAAAAGGAAAAGAGCGTTCGGGCGGGCCTTGGTCGTCCTTGTAGCCAGCCTGGCCTTCTCCCGAACCGCCGCCCCGGCCCCGCCCCGAAGCAAGGCGTTCACGCTCGTGAACGGCCTCCGGGTCGTCCTCCTCGAGAAACGGGGCCTTCCCCTCGTCCACATCTCCGCGGCCGTGGACGTCGGCGTCAAGGACGAGCCCCCCGGGTCGAACGGTCTCGTCCACATCCTCGAACACTGCATCCTCTTCCGCGGCACCGAGCGGAGGAGCGGGGCCGAGGTCGGACGCGACGTCCGCAGGAACGGCGCCTATTTCAACGCCTACACGGGCCTCGACCTGGCCTCCTTCGAGATCTCCCTGCCGGCCGACCGGGCCGACTTCGGCCTCGCCAACCAAAAGGAGATCCTCTTCGACTTCGATATCAATGCCGGCGAGCTTGCCAAGGAGAAGGAGGTCATCCTGGAAGAGATCCGGATGATCACGGACGACCCCTGGAAGCGCGCCTCCTCGCTCGTCGCACGGGCCCTGTTCCCGGGACACCCGTACGGCCGGCCGGTTTACGGGACCGAGGCGGACATCGCGGCCGCGACGCCGGAAAGGATCAAGGAGTTCCACGCCGCCTATTTCGTCCCGGGCAACTGCGCCCTGGCCGTCGTCGGCGATCTTTCGATCGAGGAAATGGAGGGCAAGGTCCGGGCGATCTTCGGTCACCGTTCGGGGTCGTGGCCCCGAACGGGGCGGCGCCGCCGTCCGGCCCGCGGGACCCGGCAAGGCCCGGCTCCTGGAAAAAGGCCTCGAGATGCGCGAGGAAATGGACGTCAAGGAGGCCTATCTCGCCATCGGCTGCGTCGGGCCCGATTACGGCCACGACGACCGGTACGCCGTCGAGCTCCTTGTGGAGATCCTGGGCCGCGGCGTCAACCCGATGCTGAATTCGGCCCTGCGGGCGAGGCGGGACCTCGTCCAGACGGTTTCCATGAGCTACGTCCCATTGAAGTACGGCGGCATCGTCATGGCGATCTTCACCCTGGACCCGAAGGACGTTCGGATGGCGAGGTCCGAAGCCCTCGGATTCCTGAAGCGGGCCCGGGAATTGAACTTCTCCGCGAGCGACTATTCCGGAGAGGAGAGGACCTTCGCCTACGACTTCCTCAAGGCCGCCGGGAACCAGATCCGGTTCAGCGCCCGGAGGGGCGCGGAGAGCGGTCTCATGCTGGCGGGAGCCGTCGCCCGGCATATCATTCTCGGCGGGGGCGACGGGAACGGGAAGGACTTCATGAAGGAGATCGACCGTGTATCCTCCTCCGACCTCAGGGAGGCCGCGGCCGAATATTTCAGCAAGGGGGACAGCGTCGTTGTCGCCATCGTACCCGGAAAAACAGGACTGAGCCGGCCGTCCCGAGCCGCCGCCGGCGTACGGCATGTCGCGGAGGGGTCGCCGCCATTCTGGTGCCCCTCTTCATCGTCGGGGGCCTCTTTCCCGGCCAAGCCCCTGGGTCACTCGGCGAACCCGCCGTCAGGAACGCCACCGACGCCGGGCTGACCTGGATCTTCCGGAAGGACGAATCTTCGGCCCTCACCTGCGTCCTCCTCCTCGTCCGCGGGGGGACGGGCGCGGACCCGGCGGGCAAGGCCGGCCTGGCCTACCTCGGGACCCGGATCGCGGTCGACATCCCGGACGAAGGGAAGGTCAGGGACATTATGGTCCAAGCGACACGTCTTTCCGTCGCGGGGTTCGAGGACGCCACGATGGTCTCCGTCCAGTGCCTTTCCGAGAACCTGGAAGAAGCCCTGAAGACCGTGACCCGTATCCTCCGGAACCCGGTGATATCGGGGCTTAGGATCGACGCGATCAAAGAGAACATGCGGCATCAGGCCAAAACGGATCTGGACGATTCCGTCCGGGCCGGGCGGGCCGAGGCGAAGCAGGCGTTCTTCGGCCCGGACGGAGGCGGCGGGCCCGTCTGGGGCACGGAAGCGAGCCTTAAGGCCATCCGCAAGAAGGACGTCGTCGGATTCTACGAGAGCCGTTTCACGGCCTCGAACATGCTCCTGTCCGTCTCCTCGGACCTCGAGGAGGCGGCCGTCGCGGGACTCCTCCGGAAATATTTTTCCGGATTCAGGACCGGCCCGCGCCCCGAGGACCGGCCTATCGTCCCGTCGATCCCGCCGAAGCGGCGGATCACATTAATCAAAGACACGGAACAGACCTACGTGGGCCTTCACTTTCCTTTGCCGCCCCTCTCGGGAAAGACCCAGGCGCTTGCCTTCCTAACGGACGACCTGCTCGGCGGCGGCGTCGGGTCGATGCTCTGGCCGCTCCGGTCCCGGGAACATCTCGCATACACGGTGGATTCCTCCCTGTTATATTCCACCGGCGGAGGCCTCCTATCGGCCTACTTGGAGACGTCCCCCGCGAAGCTGGAGCAGGCCCGGGGATCCCTCGAAGCGGTGATCCGGGAACTCGGAGCGGGGAACCTGTCCGAAGAGGACCTCGAGATCGCCCGGCACAGTGCCGCGGCTTCGTTCCTCAGGGCGAACGAGATGAAGGAACCCCGTACGAGGACGGCCCTGCTCTTCGAAGCCCGCGGACTGGGGTTCGACTACGCGGAGAGGTTCCCGGCCGAGCTCGCGGCCGTTGGCCTGGATGAAATGAATGCCTTCCTCAAAGCCGTCCTGTCGATGGAGCGGGCCGTCGAGGTCATCATCGGGCCGAACGAATAAAACGTGAGATTTCGTTTGACACGCGCGAAATTCTGTGGATAATAGCCGTTGATATGAGTACGACGACGTTGTCACCCAGGTGCGACAGGAATCGTCCGTACTCGTACGTTTTCTACTTTGGGCTCTAAGCGCCCATAATCATACTCACCCCCCACACCCCTTTTTCGACTCCATTTCGTTTCCAGGAGGTTCTTTCGCCATGGACCCGTCGACAAGAAGGCGCACGTCATGAACAATATCGGTCTCGTGACCCGGACGGATTCGGCCCGGAGCATCGTCCCTTCGGGAGACGTCCGGTTCGGGGAGGGGTTCGTCATCATCGCCGGCCCCTGCAGCGTGGAGACCGAGGAGCAGACCCTGCGGATCGCCCGCGAAGTCAAGGCCGGAGGAGCGCACATGATCCGCGGCGGCGTGTTCAAGCCGCGGACCTCCCCCTACGCCTTCCAGGGGCTCGGACTGAAGGGGCTGAAGATCCTGAAGAAGGCCCGCGAAGAGACGGGCCTTCCCGTCGTCTCCGAGGTCCTGGACACGCGGGACGTATCCTGGATGAGCGAATACGTCGACGTCCTCCAGATCGGCGCCAGGAACATGCAGAACTTCTCGCTCCTCAAGGAGGTGGGCAAGAGCCGGAAGCCCGTCCTCCTCAAGAGAGGGCATGTATTCGACCCTCTCCGAGTGGCTCAACTGCGCGGAGTACATCCTGAAAGAGGGCAACTCCCAGGTCATCCTCTGCGAGCGGGGCATCCGGACGTTCGAGAACTATACCCGGAACACCCTGGATCTCAGCGCCGTCCCGGCCCTGAAGGAGCTGACCCATCTCCCGGTCATCGTGGACCCGGCCCACGGGACGGGCAAGGTGAGCCTGATTCCGCCCATGAGCCTGGCGGCCGTGGCGGCCGGCGCCGACGGCATCATCGTCGAAGTCCACGACAACCCCGGAGCGGCCCTCAGTGACGGCGAGCAATCCTTACGCCCGCCAGTTCTGCCGACACTCGCCCGGAAATCCCGGCCCTTGAGAGTTTATCTGGAGCACTCGAATTGATCGAGACGAGCCTTCGGACCTCGTCCGGCACCTGCCGGATCATCCTTGGCGGCGCCGTCGAAGATCTGCGCGGCGCCTTCGTTCCCGCTGGCCGCGGGCCGTCCTCGTCACGGATACGACGGTCAGGCGGCTTCAAGGGGACCGATTTCCCTGTTTCGAAACCGAAGTCCTTCGTCCCGGGGAGGGATCCAAGACTCTCCGGACGGTCGAACGCATCCACAGGAGATTCCTGGAGTGGGAGGTCGACCGCACTTCGTTCATCGTAGGGATCGGCGGCGGGGTCGTCTGCGATATCGCCGGGTTCGCGGCATCGACCTATATGCGGGGCGTCCGGTTCGGATTCGTCCCCGCGACTCTCCTGGCCCAGGCCGACGCGGCGATCGGGGGCAAGAACGGAGTCAACGTCGGGCGCGTTAAAAACATCGCCGGAGTCTTTGCCCAGCCCGACTTCGTCCTTGAAGATCTCTCTATGCTGGAGACCCTGCCCCGGCGGGAACGACTGAGCGGTTTCGCGGAGATCGTCAAGCACGCCCTGATCGCGGAACGGCCCATGTTCGAAAGGCTCGAGAGGGACGCGGAAGCCGTGCTTGCTCTGAATCCAGAAGCCCTGGCCCGGGCGCTCGACGACTCGGTCCGCATCAAGTCCATGATCGTAGCGGCCGACGAGCAGGAGACGGGAGAACGGCGGAGGCTCAATTTCGGACACACACTGGGACACGCCGTCGAAAAGGAGGCGGGAATCGCTCACGGGGAAGCCGTCTCCATCGGAATGGTCGCGGCCGCCCGGATTTCCGCAGCCCGCGGCATGATCTCCGGAGAGACGCCGGGAAGATCGAACATCTGCTCGACGCCGGGCCTTCCCGTCCGGATTCCCGGTATCTCCGAAGCGATTGCTTGGGGCCATGCGAAGGGACAAAAAGCGACAGGGCGGACGCATTCACCTCGTGCTTCTTTCGGCCATTGGCGGGCAGAGATGTTCGAGTTGGGTATGACGAGCTGGAAGGAATAATCGATGATCTGTGTCAGCATCGCTGAGCCCACCCCGGGGGGCTGTCTCGCCGCCCTCAAAGGGATCGAGTTCGCCGAGATCCGGCTCGACCGGATGGATACGAGCGAAGAGGATGTCGGGCGGGTATTCTTCAGCGGCCCCGGCTCATCGCCACCTGCCGGCCCGGGCGTGCTCCCCGACGCGAGGCGCCTGGCGCTCCTGCGAGCGGCCGTCTCCGCCGGAGCGGCCTATGTCGATATCGAGGTCGAGGCGGGCGCGTCATACAAGCGGGCCGCTCGTCGGGAGGCCCGGGCGGCCGGATGCGGCGTGATCGTCTCCTTTCATGACCTCAAGATGACGCCCCCACGCGCGGCGCTCGCGGGCGTCATCGACCGGTGTTTCGCGTCGGGAGCCGACATCGCCAAGATCGCCTGCCGGGTCCGTTACCCGAAGGATAATGCCCGCCTCCTCGGGCTCCTCGACGACGACCGTGCCCTGGTCGTCGTCGGATTGGGAAAGACGGGGAAGATAACGAGGGTCATGGGTCCGCTCGCGGGAGGACGCTTCTCGTTCGCTTCCCGCGCCAAAGGGCGGGAGACGGCCGGAGGACAGATCCCGCACCTCGCTCTCGGGAGGCTCATCAGGTTGGTGGCGGATGCCTGAGACGAAACTCTTCGCCGTGGCCGGGGA
>CAWEYF010000026.1:0-89517 GCA_963813235.1 Candidatus Aminicenantota bacterium | reverse complement strand
GGCCCGGGCTCAGGCCTTCTTCGCGAGCCGGCTGTGCTTCCTCCCGTAGAGGAAGAAGATGGCCAGCCCGATGACAAGCCAGATCAGAAACCGCTCCCAGGCTGTTTTCGGCAGGTTGATCATGAGGTAGGCGCAGAGGAGGGCGCCGGCGCCCGGAAGCCAGGGGAACAGGGGGACCTTGAAAGGCCTCCGGATGTCCTTCCGGCTGATGCGCAAAATGATGACCCCGCCGCAGACGACGATATAAGCGAAGAGGGTACCCATGGCGCAGAGTTCGGCTACGACCCGGATGGGCAGGAGGGCCGAGCCGACGGCGACCACGAGGGCCGTGAAGATCGTCGTCATATAAGGGGTTTTGAAGCGCTTGTGGACCTTGGAGAGCACGGGCGGCAGGAGCTCGTCCCTGGACATGGCGAAAAGGATCCGCGACTGACCGATCAGGAGGACGAGCAGGACGCTCGTGATCGCGGCGATCGCGCCGATGCTGACGATGATCGATGCCCAGGGCATGTGGAGTTCATTGAGAACAAGGGCCACGGGGTCGGGGACCCCGAGCTCTTGGTAGGGGACGACGCCGGTCATGATGGCCGAAACGGCCATGTAGAGCACCGTGGCCACGGCCAAGGAGGCCATGATGCCGATGGGAATGTCGCGCTGGGGATTGACGGCCTCCTCGGCGGCCGTCGAGACGGCGTCGAAGCCGATGAAAGCGATGAAGACGATGGGGGCGGCCATCATCACCCCCCCGAACCCGAAGGGCATGAACGGCTGCCAGTTGCTTGGTTTGACATACCAGACGGCGAGGACGACGAAAAAGAGGATGACCGCGATCTTGATGATGACGATGATCAGGTTGACCCGCGCGCTTTCCTTGATCCCGCGAACGAGGAGGACGCAGAGGAGAGCGATGATAGCGATGGCCGGGAGGTTGACGACGGCCCCCGTCGAAACGAACCGGTGGAGCGTGTCGCTCCAGTCGATGAGGAGCGTTCGTCACGGACACCGGCAGAGCGCCCCCCCACGGACGGAGCAGATTGTTGAAGAGGTTGACGAAGTAGGCCGACCAGCCGATCGAGACGAGGCAGGCCGCGACCATATACTCGAGGATGAGGTCCCAGCCGATGATCCAGGCGGGGAGCTCGCCCATCGTAGCGTAGCCGTACGTGTATGCCGACCCGGCGACGGGGATCATGGAGGCCAGCTCTGCGTAGCAAAAGGCCGCGCAGGCGGAGGCGACGCCGGCGATCGCGAAGGAGAGGATGATTCCCGGTCCGGCATGCCTGGCGGCCTCGACTCCCGGCAGAACGAAGATGCCCACGCCGATGATGCAGCCGATCCCCAGGGCGATCAGGTCCCAAACCCGCAGGGTCTTCTTCAGGGACCGCCCTTCTTCGGCGGTCGCGGCGAGAAGCTCGCCGAGGGGTTTCGTTCGAAACAAGCTGTGTCGCATCGCCATCCTCCGGTTGGCCAACGTTATATCATAAAAAATGGAGTGAGACCAGCAAGCTGGCGAGACCGGCCGGTGTTATAATCCCGGGCGATAAAACCGGAAGCATCGGCTTCGATATTGCGGAGGGCGGCATGCTCAAGCTCAACCTCATACACACGGTCGCGTTCGCGGGGATCGTCCTGTTCCTCGGCTACGGGCTCCGCAGGTTCGTCAAACCCCTGGCGCGCTACAACATCCCCGCGCCGGTCATCGGGGGTCTCGTCATCGCCCTCGCGACTCTCCTGGCCCGCAGGGCCGGAGCGACCCTCTTCACGTTCGACACGACGCTCCGCGACCCGCTGATGATCGCGTTCTTCACGACCATCGGCTTCGGGGCCAGCTTCGGCCTCCTCAAGGTCGGCGGGCCGCAGGTCGTCAAGTTCTTCCTCGCCGCGACGGTCTTCGCCGTGCTCCAGAACGTCCTCGGCATCCTCATCGCCCTGCCCTTCGGGCTCCACCCTCTGTTCGGCGTCCTCGCCGGCTCCGTGACGCTGACCGGCGGGCCGGCGACGGGCCTCGCCTTCGCCCCGCTCTTCGAGAAGGCCGGCGTGCCGGGCGCCGCGACCATCGCCGTGGCCGCGGCGATGTTCGGGATCACGACGAGCGGCCTTGCCGGCGGCCCCGTCAGCACCCTGATCATCGAGCGGGCGGGCGTCAGGCGGGGCCGGCGCCGCGGGGCGGCGGCCGGGACGGAGACGGCCGAGGAGATCGTCGAGGAGACGATGCCCGAGCCTCCCGCCGCGGCTCCCGAGGACGAGGACAAGGGGGCGTATCTCCTTCTCAAGACCTCGGTCGTCATCCTCGTCGCCATGTGGGCGGGCTCCTGGCTGAGTCACCTTTTCGTTCAGATAGGATTCACGCTTCCGGCCTATATCGGGGCCATGTTCGCGGCGGCCCTGTTCCGGAACTTCGACGACCTGACCGGCTGGATCGGGATCTCCCAGAGGACCGTCGACGACATCGGCCACGTGGCCCTTTCGTTGTTCCTCGTGATCGCCTTGATGACCCTGAGGCTCTGGGAGCTCGGGGGGCTCTTCCTGCCGCTCGTCGTCATCCTTTTCGCCCAGCTCGCCCTCGTCTGCGGGGCCTGTTTCTGGCCCATGTTCCGGCTCATGGGCCGGGATTACGATTCCGCGGTCATGGGCGGCGGGTTCATCGGGTTCATGATGGGGACGACGGCCAACGCCATGGCCGTCATGAAGTCCCTCGTCGAGCGCTACGGCCGGGCGCCCCGTGCCTTCCTCGTCGTTCCGATGGTCGGGGCTTTCTTCATCGACTTCACCAACGCTCTGATCATCACCGTGTTCCTCAATGTCTTCAAATAGCGCGGCCGGCGCCCGGCCTCGGAAAAAGCCCGACAGGCCTTCACGCGTCCTTTTGACCGGAGGCACCGGCTTCCTCGGGAGCCATTTGGCCGCGGCGCTTCTCGATAAGGGTTATCGCGTCACTCTCCTTGCGCGGTCCCGGAACGGGACTTCCCCCGAGGCTCGCGTCGGACGGCTCCTCGACTGGTTCGGGCTGGGCGAAGGATCGCGGGCGAGGCTCCGCGTCGTCGAAGCCGAGATCGCACGCCCGGGGCTGGGGCTTCGGGCCGCTGACGCGGCCCGGCTGGCCGCGGAGACCGACGAGATCGTCCATTGCGCTTCGGACACGTCGTTCGCCGACCGCCGGCGGGCCGATGTCGAAGCGGCGAACATCGGGGGCCTGGGGAACGTCCTGGAGCTGGCCGCGGCTTCCCGGACATCGTTCTTCCATCTGGTCAGCACCGCCTATGTCGCCGGGAGGACCGTGGGCTTGTGTCCCGAAGCCCCGGTTAGCCCCGCGGCGTTCTTCAACGCCTACGAGGAGACCAAGTGCCGGGCGGAGGGGATGGCCCGCGACAGGTGCCGGGCGGAGGGGATCCGCCTGAACATCTACAGGCCGTCGATCGTCTGCGGCGATTCGCGGACGGGCCGGAGCCTCCTGTTCAGCGCGGTCTATTACCCCGTCCGGACGGCGCTCTTCCTCAGGGACTATTCGCGAAGGACCTCATGGAGCGGGGAGGGAAGCGAGCCGCGGCGATGGGCGTGAGCCTCGAGGGCGACGGTTCGGTCCGCCTGCCCATCCGCATCGGGGTCGGAGAGGGGGAAGGCGTCAACATCGTCCCCGTGGACCATTTTACGGCGGCCTTTCTGGCCCTCATGGAGGCCGCCGGCGACGGCGGGACCTTCCACGTCGTCAATACCCGCCTCAAGCCCGTCGGGGAGATCGCCGCCTACACCGCCGAAATGTTCGGTCTCCGCGGGGTTGAGGCCCGCCCGGCGGCCGAGCTCGACGGGGCGCCGCGCGGCCCCCTCGAATCCCTCTTCGACGGTTACCTCGAAGCTTACGGCCCGTATATGCGTGACACGCGGGTCTTCGGGACGGAGGCGTCCGGCCCCATCCTTGCCGGGCGGGGCCTGTCGTGCCCGGAGTTCGACTACGGCGTCTTCTCGAAATGCATGGCGTATGCGGTCGAAACGGGCTGGGGCGCCCGGGCGCTCCCCGGGGCCGTAGCGACTTGAAACCGGCCCGGCTTTGAACTAGATTAGGAAGTTCCACAGGTGAGATGACATGAAGTTCCTGCTTCCCAAGGAGCCGGCCTTTTATGAGAATTTTCGGCTCATGTCTGCCTGCCTATCCGACATCACCGCGATCTTCCTCGACTTCGCCCGGGACTACAAGGATTTCGAACGCTTCTGGCTCCGGGCCAAGGAGGTCGAACGCAAGGCGGACACCATCGCCCACCGGATCATCAACCTCCTCGACGAGGGCTTCATGCCCCCGTTCGACCGCGAGGACATCTTCCGTCTCGTCCATGAACTCGACGACATCATCGACCTCCTGGAGAACACCATCCACAGCATTTACATCTACGAGATGTCCGAGAAGAAGGACTTCATCAGCGAGTTCGCCGGGTTCACAGCGGAAGCGACCGACAAGCTCAACGCGCTGATCAAGGAGTGCTTCGAGAAGCAGAAGTACACGGACCACATCTGGCAGCTGATCTGCGACATCCACAATCTCGAGAACAAGGGCGACCTAGCCTACGAAAAGGGGCTCCGGAAGCTGTTCGCCGATGAGGCCGACCCCATCAAGGTCATGAAGTGGAAGGACATCCTGTACACCCTCGAGCACATCATGGGCGTTTACCAGAAGGTCAGCAATACGGTCGAGGGCATCGCCGTCAAATGCGGCTGACATGGCGGGCTGGAGCAACGGCGGGGTCACTTGGTCAAGTGAAGGAAGGATACGCCGTAATAGGTCATCGCCGATATCAGGGCCGAACCCGGGATGGTCAGGATCCACGCCCAGACGATGCGGTAGGCCACGCCCCAGCGGATGGCCGCCAGGCGCGTGGTAGCGCCGACTCCGATGATCGCCCCCGTGATGGTATGCGTTGTGGAAACCGGTGCGCCGATCACGGATGCGAACAGGATCGACGCGGCGGCCGCGGTCTCGGCGCTGAATCCGTGCACGGGTCTCAGCTTGGTCATCCTCATGCCCAGGGTTTCGATGACCTTCCAGCCGCCGACGAGCGTCCCCAGGGCGATGGCGGCGTGGCAGCTGAGGATCACCCAGACCGGGACATAGAATTCCTTCCCCAGGTAACCGCTGCTGAAGAGCAGGAGGCTGATGATGCCCATCGTCTTCTGGGCGTCGTTCGTGCCGTGCCCCAGACTGTAGAAGGCCGCGGAGACCAGCTGGAGGCGGCGGAACCAGCGGTCGACCTTTCGGGGATTACTGTGAAAGCAGAGGCGGAGAATGATAATCATCAGGATGTAGGCGAGGACGAGGCCGATCAGCGGGGCCAGGACGATGAAAAGGACGATCTTGCCGATGCCGGAAAAGATGATGGCCTTGAAACCCGCCTTGACCAGCGCCGACCCGACCATCCCGCCGACCAAGGCATGGGAGACGCTGATAGGGAAGCCCATGGCGGTGCAGACGTAAGACCAAACGATGGCCCCGACAAGGGTCGACAAGATCAGGGGAGGGGTCACGATGGACGTCTCGATCACGCCCTTGCCCACCGTCGTGGCCACGTGGACGCCGAAGGTGAAGGCGGCCACGAAGTTGAAGAAGGCTGCCCAGACCACCGCCTGGCGGGGGGAGAGGACCCGGGTGGAGACGACGGTGGCCACGGAGTTGGCCGCGTCGTTCATCCCGTTGACAAAATCGAAGATCAGGGCCAGGGCGACGCAGAGGATGATCAGCATAGGGGGCGGCGCGCGCTCACGTATTTTCCAGGACGATGCCCTCGCAGATGTCGGCCACGTCCTCGCAGCGGTCGGTGGCCCTCTCGAGGTGTTCCAGGATGTCCTTCCACTTGATCAGCTCAATGGGGTCCTTTTCCTCGAGGAACAACCGGGCCAGGATGCCCCGCTTGATGTGGTCGGCTTCGTCCTCGAGGCGCTTGATCTCTACGGTCAGAGCGAGCATCTGCTCCCGGTGCTTCATGCCGTTGAGCAGGGCGATGAGTTGCTTGACAAGCTTGGTGCTCTCGAGAAGGGTCGCGCTGATCTGGACCGCCTCCGCCGGGACCGTGCAGGGGCGATAGAGGTCCAAGCGCGATCCCGCGGCCTCGATCTGGTCCAGGATGTCGTCGAGTCGGCAGGCCAGCTTATGGATATCCTCGCGGTCGATGGGTGTGACGAAGGTCCTATGCAGGTGTGACATCAGGTTGTGGATGATCTGATCGGTCTCGTGCTCCAGGGTTTTCAGGGCGTGAGCGTCCTCGCTCTCCGAGCTGGGCTTGGCCAACATCCGGTCGAGCATGTGGGCCGCCTTGTGGACGTTCTTGCCGATGGCGTCGAACGTTTCAAAGAACATCCGATCCTTGGGAACGAGGGACTTGAACATTGGCGCGCCTCCTTTCGGATCCTGTTCCGCTAATGCGGTACTACATCATATCCGCGCGGGAAAGTCAAAAAGATCGGGGACACAATACCAATTTCCGAATTTCTCAATTTTCCCTTGGAGATTCTGCTGTTTCAGGAAACCCGGAAATCGGTATCGTGTCCCCGGTCAGGCCTCCGGGTCCTCCAGGAGCCGGACGAGATCCCTCGAGAAGCGGGCCGCCTCCGCCCCGTCGATGACGCGATGGTCGAACGACAGGCAGAGCGGCAGGACGGTCCGGACGACGGCCGCCCCGTCGACGGCCCGGACGCGCTCGGCGATCCTCATGGTCGCCAGGATGGCCGTCTCCGGGTAGTTGATGATCGGTGTCGCCGCGTCCCCGCCGATCGCTCCGACGTTGGTGATGGAGAACGTCCCCCCCTTGAGGTCGGCCAGGTCGAGAGTCCGCTTCCGGGCGGCCTCGGCCAGGCTCTGGATGTCGGCGGCGAGCTCGAAGACGGTCTTCATGTCGGCGGCCTTGACGACCGGGACGATCAGCCCGTCCGGGACGTCCACCGCGATGCCGATGTTGTAGTATTTCTTGACAACGATCTCCTCGGCCTCGTCGTCGACCGTCGCGTTGAGCATCGGGTGGAGCTTGAGGGCCTCGACGACGGCCTTGACGATGAAGGGGAGGAACGTCAGCTTCACTCCCTTGGCCTCGGCCTCGGCCTTCATCTTTTTCCGGAGCGCGACGAGCCCCGCTGCGTCCGCTTCGTCGAAGTGCGTGACGTGGACGGCTTTCCGGATGGATTCCGTGAGCCGCTTGGCCGTCGCCCGCCGGATGCCCCGGAGCGGGACGTGTTCGAGGGCGCCGTAGAAGTCGAACTTGGCCTTGATCCGGACCTCGGGCTTCCGTCCGGCCGCTTCCTTGGCCCCGCGGACATCCTCTTCCGTGATCCGTCCGCCAGGACCTGTCCCGGGCACGGACGCAAGGTCCAAACCGAGTTCGCCGCCGAGCTTGCGGACCGCCGGTGTCGCCAGGATCGCTCCCGCCGGGGCGGGCGCTCCGCCGGCCGCCGGCCTTCCGGGGGCCGCCATTGCCTGGGGCGGGGCCGCCGGGGCTTCGGTCACGACATCCCCCTTCTCCCCGATGGTCACAAGGACCTGGCCGACCTTGACGATGTCCTTGGGATTGAAATGCAGCTTGAGGACCGTCCCCGCATACGGCGACGGGATCTCGACGACCGCCTTGTCGGTCTCGATCTCCCCCAGGGCCTGATCGACCTTGACCTCGTCCCCCTCGGCGACGGCCCAACGGACGACCTCGCCCTCGCTGATCCCTTCGCCCACGTCCGGGAACTTGAATTGTCGGACCATGTTCAAAACTCCATCAGCCTGCGCATAGCCTGCAGGACCCTTTCCGGATTCGGATAGTAATGGTCCTCGCTCTTCGGGAGCGGCGGGGTAATGTCCCATCCCGTCACCCTGAGGACCGGCGCCTTGAGGCTCAGAAGGGCGGTCTCGCCGATATGCGCCGCGATCTCCGCCCCCAGGCCGCAGGACTTCGGCGCTTCGTGGACGACGAGCGCCCGTCCCGTCTTTTTCACGGACCCGATCACGGCCTCCCGGTCCATCGGACTCAACGTCCTGAGGTCGATGATCTCGGCGCTCCAGCCCTTCTCCGCGGCCAGGATCGCGGCCTTTTCCGCGAGCGGGACCATCGCCCCCCAGGCGACGATCGTCAGGTCCGTTCCTTCCCGGACGACGCGGGCCCTGCCGAGCGGAACTTCGTAGGCTTCGTCGGGGATCTCCTGACGGATGGACCTGTAGAGCCGGGTCGGCTCCAGGAGGATGACCGGGTCATCGCTCCGGACGGCGGCGGCGAGGAGCCCCTTGGCGTCGTAGGGGGATGACGGGACGGCCACGGTCAGCCCCGGAATGTGGCAGAACAGGGCCTCCGTGCTTTCCGAATGATGTTCGAGGGCCCGGACGCCGGCGCCATAGGGGGTCCGGATGACGAGGGGGACGGGGAACCGGCCCCGCGTCCTATTCCTCAGCCGGGCGACGTGGGAAACGATCTGGTTGAACGCGGGGTAGATGAACCCCATGAACTGGATCTCCACGATCGGCCGGAGACCGAGGGCCGTCATCCCGATGGCGACGCCCACGGCGGCCGACTCGGCCAGGGGCGTGTCGATGACCCTTTCCGGGCCGAACGCGTCGACGAGCCCGTCGGTGACCCTGAAGACCCCGCCGTCCTTCCCGACGTCCTCTCCGAGCAGGACGACGCGCTCGTCCCGCCTCATTTCCAGGGCGAGGGCCTGGTTGATCGCCTGGGCCATGGTCGCGTTCATCGGGAGGCCTCATTTTCGGAGGCCCCAGCCTCTTGGAACTGCTCCTGGAGGCTAGGGGGCATCGAGGCGTAAGTGTATGCGAACAGGTCCTCGAGCGAGGCGGGCGGCATGGCCTCGGCTTCGGCCACGGCCTTCTCGACCGAAGCGGCGGCGGACTCCTGGACGCTTTTCTCGAACGCCTCATCCCATAGGCCCCGGGCCCTGAGGTGGGCCTGGAACCGGCCGATCGGGTCCTTCTTCTCCCATGCGGCGACGTCGCCGCCGTCCCGGTACTTCGTGGCGTCGTCCGAGGTCGTGTGGTCTGCGAGCCGATAGGTGTAGGCTTCGATGAGCGTCGGGCCGCCGCCCGCCCGGGCCTTGACGACGGCTTCGCGGACCGCCGCGTATACGGCGAGCACGTCGTTGCCGTCGACGAGAACCCCCGGGAACCCATAAGCAACGGCTTTCTGGGCGATGGTCGCGGCGGCGGTCTGCCTGGAGCGCGGGACGGAGATGGCGAACTGGTTGTCGTAGCAGATGAACACGTTCGGCGTTTTGAAGACTCCGGCGTAGTTCAGGGCTTCGTGAAAATCGCCCTCGGAGGTGGCGCCGTCCCCGAACGTCGTCACGACGGCCAGGGAGAGCTTCCGGATGTTGGCGGCCATTCCCGCGCCGACGGCCTGCGGGATCTGCGATGCGACGGGTATGGCCAGAGGAAAGATGTTCAGCCCGTCGGGCGTCCGCATCCCGGACTCATGGCCCATCCAATAATGGTAATACAGGGCGAGCGGATACCCCAGGGCGATATACATCCCGAGGTCCCTGAAGTAGGGGAAGAGCCAGTCGTCCTTGCCCATGGCGATCGCCGCGCCGATCTGGCAGGCCTCGTGACCGCGGCTCGGGGCGTAGGTGCCCATGCGGCCCTGCCGCTGGAGCTTGAAAGCCTTGATGTCGGCGGCGCGCGTGGTCGCCATGAGCCTGTAGATCCGCCTGAGGTCCTCGTCCTCGAGCCCGGGGTCGAGGCCCTCCCGGACGCCGCCCGCGTCGTCCAGAACGCGCCACATCTCCCCCTTGAGGGGATCGAACTTCTCGATCATCTTTCCTCCCCCGGGGATCGACCCGATGCCCGGCTATTTCGCCGCCCACTCCTTGAGCTTCTCGTATTCGATCTCACCGCACAGGACCTCGCCCGTCCCGGGCTCGAAGAAGGTCGGGGTCCGCAGCTGCCCGCCGCACTTGGGACCGATGACGGGCCGGTACGAGCGCATGAGGTCGGCGTTCTTCTCGTTGTGCCAGACCTCGAGCCTCTCGACCTCGACGCCGGTCTCCTTCTCGAGCCTCTCGACCAGGGGCATCATCCGCGTGCAGTGAGGACATTCCCTCCCGTGGAACATCAGGAACTTCTTCATGGCTTCCTCCTGACGAACAGGCCGCACCAGCACTCGCCGTCCTCGCGGCCCTGATAGGTTTCGTGGACCAGGAAATTGCAGGGGCAGAGGATCTTGAGGTCCTCCTCGAACTCTTTGGTCGCCAGCCGGCAGGGGCAGTACTTGAGGCCGTGGTTGCGCTCGTTGTTGAAGATCCCCTCCAGGAGCATCTCGACCTTGCTCCGGTCGGGGTTGACTTCGAACTCGTTCGGAGCGGCGAACGCCTCGATGGCGGTCCGGAAATCCGCCTTGGCGAACTCGACCGAGGTCGGACTTCCGACCTTGCGGGCCTCCTCGGACGTGACCTCGACGTACGCGTGCCTGACCTTGCACGTCGGGCAGATCTCGGGAGGGCGGAATCCGTAGTGGATATCGTTGCAGACGAAACACCGCCAGTATCTTCTCATCGTGCCCCTCCTGATGGTCCGCAGGATGTCCGCATCGGCTTCTCGTTCGCCCTCCCATTTTATCGGCCCCGCCGAGGCAAGTCAATTGGAGCCCGAGACCGGCGAAACAAGCGAGACGGACGAGAGAAGGGCTGGACTGGGGCGCGGGAAGGGCGAGAAATGTACGCGCAGGCTTCAGCCTGCGTCTTTATCGATGCTCAGGCTAAAGCCCGAGGCTACAAAGATCCGTCGATGCCGGGATAATGCTGTGAGCCTGTGCCCGAGGAATCCGGGAGGGCGAAGGGGGGGTGTTGCCATGGGCAATGGCTCATGGGATAATGCAGGCATGAACATCCTGGCATTGGCATCCGTCGTGATCCTGGTCGCGGCAGCGTCCGGTCCGAAGGACAAACTGCCGCCGGTCGAGACCGTCAAAGAGGTCGATCTCGCCCGCTACATGGGGAAGTGGTTCGAGATCGCCGCCTTCCCCCAGAGGTTCCAGAAGGGCTGTCACTGCACGACGGCGGAATACGAGCTCACGGCCAAAGGGACCGTTCAGGGTCGTCAACACCTGCCGCCGGGGCGGGGCGGACGGCAAAGTCTCGCGGGCCACGCGGAAAGGCTTGGATCGTCCCGGGGAGCGGCAACGCCAGGCTCAAGGTCCAATTCTTCTGGCCATTCAAGGGCAATTATTGGATCATCGATCTTGCCGGGGATTACAGCTTCGCCGTCGTCGGGGACCCGACCCGCAAGTATCTCTGGATCCTGTCCCGGACGCCGGCCATGGACCCGGCCCTTTACGCGGAGATCGTCGCGCGCACGGCCGCCCAAGGTTTCGACACGAGCCGTCTCGTCGTGAGCGACCAGAGCTGTCGCTGACCCCATACACGCCTTTGATTCCGTCCGGATTTTGTGATATATAGGCTTCTCTTGGGGACCGATCGTCATCATTGCCGGGGATTCTTGCCCGTCCGCTTCGCGGACGCGGCGAGCCCCGGGAAAGGGAGGTCATCATGATCTGGTGGGTCTTCTTGCTTGTCATCCTCTCGGTTCTTTCCTATCTGAACGATACCGGCGTCTTTTCGGTCCTGCAGAACGTCAGGCTCCCGTTCCTCCATGCGTCCCTGTTGAGCTTCCTCATCCTGGTCTGCGCGGCCGGCATCCTCATCCGGATGCTCTGGATGAGGAAAAAGGGCGAGAAGGAAGGCCTTCGCGAGAGGATCGTCCGGCTCGAGAAGGCGCTGGCGGCGAGCTCCAGGTAGACGTTCCCATCCCTTTCCGGGACGACGGCGGGGGCCGTCCTTCGGGACCTCTTTGCCCTTCGCGGTCCCTGTGCTACCCTGTGTTTCAGGAGGCCCGCGATGCCGGTCGTGAAACAGAGGAAGAAATGGCTTGCGCCCGCACTGGCCCTCATGGTCTTCCTGCCCCTCCCGGCGACCGGCCGGGAGCCGGCGACTGGAGACCGGTGGTTCATCATCTCCCTCGGCGGCGCGAAGGTCGGCTCCTATCACCAGCTTACCCGGGCGGACGGGGACAATCCCGCGCTCGTCCGGACGACCGAGGAGATGACGATCGTCCTGAACCGCCTGGGCGCCAAATTGACCATGTCTTCGACCTCCGATTCCCGGGAGTCGAAAAAGGGGGAACTGAAGAGCCTCGTCTCCGAACTTGCGTTCTCCTCCCAGACCGTCCGGACGGAGGCCGTGATCGTCGGCGGCGAGGTCGTTGTCACGACCTCATCCGGGGGAAGCCCGTTCGTCAAAAAACTGCCCTTTTCCGGCCTCCTCCTCGGGCCCGAGGGCATCAGGGCCCTGTCCCGGGACGGGCTCGCGAAGGAGAAAGATTCGATCAGCTTCCAAAGCTACTCGACCGAGGTCAACCGCGTCATGAGCGGGACGCGGACCGTCGTCGGCCGCGAGACCCTCGAGATCGCCGGAAAGAGCGTCCCGGTCCTCAAGGTCCTCGAGCGATACGCCGAGTATCCCGTCGAGAGCACCGTCTGGCTGGACGCCGAAGGGGCGCAGGTCAGGAGCTCGGCGGTCTCGCCGTTCGGAGAGATGTCCTTCGTCCTCGCTTCCCGGGAGGAGGCCCTCGACCTTGAGGGCGCGGGTCGCATCCCCGAGGAGCAGTACGCGAGAACGCTGGTCCGGTCGAACGTCCGGCTTCCCCAGGCCCGGCTCATCGAATCCCTGACCCTCGCCATCCGCCGCACGACGGGCGCCGGGCAGGCCTGGCCTTTGCTCGCCGGCCCGGGACAGACGGTCCTCGAAAGGACTCCCGGCCGGATCGTCCTCAGGATCGACCGTCCCGGCCGTCCCGGCCGCGGGCCTGCGAAAGAAGACGCGGCCGATCTGAGGGCCAACATGTATCTCGACACGGGCGACGCGCTCGTCCAAAAGACGGTCCGGGAGATCGTGGGCTCCGAGAAGGATCCTTATCGCCGGGCCGTTCTTCTCAAGGACTGGACGAGCGCCCGTATGACCTTCGACCTCGGCATTGCCTTCGCCCCATCCTCCGAGGTCATCCGTAACCTCCGCGGCACCTGCGCCGAATATGCCATCCTGCTCGCGACGCTGGCCAGGGCGGCGGGCATCCCGTCACGCTACCTCATGGGCCTCGTCTATCTCAACGGGATCTGGGGCGGCCATGCCTGGACCGAAATGCTCATCGACGGGACGTGGGTCCAGATGGATGCCGCCGTCAACGGACCCGGGGCCGCCGACGCCGCTAGGTTTTACTTCGCAGAATCGTCCCTGGACGCGGGCCCCGGCGACAGCCTGGCCGCGGCCCAACAGCTCTTCGGGTCGATCGCCATCGACGTCCTCGAATACAGGCTGAACGGGAAGACGGTGCGCCTCGAACCGGGCGCGCCGCCGTACACGGCGGACGGCGACCGCTACACGAACCCGGGGCTCGGCCTGAGGGTGCGCGCCCCCGGTGGTTTCGTCCTTTCGGATATGGACAAGGTCTGGCCCGACAAGACGCTCGTGGTCATGAGGTCCCCGGACGGGCGCTCGGTCCGTATCTTCCAGGAGGGGTGGCCCCCCGATAAGGATCCGAAGGGGTGGACCGCGACTCTCTTGGACTCCTATGTCAAGGGAGGAAAGAAAACGGCGGCCGAAGTGCGGGGAGACGACGCCTGGCGGGCGGGCTCCGCGACCAAGGCCGCCGCCGTCTTCCGGAACGGGGTCGACGTCTGGGTGGTTCTGGCCGAGGGCCGGAACGCCGCCGCCCTGCTGGACGAGGTCCTGGCCTCGTTGACCGTTCCGGCCTACGACGGCTCCATCGCCCGGGAATAGCCCCGCCTTACTTCGTCTTCTTCGCTTCGTAGATGCCGTTCGGCTGGATGAATTCCAGGCCGGTGACGGAGCCGTCGGGGCCGGCGAGGAACCGGACGCTGATGATCCGGGCCTGCTTCAGGTAGAACTCGCCGCCCAGGTCGGGTACGAGCTCGATCTCGGGCTGGCCGGGGAGCGACCCGGTAAGGACGTTCCCCTTGAGGCTGACGACGACCGTCTGGCCGGACAGGTCGTAGGAACCGACGAATTGCTTCAGGTACGCAGGGTCGGAGAGCCGCGCCTCGGGCTTCTTCCGGAAAACGATCTCGTCCACGGCCGCGTCAAAGACGCCGGCCAGGGTGGCCACCCGGCCGTTGAGATCGGTCCCGAAGGTCAGCTTGAAATCCGTGAACGTGGGGTCGTCGGCCTTCATCCCGTTGAACGTCTCGTAATGCCAGTGTTCCAGCGGATTGGTGATCCCGTTGTAGGTGAAGGAGAGCCGGTTCGCCGTGAGCTCGACCTTGAGATCGCCGTAGCCGGGGTGAGTGTATTCGCCGGCGTAATCCGCCAGGGCGTGAGCGGGCTTCGTCCCGGGCACCTTGCGGGTCCCTTTCTTTTCCTCGGCTTTCTTCGTGGCCTCCTCGCCCTGGGCGATCCTTTTCGCCGCCTCTCCGATCCAGTCCTTGGCCTCGAGGCCGAGGATGCGATCGGCGGCCGTGCGGATGAGGAGCTCCGGCAGGCCGGAGCCGTTCATGTTGGACAGGGCGACGAAGGCCAGCCCGTCGTTCGGCAGGACGCTGACCATGGCCGAGAAGCCGTCGATGTTGCCGCCGTGGTGGTAGCGCCGATGCCCCCTGTAGACGTCCGTGAACCAGCCCATGCCGTAGGCTTCGGCCAGGATCTCGGGCGTGGTGGACTCGACACCCAGCGCGACGTGCGAGGTGTGCATGTCGGCTACGGTGGCCGTGTTGACGAGCTGGGCCCCTCCGACCTTGCCGTTGTTGAGATGGACGATGGCCCAACGGGCCATCTCGTCGACGGAAGCGTTGATGGAGCCCGCCGGCCCGACGATCGTGATGTCCCGGAAGGGGATCTTCTTGAAGCCCTTGTCATCGGTGACATAGGGGAAAGAGAAATCAGCGTCCTTCTGCGATTCGAGGACCGAGAAGTTCGCCCGCTTCATGCCCAGGGGCTCGAAGACGAGACTGCGGACGGCATCCTCCCACCTCTTGCCCGTCAGCTGCTCCACAAGGTAGCCGGCGGTCAGGTACATCAGGTTATTGTATTGCCACTTCTCGCGAAGATCGGCCGAGGGCTGGAGATACGGCAGTCGCCTGACGAGTTCCTCACGGGTAACCTTCTGGTTGTTGTACCAGACGAGGTCATGGCGGGGAAGTCCCGAGTCGTGCATGACGAGGTCCCTGACGGTCAGGCGCTCCCCGGCGCTCTGGTCGTACAGCCGGAACCAGGGAATGTAGTTCCGGACGGGCTTGTCCCATTCGACCTTGCCCTCGTCGACGAGCTTGCCGAGGGCGAAGACGGTGAAGGCCTTGGAGGAGGAACCGATGGCGAAGATGGTATCGGGAGTCACCGGGAGCTTTTTCTCGACATCCTTGTATCCGAAACCGCGGGCGTAGACGACCTTGTCGTCCTTGATCACGGCGATGGCCAGGCCGGGAACCTTGAGGGCCTTGAGCCCTTCTTCGGCGACCTTGTCGAACCCTTCCAGGGCCGCGGCGGCCTTGGCCGCGGGGTCGACGGCCTCCTTCGTCACGGAGAAGGGGAAGGACTGCCCGCCCTGGGTCATTTGGCCGGCGATCTTCAGCCCGTCCGGGGAGAATTCTCCCATGAACGTCGGAGTCCCGGGAACCTCCTTGATGGCGAACGTGACCTTCGTCCCGTCGACGGCGATGCCCTCGAGGGGCAGGTTCCGGGCGTTCTGCAGGGGGATGGTGACGTCGCCCGTCCAGGCGCCGCCGGCGAACGCGAAGTCGAGGTCGAACTCGAGCTTCGTCCCCGGAAGCTCCATGGCGCCCGCCCAGTGGCCGGCGAGCGCCGGCTGGTCGGCCGCCCGCAGCGCCGGAGAGGGTAAGGCCATGAGAATGAAGAGAACGATGATGAAGGGGTTGATGAATGAACGGGACTTCTTCAAGGAAACCTCCTTATACGGACCTTGGATGGGCCGCCTTGCGGCGAGACCCGTCGGATGCATGCCCATGCGTTCTATTACGGATACGGGCGGCCGAAGGTTTTGCCAACACGGCTTACAGGGCGTCCAGGCAGAGGGCCGCGGCACCTAGGATGGCGATGTTCTCGATCTCCGAGACCTCGATCCTGATCTTCCGGATGGTGATGCCGTAGACGAAATCCTTCATGGCCTTCCACATGGCATCCTTGAAGAAGCCGTAGGACCGGCTGACGGAGCCGCCTAGGATGACGATCTCCGGGTCGGCCGCGTAAAGGATCGCCTTCATGGCCTGGCCGAGGTGGTTCCCGAATTCGGCGAACATGGCGAGCGCCTCCGGATCTCCTTTCCGGGCCCGTTCCGCGACCGCCTTGCCCGACGTGCCGTGGATGTGCTGGAAGAACTGGCCGCACGCGTAATACTCGTAGTTGTGCTCCAGGTAGGCGATCATGCCGAATTCGCCGGCCCCGCAGTTGGCCCCGGAGAAGAGCCTGCCGTTGGCGATGATGCCGGCGCCGAGGCCCGTCCCGAGAATGAGGCCGACGACGTTGTCATAGGGCTTTCCCTTGCCGAAATACTTTTCGGCCGCCGCGAAACAATTGGCGTCGTTGTTGATATAGCAGGGGAGCTTGTATTTCCGCTCGAGGATGGCCTTGAGGGGGACGGTCTTCCAGGACGGGATGTTCTGGACGTCGTAGACGATGCCTTCCTTGAGGTCCACGATGCTGGGCACGCCGACGCCGAGGCCTTCCAGGCCTTTTTCGACGAGCGGATCGATGACGCCGCAGAGGTCTTCGAGGACCTCCGCCTCCGTCCCCTCGCCGCGTATGGCCGCCGTCGCGACCCGGACAAGCTTGCCGTCCTCCACGAGCCCGGCCCGGACGTTGGTGCCGCCGAGGTCGACGCCGATGATGGACACGACCCGCCCCTCAGTTTCCGCCGGACGCCCGGGCTTCGGCCCGCTTCTTCTTTTTGCTGAAGATGGTCTCGTTGGCGATGAGCGGCCTGGCCCAGAACCCGATGCTCAGGATGTAGCCCAGGGTCAGGTAGAGGAAGAACATCCCTTGGCGGAGGCCGAACGCATCCCCGAGAGCGCCGATGATCGGAGGCACGAGCGCTCCGCCGATGATGCCCGTGCAGAGAATGCCCGAGAAGGAACCGTGGTGACTCGCGACGGAGTTCAGGGCAAGCGAGAAGATGATGGGCCACATGACAGAGGCCGCGAAGCCCATGAGAGGGAACATGACCAGGGCCAATGACCCCGGTCCGAAGAAGGCCAGGCTGAGGAAGACGAGCGCGGCGACCGAAAATCCGATAAGGACCTTCCGGCTGTCGAAGAGCTTGAGGAGAACGAGGCCGAGGATGCCGCCGAAGGTCATCAGGAGCCAGAACAGGGCGACGCGCCCGGCGCCGACCGTCTGAGGATCGTAGCCGTGGTAGATCTTGAGGAACTTGGATATCCAGAACGAAACGCCCTGCTCGGTCCCGACGTAGGCGAAAATCCCCAGGAAGTAGAGGATGACGACCTTGTTCTTGAAGAGCTCCTTGTGGGTCGCCCAGGCGCCGGCCCGTTCCTCTTCCTTCTTGACGACTGGCGGGAACCTGACGAGGGCCATCACGACGACCATCGCGAGGAGGATGACAGCAAAGACCCAGTAAACGGAGACCCAGGGGAGTTTGGCCGGGACGAGCTTCGTCATCAGGCCGATGAGGGGCTTGCCCTCGCCTCCGGCCTGGCCAATGTTGCGGACGAAATAGGAGTAGATGAACGGGCTGAGGAAGGAGGCGCTGCCGAAGATGAGCTGGGCCATGACGGAGTTAAAGGCGTAATGCTCCTCGCCCCCCGAGACACGGAGGAGGGGATTGATGGCGACCTGCAGGACGGCCATGCCCGATCCGATCAGGAACAGCGAGATCAGGAAGACCGGGTAGCTGGGGACGAGGGAGATGAGCACGGCCCCGGCGACGGCCAGCGCAAAAGCGGCGATCATGACCTGTTTTTCCCGGAACCTTTCGAGGAGCATCCCGGCCGGGATGGACATGACGCCGTAGGCGATGAAAAAGGAGAAGGCCAGGAGGCCGACCAGCGTCAGGCTGAGGCTGAAGCTCTGGCCGACGTCCGGATTGATGGCGCTGATGACGTTGGTCACCAGCGAAATGACGAAGAAGGTCAGGAAGATCAGGCCGACCATCGTATAGTTGCGTTTCGGGCTGTCGTTCATCGTTCCGTCCTCCGTGTCCGAACCGTATTCCCGCTCAGTATAGGCCATTCGGCGGTCCAAAGGAAGCCCCCGACGAGCGCCGGGGAGCGCATGATCCGGACGGGATGCCCTTCCCACAATTGCGGCGGCCTTGGCCGTCGTTCCGGCCATCCTGGTGAAATCACCTTTGGCGCCGGGTCTCGCTGTCCGGCATCTGGTGATCTGGGCGTTCGTCGCTGCTCTGGCGTCGGAAACTCTTGGGCGGGATCCTGTTTTACGCGCTCTTCAGCAAGGACGGGCTTTGAAAGCGAAATTCCTGTCGGTCAGGTCGGGACTTCTTTCCGGGGATCGGGTCCGCTTCGGGCTTCTTCCGGAGATCCCGCAGGTATTGCCTATAATCTTCGGGCGTGTTGAGGTTTCGGAGCCAGCCGGAGTCTTTAAGAACGACCTTGCGCGTCCGGCATCGTTCGAAGAGCGTCAGGATGGAGAGATCCCGCGCCCGGATCAAGGTTTCGATCTCCGGGATGATCGATCGCCTGTAGACGGCGAAAAGAGGTTCGCAGAGACCCTCGGGCGATACCGGGACCACGATGTCGAAGTCCCGGGCCATCCCGACGAGATCTCTCAGGAATCCGGTGTCGACATCCGGGATGTCGCAGGCCAGGACGGCGCAGAGGTCGTTCTTCGCGGCCTTCAACCCCGCCAGGATCCCGGCCATGGGGCCCTGGCCGGGCGCGGCGTCCTCGACGGTCCGACAGCCGGGCGCGTCCACAGCCTGTCCCCTTGAAACGGAGATGAGGATCTCGTCAAACATGTCCTCGACCTGGCCTAGAACATGCCCGATCAGCGTTCCCCCGGGAAGCGGGAGACCGGCTTTGTCAGCGCCCATCCGCGCGCTTTTCCCGCCGGCGAGGATGATGAGCGAGGCCGGGCGTCCGGCGCAGTTCATTTTCCCGGGCATGGGCCCATGTTACCTTATCGGGGACACAATACCAATTTCCGAATTCATGGATCCCCGGGTTCTCTCCCTTGGAAAAACCGCAATTAGGAATTTGGCATTGCGTCCCTGAATTTGTTATCTTACGGACATGAGCGGGAGACCGGGCTTTGTGAAGGCTGTTTCCGATCTCTATCCCGGGCTGATCGAGAAGGCTAAGGAAATGATCGAGGCATCCGAGCGCGAATATGAGGGGAAACGGGCCGGGGGCGGCGAAGGATTTCTCTGGGAACACACGGTCCACGTCGCGTCGCTGGCCCACGAACTCGCCTTGGCCGAGGGCCTTGACCCCGTCCTTCCGGCCGTCGCCGCCCTCTTTCATGACGCGGGCAAGTTCAGCGGTGGTGCGTATCACAAAGGGGACCGGCCCGAAGAGGAGGGCGCGGCGGCCCTGGCCGCTTCGGCCCTCGCGGGGGAGGGGGCGCGGGCTTCCGATATCGCGAGGGTCCGGAACGCGCTGCGGGCCCTCTACGCCGAAAAGGCCCGCCGGAACGCCGTCGCTGATGTCGTCCATGACGCGGACTTCCTGTCCAAGTTCGGCTATCTCGGAGTCGCCGGGTTCTTCCTGAAGTCGGCGCTGAGGGGAAAGAACCTCGTCGCGGCGGTCATGAGTTCCCTGAGCAAAGAGCTCACCTACGCGGAAGCCCTGCCCCGGAACATGAGGACGCGCGCGGGGCGAAAGGCGGCGGTCGAGAAGTCCAGGGAAAGCCTTCGGTTCTTCCGGGGGCTCCTCCGCGAACTCGGGGAGACGCGTGGAGCCCGATTCCGAGTCCGGAAAGCGGCCGTCGCGTTGCCGGGCCGGATGGGGAAGCCTAGGGGGAGCGTCAATGTCCTTCTCGTCGTGCCGGACTCATGCGAGGGCTGCGGGAAACAGTGGCGTTATGATCTTTCGGTCGTCCGGGGTATTAAGTGCCGGACGCTCGAAGCGCGCCTCCGCTGCGCCGGGTGCGGCGACCGATACGAAATATCTTTCTGCCTGCCGGAAGTGGGCTAGTCTTCCTCGTCGTATCCGTTTCGCTTCTTGTCTTTACCGTTGACCGGGTTCGCGTCGAGGGCCCACATGCCGCGGCCGTGGGTGGCGATGACGACGATGTTGTCCCTTGGGTGGACGACGAGGTCGTGGACGTAGACGGTCGGCAGTCCGCCGCCAAGCGCCTCCCAGGTCTTCCCCCGGTCCGTCGTCACGAAGACCCCCCCGTCGGTCCCGACGTAGAGGATGTCTCCGTTCCCGGGGTCCTCGCGGATGACGTTGACCGGCCCGAAGGGAACGCCCTTGGAGATGTCGACCCAGGTCTTCCCGTAATCGTCGGACCTCCAGACGTAGGGCGCGAAATCATCGTCGCGCTTTCCGTTCTGCGTCATATAGACGGTCCCCAGCTCATGGGCGGAGGCGACGATCCGGCTGACCCACTTCCCGTACGGGAGGCCGGCCCCGATCTCCGTCCAAGCCTTGCCGCCGTCCCGGGTCACCCAGACCTTCCCGTCGTCGGTCCCGGCGTAAACGAGGCCGTACTTGAGGGGGGATTCCGACAGGGCGAAGAGCGTGTGGTAGGGGATGTCCCCCGTCTCGGAAGGCGTAAAAGCGGTCAGGTCAGGGCTGACGCGCTCCCATGTGTCGCCGCGGTCCAGCGAACGGAAGACGTACTGCATGCCGTGGTAAAGGATGTTCGGGTTGTGCGGGGAAAGGATGAACGGCGCCAACCACTGGCCCCTCAGCCGGGGCTCGTTCTCGTATGCGCGCGGCAGGAGCTCCTTGGTCGTCTGGTACCACCTCCCGCCCTTCCGCAGGTCGGATCGCGAGATCGCGCCGTAGAAACCGGCAGAATAAACGATGTCCGGGTCCGTCGGATCGATGGCGTGGTTCGAACCTTCCCCTCCCGGCGCCTCCTCGAAGTCCGCGACGGGGATCTTGTCCCGGCCCTTGGTGAGGTCGACGGTGCCGCGGAAGCTCCCGTGGTCCTGCATGGACCCGTAGGCGCGGAAGGGGGTCGCCATGTCGACGTTGACGTTGAAGAACTGGCAGACAGGGATCTCGTTCCGGAAATAGCGCCAGTTCGCCCCCCTGTCATAGGAAACGGCCAGCCCCTGGTCGAAGCCCTTGACCATGTAGTTCACGTTGTCGGGGTCGATCCAGAGGGCATGGTGATCGACTCCCGGCCCCGGGACCCGCCGGAAGGTCTTTCCGCCGTCGTTCGACACGTTGAGCATCAGGCCCATGGTGTAAACCGTTTCCGGATCGTTGGGGTCCACGCGGACCTGGCCGAAGACCCAGCCGTAGGTGTTGGAATGGCGTTCCATGTATTTCTGCTGTTCCGGCGTCTGGCCGCTTGTCTGCCGCCAACTCTCGCCCCGGTCGTCCGAGCGGTAGACCGTTGCGCCCTTGATGATCCCGCTCGACGGCAGGCCGTAGACGTTGGCCCGCTCCCTGGCGGACGGCTCGCGCGCGACCTCGTAGTTATCGACGAAGGCATAGAGGACGTCGGGCTTTGTCAGGCAGAGGTCGATGCCGATCCTGCCCCGGGCCGCGGGCCCGGGAAGGCCCGCGTTGATGGGCTTCCAGGTCTCCCCGCCGTCGACCGTCTTGAAGAGCCCGCTCCCCGAGGTTTGGGCCGAGTTGCGGGGATCGTTCCATTTGAGGCGGATCCGCTGCCAGAAGGATGCGTAAAGGGTCGCCGGGTCCGCGGGGTCCATGACCAGATCGATGGCTCCTGATCTATCATCCGCGTAGAGGACTTTCTTCCAGGTCTTTCCACCGTCGGTCGTCCTGTAGACGCCGCGGTCCGGGCTGTCCGTCCATTCGTGGCCCGAGGCCGCGACGAAGACGATGTCGGGATCTTTCGGGTGGATCACGATGCGCGGGATCGTATATGTATTCTCGAGCCCGCAGGCGTTCCACGTCTTTCCGCCGTCGACGGACTTGAAGACCCCGATGCCGGCCTGGGAGCTTCGGAAAATGTTGGCCTCTCCGGTCCCGGCCCAGACGATCCGCGGGTCGGACGGGGCGACGGCGACGTCGCCGATGGCCGCCGAAGGCGCCTTGTCGAACACGGGCGCCCAGGTCGTTCCCTCGTTCTCCGTCTTCCAGAGCCCGCCGGACGCCGCCGCGGCGAAGATCGTGTAGTTCCTGCCCTTGGGCGCGACCACCGCGACGTCGACGATCCTGCCGCTCACGTTCTTCGGGCCTATCCACTGCCATTTCAGGTCCTTGAACTTCGAGGACTGGAGCATCTTCCCGTAGAGCTCGAAGCCCTCGACACGCAGGCGCGGGTCCGTGGACCGGACCGGCCGGGGCTTGGCCGCCTGCCCGGCGGGGCCCGCCAGGCCCAGGGCTGCGACGAACGGCAGAACGACGAAGACGCGAAAGTCGCGGAACACGGAACGTCTCATGGAAGCCTCCTTGTCGGGACGGAAGGGACAGTTTATGATGGGCGGCCGGCCATTGCAAGGTCATGCTATAATACACGTTCATGAACATCCGGAAAGCTCATGCCGGGGACAGGGGCCGCGTTGCGGCGTTCGCCCGGAAGCACGCGATGGATTATGCCGGAATGGAGGAGGACGAGTTCCTCGTCGCCGAGGACGACGGGCGCCTCGCGGGCATCGTCGCCCTCAATAGGCATGCCGACTGCCTGGAGCTTTGCGCC
Source organism: Candidatus Aminicenantota bacterium (assembly GCA_963813235.1). Lineage (GTDB taxonomy): Bacteria > Acidobacteriota > Aminicenantia > Aminicenantales > Saccharicenantaceae > JALHVH01. The sequence goes on along the minus strand of CAWEYF010000026.1, from coordinate 66,717 downwards.
CTCTGCGTCGAGGACGCCGATAGGGGGACGGGCCTTGGCCGGCTCCTCGTCGAGGAGCTTATCCGGTTGGCCGGCGGCCCCGTCCATCTCGCCACGATTCTCCCCGGCTTTTTCGAGAAGTGCGGGTTCGTCCGCATATCCGAAGCGCCCGCCGGAATGAAAAAGGATCCCGCTTGGTGCGAAGGATGCGACAGGAGCCGCTGCACCCTCATGGTGAGGGAGGCCCGATGATCCCCCCGCGGTTCCCCGACCTCAAGCCGGTCGGCCCCGAAGACGACTCCCTTTTCCGGGACTTCCTCGCCCGATCCCCCTCGGAAGCCTGCGAAATGACCTTCGCCAACATCTACATCTGGAAAGACTCCGAACACCCGCGTTGGACGCTTCTCAACGGCAGCCTCTGCATCCTTGTCGAGCCTGATTTCGAGCCGCCATACTTCCTGCCTCCGGTCGGCGGGGACCGCGTCCCGGAGACGGTCATGGCGTGCCTGTCGCACACGCCCCGCCTGTCCCGGGTCCCCGAAGAATTCATCAGGAAGTTCGGCGCCGGCTTCAAGGCCGCGGAGGACCCCGACAATTTCGACTACATCTACCGGGTCGAGGATCTGGCCGAGCTCCGGGGCAAGAAATACGACGGAAAGCGCAACCGGGTCAAGAAGTTCGAGTCGAGCTTCCGTCACGAGTACGTCCCGCTCGACGCCAAGGACGCCCCCGAGTGCGCCCAACTCCTCCAAAGCTGGTTCGAGGAGAAGCGGAACGGGGATCCCTACCTGAAGGCTGAGAAGGTGGCCATCGTCCAGGCGCTGGCGTCCTTCGAACTCCTCGGCCTCAAGGGCGGGGTGGTCAAGGTCGACGGCCGGGTCGAAGCCTTCTCCATGGGCATGCGCCTGACCGACGATACGGCCGTCGTCCAGATCGAAATAGCCAATCCCGGCCTCGTCGGGCTGGCCCAGTGGATCAACCGCGAGTTCGTCCGCCGGGAATGGTCGGCGTTCAAGTTCATCAACCGGGAACAGGACATGGGCGTGGAGGGCCTACGCAGGGCCAAGCTTTCCTACCAGCCCGTGCGACTGCTCAAGAAGTTCAATATCTACGGCAAGGAATAGCGGAAAGAAGCCGGGCGCGGACGGGAGAAAAAGCCCTCAAAGAGCGACTGTTTCCCCGAGGGCGTAGCGGCCCTTCCCGTCCCGCGCGACCCGGCCCGCCGTCACGTCCGGGTCGTGGCCGAAAACGACGATCCAGCGGTCGGCGACGGCCCTGCTCAGGAACTCGTCCTTATCGTGGAGCAGGGTCTCCGCCGAGATGTCATAACCCATCAGGTAGGGGAGAGGGAGGTGACGCGAGGTCGGGACCATGTCCGACGGGAAGACGACGGTCGCCTCTTCGCCGCGGACCTCGATCCACTGATGTCCGCGCGTGTGGCCGTCGCTCCGGTGAACCCAAATGCCTGGATGGATCTCTTCGGAACCCGACGTGAGGATGAGCCGCGTCCTTTCCAGGAGCCGGACATCCTCCTCGATATAGCTGGCCCGTTCCCGGACGTTCGGCCTTTTGGCGTTGTCGTAGTTCGCCGCCTGGACATAGATCCGGGCGTTCGGATAACGGAGGTCGGTCTCGCCTTCGGTCCCGGCCCGCCGGCTGAAGATCCCCGCGGCGTGGTCGAAATGGAGGTGGGTCAGGACGATGTCCGTGACGCTCCCCGGGTCGAGGCCGGCGTTATCGTCCCGCCGGAGTTGGATGTCATAGATACGTCTCAGTTTATCCGTCCACCGGTCGCCTAATCCGGCATCGATCATGAACACCCGGGCGCCGGCCCGGATGATGAGGGACCGGGCGGCCAACCGGATCCTGTTGTCTCCGTCCGGGGGCGTCAGGGCGGACCAGATCGTCTTGGGCACGGTCCCGAACATCGAGCCGCCGTCGAGGCGGAAGTATCCGTGATTGTATGCAGAAACGGTGAAGGGTCCGACTCTCATCGTCCGTAAGGCCGTTCGGGCCGAAGTCTACCACAGCGGCCGGATATCGTCCAGGCCGGAGGGCTTGTTTACGATCCCGGAATTGGCTATCTTAGTATCTCTTTCCCGGGATTCCTAGAAGAGGAGCACTCATATGAAGGACAAACCCATGATCATCCGGCTCGACCAGATCGCGGACGTGATCTCCAGGGAGTTCAAGAACAAGGAGGTCATCACCTGCTATCTGGGGTCCAACGCGGCGACGCCCACCGCGGCCATCGAGTCCTTGACCGCGGCCATCAGGGCCCGGACGCCGAAGCTCCCGTTCCTCCGGATGGTCCATATCCTGCTCCAGGGACCCGTGCCCTACGTCGAAGAGGGGCTCCAGGACCGGGTCATGGCCTATTCTATCTTTTCCGCCGGCGCCGTAAGGAAGGCCGCCAACGAGGGGAACGCCTATTACCTGCCGTGCACCCTGGCCAATATCGACAGCCTCATCGGCAAGGGCCGGGAGTACGCCCCGGACCTGGCCATCTTCAAGATCCGCCCCCACGAGATCACCGGTGAATACAGCCTGGGCCTGTCCGTAGAGGCCCTGCACACGGCCATCGACCAGGCCCGGTGCGTCATTGCCGAGCTCGATTTCAGCATGCCCTTCACCGAGGGGCAGACGATCGTCGATTCCCAGTCGATCGACTACATCATCGACGACGACGACGTCAAGCCCGTGTACGCCTTTCCCGCACCCGATTTCGACGACCTCCCCGCCGAGGAGTCGCGGATCGGCGAGATCATCGCCGAGCACTTCATTCACGACGGCGTGACGCTCCAGGCGGGCATCGGGCAGATCCCCGACGCCGTCGTCGGGACGATCAAGCGGGCCGGCTATCGGGACCTCGGCGTTCAGACCGAGCTCTACGGCGACGGCCTGATGCTCCTCCAGAAGTCGGGTGTCGTCACCAACCGGAAGAAGAAGCAGCACCTGGGCTACAGCACGACCTCCCTGATCATGGGCTCCCAGGAGCTCTACGAGTTCGTCCACATGCGGGCCGGCGTCCAGATGCGTCCCTGCGCCATCACCAACGCCGCGCAGGTCGTCCGCATGAACAGCCCGTTCATCTCCATCAACACGGCTATGGGCGTCGACCTTTTCGGGAATGTCTGGGCCGATTACATCGACGCCCGCCGCTATTACAGCGGCGTCGGCGGCCAGCCGGACTTCGTCCGCGCCCTGAACGATCCCGCTTACGGCGTCCCGATCATCGCCTTCAAGAGCCTCACGGACAAGAACGAATCCAAGATCGTCACGGTCCATCCCCCCGGGGTGAGCCTGACGGCCTCGGCTTACGACCCCGTGGTCATCGTGACGGAGTACGGGGCGGCCGACCTGAGGGAACTGACGGCGGGGGAGAAGGCCCTGGCCATAGCCAGCATCGCCCACCCCGAGTACCGGGACGACTATCTCAAAGAGCTCTACGACAACCCCATGTTCACCAAGCCCTCCGGCTTCGCGTTGGGAAAAAGACCTCGGGGCGTCATCCCTTACACGGGGAAGGTCAAGGTCGACTAAGCCTATTTCAGGAATACTCTTTCCGGGTCGACGACGTCACGGAGAACCCTCAGTTCTTCCGGGGACGGCGGCGCCGTCTCCGACGCCCCGACGACATCGAGCGCGAATCCCGTCTCCTCGGCCACGCCTTGGGGCGTGAGCCCCGGATGAAAGCTGGCCAGATAGGGGAGCTTCGTTTCGGGCCGGAAGCGGATGACGCCCATGGTCGTCACGATGACGTCCGGCCCTCCCCGGACAAGGCCGGCGGCCTGCCGGCTCGATCCCCCGTCGAGCCAGCCGGGACTGGTGACGTAGTCCACCCTCTCGGGGAATCGGCGCTTTTCATGCTTGGCGATGATGATCGTCCGCTTGGCCAGGCAAGCGATGTCGCAGGCGCCGCCGCTGCCGGAGAATCGCACGGCCGGACGGCGCGGGTCCCGCCCGATCGACGTGCTGTTGATGTTGCCGTAGCGGTCGACCTGGGCTCCGCTGAGAAAGCCGACGTCGACGCGCCCCGCCTGGAGGACGTACGTGAAGACCTCGTTGAGGCCGGCGGCCGTGGCCGCGCCGTGCATGGTCCGGGGGTCGCCGACCGACATCGGCAGGTGGGCGAGACGGCTGGCGACCGTCCCCGCTTCGAAGATGATGATGCAGCCGGGGGCGTGGGTCTTCTGGGCCAGCATGACCCCGAGCATGGGCAAGCCCGTCCCCGCGAAAACCACTTCGCCGTCGGCGACCTCCCGGGCCGCGATGACCGTCATCAGCTCCATGAGGGAATATTTCGCAATGGCCACGGCGATCATAACCTCGTCCCGTCGTCCGGGATGATAGATCATGATGTGAAACGATGTCAACTTGCGCTCGAAGCGTCGTCGGATTCCCTTGACATCTTTTAAACCAGAGTGATAATCTCTAATCATGTTAGGGGGGGAATACATACTGACACGAGAGGAAGTCGGCTTCGTCGCGGAGCAGAAAGCCGCATATTCCGGACGGCCTCCAAAGCTGCTCGATCGTCTTCGCGAAGCGCTGAGGTCCCGCCATTACAGCCGCCGTACGGAACAGACGAATTGTCCAGGTAACGTTTCATCTTTTCAACGCCGCCATACGCGACGTCAAAACAACGATGCCATCTCATACCCGTCCAGGAAATGTAAGCGCTTCAACGCGAATCGGTCCGCTCCGCTCTTCTTTTTCGAACGTCACGTCATCGGACGGAAGCTTGGAAAACCGGGAAATTTTATGCCGATCCGCATAACATGCCGAAATAATTGGCCGGAAGTGCAGCAAGTCGTTGAAAGGAGAGTTTTTATCGACTGTTCGGTAAGAAATCGAAGGTGTCTTATACGGACAACATACAAGATTATTGCATCTTATTCGGACCCATCTACTATATGTTCGGCGGACTGTCACAGTCAGGACCGCAGAGGATGTCATGGGAATCTTCGACTTTTTCAGGAAGAAGTCGGCGCCTGTGAGCGCCGCAGAAAGGCGTCGGCTAGAAATCGAAAACATCGACAGGATCCGAGCAGCTTCGCTCCAAAGGGAACCTCCCCAACCAGTTTCCAAGCAGGAGCCATCGAGTCAGGAGGCGCTGGCTCACATCGCAATTCACGATCCTGATTGGAGCGCGAGCGAGAAGGCTGCGGAGCAGCTGACGGACCAGTTGCTGCTTGCGAAAGTTGCGACAACGGCCGGGGACAATGTGGCGCGAATCGTGGCCGTCGGCAAACTTGAGGATACCGCGATCTTGGCGCAAGTGGCGCAGGCCGACAGTGACGACATAGTTCGACGGGCAGCGGCCAAAGCACTTACCAAACGCTCGCCGGTTGATGCGGACGAGATACGGAGAATCAAGAGTGCATCGGGTAAAGTCAACGGCCTCCTCCTTCGGTGTGGAGGCTGCGGTAGTCAAGAACGCCCTCAATTGGACGTTGTTCTCGACAAGAACGGCAACAGGGGCGTTTTGTGCGAGCCGTGCGTTCGCGAGTACTTGCCGCTCCTGCGGGCCGGAAGTAGCAGGCGCTTCTGGCAGTGTGGGAAGTGTAACTTCCGCATCCTTGCGGGCACTCGCATGGACGCGGCAGTCGACCCCGACAGTCGCTGCCCACACTGCCGGGCCGATGTGAACGTTTCGTTGGTGAATCTGAGCAATGATCAACCCGTCCGCAGTGGTGCGATTGGCGAGCCACTGGGGTGACCGGAATGCTGTTCGTGTCAGGTGGCACCTCAGAGAAGTTGAGCCGCCGAACAAGTGCTTGCAGCCGACGGCGCTCGGGTCATATTGCGAGGGATCCAAGGAACGAGCGCGCCGCGGCTGAAGCCGGGCGTTGGGCGGACTTGATGGGGAGGTTGGTATGAAGCTTACGAAAGCATCCGCTGTCGGGCTTTGTGTAGCCCTTCTACTAGTTTTTGCGAGCCACGCGGAATCGCAAGACGTACTCAAGGACCTGTACCCTGGTTTTTCCCAGTGCGCTCCGGCCATTTTCATGCCTGTTCAACCGGGAATGACGATCAATATCTCGAACATCACGTACGGGGACACGATGATCAGGGGCAAAATCGAGCCAGACACGGGCATACTCAAGTCCTTCAAGGAGGAGATTTCTTACGCCGGGCGCGTACCGGTTGGGATCACAGTAACCGTTAACCTGAGCAAATGGACCGGGATGTGTTCCAGCCTCGAATATGGCGTCGAAGTGGGGGGGAGGACACAAGTGAGTCCAAAGTACGACATCTTCGACGAGCGGAAGCTCCCTCGGACGGTTGCTTTTTCTCCCGAGGAGCCTACCGGGGTCATTATCGGCGGCGGCGGTCCGCTCGAAAAGGACCTGGTCACGGAGTTTGGTTACGACGACAAGAATCGCCGGCAAACCCGCCGGCAGACCTTTGGTACTGGCGGTGTCACGTACGAGGTCTCGTACTCGGACTACGTCTACAAAGGTCCGCCGACCGGTAAGATGTCGTCGTTTGCTGCGCGCATCACCACTGTGGCCAAATGACGCCGCCCAATATATGTTAGGCGGCCGATGTCAGTAATCGAATGTCGTTCCGAAAAAGGAAGGCTCATGAATTGGCTAAAGAGAGTTTTCGGTTCCAAATCCTCACCCGAAAGTCGAGATCTGGAAGACAGGGCAAGAGGCCAGCTTGAGTATTTTGAGGTTGACCGTCCCGATGGAGATGGCCGCTGTTCGGACAACGATTGTCCATGCCCCTCTCCTGGAACAAGGCTCTCGCGAGGTAGGGGCTATTTGATTATCAGCGAGGCCTGTGTCGAGTTCCATCGTGACGCTCGTACGCTTGAAGAGGCACGGATCAAGGCAGAGCGCATCCAGGGGCAAGGTCTTCACTTTGCTGCGCGTGGCGTAGGTGTCGTAACGCCAGTTCTCTGTTGTGACCAAAGTCCGAGGCTCAGAGTCCTAAACAAAGAAGTAGCCGCAGCTGATGCTGCGTACTGGTGGAAGACCGGCCGCGCTCCACTTCGACCAACACCTCTGGCCTGACTTAGCGGCCGCCTAGCCGCTCGTTGCAACGGACTCGCTGCGCTCGCCGCTGAACTCGATTTCGTTAGGCGGACAGGAGGCAACGTGGCACAGAGCAATCCAGAACCGGCCGGCCTGAAGGGCATTCTGGGGTGTATCGGTGGCGCCCTCCTTCTTGGCATTCTCTGCGTTACCTTTGTCGCTACCGCGGCCCGAGTTGAGCTTTGGCTCTCCGCGCGGGGGCAGACGAGCCACGCGGAGGCGTTCGCCGCTGCCGCTGCCGTATTAGCTGTCGTCCTGGAGCTGTCAGTTCTTATCGCGGTTCGGGCGCTGATCCTTCGACTTCGGGGTACTTCGGCGGCTATCGAGGATGCGGTGGACGAGTTGCTTGAGATCTACCGTCTGCATCCCGAGGGCTTCGTTCGGGTGCACGGAGGACCGCAGGTCAAGAGAATCCGCCGCATCGGCGCTCGACTCAACTCACGGGGCGGCATGGAAAGGATGCTAGAGGTTCACAAGTCATTTGCCGCACGGTGCACCGTTTTCGGCGCGCCGAGGAACCTTGAACACATGTGGGACGGCATTGGCGAGTGGCTCGGCTGATCGAACCTGCGCCGCAACCGCGCCTAACCCCGGCATGCAGCGGACTCGTTGCGCTCGCCGATGATGCCTGACGTTAGGCGTGAATGACCCTAAAAAAGTATTCAACGAGAAGGATAAATAGGGAATATTTCGTGATGGCCATGGAGATCCTCACCTCCGCTTCAGGTCGGGACGATAGCCGTAGCCGGGCGACGCCTTGAGCCCGTCCAGCCGGGCGGCCCCGCCCACGGCCTCCAGGTAGGTCCGGTGGTCGCGGACGCCATAGACGTATTTATCGAGGTATTTTCCGTAGGCCGCGTCGTCCCGGGCGCTTTCATGGTACTCCCTGATCTGGAGCGGGTCGTAATCGTAATAGTTATAGACCGCGTAAGGGTGGGCCCCGAAGGGGACGTGACAGACGTGCTTGACGACGAAGAAGGGGATCGGGTTGAGCTCCGGCGTCCGCCGCAGGTCGTCCTCCGCGACGATCTCCTCGGCCGTGACGATGACGGTGTCGGCGCACAGGGCCTGCTGGATATCGGCGAAGCTCTGCCCTTCGATCCGGACCGTCCCCCCGGCCGTCGCCTTCTGGACGTGGAGGACGGCGAATTCCGTGCGGATGGCGGGCACCAGGGCGACCCGGTCGGCCGGGTCGAAGGGCGATGTCATGACGTGAAACTTCTTCGGCGCCGTACGCGGGTCGGCCGCCCGCTCGTCCGGGGTCAGCGCCTGCCTGCCGGCCACGTCGCTCCCGAGCAGGCTGCGGACGGGCATGAAGGGGATGCCCATCGCCCCGGCCGTGAACCGGGCGACCATCGAGAAGTTGCTGTAATCTTCCCACTCGATCTCGCCTCGCTCGACGGCCCGCCGCCAGCGCGGGCCGACCGTGTTGAAGGCCTCGTCGGCTTCGTAAGCGAGCTCGACCCTCTTGACGCAGCCCGCGCCGATGAGGATGTCCCAATCCCCCCCCGGCGAATGGCCGAACAGGTAGAGGTTCCGTTTTTTCAAACGGATAAGCTCGTAGACGAAGGCCATCGGATGGCGCTGGGTGGTGAATCCGCCGATCGAGAGCGTCGCCCCGTCGGCCACGAGCGCCGCCGCCTCATGAAGCCCGATCATCTTTCCGGACATCCCGTTGTTCCCCGCCTAACTTCTATATCCCAGTTCTTTCGAGAAATCAATCCATTTTCAGGTTGACTTGAGGTTCTAGCTGGGATATAGACAAAGTGTTCCGGTTCAAATTCGTGATCATGGCAATTTCGGCCTGAAGCATTCATCTATCGTGGCGGGGAGTGTCTCCGCGCCCAGAGGAGGCTGAGCGAATGGCTGGAATCATCGGTTACGGGGCCTATATCCCGAGGAACCGCATCCGCGTCGAAGAGATCGCCAAGGTCTGGGGGGCGGACGCGCCGAGCTTCAAGAAAGGGCTGATGCTCGAGGAGAAATCCGTCCCCTCCCCCGACCAGGACACGATCACCATGGCCGTCGAGGGCTCGAAACGCGCCCTGAAGCGGGCCGGGATCGATCCCCGCGAGATCGGCGCCGTCTACGTCGGCTCGGAATCGCATCCTTATGCGGTCAAGCCGAGCGGGACCGTTCTCGCCGAGGCCCTCGGCGCGACGCCCGATGTCCATACGGCCGACCTCGAGTTCGCCTGCAAGGCCGGGACGGAAGGCATGTTCGTGGCTCTCAACCTGGTCCGGTCGGGGGCCGTCAAGTACGCCCTGGCCGTAGGGGCCGACACCTCGCAGGGCGCGCCCGGAGATGCGCTGGAGTATTCGGCCGCGGCGGGCGCGGCGGCGTTCCTTTTCGGGAAGGACCGGATCGTGGCCGAGGTCCTCGAGACCTACTCGTACACGACGGACATGCCGGATTTCTGGCGTCGCGAATACCAGTACTACCCCCAGCACGGCGGCCGTTTCACCGGCGAGCCCGCGTATTTCGCCCACGTCACGGGAGCCGCCCGCGGGATCATGTCCCGGGCGGGGATGAGACCGGCAGACTTTCAATACGTCATCTTCCATCAGCCCAACGGCAAATTCCCCCTCCGTGTGGGGGAGATGTTGGGATTCGCCAAGGCCCAGATCGAGCCCGGCTGGCTCGTCCCCAAGCTCGGGAACACCTACTCCGGATCTTCGCCGCTCGGGCTCACGGCGACGCTGGATATCGCCGCGGCGGGCGACAGGATCCTTCTCGTCTCGTACGGATCGGGGGCGGGAAGCGACGCCTTCATCCTCCGCGTGACCGAGCGGATCGACGAGGTGCGGGACCTGGCCCCCCGGACCCGGAAACTTTTGGACTCGAACAAGGTCTATCTCGAATACGGCGCCTACGCCAAGTACCGCCGCAAGATCCGGAAGGCGGAATAGGAGGCGGCGATGAGAGACGTAGCGATCATCGGCGTCGGCATGACCAAGTGGGGCGAGCTCTGGGAGAAATCGCTCCGGACGATCTTCACCGAAACGGCCCTCCTTGCCATCGAGGACGCCGGCGTGGACAGGATCGATTCCATGGTCGTCGGCTGCATGTCGTCGGGGCTCTTCACCGGCCAGGAGCATCTCGCCTCGCTTCTGGCCGATGATCTCGGACGGACGCCCGTCCCCGCGGCGCGCGTCGAATCCGCCTGTTCGTCGGGCGGCCTGGCTCTCCGCCAGGGCTTCATCGAGGTCGCCTCGGGGATGAGCGACATCGTCCTCGTCGGCGGGGTCGAGAAGATGACCGACGTCACCGGGTGCGAGGCGACCTACGCCCTCGGCACGGCGGCCGACCAGGAGTACGAAGGCTACCACGGCCTGACGTTTCCCGGATTGTACGCCATGATGGCGGTCGCCCACATGCACCGCTACGGGACGACGCGCGAACAGCTTGCCCTGGTGGCCGTCAAGAACCACGACAACGGCTCGCGGAACCCGCTGGCCCAATTCCCGTTCAAGATCACGGTGGACGGCGTGCTCAACTCGGTCCTCGTTGCCGACCCTTTGCGGATCCTGGACTGCTCGCCGATCACGGACGGGGCGGCAGCCGTCATCCTCTGCCCGGCCGACGTGGCCCGGAAAATGAAGAAGCCCGCGGTCCGGATCACCGGAAGCGGCCACGCCACCGACACCATCGCCCTGAGTTCGCGAAAGGACCTCACCTGGATCGAATCCACTCACATTGCGGCCGGGAAGGCCCTGGCCATGGCCGGCCGCAAGACCGGCGATATCGACCTCTTCGAGGTCCACGACTGTTTCACCATCGCCGAGATCATGATCACCGAGGCGCTCGGCCTCGTCGAGAGGGGCCGGGGCGGAAAGGCCGTCGAGGAGGGCCTGACCTCCCGCGACGGGCGGTATCCGGTCAACCCGAGCGGCGGCCTCAAGGCCAAGGGACACCCCGTCGGCGCGACCGGCGTCGCCCAGGCCGTCGAGGTCGTCAAACAGCTCCGCGGGGAGGCGGGCGACCGGCAGATCAAGGGTGCCCGGCGGGGCCTGACCCAGAACATGGGCGGCACGGGCGGCAGCTCGGTCGTCCACGTCTTCGAGGCGGACTAGGAGGGGACGATGCCGACACCGTCACGCTACTGGCGCGAGATCCCCCAGCGGTATCGCATGGAGGCCGGGAAGTGCAAGGCCTGCGGCTTCATCGCCTTTCCCCCCCGCATCGTCTGCCCGGAGTGCGGCGGCCGGGAATTCGTCCCGGCGAAGCTCGCCGAAGGCGGCAAGATCCTGACCTACACGATCATCCGCGTCCCCCCGCAGCCGTTCGAGGACCAGTCCCCCTACGCCGTCGGGATCGCCGAGCTCGACGACGGGGTGAAGCTGACCGCCCAGGTCGTCGACTGCGACTTCGCGGAACTCAAGGTCGGCCTACGGGTCCGGCTGGAGTTCCGGAAGCTTTCGGAGGAAGGCGAGGCCGGCATCATCTATTACGGCTATAAGTTCGTCCCGGAATAATCCATGTTCAGGATCGAATCCAAGGTCGATACCCGGGGTCCCGATTACCGAAGGAATTTCGAAGAGATGAACCGCGTCGTCGCCGAGTACCGGGAGCGGCTGGCGGCGGTCCGGCAAGGAGGGCCGGCCAAGAACCGGGAGCTCCATAAATCCCGGGGAAAACTCCTCGCCCGCGAGCGCCTGGAGAGGCTCTTCGACAAGAACACGCCGTTCCTCGAGCTCAGCCCGCTTGCGGCCTGCGGCCAGTACGACGACGAGGCGCCCGGCGCGGGGATGATCACCGGCGTCGGTGTCGTCCACGGCCGGGAGGTCCTCGTCGTCGCCAACGACGCCACGGTCAAGGGCGGGACCTATTTCCCGATGACCATCAAGAAGCACGTCCGGGCCCAGGAAGTGGCCCTCGAAAACCGCCTGCCCTGCATCTACCTCGTCGACTCGGGCGGGATATTCCTGCCCCACCAGTCGGGGACCTTTCCCGACAAGGAGCACTTCGGGCGGATCTTCTACAACCAGGCCCGGCTGTCCGCCCTGGGCATCCCCCAGATCTCCGTCGTCATGGGCTCGTGCACGGCCGGCGGCGCCTACGTCCCGGCCATGAGCGACGAGACGGTCATCGTCCGGCGCCAGGGCACGATCTTCATCGGCGGGCCGCCGCTGGTCAAGGCGGCCACGGGCGAGGAGGTCACCGACGAGGACCTGGGCGGGGCCGACGTCCACTGCCGCATCTCGGGGGTCTCCGACTATTATGCCGCCGACGACGCTCACGCCCTCGAGATCGCCCGGAACATCGTCGAGACCCTGGACCCGCCGCGCCGCTTCGAACTGGACACGGCGCCTCCGGAGGAGCCGTTCTACGACCCGCGGGAGCTCTACGGCATCGTCCCCTCGGACCTGCGCAAGTCCTTCGACATGCGGGAGGTCATCGCCCGCCTCGTCGACGGCAGCCGCTTCCAGGAATTCAAGGAGCTCTACGCCCAGACGCTCGTCTGCGGCTTCGCCCGGATCATGGGCTTCCCGGTGGGCATCCTGGCCAACAACGGCGTCCTGTTTTCCGAAAGCTCGCTCAAGGGGGCCCATTTCATCAGCCTTTGCGCCATGCGCAAGATCCCCCTCGTCTTCCTCCAGAACATCACCGGTTTCATCGTCGGCAAGCAGTACGAGCACCGCGGGATCGCCAAGGACGGGGCGAAACTCGTCCACGCCGTGGCCAACGCCGATGTCCCCAAGTTCACGGTCATCGTCGGCGGCTCCTACGGCGCCGGGAACTACGCCATGTGCGGCCGGGCCTACGGGCCGCGCCTGCTGTGGATGTGGCCGAACGCCCGGATCTGCGTCATGGGCGGCGAGCAGGCGGCGTTCGTCCTGGTCAGCGTGAAGCTCAAGAGGCTCCAGGACCAGGGCGTCCGGATGACGGAGGCCGAGAAGGCCGATATGAGGAAGCCCATCCGGGACGCCTACGACGCGGAGGCCAGCCCCTATTACAGCACGTCGAGGCTCTGGGACGACGGCATCCTCGACCCTCTCGACACGCGGACGGTCCTCGCGCTGGGGATCGCCGCGAGCCTCAACGCCCCGATCCCGGACTACAAGGTGGGGATCTTCAGGATGTAATGAAGCGAACATGACGGAAAGATCCTATGGAACGATCCGCGTCGAGCGGATCGCCAAGGTCGGCCGGATCTGGCTCGACCGGCCCGACGTCCACAACGCGTTCAATTCCAGGATGATCGGAGAGCTCCGGACGGCCCTCGGGGACCTCGGCGCGGACGAATCGGTCCGGGTCGTCGTCCTGTCGGGGACCGGGAGATCGTTCTGCGCGGGGGCGGACCTGAATTGGATGCGGGAGATCATCCGCTTTTCCTACGAACAGAACCTCGACGAATCCCTCGCGCTCGCCGAATGGCTTTACGAGCTCTCCGCCCTGCCCAAGCCGACCGTCGCCCGGGTGAACGGGGCGGCCATCGGCGGGGGGGCAGGCTTCCTCTCGGCCTGCGACATCGTCGTCGCCTCGACGGAGGCCCGGTTCGGGTTGAGCGAGGTGAAGATCGGCCTCGTCCCCGCGTGCATAACCCCCTATGTCCTCCGCCGGACAGGCGAGGGCCGGGCGCGTCAGTATTTCTTGACCGGAGAGCGGTTCGACGCCCGCCGGGCCCTCGAGATCGGCCTCGTCGACATCGTGGCCGAGCCCGGGAAGCTGGACGAGGCGGTGGACGACCTCGTCGGCCGCCTGATCTCTTCCGGGCCCGCGGCCCTCGCGGCCTGCAAGGAGCTTCTCCGGAAGGTCCCCGGAATGGACATCGCGGCGGTCAAGCGGTTCACCGCGGAGATGATCGCCGGCCTGCGCGTCGGCCCGGAGGGGCAGGAAGGCATGGCCGCCTTCCTCGAAAAAAGAAGACCGAAGTGGTCTGAATAGAAGAAGTCCAAAAGCATGTTCGGCAAGATCCTGGTCGCCAACCGCGGCGAGATCGCGGTCCGGGTGATCAAGGCCTGCAGGGAAATGGGCATCGGCTCGGTGGCCGTCTTTTCCGAGGCCGACGCGTCGAGCCTCCACGTCCGGCTGGCCGACGAGGCTGTCCCGGTCGGGCCGCCCCCCGCCGTCGAAAGCTATCTGGACATGGAGAGGATCCTGGCGGCGGCCCGGGCGACGGGCGCGGAGGCCATCCACCCCGGCTACGGTTTTCTCGCCGAAAACGCCGCTTTTGCCCGGCTCTGCGAGGAACGGGGGGTCGTTTTCATCGGGCCGAACTCCACGGCGCTCGAACTCGTCGGCGACAAGATCCGGGCCCGGCAGACCATGGAGAAGGCCGGGATCCCGACCATCCCCGGGATGACATCCGCCTCCGCGTCTCCCGAAGAATTCCGGGCCTCCGCCCGGGCCCTCGGCTACCCGGTCATGGTCAAGGCCTCGGCCGGCGGCGGCGGGAAGGGCATGCGGGTCGTGTGTGACGAAACGGGCCTCGTCCCGGCGCTCGAAGCCGGCATGAGGGAGGCGAAATCCGCCTTCGGCGACGATTCGGTCTACCTGGAGAAGTGCATCGTGGAACCGCGCCACGTCGAGTTCCAGGTGCTCGCCGACACCCACGGCCATACGGTCCACCTGTTCGAGAGGGAATGCTCGATCCAGAGACGACATCAGAAGATCCTCGAAGAGTCTCCCTCCCCGGCCCTGGACCCCGAGCTCAGGGTCCGGATGGGAGAAACGGCCGTCCGGGCCATGCGGGCGGCGGGCTACAACAACGCCGGGACGGTCGAGTTCCTCCTGGACCGGGACCGCCGCTTCTATTTCCTCGAGGTCAACGCCCGGCTGCAGGTCGAGCACCCGGTCACCGAGCTCACGGCCGGCGTCGACCTCGTCCGCCAACAGATCCTGCTCGCTTCCGGCGCCGAGCTGTCCTTCCGCCAGGAGGATCTCCGGCAGAGGGGGCACGCCGTCGAATGCCGGATCTACGCCGAGGACCCGAAGACGAACTTCCTTCCCTCGGCGGGCCGCATCGCCTTCCTCCGCGAGCCGAAGGGCCCCGGGATCCGCTTCGACAGCGGCGTCTTCGAAGGCTTCGAGGTCCCGGTCCATTACGACCCGATCCTGGCCAAGCTCATCGTCTGGGCCGAGGACCGGGAGGCGGCCTGCCGGAGGATGGCCGCGGCGCTCGACGATTGCGTCATCCTCGGCATCCACACGACGGCCGGCTTCCTCAGGGACGTCGTCGATCATCCGGAGTTCAGGGCGGGACGGGCGACGACGTCGTTCATCGGGAAGTTCTTCCCGTCGTGGGGGACGGGAGAAGGGCAGGAGGACCGGGAACGGTGGGCGCTGGCCGCGGTCGCTTACGAGGCGTTGGCGCGGACGGCGGGGCCGACAGGCCTTCCGGGACGGGGCGGGAAGAAAGACGTCGCGACGCCCTGGACGACCTTGGGCCGCTGGCGGGCGGGGAGCCGGACATGAGCGTCGCGGAATTCGATCTCCTCCTCGACGGCGCTCCCCGGAAGATTTCCGTGGAGACGAGGGACGGGAATTTCGTCGTCCGCGAGGGCCCCCACGTCCTCGAAACGGCCGTGCGGAGGATCTCGGAAAACGAGCTCCAGTTCCGTTTCGGCGGCCGGTTCGTCAGGGTCCATCTCGTCAGGTGCGGCGAGCGGACCTTCGTTGCCGTCGACGGCCGGGAGTTCGTCGTTTCCGAATCCCGCCCCGAAACCGGCCGGCGCGGCGAAGGCGACGAGCGAGCCGCGGAAACGGTCGTTCGGGTCAGATCGCCCATGCCGGGCAAGGTCACCAAGATCGCCGTCGCCGAGGGCGAGAGGGTCCGCAGGAACCAAACCCTCGTCATCGTCGAAGCGATGAAAATGGAGAACGAGATCAATGCCGCCATCGAGGGCGTCGTCACCAAGATCCACGTGGCGGTCGGCGACCTCGTCGATTCGGAAAGGCCGCTCATCGAAGTCGAGAGGACATAGAGTCCTGGAGGACCCAGCCATGACCACCGAACATGCCGATTCGTTGAAGGAATGCCGGGAGATGGTACGGGATTTCGCCCGCGCGGAGATCGCCCCTCACGTCCGGGAATGGGACGAAAGGGCGGGCTGTCCCTTCGACGTCTTCCGCAGGCTCGGCGGGCTGGGCCTGATGGGCATCCTCGTCCCCGAGGCGTATGGCGGCGTCGGTCTGTCCTACCGTCACTACGCGGCGATCCTGGAGGAACTGGGTGCGGTCGAGGGCGGGATCGGCCTTTCCGTCGCCGCCCATAACTCGCTCTGCACGGACCACATCCGCAAATACGCCGGCGAGGCCCAACGCCGGACATGGCTTCCCCGCCTGGCCGCCGGAGAGATCCTCGGGGCCTGGGCCCTGACGGAGCCCGAGGCCGGCTCGGACTCCGGAGCGACGAAGACGACGGCCGTCCGGAACGGCCGGGGCTGGCTCCTCAACGGGTCCAAGAATTTCATCACCCACGCTTCCGTGGGCGAGGTCGCCGTCGTCCTGGCCCGGACCAAACCCGGCTCGGACCACCACGGCATCTCGGCGTTCCTTGTCCCGTTGAAGACGTCGGGCGTCTCGGTCGGGAAACACGAGGACAAGGTCGGCATGCGCGTCTCGGACACGGCCTCTCTCGTCTTTGAAGATTGTCAGGTCGAATCCGACGCCCTCCTCGGAAACGAAGGCGACGGGTTCATCCAGGCCATGGAGATCCTCGACGGAGGGAGGATCTCCATCGCCGCGCTGTCCGTGGGCATTGCCCGCGGGGCCTTTGACGCCGCCGTGGCCTACGCCAAGGAACGCCGCCAGTTCGGCAAGCCCATCGCCGCCTTCCAGGCCATCCGTTTCAAGCTGGCCGACATGGCGACCGCGATCGACGCGGCCCGGCTCCTCACCGAGCGCGCGGCGGACGAAAAGGACCGCGGCGGAAAGACGACCCGGCTCTCGGCCCAGGCGAAGGTGTACGCTTCGGAGGTCGCCGTCCGGGTGGGGGAGGACGCCGTCCAGGTCCTCGGCGGCTACGGCTACTGCAAAGACTATCCCGTCGAAAAATTCTGGCGCGACGCCAAGCTCTGCACGATCGGCGAGGGCACGAGCGAGATCCAGCGCCTGGTGATCGCCCGCGAGCTCCTGGGCGGTTAGGGCGGATGCCGGGCTAGGACGCCCGCCGGTAAACGACGGCGACGACGGTCTTGTCGTTCCCGCCCATGTTCACGGAAAGGGCGAAGGGCCGCTCCGGCGAGATCCCCACCTGCCACCCGCCGGCCTTTCCCGTAAGCTGCTGCCAGACGGTGACAGCCTGGCGCACGCCGGTCCCGCCCGTGGGGTGCCCCCAGCCGATGAGCCCTCCCGACGTGTTGAAGGGCACATCGCCCTGCCGCGACGTCTTGCCCTCGAGGATAAAGTCCGGACCCAGGCCGTGGCCGGCGAAGCCGATGGCCTCGACGGAGAGAAGGCCCGATATCGTGAAGCAGTCGTGGCATTCCACGGTGCCGATCCTATCCAGCCCGACCTCGGCCGCAGCGAGCGCCTTTTGGACGGCCCGCCTGGAAGTTTCGAGTTCGGTCGGGTCCGCCGGCGGAACGGTCAGGTCGGCTTCGACCTGGCCCCAGCCGAGGACCTCCACGGCGTCCTTCTTCGAGATGCCGCAGCGGTCGAGCCCTTCCCCGGAGAGGACGGCGATCCCGGCCGCGCCGTCGGAGACCTTTGAACAGTCGTAAACGTTGAGGTGGTCGACGAATGTCCGCGGGGTGGGTTCGGCGAGCCCCAGCGCCTCGAGGTCCTCGCAGGTGTTGTGGAATTCCTGGGCCGTCTCGCAGAGCCGGGCGTTCTCGATGGCGTTCCGGTACCAGCGGGCGAAGGCCCGCCGCGTCTTGTCCCGTCCGAATTTCTCGAAATAGGCGCCGGCCCGGTCGCTGAAGAGGGACGGGAAGAAATAGGCGTGGCCGGACTTGCGTTCGCCCCGGAACCATCCCGCCCCGGCGAGGATGTCGGCGCCGTAGACGGCCTTGACCGTGTTCTGGACCTCGACGCCGACCGTCAGGACGACATCGGCCGTCCCTGCCAGAACCGATTTGACCGCCGTCATGAGCCCGAGTCCTCCGGACCCGCAGGCGCCCTCGACGCGCGTGCAGGGCTTCCAGCGGAGGTCCGGGTCGATCGTGGGGATGAGCGCGGCGAGGTTGCCCTGCCTGTTGAACCGGGCGGCCATGAAATTGCTTATGACGCCCTCGTCGACGTTCTTCCCGCCGCCGACCTGGGTCAGGACGCCCCGGCCCGCCTCCTGGATGTACTCTTCGAGGCCCGGCCGGGCCTTCTTGGGGTTGAACTCCTTCCGCCCCGTGCCGAGGGAAACGGTGTTGTAGCCCGCGGCCATGTAGACGCTGCGCCGGTCTTTTTTCATGGTCTGACCTCACTCGTCGAAATAGCTGTTGACCGGGCCGTAGGCATGGTAGAAGCCCGTCAGCATGACCGTGTTGACGTCTTCGTCCTTCTGGGCGACGCCGTCCTTCACCAGTTGGAGCCCGGCCTCCTTGGCCTTCCGGCCGTAGCTTTTGGCCAGCCCGGCCCCCAGCGTCGTCATCGCCCGGAGGTCCCGGAAATAGCCTTGGAGGTAGCCCGGACGGTCGACCATCTGGATGACGCTCTTCCAGGGCTTGCCCGAAGCGGGAAGCGGCCCCAGCCGTTCGTCGCAGCGCGGCGCGATCCCGGCGAGGGGGACGTAAGCCTTCGCCTCGGGATCGTAGACCCCCGCCGGCCGTCCTTTTTCGTATTTCAAGAAACCGTCCTTCTGAGAGCCGTCGGCGAACTGCCCGCCCAGGACGCCCAGCGCGATCATCCTTTCGAGGAGGGGGCTCCGCAGACCGCTCCCGGCGGACCGGTCGCTCATGACCTTGAGGATGCTCCGACAGATATCGAGGCCCACGTAATCGACGAGCTGGAAGATGCCCATGGGCCGGATGAGGAGATCCTGGCTGACCTTGTTGACCATGTAGACGGCGTCGACGAAGCCGAACTCCCCGGCGAGCTTCTCGACCTCGGCGATGCCGTGAAGGGCGTCCCGCATGAAGTGGCCGTTGCCGATGAACCCGGCGACGTCGTTCGAGGGGACCACGGCCTTGCGCAGCCTCTTGGCGTATTGGGCGGCGAAATCGGCCAGCTCGGGCAGGGTGGATTTCGCCCGGATGACCTCGACGAGCTTCTGGACGGCCGGCGGGTTATAGAAGTGGAATCCGATGATCCGCCCCCCGAGGCCGGCCTTCTCGTCGAGCTCGTGGATGGGGATGGAGGACGTGTTCGTCAGGAACCAGGCGTCCCGGGTATTCTTGGACCGGACCTGGCTGAGGAGCCCGACCTTGAGGTCCGGGTTTTCGTTGGTCGCTTCGAAGACCAGGCCGGCCCCGAAGGCGGCCTCGATCCGCGTCGCCGGCCGGACGACGGCCAGGACGTCCTCGACGTACTGCCCGATGATCTCTTCGTTCTCGACAAGGTCGGCCCGGTCGGCATAAACGCCCCGGAGCCAGACGGCCTTCTTTTCAGCGGCCCGCCTGGCCTGGCCGCGGAGGTACTTCATCAGCCCCGAGAGGGCCGTTTCCGAGATGTCCACGGCGTATAGGGCGAAATCCCGGGACCGGTTTCCCGGCTCGAGGCTCAGGTCGGCCATCTCCAGGGCCGTCAGCAGGACGATGCCGCTGCCCATCTTGCCCGCGGCGCCGAGGACGGCGACCTTTTCCAATCGTTCGACGTAGCTCATCGGCGACCTCCGGCTATCCCGCCGTCAGGCGTTCCATCGGGGTTTCCGCTTTTCGAGAAAGGCCTTCATCCCCTCGGCCCCTTCGCCCTCGAACAGCGAGCCGAACTCCTCGGACTCGAGGGAGCAGCCGCTCTCGAAATCCTTCGAGATCCCCTCGCGGACGACGCGCTTCACGAGCCGGACGGCCTGCGGACCCTTGGAGGCGATCGTCTTGGCCAGCTCGACCGCAGTCGGGAGGAGCGCTTCAGGCTCGACGACCTTCTGAACGAGTCCCATCCGTAAAGCGTCCTCGGCCCCGATCATCTCGCCCGAGAGGAGGAGAAGGAGGGCGTCGCCGAGGCCGATCATCCGGGGCAGGCGCTGGGTCCCCGCGTAGCCGGGGATGAGCCCGAGGCCGACCTCCGGCTGGCCGAATTTCGCCTTCGAGCTGGCGATGCGGACGTCGCAGGCCAGGGCCAGCTCACAGCCCCCCCCCAGGGCGAAGCCGTTGACGGCGGCGATGACCGGCTTTTCGAGAAGCTCCAGGCTCCGGAACGTCCGCTGGCCGACCTTGGAAAAAGCTCTTGCGTCCTCCCGGGTTTTGGAGGCCATTTCGGCGATATCGGCCCCCGCGGCGAAGGCCTTTCCTTCACCGGTGATGATGACGATCTTGATGTCCGCGCGGCCGGCGATCTCGGCGACGAGAGCGTCCATCTCCCGGAAAAACCCGCTGTTCAGCGCGTTCATCGCCTGCGGCCGCGCCATCGTCACCGTGGCCACGGCCTCGGCGACCTCCATTCTAAGGATTTCGGCGTTCATGGATCCTCCCTAATCGCTCAGGAGGGACCTGGCGATGACGAGACGCTGGATCTCCGAGGTCCCTTCGTAGATTTCCGTGATCCGCTGGTCGCGGTACAGCCGCTCCACCTTGTAGTCCTTGATGAATCCGTAGCCGCCGTGGATCTGGAGAGCCTTGTGGCAGACGCGGTGGGCCATCTCGGAAGCGAAGAGCTTGACCATCGCCGATTCTTTCGTGAACCTCTTGGCGCCCGAGTCTTTCATCCAAGCGACGCGGTAGAGCATGGTCTTGGCCACCTCGACATCGACGGCCATGTCGGCCAGGGTGAACTGCAGGGCTTCGAATTCCGCGAGGGGCTTGCCGAACTGGATCCGTTCCTTGGCATACTTGACCGCCTCCTCGAGGGCGGCCTCGGCGATGCCGATCGCCTGGGCGGCGATGCCGATCCGGCCGCAGTCGAGCGTGGCCAGGGCGATGCTCAGCCCCCTGTTCTCCTGACCCAGCAGGCTCTTGGCCGGGACACGGCAGTCGGTGAAGACCATCTCGGTCGTGCTGGACGAACGGATGCCGAGCTTGTTCTCGTGCTTGCCGACGGCGAACCCGGGGGCGTCTTTGTGCACAAGAAAGGCGGAAATGCCCTTCGCCCCCTTTTCCCGGTCGGTGCTGAAGAAAGCGATGACGACGTCGGCGAACCCGCCGTTGGTCGTGAAGTTCTTGGTCCCGTTGAGGACATAATCATCCCCGTCGCGGACGGCGGTGGCCCGGATGCCGCCCGGGTCGCTCCCGGCGCCCGCTTCCGTCAGCGAGAAGCACCCGAGCCATTCCCCCGAGGCGAGCTTGGGGAGATAGGCATTTTTCTGGTCTTCGGTCCCGAACATCATGACGGCGTCGTTGACCAGGGAATTCTGGACCGAGACGCCCACCGCCGTGCCGGCGTCTACTTTGCTGAACTCGACCATGGCCCCGGCGTAGGCGACGGCCCCCGCCCCGGTCCCGCCGCATTCCTCGGGGATCGTCATGCCGAGATAGCCGAGTTCGCCGAGCTCCTTGAGGGCCTTGAGGTTGACCTCCTGCTTTTCGTCGAGCCCGGCCGCGGCCGGGGCCAGTTCTTTTTCGGCGTATTTCTTCGCCCCTTCGATGATCATGAGTTGTTCTTCAGAGAATGCGAAATCCATGTTGTCCCTCCGTGTATCGGTTTATCCGGGAACGCGGCGGGCGTTCGCCCGAATGTACGCGACGATCTCCTGAAGATCGTCGCCCGGGCCGAAGACCCTGCCCATGCCGAGCTCCTTGAGTTTTTCCTGGTCCTTGGTCGGGATGATCCCGCCGCCGGTCAGCAGGCGATCCCCGAGGCCGGCGCTGAGCATGAGCTCCCGGACACGGCGGAAGTTGGACATGTGGGCGCCGGACAGGATGGACAGCCCGATGACGTCGGCGTCCTCATCGACCGCGGCCCGGACGATGGAATCCGGCGTCTGCTGGAGGCCGAGGTAGACGACCTCCATCCCCGCCTCGACCAGGGCGCGGGCAACGACCTTCGCGCCCCGGTCATGGCCGTCGAGTCCGGGTTTGGCGATGATGACCTTGATCTTTCGTTCTGCCATGGCGCTGTCCTTTTTCCTGGGATTGTCAATAGAACGGCTGTTCCCGGTAGGACCCGAAGACGGCCGTCAAGGCGTCGCTTATCTCGCCGAGCGTCGCGTACCGCCGGGCGCAGTCGAGCAGGAGAGGCATCAAGTTCCCGCCCGTTGCCGCCGCGGTCTTGAGGGCCGCCAGGCCCTCCCGGACCGCCCCGTTGTCGCGCCCGGCCTTGATCCGGCGAAGCTCGGCGACCTGGTCCGTCTCCGCGGATTCGTCGATCTCGAGCAGGGGGATCTCCAGCCGTTGGCCCGGATTGGCGAATTCGTTGACGCCGACGTGGAATTTCTTCCGGCGGGACAGGGCCATCTGGTATTCGTAGGCGGCCCGGGTGATCTCCCGCTGGAAAAATCCCTGCTCGATGGCCTTGACGACGCCGCCGAGCCCTTCGATCTTACGGAAATAGCGTTCGGCCTCCTCCTCGAGGTCGTCGGTCAGCATTTCGATGTAGTAGGACCCGCCGAGCGGGTCGATGACGTTGGCCGCGCCGCTCTCGAAGGCGATGATCTGCTGGGTCCGGAGGGCGACCTCCACCGCCTTTTCCGAGGGCAGGGCCAGGGCCTCGTCCATCGAATTCGTGTGCAGGCTCTGACAGCCGCCGAGGACCCCGGCCAGGGCTTCGAGAGCCGTGCGCACGATGTTGATCTCGGGCTGTTGGGCCGTCAGGCTGCACCCGGCCGTTTGGACGTGGAAGCGGCAGAGCCAGGCGCGGGGGTTTTTCGCTTTGTACTTGTCCCGCATCGCCCGGGCCCAGATCCGCCGGGCTGCCCGCATCTTGGCGATCTCTTCGAAGAAATCGAGATGGGAATTGAAGAAGAACGACAGCCGGGGCGCGAAATCCTCGATATCGAGGCCCGCGGCCAGAGCGTGCTCGACATAACAGAACCCGTCGGCCAGAGTGAAGGCGAGCTCCTGGGCGGCCGTCGACCCCGCCTCGCGGATGTGGTAGCCGCTGATCGAGATCGTGTTCCACTGAGGGACCTCGGCAGAGCAGAAAGCCATGAGGTCCGTGATCAGGCGAAGGTGCGGCTCGGGGGGAAAGATCCACTCCTTCTGGGCGATGTATTCTTTGAGGATGTCGTTCTGGAGCGTGCCCCGGAGCTTGTCGAAGCCGATGCCGCGCTTTTCCGCGTTGGCCAGGAACATGGCGAAGATCCAGGCCGCCGGGGCGTTGATGGTCATCGAGGTCGAGACGCGGTCCAGGGGGATCCCGGCGAAGAGGCGCTCCATGTCGGCGAGCGTGTCCACGGCAACCCCGGTCTTGCCCACCTCTCCGGCGGCGAGCGGGTGGTCGGAGTCGCGGCCGTAGAGGGTGGGATTGTCGAAGGCGACGGAGAGGCCCGTCTGGCCTTTTTCGAGCAGAAAGCGGTATCGTTCATTGGTCTGGTCGGGGGTGCCCATGCCGGCGAACTGGCGCATGGTCCACAGCTTTCCCCGATACATGGAGGGATGCACGCCCCGCGTGTAGGGGTAGTCTCCCGGCCAGCCGAGCCGGGTCTCGGGGTCGCTGCCCGCCAGGTCCTCCCACGTGTAGAGGGGCTCCAAGGACCGTCCGGAGATCGACGTGAAATCCGCGTCGCGGAGACCCCCGGCCTTGCATTTTTCCGCCCAGGCTTTCTTGGTCTTAGTTCCCACGGCCGGCCCCTTCGTCGACGAGTTGGATCCGGACCCGGGAACAGGCCCGGCGAATGTAGGGAAAGGGAGATCCGCCCTTTTCCATGAGCTCTTCGGCCGCCGCGCGGATGGCTTCGTCCGCGCCGGTCCGTGTCGCGTAACCATCCCAGAGCTCTTGCCGGATGGCCGACCGGATCTGCCGTTCCAGCCGCGAGCGGCGCTTTTCCCGATAGCGTCCCGAGCCGACGCAATCCCGGATGAGGCGTTCGACCTCGGCTGAGACCGCATCTATCCCCCTGTCCAGAAGCGCCGAGGCTTCCAGAACCGGGGGGAAGGGCCGGCCCCGCCTGACGGGACTGATGTCCATGAGGAATCGCAGGGAATCGAGCAGAGCTTCCGTGCCCTGGATGTCCGATTTGTTGACAAGCAAGATGTCCGCGGCTTCGATGATCCCGGCCTTGAGGGCCTGGATGACGTCCCCCGTCCCGGGCTGGAGGACGAGGACGACGAGGTCGGAGCAATCGAGGACGTCGAGCTCGGCCTGACCGACCCCGACCGTCTCGATGAAGATGCGGTCCAGGCCGAAGGCGTCGAGGATGTCGGCGGCGTAGGGTGTTGCCGGGGAGAGACCGCCGTGCCCCTCCCGGGAGGCCATCGAGCGGATGAAGACGCCGAGGTCGTCGCCGAGGTCCTGCATGCGGACGCGGTCGCCCAGGAAAGCCCCCCCCGAGAACGGGCTCGTCGGGTCGACGGCCAGGATGCCGACACGGTGTCCGGCCCCGACGGCGCGGCGGGCCAGGGCGGCGGTCACCGTGCTCTTCCCGACGCCCGGGGGACCCGTGACGCCGATCCGGACGCCGCCTTTCTGGCCGGGGATGATCCTGTCGAGGATCTCGGGCAGGGCTTCGGGGTCATTTTCGACCGCCGTGATCAGGCGGGCGCAGGCGAACCGTCCGCCTTTGAAAAAGTCCTCCCAGAGGCCCCGCGGGAAGAAGCTCACCTTTGATTTATATCGTTTTAGGGAACAACAGTCAAGAAATGTTACGCGGCTTTTCGCGAGCGATCCACAGAAAGAACCGGACGCTTATCGACGGTTCTTCAACCGTCAGCGACAGCGTTGCCAGTCGGACTCGTTGAACGCCCGGTCCAGCTCCCTCCAAAGGTCCTTCATGTCGCAGGTCATGACGATCAGGTCCTGGGAGCCGCCCTTGAGGTCCTTGACGAAATCGGGCAGCATCGTTTCCTCGTGGAAGCCGAGCCGGCGGAAGATCTTCTGGGCCCCGGCCTGAGGCCGCATCATCCGGGCCACGATCGTCGTGATCTGGTTCTGGACGGCGATGAAATAGAGTTCGCGGATCATGATCGTGCCCAGGCCCCGACGCTGAAAAGGCCGGGCGACGATCACGCGGATCTCCCCCTGATGCCTGCTCCAGGCACCTCGCCGGAGAGCTCCAGGGCTCCGCTGGCCACGACCACGCCGCCGTGGATGGCCACGATACGGATGTCGTCGCCGCTTTCGACCCGCCGAAGTCTCTTGGCCACGACCTTCCGGTCCGTGACGTCGAACTTCAGGTATTTCCGGTCCTCCTCGGGCAGGGAGCCGTAAAATTCCATCAGCTTGTCGATGTCGTCCGGCACGAGCCGCCGGATCGTCACCTCCGTGCCGTCCTTCATTCTCTCCGTCTTGTCCATGCGCGCGTCTTCCCTTTCCACGATTTACCGCCCTCGGGTTGCTTCTTATATATATATGGAGGGGATTCCGAATTGTCAAGCCGGGGCCGATTGACAGGACTCCGATGCCGGTGATATTGTGAATCCTGGCGAATCCATGTTCATCCGAAAAAGCGTCCGGCGATTCCTCGATTTGCCCTTGCGGCGCAAGCTCATCCTCGAGTTTTCTCGTCGTGATCTTCATCGGCGGGGATCCTGTCCCTGATCATCGGCATGCGGATCGAGCATCAGACCATCATTTCCCTGGCCGAGGTCAAGGTCAGGCACGACCTGGGCTCGGCGTGGATGGTCTACGAGGAAAGGCTGCGCAGCCTCCGGGACGCCGTTCGGCTCAGCGCCACGCCGGAGTTGTTCCGGGCGACCCTCGGGCCATCGGATCTCAAGAAGGTCGCCGGCCGGCTCGACGGGATCCGCCGGGAGTTCGGCCTCGACGTTCTCAACCTCACGGACGCCCGCGGCCGCGTCGTCGTCCGGTCGCGTCGCGCGGACGCGCCGGTCGGGGACGACGTCGCCCGGGACCCTTTCGTCGCCCTGGCCCTCCAAAGACAGGTTTCCGCCGGCACCCGGATCGTCCCCCGGGAGGAGCTCCTCACGGACGGGGCCGACCTCGCCGACCGGGCGCTTTTTCAATTCGTCCCGACGCCCATGGCGGCCGCGAGAGCCGAAGACCACGAGGACAAGGGCATGATGCTGACGGCGGCCGCCCCCGTCGTGGATGAATCGGGCGCCCTCCTGGGAGTCCCTCACCGGCGGCCTGCTGTTCAACCGGAACTACGACCTCGTCGACCGGGTCAAGGAGATCGTCTTCAAAGGGGAGAAATACAAGGGCCACGACATCGGGACGGCGACCTTGTTCCAGGACGACCTTCGGATCTCCACGAACGTCCTCGACGATCAGGGCAACCGTGCGGTGGGGACGCGCGTTTCGCGCGAGGTCAAGGAGGCCGTGCTCGACCGGGGGGAAACCTATGTCGGGCGGGCTTTTGTCGTGACGGCCTGGTACATCACGGCTTACCGGCCGATCAAGGACATCTCCGGACGGACGATCGGCATGCTCTACGTCGGGATGCTGGAAAAGCCGTATATCGACCTGCGCAACCGCGTTATGGCGACGTTCGCCGGCATCGCGGGCCTGTGCGCCCTCTTTCTTCTCGGACTGCTGGCGTTCATCGCCCGCCGGATCACCCGTCCCTTGGCCGTCATCGTCAGCGCGACGGGCAAGATCGCCCAAGGCGACCTACTGCACCGGGTCGACGTCGAAGGTCAGGACGAAATCGGCCAGCTGGCCCGGGCGTTCAACCGGATGACCGACGAGCTCAGCCTGGCCCATGAAGACCTGACCCAGTGGGGGCGGACCCTGGAGCGGCGCGTCGAGGAACGCACGCGGGAGCTCCGCGAGACCCAGGACCAGCTCATCGTGTCGGAAAAGCTGGCGTCGCTCGGCAAGATGGCGGCCGGCGTCGCCCACGAGATCAACAATCCCCTGACCACGATCCTGATCGACACGCACCTGCTTCT
The DNA here is from genome assembly GCA_963813235.1 of Candidatus Aminicenantota bacterium. Taxonomy (GTDB): domain Bacteria; phylum Acidobacteriota; class Aminicenantia; order Aminicenantales; family Saccharicenantaceae; genus JALHVH01. The sequence goes on along the minus strand of CAWEYF010000026.1, from coordinate 39,713 downwards.
CGAGCGGCCCGGCAGGGACGCGGAACTGGAAGAGACCCTGAACACCATCGCCGGCGAGACGATCCGCTGCGCGGATATTGTCAGCAGCCTGCTGGATTTCGCCCGCCAGACGCCCTCCCAGGCGGCCCCGACGGACATCAACGACGTCATCGACCGGACGCTCCAGCTCCTCGAGAAGCAGGCCTCGGTCCACAACGTCCTGATCGAAAAGGACCTGGACCGGGGGCTCCCCCCGATCGAGGTCGATAAGAACAAGATCCGGCAGGTCTTTTCCAACCTGGTCATCAACGCCCGCGAGGCCATGCCGACCGGCGGGAAGCTCGTCGTCGCCAGCCGCATGAGCCGCGACGGCACGCATATCGAGATCACCTTCACCGACACGGGCGTCGGGATCTCCAAGGAGAATATCCCCAGGCTGTTCGATCCCTTCTTCACCACCAAGAGCTTCGGAACGGGATTGGGCCTGGCCGTGAGCTACGGGATCATCCGGCGCCGCGGCGGGACGATCAACGTCCGGAGCGAGGTGGGGAAGGGCACGGTGTTTACGGTCCGCATCCCCCTGGTTGACCCGGGGGAGGGGAAACGCGTCGAGGAGGCGCCATAATGAAAGAGCAGGGTAAGCACAGAATACTCGTGGTGGATGACGAACTGACGGTTTGCAAGAGCATCCGACAGGTGCTCGTCCGGGAGGATTGCGAAGTCGACATGGCCCTCAGCGGCGAGGAGGCGCTCAGCAAAGATGCCGAACGGCCCTATGACGTCATGATCGTCGACCTCATGATGCCCGGGCTCAGCGGTGTGGACCTGCTCAAGCTGCTCAAGGCCCGGAACCCGAAGGCCCGCATCATCATGGTGACGGGCTATCCGACGATGAAGAACACGCTCCAGACCATGTTGCTCGGAGCGATGGACTTCCTGCCCAAGCCGTTCCTCCCGGCGACGCTCCGCAGCCTCGTTGCCGCCGCCCTCGAGGCCGGGGACGACAAGCCGGAGGGGTCAGCAGGCGCGGCGGGTTAGAGCCTCGCTCAGCTTGGCCCCGATGTCGGCCGGGCTGACGGCGACCCAGACGCCGGCCGCCCGGAGGGCGTCCATCTTCTCCTGGGCCGTTCCCTTGCCGCCGGCGATGATCGCCCCGGCGTGACCCATCCGCCGCCCCGGCGGGGCGGTCTGGCCGGCGATGAAGCCGACGACGGGCTTGGGGAAGGACGCCTTGATGTAAGCCGCCGCCTCGTCCTCGGCCGTGCCGCCGATCTCGCCGATCAGGATCACGGCTTCGGTCCCTGGGTCCTTCTTGAAGAGCTCCAGGAGTTCGATGTATTTGAACCCGACGACCGGGTCGCCGCCGATGCCGACGGCCGTCGACTGGCCGTAGCCCTGTCGCGAAACCTGCTGAACGGCCTCGTAGGTCAGGGTCCCGGACCGCGAAATGATCCCGATGGTGCCCGCTTTGTGAATGGGACCGGGCATGATCCCGATCTTGGCTTTTCCGGGCGAGATGATGCCCGGCGTATTCGGGCCGATCAGGGCCACCGGCTTGCCGCGGAGGTACGTCTTGACCTTCAGCATGTCGAAGGTCGGCAGGCCTTCGGTGATGCAGACCACCAGCTTGAGGCCCGCTTCGGCGCATTCCATGATGGCGTCGGCCGCGGCGAAGGGCGGCACGAAGATCGCCGCCGCGTCGGCCCCCGCCGCGGACACGGCCTCGGCAACCGTGTTGAAGACGGGGACGCCGAGGTGCCGGGCCCCGCCCTTGCCGGGCGTCATGCCGGCCACGACCTTCGTGCCGTATTCGATCATCTTTTGGGTGTGGAACGTGCCTTCACCGCCGGTGATCCCCAGGACGACGACCCGCGTTTTTTCATCGAGAAGAATGCTCATGGGAGGCTCCTTTGGCTTGGCTCACTTTACCAGTCCGACGATGCGCTCGGCGGCTTCCTTCATGCCGTCGGCCGAAGAGAAGGCCAATCCCGACTCGGCCAGGATCTTCTTGCCCAGGTCCACGTTCGTCCCCTCGAGCCGGATGACGACGGGGATCTTCGTTCCCAGCGCCTTGGCCGCCTTGACGACGCCGCTGGCGATCATGTCGCAGCGGACGATGCCCCCGAAGATGTTGATCAGGGCCCCCCGGACGTCGGGGTCGCTGACCAGGATCCGGAAGGCGTTGGTGACGGCCTCTTCGGTGACGCCGCCGCCGACGTCGAGGAAGTTGGCCGGCATGCCCCCGGCGTACTTGATGATGTCCATCGTCGCCATGGCCAGCCCGGCGCCGTTGACCATGCAGCCGACGTTGCCGTCGAGCTTGATGTAATTGAGGTTGTACTTGGAGGCTTCGACTTCGAGAGGCGATTCCTCGTCGAGGTCGCGCATCGCCTGGATATCGAGATGGCGGCCGAGGGCGTTGTCGTCGAAGTTCATTTTCGCGTCCAGGGCCAGGACGTCGCCCTGCCGGGTCACGAGGAGTGGATTGATCTCGGCGAGGGAGGCGTCCGTGCCTTCGAACGCCTTGTACAGGCCGACGATGAATTTCTGGCCTTGTTTGAAGGCCTCGCCGTCGAGGCCGAGCTTGAAGGCCAGCCTCCGGGCCTGGAAGCCCAGGAGCCCGGTCGCCGGGTCCACGTATTCCTTGAAGATGAGGTCGGGTTTCTCGGCCGCGACCTTCTCGATCTCGACGCCGCCCTCGGTCGAGCCCATGACGACCGCCGCCTCGCGGGCCCGGTCGATGACGATGCCGAGGTAGAGCTCGCGGGCGATATCCAGGGCCTCTTCGACCAGGACCCGCTTGACCCGCTTCCCCTCGGGACCGGTCTGGTGGGTCACGAGCTGCATGCCGATCATCTTGGCCGCCAGGCCCTCGGCCTCGGCGGGCGTCGCGGCGAGCTTGACGCCGCCGCCCTTGCCCCGGCCGCCGGCGTGGATCTGGGCCTTGACGACGACGCGCGGGCCGATCCGTTCGGCGATCGCCCGGGCCGCGGCCGGCGTCTCGGCGACTTCGCCCCGAGGGACGCGGACGCCGAACTTGGCCAGGATCTGCTTGGCCTGGTACTCGTGGATCTTCATCTCTGCCTCCCTTTTCTCGCCTGTGAAAACACCCGGCGCTCCGGGCCCATTCCTTATAACAAAGGCCCTTCCGAATGTAAAGCCGCTTGAAGAAAATGTTGCCGGGGTCCGGAAGACGTCGGCGGCGTCCGTCCCGCTTTCGACCCTTACCGGAAAGCTCCCGAGGGCGCGCCTTGACAGCCGATTTCAAAGGGTCTATATTGAACCCTCATGTTTTTTCGGAATTGCCCAGGCCGAACAGGTAGAGACGCGCTTCCATTCTCAGGCGGGACCGGCGGGCGTTTTCGCATGCCCGGTCGTCTTCTCCGGCCCCCTCGAAGAGGATGATTCTTCCGGCCATGTTCGACTTCCTGCGGACCTTCCTCAAGATCTCCGATCACCCGCGCCGTCTCATCCGCGAATTAAGGAGCGATCACGGACCATGAAAGTCCTCGTCTTGAACAGCGGCAGTTCTTCCGTCAAGTTTCAACTCATGCGGATGGAGGACGAGAGCCTTCTCGGCAAAGGCATCGTCGAGAAGATCGGTTCGAGCGATGCCGTCATCACCTATCAGCCGGAGGGCAAGAACAAGATCCGGGAGATCCGGGAAGTCCTGAACCACGGCGTCGCCATCGAGATGGTCCTCTCCCTGTTGCTCCATCCCCAACACGGCGTCATCCGGGACAAGAGCGAGATCGACGGCGTCGGCCACCGCATCGTCCACGGCGGCGAAGATTTCTCCGAATCGACCCTGATCACCGAGAAGGTCAAGGCCACGATCAGGAAGTGCATCCAGTTCGCGCCGCTGCATAACCCGCACAACCTGAAGGGGATCGAGGCCTGCGAAGCCCTGCTCCCCGGGATCCTCCAGGTCGGGGTTTTCGACACCGCGTTTCATCAGACGATCCCGGCCCGGGCGTTCATTTACGGCCTCCCCTACGCTCTCTACAAGAAGCTCCGGATCCGGCGGTACGGCTTCCACGGGACCTCCCACAACTATGTCGCCCGACGCGCCGCGGAGCTCATGAAGCGCCCGATCCAGGGCCTGAAGATCATCACCTGCCATCTCGGCAACGGGGCCAGCATCGCCGCCGTGGACGGCGGGAGGTCCGTCGATACGACCATGGGATTCACGCCCCTCGAAGGGCTGATCATGGGCACGCGCTGCGGCAGCATCGATCCGGCGCTCGTCCCCTACATCATGGAAAGGGAAAAGCTCGGCACCAAAGAGATCGATGTCCATCATGAACAAGAACAGCGGCATGCTGGGCTTGACCGAGACGTCCAACGACATGCGCGAGATCGAGAAGGACGCCGCCCGCGGGAGCGAGCGCCACCAGTTGGCCATCGAGATGTATTGCTATCATATTCAAAAGTATATCGGCGCCTATCTAGCGGTGCTGGGCGGGCTGGATGCCCTCGTCTTCACGGGCGGCGTCGGTGAGAATTCCCGCCTGGTCCGGCGCCTCGTCACGCAAGACCTGGCCGGGCTGGGAATCGCCGTCGATCCCAAGAAGAACGAGGCGAACGAGCGCGACATCAGCGCCGGCCCGGTGAAGGTCCTGGTCGTCCCGACCAACGAGGAGCTGGCGATCGCCAGGGACACGAAGCACATCCTGGAAACCGCGGACCGGACGGCGTGCGCCCCCCCCGCCGTTGCCGCCGAGAAGCGGACAACGGATTTCCAGCCTCCCGAGACGGCCAGGCTCGTCCTGCTCTGGGCCCGGAACCCCGGCCTGGACCCCGCGGCCCTGGCCGCGAAGCTGGGCCGGAGCCTCGGCCGGAGCGTGGAGAGGGCGGCCGTCGAGCGGGAGCTTCAACGGTTGAGCCTGGCGGCCGTCCCGGGAAGCTTGACAAAGCCGACGAAAAAGTAGAGGAAACGACCATGGATCAGATCGATCGCGAAGAAGCGGGCTGGCTCGTCGCGTTGTCCTGGTTGAGCGCTTTGGAGGAAACGGCACGGGACTTCCACGGGACCCGTCCCAGGGTCTTCAGTGAACGGGCCTACGAACATTCCGTTCAATATTATCTGCATCTTCTGGGCGACGAATACGGAATGCAGATCAAGAAATCGGACTCGATCCGACAGGCCGTGGAGGACTACATCCGGATCGGGATCACGGGCGGACTGTTCCGGGACGCCAGCAATTTCGAGCTCGTCGAGCTCAACCCGTTCCATCTGAAGATCAGCGTCCATGACTGCGTGTACTTGAAGAGCTGCCAGACCCTCATCGAGCAGGGCTTTTCGATCCGCGACCTGACCTGCGCCCGGATCGGCTGTTTTCGGGCCGCGGTCAAGGCCCTGGCGAACATCGACTGCGATTACCAGGTGAGGTCCTTCAACATTGACGGGGACTGCAAGGGGTACATCGAGAAGGTTTGAAGTGGAAACGAAGCCTTCAAGTTCGCTGGAAACCATCCTTCCGGGTCGTCCGCGAAAGCTCCGACCCCGCCGCGGTCCGGGCCGCGATCATGGACCTCGGCTACGAGACGGCCCCGGAGGTCTATCCCGTCCTCGTGGAGCGGCTCAGCGATCCCAACCCCGGCGTCCAGCACGCCGCCGTGCTTTCCTTGGGCCGTTACGGCCGGACGGAAGCCATCGAGGAACTGGTCAAGCCCAAGATCTTCCGCTCGTCGGTCGCCCAACATCCGTTGGGCCGCCGTGGCGGCCTTGGGAAAGCTCGGGGACTTCCGGGTCATCGAAAGCATCCTGAAGGCCGTGGATGACCCCGAATGGATCGTGCGGACACAGGCGGTCACCGAGATCAAGGGCAAGGTTCAGGACGTCATCACCCGCCGGAGCGTCCGGCTGGCCCATGTCCTGATCCATATGCTGTCTTTGGAGAACGAGGAGATCGTGGACCTGTCCATCGAAGGCTTTCAGGAATTCGGGCAGGAATGCGTCCCCCTCCTCCACGAAGTCCTGATCAATTCTTCGGCGACGGTCCGGGCCAATGCCGCCCGGGCCTTGGGCAAGCTGAAATCCCGCCACTCCGTTCCCTACCTCATGGACCTGCTCCAGGACGGGGAATGGAAGGTCCGGGTGAGCGCCGCAGAAGCCCTGGGCCTGATCGGGGACGCTTCCAGCGTCGAAGCCCTCATCCTCAAGGTCCAAGACAACGTGAGCCGGGTCCAGGATGAGGCGTCCGCCGCCATCGTCAGGTTCGGACGGCAGGCGTCCATGCCCCTGCTGAACGCCCTGTCGCGGGAGAGGGACAAATTCGCCCTGGTGGTCCTGCTTCGCTGTCTGGGCAGGATCGGCGACCCCAAGTCCGTGCCGGCATTGATCTTTCACCTCCGGAGCAGCTATTTCATCGTCCGGCAAGCCGCCATCTCGGCCCTCGTGCGCTTCGGCCCCTCCGTGGCCAGCCTTCTTCTCCCCACACTCTCCTTCAACCGCTCGGATGTCCAGATCCTCGTAAAGGACGCGTGCGACAAAGAGCATCCGGAGCTGCAGATCAGGGCCATAAAAGCCCTGGGCGGTCTGGAGGACCACCGCGTTGTCGAGGAGCTCAAGTATCTCGTTAAAGAAGGGCTGCCCGACATCCAGGACGCGGCCACGCAGGCGCTGTTCCAGATCGGGTGCGCCGCCTGGGGACGATGCTGCGCCCTCAAGGTGCTCGCGGAGGTCGCGGACGCTTCGTTGGCGCCTCTCATAGCGCCCTCAACGCAGGACGATTCGGCCAACGTCCGAATGGAAGCGGTCCGGGCGCTGGGAAAGCTCGGCGGTCCCCTGGCCGTGAGCTATCTTGTCCGGGCGGCCAAGAACGACCGGGCGGCGTTCGTTCGAGGGGAGGCCATCCGGTCTCTGAGGACCATCGGAGCGGGGCAGCCCGGAGTCCTCCAAGCGGGCCTTCACTGCCTCAAAGACACCTCCCGGGACCTCCGGTCCCAGGCGGCCCGCCTGTTGGGGATCTTTCAGGACCCGATCTCCATCATGCCCTTGCTCAATGCTATGGCCGACCCTCACTGGAGCGTCCGGGAGAGCGCGGAGAACGCCCTTTTGAACTTCGGGGGGGCGGCGGTCCGGCCCTTGATCGATGCCCTGTCCAGCAAGTCCTGGACGACGCGGTTCCGCGCGGGCCGGCTCTTGGGCGAGATCGGCGATCCGCAGGCCGTCCCCGCTTTGGAAAAGCTCCTCGTCCAAAAAGGGGAAAGGAAAAAGGTCCGGGATGTCGCCGAAATCTCTCTCCGCAAGCTTAATAATGTCAACCAAGGTCCATAGCGGAAGCCGGGCGACCGGATAAGAACGACTTTCGAAAGGAGGGTTTTTCGTCATGCCCGAGTTCATTTACCAGGAGATGTTTCCCAAGGGTGAAGACACGACCGAATATCGTTTCTTGACCAAGGACCATGTTTCATCGGCTTCGTTCGAGGGCCGGGAGATCGTCAAGATCGGCCCCGAAGGGCTCGCGGAACTGGCCGAGCGGGCATTCCGTGACCTGGCGTTCCTTCTCAGGCCGTCCCACCTCAAACAGCTTCAGAAGATCCTTGACGATCCGGAGGCCTCCGATAACGATAAATACGTCGTCCTCGAGCTCCTGCAGAACGCGATCATTTCGGCCGAGGGCGTTTTCCCGCAGTGCCAGGACACCGGGACGGCCATTATTATCGGAAAAAAAGGCCAGGCCGTCTGGACGGGCGGAGGCGACGAGGAAGCCCTGTCCCGGGGCGTCTTCAACGCCTACACCCGGAACTATTTCCGGTATTCTCAGAACGCGCCCCTCACCATGTACGATGAGAAGAATACCGGCTCGAACCTCCCGGCCCAGATCGAGTTGTATGCCACGCCGGGCGACGCCTACGAATTCCTCTTCATCGCCAAAGGCGGAGGCTCCGCGAACAAGACGAGCCTCTTCCAGGAGACGAAAGCCACCTTGAACCCGGAGACACTGCCCAAGTTCCTGACGGCCAAGATGAAGACGCTGGGGACGGCGGCTTGCCCGCCTTATCACCTGGCTTTCGCCGTCGGCGGGACGTCCGCGGAACTGACGCTGAAGACCGTCAAGCTCGCCTCGGCCGGCGCCCTTGACCACCTGCCGACGAAAGGGAGCCCGACAGGTCACGCCTTCCGCGACCTGGAGCTCGAGTCCAAGCTCCTGGAGTCGTCGCGTCAGCTTGGGCTTGGCGCTCAGTTCGGCGGGAAATATTTCTGCTTGGACGTCCGCGTCATCCGGCTCCCGCGCCACGGCGCCTCCTGCCCGATCGGCATGGGCGTGAGCTGCAACGCCGACCGCAACATCAAGGCGAAGATCAACCGGGACGGTATCTTTCTCGAGCGGCTCGAGACGAACCCGGCCCGGTACTTGACCCGGGTCCCGGAGATGAAGACCCCGGCCGTCGCGATCGACCTCACCCGGCCCATGTCCGAGATCAGGGCCGAGCTCGGCAAGCACCCCGTGGCGACACGTTTGTTCCTGACCGGGAAGATCGTCGTCGCCCGGGACATGGCCCACGCCAAGCTCAAGGAGCGCCTCGACAGGGGCGAAGACCTGCCCCGGTATTTCAAGGACCACATCATCTACTACGCCGGCCCGGCCAAGACGCCGCCGGGATACGCGTCCGGTTCCTTCGGTCCGACCACGGCCGGCCGCATGGACGATTATGTCCCCATCTTCCAAAAGAAAGGCGGCTCGCTCGTCATGCTGGCCAAGGGCAATCGCTCCAAGGTCGTGACGGAATCCTGCCGGGAACACGGAGGGTTCTATCTCGGGTCCATCGGCGGCCCGGCGGCTCGCCTGGCCAAGGATTGCATCACGGCCTCCGAGGTCCTGGAGTATCCCGAGCTCGGCATGGAGGCCATTTACATGATCACCGTCAAGGATTTTCCGGCCTTCATCATCGTCGACGACAAGGGGCACGATTTCTTCGACCGGTTCTGACGGCGGAAGGACGGGCCGGAACGATTGCCGATCGCTCCGTGTTCGGCTACAATGTCCCGCGGAGCGGCCATCGAATGCGTCCGCGTCCTCAGGAGTCATCGAAATGAGCGGTAACACATTCATCCAGGACATCCGGACGAACGCGTCCAAAAGGAACCTGCGCGTCGCCTTCCCCGACGCCGAGGACGTGCGAACCCTGAAGGCGGCCCTGACCTTGAAGGCCGGGAGGATCGCCGTCCCCGTGCTCGTCGGGAACCCGGACGCCCTGCGCAAGATCGCAGTCGACAACGGCCTCGATTTGGACGGGATCGAGATCGTCAGCCCCGCGGCCTCCGCATGGAAGGACGCTCTGGTGGACCTCCTGTTCGAGAAGAGGAAGGCCAAGGGCTGGACGATGGAGCAGGCCGTCGAGGCCGCCAAAACGACGCTCTACTTCGCCGGCCTGATGCTGGCAACGGACAAGGTCAGCGCGGTCGTCGGCGGGAACATCTCCTCGACCGGGGACGTCATCCGGGCCGCCATCCACACCGTCGGCACGGCGCCCGGGATCTCCACGGTCTCGAGCTTCTTCATCATGGTCTTCCCGCAGAGGCTTCTCTGCTACGCCGACTGCGCCGTCCTCCCCAACCCGACGGACGTCCAGCTCGCGGACATCGCCGTCACTTCGGCCAAGAACTTTCAGGCCGTGACCGGAGAGGAGCCGAAGGTCGCCATGCTGTCCTTCTCGACCAAGGGCTCCGCCAGCCATCCGGACGTGGACAAGGTCGTGAGCGCCACGAAGATCGCCCGGGAAAAGGCGCCCCGCCTCCTCCTCGACGGAGAGATGCAGGCCGACGCGGCCCTCGTCGCTTCGGTCGGCGAGCGCAAGTGCAAGGGCAGCCCGGTCGCCGGGAAAGCGAACGTCCTCGTCTTCCCCGACCTGGACGCCGGCAACATCGGGTACAAGCTGACCGAGCGTCTGGCCGGCGCCGAGGCCGTCGGGCCCATCGTCCAGGGACTGAATAAGCCCTATTGCGACCTTTCCCGGGGCTGTTCGGTCGACGACATCGTCAATGTCGCGTCCATCTGTTCATTGATGGCCTGACGCCGGGCGCGTCCGCTCCGGGATCCCGGCCTCCTTCCCGTCACGATTTCCCTGCCGCCAAAAGGGGCTCATCCATAATGGCGGGAGCGAGACGGGAAGGACGGGAGGGGAGAACGAGGCTCGCTTTCTTGACAGGCCGCAGGAATTGCATTATGAACTTAAAGATGAGGAAAACGGCGCTTGGTCTGGTCCTGTTGGCCGCCCTCGGCGGCGTCGTCCGGGCGGCGATCCGGTTCGAGGCCGGAGTCCTCGGCGGGACGCGGACCGTGAACAGCGCCGACGTCAAGGCCGTCTACGGGACCGGCATGGTCTACTACCCCTATCTGGCCGTCCACGCCTGGAAGGGACTATTCGTGGGGGCCGGCTACGAAGGCGGATACTCCCGAAAGGGAACGATCGGCATCTACAAAGAGCCGGCCACACTCCGCGTCGTTGGGTTCGAGGCCTTTGTCGGCTACGCGATCGAGGCCAGGACGGTCTCCCCCTACGTCAAGGCCGGCTACGCCCGCTACTCCTACAAGCAGACCATCGATTCCCCCTTTATAGGGGACCGGGCGGTCAACGCGAACAGGTGGACGCCGACGTTCGGCGGCGGCCTGAAGATCTCCGTGTCCGGGGCCCTCATCATCGCCGGCGAGATCCGGTTCGTCCCGCTCAAGGTCAAGCCCTTCGATGACGAAGTGGACCTCGGGGGGATGCGGTACACGGCCGGATTCGGACTGAAATTTTAGGCAACAGATATAGGGCTGGAAAAGATCCGGGGCTTCTAGGATGAACGGCTTATTCTCTTCTCAGGGACCCCGGCACCCGGAGCCAAGATCTCCTTACAACCCCTGGCGGTCCAGGAACTCGCGGAGCCGGGCCTCGATCTTCTTCGCCGCGTGCTTATAGGCTTCGTACCCCAGGCCCAGGGGATCCCCGATATCCCAGCCGAAGAGCTTGTCCTCCGGGACCATCCGGGCGTCCTTGATCCGGCCGTAGACGTAGAGGTCCATGGCGATGACGTAATCGAAGGACGAGACGTCGACCGCGCCGAAATCCCTGGACCTGTGGGCGGAGATATCGGTCCCGTAGACGGCTTTCAAGACCAGGATGGCCTCCCCCGAAGCCGCCGCGCTCTTCCCGGCGGCGATCCCGGCACTTTCGGCCCGGACGCCGTTGCCGAGGACCTTCCGGGCGATGCCGACGGCCATAGGACTGCGGCAGATATTCCCGAAGCAGACGAAGAGGAAGCTCGGGCCCATGGCTCAGCCGCCCGGCCCGGCGCTTTCCACGGAGACATCCCGGGCCTTTTCGTAGAGGAACGCCGACAGGACAAAGAACTCGGCTGCTTCGGCGTACTGCTTCCCGGAGAGATATGTCGCCGCCATCGTCTCTTCTTCGCGGGCCCGGTCGAAGAGCCAGGAGTCCTTCGCGGTCGCCCTGACGGCCTCGGCCTCCTTCCGAATGCCCCCGACGAGGCCTTTCAGCCGGGCGAGGCATGCCGCCTCATCGCCGCCGTCGAGGCCGAGGGAAAAGACCCTGGCCAGGATGGAGTACAAGGTGCGGGCCCCGGCGAAATCGTTCTTCCTGTAGGCCTCCTCGGCGTCCTTGAGCTTCTCGGAGGCGATCCAATGGAGGATGTTGTCGCCCTTCACCGCGACCTCCACGTCGGCCTTGCCGCGGACGAACTGCATCTCGCCCCGCGCCCCGTCGGCGGCGTCCTTGTCCTTGACGAGGGCGAGGAACTTGTTCATCTCGGACTGGCTCCGCGTATAGCTTTTCCGCGAGGCGTCCAGGTTCCCGACCTTCTGTTCCTTCTGCCCGTCCGCGAACCTCTTCTGGACGTCGTTCCACAGGGAGCTCAAGGGCTGGTTCTCAGGTCCCATTCTTTTGGATGGCGGAAATGGTCGTTTCCAGCTTTTGGAACTCCTTCGGGTCCATGTTCTTGATCGCCTCCCCGAGAAGGGGGGCGATGAGCCTCATGGTCGTCCCGCTCCGGTCGTCCGCGCTTGCCGGTGCGGCCGGCACCGATCGCTCGTCCGCCGTCCGATGCACCTCCCCTCCGGGCTCCTTCGTCAATCGGCGTATGCCGAGGAACGCGGCGGCGACGACGAGGAGGACGGCCACGGCCGGGATGAAGGTCCTCCTCGGGTCGAACTTGATGGTAACTTCCCTGGTCGCCGCCGGCTTCTTCCGGACGATCGCCCGATCCGGGGTCGGGAAACCTCTTTCCAGTGCCTCCAGATCCCTGCCGAGATCGGCGGCCGATTGGAAACGGTCCGCCTTCGCCTTCTCCAGGCACCTGAGGATGATGCGGCTGAGAACGGGGGAGACTTGGCTGTTCAGCTCCCGGGGGTCCCTGGGATGCTCGCTCGTCTGCTTGATGGCCACGCTGAGCGGTGTCTCGCCTTCGAACGGGACCCGGCCGGTCACCATCTCGAAGAGGATGACGCCTAGCGAATAGATGTCCGAACGGGCGTCGACCTCACGAGCCTCGGCCTGTTCGGGGGACATGTACTCCGGCGTCCCGATGATGGCGCCGGTCCCCGTGAGCCCTTTGGTCCCCAGGGAGCCGGCGATGCCGAAATCCATGATGCGGGCGTTCCCGTCGCGGTCGATCATGACGTTCTGGGGCTTGAGGTCCCGATGGATGACGCCGTGGGCGTGGGCCTCGGCCATCCCCTCCGAGATCTGCCGGGCGAGGGTCACGGCCTTGGCCTCGGTGAGGTTCCCCGACCGCCGGATGAAGCTCTTGAGGTTCTCGCCGGGGACGTACTCCATGGTGATGAAGAAGACGGGCCCGTCCTCGCCCAGGTCGTACATCCGGCAGACATGGCGCTGGGAGATCTTCCGGGCCAGCTTGATCTCGTTCCGGAACCGCTCGACGGTCTCCTCGTTCATGCCGATCTCGGGCCTGAGGAGCTTGAGGGCGATGTTCTCCTTGACCTTCGTGTCGAACGCCTTGTAGACCTTGCCCATGCCTCCCCGGCCGAGCTCCTCTATGATCTCGAAGCGGCCGGCGAGCATCGTCCCCCGGACCGGTTCCGGGGGGGGCTGCAGGGTCTGGGTGAAGGCGATGCTGGAGCTGGACGTGCCGTCGAGGGCCCGGCCGCAATTGCCGCAGAACCGAGTGTCATCGGGGTTCTGGTAGTGGCACAGGGAGCACTTCATGGAAGAAACCGTCATCTTCCCTCAGGATAACAAGTACGTTCGAAAACGTCAAACAGTTACGGCTTGCGGACGACGCAGGCGATCAGGTAGCCGTGGCGGCCGAGGCGGGGGAACCTCCGGTGGAGGCCGGCGAAGAATCCGACCGCGGGCGCGGCGATGACGGCGAGCCTCGGGCTCCGCACCTGGAGCCAGAGGTCGGCCATCCGGAGCCAGCCCGGAATGAAGAGGATCCCCGTCCGGTCCACGACCTCGAAGCCCTGGGCGACGAGCAGCCGTTCCAGGGCCCTCATGCTGAAGGCCTTTTCGTAGCCGTAGGCGTAGAGCCCGAGCCGCCCGAGCGCCCAGACCAGGAGAGGCCGGAGGAACGGGTCCCGGGCATTGGGCACGCCCATGACGGCGACCCCGCCCTTCCGCAGAACCCGGAAGCACTCCCGGACGGCCTGAACGTGCTCCTTGAAGTGCTCGATCGTCCCCATGCTGTAGATGCCGTCGAATACGCCTTCCGCGAAGGCAACGGCCCGGACGTCGGAGACGACGAAACCGCGCCGGCCCGGGCTGCCCCGGAAGGCCTTTTCCGCCCCCTTGAGGATCTCGATCGAGATGTCGATCCCATAGACCTCCGCGCCGGCGTCGGCCGCATACCTCAATATCTTCGTATTCTTGGCTTCGTCCCAGAGGTCGGTCTTGAGGATCTTCCGGCCGGCGAGGTCCGGGAAATACGCTCGAAAGAGCCGCTCCTCGCATTCCCGGTAATACCGGGTGGATCGGGCCTCGGAGAGGGAGGGGAAATGGAGTCCCGTCCAGTCCCAGAAGGACCGATAGCCGTTGCGTCCGGGCTCAGCGGGCGCCATGGAACGCGAAAGACCCATCGTCGTGGACATCGACCCGGCCCGACCAGCGGACCTTCACGAGCCCGGGGACGTTCCGGCACCGGAACCTCGCGATCTCCGCCATCCCCGACCTGATGATGTTCTTCTTCGGAGCTTCGTTCCAGGACGCGACGGCGGCGTACAGCGTCCGGAAGCCCTTCGCCCGGACCGCCGTTCTGACCAGAAAAGTGCTGTAGGCATAGACGCCGGACCTCCGGTACTCCGGATGGAGGAAGGCCTCGTCGGCGTAGACCTCGTCCGGGCCGAGGACGAGGCGCCCGTGCAGGTAGGGGATATCGAACGACCCGACGAATATCCAGTGGCTATAGACCAGCCTATCCCCGCACCGGCCGAGGAACACCATGTGGCCTCCTCCCAGCCGTTTCTCGAGCAGCGCCCGCGAATAATACCCCGTGCGCAAAGCCATGAGGGCCGGGATATCCTCCTTTTCGGCCTGGCGCAAGCGGTAAGGAACATCCGGCGGCGGGAATGGGACGATCCGGTCGAGGTCTTGTGAGAAGAGGGAGTATTCCCTGCGGACGGACCAGGGAAGGACCCGGACCCCGAACTCCCGGACTCCGACCTGCCGGGCGACATCCGCGGCGGAGCAGAGCCTGCTCCGCAAGCCCGCGGGATAGATCCCCCCCCGCACCGGCCGCCGGTCCTCTATCAAGCCTCCCATAGGTCCTCCGGGTAGACGCCCCGGGCAACGATCTCGCGGATGGCGGCCTGGACACGCGGCCGGTCCTCGGGATAGGTCACGCCGAACCACTTCTCAGCCGTCGGCAGGACCCTGACCCGGGCTTTTCCCTCGCGCACGAGGCTCCCGACGACCTCGGGGATAAGGAACTCGGCCTTGAGGATCTCCGCGGCTCTGTCGCGGAGGAATGCGGGGAATCGGGCTTCGAGCTCGCCGAAGAGGCTCGGCGTGAACCCCCAGATGTTCATGGAGACGACACTTCCGGCGGGGAGCCCGACCCACGCGCCGTCGTCCCCGGCGAACTTGACGCCGTCCGGGAAGCCGAAGACCCTATGGCGCTCGCGGAGATCGATGAGACAGCCGTCCGCCCCGGTTTCGCAGACCCCGCGGGCCACGTGCCCGTGCTCGGAGACGGTGTTCTCGAGGGCGTAGCCGACCATGGCATAGTCGTAGATCCCTCCGGAGTCCCCCGCATTTCGGAGGTGCCCGGCTAGAGCGGCGAACGCTGCCCGGCCGTAGAAATCGTCCGCGTTGATGGCCGCGAAGGGCGTGACGACGCTGTCCCGGGCGCACAGGATGGCGTGGCCCGTGCCCCAGGGCTTCGTCCTCCCGGCGGGGAGGCGATAGCCGGCGGGGAGGCGGTCGAGTTCCTGGAGGATGTAAGCGGTCTCGACCCGGCTTTCGACCGTCCGGCCGATCCTCTCACGGAAGGCGTCCTCGATCTCCCCGCGGATGACAAAGACGACCTTGTCGAAACCCGCCCGAAGGGCGTCATAGACGGAATAATCGACGACGATCTCCCCGCTCGGCCCGACGGGGTCGATCTGCTTGAGGCCGCCGTACCGGCTCCCGATGCCGGCGGCCATGACTAGGAGTGTCAGGGATGCCATTCGGTATTCCTCCGCCCGAAGGACGATTCTAGCATATCCGGCGGTCCCGGAGAAGGCCGCCGCGAGGCCGGGCCGTCCGGGCGCGGCGCCTTCCCCGCCTTTACTTATCCCCTGCCATTCGCTATCATTACCTGAAGAGAAATCTTATCGGAAACCGAGGTATCCGCATGATCCGTTCGACGACCGTCGTCTGTATCCGGCATCAGGGCCGGGTCGTCATGGCCGGGGACGGTCAGGTGACCATGGGGCAGACCGTGCTTAAGGCCACCGCCCAGAAGATCCGGCGGCTCTACAAGGGGGCCGTTCTGGCCGGTTTCGCGGGGTCCACTTCGGACGCCTTCGCCCTTTTCTCCAGGTTCGAAGTCAAGATCGAGGAGCACCGGGGGAACCTTTCTCGGGCGGCCATCGAGCTCGCCAAGGACTGGCGGTTGGACAAGGCCCTCCGCCAGCTGGACGCCCTGCTCGTCGTGGCCGATAAGGACGTTTCGTTCCTCATCTCCGGGACCGGGGACGTCGTCGAGCCCGACGACGGGGTCGTGGCCATCGGGTCGGGCGGTCCCTATGCCCTGGCCGCGGCCCGGGCGCTCCTCCGGCACACCGGCCTATCGGCCCCGGAGATCGCGACGGAGGCCATGAGGATCGCCGCCGGGATCTGCGTTTATACCAATGACCGGATCACCCTGGAGGAGCTCTAGATGCCGATCGTTCTTCCCGAGTCCATGGACAGGCCCGTCGAGGAATCCAGGGACACGGAACTCACGCCCCAGCAGATCGTCGCCGAGCTCGACAAATACATCATCGGCCAGAAGGCCGCCAAGAAGGCGGTGGCGATCGCATTGCGCAACCGTTTCCGACGGCGCAAGCTGCCCTCCGAGCTGGCCGACGAGATCGCGCCCAAGAACATCCTGATGATCGGGCCGACCGGCGTGGGGAAGACCGAGATCTCCCGCCGCCTGGCCAAGCTCACGTCCTCGCCGTTCCTCAAGATCGAGGCCAGCAAGTTCACCGAGGTCGGCTACGTCGGCCGGGACGTCGAATCGATGATCCGGGACCTCGTCCGGATGGCCGTGGACATGGTCAAGGCCGAGAAGGTCGAGGAGATCGCCGAAAAGGCGAGGGAGACCGTCGAGGAGCGGATCCTCGACCTCCTCCTGCCGCACCCGGCCGCCCGGGAGAACGCCGCCGACGAGGAGACGGGGCGGTTCCAGGAGTCCCGTGAGAAGTTGAGGAAACAGCTCCGGGCGGGCTTCCTGGAGGACCGGACGGTCGAGATCGAGGTCAAGGAGAAGACGGCGCCCTCCTTCGAGGTGTTCTCGAACGCGGGGGTCGAGGACATCGGGATGCAGATCCAGGAGATCATCCCCGGATTCCTGGGCGGGAAATCCAAGAGGCGGAAAATGAAGATCCGGGAGGCCCGGGAGATCCTCCTCGAGGAGGAGGAGAAGCGCCTGGTGGACATGGATCAGGTCTCCCGCCTGGCCATCGAGAGGGTCGAGCACTCGGGCATCATCTTCCTGGACGAGGTGGACAAGATCGCCGGACGGGAAACCGGGCACGGGCCCGAGGTCAGCCGCGAAGGCGTCCAGCGCGACCTCCTGCCCATCATCGAGGGGACCACCGTCAACACGCGCTTCGGGCTCGTCCGGACCGACCACGTCCTCTTCATCGGCGCGGGAGCCTTCCATGTTTCCAAGCCCTCCGACCTCATTCCCGAGCTCCAGGGACGCTTCCCGATCCGCGTGGAGCTCACGCCCCTTGACAAGGGAGATTTCGTCCGCATCCTGACCGAACCGGAGAACGCCCTCATCAAGCAGACCGAGGCCCTGATGGCCACCGAGGGCGTCCGGGTCGAATTCGCCCCCGAGGCCGTCGACGAGATCGCCGCCATCGCCGAGAAGGTCAACCGCGAGGCGGAGAACATCGGGGCCCGCCGGCTCCACACGATCATGGAAAAGGTCATGGAGGACATCTCCTTCGAGGCTCCCGATATTCCGCAGAAGGATATCCTCATCTCCCGAGAATACGTCCGGAGCCAGCTCAAGGACATCCTCGAGGACCAGGACCTGAGGCGCTTCATCCTATGACGAAGCAGATCGCCGGCTTCGCCGTCCTCCTGGTCTGCGCGGCCGGGTTCGCCTGCGGGAAAAAGGGGGCGCTTCTGCCCCCTCTCATCCGGACGCCCCAGAAGGCGGGGGCGGTGACCGTCCTCCAGCGGGGCGCGACACTCTTGGTGGAATGGAAGAACCCCGTCAAGTCCGTCGACGGGAGTCCCCTGGCCGGCGTTTCCGAAGCGGAGGTCTGGGTCCTCGAAGAGGAGAAAGCCAGGGCCGCGCCCGGGGCGATGACCGCCAAGGACTTCGAGGGTAAGGCCCGGCTCGCGGTCTCCCTGAAGAAGGACGGGCTTGCCGCGTTCCGGAAGGAGAAGGGGACCGACGTAGCCGGGTTCGTTTATCCCTATTCTCTGGCAGGGAAGACACCCGCATCCCTGAAGGTCCGCTTCGCCGTGCGGGTGAGGGACGGCCGGTCCCGGATGTCCGAGCTCTCGAACCCCGTCGCCTTCGATCCCCAGGTCGGCCCGGGGCCTCCGCAGGAGCTCGCCGCCCGGGTCCTCGAGGACCGGATCGAGCTCGCCTGGAAGGCTCCCGCGGCCAATTTCGACGGGTCGACTCCCGCCATTGTGTCCGGCTACAACGTCTATCGACGGGGAAAGGACGGCACCGCCGCCCTCGTCAACTCGAGCCTCGTCCGCGAGCTCGCATTCGCGGACCGCGACGCCGCCACCGGCGTCCCCGTCCGCTATTTCGTCCGGGCCTCGGCTACGGAAAAGCCGCCCTATTTCGAGAGCGATGACTCCGAGGCCCGGGAGCTCGTTCCCGAGGACGTCTTCCCTCCCGCCGCCCCGGCCGGCGTCGTCCCGGTGGCGGGGAGCGGGTTCGTCTCCCTGAGCTGGGAGGCGAACCGGGAGAAGGACCTCGCCGGCTACAGGGTTCGGCGCCGCGAGGAGGGGGGGGCGGGGGACGTCCTCCTGACCCCGGCCCTCCTCCTCGAAAACGCCTATACGGACACGACGATCGAAAAGGGGAAGCGTTATCGATATTTCATCAGTTCGGTCGACGTCCGGGGAAACGAGAGCGCCCGGACCGAGGTGGTCGTGGACGCCCCCGGGGAAAAGCCGCGATGAAGATCTATCGCTTTCGCTACAGGAAGAGGATCCTTTATGGAGTTCTCAAAGAAGAGTACCTCTTCCCCCTGAAGGGCTCGATCTTCCGGGACTTCCGCATCGGGGACAGTCCGATCCCAGCCGGCGACGTCCGGCTCCTTTCCCCCGTCTTGCCGTCGAAGATCGTCGCCGTCGGCGCCAACTATCGGGACCACGCCCTCGAGATGGGGAGGCCCCTGCCCGAAGAGCCCCTGCTCTTCCTGAAGCCTCCCTCCGCGGTCGTCGGGCCCCTGGACCCCATCGCTTACCCGCGGATGTCGAAACGGGTGGACTATGAAGGGGAGCTCGCGGTCGTCATCCGGAAGAGGGCCCGGAACCTGGCGGACGACGCCCGGGTGGAGGAGCATATCCTCGGCTACACGTGCTTCAACGACGTGACCGCCCGGGACCTGCAGGCCAAGGACGTCCAGTTCACCCGGGCCAAGTCCTTCGACACCTTCGCCGCCTGCGGGCCGTGCGTGGCGACGGACATCGATCCGTCCGCGCTCCACATCAAGACGTTCCTGAACGGGAAGCTGAAACAATCGGGGAACACGGCCAACCTCATCTTCACCGTCCCGTTCCTCGTCCGCTTCATTTCGAGGATCATGACCCTCGAGCCGGGCGACATCATATCCACCGGGACGCCGGCGGGCGTCGGCCCCATGGAGCCGGGCGACCGGGTGGATGTCCAGATCGAAGGCATCGGGACGCTGTCGAACCAGGTCATGAGGATCGCCGAATGACGGCAGGACGCGGGGGCCGGGGACCCGAGGACGATGACTCGAGGAGGGATCATGAAATTTTTTCTTGACACAGCCAACCTGGAGGAGATCCGCGAGCTCGCGAGCTGGGGGATCGTCGACGGCGTGACCACCAACCCCTCGCTCTGCTCGAAGGAGAACCTGAAATTCGACGACCTCGTCCGTGAGATCTGCCGGATCGTGCCGGGCCCGGTCAGTGTCGAATGCGTGTCCACCGCGGCCCCGGACATCGTCGTCGAGGCGCGCGGCCTGGCCGCGGCGGGGCCCAACGTCGTCATCAAGATCCCGGTCTCGATCGAGGGGCTCAAGGCGACGAAGGTCCTGGCGGCCGAGGGGATCAAGGTCAACATGACCCTCGTCTTTTCCTCGACCCAGGCCCTGCTTGCGGCGAAAGCCGGGGCCCGCTACGTCAGTCCGTTCATCGGCCGGCTGGACGATGTCTCGCAGGACGGGATGGAGCTCATCGAAGAGATCGTCGCCATCTTCGAGAACTACCGGTTCGAGACGGAGGTCATCGTGGCCAGCGTGCGCCACCCGAGGCACGTCGTCGAGGCCGCCCTCCTCGGCGCGGACATCGCGACCATTCCCGCCTCCATCCTGCGGAAGATGGTCGCCCATCCCCTGACCGCCTCGGGCATCGAGACGTTCCTGAAGGATTGGGCCAAGGTCCGGAAATAGCGCCCCGGCGACCCGTCCCGGGCCTCAACCGGGGCGGCGGAAGGCCCTTTTCAGGGCGAGGACGGTTCGGGTCCGCGTGAACCCCCCCTGGAGGATGTCGCGGGCGGCGTCCTTCGTTTTCTGCGCGAGGAAATAGATCCTGTAGAGCGCGCTCCTGTCCGGCTTGAACTCCCCGAAATAGGGGCAGAGCTGGCAATGATAGGGGATCTTCCCCGCGACGATGGACCTCCGGATCCTGTCGGCTTTCCGGCTCGTCCAAGCCTTCTCGAACCCCTCCTTCCTCAGGTTGCCGATCTTCCCGCCGGGCCTGATGATGAAACAGCAGAAATAGCAGTCCCCGTTCACCTCGACCAGGCAGTTTTCCCACGGCTTCCGGCAGACAGCCCGGGGCGCCCTCATCGGCTCTCCCCTGAAAATTCGGTGACGAGCTCGATGCCGAGGCTCCGGGCCCTTTCCCGGGCGGCCTCGAGCTCGGCCCGGAAGGCCCCGGACGCCGGATCGATCATCTGTTCGCGATAATCGAAGACGAAGTCCCCGTTCGCGACCCGATAGCCTCCGTGGGGGTTCAGGAGGCCCAGGTGGACGATCTCGGCCCCCAGGCGCCCGGCCAGGCCGACGAAATCGGCGATCTCCCCCGCGTTCTCCTTCATCAGCGTCATGTTGAGCTTGATGACGGGGTGTCGCGCCCGGAGCTCCCGCTTGATCTCGGACAGCCTTTCGATGTTGCGGACGACCAGGTCGTGATCCGACCTCCGGATCTTCCGATACGTCTCCGGCGTCGCGGCATCCAGGGAGATGTCGATCATCTTCAGTCCCTTCCGGACCATCTCCCGGCTCCTGTCCTCCGTCAGGAGCAAACCGTTGGAGTTGAACTGAACCCAGGTGTGCTCCCGGTCTATGTGGTCCAGGATGACGGACAGCTTCCGGCCGAGCAGGGGCTCCCCGACGCCGTGCAGGGAGATCGTCCGGAACCCCCGCAGATAGGGGATGAGCCCGGAGAACGCGGCTTCGTCGATATCGCCGGCAAAGCCCCTTTTATCGAAGATGCGCGGGTAGCACATGACGCATGGGGGGTTGATATTGCATCGGGTCGACGATTCGATCTCCAGGACCGAGGGGAGGGCCGCCGCTTTTCCGGTGAGGACCTCGATCCGTTCGACGATCATCGCCGGCCCGCCGCCCTTCGGTCCGGAAAGGTCCTCCTCCGCCAGCTCGAAACGGACCTCGAGGCCCCGGCGTCGTCCCTTGACGGGGAGATCGAAGGTCCGCGTGACCGGTGTGATGACCCCCGTCTCCTGAAGCCCGGATCCCGTCGAGACCCGGAGCTTCAGGCTTCCCGCGCCCGGATCGGCGAGCCTTCCCTCGACGATGAGCCGTCCCCTGGATCGGAATCCCCGAAGCACGCAGGCGGCCGTCCTGTCCATCCGGCGGGCCGATCCGCCGCCGGATCCCTCCTCGCCCCATCCCGACAGGAAGAGGATCCGGGGCATATCGTCACAAGACTTCAGGACCCCGGGTCGGGCCTCCTTCGATCTCATTTGCCTTCGCTCCCCCGTTCCTGGATCATCATCGGGGGGTATGGTACTTTCATCCGAACCGGCCCGTCAAGCGTGGGGGCCGGCGCGAAGGCGCAAATTTACCGCCGACCCGGAATCATGATATATTAGAAACCAAACTCTCCATAAAAAATGACTACGTTGAAAAGATTCAGGGGCTTGATCATCACCCTCCTCGTTGCGTCGCTCCTCGCAGGCGCGCTCGTCGTCGGCAAGAACGTCTTCCTCCGCCAAGCGAAGAAGCGGATCGAGGCGTCATTCGCTTACTCCCGCCTGCGCCTTTCGTACCTGCCCCCGTCCCTCGTCTTCGAGGACGTTCGGACGCTCGACCCCGCGCCCTTCTTTTCGGCCCGGAAGGTCACCGTCGGCATCTCCTATATCTCGATCCTGCGCCGTGAAAAGCCCCTGACCATCCTCATCGAAGGGCCTGTCGTGCGCATGACGGACGAGCCGGGACCGGCGCGTAAGTACTGGCCCCTGCCCTTCGCCGTCGAGAGGGGGATCGTCCGGGACGGCGAGATATCGGTGAAGCTCCGTTCAGGGCTCCTGCGTGTGCGCGGCCTGAAAGCCCTCTTTTCGGAGAGGGGCGACGCCTTTTCCTTCCAGGCCGTCGCGGATGAGGGGAGCTTCACTCCGGCGGCCGGGCCGGCCTTCGGGGGCGCGGTCACCCTCTCGATCTCCGGCAAGGGGCGGGAGGTGACGGTCCACCGGACGGTCATCGAAGGGCCCGGCTTCGTCGTCAAGGCCCGGGGCAGGCTCCTCAATCCGGGAAATCCTGTCCTTGAGCTCAGGACATTCTTCGATGTCGAGACCTCCCTTGTGGCCGGGCTCCTGAAGCTCCCCTTCGTCTGGAAGGGAAGGGCCGAAGGCTCCGGGCTATTCACGAGATCGGCCGGCGCGATCTCCTTCCGGTCGGACCTCTCCGGCCCGGCGATCGTCCTCAACGGCGTCCCGTTGGGCCGGGTTTCGGGGAGCGTCGGGATCGATGGAAAGGGAGGCGGGGAGGTCGACCTCTCGCTCCTCGACGGGGAGCAGGCGGGCGCCGCCGTCCTCGTCAAGTTCAAGGGCGGCCGGGTCGAAGGCCGGGTCGACGGGGCCCGTCTCGATCCCATCATGAGCTTTGTCAAGATCCCCTGGCCGGTGCGGTCGCCGGCGTGGGGAACCTTCTCCATCGAAAGGAACAAGCTCGAGGCGGAAGGGGAGTTCCGGGACGCCCGTGAGGAATTCGAACACCCCCTCTACCCGTTCCGCGGGAAGTTCCGGTTCGCCATGGATCTCCAGACGCAGGAGCTCTCGTTCTCCTCGCCGGAGATCGACTCGAGCTTCGGCCGGTTCGAAGTCCAGGGGGGCGTCCGCGTCGGCCGCGATTGCGACGTTGACATCCGGGGCGAGATCAAGGACGTCATGCAGGGCCGGGCGTTCACGTCGTATATCCTCCGGAAGACCTTTGAGTTCCCGGAGATCCGCGGGAGGGGAACGGCCGACATCAAGATCGCAGGGGATTTCAGGTCGCCGCGCGTTACGGCCGATTTCTATTGTCCACAGGCAGGCTTCGCGAGGTTCGACGCGACCTCCGTCGAGGGGAACATCGAATTCCTGGGCAACGACGTCACGGGGAAGTTCCGGCTAGGCGACCCGGACCTCAAAGGCGAGATCGGCCTTGCCATCGCGGGGGCGCGCGTCGAAGCCGACCTGCGGCTCGATGACGGAGAGATCGAGCGCATCCTTCCACCGCTGGACATCGTCCTGCCGCTCCGGGGCAGAGCTTCGGGGGCATTCAAGCTCGTCCAACAGGGCCTTGCCATTGAACTCAAAGGAACCTTTTCCAGTCCTGCAATTTTCTTCCTCGGCCAGCCCATCCGGACCTGCCGAGGGGGGCTCGAATGGAAGGATGGCACCCTCCGCCTGACTGGGCTCACCGGCGGCTTCTACGGCGGGGCCATAGCCGGCGACCTCGCCCTGACCTTCCCCCGGTTGGGTTTTGACATGGACCTGTCTCTCAAAGGCCTCCAGCTTTCCGAGATCAAGCCCGGGCTCGAGGGGACGCTTGACCTTGGCCTCAAGGGCCGGGGGGTCTTTGGGACTGACCGACCCAGGGGGACGTTCGCCATCAAGGGCCTCACGTTTACGCCGGTCCATGATACGGAAGCGGGAGGGGAATGGACTTTCGGTTACGCCGAAGATAGGATCGACCTGGACTTTAGCGGCGGCTTCCTGCCGGGCGGAAACGAGTTCCGGATGACCCTCGATCTGCCGCTTCACAAGGACGAGATCACGGCGGACATCAAGGGGAGTTTCGACGATATCGACAGGCTCCTGCCGTGGAAAGGGGCCAAGGGTCGGCTCAATTACATCGGTGAGGTCCGAGGCCCGAGGAGCGCCCCACTGATCAACGGGGTGGTCGATCTCCAGGGCTCCCTCATGCCCCTGCCCGGGTTTGCCCATGCTCTGACCGATTACACGGGGCTCGCTCTCATAAAGGAGGGCCGGATCACCCTCCGCTCGTTCCAGGGGAAGCTCGGGGGCGGAGACATCCGGGGCGCCGGGACGATCGACGTGGGCGCGAAGGGCGTCGAAGCTATCGACATCCGGATGGACGGGACGAACATGCTCCTTTCTCCTCTATCCCGGACCCGGGCCCTGACGAACGGCTGGGCCCGTCTCGTCAAGGACGCCCGAAGCTTCGTTTTGGAGGGTGATCTCGACGTCGCCACGCTTTCCTGGCGGAGAGAGCTCACGGAGAAGTTTGCCTTCTCTTCCGTTCCTTATAGTCAGGTCCCCAAGGAAAAGGGATTCTTCGACGACCTCGCGCTGAACTTGAGGCTCCGGGCGGGCGGGAAAGCCAGGATGGAGAATTCCCTCGGCTGGGTCAACGGCAAGTTCGACCTGACCGTCACGGGGAACGTCCGTTCGCCGGTCGTCTTCGGGGATATAGAAGCCATCGATGGGGAGATCTACTTCCAGGACAGGAAGTTCCGGGTCATCCGCGGCCGCCTGAGCTTCTTCAATCCGGCTTCGTTCGAGCCCTTCCTGGATTTCCGGGGCGAAACCTACGTCAAAGACTACCGGGTGACCTTCACCCTGAACGGTCTCGTCAACGGCCTCAAACCGGAGTTCACATCGTCCCCACCGCTCCCCCCCGAGGACGTCCTGGCCCTCCTGGCTCTCGGCGAGTCCTTCCGGCGGACCTACTCCTACGACACCGCCACTCGGCTCAGCACGGCCTACCTCCTGTCTTTTCAGATCGCCGATCAGGCCCGAAAGCGCGCCGAAGGCCTGTTCAGCCTTGCCCGGTTCCGCCTCGACCCCTTCATCATGGGCTCTTCGTCCGAGATGTCGGCCCGTCTGACGGTCGGGAGGCAGTTGTGGAGGAATCTTTCGATCCTATACTCGACCAACCTGACGACCCAGCGCGAGGAAATCGTCAGGATGGAATGGGAGATCAGCAACGACTTTTCCCTCGTCGGCATGCGGAACGAATGGGGACGGATCAGCTTAGATGTCAAGGTTCGCAAGAGATTCTGACCGACGGCGGACGGGGAGGCACCTTCCGGCCCTCGCCGTGGCCGTCTTGGTCCTCGTGGCGCCGGTTGTCCCCGCGCTCCCTCGCCCGCAGGGGGCGACCGCGCCGGTCGTCGAGAGCGTCGTCGTCCGGGCGGACGGCCGGGCCGGAGAGCAGAACCTGGAGGAGCTCATCTCCATCAAGAAGGGCGACCCCTATTCCCTGATAGCGGTCGACCGGAACATCAAGCAGATCTACGGAACGGGACTCTTCGCCGACGTCCGCGTCCTCAGATCGGGGGAGGACCGGGTGGCCCTCACCTTCGTCCTGACCCACCGCCTGACGGTCCGCAAGGTCGATTTCCGGGGAGGGGACGAACTTCCCCAGGCGAAGATGAAGAACGGCGTCGAAGCCCTCCGGCCCGGGACGACCTTTTCCGAGGACAAAGTCGATCGGGCGGTCGCCGAGCTCCGGAAAGTCCTGGCCCAAGAGGGATACTTCGGGGCGCCGGTCAAGGCCTCGGTCGAACGGGACCTCGAGGCATCCACGGCCGACGTCGTTTTCGAGATCGGACCCGGCAAGAGATACTCCATCGCCGGGATTGCGTTGGAGGGGACGATCCTGATCCCGGAGAAAACGCTCAGGGGGCGGTTGCGGGACAGGGAAGGGGAAGCCTATGTTCCGTCGCGTTTCCAAGAGGACCTCCAGAAGCTTAAAGCCTATTATATCGGCCTTGGCTACCAGCGGGCGGAGGTCGCTCTTGTTCGCGAGAACTTCGATGAGGCATCGGGCCGCGTCGACCTTGCCGTGAACGTCCTTCCGGGGGATAAGATCACGTTCCTCATCCGGGGGGCGGACGTCCCCACGTCGATCCTCGCCCCCGTCTGGGAAGAGCGCATTTTCGAGGAGTGGGGCCTGGCCGAGGGAGAAGCCCGCATTCTGACCGTCCTCCGCCGCCGGGGGTACGTCTTCGCCTCCCTAAGCTCGCGGATCGAGCGGTTGGAGAATGAGATACGGGTCATCTACAACGTCGCCCCCGGCACCCGATACCGGGTCGACCGGGTGGAATTCGAAGGGCTCGCGACGTTCTCCCCCGCCCGGATCCGGGACGAGGTCGGGATCGGCGAGAAGATGCCCTTCTTTGCCCTCGTCGACGGTGAGCGCCTGTTCGAGATCCCCGGGGAGATCGAGTTTTTCTATCAGAAGAACGGTTTCGCCGACTGCCGTGTCGAGCTTGCTTTGAAGAGCCGGGAGAAGGCGGCTACGGCGGTCTTCATCATCTCCGAAGGAGCGCGGCGCGCGGTCGGGCAGATCGAACTCGACGGGGTCGCCCTGTTCACCCCGGAGACCGTCCGTTCCGCGATGACGAGCGCCGAGGGGGGCGGCTACTATCCGCCCGACGTCCGGAAGGACGTCGAGAGGATCGAGGCGTTCTATCTCAACAGGGGCGTGCGAGGGACGGTGGTGACCTCCGAGGTCCGCGAGGTCTCGCCCGGCTCCTTTGCCGTCCGGATCACGGTTGTCGAGGGGAGAATCGTGCGCGTGGGCGATGTCGTCGTCACCGGGAACAGGGTGACGCGGAAGAAGACCATCCTCCGGGAGCTCCGGCTCAAGCCCGGGGACGCGGCCTCCCGCGAGCTTGTCCTGGAGTCCAAACGGAGGCTCGAAAGCCTGGGGATCTTCTCCGAGGTGATCGTCGAAGAGGTCGCTGTCTCCTCTGATACGGAGAACCTGCTCATCTCCGTCCGCGAAGGGGAACGGAACTACGCTAGCCTTGGAGCTGGGCCTCGAGACCAAGAACGAGCCGCGGTCCCTGGCCCTCTGGGAGAACAACATCAAGCTCCGGGGGACGGCCGAGTACATCCGGACGAACATATTCGGCATCGCTTCCCAGGTCAGTCTCGTCAGCCAGTTCAGCATCGTCGAAAAGACGGGTCGTGGGCTCGTGGGAACAGCCCTATTTCTTCGGGATGCCCGATGCAAACGATCGTCAACGCCTGGCTCGAGAGCGAGGACCGGACGAGCTTCGGGTTCGACCGTCGGGGCTTCGGCCTGAACGTCGTCAAGCCCCTGTCCCCGGGGCTCGTCCTCCTCGGGACCCTCAGCTGGTCCCGGACGAAACTGACCTTCCTCAAGATCGCCGAGTCGGAGGTCGACCGCCAGCTGTTGCCCTACTCGACGATGCTCGTCTCGGCGAGCTTAATCCGGGACCGGAGGGACGATTCGTTCAACCCCGCCCGGGGCACTTTCATGAGCGTCGTCGGGGAATGGGCCTTCCCCCTGTTCAAGACCGAATCCGATTATCTCAAGGCCTTTTTCAAGTACCAGTACCATTATCCTGTTCTGCCCCGGCTCAACTTCACCGCGACCGCCCGGATCGGGCTCGGCCGCGGCCGGATCCCCGTCCCCGAGAGATTTTTCGCCGGGGGGAGCAATTCTTTCCGTGGGGAGAGGATCGACAAGCTCGGTCCGAAAGACCCGATCACGAACATGCCCGTCGGCGGCAAGGCCATGGTTCTGGTCAACCTGGAGATGTGGTTTCCCCTGTTCCAGACCTTGCCCGACCTCTCCGGGGCCGTGTTCTATGACATCGGCCAGGTCTTTTCCAAGAGGAAGGATTTCAGTCTTTTCAACTTCCGCGGCGCCGTCGGGTTTGGCCTCCGTTACCGGACGCCTCTTGGGCCGATCCGGTTCGACCTCGCCTGGAACGTTGACGACCCGGAGAAGAAGGGGCGGCCGCTCGTTTTTATCACCATAGGGAACGTGTTTTAAAATGACGATCGAAGAAAGGTCCGGGAAAAGCCGCTCGCATCCTGGTTCGCCTTCCTGGTCCTCGCCAGTCTCCCGGGCCTCGGCCTCCTAGCCCAGGTCGGCCGGCCAACAGGTCGACGATTGCGTGGCCGCCGTCGTCAACGGCAAGGCGGTCACGCTCGTCGACGTGAGGATCGCCCAACGGTTCGGGCTCCACGCCGGTGACCCGCGGGAGACCTCCCTGTCCGCCGTGCTGGACCGGCTCGTCGAACAAAAGCTCGTTCTCGATCTCGCGCGGGGACCTGCTGGGCCGAGCGAAGAGGAGATCGCCGCGGTCGCGGACGAGTCCGCCCGGAGGATGGGGTCCGGAGAGTGGGCCAAGGCGCTCGCGGAGTTCGGCCTCGGGGATCGGGACCTTCGGTCCTTCCTCGTAGAGACGGTCCACTACCGCAAGGACGATCGCCGTCCAGGTTCAGCCAGGCCGTGCCCGTGACCATCAAGGAGATCGAATCCTATTACCTGACGACGTCTATGTCCCCGCCGAGAAGCGGGCGGGAGCGGAACCGGCCCCCATGATCCAGGTTCTCGACCGGATCGAGTCGCTGATCCAGGAGCGGAAGAGGGAGAAGCTCGTGGCGGACTGGATCGGGAACCTGAAGGCCCAGGCGGACGTCCGCATCCGCCCGGACTGCCTGGAATAGCCCCCTAAGAAAGGAAAGTCCCTCATGAAACAGTTCGCCTGCCTATTCCCAGGCCAGGGATCACAGACCGTGGGCATGGGAAAGGAATTCCACGTCCGTTTCGCCGAGGCCCGGGAGATCTTCGCGAAGGCCGACGAGGCCCTCGGCTATGCGATCTCGAAGCTATGCTTCGAGGGGCCCGAAGAGGAGCTCCGGATGACCCGGAACACCCAGCCGGCCCTCCTGACCGTGAGCACGATCGCCTTCAGGCTCCTCGGGGCCGATCCCGCCGTCGCAGCGGGACACAGCCTTGGCGAATATTCCGCCCTCGTGGCGGCCGGCGTCCTGGCGTTCGAGGACGCCGTCCGCCTCGTGCACAAGCGGGGGGTCTACATGCAGGAGGCCGTCCCCCAGGGGGCGGGAGGCATGGCCGCGGTGCTCGGCGCCGACCCCGAACTCATCCGCGCGGCCCTCGGCGGCGTCCCCGGCCGGACCGTCGAGGTCGCCAACTGGAACAGCCCGGACCAGGTCGTGATCGCGGGGCCGAGGGAAGGGCTCGATGAGGCCCTCCGCATCCTCAAGCCTCTAAGGTCCGTCAGGCTCCCCGTGAGCGCGCCCTTCCACACGGCGCTGATGAGGCCCGCCGAAGAACGGCTGGCGGCCGACCTGGCCCTCGTCCCGTTCAAGGAGCCGAGGTTCCCCGTCGTCAGCAACGTGGACGCGAAGCCCGTCAGGACGGGCGAGGAGGCCCGGGACGCCCTCCGGCGGCAGGTCAGCCGGCCCGTCCTCTGGACGGCGTCGATAGAAGTCCTACGGGGAGAGGGAATCGGCCTGTGGGTGGAAACCGGCTCCGGCAAGGTCCTTTCCGGACTGATGAGGAGGATCGGCAGGGGTTGGCCCGAGCCCCCCGTTGTCACGAATATCGAGGACCCGGAAACTCTTGAGAACGCGAAAAAGGCCTTGTCAGGGATCCTTGGCTAGGACCGTCGGCCCGAAACGGAGGTAATACTCAGCCGCCGAGGCTATCGCGACGGTGACCGTGAGCCAGAGCCCGAGAGGGGCGAGGAGGTGGAGCATCCCCAGGTTGACCGGGCCCAGGATGAGCAGGCACAGGGTGACGGTCTCGAGAGTCATCTTGAGCTTCCCCAGGGCGGACGCGGGGATGTTGTGCCCCCGCGACGAAGCGATCGCCCGGAATCCGGTCACCGCGATCTCCCGCCCGATGATGATGACGGCCATCCAGGCCGGCACGATCCGACGCTGAACGAGACAGATCAGGGCCGAGGCGATGAGCAGCTTATCGGCCATCGGGTCGAGGAGCTGGCCGAAGACGGTGATCTGCTTCTTCTTCCGCGCCCAGAATCCGTCCAGCATGTCCGTCAGGGTGGCGAAGAGGAAGATCAGGAACCCGGCGATCTCCCAGCCGCGGAAATCCGTGATCAGGACGACGACCAGGGCCGGGATCGACACGATCCGGAGCACGGTCAGGGAGTTCGGGACGTTGAGCTTCATGGACGCAGATAATACTAACGCCCGGCCCCTTCAATGTCAATCGGCGCGTCAGACCCCCCGCCGGCCCGACCTTGCAAAGCCCCCGGCCTGCGAGTATATTTGAACATTGCCATGGCCGAGAAAAGCTCCCTGACCCCGATGATGGAGCAGTATTTCCGCATCAAGAAGGAGCACCCCGGCGCCCTTTTGTTCTTCAGGCTCGGCGATTTTTACGAGATGTTCTACGAAGACGCGAAGACGGCCTCCCCCGTCCTCGAGATCGCCCTGACCTCGCGCCAGAAGGTCCCGATGTGCGGCGTCCCCCACCATGCCGTCGATTCCTACCTGGCCAAGCTCCTCCGACGCGGTTTCAAAGTGGCGGTCTGCGACCAGATGGAGGACCCGCGGTCGGCGCGGGGCGTGGTCAAGCGGGAGGTCGTCAAGGTCCTGACGCCCGGCACGGCGGTCGAGGTCGAGGACGGCGACGCCCGGCAGAACACCTACGTTGCCTCCGTCGTCCTGGGGAAGGAAGGGTGGGGGTTGGCCCGGCTCGACCTGGTCTCCGGCGAGATCAGGGCCTTCCAGGGCGGGCCCGAGGATATACGGTCGGCTTCCGACGAACTGTTCAAGTCATCTCCCAGGGAGATCCTCTATCCCGAGGGCGCCGAGGATTCCCTGGCCAGGATCCTCTCCCCGCAGGATGCGGCTTCCGTTCCCGTGAGCCCGGTCGAGGCCTGGGCCTTTGATCCGCTTCAGGCCGCCAGACTTCTCGAGGAACATTTCCGGGTCAAGTCCCTGGCGGGGTTCGGCCTCGACGGCAGGACCCTGGCCGTCGCGGCCGCCGGCGCGCTCCTCCACTACGTCAAAAAGGTCCGGAAGGATTCCCTAACCCTTGTTCACAAGGTCGTCTATGTCCCCGCCGGCGACCGGCTCGTCCTGGACGCGGCGACGGTCCGGAACCTCGAGCTTGTCCGCAACATCCGCGATGGTCGGACGTCGGATACCCTGCTCGGGGTCATGGACCTCACGGTGACCTCCATGGGGGCGCGGACGCTCCGGAGCTGGCTCTTGGAGCCGTTGGCCGACGTCGAAGGGATCAACGCGCGTCTGGACGCCGTCACCGACGCGGCCCGGCTGACCATCGAGAGGCGCGAGATCCGCGACGCCCTTAAGGGGATCCACGACCTGGAGCGATTGGCGGGAAAGATCTCCCTAGCCGCGGCCAACGCAAGGGACCTCGTCGCGCTGAAGAGGTCCCTCGAGCCTTTGCCTAAGGTCCGGGCGATCCTTGCGGCTTTCGGGGCGGGCCCGTTCCGGGAGATTCTGGGCGGGTGGGACGACGCCCGCGACGTGGTCGAACTCGTCGACCGGGCCATCCTCGACGAGCCGGCGCTCCCGCTCACGGAAGGGGGGATCGTCAAGCCGGGCTTCGACCCCGAGCTCGACGAACTGAGGGACGTCTCGCGGTCGGGGAAGGCATTCATCGCCAAGCTGGAGAAGACCGAGCGGGAGAGGACGGGCATCTCGTCTCTCAAGGTCCGCTATAACAAGGTCTTCGGCTATTACATCGACGTCACGAAACCCAATCTGTCCTTGGTCCCGCCCGACTACATCCGCAAACAGACCCTCGTCGGGTCGGAGCGCTTCCTCACCCCCGAGCTCAAGGCCTACGAGGAGAAGGTCCTCCACGCCGAAGAACGGATCGCGGAGATCGAGTACAGGATCTTCCAGGATACCCGGGGGGCCGTGGCTCGGGAGACGATACGGCTCCAGCGGATCGCGGCCGCCGTCGCCCGGCTGGATGTGCTCACGGCCCTGGGGGAGCTCGCGGTCGGACGGAACTACTGCCGCCCCGAGGTCAACGGGGGGGACGCCGTCCGGATCGTCGGCGGCCGGCATCCCGTCATCGAGGCCAGCAGCGCCGAGCCGTTCATCCCGAACGACACGTCCCTCGACCCCGCCGACGACCAGATCCTGATCATCACCGGGCCCAACATGGGCGGGAAATCGACCTACCTCCGCCAGGTCGCGCTCATTTCGGTGATGGCCCAGATGGGCTCGTTCGTGCCGGCCGAGTCGGCCTCGCTGGGCCTCGTCGACCGCATCTTCACACGCATCGGGGCGACGGACTTCCTAAGCGCCGGGCAATCCACGTTCATGGTCGAGATGCTGGAGACCGCCGCCATCCTGAACAGCGCCACGCCGAAGAGCCTCATCCTCCTCGACGAGGTCGGGCGGGGAACCAGCACGTTCGACGGCTTGAGCATCGCCTGGGCCGTGGCCGAGCACATCCACGAGAGGGAGGGGATCCGGGCCAAGACCTTGTTCGCCACCCATTATCACGAGCTGACCGAGCTCGCCCTGAGCCTCAAGCGGATCAAGAACTTCCACGTCTCCGTCAAGGAATGGAAGGAGGACGTGATCTTTCTGCGGAAGATCGTCCCCGGCCCTTCCGACCGCAGTTACGGCATCCACGTGGCCAAGCTGGCCGGCATCCCGCGAGCGGTGATCGACCGGGCGCGGGAGATCCTCTTCAACCTGGAGAAGCGGGAGTTCGACGAAGAGGGGGTTCCCCGGATGGCCTACCGCTCCCCGGGGAAGCGGGACCGAAGCCAGGGGCTGCTCTTCGCGGAGGACCGGGAGCGCGCGGCCCTCGAGGAACTCAGGGACCGGATTCTGGCCTGCGACATCCCGGGGATGACACCGCTCGAGGCGCTGACCTTCCTCGGGGGGCTGAAGGACGGGCTCGGCGGGAGGGGGGGGGATTAGATGTCGTCGGCCTCCTCGACCTGGAAGCCTTCCTTGGTCTCGTCCTCCTCCTCGTCCTCTTCTTCCCCGTCGAAATCCTCTTCGAGGTCCTTGCCCTCTTCGAAGGGAGCGTCCCCGACCTCCTCCTTCCTCTGTTCGAGGGCGACGTCGAACTCGTCCCGGTCCTCGTAACGCCTCAGGACGTTGGCCGCGGAATCGCTGTAACAGAGCTCCAGGTAATCCTCCTCGATCGTGCAAAATACGGACATCGTGTGGCCGGTCTGAAGGTTCCCGACCGTCTCGACGGCGTCGCCCGCCTTCTTGATCGCGTCGAGTGTCAGCCAGCTCGAAACTTCGATCTCTTCCATAGCGCGCTCCCTAAGAGAGTAAATATCCTTTTTGGGGCGATTGTCAAGTCAAGGACGGTGTTCTTGACAGGCGGGCCCTCCCTCGCTATTTTCTAATGTATGGAGGCCCGGCATGAGATGGGAAAAAATGACGGTCATGTCCCAGGAATCGTTTCGCGAGGCGCAGGCGAAGGCAGGCGCCATGGGCCACCAGGAGATCGGTCCTGAACATCTCCTGTTGAGCTTTCTCGAAAAACCGGAGAACATCGTCAACGCCGTCCTGGCCAAGCTCGGCGTGAACACGGCCGCGGTCCGCGGGGACTTGGATGCGGCTCTCGGGCGCCTCCCCAAGGTCTCCGGCGGGGGGGAAGCCCTCGCTTCCGAATCCCTGCGACGGGTCATGGACGAAGCCGAGAAGGAGGCCGGCCGGCTCAAGGACGAGTACGTCTCCACGGAGCACCTCCTCCTGGCCATGCTCAAGGACAAAACCGGCGCGGCCGGCCGGATCCTCGGCGCGCGGGGCGTCAACGAGGAGGCGGTCCTCAAGGCCTTGGCGACGGTCCGGGGGTCGCAAAGGATCACGGACCCCGAGCCCGAGGGCAAGTTCCAGGCGCTCGAGAAATATGCCCGGGACCTCACGGCCCTGGCGCGACAGGGGAAGCTGGACCCGGTCATCGGCCGCGAGGACGAGATCCGGCGCGTCATGCAGGTCCTGTCCCGGCGGACGAAGAACAATCCCGTCCTCGTGGGCGAGGCCGGTGTCGGGAAGACCGCCGTGGTCGAGGGGCTGGCCCGGCGCATCGCCGACGGCGACGTCCCCCAGTCCCTCAAGAACAAGCGCCTCCTGGCCCTCGACATCGGCTCGCTCGTGGCCGGGACGAAATACCGGGGCGAGTTCGAGGACCGGCTCAAGGCCATCCTCAAGGAGGTCCGTGAGTCGGACGGCGAGATCGTCCTGTTCATCGATGAGCTCCATACGATCATCGGGGCCGGGGCGGCCGAGGGCGCCGTGGACGCCTCGAACATGCTCAAGCCGGCCCTGGCCCGGGGCGAGCTGCGCTGCGTCGGGGCGACGACGCTCAACGAGTACAAGAAATACATCGAGAAGGACGCCGCCCTGGAGCGGCGCTTCCAGCAGGTCTGGGTGAGCGAACCCTCGGTCGAGGAGACCGTATCGATCCTCCGGGGCCTCAAGGATAAGTACGAGGCCCATCACGGCGTCCGGATCACGGACTCGGCCCTTGTCGCGGCGGCCACCCTGTCCCATCGCTATATCTCGAGCCGCTTTCTCCCGGACAAGGCCATCGACCTCGTCGACGAGGCGGCCGCCCGGACCCGCATCCAGATCGACAGCCTGCCCGAGGACATCGACGAGCTCGAGCGCCGGACCGTCCAGCTCGAGATCGAACGGCAGGCGCTCCGGAAGGAAAAGGACCTGGCGTCGAAGGAGAGGCTGGAAGGGATCGAGAAGGAACTGGCGGACCTCAGGGAAAAGAGCTCCGGCCTCAAGGTGCAGTGGCGGAACGAGAAGGATCTCATCGAAGCCCAGGGGAAGATCAAGGAACGCGTGGATTCCCTCAAGAGCGAGGAGCAGGCGGCCGAGCGGCGCGGTGACCTGGAGCGCGCCGCCGAGATCCGCTACGGGAAGCTCATCGAGGCGGGGAAGGAGTCGGAGGCCCTGGCGGCCCGGCTGGCGGCGGCCCAGAAGAGCGGGAAGATGCTCAAGGAGGAGGTTGACGAAGAGGACATCGCCCAGGTCGTCTCCCGCTGGACCGGCGTCCCCGTGTCCAAGATGCTCGAGGGCGATGCGGCCCGGCTCCTCCGGATGGAAGAGACCTTGGCCGGGAGGGTGGTCGGCCAGGACCAGGCCGTCCGGGCCGTTGCGGACACCATCCGCAGGGCGCGGGCCGGCATCCAGGACGCCGCGCGTCCCATCGGCTCCTTCATCTTCATGGGGCCCACGGGCGTCGGTAAGACCGAGCTGGCGCGGGCACTGGCCGAGTTCCTGTTCGGCGACGAGAAGGCGATGGTCCGGCTCGATATGTCGGAGTACATGGAGAAGCACACGGTCGCCCGGCTCATCGGGGCGCCCCCCGGCTACGTCGGCTACGAGGAGGGCGGCCAGCTGACCGAGGCGGTCAAGCGGCGGCCTTATTCCCTTGTCCTCCTGGACGAGATCGAGAAGGCCCACCCCGACGTCTTCAACGTCCTCCTCCAGATCCTCGACGACGGCCGCCTGACCGACGGAAAGGGCCGGACGGTGGACTTCCGGAACACGCTCGTCATCATGACGTCGAACCTCGGGAGCACGGTCATCAAGGGCCTCGGCGGGGACTTCGCGGCCATGGAGCGCGAGGTCCGCAAGGTCCTCGAAGCCCACTTCAGGCCCGAGTTCCTCAACCGCATCGACGAGGTCATCATTTTCAGGCCGCTCGGGAAGGAGACCATCCTGAAGATCGTCGACCTCCAGCTCGGGCTGCTCCGGTCGAGGCTCGCCGCCCGGAAGATCGGCCTTGTGGCGTCGCCCGAGGCCGCCACCCTCTTGGCCGAGCGCGGCTACGATCCCGTCTACGGCGCCCGGCCCCTGAAACGGGCCATCCAGAGGGACGTCCAGAACCCCCTGGCGGCGAAGATCCTGGCCGGGGAGTACGGGGAAGGGGACACGGTCGTCCTCGGCGTCGACAAGAAGGGCGAGCTGTCGTTCGGGCGGCGATGAAGGCCGCCCCTCTCCCCCCGACCCCTCGGAACCAGTCCCGGCGCACCCTATCGGCGACACGGACGTTTTCAGGATCCCCCTCTAATTTTAGAGGGGGTAGGGGGAGTCAAGAATACGATGGGACTGGGCGCGTCGCCGCAGGACTTCCCCCCGCCGTTAACGGCGGGGTCCCCCTCCGCTACGGAAGGCTTCAGGGCGGACTTCATCGCCGTCTTCCGAAATTTGGTCGGGGCTTGATCTGGGGACCAGGTGAGGCCTGACCCCTTTGACTTACGGCGCCGAGTATAATAAATATATAAGAAACATACGAGGAGAATAGTGATGAAGACACGGAGATTCGCGATAGCGGCGCTGACGGCGTTCCTGTTCCTGGGCGGCCTGGCCCACGGCAACGGCTTGAACCTTAACAGCCTGGGGACGCGGGCCCTGACCATGGGCGGCGCGTTCGTCGGGCTGGCCGACGACTTCAGCGCCGTCTTCTGGAATCCCGCCGGGGCGGCCGGGTTCAGGACGAAGTACCTGGGGTTCTACGCGACCGACCTCATCCCGTCGAGCACGTACCGGCTGGATGTTCCCACGCCCGCCGGTTCGGCGACGCTCGTCAACGCCAAGAGCAAGCTGAGCCATTACCTGGGCGGGATGTTCGCCTATTACCACCCGGTCTCCGACCGCCTGGTGCTCGGGTTCGGCGCCTACACTCCCTCCGGGATCGGGATCAACTGGACCGGATCGGACCTTGTCGCCCTCTCCGGGGGCAAGAGCTACGACTGGTCGAGCAAGGTCGGGCTTTTCAGCCTGTCCCCGCTCGTCGCCTACAAGGTCAACGACATGATCTCGCTCGGCGCCGCCCTCAACGTCAATTACGGGATGTTCTCCATCAATATGCACGCCGGGGAGGCCGAGCTCCCCGTGCCTCCCTACGCCCTGGATCTGGGGCAGTACGAGGAGAGCATGAGCGGCTGGGGCCTCGGGGCCACCTTCGGCGTCCTCGTGAAGCCTTCCGATCGCGTGAGCGTCGGCCTCACGGTCCGGACGCCGAGCAAGGTGAAGTTCAAGGGTGACGGGCTGATCTCCAATCTCGCCCTGCTTGGCTATAAGAATGCGTCCACTCTCGAACGGAGCGTCACGTTCCCGCTTTGGATCGCCGGCGGCATCGCCGTCCGTCTCGTGGACCGGCTCCTCGTCACCGCCGACGTTCAATGGACGCAGTGGTCCGGGATCAAGACCCTGGACACGACGTTCGCCGACCCCGCCTGGAAGGCTTTGATGGCGATGAGCGGCCAGGATTCCCGGAAGATGGATTGGTCGGACAGGGCCCAGATCAGGTTGGGCGCGGAGTACGCCGCGTGCGACACACTCGCCCTGCGGGCCGGGTATTATTACGACCCGACGCCCGCTCCCGACACGACCCTGAATATCCTTCTCCCGAGCTATACGTTCAATGTCATCACGGCGGGCGTCGGCTACAAGATCGCCGGCCTCCAGCTGGACTTCGGCGTCGAATACCTGATGGGCAAGGACAGGAACGTCCCTTACCTCAAGACGGTCACCGACCCGGCCTTCGCGTCGGCCATGCCCGGGGTCTACAAGATGACCCTCTTCGTCCCCAACGTCTCGGTAGGGTTCCGGTTCTAGACCCGGGATTCGCGATCGGAGCCTGCCGGGACCGGTTGCGCGGGCCGTTCCGCACGGCCGTCCATCCACGTTTTCCACCACTGCCGGAAAACGAGGATGCGCCAGCGCATCATCCGGGCCAGGCCGTCCTTCCCGTTCAACGCCGTGCCGGCGTAATAGTCGAGCCAGGCGTCGTCGAGTACGCCCTTTTCGCGCAGGGCCTCCACGGCCTCCCGGGCCATCGCCGCGTAGGGCTCGTCCAGGATCCATTCCAGGATGGGCGGAGTGAAGCCCTTCTTCCAGCGCCGCGCGATCTCGTCTGGGACAAGGCCCCGGGCGATCCGGCGCAGGAGAATCTTGCTCCTTTTCCGCGTCGTCTTCCATCGAACGGGAACGCCTGCCGCGAATTCGATGAAGCGGTGGTCGAGGAACGGGCACCGCACCTCGAGGGCGTTGGCCATCGACGCCCGGTCCGTCTTGACCAGAAAGAGGTCGGGGAGGGCGTGGACGAAGAGGTCGTAGGCGATGACGGCCTGGACGAGGTTCCCTCCCGCCTTTTCAAGCATCTCCCGCATCATAAGGGCCGACCATTTCCTGTAGATCGCGGGCTTGTAGGTGGGGCCCCCGTCGGCTTCCGCGTAAAATTCCTCGGCCGGCAGGAGGCTCAGCCGCAGGACCTCGCGGAGCTTGCCGGGCGGCGTCCCCGGCCGGGCGTGCCGGAGGGCTTTCCGGATCCCCTCCCGGACGAACGCCGGGACCTTCCGCAGGGCCGCGTGGCGGGCGGCCCGCCGGTGCATCCGGTAGCCGCCGAAGACCTCGTCGCCCCCGTCCCCGCTGAGGCAGACGGTCACCCGACGGGCGGCCATCCGGCAGACGTCAAAGGTCGGGAGGCTCGCCGGGTCCCCGAAAGGCTCGTCAAAATAAAAGGGGAGGACGTCGAAGTCCCGCTCGAGATCCTCCCTGGTGAAGTACCTGTGGTGGTGGTTGGTCTTGAAAGCGGCCTTCACGATCTCCATGAAAGGAGTCTCGTCGTACGGGCCTTCGAACCCGATGGAAAAGGTGTGGAGGCGGGACGGGTCCGTTCCCTTGGCCATAGCGGCCACGACCGAAGAGCTGTCCAGGCCGCCGGAAAGGAACGCCCCCACGGGGACGTCCGCCGCGAGGCGGAGCCGGACCGCGTCGGCTAAAAGATCCGTTCCCTCGCGGATGAGCCGGACATGGTCCCGGACGGGGGCATAGTCGGGGATCTCGTAGTAGCGGCCCGGCTTCAGGTCCCGGCCTCGCAGGTCGTACAAGAGGAACTGCCGCGGCTCCACCTTGGCGATGCCCTCGAAGACGGACCATGGGCTGGGGATATAGCCGAGGGAAAAGTAGAGGTCCGTCGCCTCCTTCGAGACCTTCCTTTCCACGGGGTGGTGGAGGACGATCGCCTTGAGCTCGCTGGCGAAGACGATCCCGTCCCCGGTGCGCGCGTAGTAGAGGGGTTTCTTGCCCGCACGGTCCCGGCACAGCACGAGGGTCCCGGCCTTCCGGTCATAGAGGGCGAACGCCCACATGCCGTTGAAGCGCCGGAAGGCGTCGGTTCCCCATTCCTCGTAGGCGTGGAGGATGACCTCCGTGTCGGTGCCGGAGGCGAAGCGATGCCGGCCTTCCAGCTCTCTCCGGAGCTCCCGGTGGTTGTAGATCTCGCCGTTGCAGACCATCCACAGGGTCCCGTCCTCGTTGGACATGGGCTGGCGCCCCTTGTCCGAGAGGTCGATGATGGAGAGCCGGCTATGCCCGAGCGAGACCGAGGCGTCGGCGAAGTGCCCGGACTGGTCGGGGCCGCGATGCTTCAGCGTTTCGGCCATCCTGCGGACGAGGGAGCCGTCGTTCCAACTGAAGCCCGCGATGCCGCACATGTCCGGTCCTGTCCCCTGAGGCCGCCCATTATCCTCCTATTCCCGGGCCGGCGCAACAGAGGCACGCACCGCCGGCGCCGAAGGCCGAAGGGCCCCGTTCATGAACCTTTCCCCGCTCTTTTACGTCTATACGAGAGGAATGTCTTTCCATA
>CAWEYF010000025.1:0-70093 GCA_963813235.1 Candidatus Aminicenantota bacterium | reverse complement strand
CGAACCTGGCCTGGGCGAGGGAAACGTCCCCCGAGAATCGCCATTCTTCCGGGGCCGAAGCCGGGCGGCGGGCTTCGAGCGATGTCGGCCGCGACCGCCGACGTCCCAGGCGGCGAGGCTCTCCGGGACGAACGACGAAGCGAGCGCGCGCACGGCGGGATGTCGAGGCCCTTGCTTTCAAACCGGAGCTCGGCCGCGGGGGGATTACCCGGACCGAGCCGTCCCGTCAGGACGAGGGGCGCGATATCCGGAGACCGGATATGAGAGCATCTACGGCGCCGTCTTCCGGCGACGTCCAGACGCGTTCTCCGGCGAGAGTCAGCTTATCGAGCGTGATCTTCTTGCCGGAGCCGGGGCTAGAACGATTCCCTTGAGCGTGGCATCAATCGGTCAATGCTCCGCGGACCTTTTGGTCGCCGTGCCGCCGAGTTGAATCGCCGCGCCTTCGAAAGCGAGTTCTTCCAGGCTACCTGATCAACTGCGACGTACGGATTTCGACCGAGAGGTCGGATCGCGGGACGGGCCGGTCGCCTGCACGACTGGCCGGAAACTCCGAGATGGAAGAGCGCGCACCAGCGATGATGCCGTCAAGCTCCACGCTGTCGAGGTCGAGGAGCCGTCAAAGGAGCCCCCTTCCCCCCTTTTCCAAGGGGGCAACCTACCGCTCGTGCGGACGATATGGTATTGTCCCATGAGCTTGGCATTGCCACGGAGCCGGGAGCCGCGGATTCCGCCTCGATCCCATCGAGCGACAGAGCGCCGGAGATGGTGCCTTCCGACTCTCGTCCGAAACGGTTCGATCGAGCTATAGCCGAAAGCTCAGGCCTTGCCCTCAGCGGGCGTTCGGACTCCGCGGGGAGCCGAGGCCCGAGGCGTGCGGCCACGTGCTCGAGCTTCTCGAACCGGGCGCGGACGTCGGCTTCCATGCTGACGCCTCGTGCGATTGCCTCGGCCCGTCGCGTCGAGGACGAGGAGACCGGGGACGGCTATCTCAGCCTGGTCCATCGCGAACTCCCGCGCGGTCCTTTCCAACCGGCCCGTCAGGTCGATCGCCGCGCCGTCGAACGCCTCGTCGATGCCGGTCGCCGATATGCGCGAGAATCGAGCGAGCAGACGCCTTCGAAGCTTGGGGACGATGTCGGCCGGAAGGTGCCCGAAGAGCTCAGGCCGCATTTTCAGACTCAGGGAGCGGACTTATCCCTGACGTCCATGACGCAGGGCCCGAAGGAATAGGCGACGGTCCCCGTTCGCGCCTTGCGGCGTGAGAGCGATATCGAGATCCTCCAATTTCGCCTCTTGCGGAGATGAGCGAGACGTGAAGGCCGGCGTTCGATGACGGATATGCGACGGGTCCAGGCCAGACCGTCCGACGCCTGTCCGGCGAGCGCGTGCCAGGTCCGACGGCTCCTGGAAGCCGACCTTTTCCTCCACCCGGACGACGAGGCCGTCCGCCTCGATCGTTTCGAGGGCGGGCTCCGTCCGCTGACGAGTCTCCGGACGTCTCCCCTGGCCTCGAGGTGCGCCACGGAACCGCCAGTTTGAACGGCGTTCTCCCGGCCGAGCTCGAGCGATTCGGCCGTCACGCGAAGGGGAGAGCGAAAATCAAGCTTTCCGATGCGGACCGTCATCCCCGTCCTTTTCGCGCGAGCTGGCTGCGGACGACATTCCGGACGAGAGGCTTATCGAAGAGGATAAGGAGGGCCGCGGCGGCGAGGATGAGAACGAAGCCACCGGCGGCGACGGCCCCGATGCGTCAGGATCCTCCCGAGTGCCTTCTTCACAATGAGATTATGACGGCTCGGTCTCCATATTCAAGACTTCCGGCGTGTCGGCCGGCGACGGGTCCGCGTTCTCGATCAAGCTGAAATTCGGAGCCCGACCCTCGAACACCTCTGCGGAAGGAGGTGCTCGACGAAGAGACGCGATTTCCGAAGACGGCAGCGGCGCTCGCCGTTGCCGGCCTGAAAGACCGGGAGCCGCTGGGTGCGCGAGCGCATTCCCCGGAGCCGCGCCAAGGCGGCCGCGCCGCCGCCTTTCCAACGATCCGCCTCGGACCCTCGAGGTCTCACGGCTCATTCTCGGCTCCAACCCGTTCTGGGGATATTCCCACAAGTCGGCCCAGCTCGACGAGGAGATGCGCCGCCACTACACCGACGAGCGCATCATGCAGATCCTCGACGAGGCGGCCGACTGCGGGCTGACGGCTCTGGCCAGCCCGCCCGACGAACGCTGGGTCAAGCTCTGGGCCCGTTATAATGGGGAGGGCGGCCGGCTGCGGACCTGGATCTCTCAGTGCCACGGGGAGCCCGGGCAGATGCCGGACGAGATCGACCGCTCCGTCAAGGCCGGGGCCCGGGCGATCTTCATCCAGGGCCTCCGGGTCGAGGAGCAGTTCGGCCGGGGCCGCTTCGAAACGCTCCGGGCCTGGATCGAGCGCATCCAAGGGGCGGCCTTCCGGCGGGCGCGGCGGCCCATTGGCCGGAGGTCCACCTCGAGCTCGAACGGCGCAAGTTCCCGATCGATTTCTATTATCAGTGCTTCTATAATGTCTCCAAGGGCGAAACTCATGCCCCGGCCGAGCGCGAGAAGGCCGTGGCGACCGTCAAGAAATTGGGAAAACCGGTCATTGCCTACAAGATCTTGGGGGCCGGCCGCCTGCCGGCGAGCGAAGGCTTCGAATATGCGTTCAATCATATAAAGCGTAAGGACGGCGTCTGTGTCGGGATCTACGCCCGGGAGGCCATCGACCAGATCCGCCAGAACGCTACGTATACCGAGATGCTCACAACGGACTAGGACCTGGGACAAAGCACGAAGGAGGCACTCATGGATCGTCGGCGGCGCAAACATTTCTCGAGGCGTGATTTCCTCAAGGCGACGGCCGCGGGGGTCGGGGTCGGACTGGTCGGCTTCGACCCGCTCGCGGCGGCGGCGAAGCTCGCCGGGCCGGCCGGGAAGAACATCCCCGTGGGCGTCCAGCTTTATTCCGTCAGGGAAGCGACAGCCAAGGACCTGCCTGCGGTCCTCCGGGAGCTCGGGAAGATGGGCTACAAAGGCGTCGAGTTCGCGGGGTATTACGGGTGGGAGAACAAGCCCGCGGAGCTCCGGAAGCTCCTGGACGACAACGGCTTGAAATGCTGCGGGACGCATACGGCCCTGGAGACCGTCACCGGAGACGCCCTGAAGGCGACGGCCGAGCTCAACCATGTCCTCGGGAATTCCTATCTCATCGTCCCCAGCCTGACCGTCGAGGATGCCGA
Source organism: Candidatus Aminicenantota bacterium (assembly GCA_963813235.1). Classification (GTDB taxonomy): domain Bacteria; phylum Acidobacteriota; class Aminicenantia; order Aminicenantales; family Saccharicenantaceae; genus JALHVH01. The sequence continues at coordinate 66,833 of CAWEYF010000025.1, read as the reverse complement.
CGGGTGGAAGGCCATGGCCGCGAAGTTCAGCGACATCGCCGCCAAGGCTCGGGCCTTGGGATCGCGCGTCGGCTATCACGCCCACCAGTGGGATTTCATGAAGCTCGAGGGCCTGACCCCGTGGGAGATCTTCTTCGACAACACAGGCAAGGACGTCATCATGCAGATGGACACCGGCAATTGCCTGCAGGGCGGAGGCGATTCCGTGGCGATGCTGAAGAAGTATCCCGGCCGTGCGACGACGGTCCACCTAAAGGAGTTCGGAGGGACAGACGAGACGGTCATCGGCGACGGCAAGGTGCGTTGGGCCGAGGTCTTCGACGCCTGTGAGGGCGCGGGCGGCGCGGCCTGGTACATCGTCGAGCATGAGACCGGGGCGCGCCCGCTCGAGAGCGTCAAGGGTTGTCTCGAGGGGCTCCGGAAGATGGGGCGCGGGCTGGGGTAAGGCTCGCGCGGCGACAGCGGACATGAATATGCCGGTGCGGGCATGGGCGCGATTCTCCCCCGGGCGCGTCCTCTGCGCATTCAGCCGGCTGAACTTCCGCCGGATGGAGGAATGTGCGACGATCATCCGCTGGCTGGACGCCCGGCGGGGGGAGTGCGTCCTGGACATCGGCTGTGGCGACGGGGCCTATGACAAGAAGATCTCCGGGACCGGGGCCACGGTCCAGGGGATCGATATCCACGAAAAACGGCTTTCGGCGGCCCGGAAATATTATCAGGGAGTCCGGACGGAGTTCCATTATATGGACGCGTCGCGCCTGGAATTCCCCGATGCCTCTTTCGACAAAGCCATGAGCCTTTGCGTCGTCGAGCACCTCGAGGACGATGAGCTGGTGATGCGGAACGTCGCCCGAGCCTTGAAACCGGGCGGGCTCTTCGTTCTTTCCGCGGATAGCCTCTCCACCCCCGGGATCACGCCCGACGAGAGGACCCGTCATCAGCGGAAATACGCAGTGAACACTTTTTATACCGTCGATATCGTGAGGGAGAAGCTCAGCCAAGCCGGCTTCGATATCCTCGAAACACGGTACATATTCTCCTCGCCCCGGGACCTCAAGTTCATCCGGCTTTCCTGGAAGCTTGACAAGCTCCCCGGCTGGCTCGGCCCTATCCGGCTCCTGGGCTACGCCGTCCTGGGCACGGCCCGGAAGGTCGCTTCGTTGGCATCGAAGCGCCGGGCCAGCCCGGCCGAGGGCGGATTGACCCTTCTGGTCAAGGCCCGGAAAGAGGAACCGGGATTTGTTTTAGGTCCGGGATGTTAATAATTAAGTGGTAGCCGTAATAACATCGATATGTGATTTCTAATGATCGGAACCGTAAGGACATCGATATGTGAAGGCTCGGCAGAGGGGATCAATGGGCTTTCCCACATAGGGGAACGGGGCCGACTTGATAAGCTTCCCCTCGTGCTTGATGAAGACCCGTTTATGATGCGTGGAGAGCGTGGCCACGACGTACTGCCTTTCCAGCTTTCGGAGGACGAAGTATTCGGCGCCGTTGAACTCGATCCGCCCGTGGCTGTCGACCTTCCGGACGAACGAGACTCTGCCCTTAGCGCTGGGAAGGGCCAGATGACCTCGAGCATCGATGTAACGATCGAGAGAGAAGCCTTCGGGCAGATGGCGGAGCGCCGGCCACAGGCGATCTCTGAGGACGCCGGGGAAGCGGGTGCCGTGTTCGGCCACGCTAAGGCTCCGGCTGGGCTTCTGGGTGTGATAATAGCCGAGGAAGCGGCCGCTGCACCGGCGCAGAGCCCGGAGGTCCGGGCAAGGGTGAAGGAGAACACGCTTCTGCCAGAGCCCGTTGAAGCTCTCCACGACGGCGTTGCGGCCGGGCTCCCCGGGCGGGATGAAGAGAAGATGGACCCCGAGCAGGAGATGGAGACGGATGACCTGGGAGATGCTGTAGCGATACCGGCCGCCTCCGGAGGCGGACATCTCGTTGTCCATCTGGGAGACCTGGGGAAGTCCCATAAACCGCCAGCTTTCAACCAGATGGCGACAGAGCGTGAACCTAACCCTTCAGAGAAGCCGCTTGCGGGCGTCGGCCGGCTCGGGGCGGCTCGCGTCGGCGTTCTTCCAGTATTCGAGGAACTTCCGGTACTCGACGGCTGCGCCGGCTTTGTCCCCCTTTTCCTCAAGCACCCGGCCCAGACGGTAGTGATACAGGGGATGGATGAGGTAACGGACCTGGTTCGACGGGTCGATCGTCATCAGCTTCCGGTATTCCGCGGCCGCCTTGCCCAGGTCGCCTTTCTTCCAATAAGCTCGGGCGAGGAGGTCCTTCATCAAGGGGAGGTTGTAGTTGAAAAGCGATTGGGTGCGCATGTCGACAAAGTCGCCGAACTTCAATCTCTCGGCCACCGCGACCGCCTCATCTCCCGAATTCCCGGCCCCCGCGATTTCGGCGGCCAATAGATCGGTCAGGAACGTCGCCTGCTGCCGGTTGGCCGGGTTGTCGATGCCGGGGAGCAGGCCCCGGGATTCGCGAAGTCCGGCGCCGGCGGCTTCCAATCGGCCCTGCCGCACGTCCACCCAACCGCTCATAAAGCTCCGTGCCCCCACAAAGAAAGCCCGGTTCGAAGGGTTCCGCTCTAAGACCGCCGTAATGAAATCTTGGAAGGCCTTTCGTGCGAGGTCGAAGTCCCCCCGGTCGGCATAGATGAATCCCGTGATCCAATTGGCCATTTGGACGGTGAGTCCCGTCCCGGACTGTTCGGCCTGACGCTTCAAGGAAAGGTACGCGGCCAGCGAATCGTCCCATCGGCCCTGGAGATAGGCGAAGAACGCTTTCAGCGCCCGGGCCTCCGTCTTCGCGGCGGGCGACGGGGCGCGGACAACGAGTTCCTCCAACCACCTGTTCGCCTCGACATACTCTTCCCGAAGGGCGCAGACATAGGCCAGGCTCGCGCAGGACCCGTAGAAATCCGGCCTCGCGGTCAGGACCTCCTTGTACTTGGCTGCGGCCTCGTCCAGCTTGCCCATGCGCACGTACGTCTCGGCGATGGAGTCCAGGGGATTGGGGTCGCCGGGATTCAAGGCCGCATAGCGCTCGAGATAGCGAAGTGCCTTGTCGAAATTCCTCAACTTGGCGTGGGCATAGGCGATCGAATTGAGTGCGGGGCCGAAATCCGGGTCGAGCATGAGGGCCTTCTCATACTCTTCGATGGCCTCCAGGACATTGCCGCGACGCTCGTTATAGAGCCCGCGAAGCTCATGGCGTATTTCTCCTGAGGATACTTATCCGTCAGCTCGCGCAGGAGACGACCCTGTTTGTCCGGATCCCGCTCGATCCAGGCGGCGTAGGGAACCTCGATGTAGAGCCTTTCTTTCTCGGTCGCCTTCTCGGAATATTTTTTAGCCTTCTCCATGGCCTCGTCCCGGGATTTATAATCGGCCATCTCGTTGGCGGCCCGGGCCAGGCAGAAGTGGGCCATGGCGAACGTCGGGTCGAGAGCGATCGCCTTCTCTAGAGACCTCCGGGCGTCGTTGAACAGGAACCTATCCAATGCATCCTGGCCGCGGAGAAAATAGTTGTAGGCCTCCAGGGACGTCGTGGTCAGGTCGGCGATCTTCGGCTGGGGCTTTTCGATCTTCAGGGCCGGGAGCCCGATCCCCCTGGAAATGGACCGGCTGAGCTCGTCGATCTGGGTCACCAGGATGCTGGAGGCGCCCTGGCCCCGGGACGAAGCGCTCTTCATGAGCTGTTTGGTGGCGGCATCCAGGACCTTAACGTCGGTGGCGAAGGTCTCCCCGGCCTTGATGTAGCTCCCGGTGACGAGCGCTTCGATGCCTTCTTTCCGGCAGACCTCGAAGCCGGCTTCCTCGTCGAAGGCGGCCGTTTCGTCCCGGCCGGACTGCCGGAGGATGTCCTTCAGCCTTTGCCAGGACGTCACCCGGAAATGTCCGGATTGCTCGAGACTTGTGATCAGCAGGTTGGGGATGGCCTCCCGAAGGTAATCGAAGGCCTTGTCGCCGGTCTGGTTCCTGAACCCGACGACCGCGATGGACCGCTTGGCCGCCTCGCTTTCGGGGACGAACTGCCAGACGAGGAGGGCGATGATCGCGACGAGGACGGCGGCGGCGGGGATCCACACCTTCCTGGAGGGCAGACGGACGGTGACCTGCTTCGACGTCGCCGGCTTACGGACGGGGAGGGGCTGGGCCGTCGTCGGCAGGGCCCGCTCGATCTTCGTCAGGTCGGCCGCCAGCGCGTCGGCGTCCCGGTACCGTTTTTCGCGTGATTTGTCCAGGCACTTCAGGACGAGGAGCCTCAGTTCCTCGGGGATCTGGGGATTGAGCCTCCGTGGGTCCGGCGGGGCTTCGCTCTTCTGCTTGACGGCCACGGCGAGCGGCGTGTCGCCCTCGAACGGCAGGCGGCCCGTCAGCATCTCGAACAGGACGATGCCGAGCGCGTAGATGTCGGACCTCGCGTCGGCCTCCTTCCCGTCCACCTGCTCGGGGGACATGTACTCCGGGGTCCCGATCATGATGTTGGCGCCCGTGAGGCCCTTGGCCTTGACGGAACGGGCAATGCCGAAGTCCATGATGCGGGCGTTGCCGTCTCGGTCGATCATGATGTTCTGGGGTTTCAGGTCCCGGTGGACGACGCCAAGGCGGTGCGCCTCCGCCAGCCCCTCGCTGACCTGGCGGGCGACGCTCACGGCCTTGCCGACCGGAAGGGCGCCGATGCGGTGAACGAGGCTCTTGAGGTCCTCGCCGGGGACGTATTCCATGGTGATGAAATACGCTCCCTCTTCGCGGCCGAGGTCGTACATCCGGCAGATGTTCCGGTGGGAGATCCCCCGGGCGAGCTTCAGCTCGTTCCGGAAGCGTTCGATAGTCGGCTCATCCGAGGCGATCTCAGGATTGAGGAGTTTGAGGGCGAGCTTTTCGCGGACCTCGATGTCATAGACCTTGTAGACCCGGCCCATTCCGCCGTGACCAAGGTCCTCGATGACCTGGTAGCGGCGCGCGAAGGTCGTGCCGGGCGCGAGTTCACGCGGCGCGGGTGTCGGCATGGCCTGCGTCGAGGTGAAGGAAGAGCCCTCAGGACGGGGCAGGGGTGTCGCGCAATTAGGACAGAACCGGCCGTCCTTGGGAGTATCGGACCCGCAGCGGGGGCAGCGCCAACAGCTTCCTCTTCTCTTCGAAAGGAGATTATCGCGTCACTATAAGGAAGTCAACAGCGCCCGGCGCTGTGCGAATGCAGGGAAAGCGAATTCGTGATAAAATTGCCCCGGCATGTATGAACACAAGACCGAGCCGCTGCTGCCGTTCGGGAGGTTCGCCCGCCGGCTCCTCGGCCATCTCATCATCGCCCTGGCCGCCATCTTCGGATCGCTCGCGATCGGCGTCGTGGGCTACCATTTCCTGGAAGACCTTCCCTGGATCGACGCCCTCCTCAACGCCTCGATGATCCTCGGTGGAATGGGACCCGTGGACGCGATCCAGACCCCGGCAGGGAAGCTCTTCGCGTCCTTCTACGCGCTGTTTTCCGGGGTCGTCTTCCTGGTCATCGTCGGCGTCTTGATAGCCCCCATCGGCCACCGCCTCCTCCACAGCCTCCATCTCGAGAAGGCGCGTAGGGGGGGGAAGACGTGATCGAAGACGCAATGAGCCGCTGGGCGGAGGAGAAGGGGGCGAGGTTCGCGGTCGCCGGGCTCGAGGTCCTGAACGTCGTCAGGGGCAAGCTCGAGGAGCGGCGCGACGGGGGGGCGATTGACGCGGGCTTCTATCGCGAAAACCTGTCCGGATTCAGCTACCTCGCGAGTTGCGGGGTCGACGGACCGCAAGCCGTCCTCATGGTATCCGTGCCGCGCCCAGCCCACATCGTGGCGTTCGAGCGCGGCGACGGGGCCTTTGAAAGCATCATCCCGCCGACTTATTACAGGTATCGGGAGTTCTTCGAGGATATCCGAGCGGAATTGAAGCGGGGGCTGGGGGGGGGACGGAGATCGGGATCCTGGAGGCGCCGCTCAAATCCCTATCCGTCCATATGGGCCTCACGGTCTACGGCCGGAACAACGTGACCTATGCGCCCGGCTTCGGCAGCTATCATCAGCTGTGCGGATACGTCGTCGGCGGCGAATCGGGGAGGAGGCTGAGGGCGGCTTTCGGGCGCGCAAGACCTGAGTCGGCGGAATCATCTCTGGAACTGTGCCGTACATGCCGGGCCTGCTTGAAAGCGTGCCCAACGGCCGCAATTCGCGCGGATCGATTCCTGATCTCCGCCGAGAAATGCTATACGCTGATCACCGAGAGCAGGGGAGCCCTCCCTGACGGCATCGGGGCGGCCGGACCGAAGTGCCTCGTCGGATGCATGGCCTGTCAAGTGGCATGTCCGGAGAACAAGGGCAAGCTCACGTACGAGCGTTTGGACGTCGCGTTCACGGACGCCGAGACCGAGGCCCTGCTCGAACTCGGCCGTTGCGAAGCGGCCGGGAAAGGACTCGAGAGCGGAATGACGCCGGACGGCTTGTCGCCGTCCGTTTGGGCCGCGGTCAAGGACAAGTTCGGCAGGCTCCGGATCTCCATGGACATCGAAGCCGTCGCCCGCAACCTCTCGGCCTGATACGGCACCGCCGGAGCTAATATCTTGAAAAATGAATCCTGTCCCCTTATAGTTGCCTTATGAACGACAAGCGCGTCGCCATCGTGTTGGCCTGGGGGATGATCCTCCTCATTTCCGACCTGCCCGACGCGCTCTTCAAAGCCTTTGGCGGGAGCGTCCCCGCAGCGTTTGTCCTGGGCGAAGGTCGGACTCCTGGCCTCCGGCCTGGTCGCCTGTTTTCTGTGGAAGCGGCTCCGCGGCTTGAAACCGTTCGCTTTCGTGTTCTTCGTCTTTTTCCTTGCCCTAGAATTATCGGGCCTTGCCCGAAAGACCGCCTGGTGGAGCGGCCGTTTCGGCGGAGAACATGTCTCTTTCGGGCTCGGCTACGCGGGGATCTATCTTTTGGACTGCGCCGTCGCCCTTGCGGTCCTCGCGGCCCTTTGGGTCGTCAAGCGCAGGAGGAGCGCGTTCTTCCTGGTCAAGGGAGAACCTCTCGGCCCCGATCGGGCCCGTGCGCTGGCTGGGGATCCGCCCGGGCGGATCCTGGCGCAACTTCGGCTGGATCTTCGCCGTCATCGCGGGTCTGGCCGTCGCCGTCCCGACCATCCTGTCGGCGTCACCCGCCGCCGGCGCGTTCGGCCGCGTTATGTCGCTCCTCCCGTTCGTCCTGCTCTTCGCCGCGGTCAACGCCTTCAACGAAGAGGTCTATTTCCGGGCGTCCTTCCTTGCGACCCTGGTCGAGGTCGTCGGCCGCGGGCACGCCCTCGTGATGATAGCGGTGTTCTTCGGGATGGCCCATTACCTCTACGGCTCGCCTCCCGGGATCGTCGGCTTCCTGATGACGGCTTTCCTCGGCTGGCTCCTGGGGAAGAGCATGCTCGAGACGAGGGGTTTCCTCTGGCCCTGGGTCATCCACTTCGTGCCCGACGTGGTCGTCTTCGTCTTCTATGCCATGACCTGGGTCCAAGGTAAGAGAAATCAAAGTGAGCGGACTGAACGTTTCCGACGTGCACGCAGGTTGTCTGCTCGGCGGGGCCGTCGGCGACGCGCTCGGCGCGCCCGTCGAGTTCATGTCGATGGACGAGATCCGCCGGCGCTACGGGGACGTCGGGATCATGGGTTACGTCGAGTTCTGGAGCGGCCAGGGCGCCTTCACCGACGATACGCAGATGACCCTCTTCACGGCCGAGGGGCTTGCCCTGGCGGGCGAAAGAGCCCTGGGAGGCGGCCCGAGGGCCATCTCCGTCGTCGTCGAAAGCGTCCATCGCGCCTACCTCAGGTGGCTCCTGACGCAGGGGGAGGAAGCGAACTGGGGGCGGGCGCGGGCGACCCCGGCCGCCCTCAAGGCGGAGGGCCGGCTCATTGCGAGAAAAAGCGCTCTGGGCCCGCCGCTCTCCCGGCATGACGTGCCTGGCTGCCCTGCAGAGCGGCCGGCGCGGTTCGACGTCCGACCCGATCAACGTCAGCAAAGGTTCCGGCGGCGTCATGCGCGTCGCCCCGGTCGGGCTCCGGTTCGCCGATCCGGAGGAGGCCTTCCGGACGGGATGCGAAGTCGCGGCAATAACCCACGGGCACCCAAGCGGCTACCTCCCGGCGGGCTTCTTGGCCGCGCTCGTATCGAACCTGTCGAGAGGGGAGGACCTTTCGCCCTCCGTCGAACGCGCGACCGCGCTTCTCCGGGGATGGAAGGATCACGCGGAGACCATGGCCGCGGTCGAAAAGGCCGTGGCGGGGGCGGTAGAAAGAGCCCGGCAAGGAAGTGCCGTGGCGATCCCTTTCCCGGAAGCGATCGGATCGTTCGCCCAAAAGGACGGCGCGCCGGGCCCGGGCGGCGGCTGGACGGGCGAAACCGCCCTGGCCATCGCTCTCTTCTGCTCCCTGTGCCACCCGGACGACTTTCGGGCCGGCGCCCTCGCGGCCGTCAATCACGGCGGCGACAGCGACACGACAGGCGCGATCGCCGGGAACATCCTCGGTGCGAAGCTGGGCAAGGCGGCCATTCCCCGCGAATGGATCTCCGGCCTCGATCGGGCGGACCTGGTCGATGCCGCAGGGACGGATCTGCTCCATCGAAGATAATGCCCCCCCCGAACGTTTGGGAACGCTTAGGGCGGCCGCGGTTTTGGTGTATACTGGCTAACCGAAATACTCGAGCGAGGCACATCATGGATATCAAGTTCACGAAGGACCAGTACGAAAAACTGCTCCATCTGGCCTACCTGGGAGACTGGATGGTCAACGCCTACAGGACCAACGACTTCATCGAGGACTACAACCGGGAGGCCGAGCATGTCTACTCCCAGGCCCCGGCCTTCGGGTTCAAGGACATGATCGATTTCGACGAGGCGGAGGGGAGGACCTATCCGTCCGCCAAGCTCGAGGAGGCGCTCGAGGATATCGTCGAGGACTACGAGGACTGGGCCTTCTGGGACCTCCTCATCCTCAAGCTCGGCGAGCGCGACCTCGTCCGGGAGTACGGCCAGGGGGCCGTCGACCAGATGACCGACGGGGAACTCGAGGAGAAACGCGCCCCCTACGTCAAGAAGTACGAGAAGGAGATCGAAGCCAACGGCATCGAGAACCTCGAGATCTACAAGATCTCCTGAGGCTCCCTCCCCTTCATGGACATCAAGCTCAGGCGAGGCCTGCGCGAGAACGAGATCGGCGGCCCCGCATTCGGCCGGGCTCGAGGGCTGAGGGGCCCTAACGTCCCGGGCCTTTCCTGAACAGCGCGTCGACGTCGCGCTTCCCGCGCTCGAGGTAGGGCACTCCCTTGTCCATCCATTCCGGCCTGGGCGCGCCCTTGAGGAAGTGGTCGAAGAACTCGTCGAGGTGGACCGTCCAGTACTTCTGGTTCGGGCGCTCCCGCAGGCTGTGTTTCTCGCCGACGAAGTTGAACATGTAGGCCTCTTTCCCCAACCGCCGGAGGGCGGTGAAGAACTCGATCCCCTGATACCAGGGCACGGCGTCGTCCTCGTCGTTGTGGATCGTCAGGTAGGGCGTCCGGACCTTCTCGACCCAGAAGATGGGCGAATTCTCGACGAACTGGAGGGACCGGGTCCAGGGCGTGCCGCCGATCCGGCTCTGGGCCTTTTCGTACTGCCAGGCCCTCGACATGCCGGTCCCCCAACGGATGCCGCCGTAGGCGCTTGTCATGTCGACGACCGAGGCGCCCGCCTCGACCGCCGCGAAAATGTCCGTCCGGGTGATGAGGTAGGAGATCTGGTAGCCGCCCCAGCTGTGGCCCTGGATGCCGATGCGCTTCGGGTCGATGTAACCGCGGCGAAGGACCTCCTGGACGGCCGGGACGACGCACTTCAGGGCGCACGCGCCCGGGTAGCCCGTTTCATAAACAATGTCCGGCATGAGGATGACGTAGCCGTTCGAGGCGTAGCGGCTGACGTTGATGCTCGTCTCCGGCGCCGGCGGCTCGTATCGATGGAGGCCGTCGGTCAGCCTTTCGTAGATGTAGACCATCAGCGGGTATCTCGTCTCAGGATCGAAATTCTCGGGCTTGATGAGCGTCGCCCGGAGCGGCCGCCCGTCGGCGTTGACGTAGTCGATGAGCTCGGCCCGTCCCCAGATATAGAGGGCCTGCTGAGGGTTGGCGTCGCTCACGCGCTCCATGTCCGCGAAACCGGGCCCGCTCGTCCAGAGGTCGGGGAACTCTTCGAAGCGCTCGAGGGTGAACGCGAAGGCCTCGGCGTCCTTCGCCTTGAGCATGTTGCCGAGTCGCTTGTCCATCATGACAAGCTTCACGGGCGGGGCGGGGGCGGGTGACCCGGGCTCCGCACCTTCCGCGAGGCGAACCCTGTAGACGCCGGTGGCTTTTGTCGTCTCGTCGGTGGCCGAGAGGAACATGGGCGACCGGATTGGAATGGCCTTTTCTTCGGGGTCGAGCTTCACGTACCTGAACACGATCCTGTTCTTCCGCCCTTCCCCGGCCGTGATCATCCGGGCATTCGTGCCGTCCGGCCGGACCTCCCAGATGTCGTAGCGGTCATAGATGAGGACGGACCGGTCGCCTTCGGTCCAGCCGGCCAGGCCATACGGTTCCGGCTCGCCCGGCCTATCCCATTCTTCGTCGGTCAGCCGGACGCCGAACCCGGCGGTCAGGTCGAACGTCTTTCCGTCGGCGATCCTATAACCGTGATAATTCTTGTCGGCGTCGTCGAAGAAAACGAGGAACCGGGCGCCCGGGGAGAATGACGGGGCCGACGGCGACTTTTCGAGGACCTTTTTCCTGCCCCCGTCCCGCAGGCCGACCAGATAATAATCGGCATATTCCCGGTCCCAGGACGCCAACTGGCGGTAGGGGAGGTCCGAAGCGCCCAGGGCGGAGCCGGCGTCGTCGCTGAGGACGATCCCGGGCAGGTCGGGGGCGCCGAGCGGAACGAACCGCGCCGCGGCCTCTGGGCCCTTCCCCGGGCCGGCCAGGTGAACGACGGCCGTGAGGGTCCGCTTCTTGTCATCCTCGGCCCGGGCCTTCTGCATCGGCTGAAGAAGGGGGTCCTTCCAGTTCCAGATGTCGACCTTGACGGGCTCGGGAGCGTCGTCGGCCTCGACGACAGGGACGGCGGCCAACCCGAGGAAGAGGCGGGCGCCGTCCTTCGAGAACGAAAGCGCGCCGTGTTTGCTCACGGACATGCCTGCCGGCAGGTTCTTGAACGCCCCCGGGACGAGTTCGATGGCCGATGCGGCCGGCTCCGTCCAGAGATAGAGCTTGAAGACGGGCGCGTCCGCTTTGAAGTCGTCGCGGTCTGAAACGAAGGCCAGCTTCGCACCCTTCTCATCGAAGGCGAAGCCCCTGTAATGACCGTTGCCCTTGCCCAGGGTCCGGGTCGCGCCGTCGGCGGCGCGCCGGGCGAACGCGCCGTCGTTCTCCGGGGTCTTCGAAGAGACGGCGTAGGCCAGCCATGTCCCGGGCTTGTTCCAGGCGTACTCCGCGACCTCGGGGACCGTGACGTCCTTGCCGGTCGCAAGCTCCCGGACGACGAGGTCGGTCCCGGGCTCTTTCTTCTTCTCCTTCTTCTTTGCGGGATCCGGCCTTTCGTCCGCCTTTTCTTCGGACTTCTTTTCCTCGGGCTTTTTATCGGGGGGCTCCGCGAGCCAGGCGACGAACGCTCCGCCGTCCTCGGCGACCTTGAAGCTCTTGACGCGGTCGATGGTATTCACCGTGCCCGTGGCCAGGTCCATGATCCCGAGACCGGCCTTGGGCATTTCCTCGGGCTTTTTCTTGTCCTTCCTCGCCTTATCGATGTCCGCCTTGAGGGGGGCGACGGCGAACACGACGAACTTCCCGTCGGCCGTGATCACGGGATCCGTCCCGCGCGGAGCGCGGTGCTCGACGCGCGAGCGAAGGTCCCGGGCGACGAGCTCGCCGTCCCCATCCTGGGGAACGAGGGCGTAAACGAGCCACGCACCGTCCCGCGAGAGGGCCGTCCCGCGTATGGAACGCCAGGAATCGTAGGCCTCGTAGGTCAGGGGCTTCTTTCCGGGGACGGCCTGTCCGGCGGACGGGACGGGGGAGAGGATCCCGATCGAAAGGATGAGGAGGGAGATCACGAGCTTTGCCATGCGATTATTCATGCGGCCTCCAAAAAGGTTAGGGCTCGACTCTTGATGTTTCGGACCCGGAAAAGGTCCTTATAACTTGGGACGGGGCGAAATGTCAAAAGCGCGGAACGGCCTGAGGCAACGTCCCGAACGCTCGAGCCCCGTCGCCTCGACGAACGCGATGACCCTAGATAGACGAGCGGCCGACGCCTGTCATCGCCTTGCAGCCGTGACAGTGATGCTCAGGACCTCGAACCCGCTGCGGCGGATGAGCGCGATCTCCGCGTCGTCGAGATAGCCCTTGAGGACGCTGTCCGGCAGCTCGATCCGCCTCGATTCGCGGACATCGACGTCGGCGAACCCGGTCTCCCGGATGATGCCGAGGTACTCGTCCTCCTCGAGGGCGCCGGATACGCAGCCGGCGTACATCTCTGCGACGCCCCTCAGTTTCTCCGGGAGCTCGCCCTTGAGGACGATGTCGGAGACGCAGAAGTGCCCTCCCGGCTTGAGGATCCGCAGGATCTCGGCGAAGGCTTTTCTCTTGTCCGGGACGAGGTTCAGGACGCAGTTCGAGACGACGACGTCGGTCGAGGCGTCCTCCACGGGCAGGTCTTCGATGTCTCCGGCCCGGAACTCGACGTTGGCGAAACCGAGCTTGGTGTTGTTGCGGCGGGCCTTGTCGATCATCTCCGGGGTCATGTCGATCCCGATGACCCGCCCGGCGTCGCCGACGATGCGGCGGGCGACGAAGACGTCGTTCCCGGCCCCCGAGCCGAGGTCGACGACGGTGTCGCCGGGGGCGATGCCGGCATGCTTCACCGGCAGGCCGCAACCGAGGTTGAGGTCGGCGTCGGGGACGTAGCCGTCCGTCCCGCTGTAGTCGAGGTCGACCGTCCATGATTCGCCGCTCTCGCCGGAACAGCCGCAACCGCAGGCCGGCTCCTCATCGGACCCGCGTGCGATCTCCCCGTACTTTTCCTTGACGATCTTCCGGATCTCCTTCGCGTCCTTCATCGTTCGTCTCCTTTCTTCTTTTTGTTGTCGCACGGGCAGAGGGACGAGAACAGCCCGGAGAACCCCCGCAGGGCCTTCTCCAAAACCTTCCGGTCGAGGAAGTAACAGGTCTTCGGCCCCTCGACCTCTCCCTTGATGAGCCCGGCGCGCTTCAGCGCCTTGAGGTGCTGGGACACCGTCGATTGGGAGAGGGGGAGGAGCCGGACGATCTCGCCGCAGATACAGACCTCCCGCTCGGCCAGGATCCGGAGGATCCTGATCCGTACGGGATGGGCCAGGGCCCGGGCCGTGTCCGCCAGCCGCGCCATCTCGCTCCCGAACAGTCCGCTCTTCGCCTCGGCCATCCTATCCTCTCTTAACGTATATCGTAAATATACGATATAAGGAAGCGGATGTCAAGGAAATTCTTCAAGTACATGTGCGGCTATACGGCATGGACGCGAGCGTTCCCAAACAATAAATGTCTTGGTGGGGGGGGCTTTCGTGAAGGCCCGCGATGGCAAAGGGGATTTGAGCTTAAGACCACCGACTGGCAAGGAATCGTCGCACGAAGGACACAGGAGTCAACCCGCTTGGCACGACGATGAAGGCCGCCCTGAAGCCCCCCGTAGCGGAGGGGGGACCCCGCCGTTCACGGCGGGGGGGACCGCCGGGATTGGTTCCAGGGGGTCGGGGGGAGAGGGGCGGCCCTCATCGCCGTATTCCACTCCCCGAATCCTTCGAAGGCGACCCCCTATTTGATCTCCACCGGGATGGGCAGGGCCTTGCGGGGGAGCATTTCGTCCCGCATGGCGGCGTTGTAGACGAAGCTCGCCATCACGACCGCGGATTGGATGAGGTCCTCGGGGACGCAGTGGTCGTAGACGTCCTGGCTCGTGTGGTGGAGGTTGGGGAAGTAATCCAGCGGGTCCTGGATGAACTGGAAGCCCGGGATGCCGATGCCGTCGAAGGGCAGGTGGTCCGTCCCGTCGGTGTTCTGGAGGGCGATGGCCGTCACGCCGAGGTCCTTGAGCGGCTCCATCCAGGCCTCGAAGATCGGCCGGACCTGGAAGTTCTCCTGGATGTAGATGCCCCGGATGCGGCCGGAGCCATTGTCGTAGTTGAAGTACCCCGAGATCTTCGCGTATTCGGGCTTGGCCAGGACCTTGGTCGCGTCGCCCAGGGGGTTCCGCCAGGTCTTCTCCTTCTCGTCGAACGCGGAATCGGCGAGATCGCCCTTGTCCGTGCTGCCGAAATGGCGCGCGACGTAGCCCCGCGAGCCGTAGTATCCCTCCTCCTCGCCCGTCCAAAGGGCGGCCCGGATCGTCCTTTTCGGTTTGACGCCGAGGGCCTTGAGGATGCGCATGGCCTCCATGACGACCGCGCAGCCGGCGGCGTCGTCCACGGCGCCGGTGCCGCCCGCCCAGGAATCGAGGTGGCCGCCCAGCATGACGATCTCGCCGCGCTTGTCGGTCCCGGGGATCTCGGCGACGACGTTGTAGCCCTTGAGGTCCTTCTCGTAAACGGAGTTGCGGACCTCGATCTCCAGGGTCACGGGGACCCCGAGGTCCATGATGCGGCAGACGCGGTTATACTGTTCGGCCGCCATGATGATGCGCGGGCTCTGTCCCCGCGTGACGACGTTCTTGCCGTCGCCGTCGTAGGCGTCGGCCTTGACCGTTCCGTAATCGGCGCGGCTTTCGCTCGAGGGCTCGACGAGCACGCCGACCTCCTCGGCCTGGAAGAACGCCTGGGTTTCTTCCCATGTCGGCCCTTCGCCCTTGGGCTCGCCGAACTCCTTCGGCTTCACCGGGATGGGCGTCGCCTCGAGCTCCTTGAGGTCCGCGTCGGTGAAGCGGCTCGCGGCGGGCTTGAAGGACGGGCGGGTCGGCCGGGCGGGCTTCGTGAACACGATGGCGCCCTTGAGCTTGCCGCGGTACTTCTCCAGGTCGGCCCGCGTGTTGAGGAACGCGGGGACCGGGCTCCCGACGACCTTTCCCCGGGTGCTTCCGGTCCACGGCTTCGGGAAGGCCAGGATGGGCATGTAGGAAGGCGCGGTCATGTGGGCCGAGATATATTCGCTCGACCAGCCGGGGCCGAATTCCCCGGACGGCTCGACGGCGGCGTTGACGCAGCCGAGCTCGGTGAACGTTTTGACGGCCCAGGCGCAGGCCTTCTCGTAGGCCGGCGAGCCGGGGATCCTGGGGCCAAGGACGTCGGTCATGTAGCTCAGAAAGCTCATGACCCGGGAGCGGTTCGTCCCCTCCAGCCAGATGCGGTTGACCATGTCCCTGTCGACCGGTTCCCGGGAGGGCAGGGTCGGGGCGGCGAAAACCGCGAGGAAGAGGGCCACGGCGACGGCCCGGCGCGCATGTTTCATGTTCATCGATTCTCCTATACGCCATTTCTACCACCGATCCGGAAGCGGCACAAGGGGGGTTGCATTTATAAAATCTATCTATATAATAGTCATTAAGGAATAAGGGAAGTGGCCGCCTCAAAAAAAGCGGGGGTCCTCGTCGTCGCCCTCTCAGCTCTCGCGATCGTTTCCGTGCTCGCGCCCTCTCCCCGCGCGCTGTCGGCCCAGGAATCCCACGTCTCCGACGCCCCGGGGCCTCTCAGCGCCTTCCATGCCGAAAGGCCCGGGATCAAGGCCTGCTCCTCCTGTCACACTCCCGAAGGAGAGTCGGCGCCGGCGAAATGCCTGTCCTGCCATACGGAGATCGCCCTGCGCATCAAGGAGGGCCGCGGCTTCCACAGGGACAAGGCCGAGGGTTGCGGGGCCTGCCATGCCGAGCACCAGGGCCCGGACGCGAAGCTCGTACCGCTCGACCCCGGCGATTTCGACCACGGCGAGACCGGCTTCGCCCTCGAGGGCGCGCACGCCCGGGTCAGGGAATGCGGGGCCTGTCATTACGGGAAGGCCGCCTTTCGGAGAACGCTCTGGAGGTCCTACCTCCTCCGGGACGCCCGTTGCTCCGCCTGCCACGACGCGCCCCATCCCGGCCGCCAGGAGGAATGCCTGACCTGCCATTCCGGGGCCGACTGGCGTATCGATCGGAGCCCGGCCGTGAAATGGTGAGACCATGACGATGCACAAGATGCGCGGTTTCGTGATCGGAACGGCGATCCTAGCCTGTTTCTGGGGGCGGGCCTCGGCCCAGGCCGCAGCGTCCCCGACCCCGTCCTATTCTTATCGGGCCACCCTCTATTTCGACTGGTACAGCACCGCTTTCGCCCAGGGCGGGGGAGGCCTGACCCAGCTCGGGACGAGGATCAAATTCGAGCTCGCCAAAGCGCCCTCCCGGAGCTGGAGGCTCCTCATCGACTTCCGCGACCGCCAGAACCTGGCCGAGCGGAGCTCGAACCAGGTCCTCCTTTATAATCTGCGCCTGACGTACGACTCGCCGTCAAGCCCTTTGTATCTTTCGGTCGGCCAGATGAACCTCTACGACACGGCAGGCATCGGCCAGCTCCTCGGTTCCATCGTCGGCTGGAAGCTCCGGTCCGCCCTGCTCGTCGGCGGATATGCCGGGCTCGAACAGCAGGTCTACGCCCGGAAGTTCGACACCCGCTACCTGAAGTACGGCGCGTTCGCCCGGTTCACCGGACCGAAGGCGCTCTCGTTGTCCCTGAGCTTCAACGAGCTTCGATACTCCGGCCGGACCGAGCGCACCTATGTCTATGCCCAGGGATTCGTCCCCGTCAAGGAAGCGCTTTACGTCTTCGGGAACGCGGAGTTCGAGCTGGGCAAAGACGTGAAGCCGGCGGATCGTTTGTCCCGGCTCTTCCTTAACGCCAGGGTCGACCTCGGACGCATGGCCGACGTCACGGGTTTCTATAGCTCGGGCCGGGGGCTCGACTTTCACGGCTACGTGCTCGAGCGCTCCCAGGACCCCGGCCTCCCGGACAGGGAGCTCGAGCGTTTCTTCTACAGCGAACAGTACGGCGGCCGTCTATCGGTCAAGCCGGTGAAGGGAATCCGCCTTTACCTCTCCCGCCTGGAGAGCCGGCAGAAGGATCTGGATATTCGGAACCATACCTGGCGGTTCGGGGCCTCGGCGATGGACATCCTGAAGAGCGGCATCACGGCCTACGGGGATTACTCCTCGAACAGGGGAACGCACGCGGAGTCCAACTCCTACTATCTCTCCCTCGACAGGACCTTCGGGCGGTTTTCCGCCACCGTGTCCTTCGCCAACACCTACAACGGCCTCCGCTTCTCTTCGACGGGGGGCGACCCGCAGATCATCCATCTCAACGGATACAAGACACTCGCGGCGAACATCTTCGTCCCGATCAACCGGCGGCTTTCGGTATCCGCGGAATACAGCTATTTCATCCAGAAGAACGCCGGCGAGCACCAATTCTTCCTCAGGCTGATCCTCCGGAAATGAGGGATATCATGAAGGGACCGAAACGAAATGGGCCGGCTGTCGGGGCGGTTGTGACGGGGGCGGTCCTCTTCCTGGCCGCGGCCTGGGGATTGTGGGGAACGGGCCAGGAGAAGCCTGTCCAGCCCGCTCGGGACGTCCAAAAATGGACCGTCGAGACTCACGACGGGACTAACTTCCCGCTGGTCGGCCGGCATCGGACGGTCGCCTGCGCCGAATGCCACATCAAGGGGGTCTTCGAGGGAACCCCGACCTCCTGCGAGGCCTGCCACTGGGACCGGCGTCAGGACGACCGTTACCAGTTGCGCTTGGGCGCCCACTGCGGGGATTGCCACACGCCGATGTCCTGGAAGAGCGTTCCGCCGAGCGCCTGGGACCATGAGACCATGACCGGGTTCCCGCGCGAGGGAATCCATAGGACCCTGGATTGCGCCGAATGCCACGGGGAGGATTTTCGAAAGGCCGGTGCCGACTGCTATTCCTGTCACGCGGATAACTATAGGGGAGCCAAGGACCCCGACCACGTCGCCGGCGGCTTTCCGACGGAATGCACGACGTGCCACCGGGGCCAGACGAGTTGGGCGGGCGCAGGGACCGGCCACGTGGCCTTCCCGCTCCGGGGCCGGCACCAGACCCTGGACTGTGCGGCCTGCCATCCCGGGGGCCGTTACCAAGGGACGCCGAGCGATTGCGCGGCCTGCCACATCAAGGACTTCAACGCGACCACCGATCCAAACCACAGGACGTCGGGCTTTCCGACCGACTGCGTTGCCTGCCACGGCAACGGTGCTGTGAGCTGGGCGGGTGCCGTGGCCGCTCACCTGGCCTTCCCGCTCCGGGGCCGGCACCAGACCCTGGACTGCGCGGCCTGCCATCCCGGGGGCCGCTACCAAGGGACGCCGACCGATTGCGCGGCCTGCCATATCAAGGATTACAACGCGACCACCGATCCAAACCACAGGACGTCGAGCTTTCCGACCGACTGCGTTTCCTGCCACGGCAACGGCGCCGTGAGCTGGGGTGGGGCTTCGTTCAACCACAGCCAGTTCTTCGCCCTCCAAGGGGCGCACGCGACATTGGACTGCAATGCCTGCCACGCCAAGGGCTACAACCTGCCGACGAACTGCTATGGCTGTCACGCCGCCGATTACAACGCGACGGCGGAGCCCAACCACAAGGCCTCCGGCTTCCCGACGACGTGCGAGGCCTGTCACCTGCCGACCCACATATCGTGGTCGCAAGCCGTCTTCCAGCACGCCTTTCCCATCAAGTCCGGGAGGCACGCAGGCTTCGCCTGTACGGACTGCCATCTGACGTCCAACTACCGGGAATTCTCCTGCACGGACTGCCACACCCACGACAAGGCCACGATGGATTCGCACCACCGCGGCGTTTCCGGCTACGTCTACAACAGTGCCAACTGCTATGCCTGTCACCCGAAGGGGAACGCAGACTAGGCCGCTGGAGCAAAGAGCTCGGCGAGACCGAAGAACCCGACGAAACCGGGGGGACGGATGGGACGCAGGGGACCCGGCAATATCCTCTACGGCAGTCTTGGCTGGAACCGGCCGATATTGATAAGATACACGCAGAGGTCATGCCCATGCTGAACAACATCAAGGCCGACGTCCTGATCGTAGGGGCCGGGCCCGCAGGGCTCACAGCGGCGCTTTACGCGGCGCGGGCCGGAAAGACGACCGTCGTCCTCAAGGGAAGGGCGGCCTCCCGCATGGCGCTCGGTTATGAGATCGAGAACTACCCGGGATTCCCCCCGATCAATTCGCTCGAGCTCCTCGGGAAGTTCACGGACCACGCCCGGCGTTTCGGGGCCGAGATCGTCTCCGGGGACGCCATCGCCCTCGGGCTGGACTCGGATCCCAAGTACATCTCGACCAAGGATTCCTTCATTGAGGCCGGGGCCGTCATCCTCGCCACGGGGAAGCCGTTATCTCGCGAGCGGATGATCCCGGGCGAGGACCGGCTGACCGGGCTGGGCGTCAGCTACTGCGCGACGTGCGACGGGCCCCTGTACAGGGGCGCCGACGTCGTCGGCTACGGGAACTCGGCCGAGGCCATCGAGGATATCCAGGCCCTTGCACAGCTCGGTTGCCGGGTCCACTGGATCCCCGGCGTCAAGGGCGGGGACGCGGCCCGGTCCGCGGCCGACGAGTTCGTCCGGAAGGGGATCCCCGTTCACCCGGACGTCGAGATCCTGGAGATCGCCGGCGAAAAGCACGTCGAAAAGGTGGTCCTCGGCAACAAGGATATCAAGCGGGAGCTCACTGTATCGGCCGTCTTCATTTTCCGCGAGATCCCGACGGCCCCCTTCTTCAGCCGGGCCGGCATCGTCCTCGACCCCAAGCAGTGCGTGGCGGTCGACCGGTTCCAGAAGACGAATCTCCCGGGCGTCTTTGCCGCCGGGGATGTGACCTGCGGGGGGCTTCAGATCGCTTCGGCCGTCGGGGAGGGCTGCGTGGCCGCCCTGCAGGCCCTGGCCTGGCTCCGGAGGCGATGAAGGGCGGCCTTCATCGCCTTAGCTTGGAGGTGCGCCCCTCTCCCCCCCGACCCCGGGAACCAGTCCCGGCGGTTCCCCCGCCGCGAACGGCGGGCCCCCCTCCGCTACGGGGGGGCTTCAGGGCGGCCTTCATCGCCTTAGCTTGGAGGTGCGCCCCTCTCCCTCCCCCGACCCCAGGAACCGGTCCCGGCGGTTCTCACGGCCGCGCTCCGGAAACAGGGTCAGGATTGGCGTTTCGGCTTGTGCATCCGGAAGACGATCTTCCGGCTCTTGGAGATGGAGACGTATCCCCCGACCGGTACGGCCATCATGTTGCGTTCGATTTTGTGGCCGAAGTTCGTGACGGCCAGGATGGGCATCGGCCGGCCGGCTTTCCGCCTTTGGCGGATGACGTCGTCAAGATAGGCGTGGACGAACTTCAGGGCCTCCCTCTGGTCTTTCCGTGCGTTGTGGTTCCGCGCATGCCCGCTCAGGGAGCCGACGACGACCGCCCTGATGTCCCGGAAGACGCGGTGGCGGCGGAGCGCGGCCAGGAGCCGGTGGATGTCCTCAACGTCGATCTGAATGTCCTCGATGAATAGGATGTGCCGCTTCCAGTTGAACTTCGGCGGGTCCTTGCGGTTGAGGAAATTGACGAATGTGGTGAGATTCCCCCCGATGGGGATGCCGGAGAACTTCCTGGCCGGAGGGGGGGTCAGCCATGCGGCGCCCTGGTACTGGACCTCCTCGCCCATGATCAGGGGAAGGACCTTCCGGAAATTCCCCTTGCCGATCCTGAGGGAGGGGAAATAGACGGCCGGGACGCGGGTGTGGTAGTAGATCTCGTTGATGAGGAAGGTAAAATCCGAGAACCCGACGAAGACGGGCCGCCTTTTCCGGATGACCGCGTAATCCTTCGCGTCGATCTTCGGAGCAAGGTCCTCGGCGCCCGTGCCCCCGGTCACGGAGAAGATGAGGTCCTGCTCCCGGATGACCTTCTTGAAATGCTCGGAACGGGCCTCGGCAGACCCTGTGACGTGGTCGATCCGCTCGTCGGATAAGTAGACGAACGGGCTGAGGTAGACGGAATCGACCCCGACCCCCTTCTTGAGAAGCCGGATGGCCCTGTCGAGGGAGCCTTTCTGGCTCCTAGGCAGACATGTGGAGGGGGCTATGAAGCAGACCTTGGGCACTGCGTCGCCGTTCATGTTTCCGCCGTTCTCGCCGGGAAAGGACCACATTAGCAGAAAACGGGCCCTCTATCAAGGCTCGGCCGGGGCATCGATCGCCCGGATTCAGCATAAGTTATAGATATAAAATATGATTACAATATTTCGAGCCCGACGTCGGGCCCGGAGGAAGAGGGAAAAAGTGTCAATAAATAGGACACCCATCGACTCCCGAAGGTGGGAAAGGAAGGTGTGGCCCCCGCCTGAAGCGATCCGTCAGGGACGACACTCTGGGGTCCGACCGTTCGTTCCGGGTCGGGGATGAGCCGGGCGGTTCGTCTGGCTTCACCCGTCCCGCCGGACTCGCGATCCTCGGCCTCTAGAACGACCGGAGCTTCTGCCCGGAGGCGCTCTGCTGGAGCCGCTTGAGAGCCTTGAGCTCGATCTGGCGGATGCGCTCCCGCGTCAGGTTGAAGTGCTGGCCGACCTCTTCAAGGGTGTATTCGCGGCCGTTGCCCAGGCCGTAACGCATCCGGAGGACCGTCGTTTCCCTCTCGGGGAGGCCGCGCAGGGCGTCCTCGATCTGCTCCTTGAGACTGATGTGGATGACCGTGTCGGGAGGGGAGAGGACGCTCTTGTCCTCGACGAGGTCGCCGAGGGACGTTTCGCCGTTCTCCCCGAGCGGGGTCTCCAGGGAGACGGGCTCCTGGGCTGTGGACATCATGTCGATGACCTTGTTCAGGGGCAGTCCGACCTTCCGGGCGACCTCCTCGGGGGTCGCTTCCTTGCCCCTTTGCTGGATGATGCCCTGGGAGACTTTGTTGAGCTTGTGCATGGTCTCTGTCAAGTGGACCGGGATCCGGATGGTCCGGCCCTGGTCGGCGATGGCCCGGGTGATGGACTGGCGGATCCACCAGGTGGCATAGGTCGAGAACTTGTGGCCGCGCCGGTAGTCGAACTTGTCGGAGGCACGCATCAAGCCGATGTTGCCTTCCTGGATGAGGTCGAGGAGTTGGAGGCCCCGGTTCTGGTACTTCTTGGCGATGGAAACGACGAGCCGCAAGTTGGCCGAGACGAGCTCGCTCTTGGCCTTGTCCCTGGCCTTGAAGCCCCGCTCGATCCTCCGGAGGACGTTCCTGGCCTCCGCCCTCTGGCGGGCCTGGCCCTTCCGCGCGACCCGGCCGAGACGTTCGCGGATCCTTTCGATGGCCTTGTCCCTGGCGTCCGGCCGGATGTCCATGCCCTGGGCAAGCTTGATCATCCGGACGACGAGGCGCCCCCGGGCGGTCCGGTTCGCAACGAGCGGCCGGAGCTTCGCCAGCCGGGTATTGAGGGTCTTGATCCTCTTCATGGCGTCCAGGATCGCGGCCTTCTTCTGCTCGATCGATTCGGGGGTGAGCTCTTCCTCCCCCAGGCTGAAATGCTTGTTGACCAGCTCGGGGGACTTCCGGATCTGCATCTCGAGGGCGACGAGCTCGTCCAGGATGAAAGGCGTCCGGGCCAGGGCCTTGTTGATGGCCTTCTCGCCCAGCTCGATCCGCCGGGCCAAGGAGATCTCCTCCTCGCGCGACAATAGGAGGTAGCTGCCCATATCCTTAAGATAGATCCGGACGAGGTCGGCCGTCTGGTCCCCGTCCCCGGGCCGGGTGACGGGCGCGGCGTGGGCCTTTCCTTTGACGGGCTTCAGCCGGGTCCCGGAGGTCCCGATGCGACCGGCGGCGGGGACCGCCGGCGCGAAGACATCCATGTCGTCGGCGTATGAGGGCTCCGTCCTCCTCAGAGGGAGGAGCTGGAGGAGCTCCTGCTCTTCAAACTTGTATCCGTTCTTGAATCCGTTCGCCATTTTCGTCTCCCTTTAACCTTACTATGTCTATAAGATATATAAGATAACGGCCATATTAACGAATCCGTTGCACCAGCCTTCGGGTTTTTTTTTTACCCCCGCGAGCCTATGCCTGTCGCGCCTGCCCCGCCGAGCCTTTTATCCCACCCCGCGACGGAATTTTCGTAGATTATAGAAAATATCTTATATCTACTAAATATAGTAGCGACAAATTTAAACCTATTTTCCATGAAAATCAAGTCTTTTTTTCATTTTTATTAAAAAATATTTCCCCCGGGATCCGACCGGAAAGCATCCCCCCTCAGGACTCTTGACAAGGGGCCCCTCTCGGAATAGCATGGGCCGCATGGTCCCCGGCTATTCCGGCAAAATTCTCGTGGTGGACGACGATCGCGCGACCCTTCTCCTGCTCGGCTCCCGGCTCGTCAAGGAGGGGTACCGAGTCCTGACGGCCGCGAACGGGGAAGAGGCTTGGGCCGTGGCCGAACGCGAGCGACCCGGCCTCGTGATCTCGGATGTGCTCTTGCCGAGGATGGACGGGATCTCCCTCTGCCGGAAGATCAAGGGGCACCGGGACATGGCCGCGACGCGGGTCGTCCTGGCCACGGCCGTGTTCAAACAGGCCGCGTTCCGGGCCGAGGCCCGGATGAACGGCGCCGACGAGTTCGTCGAAAAGCCGTTCGACATGGACAGCCTCCTGTCCCGGGTCAGGGCTCTTGTCGGAGACCCCGTCGCCTGACGGCCGCGGCCCCTCAGAATGCGCAGGCCTTCTTCCCGCTCTTCTCATAATAGCGCTGATGGTACTCTTCCGCTCGCGTGAATTCCGAAGCGGGGACGAGCGTCGTGGCGAAAGGCTTCTCGAAGCGCCCCGAGGCCCCGACCTCCGCCATGACCTTCAGCGCCGTCTCCTTCTGCGTCTGGTCGTGGAAGAAGATGACGGAACGGTACTGGGTGCCGACGTCCGGGCCTTGGCGGTCGACCTGGGTGGGGTCGTGGATGGTGAAGAAGAACCGGACGAGCTCCTCGTAGCTCACGACGGCCGGGTCGAACGTTACCCGGACCGCCTCGGCGTGGCCGGTCCGGTCGCTACAGACCTCGCCGTAGGTCGGGTCCTTGGTCGCACCCCCCGTGTAGCCGCTCACGGCGTCCGTGACGCCCTTGACCTTCCGGAACATGTCCTCGACGCCCCAGAAACAGCCCGCCGCGAATGTGGCCGTCCCCGGCCCGCCGGCCTCCGCGTCTTTCACGGAAGCGGCGGAGGCGGCCGCCCGCCCGGGGAGAAAATCCAGGGCTGTGGAATTGACGCAGAAGTGTTCTCCCGTCGGCGCGGGGCCGTCGTCGAAGACGTGGCCGAGGTGGGCCCCGCAGGAGGCGCAGAGGACCTCGATCCTCTTCATGCCGAACGAAAGGTCCTCCCGGTATTCGACGGCTTCTTTGTCGACGGGGGACGAGAAGCTCGGCCATCCCGAGCCTTGGTCGTATTTTGAATCCCACCGGAACAGGGGGGCCCGGCACCCCGCGCAGACGTAGGCGCCCTCCGCGTAGAGGTCGTTGAATTTTCCGGTGAACGGCGGCTCGGTGCCGCACTGCCTCATCACCCGGTATTGGTCGGGCGTGAGGGTTTCCTCCCACTCCTTGTCCGTTTTCATGATCTTCCGCTCCCTGGGCGTCCGGTCTTCGGCCCGAAGCCTCCCGTGCGGCCGGGCGGGCCCGAGGAGCGCCTCGAGGCCCTTCCAGCCTCCATAGGAGACCAGGATCGCGATCGCCAGAACGGCCGCTTTTATCCTTCGGGGCATGGGGCCTCCTGATAACTCATATATCCCATAGGATTAATATACAATGAAAAGAAAAAATGTCAAGTCCCGGGGGGCGACGGCGTATTGACAAAAGGAAAAGGAGTGCTCTATAATCTAAGCGCTGGCTGGAGAGGGATCCTCCTTAGCCCCGCTTCCTTTTTTTTGAAAACCTTGGCGCCTCGCCAGCCAGTCTTCTCCTCCGGTCCCTCCCGCGCCGCCTCCCTCTATTCGAGCCCCTTGATCCAATTCTCGAGAAGGGCGATCTCGTCGGCGGTCAACGGGGTCTTCCGGGGAGGCGGCATCCTCGTGCCCGAGATCCCCTCGGCGCCCCGGACCTTCATCATGAGGTAGCTCGTTTCCGGCGAGCCGGAGGCCACGCGCTTGAGGTCGGGCTTTTCCTTGCTCGCCACGTTCAGCACGGAACCCGGCAGGGCGTCGGGCCCGAGCTTCAGCCCCTTGGGCGCGAAAACGCCTTTGTGACAGACGGCGCAGTGTCCCTGGAACAGCGCTTTGACCTCGTCCGGGACTGCGGGGGCGGTCTGTCCGCCGGCGGCCAGGGCCGCCGCGCCCGCGACGAGCGCCCCGATCCCGGCGCTCCAAAGGAACATCTTCATCGTCCTCATGGGACCCTCCTTCCCGGGGACGCGCCCCGAGTTCTGTCTTGACTCAAGCGATGGCGAAAAGATCATGCGCGGGATCCGGGCGTCGCGCCAGCTCTAGGTCTTCAGCTCGGAACCGAACAGGCTATGGGGGATCAGGTTGATGAGGAGCGTCGCCGCGGAGGCGGCCAAAACCCAGCCGCGGGCGGGCCGGCCCTTGCGCCCGGCCACGAGGGCGGCGATCCAGAGCGCCATCGCGATGAGCGTCTTGTTGTCCGTGAGGTCGGTCCCGAAGGGGAAGCCCGACCAGTAAACGCCGAAGGCGTACTTCTGGACGATCGGGCCGAGGACGAGCCCGCCGGCGAAGAACAGGACGGCGGCCGCCAGGGTGAAGGCCCGCGGGTTCCCCTTGCGGCCCAGGGCCGTGATCCCGGCCATGGCGGCGAAAAGCATGGACGCGAACATGATGAAGATATGGACGATGAGGACGGCGGCCGGGACCGGCCCCTTGAACCGGATGATGAGGGGGGCTTCGCCGGCGAGCGAGGTTTCCCGGCCCCCGGCATCGAGGATGACCTTATAGGCGAGCTTCCCCGCGGCCGGCTGTCTGGGCAGGAGGCCGACGAGTCGGTCCCCCCGCCGCTCAAGGCCGAGCGTGGTCCACGCGTCCTCCGTCTTGAATCGCCGGTAAACGAGGGTTCCGGTGACGGTGGGATCGGCGATCCTGATGGAGACTTCGCAATCCATGTCGTTCGAGGCGCTTCGCGGCAGCCGGTATCCGACCTCCGCGCCGCCGACGGCGGCTTTGCCCCGGGCGGGGTGTGTCGGCCCGGTCAACCTCTGGTAGACGGCAGAGGCCAGGGTGAGGACGACGGCAAGGATCCAGGACAGGGACTTTCTCATGCGGCGACTCAATCCTTGAACTCGATCGACCCCAGGACCGCCGAGCCCTTCACCCGGAGAATGACCTTCTTTTCCGGGGTCGCGGCCGGCCTCCTCTTGTCTTCGATGCTCCCAAGGACGGGCGACCCGTCGATCGCGACCTGCCAGTCACGCGGGACCCGGACCACGATGGAGCCGAGGACGACGCTCAGGTAGATGACCGCCTGGTCCCCGGCGAGCCCGGCGCCGGTCAGGTCGAGGTCAAGCGAGCCCAGGACGACCTCGGCCTTGCCGCCCTTGAAGGCCGCGGATTCGATCCGGCGCCTCAGGCCGGAAAAGACGGCCGAGATGCCGAGCTCGTCGTCTGTGAGGACCGCCTCAGGGCTTTTTTTTTCCTCCGGCGCGCCGCCTTTCTCGAAGATCGGACGGAGGAGGACCCACACTCCGGCCGCGATGACGAACACCGGCCAGTAATGCCAGAGGGAATAGTGCAGGATCTCGAGCCGCATGAGCAGGAAGAAGGCGCCGAAGAGGATGAAGAAGAGCGCCGGGCCGGCGCTCCGGAACCCGCTGCCGACGAGGATGGACAGGCCGATGACGATGAAGACGGCCGGCCAGTACCTGGAGACGAAATCCCCGAAGTCGAGCTCGCCCAGCTGATCGAAGAGGAACAGGATCCCGAGGACGATGAGCATCAGTCCCCAGAAGATCCGCCCCTGATGCGTTCTTTTCACGGACATGATTCCCTCCGATGACGGTCTGCGGTCCCGAACCGCAGTTAAGATACCATAGATCGGGAGAGGCCTCAAGCCGTCTCGCCCCGTCCCGTCCTCTGGGACGGGACGGGCGCCGGGAGGGCTAGTAATCGCTCGTCACGAGGAGGAACGGCTTCTGGTTGAAGCTCTTGAAGATCGGCCGGAGCCGGGCCCGGTCATAATACTTGTCCACGTCGACGACCTTCTTCGTGCTGGTCACGACGTCGACCGGGACGTTGTCGTAGACGCCGTTGCGGAGGCAGACCATCCGGCCGGTCCGGTTGTCGAGGACGAGGTCCAGGGCCAGCGTCCCGAAGGCCATCGGGACGATGGAATCGACGGCGTCGGGGTCGCCGCAGCGGACAAGGTAGCTCAAACGCTGGCTGATGACGTTGATCCGGCGGCCGTTGTTGAATCTCGGCGAGAGCTGTTTGAGGTCGTGCGAGACCCGATCGCCGATGCCGCCCAGCTTCTTGTGGCCGAACATGTCCTTCTCGTCGCTCGCATAGACCATGCCGCTGCCTTCATACATGGCGCCCTCGGAGACGAGAGCGACCGAATACAGGCTGGGGTTGGTCGAACGGTCCGCGGTCATGAGCTCGCAGAGCGTCTCGATATTGAAGGGGGCTTCGGGGATAAGGCAGCGGCTGGCGGCTCCGGCCATCGTCGGCATGAGGGCGGTGAACCCGGCATAGCGGCCGAAGACTTCGATGACCAGGAAACGCTCGTGGGACCCGGCCGTCGTCCGCAGGGCGTGCGTCATCTCGATCGTGCGGGTGACGCAGGTCGAGAATCCGATACAGTAGTCGGTCCCCGGGACGTCGTTGTCCATCGTCTTGGGGATGGCGATGACCCGGACGCCCTTGTGATGGAGGTGGACGCCATAGCTCAGGGTGTCGTCGCCCCCGATGGGGATGAGCGTGTCGATTCCCAGGAAGTCCAGGTTCTTGAGGACCTCTTCGGTGAGGTCGTTGACCTTCTCCCTGTACTTATCCCGGAGGTGTTCGGGGACGTTGACGTCCGGGACGGCGCTCGGCCGGGTCCGCGACGTGTGGAGGAAGGTCCCGCCGGTCCGGCCGATCTTATTGACGACCTCTTCGGTGAGGTCCTGGTAATGCTCGTGGTTCGGGGCATCCTTGTCCCTTCGCATATCGACCAAGCCCGCCCAGCCCCTCCGGACGCCGACGACCCGGTAGCCTTCGTGGAGGGCCCGGATGGTAACGGCGCGGATGGCCGGGTTGAGCCCCGGAACGTCCCCGCCTCCCGTTAGAATGCAGATGTTGCCTTTTTTCCCTATGGCTTCGGACATGAGCGCCTCCTGGTTACGATCCGATTATAGAGGAAGCCATGCGCCAAAGGAAGGGCGAAGCCGTCACGCGCAAACGCGGACCACTTTCCTGGCCAGGGCCATGATCGTCAGGATCGGCGGGGCCCCGAGCGCGTGGGGGAGGAGCGTCGCGTCCGCGACATAGAGGTTTCCCGGCAATCGGGGATCGTGGAGCGACGCCGCGGTTTCCGGCCCGAGCGGCAGGGAGCCTCCCGGGTGACCGGCGTTGAGCGTCCCGAAGACGAGGTCGTCCGCCGGGACGCCGAGGCGGCCGAAGATCTCCCGGCACAGGCCTGTGGCTTCGGCCAAGCGCTCCGTGTCTCCGCCGGTGAGGGGTTTGGAGACTCGGCGGCCGTCGACTTTTCCAGACGGCCCGTCCGCGAGCTTGACCATCAAGCTCAGGATATCCCCCGCCGGGGGGCGCCAGTCCCTGTTGAAGAAATAGCTCAGGGGATCGAAATAGGGGGACAGGATATATCCGGGCCTTTGGGCGTAGAACGGCATGGGAAGGTCTCGATCCTGGCGCGCGCCCTTCCATGTCGAAGTGACGCAAAGCACCGGGTCGACGAACAGCCTCGGCTCGCACGGGATGCCCGAGCGTTCGAGGAGCGGGGGCGTTCCGAATCCCCCCGCCGCAAGGATAACAAGGTCGGCCGGGACGAACTCGCGCCGGCGACCGGCCCGGACCTCCAGGCCCACGGCCTCTCCACCCCTGACGACGACCCGCTCCGCCGCGGCCCTCGCGCGGAGCGTTGCGCCGCGTTCAACGGCCCGGGCGAGGAGCGCCCGGCTGTCCCATTTGATCCCTCGGGGACATCCGAGGACGCAGCGTCCACACATCGCGCAGTTCTCATAACGGCCCATCTTCGGCATGGCCTTGGGCTCCAATCCCATGTGTTCCATGGCTTCGAAAAGGGCGCGTGTTGTCCTGCTCCAGCGGGACTGATGAGCGGTCGTGATGGGGACCTCGCGCTCGAGGGCCGCGAACTCGTCGTCCAGGTCGATTCCCGACTCCTTGAGGTCGCCGTCAAGGCGGAGGGCGTTTCCGGCGGCGATGGTCGTCGTGCCGCCCGTCCCCCGCCCCTTCACGAGGACCATGCCCTCTCGTGCCGTGAAGGCCTTCATGGCCGGGAACATGAGCCCGATCTCCCGGACGTCGAAGAGGAGACCGGCCCGCTTGAAGGCGTCGACGGTCCGGAACCCGGCCCCGAACGGCCGGAACTCGCGGCCGGCTTCCAGGACCGTGACGGAGAAGCGGCCGGCGAGCCCGGAGGCGGCGGCCGCGCCTCCCGCCCCGCTCCCGACGATGACGGCGCGCTTCATCCGTGTCCGTCCTTCCGGCGAAACTCAGCCCGGCAGGCATCGTTCCCGGCGGTCAGCCTCTGGACGAACCGGAGATCGCCGCCTCCCGCGAGCCCCGCCAGGATCCCCCGGTCAAGGGCCGAAACGAACGCGCAGATCTCCGGCGTATAGGTCGCCGCAAAGCGGCACGACCGGATGACGACAGTGCCGTCCGGGGCGCCCTCGAAATCGATGCCAATCGCCCGGTAGAGTACGCGCGCCGCCGCCATGGCGTCGGCAAAGGTCCTCGCGCCCAACGAACTCCGAAGCTCCTCTCCGAACGCGCGAGCGCCCCGGAAGAGCCTGTCACCGACGGCTTCGGCGTTCCCCATGGCGAGGGCCTTCAAAGCGTTCTCCCGAGTGAACGAGGAAAAGCGGCCAAGGAGGGCTTCGTCGGACCAACCCTTGAGATCCGGCATGGCGGCTCCGAGGGCTTCGGCCGTAAGGAGGAAGAGCTTTCCAAGGTACTTCCTTCTAAGGCACGGAGGAAGGAAGACCCGCATCGCGCTCAGCCTCAGGCTCAAGCTTCAAGCCTCTCGGGGACCGGTCCGGCCCGTGCTTCCGATCCTGAGGAACAATACGTGAACGCCGGCCCCTACGAGCCCGTCGACGATGCCATTGGCCAGAAAGACGAGGTAGGGCCCGCTTACGAAGAAGAGGCCGAAGGAGACGGTCGCGCTGGCCAGCTTGGCCTGGACGAGCAGGCGGGGAAAGACGTTCTCCTTCGGTCGCCGGGCCATGTTCCAGGCGAGAATGGTGACCATGTACATGTACGCCGCGGCAAGAGCCGAATACAGGGAAGGCCCGGAGGCCGGAGCGGGGCTCATTCCCAGAGGTTCCGACAGCGAGTTGAAGAAGGAGATGACGCTTCCCGGCGCCGCCAGGAAGACGCCCCCGACGGCGGCGAAGACCGCGGCCATCCCGTAAGCGGCGACCCGTTTCGCGCTCGAATTCGCGTTCCCGTCCATGCGTTCACTCCTTCAATCCCTGATGAGGCGCTCGAATTTCGGCGAAGGCCCGAATCGCGCAGCCTTCAGCAACGCGACGGCTTCCTCGCGGGGCAGGGGGAGCCCCGGAGACGAGCGTTCCCGAAAGAGCCGGTAGTTCTCGTTCATGAAACACGCGCTCCCCGGCCTGAAGTGTCCCGCCATATCCCCGCAAATCTCCCGGAGCGGGGCGTTCCTCACGTTGCCGAAGGTCATCGGCGCGAACACGCAGGGGCCGACCTCGCCGTAGGCGTCGACGTAGACCATCTTCCGGCCGGCGTTGCAGCCGAACCGGTCCGCGCCTTCGAAATGGCCCAGGTAGTTGACCGTCATGCCGTTCCGCCTGTTGCGACGGTCCTGGAGAGCCGTCAAT
Organism: Candidatus Aminicenantota bacterium; assembly: GCA_963813235.1. GTDB lineage: Bacteria > Acidobacteriota > Aminicenantia > Aminicenantales > Saccharicenantaceae > JALHVH01. The sequence goes on along the minus strand of CAWEYF010000025.1, from coordinate 35,770 downwards.
CCGCGCCGTTCCTCTTCGGTGATCAGCAGGTCGTCGGACCAGAGGGCGGGGACCGAGGGCTTGGCTTCGCTCAGCCAGGCTTCGTCAATGCCCAGGCCGTCGAGGAACCCCATGAACGCTTCGATCCGCTCCGGCCGGAGCATGTCCTTGGAGAGGACGGCCGAGACGCCGACCTGGATCCCGCCGGCGGCCCGGAAGGTATTGATGGCCCGCATCGCCGCCCGGAACGCTCCGGTGTATCCCCTGGACCGGTCGTGCTCCTTCTCTTCCCAGTGGTCGAGGCTGACGGACACGGAGAACAGGCCCGCGTCCCTCAGGCCGGCCGCGAGACCGGGCGTCAGGCCGCATCCGGTGGTGAAGAGCTTGACGGCGCAATCGTGCGACGCCGCTTCCGTGAGCCCGACAATGTCGCTGTTCAGGAGCGGCTCCCCGCCGGTGAACCCCAGCCAGAAGACGCCCAGCTCCCGAAGCTCCCGGATGACGCGGAGGATGGTCGCCTTATCCATGGGCGCGCCCTTCCTCCCGCGGTTATAACAATAAGCGCAATTCTGCGGGCATCTGTCCGTCAGGCCGATTTGGGCGTGGGACGGCCCCTCGGACCGGGCGACGAGGTGCTCGGCGACGAACCGGCCGTAGGCCCTGCTATTGAGCGGCGGGAGGTGGGAATGGAGGATAAGATTCCGCCCCGCCCTTTGGATGCGGAACCCCCCCATATAGCGGTGGAGGAACCGGAGAGTTCGGGGCCGGGCCTTCAGGATCCGGGGATTCGAGGCCAGCGCCTTCAGAACCGCGATCTTTCCCGCCGGCCGCGCCATGGGTCGTCTCCCGATGTCCGCATGGGGGGCATTATTGCACGAAACCCGGGTCTCTGGAAATAGGAAGATACGCGGAGTTCCCGGAGGGCCGTACCCGCCTAACGCTTTCCCCCGCCGGCGATCCTTCTGAGGGCCCGGAGGCCGCGCTTGACGCGGCGCTCGCAGTGCTCGGGCCAGCGGTCCGGCTCCAGGATCGAAAGCCCGCCCTCGTCCAGGAGCCTTTGGCCTTTCATGGACAGCTTGAGGAGCGTCAGGAGCTCGGTGGCCGAGAGGTCGGGGAACGCCGCCGGGAAACCGGGCGCGAAGGCCGGGATGGATCTGCCGCCGGCGTGGTCCGCGAGCGTCAGGTTGATCCTTCGGTCGGGTGTCCCAAGCTTTCCAAGGATCGTTTCGAGATCGACGACCCCGGTCCCGGCTTCGGCGGCGAACGCGATGAAGCCGTCCTCGGCCAGCAGGATGGCGCCGTCTTTGACCTGGGTGGTCACGATCCAGGGCAGGACGCGCTCCGCGGCCGCCGCCGGGTCCTCGAGCATGGTCAGGGCGTTCATCGTGTCCAAACATATCCCCAGGTGTTCGTCGGGGCGGACGCCGCACATTTCGAACAGGCGGAGGAGCTCGAACGTCGAGAAGACGGACTGCGTCGCAAGGGCGAGCGTGACGCCGAGGTCCCGGAGCATCGGCGCCTGCTCCCGGAGGTTCCGGGCGGCGAGGCCGAGGCACTCTTCGGCGGGCACGGACCCCTGCTGCCAGCGCTTCGGGCCGGCGTATGAGGCACGAACCGTGTCGATGCCCAGGGCTCGCGCCTGTTCGGCGGCGGCCCGGTTGACGGCGGCCACGTCCCTTGGCTTTCCCGAGGCGGGGTCGAGGGGAATATACTCGCCGCCTCCCCATTCCAGGTACAAGCGGTTCTCTTCCGCGTACTGGGCCAGCTCCCGGAGGAAGGAACGGTCCGGGGCCGGCCTCGCGCCCTCGGAGAACTGGACGCCGTCGGCCTCGTTCATGATGGCCCAGTCGAGCGTCTCGAACGGGGAGAGCCCCAGGGGCCCGAGAGTGCGATCGTCGATGCCGACCTTGAAGGGTTTCATGAGAGCCCTCCTTCGCCTGCCGTCATCATATCAAAAATGGGAGAGACAAGCGAGAATGGCAATAATGGGACGCTTTCATCGCCGCGTCATTATCGGATGTCTCTTGACATTGTGTTTCAGTTGTTGTGAGATACTCGAAAACCGGACGAAGCGAAGGAGCCGATATGTTCCAGGAGATCCAGGACGCGTTGTTGAAGGGAAGAAAGGCCGACGTCGAGGCCTTGGTGGACGAGGCCCTGGCCAAGGGTGTTCCGGCGGAGCGCATCCTCAACGAAGGGCTGATCCCGGGCATGGAGGCGGTCGGGGTCCTGTTCAGGAACAGCGAGATTTTCATCCCCGAGGTGCTCGTTGCCGCCCGGGCGATGAACGCCGGGCTGACGCGGCTCGAGCCGGTCCTCGTTCGGGACAAGGTCCAGCCGAGGGGCGTCGTTGTCATCGGGACCGCCAAGGGCGACCTTCACGACATCGGCAAGAACCTCGTGGCCATGATGCTCAAGGGTGCCGGATACAGGATCGTGGACCTGGGCATCGACGTCCCCCCGGAGAAATACGTCGAAGCGGCCCGGGCCGAAGGGGCGGGGATCATCGCCTGCTCGGCTCTCCTGACGACGACCATGGCCCAGATGGAAGCCCTCGTCGAAGCCGTTCGGGCCGCCGGGCTCGGGATCCCCGTGATCATCGGGGGCGCCCCGGTGACCCGGGAGTTCGCGGACCGGATCGGGGCCCTGGGCTACGCCCCGGACGCCTCCGGCGCGGCCGAAGAGGTTGCCCGACTGCTCGCCTGAAGGGCCCGAACGGCTGATCGCCGGCCATCAATTTTAACTGGTCTCCGGATTCCGGGGTTCGTTGCGCTGGCGCGGTGACGGGGCTGACCCTCTCCCCCCGACCCCGGGAACCAGTCCCGTCGGTTCCCCCGTCGGCAAAGCCGCCGGGTCCCCCTCCGCTACGGGGGGCATCGGGCCAGCACCCATCACCGCCGACGAACCCCGGCATCCGGGCAAGAGCCTTATCGTTTTTGTCTTTCCGGAAATCGCCCCTTCGGATAGATGAAGTTCTCCCCGACCTTGACTCTCGTCACCCGTCCGTCGGGCCCGGTTTCGAAGACGACGAGGTCTCTCGTGGCGTCCTCGCCCGTCATGCGAAAGGTTTTCGGGCCCGCGGGAGCGAGCTCGACCAGGGCGCCCCGCGCGCTCTCCTCCGGCGGGTAATCGTGGTTGTAGAGATAGAGCCGACCGTCGAGCAACATCACTTCGACGTCCCAATCCGATGGGTCGGTATACAGACCGAGATAAGCGGTCCAGGCGGCATCGGGTTTGGATGGTTCCGTTTCCGGGGCCGCGGCTTTGAGGATGGCCGGACCGACGACCCGGAGCGCCTGTTCGAGGTACATGTTCGGCACGCCGTCGTCGGCGTTGGTCAGGACGATCACGCCGATTCCGTCCTCGACAATGAAGCCGATCTGGGTCTGGTAGCCCCCGACCCACCCCGCGTGCCCGACGAGCGTCTTGCCGTCGAACGGGCGCACAGAGAAACCGAGGCCGCGGCCCGCTTTCCAGCCCGGGAAGAGCCAATGGACCCTCTGCATCTCCCGGAGCGTGCTTTCCTTGAGGACCCGGTTGCCGCCGGCCGTCCCGTCGCCGAGCTGGAAGGCGACGAAGCGGGCGAGGTCCTCCGCGGTCGAGGACATGTTGGCTGCCGGGGTCATACCCCGGGAATCCGTGAACGGCAGGATGCGACGCGTCCCGTCCGGAAAGCGCCGTCCGTAGCCGACGGCAAGCCGCCCGCGGCGCGCTTCGGGCAGGCTCAAGACGGACGTGTCCGCCATTCCCAGAGGCTCGAGGATGTGCCTCACGACGAAGGTCTCGTAAGGCTCGCCCGACGCGGCGGCCACGACCTGGCCGGCGATGGCCAGGCCCAGGTTCGAGTACCTGTACTTCGTCTCGGTGGCGAAGGGCTTCTCCTGGGAGGGAAGGACCGCGAGGATGGCCTCGATCGTCGGGAAGTCGTGGTCGGTCCAGTAGGGGAACGCCGCTTCGCCCGGCAATCCTGACGTGTGGGTCAGGAGGTGCCAGATGGTAATCGGCGGATCGTCCGGAAACGGGTCCTCGACCTTGAAGCCGGGGACGAACTTCGTGATCGGATCATCCAGACGGAGCTTCCCGGCGTCCCTCAGCTGCATGAGCGCGGTGCTTGTAAAAAGCTTGGTGATCGAGGCGATGCGATAAACGGTCTTCGGCGTGGCCGGGGTCCGTGCGGCCCGGTCGCTCATCCCGAATCCCGCGGCCCAGACGAGGTCCCGGCCGTGGACGATCCCCATCGAGACGCCCGGTTGGTCCCGGTACTCGACCTGCGACGCCACCCATTTTTCCAGGAGCCTGAGACTCGAGACGACGCCCGGATCTTCCTTGACGGGGACCTTCCCCGCGGCGAGAGGCCCGGCCAGGATCGTCGTAATCGCCAGGACGATCAGCGTTCTCTTCATGCTCTGTCCTCCTTGCGCGAACTCACCTGCTCAATTTATCCCATCGAACGTATCGACGCAACAGCGTCGTGTCCTCTGAGACTCACCCGGATGGATTGGCGTGGGCTGGCTGATAGGCACGGGCCTCAGCCTAGCGAGATAGATCGTTATGCGAAGGACAAACGGGATATCCCGCGGGCACGGTGATGACGGCCGCCCTGAAGATCCCCGTAGCGGAGGGGGACCCATCGGCTTCGCCGATGGGGGAACCGCCGGGACTGGTTCCCGGGGTCGGGGGGCAAGGGGCGGCCGTCATCGCCGCTCCCTAGGTCCTTCAAAGGCGAGCCTAGAAGGGGAACGAGGCGAGGAACGCGCCGATGAATGCCAGAGCGACGGCCGCGATCTTCCATGGCGTGGCCTTTTCCTTGAGGAATACGGCGGCCAGGATAAAGACAAAGATGACGTTCATCTGGTTGAGGACCGCGGCGATCGAGGCCAGCGTGAGCTTCATCCCGGCGACCCAGAAGAGGAGCGAAAAGAAGGAGCCGAGGACCGAGGCCGGGACGAGGACCTTCCATTGGGAGACGTCCAGGAGAGGGGCGAGGACGGCCCGGCGCCTCGGGTGGAAGGGAAGGAAGAGGAGGAGGCCGCCGATGCCTCCGGCGAGCCTCATGGCCGTGGCCCAGAAGACATCGGTGTGGGCCAGCATCGGCTTGATCATGACGATCCCGACGGCTACGGTAAGCATGGCCAGGACGCCCAGGACGATGCCCCGGAAGAGGTCGCGGCGCGGGAGCTTGCCGTTCTCGCCGGCGCTCTTCCATGCCATGACCGCGATCGCCGCGGCGATCAGCAGGACGCCCAGGAATTGCCAGGGGTCGAGGCGCTCGCCGAGGAAGATGTAGGAGAGGATGATGATGAACGGGCTGTAGACACAGTCGACGATGGCGAGGAGGCTCGCCCCGAGCAGGTTGAGGGCCGTGAGGAACAGGGTGTCGGAGATGGCGATGCCCAAAAAGCCGCTGACGAGGAGCAGGGCATAGTCCGCTGCCGGCGCGGCCGGCAGGAATGGCCTGCCGAGAAGGGGGAGGAGCGGCAAAAAAAGGAGCAGGCCGATGGTGTTCTTGAAGAGGTTGAGGGCGAACGGGGATATGGTCTTTCCCGAGATCCGGAACAGGATGACGGCGACCGCCCAGACCAACGCCGAGGCCAAGGCGAGGAACTCCCCGAGATGCGGGATGTTCCCGGCCGAGGACAAAATGCTGTTCACGGAAATCCTTTCGGCGGAAGTACGGCGCCGGTCCTGATCGACGGCAATCGATTTTATAGGAGAAGCCGCCCCCCGTCAAACCGCTCCCGGGCGCCGTTCGCATTCGGAGCGCTCCCCGGGTATAATGGCCTCGGGGAAGGTAAGCCGTGCCGTCTAAAAAGGACATCAAGGACCTCGCGCTCGACGCGCTCGAGGGAGAGCTCCGCAGCCTGGGCGAACCCCGGTTCCGGGCGGAGCAGATCTTCGCCTGGCTCTACCGGCGGGGAAAGACGACTTTCGGGGAGTTCTCCGACGTTTCCCGGGGGCTCAGGGACAAGCTCGAAGAGAAGTATTTCATCGGCCGCCTCGAGGCCGTCGAACGGCTCCGGTCCCGGGACGGGGTCCAGAAGTTCCTCTTCCGGCTCGGCGACGGCCCCCACGTCGAGACCGTTCTCATTCCGTCGGGGACGCGGCGGACCCTCTGCCTGTCCAGCCAGGCCGGCTGCAAGTTCGCCTGCGCGCTTCTGCGCCAGCGGCCTCGGCGGCTTCAAACGGAATCTAACCCCTTCCGAGATCACGGGCCAGGTCCTCTTCGTCAAGGACGTCCTGGGCGAGGAGCCGACGAACCTGGTCTTCATGGGCATGGGCGAGCCCCTCGATAATTTCGACAACGTCGCCGTTTCCGTCCGCATCATGAATGCCGCCGAAGGCATGGGGATCGCGGCCCGGAGGATCACGATATCGACGTGCGGCATCGTCCCCGGGATCGAGCGCCTCGCGAAGCTCGACCTCCAGGTCAACCTGTCGCTCTCCCTCCACGCCGTGACCGATAGGCTCAGGGACCGGCTGATGCCGGTCAACAGGAAATACCCTCTGGAAGATCTCGTCCGGGCCTGCGAGGCCTATCTCGAATCGGGCGGCCGGATGATGACCCTGGAATACATCCTGATCCGGGAGGTCAACGATTCCCGGAACGATGCCGAAGGATTGGCCGCGATCGCCCGCAGGCTCCGGGCCAAGATCAACCTCATCGCCTACAGCCCGGTCCCCGGCCTGGGGTTCGCCCCGCCCGAAGAGGCAGTCATGAAGGAATTCGTCCGCTGGCTCGAGGAGCGCAGGGTGCATGTGACCGAACGCCGCTCCAAGGGTGCCGACATCGCCGCCGCCTGTGGTCAGCTCGCCGGGCATAAATCCCCCCAGCCCCCCTTTTCCAAAGGGGGGTACGGGTCCCCCGATTCCCCCATTTCCAAAGAGAGGAACAAGTCCTCCGGTTCCCCCGTTTCAAAAGGGGGGATTCAGGCCACGGCTCCGCTATCACGCGAAACGGCGAAGGTGTTCGGAGGGAGGGCCGGATCCGCGGAAGCCCGGACCGGGCGCGAGCCACGAGGAGCCGGCCGGAGAGACGACGGCCGGACATCGCACGGCGCTCGGAGAAAAGGCCCTCGCTGAAGCCGGTGCCTTCAAGCCCGAGGCCCGGGCTGTTTCGGGAGCGGCTTCAAGGGCATCCGAGGCTCAGGGATCGCGCCGCAGGCGCAGCACTTCCCGTCGTGGACGCAGACGACGTCTCCGCATTCCGCGCAGGCGTGCTCTTTCTTCTGGCTCCTCAGGAACGCGGCCATGCCTTTCGCCCTGAGAAATCCCAGGTTCGCGACCAGGCTCATCCCGTATTTCGTCCGGTAAAGCCTGTCGACCCGGAGGAGGTCCGCGCAGGGCATCTCGCCGCATTCGAAGCAGAAGTCGACCTCTTTACGGCCGATCTTCGCACACCGTTTCTTGACGAAGGCGCATTGCTTGTCGCGCGGCCGGCAGCCCGTGCAGTGCGAAACCTTGCCCGCCTTTTTCGGGACGTCCGAGATATACGCCAGATAGCTCGCGCAGAGAGCGCAGTTCATGCCGCAAGGGGCGATGAGCTCCGCGGTCATCCGCGTCATGGATCAGCCCCGTTTCAGGACGACCAGGGTTTCGATGTGCGGCGTGTGCGGGAAGAAATCCAGGACCTTCACGCTTTCCGGGACGTAGGCCTCGCGGAGCCCCTTAAGGTCGCGGGCGAGGGTGGCGGGGTTGCAGGACAGATAGACGAGCGCGGGGACCGGCCGCTCGGCGAGCGCCCGGACGAGCGAAGGCTCCAGGCCGCGGCGCGGCGGGTCGACGATGACGACGTCAACGCCCCTGTCGAGGAGTTCGCCGATCCACTCCTCGCTCGTCCCCTCGCAGACGGCGTAGTTCCCGACGTCGTTGGCCAGGAGATTCTTCCTGAGGAAGCGGAGGTTCTCCGGATCCGATTCGACGCCGAAGACCTCCTTGGCCCCGTGGGCCAGCAGGATGCCGAAGGTGCCGACGCCGCAGTAGAGGTCCGCGATCCTCGGCTCTCCGGCGGCGGCCGCGACGCGACGGATCTCTTCGACGGCCGCGAAAAGCATTTCGCGGTTGACCTGGAAGAACGACCGGGGGCCGAGGCGGAACCTCGCCTCGCCGGCGGCCTCCTCGATGAAGCCCTTCCCAAGGAGCGGGAGCTCCCGGAATCGCGCTTTCTCCGAAACGAGGCCGACGACGCCCGCGACCGGGAACCTGTCCCGCAGGCCGCCGAACGCTTTGCGGATCTCGGGGACGTCCGCCCCGGGGCCGATCTCGAAGGCGGCCAGCATCCGGCCGTCCGCGGAACTCCTCCGGATCTCGACGTCGGTGATCGCGCCGACCTCGAAGGCATTGATCGTATCCAGGATGTCGGCGCAAAGGGCGTTGATCTCGTCCGGGAGGAGATGGCAGGGCCCGGTCGGCACGAACGCGTGCTCTTCGCCGGGTTCGTGGTAGGCCGCGCGCGCCTCGCCGCCGTCCCGCAGGACGTGAAATCGGGCCCGGTTCCGATAGCCCCAGATCCTCGGCGAAGGGACGACCTCCGGGCCGGCGAGGTCGATCCTGAGCTCTCGGGCGAAGATCTCCCGGACCTGGCCGCCCTTGACCTCGAGCTGAAGGGCGTACTCCATGTCCTGCCAGGGCGAGCAGGCCCTGTAATGTCCGCAGCGCGGCTCGACGCGCCGGGGCGAGGGCTCGACGACCGCGACGGTCCGGGCCTCGATGAAGCTCGACCTCTCGCGAACCGATTCGACCTCGACGACCTCGCCCGGGAGCCCGGAATCCGTGAAGACGACCTTCCCTTCGAGCTCGGCGAGGCTCTTTCCGGGGTAGACGATCTTTTTGATCCTGACCTGCATGGTGTTCGCCTTAGCGGGAGACCATAATGGCACAATTCGCCGTGGGCGTCCAGCCGCCGGACGGGAGGGATTCGGGGAAGAGATCAGCCCTTCAGGACTCTGGCCGGGAACGTGATGATGGCCTTGAACAGGTCGAGCCCGGCGCCGATGGTGATGCCGACGATCTTGAAGGGGAGGAGGATGAGCCAGACGAACGGGTAAATAATGAGGGCCAGGATCGCGACGGGCCAGCAGATCACAAGCAGGATCAGCCAAAGCAGGAATTTCATCGGGCCTTCTCCTTTCTCTGATGAATACGGAAGTCCGGGGCGGAAGGTTCATGCCGTCTCTCCCTCCGGTCGGGAGCCGACGGTCAGACGAAGATCCTGGCGAAGGTGTAGAGGCCGAAGCCGACGAGGGCGATCCCCATGAAGAGGAGCAGTCGCCGGAAGGTGGACGGCCGGATCTTCTGTTGGTGCCTGGCGACATAGCTGACGAGGAGCAGGTACCAGACCATCGAGCCCAGGCCGCACGCGATGGCGAAGATCACCGGGGACCAGCCCGTATTCGTGACGATATGGTGGGCCGTCGCCGTCCCGGCCACGGCGATCCAGAAGGCGTAGAGGGTCGGGTTCGAGAGGTAGAGCAGGATGACCCCGAAGACGGGCCGGGACGATTTGATCGTCTTTTTCTCGGAGATCGCGGGAACGTCAGCCATTTTCGCCTGCCGGATGAGCCGGAGGCCCAGCCCGACGAGCAGGATCGTCGCCGCGCCTTTCATCCACCCGATATAGGGGGCGAGGTTGAACTTGAAGTGAAAGAAGCCCACGAGGGCGACAAGACAATAGATGGTGTCCATGACGGCCGTCGTCAGGCCGGCCATGAGCCCGTGGACGGAATCGTGCTTGAAGGTCTGGGAGACGACGAAGACGTTCACCGGCCCGAGCGGAATGGCCGCCCCGAAACCGATCACAAGACCGAACAGAACGAACATGATTCAGCGCTTTGCGGACTCTAAATTACACCAAGTCCGAACGGAGTGTCAATTCGGAATGCGGACGATCAGGGAAGATGGTTCCCGCAAAGCGTGGAGAGGCCGGCAACCCCCCGGTCCCGGCCCCGATCACATCTTGGCTACGGTCGGGGATTCGACCCCGGTCTCCTCGTCGAGCTCGGGCTCGATGCCGAGGAGCTTGGCCGTCCCCTCAAAGACCATCTTGAGGGACTTCTTGGATTCCTGAAGCTGGGCCAGGCGCTCCCGGACCTTCTGGAGCTCCTGCTCGACCTGCGCGTCGAGCCCGTCCAGCTGTCGCTTCACCTCGTCCATCGTCTTCCTGTAGAGTTCCTCTTGTTCCTTGCTTAAAGCCATCGTCGGACTCCTTATGGGCGATCCTTTTTCAGTTTGAAGCCTATCGTCACGGGCTTCCAAACCCTGACGGGGACCCCACCCTTCTCAGCGGGGCTGAACTTCCATTTCCGGACGGCGCTCTCGGCCGCCTTGTCGAAACCCAACGAACCCCTGTCCCCGCCGATGACGGCCGTCTGGATGACATCGCCCGTCTCGGAGATCAGGACGTTGATCATGATCGAGCCTTGCTTGCCCAGGCTCCTGGCCGCGGTGGGATAAATCGGATCGACGGCCTTGATCTGGCGGGGCGGGACGTCCGCCTCCTCGAGGGGAACGATGTCGCCCGCCCTGACCTTGATGGCCGGGAACTCGACCGGGGGTTCCGTCCCGGCGGCCACGGTTTGCTCGCCGGCGGCGACGGGCGCGGCCTCGGTGGGGGATGGAGCCGTTTCAGGGGCCTGGATCTCCAGGTTCTGGGACGCCTCCGGTGCCAGGGGCTCAATGTCCTCGGGTTTGGGGAGGGAGGGGGCCTTGACTGCCCGCGCAGGCTTCTCGGCGGGCACGACAACCTGAGCGGCCGGCTCCGGTATCGTAATGACCTCTTCGACGACCGTCGGGGCGGCCTTTGCGGCCGGGAGCCGTCCCTTGCCCGGCTTCAGGACGAAGACCGTCGCGCTCGTCAACACGAGAACCCCGGCGACCGCCCCGAAGAGACGAGGGGGAAAGCCCTTCTTTTTGTTCTCGGTGTACCCGCCGAACGAGAGGGCGGGCCTGGGAAGCTTCGGCTTCTCGACGTTCGAAGGCGCCGCCGCGTCCTGCGGCGCCCTCGCGAGCGGGGCGGCCGGCTTGGCGGGGGCGGACGACTCCGGCCGGCCCGCCGAGACGGGCTTAATCGGAAGGGGCTCCGGCTTGGCTGGAGGAGCGGCCGCGGCCCTTTTTTTCGGCGGTTTCAGGCCGAATTCCTCCAGGGTGCTTTGGAGCATGTTGTCGATGTCTTTATCGGCGGAAGATTTCCCTGTCGGCTCCTGCGGGACCGGGGAGGCCTCCCGCCGGGACGCAATAGCTTCCATGATCGCGGCGTCGACGAGATCTTCCGCCTTTTCTTTCGGCTCCTTCGGTTCGGGAAGGCCGAGGATCTTTCTCAGGGAGACCATGAGCTCGTTGGGGTCCAGGGGCTTTTCGAAATACGCCGACGCCCCGAACGTATGCAGGGCCTCGGTCTTGTAGACGGTATCCCGGTAGACGCCGGTGACGATGACGACCGGGGTCTTGCGGGCGGCGCCGTGGCTGATCCTTGAGCAGAGCTCGAAGCCGTGGAGCTTGGGGAGCATGGCCTCGGTGATGACGAGGTCGGGGGCCTCGCTCTTGTGCATTTCGAGGCCGGCGAACCCGTCGGTCGCCGTGACCACCGTAAAACCCTCGTGGCGGAGGAACTGGGACAGGAATTTCAGGAACTCCTGGTCGAAGTCGACGACGAGAATCTTTTTCGCGCCCATTTGAGCCGATACCTCTTCCCGCGTCCCTCGAGCCGCGGCCGAACGCCGGGGCGGAGGCACGCCCTTTATCGTACGGGATATATATTTCATCCGGGGGTTTAGCCGTCAATCACCCTTAGGGGTGAATCCCGGGATGAAATCCCATCGCCTTTGATATATAATGAGCCTCACCGCTTTCAAGGAGGCCTTCATGCGCCGAATCGTTCCCATCCTGGCCGCTCTTTTGTTCGCCGTCTCAGCCCCCGTGGCCGTTCCCCAGGAGACGGAGAGCCGCGTCCCCGAGCTCGAGGCGTTCCACGAGATCATCTACCCCATCTGGCATACGGCCTATCCGGAGAAGGATATAGCCGCCCTGAAGGGCTACGTCCCCGAGATCGACAGGCTGGCGGCCCGAGTGTACGGAGCCAAGCTCCCCGGCATCCTGCGGGACAAGGAAGCGAAGTGGCAGGCCGGGCTGGCGGAGCTCCAGAAGTCCGTCGAAGCCTACGCCGCGGCGGCCAAAGGGACGGACGATCAGATCCTCCTCGACGCCGCGGAAACCCTCCACGCCCGTTACGAAATGCTGGTCAGGACGGTCCGCCCCGTCCTCGGGGAAATGGATGAGTTCCACAAGGTCCTTTACGTCGTCTTTCACAAGTCCCTTCCGGATAAGAAGTTCGGCGAGATACGGGCCGTGAGCCCGGACCTCAAGGCCAAGGCCGAGGCCGTCGCCAAGGCCCAGCTATCCAAGAGGATGGAGGCCCGCAACGACAGGTTCCAGGCGGCCGCCGCCGACCTCGTCGCGGCCGCGACGGCGCTCGCCGTGGCGTCCGGGGGCGCGGACGACGCCGCCGTGGAACAAGCGGTCCTCGTCCTCCATGAGAAGTACGTCGCTCTGGAAAGGGTTTTCGATTAGCAGTTCTCGACGAGGATCTGCAGGATCTCCAGCTCGTCGGCGTCGAACCATATCTTATGGCAGGACAGGCATTTGTCCACAGGGATGAAGTACGCGTAGCTGTACGGCCGGGCCGTCAGGGGATAGCCGCACGCGGGGCAAGAGAGGGGCTCCGGCGGCGGCGTCTCGGAGATCTTCTTCGTTTGGACCGGCTGGGAGAGGAACCGGGCCCTGAACTCTTCCGCTTTGCGGACGAGCGCTTCTGAAAAGGCCACCTCTTTCCTGGCGATGATACGATCCATCATCGCCATCGCGACGAGCCTTCCGCGGCAGCGCGGGCATGCCTGGACGACGACGCCCTCGTAATAAGAATCCGCCAGAGGGACGCGGCACCGGGGGCATTTGTTCTCCCGGGCGGGGTCGGGGGGCTTCCTCCGGCCGCGTCCGCGCATGGCCTCGCGGACCTGCGAGAATTCCCGGGCTTTGGCCTCGACGCCCTCCGGCACGTTCCTCGCGACGAGCATGCTCGTGAACCAAGGCAGGGAGACCATCTCGAGGACGGACATGGGACCCTCCCAGGCGCCGTGCGGACCGCGGACCTGCCAGACCCGGGCGGCTTCCGGACCGGCTCCGGGCGGTTTGGCGGTTAAGGCTCCCGGCTCGTTCCCTTCCATGGCGGCCGCCGACCGTTCATTCCCTGTTTCCTCGAATGACCGCAAGATGTCCCGGGCCCGCTCCCGGTCCCGACGTCCTTCCCAAACCTGCCGGACGATCTCTTCGGGCCTTTTGGCGGCCATCCCGGCCAGGACCTCGATGCGCTTCATGACCGGCGGATGGGTATTGAAAAGCCGACCGAAGTAGCCTTCCCGGACGTCCCGGGAGTCCGGCGCTACGATGAAAAGGGGCGCGTAGGAAGCGGAAAAATCGCCGACGAAAGAGTTCCGGACGTGGGCCTTGTAAATGGCGCGGGCCAGGGCGGTGGGCTCGCGCCCGAACTCGACGGCCGCGGCGTCCGCAAGAAGCTCCCGTTCGCGGCTGATCAGGGTGCCGAGGAGCCGCATGACGATCGAGGACAGGGCCACGACGGCGTAGACGAGCGCCGCGCTCCCGCTTGCGCCGCGGTTCGCCGGCCCGACGCCCGGCCGGCGCTCGGGCGCTTCAGGCTCGAGGGCGTCGCGCATCTTCTCGAAGACGTTGGCGAGCGAACAAACGAGGGTCACGAAGAGAGCATCGCCCCGGACGATGTGAGCCAGCTCGTGGGCGCAAACCGCCTGGAGCTCATCCCTCGTGCATTCGGCCAAAAGGCCCTCGGTGACGGCGACGGCGGGCGTCCCGTCCGATTCGACGAGTCCCATGGAATTGACGGCCGAAGTCGGGAGGACGTAGGCGGCGACGCGCGGCGCCCCGGCGGCGATGCGGATCTCCTCGAGCGTGTTGAGGAACTGGGCGTGGTACCGGTCGGCCGGGTCCGGGGGAACGGCCTCGAGGCGGTCGAGGATGTAGCGGGCGCCGAACTTACGGGCGTCCTGGAAGTGGAACCCTGCGACGCCGGCCGAAAGGAGGAAGTCGAAAAGGAGAAGCCGGGCGAGGGACGGGCCGGTCAGGAGCCCGCTTCCGGCGGCGAAGATCCCGAAGGTCAGCAGAACGGCCAGGGATATGAGCCCGACGGCCGTGAAATAGAACAGGACAAGGGCGCCGAAGATGATCGCGGTCCTGCGGCGCTGCCGGCTCTGGACCTCGTAAAAATCACGTGCTGGCCGCGGCATATCGGACCCAAGTATACGAAGAAACACGAGAGAAAGCGAGATGCGGAGCTAACTCTTGTTAGGTTTTCTGCGTATAATGAGGGACATGATGAACGAGAAAGTTCCGTTCGGGGTCACGGATTGGGCCGCTCTCCCCGCGGAGGAACACAGAGGGGAAACGGGGACGTCTTTTTGGCGAACCGTCGAGCGCGGCGGGCTCCGTGTCCGGATGATCGAGTACACGCCCGGATTCCGGTCCGACCACTGGTGTGCCCGTGGTCATGTCCTGCTCGTCCTCGACGGCACGCTCGCCGTGACCCTTTGCGACGGACGGGAGTTCTTTCTCCGGCCCGGAATGAGCTTTGCGGTCGGGGACGACGATCAAGATCTTCACCTGGTGTGTTCCGAACCGGGGGCCAGGGTCTTCGTGGTGGATTGACGCAACCGATGAGCGCGAAAGCGAACGGACGCGACGGGCTGGCGCGTAGGATCGGCCTCTTCCCGCTGACGAACATCGTCGTCGCCAACATGATCGGCGCCGGCATCTTCACGACGTCCGGGCTCCTGATGCGCGACCTGGGGAATCCCCTGGTCATGCTCGGGCTGTGGGCCGTCGGGGGGATCATCGCCCTCTGCGGCGCCCTGTCCTACGGGGAGCTCGGAGCGGCCATCCCCCGGGCGGGCGGCGAGTACGCTTTTCTCTCCGAGCTGTATCATCCCCTGCTCGGGTTCCTTTCCGGCTGGGTCTCCTTCTTCGTCGGCTTTTCGGCGCCGATCGCCGCCTCGGCCATCGGGTTCTCGGAGTACTTCACCCGGGCTTTCCCCGGGCTCCTCCATGCCGGTCTCTTCCCCGCGGGAGTCGAAGGGGCCGTTCTTAAAAAGGCCTGGGCCTGCCTTGTCATCCTCCTCTTCACCGCCATCCACGCGAGAGGGATAGAGCTCGGGGCCAAGGTCCAGAACGTCCTGACGGTCTCCAAGATCCTCCTGATCGGCGGGCTCATCGCGGCCGGGCTCGCGTCCGGGAACGGCCATTGGTCGAACCTCGTCCAGGGCGCGGCATTCCGTTTCGATTTCGCCGGGTGGAAGAGCGCCGGTCTCGCCCTGATGTGGATCATGTTCGCCTACAGCGGATGGAACGCTTCCGCTTACATCGGGTCGGAGGTCAAGGACCCGGCGAAGAACCTGCCAAGGTCCCTGATCCTGGGGACCGGGATCGTCCTTCTGCTCTACGCCGGCCTCAACGTCCTTTATCTTTACGCCATCCCTCCGGCCGAGATGAGCGGGATCATATCGGTGGGAGGACTGGCCGCGGGAAGGCTTTTCGGCTCGTCCTTCGAGCGCGTCCTGTCCGTCTTCATCTCGTTCGCCCTCTTTTCTTCCCTCAGCGCGTTCATCATCCTCGGCCCGCGGGTCTATTACTCCATGGCCAGGGACGGTTATTTCTTCAGGTCCGTCGCCAAGATCCACCCGGTCCTCGGGGCGCCCTCGCGGGCGGTTCTCCTCCAGGGCCTCATCGCGATCGTCATCGTCCTCTCCGGCTCGTTCGACCAGATCCTGACCTACATGGGATTCTCGCTCGGCATCTTCCCGCTCTTTGCCGTCCTGGGCGTGTTCAAGCTCCGGAAGCGGGGGGCCGTGGTCACCAGGATGCCGGGCTATCCGTTCGCTCCGGCGGTCTATCTTCTCACCGGGACGGCCATCCTCCTCCTGGGCTTCCTCCAAAGCCCGGGCCCCTCCGGGGTGGCGCTTCTGACACTGGCCGCGGGGATCCCGGCCTTTTTCTTTTTCCGGAAAAAGTATAAAGTCATGGATGCGAAGGAGTCCTGAGATGAAATGCCGCCGCTTCGCCTTTCCGGCCGTTCTCCTGGCCGCGGCCCTGTTCGCATCCGCGGTCCCCGCGCCCCGGGGGGAGGTCGTTGACCGCGACGCCGCGGTTCGAAAGTTCCTGGAGGAGCATAGGGACCAGTGGCGGGACGAGAACGTGACGGCGGCCGACGGGCTTTTCATCCGCGACCTCATCGTCCGGCATAAGTACACCCGGGCCCTGGAGATCGGGACCTCGACGGGACACTCCGGCATCTGGATCGCCTGGGCCATGAGCCTGACGGGAGGGAAGCTCGTCACCATCGAGATCGATGAGGCCCGGTACGAGAAAGCCCTGGCCAACTTCAAGGCCGCCGGGCTGGACGCGTTTGTCGATGCCCGGCTGGCCGACGCCCACGAGCTCGTGCCGCTCCTCGAGGGGCCCTTCGACTTCGTCTTCGTGGACGCCGACAAGGACTGGTACCAGAACTACTTCAAGATGCTCCTGCCCAAGCTCGCGGCGGGAGGCTGTTTCGCGGCCCACAACGTCCTCAACCTGGAGTTCATGCACGGCGTCAAGGAATTCCTCGACTATGCCCGGAGCCTGCCCGAGATCGAGACGACCGTCGAGCGCTCGAGCGCGAGCGGCATCTCGCTGAGCTTCAAGAGGAAGCTCCCCTGAGGCGCCTATGTCGGCGAGCCGCGCCGTCCGCGTCCTGGCCGTGGCGCTCCTCGTCGTCGCGGCGGCCGCGGCCGTCCTTTTCCTGAGGACGGAGCGGCCCCCGCGCCCCGCAGGGAGGGCGGCCGAACCCTCTCCGGAACGGGAAACGGTCCTCGAGGCCGACGAGATCACCGTTCGCAACGTCCTCGACGTGCCCGTGGACTTCACGATCGCGCCTTATGGGTCAACGAAGGCGGGAAGCCGGGAAACGCTCCTCCCGGGCGCGGTCCATCGTTACAGGTCAAAGGGACTCCTGGTCATCGGTTTCGACCGGAAGGGCAGGGCCCTGTCCCGCTCCCTAACGCCCGGCCGCCCCTATACGTTCCGCTACGATGAGGTCAACCTCCTCGAGATCTGGCTCGGCTCCCACGGGCGCGAGGACGCCGAGGACCTCGCCCCATACGTCGCGACGCCGCGCCCGATCCTGGACACGATGCTTGAAATGGCCCGCGTGGGCGCTGAGGATCTCGTCTACGATATCGGCTGCGGAGACGGGAGGATCGTCATCGCCGCCGCCGAGCGTTTCGGCGCCCGGGGCGTCGGCATCGACATCGACCCCGAGCGCATCCGGGAATCGCGGGAGAACGCCGAGAAAGCGATGGTCGGGCACCTCGTTTCGTTCATATGCGGGGACGCCACGAAGGCGGACATTTCAGAAGCGACGGTGGTGACCCTCTACCTGCTCCCGGAATCCAACGCCCTGCTCCGGCCGAAGCTCGAAAGGGAGTTGAAGCCGGGGACGCGCGTCGTATCCCACAATTACACCATTCCGGGCTGGGAATCCCGGCAGTCCGATTCCGCCAAGATCCGGGATGGCCTCGACAAGGAACACGTCATCTATCTCTACAAGAGATAGTCCCTCCCGCGTCCCGCTTTTGAACGAAGGACCGGGGCTTGTCCATCTCCTTGGGAGTGGGGTAAAATGGCCGGGATGAAAACTTGGAGGACCGCGCTCGCCGTCATCCTCGCCCTCGGCCTGGCATTCTGTGCATCGACACACATGGAGAAGGAGAGGGAAAACGAGAAAGACCCCCAGTACCAATACGATAAGGCGATCATCGCCTTCCGGTACGGCCTTCCGGAGCGGGCCGTCGAGTTCATCGACGCGGCCCTGGCCCTCGACCCCGCCCACTACCAATCCCTCGACCTTTTGGGTTATATCCGGTTCCAGGCCGGGGATTACCCCCGGGCGATCGAAGCCCTCGAGAGGAGCCTCGCGATCAAGCCCGATTTCGTCGCCGCCCTCAACCGGCTGGGCTCCGCCTACCAGGCGATGAACGACAACGTCCGAGCGGAAGCGGCCTACCTGAGGTCCTCTGCGGTCGATGCCAACGCCTTTGCCGCCTTCAACCTCGCGCAGATCTATCTGGCCGGGAAGAAGCTCCCGGAAGCGCTGGACGCGATCGACAAGTCGGCGGCGAAGTCCCCGGGAGAATCGGGTGTCCACAACCTTCGGGGCGTCATCCTCAACCAGATGGAACGCTATGATGAGGCCGTCAAGAGCCTGGAGACCGCCGTTGCCCTCGCCCCCAAGGACGTCGGGGCGAACGTCAACCTGGGCATAGCCCTAATGAACCGCGGCGAGAGCGCGCGGGCGAAGGAGATCCTCGAGAGGGTCTACCCGGAGATCAAGGACCCCGACCTCAAGGAAAAGGTCGCCGAGTACATCAAGGCCGTCGGCGGGACGATCAAGTAGCGGGCCGCGGTGGACCAGCCGTCACCTTGTCCCGCGGTTCAAGTTGACTTTGGCCCGGGGGGCGGCATAATGTGCTGGGAGCGGACCGGGTGACCGGTTCCGAACCGAGCCAAATGACAAACAAGAGAGCCCCCCTTCGCGGCACCGCATTCTCCCCGAAGGAGGTCCTGTTCGCGTCCACGACGGACTGCAACTTGAATTGCGCCCATTGCTCGGTCGAACGGGGAAAGGCCAGGCTGTCGATCCCGGCGGCCGTAAAGTTCCTGCGGTCCGCCAAGCGGGTCGGCGTCGAAAGGGTCGGGTTCACCGGCGGCGAGCCGTTCCTGGATAAGAAGTTTCTCTTCACGCTGATCGAAAGCGCCGTCGCGAACGGCCTCCTGTTCGGGATGATCACTACGAACGCGCGCTGGTTCAAGGCCCCCTCGCAACTGCGGCGGACGCTGAATGAATTGCGGGACCGCGGCTACGACGGCTCCTTTGGCGTCAGCGTGGACGCGTTTCACGGGAAAGGGCCCGCAAAGCCCTCCCTGTTCATCGAGACGGCCTCGGGGGTCTGGAACCGGCCGGATATCGCCCGTGTCCTTGCGGTCAGGGGAGCCCGGGACGAGAAAACGGATCCAATTCTGCGCGCCCTGGCCCAAGCCCTGAACGCGAAGCTCGTTCCCGTCGGCGGGCATCGGGCCATCAGGAACGAGTCCCTGTTCGTGCCCGTTACGATGATCGACCTTGCCCCGGTCGGCAAGGCGGAACGCCTCTGCGACCCGTGGGGCCGGGAGTGGTTCAAGGAGGACTTCTGCCGGGGGCCGGGCCACGTTTTCTATGTCCTGCCCAACGGCGACGTCAAGCCCTGCTGCGGCCATGCTACGGACTCCGAACGATTGACCATCGGCAACGTCCACAAGGACTCGGCCGCGAAGATGCTCGAGAACGCGTTGCGGAATCCGTTCGTGTCCGCGGTGTTCGAGACCGGATTGTCCCGAGTCCGCGCGCGCCTTGAAAGACAAGGCGTGGTCTTTCCCGGGGCGACGGCGAACCCATGCTATTTCTGCCATCATGTGCTGACCAGGGGTTCC
Source organism: Candidatus Aminicenantota bacterium (assembly GCA_963813235.1). Lineage (GTDB taxonomy): Bacteria > Acidobacteriota > Aminicenantia > Aminicenantales > Saccharicenantaceae > JALHVH01. The sequence goes on along the minus strand of CAWEYF010000025.1, from coordinate 16,213 downwards.
TGAAGATTTCAGGTCTTGGGAACAGGGACGAACCCCGCTCGGCTGAGATCATTGAAGATGGTTTCGGCCGCTAAGCGGTGGGCGATCTCGTTGGGGTGGGAGTCGTACGGCAGGATCCAGAGGAGATCCGCTCTTTTGCCCAGGAAGGTCGGCAGGAGGTTGATGCAATCGATCTCGCTTTGACGGCAGAAGCGGACGATCTCGTCGATCTCTCCGCTGAACGGATAGCGCCGATCCAGATCGAAGAGCAAAGGGAAGACGATCACTTTCAGAGCGATGCCTCGCTGCCGGCAGCCGGCCGCGATCGCCAGAAGGTTAGCCTGCGCCAGTTGCCAACGCTTCGCCCGTTCCGGGCCTAGAAAGTAAGCCTCGTGGACGTTGGCGATGAATTCGCGTCGTACCCGGGCCCGAACGATCCGTTCGGAAAAGAAACGCGCCAGCCGGCTGTGCCGGATCAAGAACCCTTCTTCCTGCTGAGGCCGTTTCGCCGGGCGCTTGTTCATGGTGATGGAGGCGTTCTTGATATAAGCGTCGTTCAGATTGAACGAGATCAAGACCATGTCGGGAGACAGTCCGTAACCGTAGGATTCGAGGTACGTCTGGTAGGAGGATGCGGCCGAGCCCGGTTGGGAGGCGTTGATCACTTCGACGGGGCGGGACGGATTCTTCGATCGCATCCAGCATTCCAGAAGCTTGAAGAACGTGCGCCTGTTGTCGAGAACCCCCCAGCCCCAGGCGAAGGAATCTCCCAGACCTAGGATGCGATAAGAACCCGCCGGCTTGGCGGGCGGATAGGCGTATTCGCGCAAGGGCGTGCCTATGATCGTGAGATTCTTTCGCTGCAGGCGGGGGCGTTCTTTGCAGATCTTTTTGAAAAGGGGGTCGGAGGGAGGATAGCGGTGGTTGGCTTCTTTAATGAGCTGTATTTGCTTTTGCGGTGTCCATTGTGATGCGGAGGTTTCCTTGAGTCGGAGAAACAGTTCGGCGCCCGCGATCGGGACCAGCATCCCGAGGAGGGGAACCGCTATTTTCAGGATGACGGCGCGCTTCCGCGTCATCCGGGCCTCGACAAATTGCCTTTCGCGGCACGCCGCCGCGCCAAAACAAACCCACGCATGAAAAAATCCTAGGTTAATCCCTGTAAAATGTCAATCATAGCCGCCGCGCACCCGGTTGACAACGGCCGGCCGCACTGGTATACATTGAGGCCATCGCGAAGAGAAAAATGCTCATATTAGGGATTTCGGCATTTTACCACGACAGCGCCGTATGTCTGGTCCGGGACGGGGAGATCATCTTCGCCGCGCAGGAGGAGCGCTTTTCACGTAAAAAACATGACCCGGAATTTCCGGAGAAAGCGTTGAAGAGGTGCTTCGAATATTGCGGTTGCACGGCGCAGGATATCGACTGCGCGGTCTTTTACGAGAAGAGCTTCTTGAAGCTGGACCGGCTGTTTTCCACCTACATGCAGTTTGCCCCGAAGGGCCTTCTCAGCTTTCTCATGGCGGTTCCCGTTTGGGCCAAGAAAAAGATCTTCATCAAAGAGATCATCAGCGGAAAGCTGGGACGTGACGATCTCCCCATCTATTTTACCGGCCACCACGAATCCCATATCGCCTCCGCGTTCTATCCGTCCCCGTTCCAGGACGCCGCCGTCATCACCATGGACGGGGTCGGCGAATGGGATACCCTGACCGTCGCCCGGGCCGCGGGGAACGATTTCAAGATTCTCAGGCGCATCACGTTTCCGCATTCCCTGGGGCTTCTCTATTCGGCGTTCACGTATTTCACCGGGTTCAAGGTCAATTCCGGAGAGTACAAGCTGATGGGACTGGCCCCGTACGGGGAGCCCCGCTTTCGCGACATCATTCTCAAGGAATTGGTCGATGTCAAGGAAGACGGTTCTTTCCGTTTGAACCTGAAGTATTTCAACTTCCATACCGGTCTGACCATGACGAACCGGAAGTTCGCCGCGCTTTTTAACACGACGCGCCGCAAGCCCGAGACCGAGCTGCGCCAGGTCGACATGGACCTGGCCGCATCCATCCAGGTCGTGCTGGAAGAGATCATGGAAAAGATCGTCCGCTTCGCCAAAAAGAACATCGACTCCGACAACCTTTGTCTGGCGGGCGGCGTGGCTTTGAATTGCGTGGCCAACGGGAAGATACTGAAAAAGCAGATATTCAAGAACATCTGGATCCAGCCGGCCGCAGGCGACGCCGGCGGAGCGCTCGGGGCCGCCCTCTATATCTGGTATAAGCATCAAAACAATGTCCGGCACGTCGACGGCCGTCGATCCCTTCAAGGCGGTTCTTTCTTGGGTCCCCATTATTCGCGCGACGAGATCAAGGCCTTCCTTGAAGGCCGGCACATCAAATACCGGGAATATGAGCGCGACGAACTATGCAAGAAAGTGGCCGGCCTGATCGCCGATCAGAAGATCATCGGCTTCTTCCAGGGACGGATGGAATTCGGACCGCGGGCCCTGGGCGGCCGCAGCATCATCGGCGATGCCCGGTCGGCGGACATGCAGTCCAAGATGAACCTCAAGATCAAGTTTCGCGAATCGTTCCGGCCCTTTGCCCCTTCCATGCTGGAAGAATACACCGGGGATTATTTCGACTTCCATCACCCTTCTCCCTATATGCTGCTGGTTTATGATATCAACCAACAATATCGCCTCCCCATTCCGGCCGGGAACCAAGCCGCAAAAGGCCTGGCCAAACTGGCGATCCGGCGCTCGACGGTGCCCGCCGTCACCCACGTCGATTATTCGGCCCGGCTGCACACGGTCAACCGGGAAACGAACCCTTATTACCATGCGGTCATTTCCGAGTTTCATAAGATGACCGGCTGCCCCGTGATCATCAACACCTCCTTCAATGTCCGCGGCGAGCCGATCGTGGAAAGTCCCGAAGACGCTTACCGCTGCTTCATGAGAACCAACATGGATTACCTGGTGCTGGAGGATTTCCTGATCGAAAAGCAGGAGCAGGACTTCATCGAGGTCAACGAAGACTGGATGAAGGAGTTCCCCTTAGACTGATGATCAAGATCGATTACCAACCCAAACAGGTCAGGATCTTCCTGGTTTTGTCGCTGGCCTTGATGATCTTTCTGACATTCAAATTCACCGGGCACGCCGCCGGGCGGACCCGGGTCGTGATTATCCTGCTCGAGTTCATCAGTGTCGGCATCCTGGCGGCGATCCCCAGGACCTTTTTCCCCCTCTATAAGATCATCCTGACCGGCAGCAGCTATTTGGGAAACGTCATTTTCACGGCGGTCTCCATCCTGGCCTTTTTCCTGATCTTGACGCCCATCGCCCTGGCGATGAGGCTTTTCGGCAAGAAATTCATGAGCGCGCCGGTCGCCGCCGCCTTGCCCACTTATTATGACGAGGCTGAAAAGTATCATGACATTCAGAAACAATACTAGAAGAGGCCGTCCATGGCGAAGCTGAGCATCCTAAAAGAAGTCTGGGAATTTATCAGACATAAAAAGAAATATTGGCTGGTCCCGATCATCGTCACCTTGTTGTTGATGGGGTTGCTCTTGTTCTTGACTCAAGGCACCGCCATTGCCCCTTTCATTTATACCCTGTTCTAATTCCTATTGGGCCGGGGCGCGGCCGAGTTCGCGCTCTTACATCATCATCGCGGCGATTGACAGCGCCGCGACGATGACGATATATTGGCCGCGGGCCGGCCCCTTCCGATGACCTCTTTGAAGCCCTTGCCGGGGAACTACCGCCATGAGGGATGGAACCCTCGACGCCACCCCTCCCGACCCGCCCGCTCCTTGGTGGAAGGAGATCACGCGTACCCAATGGTACGCCCTGTTCGCCGGAAAGATCGGCTGGGCGCTGGATGCCTTTGATGTGCTTCTCTATGTCTTCTGCCTCAAGACCATCATGGAGGAGTGGCGCCTGAACCCGGCCACGGCGGGGTTCATGGTGTCGCTGACGCTGTTCGCCTCCGCCTTCGGCGGGATCCTATTCGGCGCCGTGGCGGATCGCATCGGGCGCAAGAACGCCCTGCTCGTCACCGTCATTCTCTTTTCCCTTTGCTCGGGGCTTTCCGGCCTGGCCCGGAACCTGATCCAGCTGGCCGTCGCCCGGACCCTGCTGGGTCTCGGGATGGGGGGAGAATGGGCATCCGGGGCCCTGCTGGTATCGGAGACATGGCCGGCCCGGCACCGCGGGAAGGCCATCGGCTTGATGCAGGGCGGCTGGGCTCTCGGCTATATCGCCGCCGCCATAGCCGCCGCCACCGTGCTGCCCGCCTTCGGCTGGCGGGTCATGTTCTTCCTCGGCATCCTCCCGGCCCTCTTCGCGGTGTGGGTGCGCACGAAGGTGGAAGAGCCCGAGGTTTGGGTGAAGCAGAAGAAGAAGGAACGCCTGGATCCCGCGGCCAAGGGGAATTTCTTCCAGATCTTCGCGCCCGACCTGCGGCGCTTCACCCTCATGAGCACCCTCATCTCCACCTTCGTGATGTTCGCGTACTGGGGGCTCTTCACCTGGCTGCCCAGCTTCCTGGCATCGCCCGTGGACAAGGGCGGGGCGGGGCTCTCCATGGTCAAGGCCCCCATGTGGATGATCCCCATGATGATCGGGGCGTATTTCGGCTATGTCTCGTTCGGATTCATCGCGGACCGGTTCGGGCGCAGGCCCGCCTTCGCTGCCTATCTCATGATCTCGGCGCTCCTCGTCTTCGTGTACGGAAACACCCGCAACCCCACGGTCCTCATCGTGATGGGGCCCTTCATCGGCTTTTTCGGCTCCGGCTATTTCAGCGCCTTCGGCGCCTTCGTGTCGGAACTTTTCCCCACCCGTGCCCGGGGTTCGGCGGTGGGATTCACCTATAATGCGGGCCGCATGGTGAGCTCCCTCGCACCCGCCGTCATCGGATTCTTCGCCGCCAGGTTCGGCGTGGGGGGCGCCCTGACCATCACGGCCGTCGCCTTCATCGCCGGCTCCCTGTCCATCTTTCTGATCCCCGAAACGCGCGGGGCGGAGCTGAGCTGAAATGAGTCCCATCGCCTCGAGCCCCGCTTCCGTCCTCCGGGTGGAGCCGATGGGGGATCGTGCCCTGCTCGTGGTCCTCGGTGAGGGCATCGATGCCCGCGTGAACGATCAGGTTCATGGCTTCGTTTCAACGCTCAGGGAAAGCGCCCTGCCAGGCATCCTGGATCTCGTCGGGGCCTATGCCACGTTGACGGTGCACTACGAACCGTCGATCTGGGCGGTGCAGGGAACGCCGCCGCATGAAGCCGTCAGAGCGGAGATCCTGCGTCTTTGGAAGGAGGCCGGGGCCGCAAGCCTTCGACCCTCCCGCCCGGTGGAGATCCCCGTCTGTTATGGAGGCGATTTCGGTCCGGACCTGGAGGAGGTCGCCCGCTATTGCGGCCTTTCCCCTGTGGCCGTCATCACCCGCCATTCGAGCCCCGCGTACAGAGTGTTCATGCTTGGTTTCGCGCCGGGCTTCGCTTATTTGGGCGGACTGGATCCGGCCCTCGCAACACCCCGCCGGGAGACCCCCCGCCTCAGGGTGCCCGCAGGCTCGGTGGGCATCGCGGGCATCCAGACGGGCATCTACCCATTGGATACCCCCGGCGGCTGGCAGATCATCGGCCGGACCCCCTTGAAGATGTTCGATCCTGCGCTCGAAGAGCCCTGCCTTCTGGGCCCCGGAGATAGCCTCCGCTTTTTCTCCATCGATGAAGCGGCCTTCCATGCGAAGAAGGAGGGCCGTCCTTGAGCATCCTGGTGGAAGCGCCGGGCCTCTTGACCACTATTCAGGACCTTGGAAGGCACGGCTATCAGCATTTTGGGGTTGGCCCCGGCGGAGCCATGGACGAGGCGTCCCATCGATTCGCGAATCTCCTCGCCGGGAGCTCCCCGAAAAGGCCCTCCCTGGAGATCACCCTGGCCGGTCCGACCCTGCGCTTCGAGACCGATTCGTTGTTCGCCCTGTGCGGCGGGGACCTTTCGCCCCAAATCGAAGAACGGCCCGTTCCTCTATGGCGCCCGGTGATGGTGAGGGCGGGTTCCCGCCTCTCCTTCGGCAGGCCCATTCACGGCGCCAGGTGCTATCTGGCGGTGGGCGGCGGCTTCAGGATCCCCAAGGTGATGGGAAGCACGAGCACGAATCTCGCCGCGGGTTTCGGGGGATTCCAGGGGCGTCGGCTGAGGGCCGGGGACCGGCTGGAAACGGGGCCTTTCCCGAAGGATCTTTGCCCGTCCCTGCAGGAAAAATTCGGGCGGCAAGGCGCCGCCTTTCTGGGGGCGGGCTGGTTCGCCCCCTGGATCGGGGAGCTGGATTTCGTGAGGCCATCCACCCTGCGGGTGATCCGAGGGCCCCAATGGGAACTGCTGACGGAGCATTCCCGCGCCGCCTTCCTGGGCGGAACCTTCCAGGTCGCGCCGAACTCGGATCGCATGGGGCTCCGGCTTCTGGGCTCCAGGCTGGCCTTGGAGAAGCCCCTGGAGATGATCTCCTCCGGCGTGACCGCCGGGACGATCCAGGTGCCTCCCGACGGATCTCCCATCCTGCTGATGGCCGACCGGCAGACGATCGGGGGTTACCCGCGGATCGGTGAACTGGCCACCGTGGATATCCCCAAAGCGGCCCAGCTGCGCCCCGGCGAAAGCCTACAATTCAAGCCGGTCACGATCGAAGAGGCCCAGGGACTCTACCTTCGTCGCGAAGTCTGCCGGCGGGACTTCGAGAAGGTCCTGGCCGAACGATTGCTTCAATAGATTACGCTGATGAAAAGAAACCTTTCGACCACGGAGACCCAATGACGCATCACGTCGATCTGAACTGCGATATGGGCGAGGGCACCGGGGCTTGGCGCATGGGCCAGGACGATGCCCTCCTGGATCTCGTCACAAGCGCCAACATCGCCTGCGGCTTCCACGCTGGGAACCCGTCCACCATGGAGCGCACCGTCAAATCCGCCCTATCGCGGGGTGTCTCCCTGGGGGCCCATCCCTCTCTTCACGACCTGGAAGGGTTCGGGCGCCGGTCCCTGGCGGTCACCCCCGAGGAGGTTTACGGCCTGGTGCTCTACCAGATCGGGTCCCTGGACGCTTTTGCCCGCGCGGCCGGCGGGAGGCTCCACCACGTCAAACCCCATGGGGCCTTGTACAACATGGCGGCCAAGGACGCGGGGCTGGCGGACGCCATTGCCCGGGCGGTCCGGGACTTCGATCCCGGTCTCATCCTGGTAGGACTGAGCGGCAGCGAACTCCTCCGGGCGTCGCGGGCCCTTGGCCTCGCCTCTGCCAGCGAGGTCTTCGCGGACCGCGGGTACGAGCCGGACGGGAGTCTCGCCCCCCGCGGCACGCCGGGCGCGTTGATCGAGGACGAGGGCATCGCCGTATCCCGCGTACTTCGCATGATACGGGAAGGCATCGTGCACAGCCGGACGGGGGAGGAGGTCAGGGTGAAGGCCGATACGGTTTGCATCCACGGGGACCATCCCCAGGCCCTGACTTTCGCGCGACGTCTTCGCAACGCCCTCGCTGAGGAAGGCGTCGCGGTGCGGGCCCTGTAACCCGGATTCGCCGGGGCCGGAGCTCAGACGTAACTATCCTTGTCGTAGCCGATCTTGATGAGCTCGATCTTGTCCGGGTCGGCGGTGCCGAGATGGAATTTGCTGTCGGCGATGGCGATGTGCTTGGCCGGCGGGTTGAGGGGGCGTTCCTCGGCGAAGTATTCCCGGCGGATCGCTTCGATGATGCGCAGTCCGGTGGCGTCGACGGCGACCGGATCGAATCCCAGCATGAGGCCGTGATATTTCCAGATATACTTCGGATTGAAGCTGTGGGGGCCGAAGCTGTGGAACTGGGGGGTGAACATCACCAGGACATTCAACCGCGTCTTGCCCTTGACGACCGGGAGGTCCCAGATCGAGGCCAGGTCGGCGCAGGAGTCGGGGTGGATGGAGATCGGCTCGGGGATGAACATGATGTAGTTCTTGATCAGCGAACCGACGCCGGCCCAATGGTGCGAGCGCATCGGCCGGGCGTTGATCAGGGCCGTCGCCCTCTGGAAGACCGGGTTCTGCAGAACGCCCAGGTCGTCGACGCTGATGTCGGCTTCCTTGACCCCGACCTCGATGACCCGTTTCTTGATCGCGTTCTCGACCTCGGCGGTCGTGCGCAGGTAGGGCCAACGGTTGTTCTTGATGCCGACGACGTCGTCGGGCCTGATGATCGTTTTCCAGGCGCTCCGAGGATCGGGCCTGCCGGTCAAGGCGACGATGCCCTTATCGAGCATTTCCTCCACGACCGCGTACCGGGGATTGCCGTTCTCGTCCAGGACATTGAGGTCGCGCACAAGGACGACGCGGCTCTTGCCGCTCTTCGCGGGAGCGGTCGCCTCCTGTCCGGAGAGCAACAGCGTCGTGCCGACGGCGGCGACCGAAGCGCTTTTGATGAATTGCCGTCTGCTGATCGATCTTCCGGGCTTCATGGTCCCCTCCTTTTCACGTCTTGATCTTGGCGAAAACGGCCCGGACGGTCGGCGCATCCGGGGCGTTGAAAACGACGCCGATGAGATCGCCCCGGCGCTCCAGGCCCGTCCAGCGTCCCTCTTTCGTCGGGCGCAACCCGTCCTCCGCTCCGTCCAACAGCTTTTGCCGGAATTGCCGTTCGGCCGCCTCGGCCTTGGCGGCGTCGGGGTAGCGGACCAGGAGCAGGAAAAAAGTACTCCCACCCTGCCGGTACTTGCCCAAGGCCGCCGGCGTATCGTTGCCGATGTTCAATACATTCTCGTGGGAGACAAAATAGAAACTGTTCAGCCAGATGTAGTGGTGGAAATAGCGGACGGTCTCCGGGAGCAGGTTCTCCGGCGGGAGCAGGGCGATGATCGGCGGCAGGGGGCCATCGCTCTTGATCGCGCCGGCGATCGCCCGGCCCAGCTCGAAAACGACCTCCCTTTTTGCCGTCGTTTCCGGATAGGCGAGGATCGAGACGTAATAGCGGTCCTTCCAGAAGGTCAGGAGGCCCGCGGCATACTCACTGCCCTGGCCGAAGCGGTCGTCGATCGTTTCCCGCGAATGGGCGAAGACGCCGAAGGCGTCGGGGGCGGAGCCCATGTCGAAGATGTCGACGACGATCTCGTTCGCGGCGGCATCCAGGTATTTCATCGACAGGGCATTTTTGAAGTTGTAGGAGATGTAGAGCTCGGCGCCGCCGTCGATGTAGGTCGACAGGTTCTCGGGCGTGTAGAGGTTGGGCGGATCGGCCTTTTTCCAGCCGGCAACGGCATCCGGCAAAACCTGGGTGAACGTCGTTGATGTTCTCCGGCATGGCGGGCATCCTTACGAAGCTGATGAAAAGAATGAGAAAGATGAACCGAGCGACGGGCGAGAGGCTTTTGACGATGGACAAGTCTGTTGTCTCCTTCAGCACCCCGTATAGTAACAAAATCGGGAAGAAAATTCAGAAACAAGGACAGCGGCCACGGCTATGTTGTAAAAGGACTCGTCTTTTCTTAAAATGGAAGGGGTCTGGACGATCTTGCTTATCAGGATCTATTAGCGAGGAACCAATGAAAAAGATCTGTGTATGGGTCGCGATATGTTTAATCCTGCCGTCCCTTTTCGCCTTTGGCCAAAGCGCCGATCGAAAAGAAGCGCTCCTGTCGCCGGATGCGAAGATGGACAAGCTGTTCGATTTCTGGAACCGGCAGGACCAGCCCGGCTTTGCCGTGGTCGTGGTCAAGGAAGGCCGGGTCGTCTATCAGAACGTGTTCGGCCTGGCCAGCCAGGAGCACGGCGTCGCCATCGCCCCCAAGACGGTCTTCAACGTCGCCACCGTGGCGGAGCCGTTCGTCGGCATGGCCGTCGCCCTGCTGGAGAACGAGGGCAAACTGTCGCTCGACGATGATGTCCGTAAATACATCCCGGAGATCCCCGATTTCGGGACCCCGGTCAAACTGCGCCACCTGCTCTATCAGACCAGCGGACTGCGGGACTGGCTTTCCGTGCTCCAGCTTAGCGGCCGGGACAAGGAAGAGGTCACGTTTGAAACAGGTCCTGCAATATCGTCAAGGCCCAGAAGAAGCTCGCGTTTCCCCCCGGCGACCGCTTCCAGGACTCCAATACCAACTACGACCTGCTGGCGGAGACGATCAAGCGCGCGACCGGCCGGCCGTTCTCCGACTGGGCTTGGGAAAACATCTTCAAGCCCCTGAAAATGACCAGGACCCAGTTTCGCGACGACTTCCGCTCGATCTTCGACGACCAGGCTTTCACCTATAACTACACGCGCCGGGAATACCTGAGAGGCATCGACAACTTGTCCCTGACCGGGTCGCATTCGTTGTTCACCTCGATCGCCGACCTGGCCAAGTGGCTGATCGACCTCGAGACCGGAGCAGGTGGGCGGCAAGGACACCTTCGTCAAGATGTTCACGGCCGGACAGCTGAACGATGGCCGGAGCTCGGGCTTTGGCTATGGCCTGAGCGTCGAGGACGGGCAGGGGAGGAGGCGCGTGTCGCGCGTCGGGAATTGGGCCGGCTCCGGGGCGGCCCTGGTCTATTTCCCGGATCAGAAGCTCGGCTACGCCGTGCTCGCCAACTGGGATTACACTCAGGTGGAGGGATTCCTCCAGGAAATCGCCGACATCTATCTTCCGGCTCCTGCCGAGCCGGCAAAGCCGGTGAAGAAGAGCCCTCCGGCAGCCGCGAAAAAGACGGTCAAGGTCAGCCCGGGGATCTTGGATTCCTATGCCGGGGACTACCGGTTGGGGCCTGGCCAGGTCCTTACCATCAGCCGCAAGGACGGCCAGCTGGTCGTCAGCGTTCCCGGGACGAGCTTTCCGCTGGTCGCCCTGTCGAAGACCGAATTCCTTTTGGGCTTTGCCGACGCCCGGATCACCTTTCAAAAAGACAAGCAAGGGAACGTCAATCAATTCGTCTGGAAACAGGGCGGGGCCGAGCAGACCGCCCCGAGGATCGTGATGGTGAGACCAACCCCCCAGGAGCTCGAGGAATTCGCCGGCTCCTACTTCAATGCCGAGCTCGACCTCCGCTACGTCGTCGAACTGCGCGGCGACGCGCTGATCGTCAATGCCCCGGGGCCGAGCGAGATCCGGCTGGCGCCCGACGAAAAGGATCGCTTTACCACCAGCTCACTCGTGTTCCCGATAGTGATCTTTCAGCGGGACGCGCAAAACCGTGTGACCGGATTCATCATCGACAGCGATCCCGTCCGCGACCTGGTTTTCGCGAAGAATTAAGAAATCCGGGTCGGTGATCTTCTTCTCTTCCCAGGTCCCGAACTTGGCGAGCAGGGGCTTGATCTCCGCGGCCGAGAAATTCCTTGTCCCGATCGGATTCTCGGGGCGCTGTATCCGCGGTTATTGACGGTGCCGCCCGGCCGGAGATATAGTTGCGCTGTGCAGCATCGATCGCGACCCGACCCGTCATCGTCTGATAAACTGCCCCGGCTCTACCGGGACCTGGCGGACTGGTACCCTCTATTGACCCCCGTCAGCGACTACGCAGAAGAGGCCGCCTTCTACCGGAGCCTGTTCGAGATCCACTGCCGACGACCGCCGCACAGCCTGCTCGACCTCGGCAGCGGCGGCGGCCACAACGCCGCCCATCTCAAGTCGACGCTGACCTGCACTCTCGTCGACCTCGCGCCCGACATGCTCGCGCTGAGCCGTCGCCTCAACCCGGAGTGCGAGCACGTTCAGGGCGACATGCGGTCGATCAGGCTCGGCCGCGTCTTCGATTGCGTCCTGGTGCACGACGCGATCAGCTATATGTCGTCGCGCGGAGATCTCGCCAAGGCCGTCGCGACGGCCTTCGAGCACACGACCGCCGGCGGGGCGGCGCTGTTTCAGCCCGACTTCGTCCTGGAGACCTTCGAGCCGGGCGCCGAGACGGGCGGCAGCGATGCGGGGAATCGCGCGTTGCGCTACCTCGAATGGCGGTGGATCCCTGATTCGAAGGACAACGTCTATGTAACGGACATGGCGTATCTCCTGCGGGACGAGAGCGGCGCCGTCGAGGTCATCCATGATCGTCACGTGATGGGGCTGTTCGCCCGCGCCGTCTGGCTGGAGCTCATCACCGACGCCGGGTTCAAGCCGCTCGCGGTCCCTTTCGAGCACAGCTCGAATTGCGCCGGCGGCCACGAGGTCTTTCTCGGTTTGCGGCCCGGCGAGCCTCAACCCGGCCGGCGATGATGAAGATCACGCACGCGATAGACATCGACCAGCGGCCCGCATTGACGCCGCACTACTGGGAGGTCTTCTTCGATGTCTACGAGGCCCTGCCCCGACAGGGCCCGGGCAACCTCGCCTGTGCCGCCAGGGCCCTCGGGATCTGCCATGACCTGCCGTCATCGCCGGCGGTGCTGGACCTGGGCTGCGGCGTCGGCGGACAAACGCTCCACCTCGCCGAGCTCACCTCCGGGTCTATCGTCGCCCTGGACAGCCACGCCCCGAGCATCGAGCGGCTGAGATCGACGATCGCCGCGCGCGGGCTCTCGCAACGTGTCCGGCCGGTGGTCGGCGACATGGCTCAGCCGGGGCTGCCGTCCGAGAGCTTCGACCTCATCTGGTCCGAAGGGGCGCTCTACAACATCGGCATCGGGAACGCCCTGCGGATTTGCCATGGACTGCTGCGGCCCGGCGGCCACCTTGCCTTCACCGACGCGGTCTGGCGAAAGAAGGACCCGCCGGCCGAGGTGAAGGCGAGCTTCGATCTGGACTATCCGGCCATGGGCTGGGTCCCCGACGTCCTGGCGGCCATCGAGGGGTGCGGGTTCTCGCTCATCGGCCGTTTCACCCTGCCGGACGAGGCATGGTGGGACGACTTCTATACGCCGATGCAGCGGCGCATTGAGGAGCTTCGCGGCAAGGCCGCGGCCGACAGCGAAGCGCTCGCCGTGCTCGATCAGCTCGCGCAAGAGCCCGAGATGCACCGCGTACATTCGGAGTATTACGCCTACGAGTTCTTTGTGGCGCGCCGCAGGCCGCCGCGCTAAAAATCAGGGTCGGTGATCTTCTTCTCTTCCCAGGTCCCGAACTTGGCGAGCAGGGGCTTGATGTCCGCGGCCTTGCCCACGACGACGAGGACGTAGTCGTTCGCAGGGAGGAATGACGCGGCCGCCTTGCCGGCACCGGCCGCGTTCACGGCTCCGATCCCGGCCAGGTACTTGCTGTAGTAATCGAAGCCCAGCTTGAAGAAAGCCAGCCGGACATAGGCCGCGGCCTTGCCGGCGTTCGTCTCAAGCGTCGGCGGGAATTGGCCCTGGATATAGTTCCGGGCGCTCTCCACTTCCTCGGCGCTGAAGCCCTGTCCGGTTCCTTTCTTCAAAAGTTCGTAGGTGATATCGAGCATCTCGCCGATCTTGGAGTTCTGGGTATAGGAAGAGGCGCTGAACAGGCCGCCGGCGGCCCAGGCCTGGAAAGAGCTTCGGGCCCCGTAGGTCAGGCCCCTCTTGATGCGGAGCTCGGTGTTGAACCAGGACGTGAACCGTCCTCCGAAGAGCGTGTTCATAACGGTCGCTTCCGGAGTGACCTTATCGCCCATGGGGTATCCGGGCGCACCTATGACGAAATAGGCCTGCGTGGCGTCGGGCTTGTCCACGAGGACGAGCTTCGGCCCTTTGGGCCTGGGCAGGGCCGGGATGTCGAGAGCCGGTGCGTTCCCGCTCGCGGCCTTCCACCTGCCGAGAGTGGCCTTGAGCAGTCCGGCGAGCTTGGCCCGGTCGATATCGCCTACGACCGCGGCGACGGCCCGTTCCGGCCTGAAGCGCGCCCTGTAAAAACCCATGATGTCCTGGTTCGTCATCTTCGCGAACGCGCTTTCCGTGCCCAGGGCCAGGTGTCCCATGGGATGGGTGCCGAAATAGGCCTTTTGGAAGTAAAAGCGCACGGCCCGGCCGGGTTCGTCCTTGACGGCTTTGATATTGTCGATGCGTTTGGCCCGCTCCTTCGCGAACTCGTCTTCCTTGAAGGCCGGCTCGATCAGGCAGTCGGCGGCGATCTCCATGAGCTTCGGGAAGTGCTCGGAGAGGCTTTCGGCGCTGACTTGGGCGTATTCTTCGGTCGCCGAGACCCCTAGGTCCGCGCCCATGAAGTCCAGCGCCTCGGCGACGGCGTCGGCGCTCATCTTTGTCGTTCCCTTGAGCATAAGGTCGGCCGTCAGGTTGGCCGCGCCCTCGAGGGCGACGGGTTCATAGGCCGAACCGGCGCCCCGGATGAACATCCGGAAGCTTACGATGGGCACCTCGGAGCTCTTGAGGAAGTAGACAGTGAGCCCGTTCGGGAGGACGATCTTTTCGGGCGTCGGGAGCTGGAAGGCACCTTCCCCGGGGATGGAAGCGAGCAAAAGCAGGAACGTGGCGATCGAGGTCCGGAGCATGTTCTTCATTTCGCACCTCCCTCGGGGATGAGCTTGCCGACGGTCTTGTTGTTTTCCGTGAAATACTTTCCGGCGGCCGCGCGGACCTGGTCCCTCCGGACCGCCGCGTAGCCGTCCATCTGGGTGAAGAGCTTCTCGAAGCTTCCGTAAAGAACCTCGGACGATCCCATCTGGTTGGCCTTGCCGGAGATCGTCTGGAGGCCGGAGTAGAAATCGCTCCGGATGATGTTGAGCGCTTTCAGGTATTCCTGCTCCGTGATCCCGTCCTTGCGGAGTTTGTCCAGCTCTTCGTCGATCACGGCCTCGAGCCTGTCGAGATCGGCCCCCGGCCTCGGCTTGACGTAGATCGTGAACAACTGCGGGTCGATGGTTTCACTGACTCCGCCATAGACGCTGATGGCCAACTGCTCCTCGCGGACCAGGCGGCGGTAGAGGCGGCTGCTCTCGCCCCGGAGGAACGGCTTTTCCAGGATGGACAGGGGATAGAAGTCCGGGTCCTGGCAGTTCGGGCCGTGGAAGACCATGACGAAGGACGGCGTCTGGGCCTCCTTGCGGATGATGACCCGCTTCACCCCCATCTGGGGGGGCTCGACGGTCGTGACGGGCGGAGGCGGCGTCCCGGCCGGGATCCCGCCGTAATATTTCTTTATGAGATCGAGGGCCTTGACGCTCTCGAAGTCCCCCACCAGGATGAGGACGGAGTTGTTGGGAGAATAATAGGTCTTGTAGTAGGCCATGACCTCGTCCCGTCGCCAGCTGAGGATGTCGCTCATCCAGCCGATGACGTCCCAGTGGTAGGGATGGGCCATGATGGCCGTGGCCCGAACGTTCTCCTGGAGGATGGAGTCGTTGTCGTTCTCGACACCCATCCGCCGCTCCGAGGCGATGACCCCGCGCTCGGACTCGAAGACCTCCGGGACAAAGGCCAGGCCCTGCATCCGGTCCGCTTCCATTTCGATCATGGGCTCGAGGGCGGCCGCAGGGAACCAGTCGGTGTAGGCGGTCAGGTCGTCGGAGGTGTAGGCGTTGTTCGAGCCGCCCCGGAACTCCATCCGGCGGTCGAACTCGCCCGGACCGACCTTGGCCGTCCCGTTGAACATCATGTGCTCGATGAAGTGGGACGAGCCCGTGAGTCCGGGCCGCTCGTTGCGCGAGCCGACGCGGAAGAATGTATAAAGGGCGACGTTGGGGATGCCGTGGTCCTCGAGGAGAAGGACCTTGAGCCCGTTATCGAGCTTGTGGACCCGGACGTCTTCCTTGCGGAACGCCGCGCCGAGCGAAGCCGTCAGGACGATGACGGAAAGAACGGAGACGAGAGCTTTTCGCCGCATGCATTCACCTCCCGGAAAAACGCTGGGCAAGAGAAATCAAGAATTGTATATATCATACTTGGGCGGATCGGTCCACGAAGCGCGGATACGGCCCTCCCCGTTGAGCCGGCCGAGACGACCTCCGTCCCGCCCTCCCGCGAATTGACTTGGCGATCGTCGAATGTTATAAACGGCTCTTCAAATTATGCTCCGACGCGAGGAGGAAACATGTCTCGCAAGCCGCTCTTCATCCCTTTATTGGCCCTCGCCCTGATAGCCCCGCTCCCGGCCGTCCCCCCGGGAGACGCGCTGATCATCAAGGCTCAAAAAATTTATACGGCGACCCGGGGAATGATACAGGACGGAATGATCCTCATCGAGAAGGGGAAGATCGCCGGGATCGGGAAAAATATCCCTGTCCCTCGCAACGCCCGGGAGATCAATGCCCATGTCGTCATCCCCGGCCTTATCGACATCCATTCCCATCTCGGCGTCTACAGCACACCTAA
>CAWEYF010000024.1:0-122886 GCA_963813235.1 Candidatus Aminicenantota bacterium | reverse complement strand
GTCTCTCCCGGAGAATATTATTTCCAGAAGGACCATTCCGAGTGCTTTCGTATTGCGATAGCGCGAACGAGCAACGATCAGGTAAAGAGGGGATCATACG
The DNA here is from genome assembly GCA_963813235.1 of Candidatus Aminicenantota bacterium. GTDB lineage: Bacteria > Acidobacteriota > Aminicenantia > Aminicenantales > Saccharicenantaceae > JALHVH01. The sequence continues at coordinate 122,786 of CAWEYF010000024.1, read as the reverse complement.
GCTTGGGAAGGCTCTCAAAGAACTCCTTCCTTCTAAAAGGAAGTGGAGTATGCGCTTCTCATGAAATCCTTTCATTAAGATGGAAACCCCGGACAGTTCTCAGAAGTCTCAGGGATAAGAAAAGAGAGGGTTCTCGAGATAACTCGAACGTTCCTTCCTTCATGAGAATGCGCGAGCCGTCCACTATGATCGTCGGCTTCTTGATCACTCCGTCCAAATGAAGAGGCACGTCATTGGTCCTCGATAGCTCAGGTCATTGCCAAAAGCGAAGTGGACGGTGCCAAGGACTTTTTCATCCTCGAGAACAATGCCGGTAAGCCTGCAATTGGGATTTGTGCCGATGCCTAATTCCGCCACCTTGAAGGCGTCCTCTCCTACGACGGCAAGCATTTTGTGCAACGCGATCGCCTGTGCGGAGTCTTTAATGATCTCGCCAATCCCGTCCTTCACGTCCACTCGGATGGGCTTTTCTATGATTCCAAGTTGGGGGAAGGAACCGTCAAAAAATATGATCCCATTCGTTTTCTCCCTGATAATTCCGCTGTCAATTTCGCCCACAGGCAGGTTGCCGAAGCTCCCGGGCTTGTCCTTTAAGATGAGATCGCTCTGACCATGCGTGTCATGAACGGCGGTGAGGATATCCGTCCCGAGCGCCGTGGTGATGCGGATTTCTCGGGATCCGGAGATATAGGGGCGGATCTTTTTGTGCAGCTCGATGAGGACGTCATAATCGATGTCGATACATCTTCTGGCCATATCATAGGTCAGCATGGGAGAAGATATGATCCTGTGGCCCTTTGAGGAGGCCTCTCTTCTTGCCTGGCAATGGGAAAGCGATTTCGATGTCCAGTAGAACTGGACATCATACATGAGCATGAGATCGGCAACATCCGGCTCCGGTTCCTGACCATTCTGTTCCAATTCTTTCATGATCTTAAGAAGAACCCTGGGCGTGATGCCCTCGGCATAATCAGCTAGCTGACGGGCTAATTCAGCTTTGGGCGGATCGGCGACAACTAAGAAACTTTCTTGTGTTTTGAGCGCCAACACTTTCTTGAGGATCGTCTCCAGAATTCTCTTATTGAGTTTCATAGGGACCTCGCTTCTTTTGGATGTCAACAATTCTATAAATAAATATTGCCGAAATCAACCTTAGATGTTTTTTGATTGCGCAATTAATTGGCATGGCCGAACAAACCGAGAATTGGCCATTGACCGAAGCTATTAAAAAACATACTCTTCCAAGGGACGGAGCAAAGAGCCTATATGAATACCGGAGGCCCTTTGGGACGATAGCTCGCTTCGGCGTTGAGATACTAAGGTTCATCCGATGTCGAGCAATAGCCCGTGACCGTGATCGCGGGTTATGGCCCGCAGTTGGACAAGGTGATTCAGGTCATTATGGAGGGGCTCGAAGAACTTCCCTTGAAGAAGTTCAATCAGCCTCCTTATCCTGTCAAGATAAAAGAATATGGCGCCGATCCGGCTCGGAGTTTTGATCCCATAAAAGAAAAGGAGTTGAGCAGGAGATGAAGATTAGGATAATAAGCTTCCTATCGGTTTTCTTTATGGCTTTTTTGTCGATGCCGATGATTTTTTCCCAGGAAAAAGGGCAGGATGTCAAGAAAGAAACAGTGCTTGACCGCAGGATTCACCTTGAGCAGGAATTGATCACTGAAATCCCTGCTGTTGATCGACTCTGCGGAAAGATCGATCTCATCCGCCGAGGCTGGGTGAGGGTCGGCGATGCCTCTCTTTACTGTGAAGAAGAAGGGCCGATGCCCATTGTCCTGCTTCACGGCGGTCCAGGGGCCACCCATCATTATTTCCACCCGCATTTTTCTAGGGCGAGAAAATTTTCTCGTGTGATCACCTATGACCAGAGAGGCACGGGGATCTCGGATTATGTCAAAGGCGAGGGCTATTCGTTGCCCCAGGCAGCAGCCGATCTCGATAATCTTCGCCTGGCCCTGGGGATAAAAAAATGGGTCGTGCTTGGCCATTCTTACGGCGGGCTCCTGGCCCAGTACTACGCCACGAAATACCCGGAAAACTTGGCCGGCCTCGTCCTCGTCGGATCGAGCCTGGGGGTGGATGCTCCGCTCATGCCGTCCCGCCAGTATGACTACCTCTCCAAAGAAGAAATGGAGAAGATGCGCGAGATCCGGACGAAGATAGGAGAGCTGATGAAGGAGAAGAAGATTCCTCCTGAAAAGATGATGGAAATCCTCGTCTTCAACAACCATATCAACGGCGATTGGAAACGGCAGAGCTATTACCGGCCTTCGGTGGACGATCTGGCCCGCATGGCGCTTTATGAGTGGAAACATGCGTCGGATTTTCGCGCAGATATGGGCGGTAGTATGGGGCTTGTCGACCTCGAAGGAGCTTTTAAAAGCTGCCCCATCCCCACGATGATCATGGAAGGGAAGTGGGACCTCACCTGGAACACGGACAAGCCGGGGATCCTGCAGAAGAACCATCCGGGCTCTCAACTGATCATGTTCGAAAACTCTTCTCATAACCCTTTCCAGGATGAACCGGAAAAGTTCTTCCGGGCTCTGCAGGATTTCATTTGGAGCCTTCCGGACATTTCCACTGAACAAATAAAACAGTGGAAGGACGACCTGGAGGAATGGAAGAGGCAGCAGGAACGGAATCCGTCGTATATACTGAGAACGTCCGGATGGGGAAGTGCTTCCATGGCGAAATTAGCCGGTCAATACTACCCCGGCTGGCTGACCAAGGTGAAATATTATGACCTCCTTAAGCTTGGAATGGCCCTCTACGAAGTCAAACGCTACCGGGAAGCGCTGACTGTTTTCCAAAAGATCGACGCGGATGCCAAAGCCGGGGAAGACAAGATATCCTCCATCCTCGCTAAGATCTGGCAGGCCCATATGTTGGACCTCATGGGTGAAAGAAAGAGGGCTGTAGCGATTTACAGGGAAGTCGCCGCGTTGAACTTCAACGCCTCCCTAAGAAATGACCAGTTCGGGTTGGTGATTGAGCCTAGCAACTATGCCGCGGAAAGGATAAAGAAACCGTTTACCCGGCTAGAGAACAAGAGTAAAGATTGAATCGAAGTCAAGCTGGCCGGCTATTGGTCAGGTCTCCTTCGGGGAGAGGAGGAACCTTTTCTCTTCTTTTGAAGGCGTGGCCTAAGGGCATCGCATGAGGTGCTTATCCGAAAAGCCGGCATGAAAGAATGAACAATAAGGGAGGAGACGAACATGAATCGGTTTTTTAGGGTCTTTATGAGAAAAGATATTTTCTTGTCGCTACTTCTTGTCGGGATTCTCGTCCTGACGCTCGGCGCCACGGATAAGAATATCCGGCAAAGCCTCGTCCCTACTCCTCTGCTTCCTGAAAAGGTCATAGACTTTCTCATAAACGAAGTCTCTGGAGAAATCCAACTCGACAACGAACAGCTTCTGGCCGCGTTCGAGAGGAACCGCAAAGAGGAAGAATATAGGACCAGGTATTATGAGTCCAAGGTCGTTTTGGAGAAGCTTAAAGAATACGGCATCGAAGCCTGTGGAATTGAAGAGGTCCCGATCGTCATGATCGCGGATAAAACCTGGGACGCCGAGAGCGCAGAATTGTGGATGGTGGAGCCGGAACAAAAGAAGTTGATCTGCCTCGAGGATGTTCCGAGCTGTCTCTGTCAGCACAGCCAGACCGCCGATGTCACCGCCGATCTCGTTTATGTCGGGCCAGGCGATAAGGACATCTATTACCAAGGCAAAGATGTCAAGGGCAAGATCGTCCTGGCCACGGCGAGGCCTTATGAAGCCCATAATCTGGCTGTCCGGAAATATGGGGCCAAAGGCCTCGTGGTCTATAACTCTCCCAATTCGGATTTTGACCAGGACCAGGTCGGATGGGATACGATTTCCCGGGATTTTAGCTCTGCTGAAGACCAGGCTCTGGCCTTCGGGTTTCAAATCTCACGCCGGATGGGAGAAGCCCTGAGAAAAATGCTCGAAGAAGACCGGAGGGTCATTCTCCAGGCCAAGTGCCGAACGGCTTATTATCCCGCCCGGAATGAGCTTGTCTGGGCGCTGATCCCCGGGAAGGACAAACCGGAAGAAGAGCTCATCTTCACCGCCCATTTATTCGAAGGGATCGCCAAGCAAGGAGCCAACGACAACATCAGCGGCAGCGTCTCCATCCTGGAGACGGCCCGGGTCATCACCAAGCTTATCAAGGAAGGCAAGATCCCTCCGCTCAAGCGGTCGATCCGCTTCCTCTGGGTGGAAGAACATGTCGGGACCTTGGGCTACCTGATGAAATACCCGGAGGTTCAGAAAAAGTGTTTCGCCAACATCAACGAAGACATGGTCGGCGAGTCCCTGTTAAAGAATTTTGCCTGTTTCCACATGCACGCCACTCCCTATTCCTTGCCGAGCTATCTCAACGACGTCGTGGCTAATTTCATCGAGTATGTCGGGGAGACGAACCGCGACAACATCGTCCACAGACCCGTCAAGTTTATCAAACCCATCCTTTCGCCTACCGGCACGACTGACCCTTTTTTCTATAGGATCGAGAAATACTACGGCGCCAGCGACCATGATATTTTCTTGGATGGAGGCATATCCATACCGGCTGTCGGACTCAACGTCTGGCCGGACATGTGGTATCACTCGAACCTTGACCGTCCCGACAAGTCCGACTCCACTCAGTTCAAGCGGGTCAGTGTCATCGACACCGCCGCCGCCATCTTTCTCGCCACGGCCTCGAAAAAGGAAGCTTACCAGCTTCTCGGCGAGGTCCTCTCCCGGGGTTCTTCCCGGCTGGGCGAAGAAGAAAGACGGGCCTATGCGCTTCTTTCCCCCAGCGCTCCTGGTGATTTCAAAACAAACTTCAAGGAAGCCCGGAATATCGTTCGCCAGGCTTTTCTCCGGGAGGAACAGGCGCTGAGGTCTGTCGAATTATTTGCCGGAGAAGGCGACGGCTTTCGAGCCTATCTGGAAAGAATCTGCCGGCGCCTCAATCAAAAAGGGGAGCTCTCGATGGAGGCGTTGAAAGGTCATTATGAGGTTTCTGCTGCGGCCATGGGCTTCAAGGCCGAAGAACCGCAGATGACGGCGGAGGAAAAGCGGCTGAGCCAGATGGTGCCGAAAAGAACAGCCCTCATGAAGGGATACTTTAACCGGAGGGAATTTGCCAAGACGATCAAGGGCATGAAGCTGCCCTCATACGACCTCCTGCGCTACGAGGATTTTGAAATTCGTAATTTCATCGACGGGAAGAAGAATATTCTTGAAATCCGCAATGCGGTGAGCGCCGAGTTCAGGCCGCTCCCGCTGTCCGATGTCGAAAATTACATCCGGGCTTTGGAAGCGGGCGGCTGGGTCGCCATTGAGGGGAAAAGCCGGATTCCTTATAGATAGATCTTAAGATCGGGCTGGATATAGCTGGATATAGATTGCAAGGTTCTTTTTCATGAAAGGTTCAAGCTTGATCCGGGCTATCCCGGCACTCTCCTTATGTTTTTCTGCTGCCGCAGGGACGGTTGTCATCCCTCCCGGCCAGCAGACACATGTCCGTCCGAGCGTCATTCCCGCTCCTCTTCTCAGCGAAACGCTGCTGGACGTTCTGATCGATGAAGTTTCAGGAGAAACCCAACTCAACAACGAGCGGCTCCTCGCTTCGTTCAACCATAGCCGGACGGCCAGCGAATATCAGACGGTTTTTTATGAATCCGCATGCTTGCTCCAAAAGCTCAAGGACTATGGTGTGGGTGAAGCCGGCATCGAGGACGTGCCCGTTGTCTTGGCTGGCGGCAAGAGCTGGGATGCAGAGAGCGCGGAATTGTGGATGGTCGAACCCGAAAAAAAGAAACTCACCAGCCTCGAGGACGTTCCCGCCTGTCTCTGCGAAGAAAGCCGGAGCTCGGATATAACGGCCGAGCTCGTCTATGCCGGTCCGGGGAACAAAGAGAGGGATTACGAGGGCAAAGACGTCAAAGACAAGATCGTCCTTGTGACCTCCCGTGCCTACGAAGCCTTTGACCTGGCCGTCGGGAAGAAGGGGGCAAAGGGAATTATCGTCTACAACTCAAGCCATCCCGATCATGATCCCGACCAGGTAGGCTGGGACACCATTGCCCGCGCGTACGACCCGGAAAAGGACAAGGGAACACAATTGACTTTCGGGTTCATGGTTTCGACCCGGATGGGAGAGGAACTGAGGCGCTCGCTTGACGAAGGTCGAAAGATCATTCTCCAGGCCAAGTGCCGGACAGCTTATTACCCGAAGCGGAATGAGGTTGTTTGGGCCCTAATCAAAGGGAATGAGAAGCCGGAGGAAGAGCTCCTCTTCACCGCCCATCTTTATGAAGGGATGGCTAAACAGGGCGCAAATGACAACGCCAGCGGCTGTGTTTCTCTGCTGGAGACGGCCCGGGTCATCACCAAGCTCATCAGGGAAGGCCGAATAGCCCCCTTGAAAAGGTCAATCCGATTCCTCTGGATCGATGAACATGTGGGCACACTCGGATACATTAAAAAATACCCCCACCTCGTAAAAAGATGGTTCGCCAACATCAATGAGGACATGGTTGGCGAGGGATTGATCAAGAATCTGGCCAGCTTTCACATGAAATCGACGGCCCATTCATTACCGAGTTTTCTGAACGACGTCGTGGCCAATTTCATCGAGTATGTCGGCGAGACGAACCGCGACAACGTCATTCACCGGCCAGCCAAGTTCATCAAACCCATCATATCTGCCGCCGGGTCCAGGGACCCCTTTTATTATCACATCGAAAAGTTCACGGGTGGCAGCGACCATACGATTTTCATGGATGCCGGCCTAGGAATTCCCGGTATTCAGCTCATCGTCTGGCCGGACATGTGGTACCACACGAACCTCGACCGACCCGATAAGTCCGACTCCACCCAGCTCAAACGGGTCAGTGTCATCGACACCGCCTCCGCCATCTACCTCGCTTCCGCCTCGAAGACAGAGGCCTTCCGGCTCCTCGGCGAGGTCTTCTCATGCGGCTCTTCACGGATTGGCGAGGAAGAACGGCGTTCTTTCGCTCTTCTTTCTCAAAGCACGCCAGCCACCATTCAGGAAAATTATAAAGAGGCGCTGAACCTTGTCCATCAGGTTTATGCCAGGGAGGAAAAGACGCTGAAGTCGGTTGCCTTCTTTGCCGGATCTGACCCAGCCTTCCATGCTTATCTAGAAAAAGCTTGTTCACACATGAAAAAGAAAGAAGAACTATCCCTCGAAACCATAAATAATCAATACCAGGCGCTGGCTTCATCGGTGGGAGTCAAGGCCATAGAGCCGACGATGTCGGCAGAGGAAAAAAGGCTCAGCCGGCTGGTCCCGATAAGGACGAAGATCATGCGGGGGTTCTTCGACCGCAAAGCCTTTGCCGAGAGAATTAAGGGGGAAAAGCTTCCTGCATATGATCTCAGGAGCAGTGAAGATTATGAGATCCGCAATTTCATTGACGGGAGGCGGAGCATTCTCGAGATCAGAAATGCCGTGAGCGCCGAGTTCAGGCCCATCCCGTTGTCTGATGTTGAAAACTACTGCAAGGCGCTAGAGGCGGGCGGGATGATCACCATCGAAAACAAGTGAAAGGTTTAATAGTCTCAGAAAAACCGACCGTTTTCATGCTAATGACCTCATTTTAATAACGCCTGATTGACAGCCGCCCGAGCGTGGATTGCCGTCTTGGCGAAGAGGAGAAGGCCATAGTTTTTCTTCTTGACGATCATCGGGATTTCGGTACGTCCAAGGATGATCCCGTCGATGCCACCTTTCTTCAGCGAATGGAAGATCTTCTTAGGAACATCGTGCTCCATTGCGGCAGTTCCACGGGACCTCATCCCCAAAAAATGGACTGAACCAGGGGGCAGGTTCATCTTTACTGGCGCTTTCCCTATTCCTGGACTCATTCCACGGTCGCGGTGACGGACGCCGCTCCCCCCGACCCTTTGGAAATGGTCCCGGAGATTCCCCTCTCCGCTACGGCCGGTTCAGGGCGGCATCCATCGCCGCCGACGATTCTCGTAACGCTGAGAATAACCCAATTTATTAGGGAACTCCTGCAGGACATCAAGTTGACAAACAAACCCTGCTTGGTATAATAAGCAAATCCGAATGGAATTGCTATGCTTATCGAGATAGATCGTCTGCCGGAAGAGGGACTGCGCGTCTCGAGGGATTTCGACTTTTTAAGCGTCGATCTCGTCGAGGAGAACGCGGTCTTCCTCGAACCCGTTCACGCCGACGTCCTCGTCCGCAAGATCGGCGAGGAGGTCTGGGTCAAGGGCCACGTCACGGCCCGTTTGAGCTTCGTCTGCAGCCGATGCTTGACGCCGTTCGAGTTCCCCATCGATTCCCGCTTCGACCTCGTCTTCCTTCCCGAGGAGCTGGAGACGGCCAAGGAAGAGCTCGACGAGGCCGACCTGGATACTCTGTATCACTACGACCGCAGGATCGACCTCCGGGCGGTCATCCTGGAACAGCTAAACTTGACCTTTCCCCCAAAGCCGCTCTGCGCCGAGTCCTGCGAGGGCCTCTGCGCCGTCTGCGGCGAGCTCATCCGGGACGGGAAATGCTCCTGCCAGGTCGGGGGGCCCGACCCCAGGCTGGAAAAACTCAAATTCCTGGTGAGAGACAAGAGATAATATGCCAAATCCAAAAAGACGCCACTCCCCCTCGAGAAAAGGAAATCGACGGGCCCATGACGGCCTCGTCCTTCCGACATTCTCGGTATGCTCCAACTGCGGGAACCCCAAACTGCCCCATCGGGCCTGCCCCGACTGCGGCTTCTACAAGGGGCGGCAGGTCATCGCGGGAACCAAAGACTGACGACGGTCGCCGTCCATGAAGATCGCCGTCGACGCCATGGGGGGTGATTTCGGACCCCGGATCACCGTCGAGGGAGCGGTGCGCGCCGCCGAGGAGTACGACGTCGACATCGTCCTGGTCGGCGTCGAGAGCGTCGTCCGCAAGGAGGTCGACAAGTTCGGCGCCGCCGGGGGCCGCGTCACCATCTGCGACGCCCCGGAAGCGATCGGGATGGCCGAAGGGCTCCTATCCTTCCGGAAGAAGGGGCTGTCCTCCATCCGGGTCGGGACCGAGCTCGTCCGGAACGGGGAAGCCGGCGCCTTCGTCTCCATGGGGAACACGGCCGCAGTGGTCTACATCTCCCGGAAGACCATCGGGACCCTCAAGGGCGTCGACAAGCCCGCCCTGGCCCTCCTCCTGCCTAACATGCGCGGCGTCACCCTGCTCATCGACGTCGGGGCCAACGCCAATTGCAAGCCCCACCACCTCGTCCAGTTCGCGGTCATGGGCAAGATCTTCATGGAGACGGCCCTCGGCCTGCCCAGCCCGCGCGTCGGCCTGATGAGCATCGGCGAGGAGAAGTCCAAGGGGAACGACCTGACCAAGGAGACCTTCGACCTCCTCCAGGATTCGCCCCTCAATTTCGTCGGCAACATGGAGGGCAAGGACATCTACTCCGGCAAGGCCGATGTCATCGTCAGCGACGGCTTCACCGGGAACGTCGCCCTGAAGGTCTCGGAAGGGGTCGTCGAAAGCCTGTTCTCCATGGTCCGCAACGAGGTCATGAAGAACCTGTTCGCCAAGGTCGGCCTCCTCCTGATGAAACGGAACCTCAAGAAGGTCTACAAGAAGGTCGATTATTCGGAATACGGCGGGGCCCACCTGCTCGGCCTCAACGGCGTCTGCATCATCGGCCACGGACGTTCCAATGTCCGGGCCGTCAAGAACGCGGTGCGCATGAGCCGGGAAATCGTCATGAACCGGATCCAGGACAGGATCCAGAGCGAGATGGCCCGATTCGAGCACGCCGTCCCGGGGGTCAACGGATAAATGCTTTTCGACGGCAAGGTCTCGATCGTCACCGGCGCCTCGCAGGGGATCGGCGAGGCCATAGCGGAGGAGCTCGCCCGGGAGGGCGCGCACGTCGCCCTCGTCGACGTCCAAAAAGAAAAGCTCGAGGCCCTCGCCGAGCGCTTCCGGGCCGCCGGCTGGAAGGCGTCCGCCCGGGTCGCCGACGTCACCCGCCTGAGCCAGGCCGTCGCGGTCGTCGAGGAGGTCCTCCGCGACCTCGGCCGGATCGACCACCTCGTCAACAACGCCGGCATCACCCGGGACAACCTCCTCCTCCGGATGAAGGAGGAGGAATGGGACGCCGTCATCGGCGTCAACCTCAAGGGCTCCTGGAACTTCGCCAAGGCCGTCGTTCGGCCCATGATCGCCGCCCGCGGGGGCCGGATCGTCAATATCGCGTCCGTCGTCGGGCTCGTCGGCAACCCCGGCCAAGCCAACTACGCCGCCTCCAAGGCGGGCGTGATGGGCTTTTCCAGGGCCTTGGCCCGGGAGGTCGCCTCCCGGGGGATCACGGTGAACTGCGTGGCCCCGGGATATATAGCGACGGCCATGACCGAAGGGCTCCCCGAGGAGGTCAAGAAGGCCTTCATGGACAACATCCCCCTGAAACGGTTCGGGCTTCCCAAAGAAGTGGCATCTGCGGTAAAATTCCTTCTTTCGGACGAGGCCGCCTACATCACGGGGCAGGTGATCAACGTCAACGGCGGACTGTACATGTGACGCCGGAGACCATAAATTCCGATCCTTGGAGAGGAGGACAAGATGGAAAGAGACGATCTGTTCAAGAAGATTAGAGGCATCGTCGCCGACAAGCTCAGCATCAGCGAGGACCAGGTCACCGAAGGCGCGTCCTTCATCGATGACCTCGGCGCCGATTCCCTGGATACCGTCGAGCTCGTCATGGCTCTCGAGGACGAATTCGGCCTGGACATCCCGGACGAAGAAGCGGAAAAGCTGACCACCGTCGGCAAGGCGATGGATTACATCGTGGGCCACGTCTCGAAATAAGCCCGCACTTCCCGACCGTATGACCCTTCATTCCCGGAACTCCGGGCGCCGGGTCGTGATCACCGGCATCGGGCTGGTCACGCCCCTCGGCGTCGGGACCAAGAAGACCTGGGACGCCCTCCTCCGCGGGGAAAGCGGCATCGGTCCCGTCACCCGGTTCGACGCCGCCCGCTTCGCGACCCGGATCGCCGGCGAGATCCCGGACTTCGACCCGCTGGTCTTCATCGAACGGAAGGAGGTCCGGAAGATGGACCCCTTCACCCAGTATGCCGTCGCCGCGGCGGCGCTGGCCGTCGAGGACGCCGGGATCGACCCGGCGGCGCTCGAGGGCGACCGCACCGGCGTTTGCGTCGGCTCGGGCATCGGGGGCCTCAGCTCCCTCGAGGAGACGCACAAGGTCCTTCTCGAAAAGGGCCCCAGCCGCGTCTCCCCGTTCTTCCTGGTCCAGACCATCATCAACGAAGCGGCCGGCCAGATCTCCATCCGGTTCAAGGCCGGGGGCCCGAACATGGCGACGGTCACCGCCTGCAGCACGGGGACGCACGCCATCGGCGATTCCTTCCGGATGATCGCCCGGGGGGACGCCGACGCCATGTTCGCCGGCGGATCCGAAGCCCCGGTCACGCCGCTGAGCCTGGCGGGCTTCAGCGCCATGAAAGCCCTGTCGGAAAGGAACGACGAGCCGCAAAAGGCCTCGCGCCCGTTCGACGCGAAGCGCGACGGGTTCGTCATGGGCGAGGGCGCCGGCATCGTCCTCCTCGAGGAGCTCGGGAGGGCCCAAGACCGGGGCGCCCGGATCTACGCCGAGGTCGTCGGCTACGGGGCGACCGGGGACGCCTATCATGTCACGGCGCCGTCGCCGGACGGGGAGGGGGCCTGCCGGGCCATGCTCCGGGCGCTCGAAGACGCGGGCGTCCGGCCGGACGAGGTCGGCTACATCAACGCCCATGGCACGTCGACGCCGTTCAACGACCGGACGGAGACGCTGGCCATCAAGAAGGCCTTCGGCGAGCACGCCCGGCGCATCGGCGTCAGCTCGACGAAGTCCATGACGGGCCACCTCCTGGGCGCCGCCGGCGGCGTCGAGGCCGGGATCACGGCCCTCTGCCTCCGGCACCAGGTCATGACCCCGACCATCAACTACGAGTTCCCCGACCCCGAATGCGACCTGGACTACGTCCCGAACGCGGCCCGGCCCGCCGAACTCGCCTACGGGCTGACGAACTCGTTCGGGTTCGGGGGGACCAACGGGACCCTCCTGCTCCGGCGCTTCGACGGCTGAGCGCCGCACCGGACCTCCGGCCCGCTTTAAGGAGAACGCGATGAACATACACGTTTTCGTCAAGCGCGTCCCGGACACCGAGTCGAGGATCCGCATCGACCGGGACGCGAAGGTCGTCATCGAGGACGGCCTCAACTTCGTCATCAGCCCGTACGACGAGTACGCCGTCGAGGAGGCCCTGCGGCTCCGCGAGGCGCACGGAGGCACCGTCCGCGTCTTCGCCTCGGGTCGTGAAGAGTCCCTCGTCATCCTCAAGAAGTGCCTGGCCATGGGCGCCGACGAGGCGGTCCTCGTCCGCGACGACGCACCGGAATCCTACGACGGCCTGCGCACGGCGCGGATCCTGGCGGCCGCCGTCAAGGGCCGGTACCCCGAATTCGACCTGCTCCTGTTCGGGAAGCAGTCCGTCGGGGCCGACAACGCCCAGGTCCCGTCCATGATGGCCGAACTCCTGGGGCTCCCCCAGGTGAATGTCGTGACGAAGCTCGAGATCTCCGGGGCCGAAGGCGTCGCCCACCGGGAGATCGAGGGCGGGACGGAGAAGGTCGCCTTTTCCCTCCCGGCCGTCGTGAGCGCCCAGAAGGGCCTGAACGAGCCGCGCTACGAAACGCTGAAGGGCATCATGGGCGCGAAGAAGAAGGTCATCCCCGTCATCCCGGTCGGGGAGCTCGGGTTTTCGGCCGCGGAGCTTGCCTCGGGTATCGAGATCGCGGGGCTCGATGTCCCGGCCGGGCGGCAGGCCGGGAAGATCATCTGCGGCGAGCCCGCGGAGGCGGCGAAGGAACTCGTCCGGCTCCTGCACGAGGAAGCCAAGGTCATCTGAGGGAGGCGGATATGATACTCGTGTTCATCGAGACAAGGGACGGCAGGATCAAGAAGAGCTCCCTGGAGGCCCTGTCCGAGGCAAAAAGACGCGGGGCGGAACTCGGCCTTGAGGTCGCGGCGGTATTTGCCGGTGCGATCCCGGACGCGACGGCGGCAGAGGTGTTTCCTTACGGGGCATCCAAGGTCTATCGTTCTGGAAAATGCGGCGCTGGCCGCGTATTCCTCCCAGGGTTTTGCCCGCGCGCTGACATCGCTCGTCGGGGAATTGAAGCCGGCGGCGATATTCTTTTCGGCCACGGCCATGGGCCGGGACCTGGCCCCGCGGGTCGCGGCGGCGCTCGGCGTGAGCCTGGCCTCCGATTGCACGAAGCTCGCGGCGAAAGACGGACGGCTCGAGTTCACGAGGCCCGTCTTCGCCGGCAAAGCGCTTCTCACGGTTGCCCTCAAGGCTTCGCCCGCCCTGGCGACCCTGAGGCCCAATGTCTTTCCGCTGGAACCTCCGGCCCCGGCCGCGGGCGCCGTCGTCCGGAAGCCCGTGGATATTCCCCGAGGGGCTCGTCCGGGGGAAGGTGGTCGAGATCCTCCGGGAGCCGGCCGCGGAGATCGACGTCACCGAAGCCGACGTCGTTGTCTCGGGGGGGCGGGGTATGAAGGGGCCCGAGGCCTTCGGCCTCCTCAAGGAGCTGGCGGCCCTGCTCCCGCGTGCGGCCGTCGGCGCCTCGCGGTCGGCCGTCGATTCGGGCTGGATCGGCCACCAGCACCAGGTCGGCCAGACCGGGAAGACCGTGTCGCCGGACCTCTACATGGCCTTCGGCGTCTCGGGCGCCATCCAGCACCTGGCGGGGATGTCCGGCTCCAAGTTCGTCGCCGCCGTCAACAAGGACCCCGAGGCGCCCATCTTCAAGGTCGCCGACTACGGCATCGTCGGCGACCTCTTCGAGGTCATCCCGCATATCAAGGAAGAGCTGAAGAAGCTCAAGGGATAAGCACAACGGAGCCCCGCGGCTCTGATCGGGATGGCCTTCCTAGCACTTGGTGGCATCTCTCCGGAAGACGCGTATTTGATGGTATCCAAGGCTCCTGTCGGCGACAGGGTATCTCCATAGAAGCCCCCCTTTGGAAAAGGGGGGACAGGGGGGATTTGCGTTGTCTCCATAAATCCCCCTAGGACGCTCGTTCAAGACGACAGCGACATCCCCTTCCTTTGTCCTGAAATCCGAATTAACATTTCCCCCGGTGCCGTCCCCTGCACGGGCGATATCCAGCCGCCCAAGCTGATCAAGCTCGTGGACCCCGTTTATCCGGATGAAGCCCCCCAGAAGGGAATCGAAGGCATCGTCATCCTAGAGGCCAAGATCGCCGAGGATGGTAAGGTCATCGATGCGATGGTCCTCCGTTCCGTGCCAGGGCTCGACGGGGCGGCTATCGCCGCCGTTAAACAGTGGGTTTACGAGCCGATGATCATCAAGGGGAAACCCGTCAAGGCCATTTTTACCGTGACGGTCAGGTTCACACTGGAAAAGTGATGCCCCGGAAATCCCCCCCCCCCAACCCCCCCCTTTTCAAAGGGGGGATTCAATGAAGCCGCAACTCCTCGATCGAAGGCTCAACCTAAAGAGTAAGACTGCAGATCAACCAACGAGCTTTCTAAAAGTCGCCGCTACGCCTGCGGCGGCTCCTGGCCGATGAGGGGTAACAGGAGCTGGTTGGTCTTGGAGCGGACCTCGCCGACCGAGGTCACGTAGATGGCCGGCTCGTCGACGACCGGGCACTTGTTCTCGCAGATCCCGCAGCCGATGCAGAGCGCGTTGTCGATGACCGGAGCCTTCTGCGTCGCGGTGGTCCCGTCGAAGAGCTTCGCTTCGACCATCACGAACTTGATCGCCTTGGGGGACGTCGGGCAGTGCTCCTCGCAGACGATGCACGGTTTTCCCAGGGCGTAGGGGATGCAGCGGTTCTTATTGATCCAGGCCGAACCGATCTTGATCGTCGTCTTCTCCTCGATCTTGAGCTCCCGGATGGCCCCGGTCGGGCAGACCTGCGAGCAGAGCGAGCAGTAGTACTCGCAGTAGCCGATCCGCGGGACGAGCATCGGCGTCCAGAGTCCCTCGGCCCCGCCTCGAAGAGCGTCGGCTGGAGGGCGTTGGTCGGGCAGGCCTTCATGCATTCCCCGCACTTGACGCACCGCCGGACGAACTCCTCCTCGGCGAGGGCGCCCGGAGGCCGGATGAGCTTGAGATCGGCCCGCTTGCGGGCGGGTGAGATCCGGAAGAGCGGGGCCATGAACGCCCCGAGCCCCGTCGTCAGGATGAGCTTCCGGCGCGATAGATCGACCGTATCGAGCTTCTCCGGCTTGGCCGTGGCCGGGAACGTGATGGCCGCCGTCGGGCAGATGGCCGCGCAGGTCCCGCAGTAGACGCACTCGGCGCTCCGCCACTTCTCGTTCGGGTACGGCACGGCCTGCGTCTCGCAGTGGGTCGTGCAGAGGCCGCACTTGATGCACTTGTCCATGTCCACCCGGACCTTGAAAACGTTCCAGCGGGAGAACAGCCCGAGGAGCGCCCCGAGCGGGCAGACGTACCGGCACCAGAACCGTTCCTTCTTCGCGTTGAGCCCCACCGCAAGGGCGAAGAGCGCGAACACCAGCAATCCCTGGCGGAATGTCGAGTTCAGGGCCAGCGTCTGGAACCACTGCGAGACCGGCTGGGCCGCGGCGTCGAGCTTCAGCCCGTAGAGCGCGCCCACTAGGCCCGAAGCCACATGCGTCAGCCCGGGGAACACCCCGATGGCGAACGACCGGTAGAGGAGGCTCAACGGGTCCAGGATCCCCACGAGGTCCAGCGTGAACACCGCGCTCGCCAGCACGAAAGCGAGCGACGTAGTATTTCCAGGCCACGCTCGCCTTCTCGTCGCGGTTCGGGCGGAGGAACTTCGCCTTCTTGAAGACAAAGGAGGCGAACTGGTGGACCGCGCCCAGCGGGCAGGCCCAGCCGCAGACGACCCGGCCCAGGACGATCGTCACGAGGACCGTGATCCCGGCGAGCGCCAGGGACGCGAAGAACGCCCTGGACGCGATGAACGTCGTCAGCGCGATGAGCGGGTCGAAGTGGAAGAACCGCTCCACCGTCCGCCCGATATAGTCTTCCCCGGTGTACCGGCTCGAGGCGAAGAGAAAGACGAAGAGCCCGAATAACCCTGCCTGCGCCGCGATCCGCAGGAGCTGAAGGACCCGGTGTTTCTTAGATCGTTCGTTTTTCAACGCGCAGATTCTCCAGCTGGAATTTCCCGAGGCCCCGCTCCTGGGCCAGCCTCAGGTACAGCAGTTCCTCCGGCTTGACGCCGAAGAACGACGCCCCGAGCGTGTCCACCGCCACCGCGTCCACCCCGGCCACGACCGTCTTCACGAGCTGGGTGTCCGACGGCCTTCCGCCCTGGGGCCCGTTGCGCACCAGGATCCGATAGGCGTCCAGGACCGTCAGCGTCGGCTTGAAGAACGCCTGGAGGTCGACGATCGCCTCGTCGAGCTTCTGATGGAGCTGGTTCCGCGCGCCCCCGATCGCCCCCAGCCAGCTCTTCATCGACAGCGTCAGCCGGCAGAGGCTGTGGACCTTGGCGATCGGCACGTTGATCAGCTTGTCCGCCTCGACGAAGTCCTGGAAGACGTCCCACTCCTTGAGCCATGCCCCCTTGAGCGTCATCTTCTTCAGCCGGTTCTCGTCGGTGAACAGGACCTTCGCTCCGCCCTGCTTCGCCGCCTCGGCGATGCCCGACCGGGCGTAGCAGCGCTGAGCCTGGTTGGTCGTATTGTCCATCACGACGACCTGCTTCGCCCCCGCCCCGAGGCACATCTCGACCAGGGCCCTCACCACATCGGGATTCGTACAGGCCGCCATCTCCGGCGTCCGGTCCCAGCCGATGTTCGGCTTGATGACCACTCTGTCCCCGCGCCCGACGAATTTCTTCATCCCGCCGAGCGCGTCGACCGCCGCCTTCGTGATGGCCGCCGGCGACTCCCCGGTGATCGCCGCCAGGTCCGGCCCGGCGGGCTCCGCCGCGCCGAACGCCGGCCCGATCTTCAGGTATAATCCGGCCGCCGCCGCGCCTTTCAGGAATTCTCTTCTATCCATGGTCCTTATCCTTTTCCCAACGATCGGATGTATTCCATTATACCGTCATAGATGCCCTGGACGACCACCGCCCGGTAGGCCGGCGTCTTGAGCCGGGCCTCCTCCTGGGAGTTGCTCAGGTGGGAGATCTCGATGAGCACGGAGGGCATTTCCCCGCCGATGAGGACCCAGAACGGCCCGCCCTTGACCCCGAGGCTGTTCATCGGCCCGTACTTCGCCGAAAGCGCTTTGAGGAGCCCTCCGTGGATCCTCTCGGCAAGCTCCTTCGATTCCTGGATCTTGGAGTTCCGGACGATGGCCTGGATGATGTCCTTCATCTGGGAGATGTTCTTGGCCGAGGTCGCGTTCTCCCGGGCCGCGGTCTCGTTGACGGCCGGGTCCGGGCTGAAGTTCAGGTAGAAGGATTCGATCCCCGTCCGTTTCCGGTTGCGGGTGGCGTTGGCATGGAGCGAGACGAACAGGTCCGCCCGCTTCTGGTTGGCGATGACCGTCCTGTTCTCGAGAGGAACGAAGATATCCGACTCCCGGGTCAGAATGACGTTGAGACCGCTCTTCTCGACAAGCATCTTCCGGAGGGCCTGGGCGACTTCGAGGACGATGTCCTTTTCCTGGCTCCCGCCCTTGCCGAGGCACCCGGGGTCCGTCCCGCCGTGGCCCGGGTCGAGGACGATCGTCCGGACGCCCAGCCCCAGGCTCCGGGCCATCGTGTAGCCGGAGGCCAGCGGATCGGGCGGCTTGGCGACCGTGTTCTTCGGCGGCGCCGTCTCTTCCGCCGGCACGGGACCGACCGGCCCCGTCCGCGGCGAGATGTCGATGACGACCCGGAACGGATCGAACAGGTGATAGATCCGGTAGGCGCCGACCCGGGAGAAGTCGACGTCGGCCGCCACGCGGACGGTGGAGGCCGTCTTCTGCGAGACGGAGACCTGCTTCAGGTATTCCGTGGAAACCGGGAAAGCCTTGTCCTGGAGGATGGGGTTGAGCCGCGCCTGGAGGACGTCGACGAAGATCTTACCCTGGTCCCGGAGCTCGCCGGGGATGTACTCGCGGAGCTTCCCGATGTCGAGGACGATGCGCGTGAAGTTCGGGTGGGTGTTGTACCGGATGTTGGCGATCTCGACCCTCGGGTCCGGCGCCTGGCCCTGGAACGAAGACACTCCGGCCAGGAAAACGAGAGCCGCGCAGGATCGTCCGATCTTCATCTCTCTAAGCATTATACCCGAGAGTCGGCGCGCATGCGAGACGGCAACCCTTCGGGAATCGCCGTACGAAGGTCTCAGCGTACCGCGATGAAGGGCGCCCCCCCTCATGCGCCGAGCCTAGGCGCAAGCAGGGAAGTGCCTGAGAAGCCGCCCTGTCCGGTTCTTATTGCTTGACCAGCTCGACCCGGCGGTTCTTGGCCCGGCCCTCCTCGGTGTCGTTGGAGGCGACGAGGGCGAACTGGACCGCACCCGTAGGATCTCAGGCGGGCGGCGGCGATGCCGTGGTCGCGGACGAGCGCCTGGAGGACGGCCTCGGCGCGCTCCTGGGAGAGCTTGATGTTGCCGTCCACGCCGCCCACGTTGTCCGTGTGGCCCACGACATAGATCTTGAGGCTCGGGTCGGCTTCAGGAGCTTGGCGATCTCACCGATGGCCTGCGCCGACTCGGGCTTGATAGTGGACTTGCCGGTGTCGAAATTGATGCCGTAGACCGCCGCGTGGCCCGTGGCCCTGATATCGTTGCCGAAGGCCGCCGCGTCCGCCTCGATGAACTGCTCCATCTCTTTCTTCTCGACGATCCGCAGCCAGATCACTCCGTTCCCTTTCTCGGCCTGCACCCACACTTCCTGGCCGTCCTTGACGATCTTCCCGTTCACCCACCTCTGCGGGTCGCTCTGGAGGATCGTGCCCCCGACCTTCTTGGATGGCGTTCTCGTAGTTCCGGACAACGGCGAGACCGCTCGGTTCGTTGGCCCGTTGTCCGGTGAAATTGTAGGTGATAAAGGTGAACTTGCCTTCGACCGGGGTCTTCGGGCCCTTGGTCACGAAGAATTCGTAGACCCCGAAAGCCTCGACCTTGCAGGCTCCGATGCGGTAATCGGGCATGCGCGTGGGGAACAGCGGGTGGTCCGCACAGCCGGCCCTATCCTGCAGGGCGAAAATGCCCGTTGCCGCAAAGAGCAACACGGCGCTCAACGGAACGATAACCGTCTTATTCATAGTCTTTCTCTTCTCCTTGCCGAATCTCCACGACTTTTCGTGCCGGAAATATACCGTTGATAGGCTGATCTGTCAACCGCCCCGGCAATCGGCGCCCGAGCTCAGGCCCCGAATTTCTTGAGCTTCAATGCGTGGGCGAGCATCATGGGCATGGCGTAGATAGACCGGAACCTGCCGAGGGCCCCGCGGGCGCAATCGGCTTCGGTCAGGGCCGCGACGCCGTCCGGCTGGGCGTTCGGGGAAACCAGGATGAACGGATTGGGGTGCCACGAATGCCCGTGGAGGAGCGCCGGCGTCGAATGGTCCGATGTCACGACGAGGACGTCGGGCCGGAGGGCCAGCAGGCGCGGGATGAACCGGTCGACCTCCTCGATGGCCGCGACCTTCCGGTCGAAGTCTCCGTCCTCTCCGGCCGCGTCCGGCTTCTTGTAGTGGACGTAGAAGAAATCGTGGTTCGCGTACTCTCGCTCCACGGAGTCGAAAAGGTCGGCCGTTTCGGCGCCGACGGCTAGGACGTCCATGCCGAGGAGCTTGGCCAGCCCCTTGTACATAGGGTAATTGGCGACGGCCGCCGGCCGGAGCTTGTAAAGGTCAACCATGTGCGGGATCGAGGGGAATTTCGAAAAGCCGCGGAGCAGGGCCGTGTTGGCGGCCGGCTCGTCCTTGAGGAGCGCGGTCAGTTCGTCCAGGAAACGGTTGACGACGACGGCCGTGCGCCCGGCCTCGGGCTTGAGTGCGGCGGCCTGGATGCGCGGCTTCCCGTCCTTCTGGGGGTCGGCGTCCGACAGGGCGTCCGAAAGCCCTTCGGCCCGGAAGCGGGCGACAAAGCGATGCTCCTTGCCCGGCGTGAGCGATATCTCGACGCCTTCCTGTCTTGGCAGGTTCGTGTTGAGCCGGGCGCAGAGCCTTTCGTTGACGGCGGTCGGGATGCGGCCGGCCCGCCGGTCTACGACCATGCCAGCCTTGAGCGTGGCGAAGTTGCCGCGGGCGACGACGTCGTTCCGCCCGACCTCGACCCCGGACCCGAGGGCCTCCAGGATGCCGCGCCCCAGCTGGTATTTCAAGGGGTCGTAGCCGAAGAGCCCGAGGTGAGCCGGCCCGGAGCCGGGCGTGATGCCCATGAACACCGGATCGGTCACGCCGCACACGCCGAGGCGGGCGACCTTGTCCAGGTTGGGGTGCTTGGCCGCCTCGAGCTCCGTCCTGCCGCCCACCGGCAGGCCGCCGAGCCCGTCGCAGACGAGGAGCACGATCTTCGAATCCGTCGTGAACGCCAGCTCTTTCGCGATGTCTTCCCAGTTCATAGTACCCTTAATATAAAGGCTCGCCGAAGCCCTGTCAATTTGAGGCCTAACGGGACCAACGCGGAAGCAGCGCATCGCCAAGTCGGTCGAGGACCTGGGCAAGGCTGTCATATAGCGCCTAAATCCCCCCAGCCCCCCTTTAACAAATTGGGGTATCGATTCCCCCCTTCCCCCCTTTTCCAACGAGGGGACCATTAAGTAGACATGGCCTGGAACAGACGCGCCATGGCCGTCTTTTGTTTCGCCAGTTTACGGCGCTGTTTGACGGCGAACGCGAAGCGGAAGGGTGAGCGGGCTTCCAGTCGCTCTATGTAGGCGCGGCTGTAAAGGCGGCGCGCCCGGCCGGCACAATCGACGATCCCCATCCTCGTGACGGAGCGGACGAGGTCCCGGAGGGCCTCGGTCCCCGGGACCGCGAAGCCGTCGAGCGGCGCGAGGACCCGTTCCCCGAAGCGAAGGACGTGGCCGGTGATCCCGTCCAGGAACCACCCTTTCGACGTTTGCGAAAAGACGGTCATCCGCCCGGCCTTGAGGTCCTCGAAGACGTCCTCGAGGTCGTCCATCAGCTGAAGGAACGCCCCGAGCCCGTATGCGAATTCGACCTGAGCCGCGTCGAGCGAGCCGGCGACCAGGAAGGCGTCGGCCAGGACCGACGTCCCGCCCTTGTCCAGACTGATCCCCAGGACGTCGGCTTCGAAGGCGGAGCCTCCCGGGCGGAGCAGGCCGAGGCTCTCGACCTGGGCCCTGTGGATCTCCGTCAGGCTCTCGAAAACGCGCAAGTGGCTCGCCCGTTCGTACTCTCCCTCGATCATGGCCACGAGGTCGAACACGGCTTTTTCCGCGGGATTGGCCGGCACGACCGTCTGCCCTTCAAGACGGGCTTTTAGCCGTCCGTTGAACTCGCGCTTGGCCTCCCTGGAAACAGCCGGGTCGTCGAGATAATTGTCCGTGTGCGGATAGAGCAGGCTGTAGGCCGTTATCGCCGGCGTCAGCCGGACCGGGAGTCCGAGGAGCTTCTGCAGGCCGTTCGCCACCCAGACGTTCCGGGCGGCCTGGAGGATGTCGCCGGCGCCGAGGCCCGGGCCGAAAGCCCTTGCTGTTCGGGCGAATTCGGCCGCCGGAGCCTCGAAGCCTCCCGAAAGGATGACGCCGAGATGCCGTTCGTCCCAGCCCAAGGCCGTCCGGGCGAGGCGGCTTCCGACCGCGACGAGACGTTCCCGGACCTTGCCCGCGGCTTCCGGCGATTCCGGAGGCCGACGGGCCTCCGCCCGCATGAGATCGACGAACCGGGCCAGCTCTTTCCCGTTGGCGGACTGCTCCCGGGGCGAGTACTCGCGGCCGGCCGGGGGCCCCCCGGCGCCGCATTCCATCCAGATGCCCGTGAAGCGGCGACGCAGTTCCCGGACCGTTTCGCCAAGGGGGACTTCGAGATGTTCCGTTCGTTCGGGGGCCACGAGCTTACTCGATCTAGACGATAGCGCATTTTTCGAAAAAATCCCAGCGCGGCGCTCGTTGAAAGCCCTTCGGGCGTCTGATAGAATCTAGGCATGCAGAAAGTCCTCATCCTCGATTTCGGGTCCCAGTACACACAGCTCATCGCCAGGAAGGTGCGGGAGCTCGGCGTCTATTCGGAGATCGTCCCGTTCGACACCCCGATCGCGAGGATCCGGGCCGCGAAGCCCGGAGCGCTCATCCTTTCCGGCGGGCCGCGGAGCGTCTATGAAAAGGGCGCGCCGCTCGCCCCGAAGGCGGTCTTCGACCTGGGCGTCCCCATCCTGGGCATCTGCTACGGACTCCAGCTCACCGCCCACCTCCTGGGCGGGCGGGTCGTCCTCTCGGGCAAGCGCGAGTACGGCTTTGCCGCCCTCCGCGTCCGCGACCGCGGCGGCCTCCTGGCCGGCGTGAGGGATGGGGCGCAGGTCTGGATGAGCCACGGCGACCGGCCCGACCGTCTGCCCCCGGGCTTCCGGGTCACGGCGAGCACGGCCAACACCCGCGTCGCGGCCATCGAGAACGCGGAGCGCCGCATCTACGGCGTCCAGTTCCATCCCGAGGTCATCCATACGAAGCCGGGCCGCAGGATCCTCGCGAACTTCCTCTTCCGCCTTTCCGGCCTCCGGGCCGACTGGAACATGGCCTCGTTCGTCGAACGGAAGGTCGAGGAGATCCGGGCGGTCGTCGGCCGGGGCCGGGTCGTCTGCGGACTGAGCGGGGGGGTGGATTCGCTCGTGACGTCGCTCATCCTCCATCGGGCCGTCGGCGACAGGTTGACATGCGTTTTCGTCGACAACGGCCTGCTCCGCAAGGGCCAGTACGCCGGGCTGATGGCGGACTTCCGGGACAAGTTCGCCCTCAAGGTCGTCGGCATCGATGCGGCACGCCTCTTCGTCGACAAGCTTGGCGGCGTCGCATCCCCGGAGAGGAAGCGCAAGCTCATCGGCCGTCTCTTCATCGAGATCTTCGAGCGAGAGGCCCGGAAGATCGGCGGGGCGCGGTTCCTGGCCCAGGGCACGATCTATCCCGACGTCATCGAGAGCAATCCCGTCAAGGGGCCTTCTTCGGTGATCAAGTCGCACCATAACGTCGGCGGCCTGCCGAAGGGCCTCCGCTTCAAGCTCGTCGAGCCGCTCAAGGAGCTGTTCAAGGACGAGGTCCGGGCCCTGGCCCTGGAGCTCGGGGTCGACCGGGCCTTCGTCCGCCAGCACCCCTTTCCGGGGCCCGGACTGGCCGTCCGTATCGTCGGCGCGGTCGACCCGGAGAGCCTGGTGATCCTCCGCGAGGCCGACGACATCCTCCTCCGCGAGGTCCGGCGGGCCGGACTCTACAACAAGCTCTGGCAGGCCTTCGCGGTCCTCCTCCCGGTCCGCTCGGTGGGCGTCATGGGCGACCGGCGGACCTACCAGAGGGTCATAGCCCTCCGCCTCGTCCAGAGCACCGACGGGATGACCGCCGGCTGGTTCCCGGCGCCGGCGGCCTTCCTGGCCCGGGTCTCGACCCGGATCGTGAACGAGGTCCGCGGCGTCAACCGCGTGGTCTATGACATCACGACCAAGCCGCCGGGGACGATCGAGTGGGAATGACATGGAACTCTCGTACGTCCACCTGCATAACCACTCCGAATACAGCATCCTGGACGGCTGCATCAAGGTCGAGGACTTGGCCGAAGCGGCCCGGAGGAACGACATGCCCGCTGTGGCCATCACCGACCACGGCAACATCTTCGGGGCCGTCACGTTCTTCAAAGAGGCCAAGGCCAGGGGTGTCAAGCCCATCCTCGGCTGCGAGGCCTACGTCGCGCCGGGGAGCCGGCTCGACAAGGGGACGTCGCCGAACGAAGAGACCCACCATTTCCACCTCGTCCTGCTCGTCCGGAACGAGAAAGGTTATCGGAACCTCTGCCAGCTCCTGACCAAGGGTTACCTGGAGGGGTTCTACTACCGGCCGCGCATCGACAAGGAGATCCTGGCCGGCCGGACCGAGGGCCTCATCGGCCTTTCGGCCTGCCTCAAGGGCGAGATCAACTTCCTCCTGGCGCGGGACCAGGACGAGCGCGCCGAGAAGGCCGCCCTGGAGTACGCCGCGCTCTTCGCCCCGGGCGATTTCTATCTCGAGCTCCAGGACCACGGCCTCGAACAGCAGAAGGCCATCAATCCGAAGATCGTCGCCCTGGCCCGGAAGCTCGGCCTGCCCCTGGTCGCAACGAACGACGTCCATTTCGTCCACCGGGAGGACACCGAGACCCAGGACGTCCTCATCTGCATCCAGACCAACAAGAAGATCACCGACCAGGACCGCCTGCGGTTCAGCGGGGACCAGTTCTACTTCAAGTCCGCCGACGAGATGGCCGGGCTCTTCAAGGACGTCCCCGAAGCGGTCCAGAACACGGCCCGGATCGCCGCCCGGTGCGATTTCGAGTTCCCGTCCCACGTCCATTTCCTGCCGAACTTCCGCCCGCCCGACGACTCGTCCCTGAGCGAGTATTTCGAGACCGTCGCCCGGGAAGGGTTCGGGGCGCGGATGGAGCAGCTCAAGCGGAAGATCGCGGCGCGCGGGAGCGACGGGAACGGCCACACCCTCAAGGAATACGAGGAGAGGCTCGAGCGCGAGATCCGGCTCATCAAGGAGATGGGCTTCGAGGGCTATTTCCTCATCGTCTGGGACCTGATCAAGGCCGCCCGCGAGAAGGGCATCCCCGTCGGCCCCGGCCGCGGCTCGGCGGCCGGGAGCATGGTCGCTTACTGCTTGGGCATCACCCAGATCGACCCCATCGAGTACGACCTCCTGTTCGAGCGTTTCCTCAACCCCGAGCGCATCAGTCTGCCCGACATCGACATGGACTTCTGCGCCCGCCGCCGCCAGGAGATGATCGAATACGTCACGAAAAGATACGGCCAGGACAACGTCAGCCAGATCATCACGTTCGGGACGATGGCCGCCCGGGCCGCCATCCGGGACGTCGGCCGTGTCCTCGAGGTCCCGCTCCCCGAGGTCGACCGCATCTCCAAGCTCATCCCGGCCGTCGGCCCCGACGCGACCCTCGACGCCGCGGTCAAGAACGTCCCCGAGCTCCGCGAGCTCCAGGAGAAGAACACCAAGATCGCCCAGCTCATCGCCATCGCCCGGAAGCTCGAGGGCCAGGTCCGGCATGCCTCCATCCACGCCGCCGGCGTCGTCATCACGCCGAAGCCGCTCGTCGAATACGTCCCGCTCTACCAGTCGGTCAAGGGCGAGATCACGACCCAGTTCGCCATGGGCGACATCGAGGCCATCGGCCTGCTCAAGATGGACATGCTCGGCCTGCGCAACCTGACGGTCATCGACGACGCCCTCAAGCTCATCGAGAAGGACACCGGCGAACGCCTGGACATCGAGAACGTCCCCCTCGACGACCGGGAGACCTTCGAGCTGTTCAAGGCCGGCAACACCGACGGCGTCTTCCAGTTCGAGAGCCAGGGCATGAAGGACCTCCTGCGGAGCTTCAAGCCCGAGGTCTTCCGCGACCTCATCGCCCTCAACGCCCTGTACCGGCCCGGGCCGCTCAAGAGCGGGATGACCGACGAGTTCATCCACCGCAAGAACCACCCGGAGCGGACGACCTACGAGTTCCCCGAGCTCGAGCCCGTCCTCCGGGAGACGCGGGGGATCATCGTCTACCAGGAGCAGGTCATGCGCATCGCCGTCCGGCTGGCCGGCTTCTCGCTCGCCGAAGCCGACATCCTGCGCAAGGCCATGGGCAAGAAGGCCAAGGACACCATGAAGGCCCAAAAGCAGCGCTTCCTCCAGGGCGCCAGGAAGAACGGCATTGCCCAGGCCAAGGCTACGAAGATCTTCGACCAGATCGCCCAGTTCGCCGAGTACGGCTTCAACAAATCTCACAGCGCCGCCTACGCCTACCTGGCCTACCAGACCGCCTACCTCAAGGCCCATTACCCGCGCCACTTCCTATCGGCCCTCCTAACCTCCGAGGCCGAACGCGGTGCGACCTCCCAGCTCGTCAAGTACATCGGCGAGTGCCGCGAGATGGGGATCAACATCCTCCCCCCGGACATCAACCGGAGCGATTTCCAGTTCACGGTGGAGGGCGGGGACATCCGATTCGGGCTGGCGGCCGTCAAGAACGTCGGTGAGGCGGCCATCCGCGAGATCCTGGCCGCCCGTGAGAAGCGCGGCGGGTTCGCCGCGCCGTTCGACCTGTTCCAGGACAACGACGCGCGGATCATCAACCGCAGGGCGCTCGAGAGCCTGATCAAGGCGGGCGCCTTTGACACCCTGGGCTGGCGACGCTCGCAGAGCTTCCACATGCTCGACCGGATGATCGAGTACGGCCACGAGATCCAGCGGTCGCGGGCCCAGCGCCAGAGCCTCCTGTTCGGGTCCGGCGTCCTCGAGCCGCCCGAGATCCCGGCCGAGGTCCGGGAGATGAGGGAGTGGGACGAGCCCCTCTTTCTCTCCTACGAGATGGACGCCCTCGGCTTCTACATCACGAGTCACCCGCTGGCCCAGTACAAGGGAAAGCTCGACAGGCTCGTTTCCCACGACATCGCCGACCTCGGCGAGAAGGATTTCGACCGGGAGATCCGCATCGCCGGAGTGATCGCCACCCTCAAGCCGCTCAAGACGAGGAAGGACGAGCGCATGGCCGCCTTCGTCCTCGAGGACATGACCGGCCGGATCGACGTCGTGGCCTTCCCTGAAAGCTACGGGAAGCACCATGGGTCCCTCCGGGAGGGGCTCCTCGTCTGGATCAAGGGCAAGTTCATGGGCGAAGGGGAGAGCCGCCGGATCAGTCTCAGCCAAGCCATGCCGCTCGCCGAAGCCCTGGAGAAGATGGCGAGGCGGATGGTCATCCGCCTCTTCCTCCCCGGGCTCGAGGAGTCGGTCCTCTCCGAGCTCAAGGCCCTCTTCGAAAAGACCGAGGGGACTTGTCCGGTCTATTTCGAGCTCGAGACCCCTCACGCCTTCAAGATGGTGACGCAGTCGGCCGAGGTCCACACGGTGGCCCCGACCGAGGAGCTGAAAAAACGCATCGAAGCCCTCCTGGGCGAGGATTCGGTGCACATCGAATACTGATATCATCCCAGCGCGAGATGAGCACGAAACGCGAACTCCTCATTGTCGTCGCCGGGGACGGGTCCGCGCTTGGCGTCCGCGAAAAGACGGCGTGCCACTCCGACGAAGGGATCCGGCACAGCGCCTATCTCGTCATGCTTTTCGACGGCGGGGGCCGGCTGATGTTGGCGCGGAGGAGCCCGCACAAGATGCTCTGGCCGGGCTTTTGGGACGGGACCGTGGCCGGTCATTTTTATCCGGGCGAGGACAAGGACGCCTCGCTGAGGAAACGGGTCCTCGGGGAAACCGGCCTCGTCTGCGGGGCCCCGGCGTATCTTTTCAAGTTCGCTTACGTGGCCTGCTACCAGGACGTCGGCGTTGAGAATGAGGTTTGCGAGGTTTATTCCGCCCGCGTCGCCCCGTCCGGCGAGGTCCCTCTGGATCCCATGGAGGTCTCCGAATGCCGGTTCGTCGAGGCCGCGGACCTCGAAAAGGAGATCGCGGCGGGAGCCCCCGACCTCGCGCCCTGGCTGGTGCTTGCGTTCCGGAAGAGCCGGGAGAACGGCGCCCGCTGAAGCCCGGCCGCGCCGCGGATTGACAGGCGCGTCCGAAAAGTGTTAGAGGAAACCCGTGCCCTACCGAATCGTCGTCGCCGACCCCGGCCCCGCCGTCCAGAAGGCCGTCCAGATGGCCCTCCCGGAGCCGGAATTCCGTCTCTTCTTCCTTGATGAGGGCTCCCGGTTCGTCGAGGCCGTCGCCGGGCTCGAGCCGGACACCGTGCTCCTTTCGTTGTCGCTCCCCGGGACGGACGCCTATGCGGCCGCCCGGGCGCTCGGCCGCGTGGAGGCCCTCCGGAGTGTGCCGCTGTTCTTCCTCAAGGGGACCTTCGAGCTGTTCGACCGGGACAAGGCCGAGGGCATTCCCTGCGAAGGCGTCATCCAGAAACCGTTCGACTCCGAACGGCTGGCCGCGGCGGTCCGCGATGCCATCGACCGGAAGGTCTCTCCGAAGACGATGCCGGAGGAACCCCCGCCGGAGGAGCCCGCGGCGGCTCCCGCGCCCGGCGCGGCTTCGCTCAAGCGGCCCGGTCCGGGGGCCCCGGGCGGCGACGCCCTGCGGGCCCAGGTTCGCGAACTCGTCCGGGAAGAGATCCTGGAAATGGAAAGGGAGCTCGAGAAGAGGATCCGGGCGCGGATCCTCGCCGAGCTCGGAAAAGGGCCCTGAAGGCACGCGCCCGCCGCGAGTGGACCATGAAGATCGGACAGGAAATACGCCGGTTCGCCCGATGCGGCTCCACCATGGACGAGGCCAGGATTCTGGCCCTCGCCGGGGCCGCCGAGGGCCTCGTCGTCGTCGCCGCCGAACAGACGTCGGGCCGGGGGACCAATGGCCGGACCTGGCATTCCCCCCCCGGCGCTGGCCTTTACGCGACCGTCCTCCTCCGCCCGGCGACTTCCGGGAGTTCCCTCATCCCCCTGGCCGTCGGCCTCGCCGTCCGCGAAGCGGCGGCGGAAACGGCGCCGTCCGTCCGCCTGAAGTGGCCGAACGATCTGGTCTGGGAAGGCCGGAAAATCGCGGGGGTCCTCTGCGAGAGAGGCGCTGACGGGCGGGGGTCGCCGTTCGTCCTGGCCGGCATCGGCATCAACGTCGGGCAGGCTCCGGGGGACTTCCCGCCGGAGCTCGAGGCCCGCTCGGCCTCCCTCCGGATGGCCGCGGGACGCCCGGTGGACGGGGAGAGCTTGCTCGCCCGACTATGCGGAACTTTGGAAACGTGGTATAATGCCCTCACACGTGGGGCAGGGGAAGAAATCATACGCGAATTCGAGGCCGGGATGATCTTTGCCCGCGGTGACAGGATCTCCCTCGACGCCGCGGGAACGAGGATCGAGGGGACCTATCTTGGCCTGGACGCATCCGGCGGCCTCGTCTGCGGGACGGCGGATGGACGGAAGACCTATTATTCGGCCGAGGTCGGAGCCTCCGGCCCCGGGTGAGCCTGGAGGAAAGACATGCTGTTGGCCGTGGATATCGGGAACACGACCGTCGCCCTCGGCGTCTTCCGGGGCGCGACGTTCGCCGCCGACTGGCGGATCAAGACCGACAAGGACAAGACGGACGACGAGTACGGCATCGTCCTCCTCAGCCTTTTCCGGCGGGCCGGGATCAGGCCCGACCGGATCGGCGCCGTCATTATCTCGAGCGTCGTCCCGCCACTGACTCCGGTCTTTCAAGCGGTGAGCGAGGACCTCTTCGGGAAGAAGGCCCTCGTCGTCGGTCCAGGGCTCAGGACGGGAATGCCCATTCTCTACGAGAATCCCCTCGAGGTCGGGGCCGACCGCGTCGTCGCCGCGATCGCCGCCTTCGAGAAATACGGCGGGCCGTGCATCGTCGTGGACTTCGGCACCGCGACCACGTTCGACGCCGTCTCGGCCGTGGGCGAGTATCTGGGCGGGGCCATCGCGCCGGGCATCCAGATCTCGGCCGAGGCCCTGTACCTCAAGACCGCCCGGCTCCCGCGGATCGAGATCCGGAAGCCGAAGAAGGCCATAGGGAGGACGACGGTCGCGAGCATGCAGTCGGGGCTCTACTTCGGGTACGTCGGGCTCGTCATCCACACGATCACGCAGATTGGGAAGGAGCTGGGCCGCGGATTCCACGTCATCGCGACGGGGGGCTTCGGGGCCCAGGTCGTGTCCGAGGTCCCGGCTATCGAAGCGTACGAGCCCTCCCTCGTCCTCGAGGGATTGAGGATCGTCTACGAGAGGAATAAAAACGAGTAAGGAGACCTACTACCAGACGATCGCCCGGGAGTTCTTCAAGCGGCGCGGGGCGCCGTTCTTCCTGTCCCCGAAGGACGTGGCCCTCATCGCCCGGTGGGAGAAGGCGCGGGTCCCCCTCGACGCCGTCCTCGAGGGCATGGAGAGGGCCTTCGCGAACTACCGGAAAGGCGGGCGTCCGGCCGGGGCCTTGACCCTGGCGTTCTGCGAATACCAGGTAGGGAAGGCCCTCGCCGGGAGACGGGAAAAGCGGGCCGGCGGAACGCGCAAGACCGTCCCCCGGGACGCCAAGAGGGAACGGTTGCGCGAGGAGATCGGGCGCTTCCTCGGAGAAGTCCCGCCGGGGCTTGAGGCCCTGGCGGCGTCTTTCGCGCAGGCCCGTGCCGTCCTGGACGACCCCGGCGCCGGCGAGGAGGAGCTGGGGACGCTCGACGACACGGTCGATGAAGCGCTCTGGCGGGCCGCTCCGGAGGGAGAAAAGAAGCGCGTCCGGAAGGACGTCCTTGCGGGTCTCTCCGGGAAGCGGGCCTTGGATCTCGAGGACGTCGCAAGGACGAAGCTGGTGAAGGAGATGAGGGAACGGCACAAGGTGCCGTACCTGTCGCTCCATTATTATTGAGCCGTCTTGACGGCATGGATCCAAAGGAAGGAAGAAATGGAAAAACTGGAAAAAAGGGTCCCCCTCCTGCTCAAGAAGCACCCGGAGGGGCTGGCCCTACAGGATATCGCCGGGGAGCTCCAAGTTCCCCGCAAGGACAAGAACAAGCTGGCCGAGACGCTCCAGGTGCTCGAGAGCGACGGCGTCGTCCGCCGCTCTCGGAACCGGTACCTGCTGGCCCCGCGGTCGAACGTCGTCCGCGGCCGGCTGGTGACCGTGCTCCGCGGGTTCGGGTTCGTGACCCCCGAGGGCGGCGGGCCCGGAGGGGACATCTTCATCCCGGCCCGGGACTCGGCCGGGGCGCTCCAGGGCGACACCGTCGAGGTCATGGTCCGGGAGAGCGGCCGGAAAGGAAAGCCGGAAGGCCGCATCCTCCGCATCCTGAAGAAGGAACGGAAAAGGATCCTCGGGATCTACGTCGAGAGGGGCGGCTCGCCCTACCTGGCGGCGTTCGACTCCATGGCTCCCGAGGACATTCCCCTCCGGATCCGGCGGAAGGAGCTTCCCCCGGGCCGGCATGATCGTCGAAGTGGACCGGACGACTCTCGAGCTCGCCGGCCGTCCTGGGTTTCCCGGACGACCCTGGGGTGGACACCCAGGTCATCATCCGGCGCCACGGCCTCGCTTCCGGATTCTCCGGCCGAAGCCCTGGCGGAGGCGGACGCCGCGCGCTCGAGGTCACGCCCGAGGACCTGGCCGGCCGGACCGACCACCGCGACTGGCTAACGATAACGATCGACGGCGATAAGGCCCAGGACTTCGACGACGCCGTGAGCGTCAGGTTCCTGCCCGAACGGGCACTACCTCCTCGGCGTCCACATCGCCGACGTCTCGCACTACGTCAAGCCCGGCACGGCCCTCGACGCCGACGCCCTGGCCAGGGCGACGAGCGTCTATTTCCCCGACACGACCCTGCCGATGCTTCCCGAGAGGCTCTCGAACAATCTCTGCAGTCTGCGGCCGCGGGTACCCCGGCTGACGATCTCCGTCCTCCTCGAGATCGACGGGGCCGGGCGTGTCGTCCGCGAGGAGTTCCACCCGTCGGTCATCCAGACGGTCGAGCGGATGACCTACACCTCGGTCTGCCGGATCTTCGAGGGCGACCGGGCCGAGCGCGAACGCTACGGCCACGTCGTTCCCGCCCTGCTCCTCATGAGGGAGCTGGCCCGGATCCTCCGGTCCAACCGGGCCGAGGCCGGAAGCCTCGATTTCGACCTCCTGGAGCCGGAGCTCGTCTACAAGGAAGGGACCTTGACGTCCATCGTCCCTGCCGAGCGGAACGAGTCCCACCAGCTGATCGAGGAGTTCATGGTGGCGGCCAACGTGGCCGTGGCCGCCCACCTCTCCCGGGCCGGCGTGCCTTCCCTCTACCGGATCCATCCCGCCCCCGGGGTCGAGGACCTCGAGAAGCTCCGGGAGATGCTCTCCCATTTCGGGCTCATCCTCCCGAGGGCCGAACGGATCGGCCCCCGGGACCTCCAGGGCGTCCTCGAGCGGATGAAGGGCCAGCCCGGGGAGAAGTTCGTCAACGTCCAGGTCCTCCGCTCGCTCAAGCTCGCCGTCTACGCGGACGAGAATCTCGGCCATTACGGCCTGGCCAAGACCGATTACACCCACTTCACCTCTCCCATCCGCCGCTACCCGGACCTCGTCGTCCATCGCGTCCTCAAGCGCCTCCTGGCCGGGGAGAAGGCGGAGAAGGCCTCCCTCGCGCCCCTTGCCCTCCACTGCTCGCAGAAGGAGCGGCAGGCGGACGAGTCCGAGAAGGACCTGCTCCTCTGGCGCATCTACCGCTTCCTCAAGACGAAGCTGGGCGACGAGCTCGAGGGGGTCATCACCGACGTCACCAAGGCCGGCCTGCTCGTCGAGCTCGACGAGTTCTTCGCCGAGGGCATCCTGCCGTTCCAGTCTCTCGACGGCGACTACTATTACCGGAGGACCGCCAAGACCCTCCGGGGACGCCGGAAGGGCCGGACCTTCGATCTGGGCGATCGGGTCCGCGTCATCCTCGTCGCCTGCGACCCGGCCTTGCGCCGGATGGAGTTCTCCTTGAGCGCGGAGATGGGGGGAAAGACGTGAAGATGACCCAGAGCTTCGACGTCTCCTTGGACTTTCCGTCGGGGCGGGCCGGGGGAGGCCTGAAAGCCCTCTTCGTCTTCCGCAGGAAGCTCTACCCCGCGGAGTACCGGGAATACCCGGCGGAGTCGGCCGCGTCCGGCCGACGCTATGCCCGGGCGACCGCGAGCCTGCCGTTCTACCTGAAGTGGAAGGAGCCCTTCGAGGCCCTGGACGAATCCCGCGCGCCGCTCGGCCGGGGCGTCGTGCTCCATCCCGCCTCCGAGGACCCGAAAAAGCTCAGGACCCCGAAGCGTCTCGCCGGCCTCGATCTCCTCGCGGGCGACGCGAAGGACATGGTGCTCGCCCTGGCCGAGGCGAAGGGTTTCCAGGGCCTGAGGGAAAAGGAGATCGTCGAGTTCTCCGGGCTGGAGCCGGAGGACCTCGAGACGCCGGCCCGCCTGCTCGAGGAAGAGGGCAAGGCCCGCATCCTCGCCTTCTCGCCCCTGTTCCTCCTTTCCCAGGAGAGCTTCGATTTCCTCTGCGGGAGGATCCTCGAATTCGTCGGCCAGTTCCACGCCAAGCACCCCGAGTCCAGAGGCGTTGCCGTCGATAAGATCGGGAAACGGTTCGAGCTCGCCGAAACGGTCAGCCAGCTCGCCCTGAAGCATCTCCTCAAGACCGGCGCGGCCCAGGTCCTGGACGGCGTCGTGGCCCTGGCGGGTTTCAAGGTCCCTCTGTCGACGGCCGAGGAGGGCATCCTCGAGGAGATGGAGAAGATGTGCTACGAGGGGAAGTTCTCCGCCATTTCCATCGAGGACGTCCGGACCCGGTTCTATCTCTCGCCGTCCCGGCTTCAGACCCTGCTCGGGATGCTCGCCGAAAAAAGAAGATCGTCCAGGGCAAGGACGGGTTCTACATCCATTCAAACTGGTTGGAGGAGATCGTCCGGAGGGTCCGGGCGTCCGGGAAGAGGGACCTGTCCGTGGCCGACTTCAAGGAGATGATCGGGCTGTCCCGCAAGTTCGCCATCCCGCTTCTCGAGCTCCTGGACGAGATGGGCGTCACGAAGAGGAGCGGCCCGGGCCGGATCGTCCTCTGAGCCCGGAGACTTGCGTTTTTCGGCCCCATCTGCTACTAATGCACCTTGAAAAAAGAGCTTCTCCCCACTCTCGTTCTCCTGTTGACAGCCCTGGCCTCGGTCCGCACGTTGCGCTCCGAGGAGGTGCTCCCGAAATCCCGCCTGACGGCCGATTTCCGGGCTGAGATCGGCATCGATTCCCTGGAACGGCGCTATTATCGGCCGTCATTCCGGTTCTCGTTCCCCGTTCCCGGGGCGCCGTCGTGGAGCTGGAACGCGAGCCTGATGTACGACCAGCGGATGAACGGAAGCCTGCGGGGCGCGACGGACTTCTGGCTGAGCGCGGGTGTCGAGCACCGGCTCCCGGGGAATTGGAGCGTTGAGGCCGCGATCCGGCACCTGTGCCGCCACGAGACGTCGCGTTACAACCCCGTCATCCTCGACGTCAACGAGGTCCTGGGGGTCGTCTGGCTCCGTGAGAATGCCTTCGAGCTCGGGCTCGGGTTCGGCGGCTACGTCGGAAAGACCGGGGATTACCGCCGATTGGCCACGGCGAGCTTGGTCCTGCCCGGCTTCCCCGCCGCCGGGATCGTGCTCGAGGGCGAGGTCAAATGGGTCAACTTCGCGGAATGGCTCTACGAAGCCGGATTCTCGGTGGCCTTGGGCCCGAACACGGCGCTATTCATCCGCGGCGCCCGGACCTACCGATTCCCGGCCTCGGTCTATCTCGGCTTCCGGTACGCCGCCGCCGCGTCCGGGGGCCGTCGCCTGGAGCATTTCATGTTCTCGGCCGGCGTCGTCCCATTCGACGAACGCTACAAGCTCTCGGCCTCCGGAGATTATCGCCTGGAGGTCCACAGGAAGGGTCGCTCCCGGCTGGTCGCGGACGTAGGCTTCAGCTCCCCCGTCCTCGCCGGGGACGGCTTCTTCGCCCAGTTCCGGCCCGACAAGCTCGTTTATGCCGTCAATGGCGAATACGAGCGCGGGGTCGGCCGGTCCCTCTATATCTCCTGGTACGCGGCCTACGCCGCGGACATGCCTGCGGACAAGGCCCTCCCTTTCGCCGGCTCCCTGGCGACCGGGCTCAAGCTGAAGAATCAGCCGTGTTTCGAGCGGCTCGACCGGAGATTCCGGTTCGACGTCGCCGCAGGCTGGAACTTCAAGTTTGACGAAGAGATCGCGGTCCGGGCGGGGCTCAACACCGTCCGGGAAGGGGGCTTGAGCTTCGGGGTCGACCTGGGGTGCCGGATGCGGGCCCGCGGCCGGGCCGAGATCGACGCCCGCGTCTTCGCAGATACGGGAGGGACCGTGGCCATCAGGCCCTTCGCCGGCTTCAGGAACGGCCCGTCGCTCAGCGGGGACGGGCCGACGGGAACCCTCAAGTTCGTCGTCGGGGTCGGGCTCTTTAAGTGGCTCTGAGCCCACCGGGCCTCAGTCCTGCTTCTTGTCCTTGTCCTCTTGGCCGGGCGCGGGCTCTTCCTTCTTCTTCTGGACCAGGGCGGATTTGAGGAGGTCGCCGAAGACGCCGAATTTGGGTTCTTCCTTGGAGACGGGCTTGACCTCTTCCTTCTTCTCCTTCTTTTCCTTCTTCTCGCGGGCCGTCCGGGCGCGCTGTTCCTCGACCCCTTCCTCCTTCTGCTTGACGGCGGCCAGGGCCTCCATCTCGGATTCCTCTTCGACGAGCCTCTCCTCGATGACCCGGCGCTCGCTCTTCTTGGGCCGGGCGGCCTTCTCGCCTTCGAGCTTCAGCTTCTTCTTCTTGGGGGCTTTTTCCTTCTTGGCCGTCGTCGCCGCCTTGGCCTTTTCTTGTTCGGTGGTCGGCGGGGTCGGCGGAGGAACGGGTGGTTCGGCCGCGAGCCCGGCCGTGCGTGCGGGCGTTCGGGGCCTTAGGCGTGAGGTCGATGATCTCCGGCTCGCCTTCCTGGAACGGCTCCTCCTCTTCTTCCTCGAGGAAGCCGACGGTCCCGGGCGGCAGGTAATCCGCGTCCCGGCGGGCGCGGGGGCGGGCTTCTTCCTCGGTCGCCGGGGCTTCGGTCGGGATGACGTCCAGGATGTCCTCGATCTCGGAGAGGGGCTCCTCGTAAAAGAAGACCCCCTTCTTCTTCTCGGACTTGGCGAATTCGGAAGAGTTGAGCAGGGTGAACTCCACGTCCTCCTGCGTCGTCTGCTTCAGGATGTCGACCAGGTGGTAGGCCCGGAGGAAATGCAGGGCGTGGCTGGGCGAAGATAGAGCGGGATCCTTGAACACGAGGATGAGCAGGTCCTTGAGGTCGAGGTCGCCGCGCTGCCCGGTGAGCGGCAGGAGGGCGGTGATGTTCTCGCGTTCGAGGTAGATGATCTTGTTGGGCTCGGCGAACGTGAAGGCTTCCTCGCCGGAGTCGACGAAGCGGTCCTCCGCAGGGTCGTAGGCGAGCTTCAGGGCCGAGATCTTCTTCTTGGACTTCTTGATCCAGAACTGGAATTGGGCCGGGCCCTTCCTCTCGAGGGTCAGGCTCGTTCCCTGGGGGATGTTGTTGGCGACGTAAAAGTCCTTGAGCCCGAGGAAGTAGCCGGCGTTCGGGTAGTAGAAAAGGGTATAGGTCTTGCCGTCCTCCGGGTCCGTGAAGGCGTATTCCCGGGCGTGGCTCAGGGCCTTGCCCAGGCTCCGCGGGACCTTGATCCCGCCCGAGAGGATCTCGCGCCAGGTCAGGTAGACCTTGATCGGGAAGTCCTGGACGTGGCTCATCTCCGGCCTCTCGAGCTCCAC
Organism: Candidatus Aminicenantota bacterium; assembly: GCA_963813235.1. GTDB lineage: Bacteria > Acidobacteriota > Aminicenantia > Aminicenantales > Saccharicenantaceae > JALHVH01. Next base: position 86,280 of record CAWEYF010000024.1, on the reverse strand, counting down.
GAGCTCGGGGATCCGGGCGAGCGGGGCCGCCAAGGGCAGGCCCTCGGGCAGGGCGTTCAGGATCTTCTTGAGGTGCCATCGGCCCCAGCCGGCGTAAGTCAGGGCGACGAAGTCCTTCCGGTGCTTCTTGTCGAGGGCGTAGCCGAGGCTCATGGCGGTGAGGTCGAAGAGGTCGCTCGAGGCCTCCAGCCCGAAGAACTTCTTCACGAGGTCCTCGGTCGAGGCGGAAATCCCGGTCCGCTCGAACTCGGCCACGATCTCCTTGATCTTCGCCTCGGGGATTTCGACCCGCCGGGACAGGATCTGCCAGGACTCGTTCCAGCCGAAGAGCGCGGGCGATTTGCCCAGCTCGGTCCGGAGGTTCTTTTCGAGGGCCTTCAGGTCCCGCTCCGTCATCGGAAGCTCGGTGAGCCTGGGATCGCTTGCACGGTCCAGGATCTCGACCTGCGCGTTCCGGCCCTCGACGTTCGACGGCAGGAGGACCAGGGTCTTCGTCTTCTTCATGTAATCGATGTACTTCCGGAAGACGCCGCCCCCGTCGTAGTCGACCTCGAGCATCTCGCAGTTGAAGCTCTTGTAGAAGGTCCGGCCGACGACCTTGAGGATCATGGACCCCTTGAAGTGTTCGACGCTCTTGCTGCCGACGGTCAAGGTCTCGTCGTAATCCTTGTAGACGTAGTCGCCGACTTCGTACCGGGCGCTGGGGTCGTAGCGCTTGACGTCCTTGCTCCTCTGGCCGGCCGTCTTCAGGAAGGCGAGCTTCTGTGCCAGGTCATGGAGGGCTGCCGGCCGCGGGCTCCGGGCGAGCTCCTCCTCGATGTAGGCCACGTCCCCGGGGGCGATGGCCGTGGTGATCGCGTTGTCTGGATTGTTCATGGCGTTATTTTTTTCCCATCAGCAGGAGGCAGATGACCTTCTGGACGTGGAGCCGGTTCTCGGCCTCGTCGTAAACTACGGAATTCGGGGAGTCGATGACCTCGTCGGTGACCTCGTCGCCCCGGTGGGCGGGCAGGCAGTGCATGAAGAAGGCGTCCGGTTTGGCATGGGCCATCAGGGCGGCGTTGACCTGGTAGGGGGCGAAAATGCGCGCCCTCTTCTCCTTCTCGGCCTCCTGGCCCATCGAGGCCCAGACGTCCGTGTAAACGGCGTCGGCGCCGCGGGCGGCCTCGGCCGCGTCGTTCGTCACGAGAAGGCTGAAGCCCGTCTCCTGGCCGTCCTCGAGGGCCTGCCGGACGATCTCGGGGTTCGGCTCGTAGCCTGCCGGCGCGGCCACGGCCATCTTCGTCCCGGCCTTGGCGGCCGCGAACATCAGGCTGTGGCAGACGTTGTTGCCGTCGCCGACGTAGGCGAGCTTCAGGCCGGAGAGCCCGCCCTTCTTTTCGTGGAGCGTGTAGAAATCGGCCATGGCCTGGCAGGGGTGGAGGAGGTCGGTCAAGGCGTTGATGACCGGGATGCGGGTGCTCCTGGCCAGGTCCAGAATGATCTGGTGGGCGAAGGTCCTGAGCATGATCCCGTCCACCCAGCGCTCGAGGTTCCTGCCGACGTCGTAGATGCCTTCACGAGAGCCGAGCTGGATGTCGGAGGGAGCCAGGTAGATGGCCTCGCCCCCGAGCTGGAGCATGCCGACCTCGAAGGTCATGCGCGTCCGCAGGGAGGGCTTCTGGAAGATCATGGCCAGGATCTTGCCCTTGAGGGCCTTGTCGTAGTGCCGGGGGCGTTTTTTCATGTCGTCGGTCATCTCGAGTATCTGCTGGAATTCGTACCGGGTCAGGTCGTGGATGGCGATGAAATCCTTCTGCATCGTATCCTCCTATGTGGCGGCGATGATCTTCGTCCCCGAGCGGTTGATGAGGGCGGCCCGGAGGTGGCCGGCCGTGGTGATCAGGACCTCGCGGCCGCCCGCCTCGATGTATTCGACGGCCGCCCGGATCTTGGGGCCCATCGATCCCGGCGGGAACTGCCCCTCGGCCAGGTGCCGGCGGGCCTCGTCCACCGTCAGGACCGGGGCCTCCCGCTGGGTCGGCTTTCCGAAGTCGAGGTAGACCCGCTCGATGGCCGTCAGGATGATGAACAGGTCCACTTTGACCTCGCGGGCGAGCAGGCTCGCCGCATAGTCCTTGTCGATGACGGCCTCGACGCCCTCGAAGAGTCCGCGGCTGTTGATGATGACCGGGATGCCGCCCCCGCCCGCCGCGATGACGACCGCGGCCGGCCTGGACCAGGTCCCGGATGACCCACTTGGCGACGACGTCGATGGGGAGAGGCGAGGGAACGACCTTGCGCCAGCCCCGGCCGGCGTCCTCGATCATGGTCCATTTCTTCTCGGCCATGAGCTCGCGGGCCCGCGCCTCGGAGTAGAACGGGCCCACGGGCTTGGTCGGGCGATCGAACGCCGGGTCGTCCCTGTCGACCACGACCTGGCTTACGATCGAGGCGACCTCCTTGTCCAGGGAATTCCGCCTCAGTTCGTTGACGATGCTCATCTCGAGCATGTAAGCCATGCTGCCCTCGGTCATGGCGTCGCAGACGTCCAGGGAGTACGGCGGGATGCGGCCGGAGGCGGCCTCCATCTGGATGAGGAGGTTGCCGACCTGGGGGCCGTTGCCGTGGACGAGGATCAGCTCATAGCCCTTCTTGACGACGTGGACCATGAGCTCGGCCGCCTCGCGGGCGTTCGCCAGCTGGTCCTCCTCCCGGCCGTGTTCGTTGTCCGGCAGGAGGGCGTTCCCCCCGAAGGCGATGAGGGCCGTCTTGCGCTTCATCCGTCCCCTTGCTCAAAAGCCCTTCAGGACGTCCTTGAGGGTCGGCGAACCGATCTCCTCGAGCTCATAGCCCACGCGGAGGATCGGCTGGCGGGTCGTGAGGACCCGGGTGATGTCGATGGGCGTCCCGCTGACGATGAGGTCGCAGTCGATCCTGGCGATCGTCCTCGCCAGCTCTTCGGTCTGCTTCTCACCGTACCCCATGGCGGGCAGGACCTTGTCGAGGTGGTTGTACTTCTGGAACGTCCTCTTGATGCTGCCGACGGCGTACGGTCTCGGGTCGATGATCTCGGCGGCGCCGTACTTTTGCGCGGCGACGATGCCCGCTCCGTACTTCATCCCGCCGTGGGTCAGGGTCGGGCCGTCCTCGATGACCAGGACGCGCTTGCCGGCGATTCTCTCCCCGTTCTCCACCGTGATCTTGGAGTTGGCCTTGATGACGACGGCCTTGGGGTTGAACTTCTTGATGTTCGCGACGACCTGGGCCACTTTCCCCTTCTCGGCCGTGTCGATCTTGTTGATGACGATGACGTCGGCCCGGCGGAAATTCGTCTCGCCCGGGTGGTAGAGGAGCTCGTGCCCGGCCCGGTGCGGGTCGGCCACGACGATCTCGAGGTCGGACCGGTAGAAGGAGAAGTCGTTGTTGCCTCCGTCCCAGAGGATGACGTCCGCTTCCTTCTCGGCCTGCGCCAGGATGGCCCCGTAGTCGACGCCGGAGTAAATGATGATGCCGTTGTCGATGTGCGGCTCGTACTCCTCCCGCTCCTCGATCGTGCATGCGTGCTTGTCGAGGTCGGAGTAGGCGGCGAAGCGCTGGACCTTTTGCTTGGCCAGGTCGCCGTAGGGCATCGGGTGGCGGATCGCGGCGACCTTGCGCCCCTTGGCCTTCAGGAGCAGGGCGACCTTGCGGCTCGTCTGGCTCTTGCCGGACCCGGTCCGGACGGCGCAGACGGAGACGACGGGCTTGCGGCTCTTGATCATCGTGGAGTCGGGACCGAGGAGGACGAAATTCGCCCCGGCGGCCATCGCCTGGGAGGCCTTGTGCATGACGTACTCGTGGGTGACGTCGCTGTAGGCGAAATGGACCTCGTCGACCTTGTGTTTGGCGATGAGGGCGTCCATTTCGGACTCCGCGTAAATGGGGATCCCCTTGGGATAAAGCTTCCCCGCGAGCACCGCGGGGTACTTGCGGCCCTCGATATCGGGGATTTGAGTGGCCGTGAACGCCACGACCCGGTATTCGGGGTTGTCCCGGAAATAAGTGTTGAAGTTGTGGAAATCCCGCCCGGCGGCGCCCAGAATGAGTACCTTTTTCATGAGACTCTCTCCTTATGAAAATAGAAAAAATTCACCATACGCCTTTTTCTCATACTCGATTGTCAAGAAATAGGCCATAAGTATAACAAAAATCAGCTGCTAGAACAAGAAGGCGGGTATAATGGGGACATGATAGGCATCCTGTCCGATTCGCATGATAATATGACGGCCGTCAGGCTGGCCGTGCGCCTGTTCAACGACGCAAAATGCGAATTGGTCATCCATGCCGGGGATTTCGTCGCCCCGTTCGCGGCCCTGGAGCTCCACAACCTCGTCTGCCCGGTCAAGGCGGTCTTCGGAAATTGCGACGGCGAGAAGAAGGGCCTCGTAGCCGCGTTCGAGGGGATGGGCGAGATCACCGCGGCCCCGCTCGGCTTCGAGTACGCCGGCCGCCGATTCGTGGTCTCGCACCTGGAAATTCCGGCGCCGGTCCGCCGGGGGGTCCGGACCTGCGACGTTCTGGTCGTCGGCCATACCCATAAGGCAAAGCTCCGGCGCGAGCACGGCGTCCTGATCGTCAACCCCGGAGAGGCCGGAGGCTGGCTGTACGGCAAGAGTACCGTCGCATTGCTGAACCCGAAGGATCTATCGGTCGAGGTGGTGACCCTATGAACAAAGGCATGCCGAACCGATACAAGCCCGCTTGGAGGAAGGGCCAGAAACCGCTCCCGCCCTCCCGCAAGTTCGGGCAGGCCGTCAAGAAAGGACCGTCGCGAACGCCGAACAGTGGCCGTAAAGGCTAGCCGAAAACCGAAGATATTGCCCGAATTAGGCCTCCCGGCGACCGGGAGCCGACCTGCGAGGAACGACCGATTTGGTATTGACAGTCCGCCCCGATTTCCTTAATATATAAAGGCTTTAAAAAGATGAGGATAGGCGCGTGGCTCAGTGGTAGAGCGCTTCCTTGACACGGAAGAGGTCGTGGGTTCAATTCCCTCCGCGCCTACCAATTGTTGTTCGGGAGTCAGTGTACATAAGCACGTCGAACGTTCGCGTCCTGAAGGACCTGCCCCCCTGGTTGAAATAACTTTGTCATGAACGAAGCTTATCGTGTCGGGAAAGGGACGACTGTCGCCGCGGCGATCTCCGGGCTGAACCTCGGCCGGAAACCGGTCGCGGGGAGGATCGGCGGCCGGCTCGTCGACCTCGGGACTCCTCTCGAGGCGGACGCCGAAGTCTCCCTCGTCTTCCCGGGGGCGCCCGAGGCCCTCGATATCCTGCGGCACAGCGCCTCCCATCTCCTGGCCCACGCCGTCCTTGAGCTATATCCCGAGACCAAGACGGGCATCGGCCCGGCCGTGGAGAACGGGTACTACTACGACTTCCTCCGCGAGGGCCCGTTCACTCCCGATGACCTTACGGCCATCGAGAGTCGGATGAAGGAGATCGTGGAAGCGGACCTCCCCGTCCGCCGCCTGGTCCTGGACAAGGAAGAGGCCATCCGCGTGTTCGAGGCCAGGGGCCAGGAGCTCAAGGTCGAGCTCATCCGGGAGAAGGGCGAGGCGCAGGTGACCGTCTATGAGCAGGGCGGCTTCGCCGATTTCTGCCTCGGCCCCCACGTCCCCTCGACCGGTCCCCTCCGTCATTTCAAGCTCCTTTCGGTGTCCGGCGCCTACTGGAAGGGCGACGAGAAGGGCCGGCAGCTCCAGCGTATCCACGGCACCTCCTTCTTCACCAAGAAGGAGCTCGACGAATACCTGACCATGCTCGAGGAGGCGAAGAAGCGCGACCACCGGCGGCTCGGCCAGGAACTCGATCTCTTCAGCACCTCCGAGGACCTGGGCGGCGGCCTCATCCTCTGGCATCCCAAGGGCGCCCGGGTCCGGGCCGTCATCGAGCAATATTGGCGCGAGCGGCACTGGGACGGAGGCTACGAGATCCTCTATACGCCTCACATCGGCCGCGAGGGCCTCTGGCAGACCTCGGGCCACCTTGGCTTCTACAAGGACAGCATGTATTCGCCGATGCCGATCGATGAGCAAGACTACTACCTGAAGCCGATGAACTGCCCGTTCCACATCATGATATACAAGTCGCGGATGCGATCCTACCGGGACCTGCCCCTGCGCTGGGCCGAACTGGGGACCGTTTACCGCTACGAGCGGAGCGGCACGCTCCACGGCCTGCTGCGCGTCCGGGGATTCACCCAGGACGACGCCCACATCATCTGCACCCCCGGCCAGATCGAGGACGAGATCCTGCGCGTCCTGGACTTCTCGATCTCCATCCTCGCGGCCTTCGGGTTCACGGACAACAAGATCGAGCTCTCCGTGCGCGACCCGAAGAACCCGGCCAAGTACGCCGGGAGCGAGGCGATGTGGGTCCAGGCCGAGGCGGCCCTGGTCAAGGCCCTCGACGCCCGGGGCATCCTTTACGAACGGATGGAGGGCGAGGCCGTCTTTTACGGGCCGAAGATCGACATCAAGGTCAAGGACGCCATCGGCCGCTTCTGGCAGTGCACGACCATCCAGTTCGATTTCAACATGTCGGAACGGTTCGACATGGCCTATGTCGGTGAGGACGGGCAGTCGCATCGGCCGTACATGGTCCACCGGGCCCTGCTCGGCTCCCTGGAGAGGTTCTTCGGGATCCTCATCGAGCATTACCGCGGGAGCTTCCCCCTGTGGCTGGCCCCGGTCCAGGCGATCGTCCTGCCGATCGCCGACCGCCACGAGACGTACGCCCTCGAGCTCGAACGGAAGCTCAAGGCGGGCGGCCTCCGCGCGGCCGTGGATCTCTCGCGGGAGAAGGTCAACCGGAAGATCCGGGAGGCCGAGATGCAGAAGATCCCCCTCATCCTCGTCGTCGGGGACAAGGAGGCGGCCGCCGGGACGGCCTCCCTCCGCGTCCACGGGGCCGGCGACCGGGGCGCGATCGACGTGGCCGAGCTTCTGGCCAGGGCCGGCGAGCTCGTCAGGAATAGGTCTTTGGTTGTCAATCTTTAGAGGAGGACCCACATTTTTAGACGTCAACCTTTCCATCCCGTGAGCGCGAAGGCCAAGCCGCACAGGATCAACGAGATGATCCAGGCGAAAGAGATCCGGGTCATCGACGACGAGAAGAAGCCGCTGGGGGTCCTGCCCACCGCCCAGGCCCTGGCGATCGCCAGGGAGCGGGGACTGGACCTGGTCGAGATCGCTCCCCAGGCGGCGCCGCCCGTCTGCCGGATCACGGACTACGGGAAGTTGCTGTACGAGCTCCATAAAAAGGAGCACGAGGCCCGGAAGCACCAGAAGCAGGTCCAGATCAAGGAGATCAAGTTCCGGCCGAAGATCAGCGGGCACGATTACGACTTCAAGATGAAGCACATCCGCCGCTTCCTCGAAGAAGGCGACAAGGTCAAGGTGACCGTCATGCTCAGGGGACGGGAGAAGCAGAAGCCCGAGCTCGGGATCGCGGTCCTCGACAAGGTCCTCGGAGCCGTCCAGGGGATCGGCGCCCGGGACGGGGACATCCGGAGACAGGACTGGTCGGTGTCGGCGCTCGTCATCCCGGCGAAAACAGGAGGAAAAGATGCCAAAATTAAAAACCCACAAGGGAGTCCAAAAGAGATTCAAGGTCTCGGCGAAAAAGAAAATCCTGCACAGTAAGGCCAACAAGAGCCACATCCTGACGAAGAAGACCGCCAAGAGAAAACGTCATCTGGGGAAGAAGGCCGTCGCCAGTCCCGCCGACATGAAGGCCCTCAGGAAGATGCTGCCGTACGAGGCCTGAGGCCCGCGCCCGAAGCCGCGAAGACCCAAGGAGAACACGATGCCTAGAGCCAAGAGAGGAACGAAGAGGAAGGATAAGAGGACCAAGGTCCTCGAGCGCGCCAAGGGTTACTGGGGCGCTAAAGGCCGCAATTACCGGACCGCCAAGGAGGCGGTGGAAAAATCCCTCCAGTACGCCTATCGGGATCGCCGCGCCAAAAAGCGCGAGTTCCGGACCCTGTGGATCATCCGGGTCAAGGCGGCCGCCATGGTCAACGGGATCACCTACAGCCGATTCATCCAGGGGCTGAAGAAGCTCAACATAGAGCTCGACCGAAAGATCCTGGCCGAACTGGCCGTCCGCGCTCCCGAGACCTTCGCCGTGATCGCCGCTAAGGCCCGGGAAGCCGTGGCCTGACCCGAGCGATGACGCGCCTCCAGGCCCGGATCGAGGAATTCACCAAGAAGCTCGGGGAGGAGTCCGCCCGGGTCCGGGACGCCCGGGGCCTGGCGGACCTCCGGAACGAGTTCCTCGGCCGGAAGAAGGGCTGTCTCGCCTCACTGTTCGAGGAGATGAAGGGCCTCCCGGCCGCGGAGAAGCCCCAGGCGGGCGGCCTGATCAACGCGTTCAAGGAGCGCGCCCAAGAAGCGATCGCCGCCCTGGAGGCGAAGCTCGCCGCCGGGGCCGCCGGGCCGGCCCGGGTCATTGACCCGACCTTGCCGGGCCGCCGCCCCTATTGGGGCGCGCCGCACCCCGTCGTCCTCTTCCAGCAGGAGATCGAGTCCATCTTCACCGCCATGGGCTTCTCGATCGAGGAAGGGCCCGAGATCGAGACGGACTATTACAATTTCGAGGCGCTCAACTTTCCGCCCCACCACCCGGCCCGGGACAGCTGGGACACGCTCTATGTGGGCGAGAAAGTCGTCCTCCGGACGCACACCTCGCCCGTCCAGATCCGGGTCATGGAGAAGAGGAAGCCTCCTATCCGGATCATCATCCCCGGCAAGGTCTATCGCCGGGAGACGACGGACCCGACGCACCTGCCCATGTTCTACCAGGTCGAAGGCCTCGTCGTCGACGAGGGCATCACGTTCGCCCACCTCAAGGGGACCTTGGAGTACTTCATCCGGGCCCTGTTCGGCGAGAAGCTCAAGATCCGCTTCCGGCCGAGCTTCTTCCCCTTCACCGAGCCGTCGGCCGAGGTGGATATCGAGTGCTTCGTCTGCGGCCGCAAGGACCCGGCCTGCCGCATCTGCGGCGGGACCGGTTGGAAGGAGATCCTGGGGGCGGGCATGGTGGACCCCCAGGTCTTCAAGAACGTCAACATCGATCCGGAGAGATACTCCGGCTGGGCGTTCGGCCTGGGGATCGACCGGACGGCCATGCTGTCCTACCAGATCCCCGAGATGCGCTTCTTCTATGAGAACGACCTCCGGTTCCTCAGGCAGTTCAGCATCAAATGAAGATCAGTCTGGATTGGCTCAACGAATACGTGAAGGTGGACCTGCCCCTTCCCGACCTCCTGGAGCGGCTGACGATGATCGGCCTCGTCGCCGAGAAGGCCGAAGCGGCCGGCGGGGATCACGTCCTCGAGGTCGAAACATACGCCAACCGGCCCGACACGCTCGGCCACGTCGGGATCGCCCGGGAGGTCGCGGCGATGACCGGGGCCCCGCTGATCCCCCGCAACTGGCCGGTCGTCGAACTCGCGGAAAAAACCGCCGACCTTACCGACGTCCAGATCCTCGACGAAGCCCTCTGCCCGCGCTACTGCGGCCTCCTCGTCCGCGGCGTCGCCGTCGGGCCCTCGCCCGGCTGGCTCCGGGCGAGGATCGAGGCCATGGGCATGCGGACCGTCAACAACGTCGTCGACGTGACGAACCTCGTCCTTTTCGCGACGGGCCAGCCCATTCACGCCTTCGACTTCGGGAAGCTCGCCGGGGGCCGGATCGTCGTCCGCCGGGCCATGAAGGGCGAAAAGCTCCAAAGCCTCGACGGCGGCGTCATCGAACTCACCCCCGAGATGCTGGTCATCGCCGATGTGGAGAAGCCCGTCGCCCTGGCCGGGGTCATGGGCGGCGAGGAGACCGGCGTTACGGAAACGACCGCCGACGTCTTCATCGAGAGCGCCTGCTTCGACCCGGTCTCGGTCCGGCTGACCGCGAGGAAGGCCGGGCTTTCGACCGACGCTTCCTACCGTTTCGAACGGGGGACCGATGTCGGATTCCCGCCCGAAGCGGCCCGGATGGCGGCGTCGCTCCTCGGCGAGTTCGGGGGCAAAGCGTCCCGGGGCCTCATCGACGTCTATCCGAAGCCCCGCAAGCCCAAATCGGTCGTGCTTCGCCATCGCCGGATCTTCGACCTGCTCGGCGTCGAGGTCCCCGCGGACTTCGTGCTGGGCCTCCTCGCCGACCTCGGGTTCCGCGTCGAGGAGAGCCAGAAGGGGACGTGGATCGCCGAAGTGCCCTCGTTCCGGGTCGATATCGAGAGGGAAGCGGACCTCATCGAGGAGGTCGCCCGCTTCTACGGGTACGACAAGATCCCTTCGGAGCCGACCCCGGTCCGGGCCTTCGAGCCGCCGGCCAACCGGAAGAGGGAGCGCGTCCAGAAGCTCCGCCAGGTTCTCCTCCACCACGGGTTCGACGAGGCCATCAATTTCAGCTTCTCGGACCCGGAGAAGGAAGCTGCGATGGGGAGCGGCCGGGAGCCCGTCGCCCTCCTCAATCCCCTCTCGGTCAGGACCGCGACCATGCGGACGACCCTGATGATGGGGCTCCTCGAGAACGCCGCCCGGAACCTGAACAGGGGGCTCGAAGGGGTCCACATCTTCGAAGCGGGCGGCATCTATTTTCGCCATGACGAAGCCTATTGCGAGAAGCTTTCGCTCGGGCTCCTCGCCACCGGGCGGCTGGGCGCGCCGAACTGGCAGTCCCGTTCGGAGGAGACGGACCTCTTCGTCCTCAAGGGGGCCGTCGAGGGGATGATGACCACTCTGTGCTATGAGCCGTTCTCCTTCGAGGAAGCGGACCATCCGTTCTTCGAACCCGGAGCGGCCCTGGCCCTCGTTTATAAGGGCGAGAAGGTCGGCTTCCTGGGTGCCCTGCGGAAGGCCCTGAGGGACCTGTATTCGATCGCGGGGACCGTTTACGCCGCCGAGATCGACCTGGCCGGGCTGATGGAAAAACAGCCGAAGCCGTTCGTGTTCGCGCCGGTCCCGAAGTTTCCCGGCGCCGTCCGCGATCTTTCGTTCCTCGTGGACCGCAAGCTCGCCTGGCGGGACGTCCGTCAGGCGCTGTCCAGGCTTTCGGTCCCCATCCTTGAGGGATTCGAGCTCACCGACCGGTTCTCCGGCCCCTCGGTCCCCCCGGACAAGGTCAGCCTATCCGTTCGGTTCCGGTACAGGAGCGCCCGGCGGACCCTCCTGGCCGAAGAGGTCGACAAGGCCCAGCAGGAGGTCGTCGGCCACCTGAAGTCCGCCCTGAACGCCACGTTAAGGGAGGAAGGGAAAATTGACAACCGAACTTGACCGGATTAAGATACTCGAGGGGAAGATCTCTCAGGTCGTCGAGTACGTCAAGAAGCTCGGGGCCGAGAACGACAAGCTCCGCCAGCAGCTCAAGGAGTTCAAGACGGAGAAGAAGGAGCTCGAGGAGCAGGGGAAGAAGGTCGCCCGCCTCGACGAGGAGCTGAAGAAGAACGAGGGCGAACGGGAGGCCGTCAAGGCGAGGATCGAGGCCCTCATCGGCCAGATCGACCAATTGGGGATATGATCGAAAAGATTGTCGAGATCGAGATATACGGTCAGCGTTACCGTGTCCGCGTCAAAGGAGAAGAGGATGAAAAGTATATCGGCCATTTGACTTCGTACGTCGATCAGAAGATGCACGAAGTGGCCGTGAAGTCCAAGTCGGCGGACGCGACGAAGATCGCCGTTCTGGCGGCCCTCAACATCGCCGACGAGTTCTTCCTCGGCCAGAAGCAGCTCGATCAACTGAACGAAGCGATCGGCCACATGGAGACCGAGATGGAAAGTTTGGAGGTTCATCTTTCGCAAGATGAAGATACATACAAGAGCCTGGGAAAGGTCACTTCATGAAAAGGATGTTCGCGGCCGCGCCGCCGGGGGACCGTTTAACCTGAGGCCCCGCGGAAGCGCCGCCCGGCGCCCCTCCCTCGAGGGATCGTATCGCGCCATGTGACGCCTTCCCGTTCCTCCCGCATCTCGTCTCCTGTGATCACATAAGGAGGTGAGCATCGTGAATGTCAACGTCGTCATCATCTATGCCGGCGGCGCCCTCATCGCCGGCCTGCTGGCCGCCGTCGTCGCCCTGTCCCTGAAGAGGAAGGCGGCGGCCCGGCGCGTTTCGGAGGTCGAGGAGGAATCCCGGAGGATCCTCGCCCGGGCCGCCGAGGAGGCTGAAAAGATCCGGCGCGAAGCCGCGATCACGGCCAAGGAGCGCGACCTGGCCCGTCAGGGCGAATTCGAGATCCAGACCCGCGAGCAGAAGAAGAAGATCGCCGAGACGGAGCACCGTCTCATCAACAAGGAGGAGAACCTCGAAAGGCGCTTCCAGGCCGTCGAGCGTAAGGAGCGCGATTTTTCCCAGAAAGAGCGCCGCCTCGAAACCAAGGAGAAGGAGGTCGAGGCGCTCGAAGCGAGGATCGGCGAGGCCCTCAAGAAAGAGATGGCCGAGCTCGAACGCATCTCCGGGCTGACCCAGGAGGAGGCCAAGGGGCAGGTCATCCGGAAGATCGAGGACGAAGCCCGGATGGAAGCCATCCAGACCGTCCGGCGCATCGAGGAGGAAGCCCGCGAGAATGCGGCCGCCTCGGCCCGCGAGATCGTCGTCAACGCCATCCAGCGCTCGGCCGCCGAGCACGTCGTCGAGACGACCGTCTCGGTGGTCGACCTCCCCTCGGAGGACATGAAGGGCCGGATCATCGGCCGCGAGGGCCGGAACATCCGGGCCTTGGAGCAGGCGACCGGCGTTGACATCATCGTCGACGACACGCCCGAGGCCGTCATCCTCTCGAGTTTCGACCCGGTCCGGCGCGAGCTGGCCCGGCTGTCGATCGAGAAGCTCGTCATGGACGGCCGCATCCACCCGGCCCGCATCGAGGAGATCGTCGAGAACGTCAAGGCCGACCTCGAGCAGAAGATCAAGCAGGAAGGCGAATCCGCCGTCCTGGAGCTCAAGGTCCACAACGTCCACCCCGAGCTCATAAAACTTCTGGGCAAGCTCCGCTACCGGACGAGCTACGGCCAGAACGTCCTCCAGCATTCCAAGGAGGTCGCCATGCTCTCGGCCCTGATGGCCCGGGAGCTCGGGGCCGACGTCAACGTCTCGCTCCGGGCGGGACTCCTCCACGACATCGGCAAGGCCGTGGACAAGGATGTCGAGGGGACGCACACCGAGCTCTCCGTCGAGCTGACGAGGAAGTACGGCGAGAACGAGAAGGTCGTCCAGGCCATCGCCTCCCACCACCGGGACGTGGACTTTCCGTCGATCGAGGCCGTCCTCATCCAGTCCGCGGATACGCTGTCGGCGGCCCGGCCCGGGGCCCGGCGCGAGCTCCTCGAGAGCTACATCGAGCGCCTGCACAAGCTCGAGGAGATCGCCGGCTCCTTCGAGGGCGTCCAGAAGACCTTCGCCCTGCAGGCCGGGCGCGAGATCCGGATCATCGTCGAGAGCCAGAAGGTCTCCGACGACCGGGCGTCCCTGATCGCCCGGGACATCGCCGCCAAGATCAAGAACGAGCTGGACTACCCCGGGCAGATCAAGGTCACGGTCATCCGGGAGATGCGGGCGGTGGAATATGCCCGATAAGGCAGGCATCCTTTTCCTCGGGGACGTCGTCGGCCACCCCGGCCGGCGGGCCCTGCAGAGGTTCCTGCCTCAGCTCGTCCGCAAGTACGCGCCGACGGTCATCATCGCCAACGGCGAGAACGCCGCCGGCGGGATCGGCGTCACCGAGGAGATCGGGAGGGAGCTCTTCCTCCAGATCGACGTCCTGACCTCGGGCAACCACATCTGGGACAAAAAGGAAGCCCTGCCCTACCTCGAGCGCGAGCCGCGTCTCCTCCGCCCCGCCAACTACCCCGCCGGAAACCCCGGCCGCGGCCGCTACGTCTTCCAGGACGGCGGCGGCGTCAAGATCGCCGTGCTCAACCTCCAGGGCCGCGTCTTCATGGAGGCCATCGACTGCCCCTTCCGCCGCGCGGACGCCGAGGTCGAGGACCTGCGGAAGGAGACCCCGGTCATCCTCGTCGACTTTCACGCCGAGGCGACCTCGGAGAAGCAGGCCCTTGGCTGGTACCTGGACGGCCGCGTCTCGGCCGTCATCGGGACCCATACCCACGTCCCGACGGCCGACGAGAAGATCCTGCCCGGGGGGACGGCCTACATCACGGACGCGGGGATGGCCGGCGGCTATCGCTCCGTCATCGGCATCCGGAAGGAGCAGGCCCTGCAGAAGTTCCTCCTGGGCCGGCCCCAGAGATTCGAGCCGTCCAAGGAAGGCCTGATCCTGTCGGCGGTCTTCATCAAGGTCGACGCCGCGACGGGCCGGGCCCTGTCCATCAAGCGGGAGATCCTGATCGAGGAGAACAGCGACGAAGAATAGCCTGGTCAAGCCGGACACGATCTACTCGGTCTCCCAGGTGACCGAGCTCGTCAAGCTCGCCCTGGAGACGGCCGTCCCCGCGATCTGGGTCGAGGGGGAGATCTCGAACTTCCACCGGCACACATCCGGCCACCTCTATTTCACCCTCAAGGATGCCCGGAGCCAGCTCCGGGCGGTCATGTTCAGCTTCGCGGCGAAGAAGATCGCTTTCGACCTCAAGGACGGACTTCAGGTCGTCTGCCGCGGCCGGCTCAACGTCTACGAGCCACGGGGGGAGTACCAGATCGTCGTCGAGGTCGTCGAGCCCAGGGGCAAAGGCGCCCTCCAGCTCGCCTTCGAACAGCTCAAGGAGAAGCTCCGGGCCGAGGGCCTCTTCGACCCGGCCCATAAGAAGGCCCTGCCGCTCCGGCCTCGGACGATCGGGGTCGTCACGTCCCCGCGCGGCGCGGCCATCGCCGACATCCTCCGCATCCTCGAGCGCCGCTACGCCCGGCTCCGCATCGTCATCTATCCGGTCAAGGTCCAGGGTGAGGGGGCGGCCGAGGAGATCGTTGAAGGCATCGAATACCTCGGGAGAATGGGCGGCATCGACGTCATGATCGTCGGCCGGGGCGGGGGCTCCATCGAGGACCTTTGGGCCTTCAACGAGGAGAAGGTCGCCCGGGCCATCTTCCGGTGCCCCGTGCCCGTCATCTCGGCGGTCGGCCACGAAGTGGACTTCACCATCGCCGATTTCGTCGCCGACGTCCGCGCCCCGACCCCCTCGGCCGCGGCCGAGATGGTCATCGAGAAGGAGGACGCCTTCGCCGAGCGCATCGCGGCCCTTGGCGAACGGGCGGCCCGGGCCGTGAAGTATTCTCTCCGGGAGAATGAAGGCCGGGTCTCGTCCCTCGCCGACCACCGCGTCTTCGAAGGGTTCCGAATCCGCCTCCTCAATCTCGGACAGCGCGTGGATGACCTCGAAGGCAGGGCGGGGAACGTCCTCCGGGCGGGGAGGCAGGCCCTGGCCGAACGGCGATCTTCCGCCGCTCTTGCCGCCGAGCGGCTCCGGAACCTCGTGACCGCGCGGCTCCGGGACCTCGGCGCCCGCTGGGACAGCCTTTCGGTCGGATTGCACGCCTACAGCCCCCTGAATATATTGGGGAAAGGATACACGCTCTGCTGGAAGGAGGAGGGCTTCCGGCTCCTCCGCGCGCCCGGCGAGGTCGCGCCAGGCGAGGGGGTTGTTGTGTCCTTCGCCCGGGGCGAGCTGGACTGCGAGGTCCGGTGCGTCGACCCCGAAAGGACCATCGAATCCAGGCTGGAGAAGGAGGGCTCATGACGAACACCGGTTTCGAGAAGGCGCTCGCCGACCTCGAGGAGGTCGTGGCGAAGCTCGAGAAGGGCGGGACGCCGCTCAACGAATCCCTGGCCCTCTTCGAGAAGGGCGTGAAGCTGGCCCGGTTCCTCCGGGCCGAGTTGGACAAGGCGGAGCGGAAGGTCGAGATCCTCCTCAAGGACGAGAAGGGCGCCGTCCGCGCCGAGGATTTCGAACTCGGAGAGGAAGGCGGCGAACCCAAGCCCAAGGCCAAAGCGAAGGCTAAGGTCCAGGTCAAGGCTGAAGCGGAGGACGAGGACAAAGGGGTCGAGGCTGACGATGCCAGCGACCCGGACGATAAGGGAGGAAAGCTCTTCTAGCCCGCCATGAACCCCGCAAGCGCGACGGCGTCCCTGCTCGAGATGAAGGCGATGGTCGAGGCCGGCCTCGACCGCGTGCTCGCCGGGGAGTCGCGACTCTTCGATGCCCTGCGCTACGCGGTCCTGTCCGGGGGGAAGCGGTTCAGGCCGCTCCTTCTTCTCTCGGCCGGCGAAGCCTTCGGCGGCGACCGGGCGACCCTCCTCCCTTACGCCTGCGCCGTCGAACTCGTCCATTCCTACTCGCTCGTCCACGACGACCTCCCGTGCATGGACGACGACGCCGTCCGGCGGGGGAAGCCCTCGTGTCACAGGGCGTTCGGCGAAGCCCGGGCGCTCCTGGCGGGAGACGGCTTGTTGACCCTGGCCTTCGAGGTCCTCGCGGGTGCGCCGGCGGGAGCGGCGGGCGCCGAGCGCAAGCAACGGGCCGTCCGGGCCATCGCCGAGGGGGCGGGGGTCAGGGGCATGATCGCCGGCCAGTGGTTGGACATCGAATATGACCAGGGCCGTGCGACCGAGGAGTCGTTCCTTGAGCTCATGGCCCTGAAGACCGGCGCCCCTATCCTGGCCTCGGTGCGGGCGGGGGCGCTCATGGGCGGGGCCCCGGACTCCGGCCTGCCGGACATCGAGCGGTACGGCCGGGGCGTCGGCCTCGCCTTCCAGCTTCGGGACGACATCCTCGACGCCGGGAAGAAGGCCGAGCGGAGATCCGGGACCCGGCCGAATGCCGCGGCCCTGTTCGGGCCGGAGCGGACGAAAGCGCGGCTCCGCCGGGCCGTCGGCGGGGCCCTCGAAGCGCTCGATGCCGCCGGTGTTCGGTCGGTCGAGCTCCGGGCCCTGGCCTCCGGCCTCGACGATATCGACTAGGACGCGAACATGAGCAGGATATTGGATACCATAGAAGGGCCGGGGGATATCCGGAAGCTCCCGCTGAAGGACCTGCAGCGGCTGGCGACCGAGATCCGTGCCGAGATCGTTTCCACGGTCGCGAAGAACGGCGGTCACCTGGCCTCGAATCTCGGGGTCGTCGAGCTGACGCTGGCCCTTCACTATGTCTTCGACTCGCCCCGGGACAAGTTCATCTGGGACGTCGGCCACCAGTGCTATACCCACAAGATCGTCACCGGCCGGCGGGACCGGTTCCGCGGCCTCCGTCTCTTCGAGGGCCTGCTCGGCTTCCCCTGCCGGGAGGAGAGCGAGCACGACGCCTTTAATACCGGCCACGCCTCGACGGCCCTGTCGGCCGCCCTGGGCATGGCCGTGGCCCGGAACAAGAAGCAGGAGGACTTCAACGTCGTGGCCATTGTGGGCGACGGGAGCCTGACCGGCGGGGCGGCCCTCGAGGCCCTCAACCAGATCGGCCACATGAGGGAGCGGCTCATCATCGTCCTCAACTACAACGAGATGTCCATCTCGGCCAACGTGGGCGCCTGGTCCAAGTACCTGTCCTACCTGGCCTCGGGCCAGCACTATCTCAGGATGAAGGACCAGGCCAAGTCCATCCTCAAGAGCATCCCCAAGGTCGGTTGGCCCCTGATCAAGGCCGGCCGGGCCGTCGAGGAGCTCGTCAAGAAGACGTTCTTTCCCGGCCTCGTCTTCGAGGAGCTCGGCATCCGGTACATCGGGCCCGTCCAGGGCCATAGCCTCCCCTCGCTCATCGAGGTCTTCGAACTGGCCAAGAAGTACGAGGGGCCCATCATGCTCCATTGCGTCACGCAGAAGGGCCGCGGCTACTCCCCGGCCCAGAGCAACCCCGAGCGCTTTCACGGCTCCGGTCCCTTCGACGTCGCCACGGGCGAGCCGCTCCGCTCCGAAACCGTCCCATCGTACTCGACGGCCTTCGGCGACGCGGTCCTCGCGGAGGGGGAAGCCGACCCCAAGGTCCTGTCCGTCACGGCGGCCATGACCGAGGGGACGGGGCTCCATGCGTTCGCCGCGAAATACCCCGACCGGGCTTTCGACGTCGGCATCGCCGAACAGCATGCCGTCATTTTCGCGGCCGGACTGGCCGTTTCGGGCTTCAAGCCGATCGTCGCCATCTACTCGACCTTCCTCCAGCGGGCCTATGACCAGATCTATCACGACGTCTGCCTCCAAAACCTCCCCGTCGTCTTTGCCCTGGACCGGTCGGGGATCGTCCCCGACGACGGGCCGACCCACCAGGGGATCAACGACATCGCCTACCTCCGGCACATGCCGAACCTCGTCCTGATGGCCCCGCGGGACGAGAACGAGCTCCGGCACATGATCCACTCGGCCTTCCGGTACGGCCGCCCGGCGGCCGTACGCTTCCCCAAAGGGCCCGGCCTCGGCGTTCCATTGGACGCGAAGCCCCGGGAGCTCCCGCTCGGGAAAAGCGAGCTCCTCAAGGAGGGGAAGGACCTCTTCTTCGCCCTCGGAAGTATGGTTGCGCCCGCCCTCGAGGCGGCCCGCGAGCTCGAGAAGGAGGGGATCTCGCTCGCCGTCGTCGACGCCCGGTTCGTCAAACCCCTCGACGAGGAAGCGGTCCTCCGTTATGCCGGGCCGGGCCGCGTCATCGTCACCGCCGAAGAGGGCGTCCTTGCCGGCGGTTTCGGGAGCGCGGTCCGCGAGCTCCTCGACCGCGAGAAGAGGTTCGACGTCCGCTTCCTCGCCGTCGGCCTGCCGCTCGAGATCTACCCCTGCGGCAAGGCTGCCCAGATCAAGGCGATCTACGGGCTTGATATCCCCGGCCTCGTCAAGAGGATAAGGGAATTTTACGGAAAGTAACCGCGGGCTTCAGCCCGCGCTTCGGAGGCGCATCGCGACGCCCCAAGAAAGAAGCCCGGACCGAGCCGGGACGGCATGAAAGAACGAGCCGATAAATTGCTGGTCGACCGGGGACTCGCCCCGAGCCTGGACCAGGCCCGCCGGCGTATCATGGCCGGCCTGGTCTATTCGGGCGAAGAACGGGTGGATAAGCCCGGGATTCCCATGGACGCCGCGAAGGGCCTTTCCATAAGGGAAACGCCTCCGTTCGTGAGCCGCGCCGGCTCGAAACTCGCCCAGGCCCTGGACGCGTTCGGCATCGACCCGGCGGGCAAAGTCGCGGCCGATATCGGGGCGTCGACCGGGGGGTTCACGGACTGCCTCCTCGGCCGCGGCGCCCGTCTCGTCTACGCCGTCGATGTCGATACGAAACAGCTCGACTGGAAGCTCCGCGGCGACCCCCGCGTCGTCATGGTCGAGAAGAACGCGCGCGCGCTCGTCCCGGCGGACCTCCCCCGCGCTCCGAAGATCGTCTGCATGGATGTCTCGTTCATTTCCGTCCTTAAGATATTCCCCGCCCTCAGGGCCGTTCTCGCTCCCGGCGGCGTCCTCGTCGTCCTCGTCAAGCCGCAGTTCGAGGCCCCAGCCTCCAAAGTGGGGAAAGGGGGCATCGTCCGGGACCCGGCCATCCGGGCGGAGGTCATCATGCGGGTCGTCCGCGGGGCTGGGACGTCGGGCTTCGTTCTCGGCGGGCTCGTCAGGTGCTCGACGCGGGGCCGGACGGGGAACGTCGAGTTCCTCGCCCGTTTTTCGAGAAGGGGCCCGGGACCGGGGCCCGAGGCCTTGTCAGCGCTCGTCAGGGAGGTCGTCGCCGATGAATAGCATCCGCAGAGTCGGTTTCGTCATCAAGCCCCACGCCCCGGGCGTCGGGGATCTCCTCCGGGACCTCACTGGGTTTCTGAAGGATAAAGGCGTCGTCTGCGTCCTCGAGGACGCCGCGGCGACCAAGATCGGCCTTCGCGGCGGAATATCGCGCGAAAAGCTCCCGTCGCGCGTGGACCTCGTCGTCGTCCTGGGCGGGGACGGGACCCTGATCAGCGTCGCCCGGGCCGCGGCCGCGGCCGGCGTTCCCGTCATGGGCGTGAACCTTGGCCGGCTCGGATTCCTGACCGAGGTCCCGGTCGGGGAGGCCCGCCGGACGCTCGAGGCGCTCCTCGCCGGGGAGTCCGGCATCGTCGGCCTCAGGCGCTTTCTCCAGGTCCGCCGCAGGCGGACGGTCCACCACTGCCTCAACGACGTCGTCATCAACAAGGGCGCCCCGGCCCGGATGATCCAGATCGCCGTCCGCATCGACGGCCGCGAGGTCGCGGTCCTCAAGGGCGACGGCCTCGTGGTCTCGACACCGACCGGTTCGACGGCCTATTCCCTCTCCGCCGGCGGGCCCGTCGTCCAGCCTCTCGTCCCGGCCCTTATCTTGTCCCCCATCTGCCCCCACGCCCTGACCTTCCGGCCGATGGTCGTCGCCGCGGATTCGGTCATCGGGCTCCGCCTTCTGACCGACGGCGAGGAGGTTTACATGAGCCTCGACGGCCAGCGCGGCGCCCTGCTGGAGGAGGGAGACGAAGTCACCGTCCGCGCCTCACCCCTCGAGCTCAAGCTGGTCTCCTCGCCCGCCCGCGGCTACTTCGACCTGGTCAAGGAGAAGCTCGGCTGGGCGGAATAGGATCCGCCGCCCCCGGCCAAATTGACATTTCACCCCGGCGTCCGTATCATCGGGCCGTGACGGCGAGGCGGGAATTGCGCGTGGCCCTCGTGATCCCCGGGTTCGCGCCCGATGCCGGGAGCCTGAATTCGAAGAGAGGAGATGACGATGTCCGATGAGATCCTGCAGGTCTCGGACGCGACGTTCGAGCAGGAAGTGCTGAAGTCCGAGCTTCCGGTGCTCGTCGATTTCTGGGCGCCCTGGTGCGGGCCGTGCCGGATGATCGCCCCGGCGGTCGAGGCCATCGCCGGCGAGAGGGCGGGCAAGCTCAAGGTCGTCAAGCTCAACGTCGACGACAACCCGGCGACCTCCCAGAAGTACGGCATCACCGGCATCCCGACCCTCATCCTGTTCAAAGGCGGCGACGCCAAGGAGACGGTCGTCGGCGTCGTCCCCAGGGCGAAGCTCGAGGAGGCGATCGCGAAGCACGTCTAGCGGTTCGACGATCGTCCGATCGCCCCCCCAAGCGCCGACGACTTTGTGTTCTCCAGAAAGCGCTTGCATTATCGCCGCCCCTCTTGTTAAAATTCTTTTGATGAAGCATTGGTTTCTAGGCCAGTGTGATTCTGAGAGGGAACCGTAATGCAGGCTCAACCCTATGGTTCCTATTCTATCTTCTCGCCAATTCCCCATAAAGAAGGAGGTCCAGAGTGAAACAAAAATCGATCATCGCTCTTGCCGTGCTTTTCCTCGTCCTCGCCCCGGCCCTGTTCTCCCAATCCCGGCAGACGGGAGCCATCATCGGGAAAGTGACGGACGAGCAGGGGAGCCCCCTGCCCGGGGTCACGCTGACGCTCACCAGCGGCAAGCTGATGGGCGTTAGAACCGGCGTCTCGGACGGGCAGGGCGTGTTCCGGTTCCCGGCCCTGCCGCCGGGCGTCTACGCGCTCAAGGCGGAATTGCAGGGCTTCGGAACGGTCGTCAGCGAGAGCATACGGCTGACAACCACGACGACGCTGACAGTCGACCTGATCCTGACACCTTCGACGGTTCAGGAGCAGGTCACGGTCGTCGCTAAGACCCCGACCGTGGACGTCAAGTCCACAGAAACGGCGTCCGTGACACTCTCCAATGACATGCTGCGCAACATCCCGAACAGCCAATTCACCCCGGACATCGTCGAACTCGCGCCCGGCGTCAATTGGGGCGTCGCTTACGGCGCCGGCTATGGGCGCGGTATCTCCTGGCAAATGGACGGAGTCGGCGTCGGGGACCCCGCAGGCGGGACGGCCTGGGTATTCCTCGACTACAACATTCTCGAAGAGGCCAAGATCATGGGCCTCGGCGTGCCCGCCGAATACGGGAATTTCACCGGCGTCATCTTCAACACCATCACGAAGTCCGGAGGCAACGATTTCTCCGGCCATCTCGGGGTCGATTTCGAGGGGAACCCGGCCAGAGAAGGCGTCGTGAAAGGCACGTTCCCGGGGGGCTCCTTATGGGGGACGGAGAACAACAGCGCTTATGTCAAAGATTGGCCGGACATCACTTCTCCCCTTTATGCCATGATGGACGCCAGCGCCCACCTCGGCGGGCCCATCGTCAAGGACAAGCTCTGGTTCTTCGCGGGCGCCCAGTGGTTCCGTGAAAAGACCTGGGTCACAGGTTTCCCTTATGCCCAGGATTACAAAGAGCCCCGCTTCTACCTGAAGCTGTCTTCCCAGCTCTCCCCCAAGACGAACAGCAGCGTTGCCTTCGAATGGGACAACTACAACGGGACCTACCGCAACGCCGCCGCCAGGCGCATGCCGGACGCGACTCGCAACCAGATCGATCCTAATATCATCCTCAACTTCACCCTGACCCATATCTTCAGCCCGAAGACGTTCTTCGACGTTAAGGCCGCCTTTTTCAAAGGCTACTACAACCTCGAGCCGAGGACGGGCCGGGACGTCGCTATGCATTACTTCCTTAACGACAACCCGAACATCCCCGGCGACCAGGCGCGTTGGAGGTATTACAACTACGGCGGCTGGTCCGAGCATGACCGATCGCGGTTCCAGGCCAATGCCAGTCTGACCCATTACGTCGAGAACTTCATCAAGGGAAGTCACGACTTCAAGTTCGGCGTCGAGTTCGAGCGCTCCCGATGCCGGGACGCGTTCTCCTACACGGGCCCGAACCACATGCGTTATTACGATTACTGGGGCTACGGATATTACGGAAATTACAGCGCCTACCAGTACGAGGGTTACAACACCAAGACCAAGATGACCCGGCTGGAAGGCTTCGCCCAGGATGCCTGGCAAGTCACCAAACGGCTGAACGTCAGCATCGGCGTGCGGGCCACTCAGCTGTGGGGAACCGTCGATGGACACTCGGGGACGGCATATAAGGTGTCCCGGGTGGCGCCGCGCCTCGGTTTTACTTTCGACCTGCTTGGCGACAAATCGACCGTCCTCAAAGCTCATTACGGCGAATTCACGGACGGAATATATTCGTACAACTTCGACCGCCTGAGCCCGAACATCGCGGACTGGAAACTCCTCTACTGGGATCCAGTAGGGCTGTTCTGGTATGAGAACGAGTCGGCCAGGGTCGTCCACAAGCCCTATATCATGGACCCGGGGATCAAGCATCCATTCATGAGGCAATTCACGGTCGGCCTGGAAAGGGAGCTCTTCAAGGACGCCTCCTTCTCGGTCACGTACATCAACCGCAGCTTCCACAATTTCCAAACGGCTTACAATGCGTTGGCGACCTATGAACCGATTGAATACACCGCCGACTACATCAACCAGACGTTCACGCTCTACAACAAGACCTCGGGCGACGCGGCCGAATGGCACATCACGAACATAGACAAGATCAAGAACATTTACACGGACTCTCTCGGGCTGACGCTCAATCCCTACCGGAAATACTGGGGCCTCGAGTTCCTGTTCAACAAGCGCTTCTCCAACCGGTGGCAAATGCTGGCCTCCTACGTGTATTCGCAAACCAAGGGGACGATCGATAACTGGGGCGGGAACGAGGACATCGGCTATGCTGGGGGTGATGACCCGAATAACTGGATAAACCACGATGGGCATACTCAAGCCGATTACACGCACTTGATCAAGATCCAGGCGACGTACGTCCTGCCCTTCGACATCTCCTTCAGCGCCTATTTCCACGGGATCACCGGCGATGCCTGGACCAAGCAATACAGGACTTCGAGCGGGACCACTGACCAGGGTCGGGTCACGTTCAACACGGAGCCGTGGGGCTCTCACTGGTACCCGATGGTCAAGACCCTCGACCTGAGGCTCGAAAAGACTTTCACTCTGGCGTCCAAGTACAGGTTGGGGGTCATCTTCGACGTCTTCAACGTCTTTAATGACGATTCCATCAGCTCGTGGGGGACGACGATCGGATACAACTGGTACACCGACCCCACTTATTCCCCGTCGACCCAGGGCCACGACCTTAACAGCATCGTCCTGCCCAGACGGGCCAGGGTCGGCATAAGGCTGAATTTCTAAAGCGAGGCGAGCGAGAGGAGCAAGACAGGCGAGACGGGAGGATTGCCGTAAAGCCTTGATAAGAGGCGGCGAGAATAGCGGGAAATGTAGCCGCAGGCTTCAGCCTACGCTTGCGCGATGATCCTAGGGGCGGCGGGCTATTCCTGGCCCGCCGCCCTTTTTTTCTTACGAGAGGCCTTGGAAACGATCACGGGCTGCTCCTCTTGTTGCATCGGCCGCTTGAGACGAGCCGGCCGATCTGTGCTAGAATTTGCTCGCTCCCATGAAAGCTAAGAAGCGCTCGCTGGTCATAGGGGAGGCGATCGTCGCCGCAGTCGCCGTCGCGGCCGGGGCCTATTTCTTTTTGTCGCGCCGGGAGCCGTCCTTCGCCAACTTGCGCGGCGGCCGAGACCTCAACGTCGTCCTCGTCACCCTGGACACGACCCGCGCCGATCGGCTCGGCTGCTACGGCTTCCGCGGCATCGAGACGCCGACGATCGACCTGTTCGCATCGCGCGGCGTCCGTTTCGAGCGCTGTTATGCCCAGACGCCCCTGACCCTTCCGTCCCACACGACGCTCATGACCGGGACTCTCCCGATCTTCCACGGCGTCCGGGACAACGGAGGGTTTGTCGTCCCGGCGCAGCTCAAGACCATGGCCGAGCTCTTCAAGGACAAAGGCTACGCGACCGGGGCTTTCATCGCCGCCTACGTTCTGGATTCCAAGTGGGGCCTAGACCAGGGGTTCGACACGTATTTCGACAAGTTCGACTTCACCAAGTTCAAGCGGATATCCCTCGGGACGGTTCAAAGGCCGGCCAACGAGGTCATGGCGGAGGCCCTCCCCTGGCTCGAGAAGAACAAGGGCGGTAAGTTCTTCGCCTGGATCCATCTCTACGATCCCCATACACCCTACGAGCCCCCTCCGCCCTACGACAAGCTGTACGCCGCGCGCCCGTACCTCGGGGAGATCGCCTTCGCCGATTCCCAGCTCCGCAGGCTCTGGGAGCTTCTCACGGCGAACGGCCTCGAGCGAAACACCGTCCTTGTCTTCGCCGGCGACCACGGGGAAAGCCTAGGTGAACACGGGGAGCAATCCCACGGATTCTTCATCTATCAGGGGGCCGTTCATGTCCCCCTGATCATCGTCACGCCCTTTCCGAAGTTCCAGGGAGTTGTGTCCCCGGAGGTCACAGGCCTTTCCGACGTCCTGCCGACGGTCTGCGAGATGACCGGGCTACCGACTCCGGCCGAGGTTCAGGGGCACAGCCTGGTGCCCGCCTTTTCCGGCCGCCGCCGTAGAGCCTCCGTCCCGGCCTACAGCGAGACCTATTATCCCCGGTTCCATTACGGCTGGTCGGACCTCAAGAGCGTCCAGGACGAGCGATACAAGCTCATCCTCGCCCCGGTTCCCGAGCTCTACGATGTCGTCGCGGACCCGCACGAAGAGAAGAACCTCGTCTACCTCCAAAAAGGAGTGTACGACAAGCTTGCCGCGGAGGCCGAAACCTTCATCCGGAAATCCGGCGAGAACGCCTACGAGACCGACCTGTCGAAGGTCGACGAAGAGACCCGGGAGAAGCTCTCCGCTCTCGGCTACGTCGCGTCGTTCACCGACCCGGCCAAGCTCGCGGGGAAGAAGCTGGCCGACCCCAAGGACAAGATCGTCGTCTTTAACGAGCTCTCCCGGGCCCGGGAAATGGGGATGGAGGGGAAGCCGGATGAGGCCATCGCGGCCATCCGGGGCATCATCGCCTCCGACCCGGACATCACCGACGCGTATTTCACCATCGGCAACATCTACTTCCAACAGCAGAAGTTTCGCGAGTCCATCGGGTATTTCCAGCAGGTCCTCGGCCGCAAGCCCGACGATACGTTCGCGGCCATCAACATCACGCTGGCCTACGAAGGGATGGGGGATTACGACGGGGCGGAGAAGTTCCTCCTGGGCTACATGGAGAAGGGCGTCGTGGACCCGCAGTTCTATTTCATGCTCGGGAACATGAATTTCCTCCAGAAGAGGTACGACAAGGCCATCCCCTATTTTGAAAAGTGCATTTCTTTGAACGCCGAATCCGCCGGCTCCCAGAACCTGCTCGCCGCCATCGCCATCATCAGGGATGACCTCGACGGCGCCGAGCGCCACATCGAAGAGGCGCTCAGGCTCAACCCGAAGCTCGCGAACGCCCACTACAACCGGGCCCAGGTCTTCGAGAAGAGGGGGCGGCCGGGAGAGGCGGAAGCCGAATATCTCCAGGAGCTCGAGATCTCCCCCAAGCACTTCAAAGCCATGTACAACCTCTCGCGGCTCTACCGGGAGACCGGCAACGAGGCGAAGGAATACGAATACCTGAAGGCCTGCATGGACGCCGATCCGGGCTTCCCGCTCACCTATTTCTATCTGGCGCGCATCTATCTCAACCGGGGAGAACGCCTGGAGGAAGCCGCCGACCTGGTCAAGAAGGGGATCTCCCTGAAACCGGATAAGGCTGAGCTCCCCCTCGGCTATTTTCTCCTCGCCGACCTTTACAGCCGTCTGGGGAACATGGTGTTATCCGACGAATACGCTGACAAGGGCCGCGCGCTGACAGAAACGATCCCCGAACGCTGACGGGCTCATTTCTTGAAATCGCACGGCGCGAGATGAGGGGCGGCAGATGGTCGCCCGCGAACTCGGCGAGAGACACCGCGGTCCCAAGATCCCCCACCTCCTGGAACGGTGTGCTGGAGCCTGCTTTCCGCGGGACTGAGGGCCCGCCGCCCTGCGACGAGCGACCTAAGGCTTACTGCGGCCTTTTTCCAGCTCTTCGACCCGCTCCCGGAGCCTCTTGACCTCCTTGACGAGGTCGTAGAGGCGGGGGGCGGCGGCCCAGAACTTCCGCCACTCGCGGATGTCGACGTGGGGGATGCCGGCGACCATGGCCCTGGCCGGGACGTCCTTGGTGACGCCGGTCTTGGCCGCGACCACGGCCCCGTCGCCGATGGCGACGTGGTCGGCGATGCCGACCTGGCCGCTGAGGATGGCATCGCGCCCGACCGACGAGCTCCCGGAAATGCCGACCTGGGCGACAAGGACGGCGTTCTCGCCGACGTCGACGTTGTGGCCGACCATGACGAGGTCGTCGAGCTTGGCGCCCTTCCGGATGATGGTCTCGTCGAGGGTGGCCCGGTCGACGGCCGAGTTCGAGCCGATCTCGACGTCGTCCTCGATGACGACCCGCCCGACCTGGGGGATCTTGATCCTGTGGCCGTCGGCGGCCTTGAGGAATCCGAACCCGTCCGCGCCGAGAACGACGCCGTCATGGATGATGACGCGCTTCCCGACGACCGTGCCCTCGCGGATCGAGGCGTGGGAATGGATGACCGAGTCCTCGCCGATCCGAACGCCGGGGTAGATCGCGGCGAGGGGGTGGATGACAGCCCCGGCCCCGATCTCGGCGCCGTCGCCGACCCAGGCCAAGGGCCCGATCGAGGCCCTCGCGCCGATCCTTGCCGACGGCGAGACCGCGGCGAGGGGGTGGACGCCGGGCGCTGGCCGGAGCGGCTCGAAGAATAGCTCGACCGCCCGGACGAACGTCAAGTGCGGGTCCGGGGACTTGAGGACGGGAATGCGGCCGTAGTCCTCGTCCGCGGGGATCACGGCTGCCGATGCCGCGCTCGCGTCGAGAGCGGGCTTGTGCTTCGGGTGGGAGAGGAAGACGAGGTCGCCTTTCTTCGCCCCTTCCAGGCTCCCCACCCCGGTGACGAGCGCGTCCCCGTCGCCCGCGAACGGGCAGCCGAGCCGCCCGGCGAGCTCCCTTACGGTCAATTTCAGTCCGGTCTCACGCGGCATGGGTTCCCTCCCGTTCGTTGAGCACGGCGGCGAGCTCCGCCCCCCAGAGCAGGATGGTCAGGGAGAAGGAGATCCAGAGGAGGAAGAAGATGATCGAGGTCAGCGTTCCCGCGAGGAGCTTGGAAAGGACGATCCCGACGGCCGAGAAGTTGGCCACGTAGAAGGCGAAGACCCGTTTGAACGCCTCCCAGAACAGGCCGCCGACGGCCGCCGCGATCGCCGCGCTCCGCGTGTGGACCTTGACCTCGGGGATGAACTTGTAGAGGGTGAAGAAGACCATGAAGGTCAGAGCGTAGGGGACGACGTACTGGACGAGGACGTTGTTGACGAGCCCGAGGACCTCGGGATTGATGTAGTCGGCGACGAACCCGCTCGAGCGGACGCTCCGCTGGAGCGCCGTCCAGACGGCCGTGATGGCGAGCGAGAAGAGCATGAGGACGCCGACGATGACCATGAGGACGTACTCCATAAGCCGGTTGTAGAAGAACGACTTGTGGTACTTCGTCCGGAAGATCTGGTTCATCGACGAGATCAGCGAAGAGAACAGGAAGCTCGCCGCCACGAACGACCCCGCCAGGCCGAACCAGCCGAGGTTGCCGAGCTGTCCCCCCAGCCCCCGGATGGTGTTGAAGAAGGCCGGGTCCAGGTGGGCGAAGAACTCGTCGTTGAAGATGTTGAGGCTGCGGACGGCGATCTCGGAGCTCCCCAGGACCTTGGCCGAGACGAAGGCGAACAGAGCCAGGAGCGGGATGGCGCAGAGGAACGCGAAGTAGGAGATGACGATCGCCGAGGTCCAGCACTTGTCGTCATTGAACCTCTTGATCGACGCCGCGACGATCTGGAAGAAGGAGCGCGCCATCGCCGTTCTGGAGCCCGGGCGTCAGGCGCCGCTCAGATCCCCGGGTACTTGTTCCACTGGACCATGAGGATGATGATCGTGATCAGCAGGGCGTAGATGACGAGCGTTTCGATCAGGACGAGCCCGAAGACGAGTAGGAACCGGATGTGGGGGGCGCCGCCCGGGTTGCGGGAGATCCCCTCGCAGCCCGCGGAAATGGCCTTGGCCTGGCAGATGGCGCCGGCGATGACGGCCAGGGCGATGACGGCCCCGCCGACGATGATGGAAACCTTGAAGAGGGAGGCCTTGGCCGATGCCCCCACCGTTTCCTGGGCCAGGAGCGGGGCGCTCCCGAGGACCAGGGCGATGAGGGCGAGACCGAGGGATTTCATTCTTCTGATCATCTCTATACTCCTTGACGGATTAATGTTCTCCTTCGTGCGCGACGGCTCCCGATATGTAAATGCAGGAGAGCAGGACGAAGACGAAGGACTGGATCACCGCCGTGAAGATCGACAGGGCCATGAACGGCAGGGGCAGGACGAAGGGGATGATGGAGGCGATGATGACGATGAGCAGTTCCTCGGCGAAGATGTTGCCGAAGAGCCGCATCGAGAGGGAGACGGGCCGGGAGAAATGGCTGATGAGCTCGATCGGGAACATCAGCGGGGCCATGGCCGGGATGGGGCCGGCGAACGTCTTGAGGTACTTGAGGGCGCCCTGGGCCTTCATGCCCTGCCAGTGGTAATAGACGAAGACGACGCTGGCGCAGCCCAGGGTCACGTTGAGCTTGCTCGTCGGGGACATGAGGCCGGGGACGAGACCCAGCATGTTCGCGGTGAAGACGAAGATGCCGACCGTCCCGATGACGGGCAGATACCTCCTCCCCTCGGGGCCGATGGTGTCCGTGACGAGGCCCTCGAACATCCCGTAAAGGAGTTCGAGGAAGCTCTGGCGCTTCGTGGGGACGAGGCCGAGCTTCCGGGACATGAGCCCGAGGAAGAGCGACAGGAGGATGACCACGAAGAGGCTCATGACGATGTAGTCGGGAACGAGACGGGCCGGGTCGGCGGTCTTGACCCCCAAGAGCCCCAACAGGGCGGCCAGGGGCTTCCCGAAGGCCCTGTTGAAGAGCTCGACGAGGGCGAGGCTATGCTCTAACTCTTCCATTTCTCCATTCGCAGGAGGGCGCCCGCGCCCTCGATCAAAAATACCGGGACCGGGGCCGAAAAACCCGCCGCGAAGGCAAGAATTCGCCCCGGAAAGAAGAGAATTATAAGGGAAAAGGCGGCGAGAATCAAGGCGAGCCGGGCCGCATAGACCAGGACCCCGGACCGGAGGGCCGCCCTCCGCCCCAGGACGAGGAAACGGGTTAGGGAGGACTTCATCCAGAGGAATCCCAGGGCGGCCACGGCCGCTCCGGCGGCGACGAAGAGGGCCGTTTGAGCGCCGAAGAACGGTAGCGCCAGGAGCCCCATGACCGCCCCGGCGACAACGATCTCCAGCGGTATCCGGCGGAGGATGGCCTCTTCGAGCGGGTCGGTCACGTTCATGGTCCTGGCTTTCGCCAGGGAATAGTATATAACAGGTCGGCGAGACATGCGAGGCGGGCGAGCCACGGGCGGGAGCCGGGCGCTTACATGTGCTTCTTCATCGCCCGGAACAGGCTCAACAGCCCCGAGACGATGCCGAGGACCAGGAAGATCAAAAGCATCCAGGGCGCGGTGTGAAGCCACTTGTCGAGCATGTAGCCCAGGAACAGGCCGACGGCGATGGACGAGGGCAGGACCAGGGCCACGGAACTCATCTCGGCGATCTTCCGGAAATCGTCCCGCTTCCCCCCGAAGATCGACATCCGGGCCATCCTATTTGATCCCGGTCGCGGCCGCGGCCTCTTCTCTCAGATAATCCCCGAGGGCTTCCTGCCAAGGCCTCATCGGCCGGGCCTTGAGGCTCGTGAGGACGGTGTAGAGGGGGCGCCGGAGACCGCCCTCGAGCTCGGGTGTTTCGATACGCTCCTCGAGCTCTGATCGCGACCCCCGCCCGGCTGAAGATCTCGGCCGCGAATTCGTGCCAGCTGCAGGCCCCGTCGTTCGTAACGTGATACACACCCGAGGGAGAGCCTGCCTCGAGGATCTCACGGATCCGGACGGCCGCGTCCCGGGCATAGGTCGGGCTGAAGAAGATGTTCGACGACACGGCCACGTGGTCCCTGGTCCTGGCGGCCTCGAGCATGAGCTTGACGAAGTTCGTGCCGCCCTTGGCCACGGACCCGGCCACCCCGAAAAGACCGGAGAGGCGCATGACGTAATGGACCGGCACCTGACGGGCGAAGAACTCCCCCGCAAGCTTGGATATGCCGTAAGCGTTGAGGGGGTTGGGCGTGTCCTCCTCCGTATAGGGGGCGCTTTTCCGCCCGTCGAAAACGTAGTCCGTGCTGATATGGACGAGGGCGAGACCCAGGGCCAGGCAAATGTCCCGGAGGTTCTTGACCCCGACGGCGTTGACGGCAAAGGCCCGTCCGGGATCCTTCTCGCATTCCGGCACATTGTGGTAGGCCGCCGTATTGATAACCACGGAGGGGGCGCACGCCTCCAGGACCCTGCGGAGCCCATCGGGCTCACGGATGTCCACTTCCTCGACGTCAAGAGAGGTACAGCCTGGACCAAAAACCTTTACGAGCTCCTGCCCGAGCTGTCCCCGGGCTCCGATGATCGCGACTCTCACGATGGAAGATCCCCTATGGATTTGACCGGCTTCCGTGCCATTTTAACCCATAAAGAAAGAAAAGGCGAGAGGGTCATCACCACCATTTGACGAGCCCGAACAGGAAGCCGGCGCCCCAGCACAGATGCATGACGGCCCAGGCGGCGGCGACGGTCATTCGCGTCTTGAAGGCGGGCCCGTTCGCGCCCGTCCCTTCGACGCTTTCCGGCTTGAGCGTGAACAGCGCTGCGGCCGCGATCCCCAGCCCGTACGCCGCGGGCATGAGCAGATGGACCGGCCGACCCAGGACCGCCCTCACGACCGCGTAAGCCGTCACCAGCACAAGTGCCGGCGCCGCGGCCTGCCGCCATCCCGTCAGCATCCTGTGCTTGAGAGTCGTCCGCGCCTGCCCCCTCCCGTACCGGAAATGCTCCTTCCCAAGCTCCCGGAGCGTCTTCCCGGGGAAATAGGTGATTTTGATGTCGCTGTCGAGATATATCTTCTTCCCGGCGCATACGATGCGGATGTCGAGCTCCGAGTCCTCGTTGGCCGGCATCTTGACGTCGTAGCCGCCGATCTCATCGAAGAGCGCCTTCCGGAACGTCCCGAAGATCACGCCCTCCGCCTCGCCCTTGAAGTCCGTCCTCCCGAAGGCGGCAGCGCCCGTCCCCAGGGGATGCCGCAACGCGAGGGCGATGGCCGCCTGGGTCGCGCCGCCCTCTCCGCGCGGGACCATCACGCCCCCGGCGTTGGCCGCGCCCGTGTCCGCGAGGAGCTCGACGCACCGCCTGACGTAAGCCGGGGGGAAGACGCAATGGGCGTCCGCCCGGACGATGATCCTGCCGGCCGCCTGGGCGATCCCCCTGTTCATCCCGGTCGCGGTGGTCCGGTCGGGATTGTCGAGGAGGCTGATGACGGCCCGGCGCTTTCCGGCGGCCACCGGGTTCCATTCCCCCCGCACCTCGCGCACCCAGCGGTCCCGGGACTGCATAAGCCATATGACCTCGTCCTCCGGCCTCCCTTGCGCGCTCGCTCCTTCGCCGCCCCCGCCCGGGGTCCAGCTTTCGAGGGTCTCCGGCGGGTTGCGGATCAGGCCAGCGACGACCTGCTTCGTCCGGTCCGTGCTCCCCCCGTCGACGACCAGCAGCTCGCAGTTGCGAATGGCCCAGCTGTCGAGGAGGCTCCGGATGGCGCGCCCGATGTAGGCCTCCTCGTCGAGGCACGGCATCACGACCGTGATGAGGGGCTTCTTTTCGTTCACGTCCGCGCTCACGGTGCTTCATTTGGTATGATAATTAAGCGGGAATGTCAAGTTTGTCAGGGCCCTTCTTTGTTGTCGTCCCAGGGGCCCGCCTGAGCCTGCGCCTCGACGAAGGCTAAAGCCCGCGGCTACGATTCAAGAGAACTCCCCGGTATCGACCCATTCCTTCTTGAGGACGCTCCAGAAGTCTTCCGCCAGGCCCCGGATTAGATATTCATAGGGCAGCCAGCCGTAGCCGTTCTCGCCCCACGCGGCGCCCCAGGAATTGCGTATCAGGAACGCGCCTGTCGTCGTTGGGCCCGCCGCCTTCACGGCTCCCTGCAGGATATTCCCTTTCCCGGGCCTCGGCGCGCCGGCCGCCCTCACAGTTCCCCGCGCGTCCTTCGCTCCTCCCGTGCCGCTCCCGCCGCCCCTATTTTCGATCTTCATCTTGTCGTCGTACCCGACCGCGACGACGGCGTGCCCGCCCTCGATGCGCTCCCGCGGCCCTGGGAAGGGGATGCGGCCGGTCGCGTCCGCCTGCGTTATCGAATCATAGACCGTGAACCCGAACATCGCCGGGTGGCCCGCCGCGAGCCCCGCCCTGATCCGCTCCAGGACGTCCGCCGCCTTGCTCCCCGGCGGGTCGTGCCGGAAGTACTTGATGGCCTGGTAGTTCTGGGCGAAGGCGTAGCAGAAGGCCGGCGGCTCGCGGTCGAACGCCTCCGGGGCGTCGGTGTAGCGCCAGTGCTCCTCGGGAGGGACCCCGAAGAGGACCATCGCACCCATCGTCGTCCTGAGGTAGGCGCCGGTGTCGCCCTTCATCTTCATCAGGTTCCGGGTGACCTTGTAGAGGAAGAGGCGCGAGGCCTCGATATGCCGCCCGAAGGCCCTCCGCTCGTAATACTCGATGACCCCCGTCCCGGCGTTGGCCGTGCAGGACCCGAGCCGCCCCTGGTCCTCGACGGCTGAGCACCATTCGCGGAGATCGACGCTTGCCGGGAGCGGGAGCTTCGCGGCAGCTCGGCCGCCCCGCTCAGGACCCTTCCGCCCGGCGAAGATCTCCGAGATATCCGCCGTCTCCAGCGTATAATCCCGGATATCCGGGTAATCCGGGATCCAACCCATCCCACGCCCGAAGCCGTCGTTCATTCTCGCCTCCCGACCTCCCACGGTCCTAGCCTCAGGCTTCAGCCTGAGCCTTCACTTCGGCGCGGGCTATAGCCCACGCCTACAATCCTGACGTTGCGCCGCCCTCCCTATTCTCGGCGGGCCTCGCCCATTGCCCGCCCTCGAGCACGATCCCGTTCCACCCGAACCCGAACCCGAACGCCAGGCAGAACAGCTTGAAATACGCCTCGAACCCCGGCCCGCCGTCGGTCACGGCCAACTGGGGGAAAATGACGAGGGTCAGGATGAATCCGATGGCCAGAGAAGCCAGCGTCGCATAGACGTACCTCCGGTCGAACTTCATCGCCTGGCCTTCCCGGAGCTTCCGGAGCCAGGGGACCATGGTCCTGGCCAGGACGCCGAGGAAGACCCCGACGAACTTCAGGGCGAATTCGGTCGTCACGCTCCCTCCTTATTGCGGGCCGCATCGTTCAGGCTCAGTAATAAAGGACGCCGGAAGCCCCACGTTTTTCTCACTTTAGAAAAGATTCTTAAGTGTGATGGCATCGCCAGATCCGAAGATCCCGCCGATCTGCTGTCGAAGCGGGGCGGAGGGGCCCGGCGCCCATCGCCCGTCGCGCCGGGATGAATCGGATGAGAATTTAGCCTATAATAGGCCCATGCGCGTACCCGTCTGGCTGGCGGCCTGGTTGCTGGCCCTGGGGCCCGCCCTATCGCCCTCCGTCGCGGCCGCGCAAACCGTCCCCGAGCCGGCCGCCGGGCCTGCGCAAGCCGCTGCCACAGGGTCGGAGATCACCGTCTATGCCCGCACCCAGGAGAAGACCAAGGACCGCATCTTCCTTGCCGGGGACGTCGAGGTTCGCTACAAGGACTTCAGGCTCTTTGCCGACCGGGTCGAGATCGACCCCAGGACCAAGGACTGCGTCGCCACGGGAAGCGTCACGGTCCAGCTCCCCGGCGAGTCCGTGACGGCCGAGGAGGTTTTCGTCAACCTCGAG
Source organism: Candidatus Aminicenantota bacterium (assembly GCA_963813235.1). Classification (GTDB taxonomy): domain Bacteria; phylum Acidobacteriota; class Aminicenantia; order Aminicenantales; family Saccharicenantaceae; genus JALHVH01. Next base: position 51,533 of record CAWEYF010000024.1, on the reverse strand, counting down.
ACGAAGCTCGGGAAGATGATCCAGGCGGACGGCATCGTCCAGCCGACGATCTTCTATCACGCCGCTTCGATCGAGCGCAAGCCGGGGAACCTCTACGAGCTCCTCAAGGCCCAGGTGACGTCGTGCAGTCAGCCGGTGCCCCGCTGGCGGTTCGACTCGACCCGGGCGAACTTCAGGAAGGACGACTACATCGAGATGTGGAACGCCGTCTTCCGCATCAAGCGCGTCCCGGTCTTCTACATGCCGTACATGCGCTACCCGGTCGGGCGGGACCGGGCGACCGGCTTCCTGATCCCGCGCATCGGCTGGTCGGGGCCTAAGGGCTTCAACTACGAGCAAGACTTTTACTGGGCCATCGCCCGCAACATGGACGCGACGTTCAACCTGGACTATTACGCGGCCCGCGGCGTCGGCGGCGGGCTGAACTTCCGGTACCTCTTCCACGGCGGGACGGGCGGCGAGGCCAACCTCTACGGCTTCACGTTCAAGCGCGACGCGAGCGGGTAGAGGCAGGAGAGCGCCTACATCCTGCGCCTCAACCACAATCAACCGCTCCCGCTCGGCTTCAGCCTGGTGGCGAACGTCGACCTCCAGTCGTCGTACGATTTCCTGAGGGAGTTCGACAATAATTTCAGGCGGGCCATCGTCTCGAACCGGAGCTCGCAGGTCTACCTCCAGAGGTCCTGGTCGTATTTCACCCTGAACGCACGGGTCTCGAAATTCGAGACCTTCTTCGGGCAGTTGGGGCTCAACCGGTCGATCGTCAGCAAGAGCACGCCCCAGATCAGCTTCAGCATGTTCAAGGTCAAGCTTTTCGGGCCGCTCTACGCGTCGTTCGCTTCGGGCTACAGCAACCAGGAATACGGCTGGCAGCAGGACTACGCGAAGGGGACGCAAAGGAAGGTCGGGAGCCTGACGTTCGCGCCGACCGTCTCGGCGCCGTTCACCCTGATCCCGTGGCTGACGGTGAACACGGCGGTCACCGGGAACTTCAACTATTATCCCGAGGAGCTACCTGCCGGGGACGACGACGGTCGTCGAGGAGCCGCTATTCACGAAGAGCGCGTCCGTCACGGCCGCGGTCGTCGGGCCGGTGTTCTCAAAGGTCTACCGGAACGGGCAGGGCGACCCGGTCTTCAAGCACAGCATCGAGCCGTACGCAAACTACAGATTCGACAGCCGCATCCCGGAGTCGAAGCGGATCATCACGACGTACGCCTACTTCTTCCGCTACCACCAGATCGAGTACGGGATCACGAACAGGTTCTACGTCAAGGACGCCAGCGACCAGCCGCGGGAGCTGGTGCAGGTGGGGGTGGGCGAGACGTTTTACATCGCGCCGGAGGAAGGGCCGCTGAGCCTGTTCCGGGTCAACGGGAAGGTGCCGCGGTTCTCCGAGGTCCAGGGACGGCTGAGATTCTACCCGGCGGCGAAGTACAGCCTGGACATGTCGGCCGAGTACAACCCGTACTACAGCAGCATGACAAGCCTTCGGATCAGCGCGAACGCGGGCTCGCGGGCGGACGGGCGGTTCGTGTCGTTGAGCTGGTTCAAGAGCGCGAAATCGTGGTACCGCGATGAGATCAGCGCGCTGTTCGGGAACCGGCATCAGGTCGGGGTCACGGCCGGCTTCAAGGTGCCGAAGCTCCCGCTCGACGTGCTGGCCGACGTCGACTACAACGTCAAGGAGCGGAAGCTCCTGTATCTCGCGTCGAAGGCGGTCTACCATTACCAGTGCCTTGATTTCGAGTTCGAGATGAGCGTATTCTATTTCCGGGCGAAGCCCGAGACGCAATTCAAGTTCTCGCTGGGGTTGGGGAACATCGGGAAGACGACGGATTTCCTGGGGGGATTGGGGTTCTGAGGCCTGAGCCTTCGGAGAAACAGATGAAAGGTTTGATCCTGAGCGGGGGCAAGGGCACGCGGCTGCGGCCTTTGACGTTCACGCAGGCCAAACAGCTCGTCCCCGTCGCAAACAAGCCGGTCCTCTTCTACGGGATCGAAGCGTTGCGCGATGCCGGCATCGCCGACATCGGCATCATCGTCGGTGACACGCGGGACGAGATCCGGGCGGCCTGCGGGGACGGATCGCGCTGGGGCGTCCGCATCACGTACATCGGGCAGGAGGCGCCGCTCGGCCTGGCCCACGCCGTCCTGACGGCGCGGGAGTTCCTCGGGTGCGACACGTTCGTCATGTACCTCGGGGACAATATCCTGAAGAGCGGGATCACGTCCCTCGTCGAGAAGTTCCGGGCGAGCCGGCCGAACTCGCTCATCCTGCTGACGCCCGTGCCCGACCCCAAGATGTTCGGGGTCGCGGAGCTGCGGGAGGATGGACGGGTCGCGCGGCTCGTCGAGAAGCCGCAGGACCCGAAGAGCGACCTGGCCCTGGTCGGCGTCTACATGTTCGACGAGCACATCTTCGAAGCGGCCGAGGCCATTCGGCCGTCGGGCAGGGGCGAGCTCGAGATCACCGACGCCATCCAGTACCTGGTGGACCATGGCTACGACGTCCAGGCGCATCTCGTCAAGGGGTGGTGGAAGGACACGGGGAAGATCGAGGACATCCTGGAGGCCAACCGGCTGATATTGGAGGGGATGTCCGGGCGAAACGAGGGCGACGTCGACGAGGCGTCGCGGATCAGCGGAAACGTTGTCATCGAGGCGGGGGCGATCGTTCGGAACAGCATCCTGAGGGGGCCGGCGATCGTCGGGGCGGGGACCGAGGTGCGCGATGCGTACGTCGGGCCGTTCACGTCGATCGAACCGCGGTGCCGCATTATCGGAACGGAGATCGAGCACAGCATCGTCCTCGAGGGGAGCGAGATCGTGGACGTCGGCGCGCGGATCGACGAGAGCCTGATCGGACGGGACGTGCGGATCTACAAGTGCCCGCCCAAGCCCTCGGCATACCGGTTCATGGTCGGCGACAAGAGCGAGATCGGGATCAAATGAGGAGAGGGCCCATGATCGACGGCGTCAAACTGAAGAAGCTCAGGGTCATCCCCGACGAGCGGGGCCGGTTGACCGAGATCCTGCGCAAGGACGACGAACTGTTCCAGGCATTCGGGCAGGTGTACGTCACGACGACCTACCCCGGCGTCGTCAAGGCCTGGCACAAGCACATGAAGCAGACGGACAACATCGCCTGTGTCGCCGGCATGATCAAGGTGGCCCTCTATGACGGCCGGGAAGGGTCGCCGACGCGCGGGCAGGTCGACCAGTTCTACCTCGGCGTCCACAACCCGGTCCTCCTCCAGGTCCCGGCGGGGATCTATCATGGTTGGATGTGCGTCAGCCCCGGGGAGGCGATCATCGTCAACGTGCCGACCGAGGTCTACGTTTACGCGGAGCCGGACGAACAGCGCCTCGACGCGCACGACAAGAGCATCCCGTACGATTGGACGAGGAAGGACGGCTGATCCGGGGTGGCCAAGTGATCGAACGTACCCTCGACGACAAGACCCTTCTCATTACCGGGGGCGCGGGGTTCATCGGCAGCAATTTCATCCGCCACATCCTGGGGCGCCATCCGGGCGTCCGCGTCGTCAACCTCGACAAGCTGACCTACGCCGGGAACCTCGAGAACCTGCGCGACCTCGAGGCCGACCCGCGCTACGAGTTCGTCCATGGCGACATCCGCGACCGCGACCTCGTGGCGCGCCTGTTCCCGCGTGTCCAGGGGGTCGTCCACTTCGCCGCCGAGACGCACGTCGACCGCTCGATCGTCGACGCCGGCGAGTTCGTCCTGACGGATGTCCACGGCAGCTTCGTCCTGTTCGAGGCGCTCAAGGCGTCGCCGCACGTCGAATTCTTCGTCCACATCTCGACCGACGAGGTTTACGGCAGCCGCGACGAGGGCTTCTTCCGCGAGGCCGACCCTGTCGCGCCGTCATCGCCCTACGCCGCAAGCAAGGCCGGGGCCGACCGTCTGGCCTACGCTTACCACGTGACCTACGGCCTGCCGATCGTCATCCTCCGGCCGAGCAACAACTATGGCCCGTACCAGTATCCCGAGAAGTTCATCCCGCTCTTCGTGACCAACGCCCTCGAGGGGAAGACGCTCCCGCTCTACGGGCAGGGGACGAACGTCCGCGACTGGCTCCATGTCGGTGACAACTGCCTGGCGATCGAGATCGCGGCGCTGCGGGGCGCGGCAGGCGAGGCGTACAACATCGGCGCGGGCAATGAGGTACGGAACATCGAGGTCGCCGGGCTCATCTGCGATTTGCTCGGGAAGCCGCGCGACCTCATCAAGCTCGTTCCCGATCGCCTCGGCCACGACCGCCGCTACGCCGTCGACTGGGCGAAGATCCGCGCCCTCGGGTGGGTTCCGGAGACGCCGTTCGCCGTCGGCCTCGAGGCCACCGTACGTTGGTATGAGCGCAACCGCCCCTGGTGGGAGGCTATCAAGGGCCGCAGCGGTGCCTTCAAAGCGTTCTACGAGCACTATTACAAGGACCGCCGCTGATACGGGCCGGTGCCTATCCCAGGATGTGGCCGCAGGCTTCAAGCTGCGTCTTGAACACAGGCTAAAGCTTGCGGCACGACTAAGAAGAAGACCTGATCCCCGAGAGGAGATCTCTCAAGGTCTGGGGGATGGGGATACGGGAGGACCAGCCGGTCTCGGCGACGATCTTGCGATTGTCGCCGATGAGGAGCGGGACGTCGGTCTTCCGGAGCTTTGCCGGGTCGACCTCGACCCGGATCGGAATCCCCGCCCCCGCCGCGCCGACAAGAAGATCCAGGATCTCCCTCAGGGCGATCGCCTTTCCCGAGCAGACGTTGTAGACCTCGCCGCGCCGGCCTTTCCGCATGAGTGCCGCATACGCCTCAACGACGTCCCGGACGTCGCTGAAATCGCGCCGCACGTCGAGGTTCCCGACCCGCAGGACGGGCTCCGACTCGCCCCGCTCGATGCGGACGACCTGCCGCGCCCAGTCGGCGCAGACGAAATCCGGCGCCTGCCCGGGCCCGGTGTGCGGGAACTGCCTGACGATGACGATATCGAGGCCCTCGATCCTCTCGTAGAACCCGCACATCATCTCGCCGGCCGCCTTCGAGTAGGCATACGGGTTGGTGACGCGGAACGGCCGGTCCTCGGCCAGGGGCGCGTCCCCTTCGGCGGCGGCGCCGTAGACGTCCGACGAGCTGACGAACAGGACGCGCGCGCGCGGCGCCTCCAGACGGACGGCTTCGAGGAGGTTGTGCGTCCCCAGGACGTTCGTCTCGAGGGTCTCACGGCGCGCCTGCCACGAGCTGCGGACATTGCTGACCGCCGCCAGATGGAACACCCAATCCGGGCGGACACGGCGGACGAGGTTACGCACTTCGTGTTCGATCCGGAGGTCGAGGAAGAAGATGTTCCCGGCGTCCGCCGGCGGGGCCTGCGGGTATGACGTACCGAAGACATCGGGGGCATCCGGCCAGCCGCCCCTCCCGCCGCGGGCCAGCGCCCGCGCCAGGTATCCCCCGACGAATCCGGTGATGCCGGTGATCAGGATGTTCAGACTCTTTCCCTCCAATAATTCAGCAGGTCGAGGATCGTCTGCTTGAACGGGATCATCGGCCGCCAGCCGGTCAGGGACATGAACTTCGTGCTGTCGGAGAGAAGGACGGGCACGTCCGACGGCCGGAGCCGCGCCGGATCGACCTTGACCTCCATCTTGGCCCGGCTGAGCGACATCAGCAGGGCGAGGACCTCCTTCATCGAGATCGCCTGCCCGCGCCCTATGTTGTAGACCTCGCCGTCGGCCCCGTGCTCCAACGCCAACCAGTAGGCCCGGACCATGTCGCGGACGTCCGTGAAGTCGCGCTTGGCCTCGAGGTTGCCGACGCTGATGACCGGCGGCCGCTTTTTCTTCTCGATCTCGGCGATCTGCTTGGCGAACGACGACGTCACGAATACGTCGCCCCGCCGCGGCCCGGTGTGGTTGAAGCCGCGCGTCCGGACCGTCCTCAGCCCGTAGCTCTTGTGGTACTGGAACGCCAGGAAATCCTGGGCGACCTTGCTCACGGCGTACGGGCTCAGCGGCCGGAGGGGGTTGGTCTCTTTCATCGGGATCTCGTTCGAGAAGACCTGGCCGTATTCCTCGCTCGAGCCGGCGACCTGGATCCTCGGCTTGAGGTCGAGGGCCAGCACCGACTCGAACAGGTTGATCTCGCCGATGGCGTTGATGGCGAACGTTTCGGCCGGGCACTTCCACGACGTCGGGACGAAGCTCTGCGCAGCGAGGTGGAAGATGCGGTCGGGCTTCGACTCGGCCAGGGCGGCCTTGAGGGAGACCATGTCCTTGATGTCGGCCTCGATGAGCCGAAGCTTGTCCTGGATATGGACGATGTTGTCCATCCGGCTCCGCCAGCGGATGGTGCCGAATATCGTAACGCCGGTGTGATTGGCCAGGATATACTCCGCCAGGTGGCTCCCGGCGAATCCGGTGATTCCGGTGATCAGTACGCGCATCGTCCCTCCTCAGATGTTAAGTTCCAGCTGGTTGTCCCGGGCGTGGGCCCGTTCGTTCTCGATCTCGTTCAGGAGCTCGGCCGATATGTCGCCGGTGGGGTAGACGCCGTCGAAACAGGCGGCGCAGAACTCGCTGAGCTTCGGGTTCTCGAGCCTGACGGCTTTCTTCAGGGCGTCGAGACTTTGGTAGATGACCTTGTCCGCGCCGATCCGCTTCGCCACCATCGCCTCACCTGCGTTCCGGGCCACGAACTCGGTTTTCGTCTGCATGTCGATCCCGTAGACGCAGGGGAACCGGAGCGGGGGCGAGTACGACGCCAGGTAGACCTTCTTCGCGCCGCACTCCCGGATCATCTCGATGATCGCTCGCGACGTGTGGCCCCGGACGATGCTGTCGTCGACGAGGAGGACCCGCTTGCCCCTGACCTCGGAAGCGATCGGGTTGAGCTTCTCGCGTACCGAGCTCTTCCGCTTGTCGTCGGCGGGCATGATGAACGTCCGGCCGACATACCGGTTCTTGACCAGCGCCTCGCTGTACTTGAGGTCGAGCTTGCGGGCGATCTCGATGGCCGCGTCGCGCGCCGAGTCCGGCACGGGCACCACGACGTCGATCGGGATCTTGCGCCGCCGGATCTCCGCCGCCAGGAACCGGCCCAGGTTGACCCTGACCTTGTAAACGTTCGCGTTGTCGATGATCGAGTCCGGCCGGGCGAAATAGACCCATTCGAACAGGCAGGGCGTGTGGCGGCAGCAGGAGAGGCGCTTCGCGTGGACCTTCCGGCCCCTGTCGATGAACACGGCCTGGCCCGGCTCTATGCTCTTGATATTGCCGAAGTTCATGAGGTTCAGGCTGACCGTCTCCGATGCCGCCGCGAACGACGGGACGAGACCGTCGTTCCTCGAACCGTAGACCAGCGGCTTGATGCCGAACGGGTCGCGGAAGGCGACCAGCCCCTGCTCGGCGACGTAGGCGATGACCGAGTAGCTCCCGCGGACCTTCTTGTAAACGCCCTCGACGGCCTTGAAGACGTGTTCGGGCTTGAGGTCCCGCGTCTTCTGTTCGCCGAGCTCCTGGGCGAAGACGTTGAGAATGACCTCGAGGTCGCAGTCGGAGTTGAGCAGGCGGTGGTACTTTTCGAAGAGTTCCTCCTTGAGCTCCTTGTAGTTCGTGACGTTCCCGTTGTGGGCCATGATGATGCCGAACGGCGAGTTGATCTGGAACGGCTGGGCGTCCTCGCCGCCGCCTCCGCCGATCGTCGGGTAGCGAGTGTGGCCGATGCCCACATTCCCGCGCAGGCGCTGGATGTTCTCGACCGTGAAGATGTCGCGGACGAGGCCATTGCCCTTTTTTGTGTGGAACCGGCCGTCGTACGTGATGATGCCGGCCGCGTCCTGTCCCCGGTGCTGCATGGCCAGAAGGCCCTGGTACATGTCGCGGACGATGTGGTCGTTGGCCCAGATGCCGATGACGCCGCACATGGAATGATTATAACAGAAAGCCGGCTCGGGAGTCAGGTCTCGATTTTCATGACCCCTCCGAGGAGCTCCTCGGGCGTCACCGCCGCCGTCCCGATCTTGCCGACGACGACGCCGGCCGCGGCGTTGGCCAGGACCGCCGCCTCGAGGATGGTCGCCCCGGCCAAAAGCGCCAGCGCCGCCGTCGCAATGACCGTGTCGCCCGCGCCGGTGACGTCGAACACTTCCCGCGCGACCGTCGGGATGTGGACGGGCGCCTTCCCCCGCTCGAAGACCGACATCCCCTGCTCGCCGCGCTTGAGGATGAGGAAGCGGCTCCGGACGAGCCCCAGGATCTCGACCCCGGCCCGCTCGACCTGGGCGTCGGTCCGGCACTCGTGACCGACGATACGCTCGGCCTCCAGGTGGTTGGGCGTCAGGAGCGCCACGGGTCCAAACAGCCGGATGTTCGCGCTCTTGGGGTCGACGAAAACCATGGCCCGGGCGGCCTCGGCCGCGGGCAGGACCTCGGCGAGGAGCTCCGGAGTCAGGATGCCCTTGCCGTAATCCGAGAGGATGAGGCCCCGGCAACCCTCCTTCCGGACAAATCCGGCCAGCCGCTTCCGCATCGCGTCCGACACGGGCCGCCGCCGCTCCTTGTCGAACCGCACGACCTGCTGGTGGCCGGCGATGATCCGCGTCTTGACCGTCGTCGGCCGGTTCGGGTCCATGAACACGCCGCGGCCGTCGGGGACGTGCCGCCGGATCCACCGTCCCTCGGCGTCCCGCCCGACGACGCCCGCCACGACCGGGACCGCGCCCAGGCTCTCGAGGTTGCGGCCGACGTTTCCCGCCCCGCCCAGGCACTTTGTGTCGTGCCCGACCTCGACCACCGGGACCGGCGCCTCGGGCGAGATCCGGGACACGCTGCCCCAGATATAGGTGTCGAGCATCAGGTCGCCGAGGACGAGCACCCGGCGGTTCCGGAACCCGCGGACGATCCGCTCCATCCGATCGCTTCGACGCTTCTCCGCGCGCCCGCGGACGGCCTTTGTCATGGCGTCATTCCTTTCTCAGGTAGATGGGGTTGGAGACGATCCATGGGATGTCCGCCCCGAGAGGGGAGCGCTCCTTGAGGTAGACCTCGACCCGGTACACGCCCGGGCCGTCGGACGGCGCGCGGAGGGTATCCTCGCGAGACGAGGCGACGACACGGCCGTTGCGGAGGAGCCGGACCTCTTTCCGGAAGGGGAAAGGTGCCCGTGCCTCGAAGCGGACAGCGCCCGTCGTCCCGCCCGCCGCGACGATCGTGTCGCCCATCCGGTACGCGCGCGCGGACCAGGGCCCGCTTCCGGCGCCTTTGCCCGCGCCTGCCTCCGCCTCGAACCGGAATCCGCGCGCGTCCGCGCCGCCTCGACGGCGTTGTAAAAGCGCCCGTGACGGAGCGCGTCCCAGATGCCGGCCTCTTCGGCGCCCGCGCCGCCGGCCGGCCCGTCGAGCAGGACGTGGAGCCGGAGCAGTGCGAAGATCCCCCGGTAGTAGAGGTGCGCGTCCGCGCTGAAGTAGCCGAAGATGGCGGTGCTCGCGCCCCGCTGGTCCCAGCGCTTGAGGTTCGAGGCCGGATGCTCGAGCATCTTGATGAGCGGCAGGCGCGACCCGAGGAGGAGAAGCGGGGCGTAGGCGATGACGCGGCGGTAATTGTCCTTGAACATCGTGTCGGCGTTGACGATCTCGATGCCCGAGTAGTCCGACGACTCGCCCCAGTCGCCCCACGACCAGCGGACTTTCGAATAGGGGTGGGCGATGACGGTGAACCCGCCGAGGGCCCGGACCGCGTCGACCGCGTCCTCGGCCTTCGACGGGAACTTCCCGTCGCCGGGCGGCGGCCGGAAGCCCAAGGCCACGAGGTGGCCGCGGTTGACGTTGAGCTCGGAGCCGGCAAGGACGAGAACGCCCTTCCGCCGGCCGGCGGCGCGGAGGCTCGCGGTGTTCGGGTTGCCGTGGTCGGTCAGGACGACGAAATCGAGGCGCTCGCGTGCCGCCCGGGCCGCGACCACGTCGACCGTCGCGTGCCCGTCGGAGAAGGTCGTATGGATGTGATAGACGCCCTGGAGCTCGCGCGTGACGCCGTCCCCCGGGCCCGGGGCCGCGGCGGCCCCACCCGGATTCTCGTAGTGCCGGAAGGAGAGCTCGGAATACGCGAGCCAGGCGGCGTAGAGCGCCAGCAGGGCGAGCGCGGCTCGGACGATCTTCTTGAGCATCTTCGCTGAGGGGTCAGGTCTCAGCTTTTGACGTTTGGGTCAAAAGCCGAGACCTGATCCTTTCCTCCTCCCGCAAACGGCATGGTGATCAGGTACAGGAACAGGATCGTGACCTCCGAGTCCCCGAAGTTGTACTCGAAGAGCCCGGCGACCAGCATGACGGCCAAGGCCGCGAGCCCGCCCGCCGCGAGCGGCAGGCGGTCGGGGTCCCGCGTCCTCACCAATTTGACGAGCGACACGCCGACCCAGGCGACGAACGCCAGCCAGGCAGCCAGGGCCGGGAGGCCACGCTCGGCCGCGATCTGGACGATCGTGTTGTGGAGGTGGACATTGTTTTTGGCCTCTTCGGACAGGCCGTACTTCGGGTTCTGGAAGACCATGTCGACCGTGTCCGGCCCCGTCCCGAGCAGGGGATAGTCGCGGACGATCCCTGCGCCCGCCCGGAGGTATTCGACGCGCGTGCGGTTCGAGAAGCCCTGGAGCGTAAAGATGCTGAGAACACGTCTCTTGACCGCTGCCGGGCTGGCGAAGAAGGCGATGACGACGAGGGCCGGGACGACCAGCACGAACTTCGGCTTCCAGATGAAGACGAGGATGCAGGCGGCTACGGCGATGCCGATCCAGGCGCTGCGGGTCAAGGTCATCTCGAGCGCCGCGCCGGCCGCCAGCGCCCCCGCCCCCCAGAGATACCGGGCCTTGCCCTTACCGAAGATCGCCATCGCCAAGGCCAGCGACGCGAACAGGGCGAGCAGTCCGGCCTGGGTCATGTAGTGGCCCATGAACCCCTTGATCCTTTCCTCGGGCGCTGCCTTGAAGAACGCTTCGTAGAAAGCGTAGAGGATGCTCACCGCCGCCGAGGCGAAAACGGCGTAGTTGGCCCGCCGGACATCGCGGAGGCCGCGGAACGATACGTAGGCGACGGGGATCATGAGGTAGAGGACCAGCTCGCGGCAGTCGCGGAAGCTGACCGCCGCGTTGACCGAGAAGGCCGACGAAACGAGCGACAGCGCCGAATAGGCGAGGAGCGGGATGAAGAACGTCGGCGCGGAGAAATTACGTTTTTCGACGAGAAGCCAGACGGCCCAGAGGACGACCGCCAGGAAAAGGAAACTCTCCGTCAGGCTGATCGAGATGAGCGAAAAGAGCAGGCTGAAGGCCAAGACCTGGCCGGGCAGGGCGGCCCAGAGGCTCCCGGGCTTATCCGCAGCGGTCACGGTTGTCACAGACCGGATTCTAGCATAGGAAGGGTCGGGTCTCAATTTTCAATTTCTTTCGTCCGGCGAAAACCTGAAGATCTCGACCTGACCCCTCACCTCCTCCGGGGTGATGAGGCGCAGGCACCGGAAATCACCGTGGACGCAGGTGCGCTGTTTGCAGGGCCGGCAGTCGAGGGCCTTCTCGATGATCCGGGCGCCGCCCGCGGGCTTCCAGGGGGCGAAGTTCGCCGGCAGGGTCGGCCCGAACCAGGCGACGATGGGCGTCCCGACGGCCGCGGCGATATGCATCGGCCCGCTGTCCGGCCCGACGAAGATCGCCGCCTGCCGGATGAGTTCCGCCGTCCCGGCGAGGTCGAGCGCGCCGACGTACGACAGCGTTCCCGGCGCCTTCTCCAGGATCTCCGTTTCGGCCGCCTTGTCCTCCGCGCCGCCGATGAGGGCGATCCGCGTCCCCGGGATCTCCTCGAGCAGGCGTACCAGCCGGACCAGGTTATCGGTGCCCCAATAGCGGAAGGGGTTGCCTGCGCCGATATGGAGGACAAGCAGAGAGGCGTCAGGGGTCAAGACCCGACCCCTCGGCAGGACGAGCCCGGGAATGTCCCCGACCTCGACACCGAGCGCCCGGACCAGGTTGACGTGGTTCGCGACGCTGTGGATGCTCCCCTCATTCGGCGCGCGGGGGACGCGGACGTCGTAGAAGAGGCCGCGGTACTTGATGGCATACCCCGCCTTGATCTTCGCCCCCGACAGGAGCGCGAGCAGGGACGCCCGCGGCCCGCCGTGAAAATCGATGACGGCGTCGTATCCCTTTTTTCGGATCGCGCGGACGAGAGCGAGGAACTCCCGCCGCGATGGCTCCTTCGGGAGGGCGACGACGCGGTCGATATCGGGGTTCCCCTCGACGAGCTGCCGGTACGGCTCCTCGACGACGTAGACGAGTTCCGCCCGGGGCAGGGCCGTCCGCAGGGCCTTAACGGCCGGGGTCGTCAGGATGATGTCGCCGATCCGCCGCAGCCGGATGAGGAGGACCTTGCGAAAGCCGGACGGGTCAGTCCTTGATCCGTCTCTCGGGCTCAACGGAGGCCTCGTCGATGAGCATCACCGGGATCTCGTCCTGGATGGGGTAGACGCGGTGGCACTCGACGCACTTCAGGCCTTGTCCGTCGGCGGTCTCCTTCACGTCGGCCTTGCAGTAGGGGCAGGCGAGGATGGCGAGCAGTTCCGGGTCCAAAGCCATGGCTTACTCCTCTCTGGGATTATCGTATATGACCGCCCGCTCGCCGTCAAGGCGGCCCATGAGGTATAATGCTGAAGATGAATTGGCTCTTCCTCGGGGGTTACAGCCCCGACTATCAGCGCAACGCCGTCATCCGGAAGGGCCTCGTCGCCCTTGGCGACGCCGTCGCCGAATGCCCGGCCGACCCGTCGTTCAAGAGCTGGCTCCGGTACCCGCTCCTTCTCGCAAAGATCGCCGCGCTCGGCGGCACGCGGACGCGTGCCCGAATCGGCGTCCTCCCGCCCGCGCCGCGCTTCCCCCTTCGCCGCGCCGATGCCGTCTACGTCCCCGCCTTCGGCCAGAAGGACGTCCCGCTGGCCCGCTTCCTGGCCACCCTCGCGGCGCGCCCGGTCGTCTTCGACCCGCTCGCCCCCCGTTACGAGACCAAGATCCTCGATCGCAGGCGCCGCCCGGCTGACTCCCTGACCGCCCGTTGGAACCTGTGGATCGACGCCATGGCCTTCCGCCTTTCCGACGTCGTCCTCGCCGATACGGCCGCCCACGCCGCCTACTACGCGAGCGCCTACGGTGTCCCCGCCCGAAAGCTCGTCGTCGTCCCCGTCGGCTACGACGATGCCCTCTTCGACCCCGATGGCATCGCGCCGTCAGCGGCAGGGACGTCCCCCTCCGCCGCACCCTTCACCGTCCTCTTCTTCGGCTCCTTCCTTCCCCTTCACGGTGTCGATGCCGTTGTCGAAGCCGCCCGCGCCGTCCGCCGCCTGGACCCCACGATCCTCTTTCGTTTCGTCGGCTCGGGAGATACCTGGGCCCGTGCCCGGGCCATGGCCTCGGACATCGGCGCGGCGAACTGCGCCTTCGAGCCCTGGGCCCCGCTGGCCGCGCTCCCGACGCTCGTGGCCTCCGCGGACGTTGCCCTCGGCATCTTCGGCCGGACCGCCAAGGCCCGTCGCGTCGTCCCCCATAAGCTTTTCCAGTCGCTCGGCATGCGGAAACCCGTGATCACGGCCCGGACGCCGGCCGTCGAAGAGTTCTTCGCCCACGCCGAGAACATCTGGCTGTGCGACGAGCCTTATGCCGAAACCCTCGCCGACGCCGTCGGCCGGCTCAAGACCGACACCGCGCTCCGGGCGCGCCTTGCCGCCAACGGCTATCGCACGGTCAAGGAACGGTTCACGCCGGCGGCCATCGCCGCAGTGCTGAGGGCGGGCGTGACGGCGTCCTTGCGGGCGAAGCGCGGCGATCGCTGAGCGCGCCACGAGATCCGCTTCGTCGCAGGGTTCCTCGCAATGCCCCCTCGTTCGTTGTAAGATAGGGGAGATGACGAACGCCGGCATTGACCTCGTCCTCGGGCCATACCGCGGCGCGCTGAACCCCGACTTCGATACATCCGAATTCCGCGCCATTCTTTCGGATCCCCACGCCCTCGCCTCCGGCCCCTCCGCGCGCGTCCTTATCGACCGCCGCAACCTCGTGGTCGTCGCCTCGGTCCCTGTATCTCTCTCCGCCCGAGCCGATGCCGTCGTCAAGATGTTCCGCGCCTCCGGCTTCAAGCGCCTCAAAACGCTCCTCGTCCCCGGCAAGGCCGCCCGCGCCTGGCGCGGCGCCGCGGCCTGCCGCGCCCGCTCGATCCCGACGCCCCTCCCCATGGCCTACCTCCAACGCCGCGCCCGCGGCCAAGTCGCCGAGGGCTTCTATCTCTCCGCTTACCTCCCCTCTGCCGTCGAGATCCGCTCCCTCTTCCGAGAGCTCCCGCCCGACGACCTCGGCCGCCTCCTGGCCGCCCTGGCGAAATTCCTCGTCTTCTGCCACACCGAGGGGATTCTCCACCGGGACCTATCGGACGGGAACATCCTCGTCCGCTCCCCCCGGCCCGGCGCCTACGATCTCTGCCTCATTGATACGAACCGCATTCGCGCCCGGCGCTCGATCCCCGTCCTCGTCCGCCTCCGGAACATCATCCGGCTGGGCGTCCCCCCGGCCTACCAGGACCTCTTCCTCCGCCTTTACCTCGGCGAAGGGCGCGCCTCGCGGCCCCTCGTCCTCTGGTACCGTGCGAACAAGGCCTGCTACGCCGGCTTCGCCGCCTTCAAGAAGAAGCTCCGTCTGCGCCGCCTGGCCGAGCGCCTCGGGATCCAATGACATGAGCTTCGAGTTCGAGTGGAACCCACTGGCCGACCAGCCGCATAACGTCGCCCCGCGCTCCGAACGATTCCGCCACCACATCCGCCATGCCGGGAGCTACTTCGAGATCGCCGGCGCCAGCCTCCGCCGCCTCGTACCCGGCCTGTTCCGCTACCGCCGCACGATGAAGCGCCTCTACCGCGAGCCCGTCGCCATCCCGCCCGGCGCCCTCGGATGCGCCGTCTCGCCCGCGCCCGCTCCAGGCTCGGTCCCCGGCCTCGCCCCCGGCTCCGGCGACGCCTCCGTCCTCGACCTGTTCAGCGAGACCGGAGCTTGCCGTGCCCTCGTCCGCATCGGCTCCTGGGAGCGCGCGAGCGGCGGCCTTGCCGCGCGAGAAGCCTTCGTCCGCGCTCTCCGCGCTCGCGGCGTCGACGTCATCCTCGCCCTCCTCCAACGCCGCGCCGATGTCCTCGACCCCGGCTCCTGGCGCGCCTTTCTCGAGGACGTATTCGCCCGCTTCGCCCCGCTCGCCTCGGCCTTCGAGATCGGCCACGCCTGGAACCGGACGAAGTGGGGCGTCTGGGACCACCGCGAGTACCTCCGCCTCGCCGAACCCGCCTTCGAGCTGGCCCCGCGCTTCGGCGTGAAGCTCGTCGGCCCAGCCGTCATCGACTTCGAGTTCCACCTCTACCCCGTGACCCTCCCGCGTCTTCCTTTCGACGCCGTGACCTCGCTCCTCTATGTTGACCGGAAGGGAGCGCCCGAGAACGGCCAGTTCGGCTGGAACGCGGCGATGAAGCTCGCCCTGCTCAAGGCGGCCATCGAAACAACGGCCCGGCCCGGCGCGGGGCAGGGGCTCTGGATCACCGAGGTCAACTGGCCTCTCGCCGGCACGGGCGCGTTCTCGCCGGCCTCAGGCAAGCCCAACGTCAGCGAGGACGAGCAGGCCGACTTCCTCGTCCGCTACTACATCCTCTGCCTGGCGTCCGGCCTTGCCGAGCGCGTCTATTGGTGGCAGCTGGTCGCGCCCGGTTACGGGCTCGTGGACAACCGTGAGAGCCCCTGGCGGCGGCGCCCGGCCTTTCGCGCGTTCGCGGCCCTCCGGGCCCGGCTCGGGGGGAGCGTCTTTGAAGGACGCGGTTTGAGCCCGGACGACCCGGCGGGGGATGGGGCGGGACGGAGCCGCACGGCCCGGGGCCATGCGCCGGATTGGCCCGGCGTCGTGGTCTTCCGCTTCCGCAAGGAAGAATGTCGTTTTGCGATCTGCTGGGCGCCCGGCGGAGGGCCGGTTGAGCTCGCCTTTTCGGCGCCGGTCGCCGCCGTGTTGGATCGCGAAGGGCGTGAGATCCCGCCCTCTTCCGCGCCGCCTCAAAAGCTCGTCATCGACGGGAGCCCTAAGTATGTCTTTTTCAAAGAATAAGGCGCCGTCCCTGAAACCATTCGACCGCCCCGGCGTCGCCGATTATGAAAAGCGCCGGTACAGGGGCCTCGATCAGAGGCTCGTGGACCGCCGCGAGCGGTTTCTTCTGCGCCGCGCTTTCGCCCGGCTCCGAGCCCTGGATCCCGAAGTCTGGGCCGGCCCGAACAGCCCTCTCATCCTCGACGCGCCCTGCGGTTATGGCCGCTTCACGGACCTCATTCTGGGCGAGGGCGCCCGCCTCGTCTCGAGCGACCTCGCGCATCCCATGGTCGAACGCGCCCTGGAAATGAAGGACGGCGGCCATCATCCCGGCGGGGCGGCGGCCGACCTGCGCGGCGGCCTTCCCTTCAAGTCCGCGGCCTTCGACTACGTCTTCTCGATGCGTCTCTTCCATCACCTCCATGCTTCGGAGGACCGGCGCGCGGTCCTGGCCGAGTTCGCCCGGGTCGCGTCGGGGGGCGTCGTCATGTCGTTCTACCGGTTCCGCGGCCTCCACGCCCTCCAGCGCCGCCTCCGCCGCCTGTTCAAACCGAGTCACCGCGATATCAGGATGGTGCCGGGGGAGACGTTCGAGCGTGAGGCCGCCGACGCCGGCTTCGTCGTCGACAGGGCCTATCCGCTCTTCCGCGGCATCCATGCCCAGCACATCGTGGTCCTAAGGAGGGGCCCGTCCCCTCATGGGTCCATAATCCCTTCAAGGCTGAGGTGAGGATCATGAAAAGATCAATCGTCGCCGTTCTGGCCATCTCCGTTCTGTCCTCGATGACCGGGCTTTCCGCCGCCCAGGAAAAGCCCTCGCCGACCTTCAAGATCAAGGTCATCGCGGACCAGGCCAATATCCGCGATACGCCGGACATTGGCAGTCCCGTCGTCCAGCTGCTCCCTGAGGGCTCGGTCCTCGAGGCCGAGAAGAAGCAGGGCGAGTGGTACCTGGTCCGGTTCACTCGAGACGACGGCCTCGTGGCCCGCGGCTATATCCACGAGAGCCTCGTCCGCGAGCTCGAGGCCGTGCCGGCCATGCCCGTCGAGGAGATCCGGGTCGAGCCCGTGAAGAAGGTCGACGAAGAACCCGAGCCCGCGCGCCCCGAGGATCTGCCCGCGCCCCCGCCTCCGGCGCCCCGCCGCGCTCCCGCTGCGCTCCCTGCCGCAAAGACCTTCGGTTTCTCCGTCCTCGCCGGCGCCAACTTCGCGGCCCTCGGGGACCTCAACACCGGCGCCCGCGGCCTGGCCGACTATTACAGCGCCGTCCTCGGCATTCCGGGAACGGGCAACGTCGCGGGCCTCCACTTGACCTACATCATGGGCGCGGAGATATCCTACAGCTTGATGCCCGGCCTTTTCGCCACGTTCGGTATGGACTATTTTGCCGGGCGCCGCTCAAGCCGCATGGAGTTCGCCGCCGGCGCGACCCCCGACGTCCTCCGGACGCGGCCGCGCGTCCAGGCCCTTCCGGTCAAGCTCGGGCTGGCCTATTACCCCCTGCCGTACGTCTATCTCAAGGGGGGCCTTCAGTATTATTTCGTCTCGGCCAACTACCTCTACCGCTTCGAGAAGAACCTCTACTGGCAGGAGTGGCAGGGCGACGCCAAGGCCCGCGGCATCGGGGCCTCGGTCGGAGCCGGGGGGGAGTATGAGTTCTACCCCGGCCTCTTCCTCGTCGGCGAGGCCGAGATTCGCTTTGCCCGCTTCGGCGGGTTCAAAGGCAAGGACATCACGATCAATTCCGAGGGGGAGTCCTACAGCGAGCAGGGGACGCTCTACTATTTTCTGGCCGAGGCCGCCGGCCAGGGCGCCTATCCCCTCGTTTTCATCCGCGGCGACCTCCCGACCGAGCCCGGCATCAGCGACCCCCGCGAGGCGCGCATCAACCTCAACGGCATGTCGCTCAAGGTCGGCATCCGGTTCCGGTTCTGAAAACGTCGTTCGTCGAGGCGCGCGCGGTGGTTTTAAACTTTCCAATGACACACGGGATCGCCGCGCGAAGGACAAAGGGGATTTCCCGGGGCGCTATCATTATGGTCGTTACGAAAAGAACACGTGGGCTGGCGGACCGGACGGGAAGGACTGAGCGGACGTGGAAGGTTTAGCCTTCCCGAAGCCGGATTCAAGGAGATTCGGGCTCGCATGTCTGAGCGTGCCTGAGAATTTCAAGAACGTCTCAATGCTGGCATGATCATGAAGAAGGCTTGACGGCTTGATCGCGAGTTACGAGACCGCCGAAGAAGACGGCGAGGGAACGGCGTTAAAAACCTGACCGGGAGCGAAGCCGTTCCGTCCGGGCCCTTTTACCAGCCCATGGCTTTGGCATACCCGGGTGCTCTCTGGTCCTTCGAAGGCGATCGCTCGAGAACGATCTCGTCGCCGGCGAACGACGCTTATTCGTATTCCTGCCAGTGCTTGATCTTCAAATCGCCGACCTTCTTGGCCGCGAGGGCGGCCACGAACAGCTCCGCGACCTGAAGGTTCGTCAGGAGCGGTACCGCAAAATCCACCGCCATCCGCCGCATCCGGTAGTCGCTGTCGAACTCCCGCTTGCGGTCGGGGTCGGGGACGGAGATGACGAAGTCGATCTCACGGCGGGCGAGGAGGTCGCGGATGTTGGGCTCCTTCTGCTCGTGGACCTTGAA
Source organism: Candidatus Aminicenantota bacterium (assembly GCA_963813235.1). Classification (GTDB taxonomy): domain Bacteria; phylum Acidobacteriota; class Aminicenantia; order Aminicenantales; family Saccharicenantaceae; genus JALHVH01. The sequence goes on along the minus strand of CAWEYF010000024.1, from coordinate 32,732 downwards.
GACCCGCGTGCACGGGACGCCGTTCCGTCTGAGGAACGCCGAGGTCCGCTCGGTCGCGTACAGGGCGAACCCCATGTCCCGGAGCTTTTCCGCCGGCCGCAGGAACCGGTGCTTGGACGTCTCCCCGCCGACGCTGACGAGGATCGACCGCTCGGGCAGGCTGAACCCGGCCGAGATGAGGGCCTTGAGGAAGGCCTCGTGGACGTCTTCGCCCAGGCAGGCGACCTCGCCCGTCGAGGCCATCTCGACGCCCAAGGCCGGGTCGGCGCCCTTGAGCCGGGAGAACGAGAACTGAGGCGCCTTGACCCCGACATAGTTGAGGTCGAGCGTGCTCTTCCGGTTGCGGACCGGTGCGCCCATCATCGCCCGTACGGCGACCTCGATGAAGTTGGCCTTCGCCACCTTCGACACGAAGGGGAACGACCGCGACGCCCTCAAATTGCACTCGATGACCTTCAGGACGTTGTCCTTGGCGATGAACTGGATGTTGAACGGCCCGGTGATGGCCAGCGCCCGGGCGATGCGCCCGCCGATCTCCCGGATACGGCGGATGGTCTCGATGTAGAGCTTCTGCGGCGGCAGGACCATCGTCGCGTCGCCCGAGTGGACGCCGGCGTTCTCGACGTGCTCGACGATGGCCGAGGCGACGACCTCGCCCCGGTCGGCGACGGCGTCCATCTCGATCTCCTTGCCGTTGAGGATGAACTTCGAGATGACGACGGGGTACTTCGGTGAGACGAGCGACGCCTTCTTCAGGTACCGCTCGAGGTCCTTCCCGTTGAAGACGATGGTCATCGCCGCGCCGCTCAGGACGTAGGACGGCCGGATGAGGACGGGATAGCCGATGGCCCTGGCGAACGCCTCGGCCTCGGCGACGCTCCGGAGCTCCTTCCATTCCGGCTGGTCGACGCCCAGTTCGTCCAAGAGCTTCGAGAACTTGTAGCGGTTCTCGGCCCGGTCGATGCTCTCCGGCGCCGTCCCCAGGACGCGGAGCCCCGCCCGACGGCACTTCATGGCGATGTTGTTCGGGATCTGCCCCCCCATCGCGAGCAGGACGCCGCGCGGGTCCTCCCGCTCGTAGATGTCGCAGACGCGCTCGAAGCTCAGCTCGTCGAAATAGAGCCGGTCGCAAATGTCGTAATCCGTCGACACGGTCTCCGGGTTGTAGTTGACCATGACCGTCTTCGCCCCCATCCGCCGGAGGGCCTCCGCGGCGTTGACGCAGCACCAGTCGAACTCGACCGACGAGCCGATACTGTAGGAACCCGAGCCGAGGACCATGACCTTGTTCTTCTCCGGCCGGAACGCGACGTCGTCCGTGTCGCCCCCGTACGTCATGTACAGGTAGTTGGTCTTGGCGGGGTATTCGGCGGCCAGCGTGTCGATCTGCTTGACGCACGGCACGATGTCCGCCCGCTTCCGCGCCCGGCGCACGGCCGCCTCGTTCGAACGGACGAGCAGGGCGATCTGCTTGTCGGAGAAGCCCTTCCGCTTGGCCTCGCGCAGGACCTCCGCCGGGAGCGTCGCCAGCCGGTATCCCTTGAGCCTCGCCTCGAGGCCGACGACGCCCTTGATCTTGTGGAGGAACCACCGGTCGATCTTCGTCAGCTGGTGGACGCGGTCGACAGACCAGCCCTTGGCGAACGCCTCGGCGATGCCGAACAGCCGTTCGTCGGTCGGGTGGCGGAGCTCCCGCTCGAGGCTGGCGAAGGAGTAGTTGGCGTTGGCGACGAGGCCGTACACGCCGATCTGGAGCATTCGGGCGGCCTTCTGGACGGCCTCCTCGAACGAGCGGCCGATGGCCATGACCTCGCCGACCGACTTCATCTCCGAGCCGATCTTCTTCGACACCCGCCCGAACTTCTTGAGGTCCCAGCGCGGGATCTTGACGACGAGGTAGTCGAGGGCCGGCTCGAAGCAGGCCGTCGTGGCCCGGGTGATGGAGTTCCGGAGCTCCGGCAGGGTCCGGCCGAGGATGAGCTTGGCCGCGATGAAAGCCAGCGGGTAGCCCGTAGCCTTGGAGGCGAGGGCCGAGCTCCGCGAGAGGCGCGCGTTGACCTCGATGATCCGGTAATCGCCGTCGGCCGGGTCGAGGGCGTACTGGATGTTGCATTCGCCGACGATGCCGAGATGGCGGACGGCCCGGACGGCGATCTCGCGGAGGCCGTGGTATTCGGCGTTGGTCAAGGTCTGCGACGGGGCGATGACGATGCTTTCGCCCGTGTGGATGCCCATCGGGTCAAAGTTCTCCATGTTGCAGACGGTGACGCAGTTGTCCGCCCGGTCGCGGACGACCTCGTATTCGATTTCTTTCCAGCCCTCGAGGTACTCCTCGACGAGGACCTGGCCCGAGCCGACGAAGGCCCGTTCGAGCGCCTCACGGAGCTCCCCCGAGTCGTGGGAGATGCCGCTGCCCTTGCCGCCCAGGGCGTAAGCCGCCCTGGCCATCACGGGGTAACCGATGGCGCCGGCGGCCCGCAGTCCCTCCTCGACGCTTCCGACGGCGACGCCGCGCGGCGTCTTGAGTCCGATCTCCGCTAGCGCCCGGTTGAAAAGAGCGCGGTCCTCGGTCTTCTCGACGGCCTCCATCGGCGTCCCGAGCACCCTCGTCCCGTAGCGGGCGAGGGCGCCGGACCGCCAGAGGGCGAGGCCGCAGTTGAGGGCGGTCTGGCCGCCGAAGGACACGACCACGCCGTCCGGCCGCTCCCGTTCGATGATCTTCTCCACAAAGTGCGGCGTCACGGGCAGGAAGTAGACGCGGTGGGCCAGTGACTCGGAGGTCTGGATGGTCGCGATGTTCGGGTTGACGAGGACGACCTCGAGCCCCTCCTCCTTGAAAGCCTTGATGGCCTGGCTCCCGGAGTAGTCGAACTCGCCGGCCTCGCCGATCTTCAGCGCCCCGCTCCCCAGGATGAGGAGCTTTTTCGGCTTGCGCACCGGAGTCTTGGGCGCGGGCGCTCCGGGGGCCTTCGTCCTCTGAGCGGTCACGGCAGGCCCCGCAGGAAGGCGTCGAAGAGGAAGGCCGTGTCGGTCGGCCCGGGGCAGGCCTCGGGGTGGAACTGGACGCCGGCGAACGGCCTCCGGCGGTGGCGGACGCCCTCGTTCGTCCCGTCGTTGGCGTTCGTGAACCACGAGCGCCAGGCGCGCGGGAGCGTCCGCGTGTCCACGGCATAGCCGTGATTCTGGCTCGTGATGTAACAGCGCTCGGTCCCATCCTCGAGGCACGGCTGGTTCTGCGACCTGTGGCCGAACTTGAGCTTGAACGTGTCGCCGCCCGCCGCCAGGGCGAGCACCTGACTGCCGAGACAGATGCCGAAGAGGGGGACGTTCTCGCGCATGAGCCGGCGGGCCGTCCGGACGACGTCGATGCACCTCTTGGGGTCGCCGGGGCCGTTCGACAGGACGACGCCGCGCGGGGCGAAGGACATGATCTTGGCGAAGGGGGTCGCGGCCGGCACGCGGACGACGCAGGCGCCCCGCCGGACAAGGCTCCGGACGATGTTCTCCTTGGCCCCGCAGTCGACGAGGACGACGACCGTCCGCGAGTCGGGATTGAGGATGTGGATGTCGCGGGTCGTGACCTCGGCCACGAGGTCGCCCTGGTTCGGGTCGGGAAGGGTGCGCGCCTCGCGGAGCAGCGGGGCGACGCGGAGAGGGGCGTCGGAGACGGCCAGGACGCCGGGCATGACGCCGTGGACGCGGAGCTTCTTCGTCAGGGCCCGGGTGTCGATGCCCTCGATGCCCGGGACGCCGTGCTCGCGGAGCCAGGCGTCGAGGGTCTTGCGCGAGGCGGAGTGGGACGGCCTTTCGCAGAGCTCGGCGACGGCGTAGCCGGCGATCTGCGGCCGCGGGGACTCGAAGCTCGCCGGGTCGACGCCGTAGTTCCCGATCTGGGGGTATGTCTGGACGAGGATCTGTCCATGGTAGGAGGGGTCGGTGATGGACTCGGGGTAGCCGACCATCCCCGTGTTGAAAACGACTTCCCCCCAGGTTTTGGCGCTCGCGCCGAATCCCCGGCCCTCGAAGACGGTCCCGTCCGCGAGGGCCAAAATCGCGTGTTTCGTAGGCTACTCCAATGCGAAGAGTCGATGGAGTATAGCATAAAAATGCGAGACAAGCGAAACAGGGCGGGCAGGCGTGAGGTTCGAAGGTGAGGTCGGACGCGATGGCTTTTGCCGCCGCGAGCTTTAGCGTGCGCGGGGGTAAGCCCGGGCTGAAGCCCGAGGCTGCAAAGAAGACTATTCCAGCTCTTTCCTATATTTATTGAACAGGTCCTTAAGGTCCTTCTTCGTGATGATGTAGCGGCTGATGTAGATCGACAGCGAGGTCCGGACGGGATCGTTGGACTTGACGAGGACGTAATCGCGCAGCAGCCCGGGCTTGACCGGGGCCGGGAACCGGACCTCGAGCGCGACCTCCTTCCCGGCCGCGACGCTCATCGGGAACACGGCGGGCTTCCCTCCGGCGAAGAACTTGAAATCGGGGTGGGCGATCTCGATCTTGAGCTCGAGCTCGCCGACGTTCCGGACGGTGAACCGGGTCGAGGTCACCTCGCCCTCCAGGCTCAGCCCGAGGTCGGCGTTGTAGCGGTCGAGCTCGATCCGCGGCTGGGGCGGGACATCGATCTCGGCCGTGACCTTGAGTTCCCGGCGGGCTTTCGACGCGTCGTTCGACTCGACGTAGACGTACTTGACGACGCTCCCCGCGAAGCCGCGCGTGTCGAAGGAGGCCTTGACGCGGCCCTCCTTTCCCGGGGCGATCCGGTCCTCCGAAGCGAGGGCGGCCGTACAGCCGCACGACGTCGAGACCCGCTCGATGACGAGCGGCGCGTCGCCCTCATTGATGAAGACGAACTCGTGGGCGAGGACCTCGCCCTGCTTGACCTTGCCGAAGTCCCAGACCTCTTCCTTGAACCTGGCCCGGGCTCCCTTCCCCGCCGCGGCCGCCGTCGTGCCCGCCGCGAGGAGGATAAGGACCGTCGCCCCAATGATCGTTCTTATTCTCATGCCGGCCTCCCTCGTCACCATAATCGCACAATTATTAGAGCGAGACAAGCGAGGACGGGCGAGGCGCGCTATTTCCCCAATAATACCGAGGCGCCGGTGAAAAAGGTCCCGGCCACGGCGCCGGTCATCAGACAGGCCAGGGTGGCGGCGAGGAGCGCCCGGAGGCCGAGGCGCGACAGGTCTCTCAGGCGGGAGGGAGCCAGGGCCCCCGTGCCGCCGACGAAGATGGCCAGCGAGGCGACGTGGGCGAAGCCGCAGAGGACGTAGGAGGCGATGAGGCCCGAGCGCGGGTCGCGGAGCGCCCCACGGGCCATCAGCTCGGCCAGATGGCCGTAGGCGGGGATCTCCGTGGCCACCGTCCGCTCGCCGACGACGCGGGCGATCTCCATGGCGTCGGGCGCGGGCACGCCGACGGCCAGCGTAAAGGGGTAGAAGACGTAGCCGAGAAGGCCCTTTAGGGAAAGCTCGAGGTGCCAGCCGAACCACCCGTTGAGAAGGCCGCCGAGTCCGCCCAGGACGAGATCGAGGAGGGCGACGAGCCCCAGGAACGCCAGGAGAAGAGCGACGATGCCGCCGAGAAGCTTGAGGCCCGCGTTGGCGCCGTTGATGATGGCCATGATGAGGTTGTCCTCATGTTCGGCATACGGCTCGACGTCGATGCCCAGGGTCGCGGGCTTCCCGGTCTCGGGGATGACGAGCTTGGCCATGACGACGGCGGCCGGCGCGGCGATGACCGAGGCCGAGATGAGGTGGCCGGCGATCGTCGGCATCTGAGCCTTGAGGAGCATGACGTAGAGGCCCAGGGTCGTCGAGGCGACGGTCGCCATGCCGGCCGTGATGATGGTCGCGAGCTCCGAGGCGGTCATGGTGTCGAGGTAGGGGCGAACGACGAGGGAAGACTCGACGCCGACGAAGATATTGCTCGAGACGCTCAGGGCCTCGGCCCCGCTGATGCGCAGGAACCGGCTGAAGACGCGGGCGAAAAGCCGGACGAAGAAGGGCATGACCTTGAGGTAATAGAGGACGCTGATCAGGGCGGCGAAGAAGATGATGGTCGGCAGGGCCTGGAAGGCCAGGAAGTAGCCGAGCGACGTCTCCCCGGCCTCGTTCGCGGTCCCCGGGGGCAGGGCCAGACGGCCGAAGAGGAACTTCGTGCCGGCCGTGGCGCTCTCGAGGACGCGGACGACGGCGTCGTTGAGGAAGAGAAAGACCTTCGTGCCGGCGGGGACGACGAAGATGAAGAAGGCGAAGACGAGCTGGAGGGCGATGCCCCAAATGACCACCCGCCAATTGACGACCTTCCGGTTCGAGGAGCAAAGCCAGGCGAATCCGGCCAGGACGAAGATGCCCAGGAAGCTGATCAGGTTGTAGGGGCTCATCGGAGACATTCTTGCCCATCTATATGAGAATTGTAAAGCGAGACCGGCGAGAAGAATTCCCGATATCCGCCGTCCTTCATTATGAGCGTGGAATATGAAGGTCGATGCTGCACGTGTGAAAGCAGTCTCCGAGGGCTTCAACCTTCCTCGCGTCTCGCCCGTCCCGTTTAGTTTGATTTGCGAAATCGGCGATTCTTGATATCATAGGGGACCTGGTGGAAGGAGGGACCAATGACGTACATCATCAAGAACATCCTTTGGGCGACTGATTTTTCCCGGGAGGCGGCCGATGCTCTGGCCTACGCGGAGCTGTTCGCGAAGAAATGCCGGGCCCGGATCTCCGCCGTTCACGTCGTTCCGGAGATGGGGCCGGCGCTCCTCGAGGCGCGGCCGGCCTACATGGAGGAGGTCTACCAGCAGGTCGAGGCGAACAAGGCGAAGGCCGGGAAGAAGCTCGCCGAGCTGGCCTCCCAGAAGGGGATCCCGTTCGAGAAGGTTCTCATCGAGTCGGGGTCGCCGGTCAAGAAGATCATCGAGATCGCCTCGAGGGAGAAGACCGACCTCATCGTGATGGGCAAACGAGGCATGTCGGCCTTGGAGAAGATCCTCGTCGGGAGCGTCGCCAACGGCGTGCTTCGTCACGCCCCCGCCCCCGTCCTCTTCGCCGGGAAGAAGCGACTGCGCCCGTCGATCCGGAGGATCCTCGTCCCTACGGACTTCTCCAAACGCGAGGACATCGAGCGCGACTTCGCCTGGGAGCTGGCCTCGACGTTCGGCGCGGACCTAACGCTCCTCCACGTGCTGGCGCTTTATAACTACCGGATCGGCCCCGAATCCGCCGAGGCCATGCTCGAGGACCTCCTGGCGCGACTGAAGAAGCGCGAGATCCGCGAGAGAAAGACCTTTAAGGTCTCGGAGGAGGTCATCCGCGATTTCAACGCCGCGGCCGGGATCGTCAATTACGCCCAGAGCAAGAAGTTCGACCTGATCGCCATCTCGACCTACACCCATACCAAGCTCGGGCGGTTCTTCCTCGGCAGCAACACCGAACGGGTCATCTCTCTATCGGATGTCCCGGTCTTCGCCATCCCGGGGGCCTGCACCGAAGAGTGAGCGGATGTGGACGATCGCCGCGTTCCCTGGGTCGCCCTCAATGCGGCCGTCTGTGAATATCCGAGGGCGGCGCGCATCGTCCTGAAGGCGTTCCCGGAGGTCGATGAGGTCTTCACCGCCGGGGAGGGGGCCCTCGCCTCGCTCGGGGTCCGGGCGGACGTCGCGCGGAGGCTCGCGGCGCCCGGGGCGCTCGACGCGGCGAGGGGGGAACTTGAGAAACTCGAAAAAAAGGCCTATAGTATCTTGACCTTCGAGGACGCCGGGTACCCTCCGCTCCTCCGGGAGATCTATGACCCCCCGCTCGTCCTGTATGTTTCGGGGAGGATGGAGGCGCTCGCGGGGCCGGCGGTCTCGGTGGTCGGGGCCCGGCGGCCGACCGCATACGGGCGGGCGGTGGCTCGGCGGCTGGCCGGGGACCTGGCTTCGAGGGGGCTCGTCGTCGTGAGCGGGTTCGCCCGGGGCATCGACTCCTGCGCCCATGCGGGGGCTTTGGAGTCGGGCGGCCGGACCGTGGCCGTGCTCGGCTCCGGGCTCGACGAGGTCTATCCGCCGGAGAACCGGGCGCTCGCGGCAAAGGTCCGGGAGTCGGGAGCCGTGGTGACGGAGCATCCGCTCGACGCGCGGCCGCTCGGGTTCCACTTCCCTCTCCGGAACCGGATCATCGCCGGGCTCGGGACGGGGCTGGTGGTCGTCGAGGCCTCCCGGCACAGCGGCTCGCTCATCACGGCCCGGCTGGCGCTCGAGGAGAACCGCGAGGTCATGGCCGTCCCGGGCAACGTGACGTCCGGCCTCAGCGACGGGACGAACTGGCTCATCCGGTCGGGGGCGCGGCTCGTCGGGGATTGGAAGGACGTGGCCGAGGGCCTGCCCGCCCCGCTCCGCGACGAGGTCCTCGCGCGGCAGGCGGAGGAAGGGCCGGCGCCGGCCGTTTCCGTTTCGGAGGCGACGGTCCTCGGGGCCCTGCCCGTGGACGCGGAGGTCCACGTCGACGCCCTGGCCGAGAGGACGGACCTCTCGGTCTCGGAGCTTTTGGGAACGCTCCTCGGCCTGGAGCTGAAGGGGCTGGTGGTCCAGAACCCGGGAAAGAATTTTCAGAGGAGATTGTAAGTGTCGAAATCGCTGGTCATCGTGGAGTCGCCGGCCAAGGCGAAAACCATCAATCACTACCTGGGTTCGGGATACATCGTCAAGGCGTCGATGGGCCATGTCCGGGACCTGCCCAAGAGCAAGATGGGGGTCGACGTCGAGCATGACTTCGCGCCCACCTACCAGGTCATCCCCGACAAGAAGAAGGTCGTCGCCGAGCTGAAGAAGCTGGCGAGCGAGAGCGAGCGGATCATCCTGGCTGCCGACCCCGACCGCGAAGGCGAGGCCATCTCCTGGCACCTCCGCGAGCTCCTCGGGGCCGGGAACCCGAAGATCTTCCGGGCCGTCTTCAACGAGATCACCGAGGAGGGCATCAAGAAAGCGTTCGAGCACCTCGGCGGGCTCGACACGCCGAAGATCGAGGCCCAGCAGACCCGGCGCATCCTCGACCGGCTCGTCGGCTACCTCATCAGCCCGCTCCTCTGGAAAAAGATCGGCCGGGGCCTGAGCGCCGGCCGGGTCCAGTCGGTCGCCCTGCGGCTCATCTGCGACCGGGAGAAGGAGATCCTGGCCTTCGTCGCCGAGGAGTTCTGGAACATCTCGGCCAGGCTCCGGGCGACGTCGCCTCCCGAGTTCAAGGCCGCCCTGGCGAAGATCGACGGCAAGAAGGCCAAGGTCGCGAACAAGGAACAGGCCGACGCCATCCTGGAGGCCTGCAAGAAGGCGTCCTTCGTCCTCGACAAGATCAAGGTCGAGGAGAAGCGGAAGACGCCGCCCCCTCCCTACATCACGAGCTCTCTCCAGCAGGACGCGTTCCGCCTCCTCCATTACCCGGTCAAGAAAACGATGTTCGTCGCCCAGAAGCTCTACGAGGGGCTGGCCATCGGGGAGCTCGGGCAGACGGGGCTCATCACCTACATGAGGACCGATTCGTTCCGGATCTCGGACGAGGCCCGGGGCGCGGCCCGGTCGTACATCGAGCGGGCCTGGTCCCCGGCTTACGTCCCGTCCAAGCCCAACTTCTATAAGAACAAGAAGAAGGCCCAGGACGCCCACGAAGCCATCCGCCCGGCTCACCTCGACCTCCCGCCCGACAAGATCAAACGGGATCTCAAGAAAGAGGAATACGACCTCTACAGGCTCATCTGGAACCGGTTCATCGCCTCCCAGATGGCCGCGGCCGTCGTCGAGGAGACCGACTTCGACATCCGGGCGGCCAACTTCCTCTTCAAGGCCAAGGGCGAGGTCCTCAAGTTCGAGGGCTTCCTGGCCGCTTCCCCGAACGGGAACGGGGACAAGGGCATCCTGCCCAAGGCGTTCGAGGGCGAGGTCCTGGCGCTCGTCGACGGCGAGGCCGGCCTCGAGGCCAAGCAGAGCTTCACCCAGCCGCCCTCCCGGTACACGGAGGGCACGCTGGTCAAGGAGCTCGAGGCCAAGGGCATCGGCCGGCCGAGCACGTACGCGCCGATCATCGCGACGCTCCAGGACCGGGTCTATGTTTCGCGGGAGAAAGGCAAGTTCATCCCGACGGACCTGGGGATGGTCGTCACGGACTTCCTGGTCAAGCACTTCGCCGAGCTCCTGGACGTGACATTCACGGCCCAGATGGAGGAGGAGCTCGACCAGGTCAGCGACGGCGAACGGCCCTGGCTCGAGAGCCTCCGGAAGTACTACGCCGTCCTCGACAAGTCCCTGAAGGCAGGCGGCGAGGCCGAGGACCTCAAGCGGACCGGCATCCCCCTCGACGAGAAGTGTCCCAAGTGCGGCAAGGACATGGTCATCAAGTCGGGGCGCTTCGGCCGGTTCAAGGCCTGCTCCGGCTACCCGGAGTGCACCCATAAGGAGGCCCTGGTCAAGAAGGAGACGAGGCCCCTCGACGAGAAATGCCCCCAGTGCGGCTCTCCCCTCGTCATCAAGTTCGGCCGCTTCGGCTCGTTCATCGCCTGCTCCTCCTACCCGAAGTGCAAGTACATCCAGAAGGACAATCTCGACACGGGGATCCCCTGCCCCGAGGAATGCGGCGGGACCCTCGTCCGCCGGAAGACGCGCCGGGGGAAGTACTTCTTCGGCTGCAGCCTCTACCCGAAGTGCAAGTACGCGACCTGGGACGAGCCGGTGGCCAAGCCCTGCCCGGAGTGCGGCCGGAAGTCCGTCCTGAAGAAGAACCTCGTCAAGGGCGACCCGTACCTTTATTGCCCGAACGAAAAGTGCGGCTACAAAGAGATCGTCCCGCGGGAGAAGCTCTGGGAGAAGGACAAAGACAAGGAAGGGCCAGCCGCCCCGCCGGCCGATGAGAAAAGCGATTGACGAGTTCCTCGCCCACCTCCAGCACGAGAGGAACGCGTCCCCCCATACCGTCGCGGCCTACGGCCGGGACCTCGGCCAGCTCGCCGCTTATCTCGAAGAGAAGCGCGCCGCCTGGAAGACCGCCGACCATGTGGTCCTGCGCGGCTTCCTGGCCCGCCTCTACGAGGCCCGGCGGAAGAAGACGTCCGTAGGCCGGAAGCTCGCGGCCATCCGATCGTTCTATGATTACGCCGTCCGCCGGAAGTGGGTCGAGTCGAACCCCGCCCGGGCCTTGGCGACGCCCCGGGCCGAAAAGAGCGTCCCCTCATTCTTGTCCGAGGACGAGATGGCCCAGTTCCTGGACCTGCCGTCGTCCGACCGCGCCCTCGACCTCCGGGACAGGGCCCTCCTCGAGCTCCTCTACGCCTCCGGGATCCGGGTCAGCGAGCTCGTGGCGATCGGCCTCGCCGACGTGGGCTTTGCCGAGCGGCTGGTCCGGGTGAGGGGGAAGGGCAAGAAGGAACGCCTGGTTCCTTTCGGCCGTTCGGCCGCGGCGAGCCTCAATGCCTGGCTCCACGCCCGGAACGGCCTGCCGGGTGACCGCGCCGGCACGGACGCGATCTTCCTCAACTACAAGGGCGGCCGCCTGACCGCGCGCTCCGTCGAACGGATCGTCGCCAAGTATATCCGGCGGACGGCCGTCAGCCGGCACATCAGCCCCCACTCCCTCCGTCATTCCTTCGCCTCGCACCTCCTCGGCCGCGGGGCCGATCTCCGGACCATCCAGGAGCTCCTCGGCCACGCCAGCCTCGCCACGACCCAGAAGTACACCCACATGGATCTCAGGCAGCTGCTGGACGTGTACAAGAAAAGCCATCCCAGGTCATAGGGAACGGAGACACGACTCGATTTCTCTGTAATTCTTAATCCCCCCGCCCCCTTGGAATTCAAGGGGGACGTTCGGAACGTGTCTCCGGCAAAGGAGAGGAGGGGGGTGAACCCCCCTCCTCTCATTTCGTTTCGACCGTGATCATGTCCTTGAGCTGGTTGAAGAGCTTCTCGCCGATGCCCTTGACCTTCATGATCTCCTCGATCTTCTTGAAGGCCCCGTTCTTCGTCCGGAAATCGATGATCTCACGGGCGATCTTGGGACCGATGCGGGGCAGGCCCTCCAGCTCGGCCGGGGAGGCCGTGTTGATGTTGACCTTGGGGCCGGGGACGACGGGCGCCTCGGCGAAGGCCCAGGAGAAAGAGAGTACGACGAGCGCAAGGATGAGGCCGAGCGCCGTGCCGTTGGAGCGATGGTTTTTCATGATAACCTCCTTTCGCCCTACCGGTATGCAATCCCCGGGCCAACCCGTCGCCCGCATAACGCGTTGATAACATGGGTGTTCGGATTCACGGGCAGGCGTCGGCGTCAAAGGCGGTTCACGAGAGCGGGGGTGGTGGAAAACGCGGGTTGACGATCACATGCGCTTCAGGACCCTGACCATCTTCTCGAGCGCCCGGCCGCGATGGCTGACCTTGTTCTTGGCCTCGGGCGCGAGCTCGGCGAAATGCTTCCCGAGCCGTGGGTAATAGAAGATGGGATCGTAACCGAAGCCGCTCGAACCCTTCGGGGATTCGGCGATGACCCCCCGGACCTCGCCGAGGATCTCGGCGACGATGCCGCCCGGCCCGGACAGGACCATGGCGCAGACGAACCGGGCCCGCCGTTTCGGCCGCGGGACGTCGCGGAGGAGCCGGAGGACCTTGCGCAGGTTCCTTTCGTCGGTCGGGTCCGGGCGGGCGAAGCGCGCGGAATGGACGCCGGGGGCGCCGCCGAGCGCCTCGACCTCGAGCCCGGAGTCCTCGGCCAGGGTCAGGAGCCCGGAGAGCAGGGCGTAGCGCCGGCTCTTGCCCCGGGCGTTCTCGAGGAAGGTCTTCCCCCGTTCCCGGTACGAGGCCTTCGGCAGGACCTCGGCCAGGCTGACGACGTCGAAAGGGAGCCCGGCCAGAGCGCGTCCCATCTCCCGGACCTTGCCGGCGTTGGTCGTGGCGACGAGGAGCTTCGCCCTATTCGATGCGGAACTCATCGATTCCCCCGAGCCCGAGCAGGCCCTGGTTGAACTCCTGCTCCTTCTCCTCCGACGCGGTGAACGAGAAGCTGATGAAGCTCCCCTCCTTGTCCTTCTTCACGTTCAGCCGCTCGAGCTTGATGCCATGATGGAAGCCGAGCTTCCGGAGCCCGGACAGGGTCTTTGCCGCTTCCCCGACCTTGAGGGAGTATTGGTGGAGCGTCTTGTGGAGGTAGGTATCCTCGAGCTTCCGGAAGAGGACGAGGGTGAACATGATGAGGGCCGTGAACAGGATGGCCGGGACGTAGTACCCGGAGCCGATGACCAGCCCCAGGCCGGCGACAACCCACAGCGTCGAGGCCGTCGTCAGCCCGGCGACGATGCCCTTGGCGTGGACGATGGTCCCGGCCCCGAGGAACCCGATGCCGGTGATGACGCCCGCGGCCATCCGGAGGAGGCTGTCGCCCGTCCCCCCCTTCGCCCCGACGAGCTCTGCCGCGAGGCTCATCATCATGGCCGAGCCGACGCAGACGAGGATGTTGGTCCGGAAGCCGGCCGGCTTCTGACTGGCCTCCCGTTCCAGGCCGATAAGCCCGCCGAGGGCGATGGCCAGGACGAGCTTGAGAAGGATGTCGATGAGTTCCACGTCTGTCCCCCTTTCGTTAGTGGCCGGCCCGGCCAAGCAGGAACGCCGCGGCGAAGAGAAGGACGAGGACGGCCGTGTAAGCGGCGTATTTCGGGCGGGCCAGGAGTTTTTCCGGCTCCTCCATGACCTCCTTCTCGGCCAGGGTCTTGCGGAAGAAGAGATAGAGGTAGAAGGCCAGGAAGGGCGAGAGCCAGAAGAAGCCGTGAGGCCGAAGGCCGCGGCGAAAGCGAAATACGCGGCGAAGAGGACGGCCGCGCTCGCCCCCATTCCAAAAAGGAGCGTCCCCCGCGTGTAGCGCCGGAGCGAGGCCCGGTAGTCGCCCGCCCGGTCCCCCAGGAATCGGTATTCCGAGAGCCTTTTCGCGACCATCAGGAAGTTCCCGAAGGCCCACCAGCAGACGAGGAGGCTCCAGGGCGGGAAGGCCTGCGGGGCCAGGGCGTACCAGCCGATGAGGAAGCGAATGGGGTTATTGACCGACTCGGAGATCGAATCCAGGAACGGGACGTCCTTGGTCCGGACGGGCTTGACGTTGTAGGCGAAGCCTGCCAGGACGAGGGCGAGGAGCGTGAGGAGGAACGTCCGCGAATACAGGAACCAGGCCAGGGCCAGGCTGACCCCGCCGATGACGGCGGCCCAGAGGACGAGGGGTCCTTTGCGGACGGCGCCGCTCGCGAGCGGCCGGTTGCGTTTGGTCGGGTGGTGGACGTCGAAAGGCGCGTCGGCGATCTCGTTGATGATGTAGTTGGCCGTCGAGACGGCCCAGGTCAGCAGGAACGCCCCGGCGACGCGGACGGCGATCGCGGCCGGGCCGAGGCGGGAGAGCACGGTCGGGTCGAGGACGAAGAGAGCGGCGCTGCCGACCAGGATGGCCGTGCTGCGCGGCCACCGCTCGAGGCGCATGGCCTTCAGGTAAGAGTTCACCGGGCCTCGTCTTTCCGGGCGTAGATCTCGAACGAATCGCCCAGGGCCAATCTTATCGGAATTCTCCCTAAAAAAGAAGACAGGCGGCCGCGGAGGAGGAAGTGGAAGGCGGCCTTCCGGGAGGCGATGTAGCCGGCGCTGAAGGTCCAGCTGTAGCTCCGGCGGCGGACGACGGTGAAGCCGGTCCGGCGGAAGAGGGCGTCGAGGCTCCCGCGCGTGAAATAGGCCAGGTGGGCGGGCCGGAGGTGCCACCACGTCCCGCGGGCGAGCCGGGCCGCGGCACTCCGGATGTCCGGGGTCACGACGCATAGGATACCGCCCGGGCGGAGGACCTCGGCGGCGCGACGGACGACGTCGTAGGGCCTGGCCGTGTGCTCGATGAGGTCGACCATCGTCACGACGTCGACGGAGGCGGGCGGGACCGCCGCGGTCTCGAAGACGCCCTCGCGGACCGCGAGTCCGTACCGGTCGCGGGCGAACGCGACTGCCCAAGCGCTCGGCTCGACGCCGTTAACCTCCCAGCCGCGCTCCCGGGCCAGGTTCATCAGGATCCCGGTAGCCGCCCCGACGTCGAAGAGGCGGCCCTTTTCCGGCCGGAGCCTTTCGAGCCGGGCGAGAACGCGGCGGAAGTTCATCGCCCGGCCTTCGGCCTCTTCTTCGTAGAGCGGGTCCTCGAGCCCGCCGTAGAGCGAGCCGATGAACCCGGGTGTCGGGCACGGATCGGCGAAGAAGTGGCCGCAGTCATCGCAGACGGAGAGGTCCCAGGTCAGGCCATAGCGGCTATCGGTGATCTTGATGTCCTCGGGCTGGAGCGCGTGGATATCGATCAAGCCCTTTTTCCACGGGCGGAGGCGCGCCCCGCCGCAGGCCGGGCAGGCCGCGACCGTCTCGAACCGCCCGCGATCGTCGTTCATTCCTCGGGACCTTGCCCCGTTTTATCATCGGTTCCGCGGCATGTCAATCGAAGCCCGGACAAGGGAAACTCAAGGGAGGGCGCCGGGTCCCCTGATCCTGGGCCCGCGCGGGCCCTTCCGTCAGCCCGGGTGTCACCGTTGGACACGAACGGCGGCCTGATGATAATATGTTTTGGCACAGCATGACGAGGAGAGGAGGGAGTTCCATGTCGACCTTGATCAATAAGATCCGCGGGAGGGAGGTCCTGGATTCGCGCGGCAACCCGACCATCGAGGTCGATGTCTGGCTCGAGGACGGCTCGCGCGGGCGGGCCGGGGTCCCGTCGGGCGCCTCGACAGGCGTCTACGAGGCCCTCGAGCTCCGCGACGGCGAAAAGGGGCGCTACCTCGGCAAGGGCGTCCTCAAGGCGGTCGCGCACGTCAACATCGATATCGCCCAGTCCGTCATGGGCCTCGACGCGCTGGACCAAGCGCGGGTGGACCGGGCCATGCTGACGCTCGACGGGACGCCCACGAAGAGCAAGCTCGGCGCCAACGCCATCCTGGGCGTGAGCCTGGCCGTCGCCCGGGCGGCGGCCGACGCCAAGGGGCATGTCGCTCTTCCGGTACCTCGGCGGCATCCCCGCCAAGCTCCTGCCCGTGCCGATGTTCAACATCCTGAACGGCGGCGTGCACGCCAACTGGCAGAGCACGGACCTCCAGGAGTTCATGATCGCCCCGGTCGGCGCGCCGAATTTCCGCGAGGCCCTGCGTTGGGGAAGCGAGACCTACCACGCCCTCAAGAGCGTCCTCAAGGACCAGGGCTTCCCGACGGGCGTCGGCGACGAGGGCGGCTTCGCCCCGGCCTTCAAGAAGAACTCTGATGCCGTCGAAAACATCCTCAAGGCCATCGAGAAGGCTGGCTACAAGCCGGGAAGGGATATAGGCATCTGCCTCGACCCCGCCGCCAGCGGCTTCTACGAAGACGGGCTCTACAACCTTCGGACCGAGGGCCGGAAGGTCAAGGCCGAGGAGATGGTGAAGATGTACGCCGAATGGGTCGAAAGATACCCCATCTTCTCCATTGAGGACGGCCTGGCCGAAGACGACTGGGAGGGCTGGAAGCTCCTGACGAAGACCCTCGGCTCGAAGATCCAGCTCGTCGGCGACGACCTCTTCGTGACCAACGTTGAGCGCATCGCCCGAGGCATCAAGGAGAAGGCCGCCAATTCCGTCCTCATCAAGCTCAACCAGATCGGCACGCTGACCGAGACCGTCGCCGCGATCGAGATGGCCCGGAAGGCCGGCTGGACGGCCATGGTCTCGCACCGGAGCGGCGAGACGACCGACAGCTTCATCGCCGACCTGACCGTGGCCATGGGCACCGGCCAGCTCAAGGCCGGCGCGCCCTGCCGCGGCGAGCGCCTGGAGAAATACAACCAGCTCATGCGCATCGAGGAAGAACTCTCCGAGAACGCCGTCTACGCCGGCAAGGCCGCTTTCGGAAGGTAATTTCCGGCCCTCGGCCCCGAGCCGAGAATTTTCAAAAAAAGCTTGACAGGACCATTTTTATAGTGGTATATGATATTGTCTATTGAATTAGTCGACAAATAAGGCTGATTAAATGAAGCTTTCGACCAAAGGCGAATACGCGAGCCGGGCGATGTTGGAGCTCTCCCTCAGGTACGACAAGGGGCCCCAGCACATCGGCAGGATCTCCAGGTCTCAGAACATCCCCCAGCGGTTCCTCGAGCAGATCCTGCTCCTCCTGAAGAGGGCGGGGTACCTCAAAAGCAAAAAGGGCCCGAAAGGGGGCTATTACCTGGCCAAGCCTCCCGCCGAGATCAACGTGGCCGAGGTCATCCGGGTCCTCGAGGGCCCCCTCGCCCCCATCGATTGCGTCAGCGTCATGGCCCACGAGCCGTGCCCGATGGAGACGACCTGCGGCCTGCGGTGGCTGTGGAAAGAGGTCCGGGACTCGGTGGCGGAGATCCTGGAGCGGACGACCTTCGCCGACCTGGTGCGTCTGAACGGGCCGATCAACGATCCGGATGAGTGATAAGCGTAAGACAGGAGGAACACATTGATAAAGCTTACGTTACGTAAACCGTTCGCGGCAGCGATGGTGATGATGCTCCTCATGGGCGCGTCCTTCGCCCAGGACAAGGACAAGAAGGAAACGCCGTTCCTTTCGATCAGCAAGGCGTTCAAGCTCAGCGGCTGGACCCAGGTCCAGTACGTCGGCTGGAAGACGGGCGTGGACAACTTCTCGGTCCGCCGGTCGCGGCTGACCCTGAGCGGCGACATCATGAAGAAGATGCACTACAAGATCCAGATGGATATCGCCAAGACCCCGACCCTCCTCGACGCCAACGTGGACTATGAGTTCTCCAAGGCCTTCCAGCTCCGGGTCGGCCAGTTCCTGGTCCCGTTCAGCCTCGAGAACCTGACGGGCACCTCGGACGTCGACATGGTCAACCGGTCCCAGCCGGAGGAAAAGCTCGCCCCGGGCCGCGACAATTCCTCGCAGGGCCGCGATGTCGGCGTTTCCATCTTCGGGACCTATTCCATCGTCGATTATACCGTGGCCGTCCTCAACGGCGCGGGCATAAATAAGGCCGACACGAACAGCCACAAGGACCTGGCGGGGAGAGTCGTCCTTCGGCCCATCGAACATCTGGCGGTCGGCGGTTCCTACTATCTAGGCAGGCAAAGCGCGACCCCTGAGGCCCCGCTCGTCACGCGCGACAAGGCCGGCCTCGAGCTTGCCCTGGTCTATCCCCGCGCCTCGCTTAAGGCCGAGTACTTCTTCGCCAAGGACGATACCATCTCCCGGGACGGCTGGTACGTCCAGGGCGGGTACTTCGTGCTGCCCGGGAAGGTCCAGGTCCTCCTCAAGGCCGAGGCCGTGGACATGAACAGGGACCTCGCAGGCGACCGGGTCAACCGCTACACGGCCGGCGTCAACTGGTTCATTGCCGGGAGAACGAAGCTCCAGGTCAATTACGAAATCTACGACGGCGAGGTCGCCAAGAACGACAATCAGGCCATCCTGGCCCAGTTCCAGGTGGCGTTCTGAGCCCCTTTTCGAGACTTCGTATAAGGAGAGCATCATGAAGAAAGCGTTCGTCGCGGCCCTCGCGGCCGTATCCCTGCTGGCCCCGATGGCCGGCGCTTCTTTTGGGCAGGCCAGGAGCTCCGTCTCCGGCAACCTCAGCCTCTCGGGGGCCTGGGCCCTTTACCCGATGGCCCTGAAGTGGGTCGAGGAATTCCAGAAGGCCTATCCCGGCGTCCGGGTGGACGTCCAGGCCGGCGGGGCGGGCAAGGGAATGGCCGACGCCCTGGCGGGCATGGTGGACATCGGCATGGTCTCACGTGAGATCAATCCGGCCGAGCTCGAAAAGGGGGCGCTTCGCCGTGGCCGTCACCAAGGATGCCGTCGTCCCCACGCTGAGCGCCCGGAACCCGCTCCTCAAGGAGCTCCTGGCGCGGGGCCTTAAGAAAGAGGAATTCGTCGGGCTCTGGATCACGAAGACGGTCACGTCCTGGGACGCCCTCCTGGGGCGCAAGGGCAAGGCCGAAGCCCACGTCTACACCCGTTCGGACGCCTGCGGCGCGGCCGAGACCTGGGCCGCCTACATGGGCAAGAAGCAGGAGGACCTCGGCGGGATCGGCGTCTACGGCGACCCGGGACTGGCCGACGCGGTCAAAAGGGACCCGCTCGGCGTCGGGTTCAACAACGTGAACTTCGCCTACGACGCCAAGAGCCTCCAGCCCGTCGCGGGCATCGTCATTCTCCCCATCGACATCGACGGGAACGGGAAGATCGACCCGGCCGAGAGCGTCTACGCGACCCGGAACGACATCACGAAGGCCATCGCGGACAACGTCTACCCGTCGCCGCCGGCCCGGGACCTCTACTTCGTCACCAAGGGCAAGCCGGAGAAGCCGGCCCTCGTCGCGTTCCTGAAGTGGGTCCTGACGGAGGGGCAGAAATACGTCCCCGAGACCGGCTACATCCCCCTGAGCGCGGCCAAGCTCGCGGAAGGCCTGGACAAGATAGGGGCGGCTGGAGCAAAATAAACGGACCATGAGGCTCCTCAAGGACGTCTTCGCCAGGAAGACGATGTTCCTGCTGACGCTCGTTCCGAGCGCCCTCGTCCTGCTCATCATCTTCGGGCTCTACGAGAAATCCAAAGCGCTCCTGGGGCTCAAGTCCCTGGGATCGCTCCTTTTTCCACGACCTGGTCGCCCCTCAAGGGCGAGTTCGGCTTCTTCCCCTTCATCATGGGCACCCTGTGGGTGACGGCCGTCGCCCTGGTCATCGCCATCCCCGTCTCCCTGTTCACGGCCATCTATCTTTCGGAGTACGCCCCTAAGATCTTCCGGGAGTTTGCCAAGCCGGTCATCGACCTGCTGGCGGGCATCCCCTCGGTCGTCTTCGGCGTCTGGGGCATCATGGTCATCGTCCCATTCGTCGGCAACGTCCTGGCCCCGCTCTTCGGCGTCTACTCCAGCGGCTACAGCATCCTGGCCGGGGGGATCGTCCTAGCCATTATGATCTTCCCGACGATCATCCACGTCTCGATCGAGGTCTTCGCCTCGATCCCCGTCGCCCTCCGCGAGACGTCCCTCTCCCTCGGGGCGACCCGGTGGGAGACGGTCCACCACGTCGTCCTCCGGAAAGGCGCCCAGGGCATCCTGGCGGCGGCCATCCTGGGCCTATCCCGTGCGTTCGGCGAAACCATGGCCGTGCTCATGGTCGTCGGCAACGTCCCCCTGGTTCCCAAATCACTGTTCCAGCCCGGTTACCCCCTGCCGGCGCTCATCGCCAACAACTACGGGGAGATGATGTCTATCCCCCTCTACGACTCGGCCCTGATGCTGGCCGCCCTGGTCCTGCTCGTCGTCGTCCTTGTCGCGAGCATCCTCGGCCGCTGGATCCTGGTCAAGGCGGAGCGGAGGGCCGAATGAAGCTCGAGACGAGCCCCTCCCGTATCCGCCACCGGAAGTGGATCGACGCGGCGGCGCGCGTCATGATGATCGGCTCGACGGCCCTCGTCATCGGGAGCCTCCTGGCCATCATCGGCGTCATCGTCTGGAAGAGCCTACCCGCGCTCAATCTCGACATGATCACCCGGACGCCCAAGGGCGGCTACTACCTGGGCAAGGAGGGCGGCATCCTCAACGCCATCGTGGGCTCGCTTTATCTCGGCGTAGGCGCCACGGCACTGGCCCTCGTCTTCAGCCTGCCCATCGTCCTCTACCTGAACCTCTACGCGAAGAAAAAGTCCCGCATCGCCGGGCTGACGCGTTTTGCCTTCGACGTCCTGTGGGGCATCCCGTCGATCGTCTACGGCGCCTTCGGATTTGTCCTGATGATGGCCCTCGGCCTCCGGGCCTCGCTCTTGGCCGGGATCATCACCGTCGCCCTGCTCGAGCTTCCGATCATGAGCCGTGCCATCGACGAGGTCATGGTCCTCGTCCCCCGGGAGCTCACGGAAGCCTCCTCGGCCCTCGGGGCGACGCGCCTCGAGACGGCCCTCAAGGTCGTCCTCCGCCAGTGCATGCCCGGCATCATGACGGCGATCCTCATCGCCTTCGGGCGCGGGATCGGCGACGCGGCTTCGGTCCTGTTCACGACCGGGTTCACCGACCGCATCCCGACCTCGCTCCTCCAACCGGCAGCCACGCTTCCTCTGGCCATCTTCTTTCAGCTGGGGACGCCCTTTCCCGAGGTCCAGCAGAGGGCCTACGCCTCGGCGGCCGTCCTGACGCTCCTCATCCTCCTCATCAGCCTCGCGTCCCGCATCCTCATCAAGAGGCTCACGAAGCACGTCATCAAATGAGAGACAGGTAAAACGCCATGGAAGAACGGACCCATATCAGTATCAGGGACCTCAACGTATACTACGGGGGGCTCCAGGTCCTCAAGGGCATCAGCCTGGACATCCCCGACCGGAAGATCACGGCCATCATCGGGCCGTCCGGCTGCGGTAAGACCACTCTCCTCAAGTCCCTCAACCGCCTCCTCGACGCGGTCGACGGAGTGCGCGTGGACGGCCAGATCCTCGTCGACGGCGAGGACATCTACGGCCCGAAGGTCGAGGTGACGGCGGTCCGGAAGAAGATGGGGCTCCTGTCCCAGAAGCCCCAGGTCCTGCCGATGTCCATTTTCGACAACGTCGCCTACGGGCCGAAGCTCCACGGTGTGAAGGACAAGGCGCGGCTGGATTTCATCGTCCGGAACCACCTGGTCGAAGCGGGCCTCTGGGACGAGGTCAAGGACCGGCTCCACCACCCCGCCTCGCGCCTCTCGGTGGGCCAGCAGCAGCGGCTGTGCCTCGCCCGGGGCCTGGCCGTCGGGCCCGAGATCATCCTGGGCGACGAGCCGACCTCGGCCCTCGACCCCCAGTCGAGCCAGCATGTCGAGCGGAAGCTCGTCGACCTCAAGAGCGACTATACGGTCATTGTCGTGACCCACATCCTGAGGCAGGCCCGCCGCATCGCCGACTACGTGGTATTCCTGTACCTCGGTGAGCTCGTCGAGCACGGCCCGGCCGAGGAGATCTTCTGCGAACCCCAAGAACCCCCGCACCCGGGCCTACATGACCGGCGAAATTAGCTAGGCGCGGGCTGACGCCCGCGGCTACATCTTCTTGAATTCCTGAAGGAACCCGAAAAAGTCGACCTCGTTGGCGTCGAGGCCATGAGTGTAAACGTAGGTCCCGGCCAGGCGCGAGGCGAACAGGGCCCGGAGGTACGTCGTCGGGACCCTCTGGAGGATCTTCGTGATGCCGACCTTGGCGACAAGAACCGGTGGGACGCAACATCCGATGGCCTTCCTCACGAGTCCCTTGTCCTCGAAGAGGGCCGAGTCCCCGATGGCGTCCTTGATGCGGTTGATCTTCTCGCTGACAAGGTCGGAAAGCACGGAGCGGGGGATGCCCGTCCGGGCGTTCTCCTTCCAGATGACTTCGAATTCCAGGGCCGCGTTCTTCCGGATGAAGTCCAGGTCCTCCGCGACGTACTTTTTCCGGAAGTCGGAGATCCTCCCGTTCTTGACGCACATCAGCTCGTCCCATTCCGCGTCGGTCATGGAGAGGCTGGCCAGGACCTCGAGGTGGGAAGATGTCACGCCGCCCTTGTTGGCCGAGGCGTCCTTGTAGAGGATGACGCCCTTCTCTTCGAGCCGGAGGCGGGCCTGCTGGGTGATGAAGAGGTTGGCGCCCTCGACGATGACCTTGAAGCGCGGTTCGCCGTTCGGTTCGAGCCATTTCGTCCAGTTGGTGATGGTGATGGCGGAGGGCCGGCCGCCGCAGGGGACGAAGACGTCGGCTTTGAACTTCGGGTGGAAGTGGAAGCCGTTGCGGAATTCGAAGCCGCTCTCGACCTTCTCGCCGCCGGGCAGGACGACATCGGCGTCCTTGACGTTGACCAGGAACCCGCCCTCCGAGAGGCGCTTGCGGTTGAAATTCTCGACCATCTTCCGCGCCCGGGCCAGCCGGGCGATTTCCTTGCGTTCGATGCCCGCGGGATCGTAGAGGACCCCGGAGCCGTCGACGACGGCCAGGAGCTTCTCCCGGCCCATGAGGATCTCGTTCGAGCCCAGGTCGCCGTCCGGGCCGCCCGTGATGACCTTGGTCATCCTCTCTTCCTTGAAGCCGAGCTTGGCCAGGGACCGGACGACGTATTCGCGGACGGAGGTCGTCGTCATGCCGTAGAGGTCGTGGGGGATGCCGCCCATCGCCACCGGCTTGCCGGTGGTGAAGGCCTTCCAGAACTTGTAGCCGCGGGTCTTGGCCCTGAGCGCGGCCCATTCCATCAGCTCGGCCGTGCCCTCGTCCGGGCCGAGGAAGAGGATGATCTCCTTGCCGTAATGGTCCACGACACCGGGGTCGGGGAGCATGAGGTCCAGGAGGCCGTCCACGTACTTCTTGAAGGCCGCCTCGGGCCGGTCCTGGAATCCCCAGGACAGGAGGATGGTGCCCTTGGAGCCGCCGTCGGGCAGGTCCTTGTTCTTCCTCTGCTGGGTCGCGGCCAGGTTGTAGTTCTCGTCGAAGATGAGGTCGGAGTTCGCCAGGTAGCCCTGGAGGTTGGCCGAGCGGACGATGCGGACGCCGCCCCGGGAGATGTCCCGGAACCGGACGTGGAAGCCGCGGAGCTCGCGGCCGATGATGTGGAAAACCCCGAACGGCCTGACGGGATAATCGACCGGATCGAGGAAATCCGGCCGATACATGAAAGAGATGGCGACCTTTTCCCGGACGTAGAAGTTCGTCTTGAGGATGACGTCCACGAAAAGGGCGGCGGCCAGGAAGATGTTCCGGTCGGCCTCGGTCGGGACGGTCTTCTGGATCTCCTTTCGGAAGGCGGCGAGGGGGGCCTTGATGTCGGGCTCCTTGACGGCCGGGTTGAACTTCCGGTCGAAGAGGGCGAAGAGCTTCCGGACGAGGCCGGGGCCGGCGAGGAAGGCCTCCCAGCACCGGGCCTCGGTGTAGGTCTCCCGGGCCAGCTTGATCTTGAGGTCGCGGAGGACGCCCAGGAGCTCGGGCGAGCCCTTGAGGGCTTCGGCGAGCTTCAGGTATTCCTCGTTGTAGCCGCCGAGGAACTGGTGGGCGAAGCTCCACGCGGAAGTGGCGAAGACGAACTCCTGCGCGGTCAGCCTCCCCTCCCGGAAGAGCGACGACAGCGGGCTCTCCGGGATGACGTAGATGAGACTGATGTCCTCGATGAGGTCCTGGAGCTTCTCGCGGCTCTTGATCTCGTCCAGGTAGAACGTGTAAATGGTCCGTCCGTTCCCGAAGTGCTCGATGTACTTCCTCTTGGAGAACAGCCCGTGGGAATTGATGACGTCCGAGACGTTCGAGAAGAATCGCGGGCTGGAGTCCGTCCGGGTGACGACGGAGATGCGGAGCTCCTTGTCCCTGGGGACCGGGGTGACGTCGATGAGGGGGCTTTCCCAGCCCTTGGCCCTCCGGAGGAGGCCTTCGTAGCGGTCGATGGTCTCCTGGGGTACGGTGGCCAGGAACGTTCGGTCTCCGATCTTCCGGATGTCCGTCTCGTCGGGCCCGGCCTTATCGGCGGGGTATTGCGGTTTGTAGACGACGTACATCCTGAGGTGCTGAAGGCCCCGGGCCTTGCGCAGGGTCCGGTAGGATTGGAGCCGGTAGTGGGGGTACTTGTCCTCGATCCGCTGTTCGATCTCGACGCCCCGGCGGTTGTCCTCCTCGACGAGGTAGAGGGCCTCGTTCTCGTGCTCGGTCTGGAAGTCGATGCGGACGATCTCTTCCCGGCGTAGGGTTGCCAGGATCTCCGCCGCCCGGAGGGCCTCGATGTGGTGGGCGATGGTCTCGAGGGGCGTGGTCCGGAAATAGAACTCGCTCATCCCGAGGCCGGTGCAGAAGGCGTCCAGCTCCCGGCGGAGCGTCGCCTCTGGGTAGAACCCGTCCGCAAGCATGATCTCTTCGACCTTTTTGATCTGGACGGCGTTAAGGAAGGCCTGATCGGCGATGTCCCGGATCGTTTTCATGGCGATATCTCCCTTTTCAAACGGGCCGATTATAACACGGGCCGTCCCGGCCTCAAAGCCCCGTCGGGATCCCCTCCGGGGTCCTTTCCGGAGCCCTCTCCGCGGGCTCCCGGGCGTTTGACAGTCCCAATTTGAAAAGATATATTAAGGGCTCATCATATCCCGATAAGTCTTACAATACTTAAGGAGGAGTTTCGATGGAGAAGAAGCCGTTCAACGCGTTCGAAATGGCCCAGCAGCAGTTCGACGCCGTGGCCGAAAAGCTCGGCCTCAACCCCGCCGCCCGGGACCTGCTCCGGAATCCTCTGCGCGAATATCACTTCCTTGTCCCGGTCCGCATGGACGACGGCAGCGCCAAGGTTTTCAAGGGCTTCCGCGTCCAGCACAACGACGCCCGCGGCCCCTGCAAGGGCGGCATCCGGTTCCACCCGCACGAGACCGTGGACACCGTCCGCGCCCTGGCCATGTGGATGACCTGGAAATGCGCCGTGGTCGACATCCCGCTCGGCGGCGGCAAGGGCGGCGTCATCTGCGACCCGCACAACCTCAGCGACCGCGAGCAGGAAGGGATCTGCCGCGGCTGGGTCCGTCAGGTGGCCCTGAACGTCGGCCCCGTCCAGGACGTCCCCGCCCCGGACGTCATGACCCACGGCCAGCACATGCTCTGGATGCTCGACGAGTTCGAGCGCATCCGCGGCGCCAAGCTTCCCGGCTTCATCACCGGAAAGCCCGTCGGCATGGGCGGCTCGCTCGGCCGGACCGAGGCCACCGGGTACGGCGTCATGTACACCGTCCGCGAGGCCATGAAGGAGCTCGGCATCGACATCCGGAAGACCAAAGCCGCCTTCCAGGGCTTCGGCAACGTCTCCCAGTACGCCGTCCGGCTCTATCAGGGAATACGGCGGCACGCCGATCTGCGTCGCCTGCTGGGACCAGCACGACCAGACCTCCTATACGTTCCGCAGGACGACCGGCATCGACCCCGACGAGCTCGTCGCCATCACCGACAAGTTCGGGACGATCGACAAGGAAAAGGCCCGCAAGGCAGGCTACGAGGTCCTCCCGGGCGAGGCCTGGATCGAGCAGGACGTCGACCTCCTCGTGCCCGCGGCCCTGGAGAACCAGGTGACGGGCGCCAACGCCGCGAAGATCCACAAGAACGTCAAGATCGTCGCCGAGGGCGCCAACGGGCCGACCACCCCCGAGGCCGACGCGATCATCCGGGAACGGGGCATCTTCATGATCCCCGACTTCCTCTGCAACGCCGGCGGGGTCACCTGCAGCTACTTCGAGCAGGTCCAGTGCAACATGAACTATTTCTGGACCCGCGAAGAGGTCCTGACCCGCCTCGATGAGAAGATGACGGCCGGGTTCAAGGCCGTCTCCGAGCTGGCCCGCGGGAAGAAGGTCTACATGCGCGACGCCGCGTACATGATCGCCATCGCGCGGGTCGCCGAAGCCTGCCGCCTGCGCGGCTGGGTCTGAGACAGGGAGGCGCGGAATAGCGTCATGATCGCGACGAGAGGCTCCGAGTCCGTCCCGGGCGGGTTCCTGCGCGAGCGCGTCAAGGAGCTCAACTGCCTGCAGGGCATCGTCTCGGTCATCGAAACCCCCGGGCTCCCTCCCGACAAGGTCTTCCGGAGCCTCATCGACATCATCCCCTCCGGCTGGCAGTATCCCGGACCTCTGCCGGGTCCGGATCACTTTCCGGGGCTCCGTCTTCCAGTCCCCCGATTTCGCCGAGACGCCCTGGATCCAGCGGGTTCCGCTCCTGGCCGGGGGCGATCCCGTCGGCGCCGTCGAGGTCTGCTACCTGGAGAAGGCCCCGGGCGGCCGCGAAGATCCGTTCCTCCTCGAGGAAAAGAAGCTCATCGAGCTCGCCGCCAACCGCCTCGGCCGCCTCGTCGAGGAATGGGACGCCGGGGGGGCCGCCGCCAGGGCCGGCGACGGGGCCGCGGAGGGCGGCAAGCGGAAACCCGAATGGATCGTGATCCTGGGCCTCCTCAAGGAGACCGACCCGGTCCTCTACAAGCGCATCCTGCGCCGGCTGATGAACCACCTCCACAGCCAGGGCGTTCCCGGAATCCACGGCCTTCTGCTCCAGTTCACCCCGGAGTTCTACGCCGGATGGCGGGCGAGGCCTCCGGGACGACAACCAGCCCGTTCCCCGGCACGACGTCGACGCCCTGGAGGGGGTCTTCGAGGAGGCGATGGCCATCGCCTCGCTCGCCGTCCCCGAGGCAGAGATGTCCCGGCTGATCAAGCAGTGGATGCGCCAGGACCGCCTGGGGTTCTTCCTCCTCGCGACCGAGAAACGGGACATCTCGCTCGTCGCCATCAAGGAGATCGTCGACCGGTTCTGCCGGTCCACCTCCGAGGACGAACAGGCCCTCTCCCGGTCCGACGACCTCCAGGCGCGGGTCGCCCTCATCCGGAGGTTCCTGAGCGAGCGGCTGCCTTTCATCCGCGTCGCCCGGGACCATATGACCATCCACGACTTCGACCGGCTCCTCGCACCGGGTCACCGGGCCGAGCCAGGGCACCGGGAAGCTCGGCGGCAAGGCGGCCGGCATGGTGGTCGCCGAGCGCATCCTCACGGAGAAAACGGAAGACGGACCCGGCGATCGGCGATTTCCAGGTCCCCGACACCTGGTTCATCGCCTCCGACGGGCTGATCGATTTCATCCACTACAATTTCCTGGAGGATTTCCAGAGCTTCAAGTTCTCGCGCATCGAGGAGATCCGGCACAACTACCCCTACCTCCAGCAGGTCTGCAAACATTCCTTTTTCTCGCCCGAGATGCACGACCAGCTCCAGCTCATCCTGGACGACATGGGCGAGGGCCCGCTCATCGTCCGCTCCTCGAGCCTGCTCGAGGACAGCACAGGGGACGGCCTTCTCGGGAAAGTACCGCAGCCTCTTCCTGGCCAACACCGGGCCCGAAGGAGGAACGCCTGGCGGCCCTCGCCGAGGCCGTGGCCGAGGTCTACGCCTCGATCTTCAACCCCGACGCCATCCAGTACCGGGCCGAGCGCGGCCTCCTGGACTATTACGAGGAGATGGGGATCCTCATCCAGCAGGTCGTCGGCCGGGCCGTCGGCCGCTATTTCTTCCCGGCCTTCGCCGGCGTGGCCTTCAGCAACAACGATTTCCGCTGGTCGCCCCGCCTCCGGCGCGAGGACGGCGTCCTGCGCATGGTCGCCGGGCTCGGGACGCGGGCGGTCGACCGGGTGGAGAACGACTACCCCGTCCTCGTCAGCCCCGGCCAGCCGGGCATCCGGGTGAACGTCATGCCGGAGGAGGCCGTCCATTACGCCCAGCGGTCGATCGACGTCATCAACATGGAGACGGGGGGCTTCGAAACCCACTCGATCGACGAGGTCCGCGGCGAGGCGGGCGCCGAGTTCCCCCTTTGGGACCGCATCCTCTCGGTCTGGGACGGGACGACGGTCCGCAACGCGAACGCGGCCCTGGACCATCCCGAGGCCGACGGCATGATCGTCGATTTCGGCGGGCTCATCCGGGACACGGGCTTCATCGAGCAGATGAAGGCCGTCATGCGGGCCCTCCGCGACACGTTCGGCATGCCGATGGACGTCGAATTCGCCCACGACGGGAAGACCCTCCACATCCTCCAGTGCCGGCCCCAGAGCTTCCGCGAGGAGGAAGAGCCGGCCATGGTCCCGAAGTGGATCCCGGAGAAGCAGAAGCTCTTCTCGGCCAACCGCTATCTGACCAACGGCCAGGTCCGGGGCATCCGGACGATCGTCTACGTCGACGCCCAAGGCTACTCGGAGATGCCCTCGCTCGGGGACATGATCGCCGTGGGCGACGCCGTCAGCCGGCTGAACGCGATGCTCCCGAGACGGTCCTTCATCCTCATGGGGCCGGGGCGCTGGGGGAGCCGCGGCGACGTCCGGCTCGGCGTCCGGGTGACCTATTCCGACATCAACAACTCGGCGATGCTCATCGAGATCGCCCGGAAGGTGGGGAACTACGTCCCCGACCTGTCGTTCGGGACCCACTTCTTCCAGGACCTCGTCGAAGCGGATATCCGCTACCTGGCCCTCTACCCGGACGAGGAAGGGGTGATCTTCGCGGAGGACTTCTTCATGAACTCGCCGAACACCCTGTCCAGCCTGCTCCCCGAATACGAGCACCTCTCGAGGGTCATCCGGGTCATCGACGTCCCGGCGACGAGCGGCGGCAAGGAGCTCTGCGTCATCATGGACGCCGAGAACGAAAGGGGGCTGGGCTTCCTCGCCGACCCGAAGGGGTGCGGATTAATCCCCCCTTCCCCCCTGTTGCGCAAGGGGGGTATTGACCCCCCCCCCCCCCCCATCCATCCCCCCATCCCCCTTATCGGGTCTCTATCTCGAGCTTTTGCAGGAAGATATCCATTCCATCGAGGATCTCGAGGCCGGGCGCGCCGCAGCCGGGGCAGGCGAAGAGCGGTTCGTCCGTCGGCGCCTCCTTCCCGCAGGAGCGGCACCGGACGCGGAGCGGGGCGACCTCGATCCGGAGCGAGGCTTCGGAGGCGAGCGTGCCCTTCTTGAAGGCGTCGAAGGCCGATTCGAGAAGATCGGGGACGACGCCCGAGAGCCGGCCGACCCGGACTGTGACGGCCGTCACGCGGACGGCGTCGGCTTCACGGGCCTTTTCCTCCAGGATCTCGAAGAGGCCGGCGACGACGGAGAGCTCATGCATGGGCGGACCGGAGCTTGGCGCGCTCGCCGACGAGGAAATCTTCGAGGGCGTCCATCCCCTCCCCCGTCAGGGCCGATACGGCGAAGACCTCGAGGCGCGGGTTGATCTCCAGGGCCTCGCGTCTGGCCCGGGCGGCGTCGAAGGGAAGGTGGGGGATGAGGTCCGATTTGGTCATGACGAGGACGTGGGAGGACAGGAACGCCTCGGGGTATTTCTTCGGCTTGTCGTCCCCCTCGGGCGAGGACAGGAGGACGAAGCGCAGGGACTCCCCGAGGTCGTAGCTCGCCGGGCAGACGAGATTTCCGACGTTTTCGATGAACAGGAAGTCCAGTTCGGCCGGGACATCGGCCAGGACCTTGCCGATCATCTTTGCCTCGAGGTGGCAGGCGCCTCCGGTCGTGATCTGCCAGGCGGGGATGCCCTGGGCCCGGATCCGCTCGGCGTCGCGCTCGGTCTCGATGTCGCCCTCGATGACGGCCATCCGGAACCGGCCCTTGAGCCGCCCCGCCAGCGCTTCGAGCAGGGTCGTCTTCCCCGACCCCGGCGAGCTCATCAGGTTCACGGCAAGGATGCCGTTTTCGCGGAGCTTCGCCCGGATCTCGCCGGCAATCCTCTTGTTGGTCCCGAGGATGTCCCGGAGGACGAGGAGCTCACGCTTTTCCATGGATTCTATGATAGCACAGTCCAATTCTCTGTGGGCTGGATAATGGGCCCGGACGGGACGGCCTCGCTCCCGGTCGGGTTCTTAACGCCGCGCCCTCGCCGATTTCTTCGCCGGTCTCGTAACTCGCGAACTAGCCTAGGGTACTTTATGATGACCTTGCCCAAAGTGGCGTTGATCCAAAACCCCCGTACGCTCAGACATACGAGCCCGAATCTCCTCCGACTTCTGCCGGAGGCCCGAGCCGAAGTCCCCCTTGAATTCCAAGGGGGTAGGGGGATTAAGACTACAATGAAGCCGGGACGTGTCTCCGCAAGACGTCCGCTCGGTCCGTCCCGTCCCTGCCCCAGCCCACGGACTTTAGCCTAACGAGACGGATCGCCGCGCGAAGGACGGAGGGGAAAACGGCGATCAAGGCCGCCCTGAACCCCCCTGTAGCGGCGGGGGGAACCGCCGGGACTGGTTCCGGGGAGTCGGGGGAGAGGGGTGGCCTTCATCGCCGCAGCCCGAGTCCTGAGAAGGCGATCTCCGGAAGTAATGGATCTGGTCTATGCCTTAAGCCGGCCGACAAGGAAGGCGAGAGCGGCGGAAAGGTTGATCTCGGCCTGAGGTGAAAGGCTTTCGCCGATGTCCCATGCGTAGCCGCGGATGGCCAATATCCAGGCCTTGGGGCGCTGTCCGTAGAGCTCCTCGCACAGGGCGAGGACGGCGGCCGGGGAGAGCTCGTGGGTCGTGAAGGCGATCTCACGGGCCGGTTCGAGTTCGGTGAAGGAGAAGGGCGCTTCGGCCGTCTCGGACGCGTCGGCGAAGATCACCGTGCCAAATTTCGAGCAGGCCAGGGCGTCCTCGATGTTGAGCTGAAAGTTGGAATCGAGGGCGACGCCCTCGAGCCGCGCGGCTTCCAGAAGCTCAGACGAGCGCGGGACCAGGCCGTCGTCGCGGCGGCCGGGATTTCCGATGCCGATGACCAGGGTGCGTCCGACAAATCCCCCCAACCCCCCTTTTCCAAAGGGGGGAAGTCCGTCCTTCTCGTCCATCCTGTCGGTCCCGTCTACCCCGCCTGTCTCGCTTGTCTTACCTATCTCGCCCGCTTTGTCTGCCTCGCCCGTCTCGCTCGTCTTGCCGATCTCGCCTGCTTCGTCTGCCCCGCTTGACTCGCTCGTCGTGCTTAACTCGCCCGCTTAGTCCGCCCCCCCCGGTTTACTCGTCCTGCCTAACTCGCTCATCTCGTCTTTTTATCTATGACCGTCCCTGCCGCGTCAACGAGCTCGATCGCAAGCGGCATCTGCCCCAGGGCGTGGGTGGCGCAGCTGAGGCAGGGGTCGTAGGCGCGGATGGCGACCTCGACCCGGTTGAGCATGCCTTCGGTGATCTCGGGTTTCCCCGAGATCATCTGAGTCGCCACCCAGTTGACCGCCCGGTTCATCGGCTCGTTGTTGTTGGTCGTCGAGACGATGAGGTTGGCCATCGAGATCAAGTCGTTCTCGTCAACCTGGTAGTGATGGAAAAGGGTCCCGCGAGGGGCCTCGACCAGGCCGACGCCTTCGGACCAGGCGTTTCCCCTTCCGGACGAGCTTCTCGCCCTGGAGGTCCTTGTCGTTGAGCAGGTCCCGGATGACCTCGGCCGCGTGGAGGAGTTCGATGAGCCGGGCCCAGTGCGTGTGCAGGCTCATGTTGTTGGGCTTGCCGTCCGTGTAGGCCTTGTAGATCTCGAACTCCTTCTCGGCCCAGGGGCGTCGGGATGAAGTCGCACGTGTCGAGCCGGGCGAGCGGCCCGACGCGGTACCACCCGGCCGTCTTGCCCAGGGCCCGCAGGTAGGGGAACTTCATGTAGCTCCAGGGGCGTATTTCCTCGCCGATGTGGTCGAGATAATTCTTGTAGTCAACGTCGTCGAGGACCTTCCGCCCGTCGCTGTCCACCGCCCGGAGGACGCCGTGGTAGAGGTCCAGGGCGCCGTCCTTGCGGACCAGGCTGAGGTGGTTGCTCGGGAACGGGGCGAACCCGTCGATGAGGGCCGCGTTGTCCTTGTGGAAGGACTTGAAGAAGTCCAGGGCGCCCTGGGACCACTCGACCATCGTGTCGGCGTTGAGCGGGGCGGGGGCCTTGAGGAGGGCGTCGCGTTCGGCGACGGTCAGGTTCTTGTTGATGCCGCCGGGGATGGCCCCGGTGCCGTGGATCTTCTTGCCGGCTGTGGCCAGGATGACCTCCTGCCCGTACTTGCGGAGGAGGACCCCCCGGACCGCGAGGTCCCGGTGCTTGAGGGCGACACCGATGATGTTCCGGATGGCCGGGTCGGCGTCCATGCCGAAGAGGAGGTCGGGCGATACCAGGTGGAAGAAATGCAGGGCGTGCGACTGGAGCATCTGGCCGTAGTGCATGAGCCGGCGCATCTTCTCGGCCGTCGGCGTGCCAGCTCCTCGGGGCCGATGCCGACGATGACGTC
>CAWEYF010000023.1:0-38020 GCA_963813235.1 Candidatus Aminicenantota bacterium | reverse complement strand
ACTAAGACCTATGAAGTTGCAGGAGGTACATTCCAAACTCTAAGGGAAGTTGATCTGCAGGTAAAAACGGGCGAGTTCATTGCCATCACAGGCAAATCAGGCAGCGGGAAATCGACCCTGCTCAATATGCTAAGCGGTATTGACAGACCCACATCCGGAGAAATATGGTTCGGCGATACCGCCATCCATACCCTTGACCAGGACCAGCTTGCAAAATGGCGCGGACGAAATGTAGGTATGGTATTCCAGTTCTTCCAGTTGTCGCGCATGCTGACCATTCTGGAGAATGTGATGCTGCCCATGGACTTCTGCAATACTATCCCTGCACGTGAACGTAAAGAACGGGCGCTGCACCTGCTGGAACAGGTTGGTATCACTGAGCAGGCAGATAAGCTTCCCGCACTGCTTTCCGGCGGTCAGCAGCAGCGTGCCGCCATTGCACGAGCTCTTGCGAATGACCCAGCGCTGCTCATGGCGGATGAGCCGACCGGAAATCTCGATTCACACACCTCAGACGCTATTTTGCAGCTTTTTAAAGACCTTACAGCATCGGGCAAAACCATAGTGATGGTGACGCATGAACGCGACATCACGCAATGGGTATCAAGCGTGGTGAAATTAGCGGATGGGCAGGTTGTCAATGGAAGTGGTCTATATGATTAATGTACGCTGGCGAAAAGTGCTGGGCGACCTGTGGCTGAACAAGATACGCACATTACTGGCAGTACTGGCTATCGCTATCGGGATTTTCGGGGTCGGCACGGTACTGACCGGATATTCCATTCTAACCCACGAAATAAACGCAAATTTCCTTGGTACAAACCCGGCATCTGCGATCCTGTACACGGACAATGCCGATGATAAGCTGGCTGCAGTTGTCGAAAGTCTCCCGGGGTTGCAAACGCTGAACCACGACGTATTGTCACGGCTCGCATCCTGGTCGGACCGGATGAGTGGCGCAGGCTCTTGCTATTTGTAATCGATGACTTCAACAATTTGCGCGTGTCAACGTTTAAACTCGAGCGGGGCAATTGGCCGCCCGCTGACAGTGAAATACTCATCGAACGTTCGGCGCTGCCAATAATAAAAAAGCAGATCGGTGACAAAGTAATAATCCAGACTCCAGATAATGGGCAAGATCACGAACTGCGCGTGAGCGGGATTGTCCATGACCCGGGTCAATCACCGGGAGATGTGGATAATATCGCCTACGGCTACATCACCCTCAATACCCTTGAGATGGCTTGGCGAGACACGCGCCTTAAATGAATTGCGTATCGTTGTGGCTGAAAATGCGAAGGATATTCCTCATATCACCAGCGTTGCCTAATCAGGTCAGGGATGTAATGGAGGAACGCGGATACAATGTTTCACAGGTTGAAATTCCTAATGCAGGTAAACATCCGCATTCTGATCAGATGGATTCGTTATTGTTCTTATTGGAGGCGTTCGGCATCCTCGCCCTGATCCTTAGCAGCATACTTGTCGCAAGCACAGTATCTGCTTTGCTTGCACAGCAGATCAGGCAGATAGGAGTGATGAAGGTCATTGGAGCAAGGACTTACCAGATAGCTGGACTTTATTTCGGATCGGTGCTGCTTCTTGGCATTGGAGGGCTTGTTATTGGTATTCCTGCTGGCATGTGGGCAGGCCGGGCATTTGCGGTATTCACAGCGAAAATATTGAACTTCAACATCACAAGCGACTTCATCCCGCACTGGGTATACGCGGTCCAGATTCTCGTAGGGCTGTCTGTGCCGCTGCTTGCTGCCGCCATTCCGGTATACAGGGGCAGCCGGATCACAGTCCAGCAGGCTATTAGCGATTACGGCATTGGTAAAAACCAATTCGGTACAAACCGTATTGACATGCTTGTTTCCCGCATGCGTGGCATGAGTCGTCCGCTTATGCTCTCGCTGCGTAATACTTTTCGGCAAAGGTCACGCCTGCTGTTTACAATCGGTATCCTGGCAGTAGGAGGCGCAACTTTCATGAGCGCCATTAATGTCGGAGAGTCGTGGTCAAACACTATCGATGTGGCAATGAATGCCCGCCATTATGACATTGAGGTAAAGTTCAGCCAACCCTATCCTGTGGAATATGTAGAAAAAACAGTTCTTGCTGTGCCTGGCATATCAGAAGTTGAGAGCTGGGTGCAGATTTTAGCAGCACGAAAAAATTCCGATGGGACTGATGGCATTAGCTTCACCCTGACCGGAGTGACGCCTGCCACAGAAATGATCACTTTTCCGATTATTGAGGGGCGCTGGCTGCAATCGAATGATACGAACGCTCTGGTTATCAACCATGAACTGCTGGAGGGAGCAGGCATGAAAGTTGGGGACAGGGTCATTCTTAAAACAGGGAACAAAGAAATGGAATGGACAGTAGTTGGCGCTGTTCGTGAAATAGGCGCCCGCAGGCGCGGGCAAATCGTCACCGCCGACCACGGGACCGTTGAGGAATGGTTCTATCCGGACGGAACCGTGAACACGGGTCATACAAAGAACCCCGTCCCGTTCATCATGGCCGGACTTGCGGGCGCGGACGGCGGGCCGTTCCGGCTGAGGGTCGCGGGGGAACTGGCCGACGTCGCTCCCACGGTCCTGGATCTGGCGGGGGTCGCGACGCCCCCGAGATGACCGGAAAAGGCCTTTTCGAAGGCGTCCGGCCGCTTGCGCCCGCCGGAAGATCCTGCTTCTCGTCCTCGACGGTTGGGGCCGCCGCGAGGACACGTTCGGCAACATGATCCTCTGAGGCGGATACGCAGCATTTCAACGGCCTCTGGTCGGCTTCCCCCACGCCGTCCTCGACTCGTTCGGCGAAGCCGTGGGGATGCCGGCGGGGACCGTGGGCAACTCCGAGGCCGGGCACCTCCACCTCGGGGCGGGTCGACGCGTCCTGCTCGACCGGGTCAAGATCGACAAGGCCGTCGAGGACGGGTCGTTCTTTCGGAACCAGGCCTTCGTTTGGGCGATGGACAACGCCCGCACGACCGGCCGGGCCCTCCACCTCATGGGCATCGTGTCCCATTACAGCTCGCACGGCACCATCCGCCATCTCTTCGCCCTCCTGCGCATGGCCCGGGACACCGGCGTGAAGAACGTCTACGTCCACTCCTTCATCGGGCGGAGGGGGGAACGGCCGGAGAGCGGCGCTATCTACGTGGAGAAGGTCGAGGAGACCTGCCGCGTGCTCGGGACGGGGGAGGTCGTGACGGTGATGGGGCGGTTCTGGTCGCTCGACAGGGAGGAGAACTGGGACCGCATCGAAAAGGCCTACCGCGCCCTCGTCGACGGCGCCGGGACACAAATCCCCCCCAACCCCCCTTTTATAAAGGGGGGAGAGCCTGACCCCATACCCCCTCTTGCAAAGGGGGGTAAGCACTCAGGCAGAGATCGAGGCGTGATGGGAGCCTTCTAATCCCCCTTTACAGTGGGGGGTAAGCATTCGCGTGGCGGGGAGGCGCGACGGGAACCTTTTGAGCCGGCGTCCGTAAAATATTAAGATGAGCCTGGAAGTCAACGACATCCATTTCAGCTACGGGCCGATCACCGCCCTCGACGGCGTGAACCTCAAGCTCGACGGCGGGGCCGTGCGGCCTTCTCGGCCCGAACGGCGCCGGCAAGAGCACGCTCCTCCGCATCCTCCTCGGGCTTCCTGACCCCCTCGAAGGGGGAGGGGCGCGTCCTCGGCTACGACATCCGCACCGACAGGGCGCTCATCCGCCGGTCGGTCGGCTACATGCCCGAGGACGATTGCCTCATCCCCGGCATGGACGCCGTCGACCTTCACCGCCTACTTCGGCGAGCTCTCGGGGATGCCGCGGCAGGAAGCCATGAAGAGGGCCCACGAGGTCCTGTTCTACGTCGGGCTCGGCGAGGCCCGCTACCGGCTCCTCGAAACCTATTCGGCCGGGATGAAGCAACGGCTGAAGCTGGCCCAGGCCCTCGTCCACGACCCGAAGCTCCTCTTCCTCGACGAGCCGACGTCGAACCTCGATCCGCACGGCCGCACGGGAGATCCTCGAGCTCATCCGGGACATCTCCTCGACCAAGGACATCCAGGTCCTCGTCTCGTCCCACATCCTGGCCGACATCGAGACGACCTGCTCGCCGACGTCGTCATCCTGAACAAGGGCCAGGTCGCCGCCCAGGGCGAGCTTGCAGACCCTCCGAGCGATCGACTACAGCCTGTACGAGATCCGCGATCAAGGGCGAATCGGCCGGCTTTCCGTCGCGAAGCCTGAGGCCTCGGGGCTGCCGGATCGAGGAAACCGAGGACGGCATCCTCAAGGTCTACCTGCCGCGCCGACATCGGCCGGTGGAGATCTTCCGCGGCGGCGGCCGCGGAGACGTCCAGGTCCGGCACTTCGTCAGGAGCCGGACGTCGCTCGAGGACCTCTTCGCCCGGACGGTGGGGGTGGATTGATGGCGACGATCCGCGGAACGGGCTACAGCCACTGGGACGGGACGATCGAGGAACGCCGCTTCCCCTGGTGGTCATCACCCGGACGCGGCATCCGTCTGGCCTTCAAGCGGAAGTTCTTCAAGTTCCTCTTTTCCTTCTCCTTCCTGCCGGCCGTCGTCTTGCTGGCCGGCGATCTATATCTCGGAGCGCCTCGAGGACTTCAAGTTCATGTTCCGGGGTCGAGAAGTTCGTCGGGCCATCAAGCCGGCCTATCTTCAGGACCTATTTCACGAACGACTTCCTCCTCTTCCTCATGGTCATGATCCTCGTCCTCGCCGGGGCGGGGCTCATCGCCGACGACCTGAAGTTCAACTCGCTCCAGCTCTATTTTTCCCGGCCGCTCCGGAAGCGCGACTACCTGGCTGGGCAAGCTGCCGACGGTCGTCTTCTTTTTCTCCTCATCCTGACGCTCGTCCCGGGCCTCCTCTTCATCATCTTCAAGATCATCTTTTCCGGGAGCTTCTAGTTCCTGGCCGAGCTATCCCTGGCTCCTCTCGGTCATCGTTGGCTATTCGCCCTGCTGACGCTCTTCTTCTCCTCTCTACACCCTCCTCATCTCCTCTCTCAGCAAGAACCGGCGCTACGTCTCGATCCTGATCTTCCTCGTCTATATCTTCTCGGACGTCTTCTACGGGATCTTGTACGGCATCTTCCACAGCCCGTACGTCGCCCTCTTCATCATCAAGGGCAACCTCCAGCAGGTCGGGGCGGTGATCTTCGGCCGCCGCCGTTCGCCGTATCCTGGGCTATCTGTCGTTCCTCGTCCTGGCCGGGATCTGCGCCGCCTCGGCCGCCGTCCTTCGGCGACGGATCGCGGAGCGTCGAGGTGATCAAGTGAACCGCCATCATCGAGACCGGAACCTCTCCAAGTGGTACGGGAACGTCCTCGGCCTGAGCGACGTCACGCTGGAGATCGAGCCTGGGATCACCGGGCTCCTGGGGCCGAACGGGGCGGGTAAATCGACCTTCATGAAGCTCCTGACCGGCCAGCTCAAGCCCAACCTCGGCGAGGTCTCGGTCCTGGGCCGCCGGATCTGGAACGCCTATCGCTCTGTTCGCCAAGATCGGATTCTGCCCGGAAGCCGGACGCCTTCTACGAGGAGATCACCGGGTGGGAGTTCCTGACCGGGCTCCTGTCCTTCTACGGCTATTCGCGGGACGAGGCCCGGGACCGGGCGGCGAAGGCCCTGGACATCGTCGAGCTCACCGCGGACAAGGACCGGCGGATCCGGGGCTACAGCCGCGGCATGCGCCAGCGCATCAAGTTCGCCCAGGCCATCGCCCACGATCCGGAGATCATCATCCTCGACGAGCCGCTGAGCGGGCTCGACCCGCTGGGCAAGCGGAAGCTCATCCGGCTCATCAAGGAGTACCGGGACCAGGGGCGGACCATCCTCGTCTCGAGCCACGTCCTGCCCGAGATCGAGGC
The DNA here is from genome assembly GCA_963813235.1 of Candidatus Aminicenantota bacterium. GTDB lineage: Bacteria > Acidobacteriota > Aminicenantia > Aminicenantales > Saccharicenantaceae > JALHVH01. Next base: position 32,121 of record CAWEYF010000023.1, on the reverse strand, counting down.
CCTGACGACGCGGATCATCCTCATCCACCAGGGCAAGATCCTGGCCCAGGGCGACATCCACTACATCCGCGACCTCATCGAGACGCATCCGCACGTCATTTCGCTCAAGTGCGACGACCCCCGGGCCCTGGCCGCCCGGTTCGTGAAGGAGCCCTACGTCCTGAACCTGCATTTCGAGGCGGACGCCGGCGGCCTCGTCGTCGAGACGCACAACCGGGACGCGTTCTTCGGCCGCCTCAACGCCGTCATCCTGGAGGGGGGCGTCCACGTCGACGAGATCACCTCGCCCGACGACAACCTCCAGGCCGTGTTCGATTACCTGGTGGGGAAATGACATGCTGAGAACCGTCCGCGAGGTTGCCGCGTTCTTCTTCTTCCTGGGGCGGCGGGCCCGGAAGGTCCGGGTGTTCCTCCTGCTCGGTCTGCTCCCGGTCGCCCTGGCGGTCATGGTGCGGATCGTCTTCGCCGGCCGCTCGGGCGACGTGATGTCCGTTTTTCAGGACATCCTTATGATCTATGACCTCCAGTTCCTGGTCGTCATCCTGACGCTGTTCTACGGGACGTCGGTCTGTTCGGAGGAGATCGAAGGGAAGACCCTGCCGTACCTGACGACCCGGCCGCTCTCCAAGAGCGGGATCGTCATCGGGAAATACGCGGCTTATACGACCCTGGCAGCCATGATCGTGGGGCTGAGCCTCGCGGCCTCCTACCTCGTCATGAACGGCCGCCGGCTCGGGGAAATTTCGGCCTGGACGGCTCTCCTGCGCTACGCCGGGGTCCTCGTCCTCGGGTTGATGGCCTATATGGCCCTGTTCACGTTCCTCGGCGCGCTCCTAAAGAAGTCCATCCTGATCGGGCTGGCCTTCGGATTCGGCTGGGAGACGGCCATCCAGTACTTTCCGGGATCGACCCAGCGCTTCTCGATCGTCCACTACCTGAAGTCCCTGCTCCCTTACTATTCGCCGGGAAAATACTCGATCCTGATGTTCCGGCTGGAGCCGACGGGACCGGCCGCGGCGGTCCTCGCCCTCGTCCTGATCACGGCCGTCTTCCTGGGACTGGCCTGCCTGGTCTTCAGCTGGAAAGAGTATATGTTCGAGGATTAGACCTCGGGTTCTTCCTTTGGCTCTTCCTTCGGCTCTTCCGCGGGAGCCTCCGGCTTGGCCCCTTCCTGGGGCTTCATCATGCCTTCGACCTTCTGAGCGGCGGACTTCGTGAGCCTTTCGAGGACGTCCTCGGGCAGGCCGGCCGCGATCTTGACGAAATCAGCCCCGGAGGATACCTCGATCCGGTTCAGGAGCTCGCCGACATCGGGATTCTTGGCTGCGGCCCCGGCCCCCAACGCCTTGAAGCCGGTCAGCATGTCGGCCAGCTGCTTGTTCTTGGCCTGGTCCCCGCCTTGGGCCTTGATCTCCATGAGGAACGTCTTGTCCCGGTAATCGAAGAACAGGGTCATGGCCTTCATGCCCTCGAGACTGCTCATCATGGGATTGGATTGGGCGAGCTTCTTCGTGGCCTCTTCGGGGATGGCGAACGCGCTCCAGACCATGGCATCCTTGTTGGCGGTCTTGATGATCGCGGCCAGAACGTCGTTCTTCAGGACGTTCTCCCCCTTCTTTGCGAAGACATCAATGACCTGCCGGACCATGGCGTCGCTTCCGGCCACGGCGGTCGACGCGTCGAGGAACGCGGCGGAGGCGGGGGGCTTTCCGGCCTCGGCCTTGATCCCCGAATAAACGACCACACCCTCGTAGGTCTCTTCTTTGATCTCGGCCCCTTCCTTCTTCATCATTGCCAGGAGGAGGTCCTTGTCATATTTCAGGGCGACGACGACGGCCGCCTCCTGCTTCGCGGCCCCGCCTTCGGCCTGGCCGGCGAGGGCGACGGCGATGCCGTAGATGTCCTTTTGAGGGTCGATCCCGGTCTCCTTGATGAACGCCTGATATTTCGCCTGGTTCTTGTCTTCCTTGATGGCCTTGTCGGCGAACTGCGTGGTGATGACCCTGTGGGCATCGACGACGACGATGCCCTGGGTGTTCTTAGGAAGCAGTTTGAGAAGGGCTTCCGTCCCTGCCCGGCCCGCCTCCGGCCCTTCGGCCTTCTTTCCGCAGGCCACGAAGGAGACGAAGACGAGCGAAACAACGATCCCGAACGCCGCGAGTCTTTTCACTTGGACTTCCTCCTATCCCGAATTCCGTTCAAACCGGAATATATCAAAAAAGGGGAGCCCGGCGCAAGCCCCGTCTCCGAAGCGGCCCGTGTCGGATAAAGATGTTGCAATCCGGCGCCTTTTCGCATTAATTTTATAGTCCATGAATCCGCTGGAGGGTCGCCCCATGAAATTTCAGCAAAGAAAAGCCCGGATCCTTGCCCTTGCCGTCGGCCTTGCCGCAGTGTCCGTGCGGGCGGCGGAACCGCCGCTCGCCGCGCAGGCCCTCGTCCGGAGGCTGGCGGGCGAAGTCTCGGGAGAAACGGCCTATCGCTATACCGGCGAAGTTTCGAAATTCGACCGCATCCAGGCGTCCGAAGGCTTCCACGATGCGGCCGTCTGGATTAAGGACCAGCTCGAGAAGATGGGCTACAAGGACGTTGCGCTCGAGGGGTGGCCTTCGGACGGGACGAAACGCTATTCCACCTTCCGCAGCGTCATCGGCTGGAAGGCCCGAAAAGCCGAGTTGTGGATGACCGCCCCTGCCCGGGAGCGCCTGTGCTCGTTCGCGGAGCTTCCCTTGAGTCTCGTCAAGCACAGTCATTCGGCCGGCGTCGAGGCCGAGCTCGTGGACGTCGGCGCCGGCATCGGGGAGGTTTCCTACAAAGACAGGGACGTCAGGGGGAAGATCGTCCTGTCCACGGGCCCGACGGCGGAGGTCATGAAAGAGGCCGTGCTCGGCCGCGGGGCCGTTGGCGTCCTGACGTATTTCGCCCCGGATACGCGTCCCGGCTACCCGAACATGGTCCGCTATACCTCCCTCTGGCCGCGATGGGAGGACAGGGACAAGCTCGGTTTCGGGTTCAACATCAGCAAGGACCAGGGCGCGACCCTAAAACGGATGCTTGAAGAGGGCCATAAGGTCCGCCTCAGGGCCGACGTCGAGGCCGAATATTCCCGAAGCCGGCTCGAGGTGCTTTCGGCCGCGTTCCCCGGGAGCGTCGAACCCGGAAAGGAGATCATGATCATCGGCCATCTCTGCCACCCGACGCCGAGCGCCAACGACAACGCCTCGGGGAGCGGCGGGATGCTGGAGATGGCCAGGGCCCTCGAGGTCCTGGTGGGCAAGGGGATCATCGCCCCCCCCAGGCGCACGATCCGTTTCGTCTGGGTGCCCGAGTTCAACGGAACGATGCCCTACGTCGAGGCCCACCTCGACAGGGTTCGGAACACCCTGGCGGTCATCAATTGCGACATGATCGGCGAGGACCTCCACAAGACCGGCGGCGTGCTCAATATCTTCCGGACGCCGGATTCCGTTCCGACCTTCCTCTGCGACGTCGCGGCCCGCTTCGCCGGGCTCGTCGAGTCGCTCGGCCTGACGAGCCTCAACGGTTCGGCCCACCCGTTCGTCTGGAGGCTCCGGCCTTACAGCGGCGGCAGCGACCACGTCGTCTTCAACGACGGGGCCCTGAAGGTCCCGGCGATCATGCTCAACCGGGACGATGTCTTCCATCATACGAGCCTCGACAGCATGGACAAGGTGGACCCGACCGAGCTCCGGCGCTCCTGCGTGATCGCCCTGGGCACGGCGTACTATATCGCCGCCGCGGGCGATCGTGAAGCCGCGGACACGGCCCGGCTCGTCGCGAGGAACGGCCTCGGCCGGTTGTCGGCCGACTACTACGATGCCCTGGCGGGCCTCGTCGCGGCGGGCGACGCCGAGGGGGTCCATCAGGCTTACCGGCGGGTCCTGAATGCCGTCGGCCATGCGGCGAAGCGGGAAGCCCTATCCATCGCGTCCGCGAGCGTCCTGGCCTCGGAGCCCGGAACGAAGAGGAACATCGCCGCTCTCAAGACGCACATGGACGAAGCGGCTCTTTCGTTCCCGAAAGAGGCCAACCTGACCTATAGAAAACTCTGCGCGGCGATGGGCGCCGTGCCGAAGCCTCTGGCGTACACCGAGACGGAAAACAAGGACGCGCGCCTCGTCCCGGTCCGGGCCGCCGATTTTATCGGCCCGCTCGAAGCGGATTATCTCGTCGAGAAGCTCGGCGGCGATGCGCTTGAGAGCATGGGGCTCCAGGGCGACGCGGCCTACGAGGCCCTCAATTTTGCGGACGGAAAGAGGAGCCTGCTCGAGATCACGCTGGCCGTTTCCGCGGAGCTCGGCCCCGTGGACGAAGGCGACGTTCGAAAGTTTTTCTCGGTCCTGGAACGCGCGGGCCTGGTGACCATGAAGAGGATCCGATGATGACGACCCCCATCGACGCGCTCATCCGCTCCCGTCGGAGCATCCGCCGCTTCCGGCCCGACCCCGTGGACCGGGAGAAGATCCTCTCCTGCCTCGAGGCGGCCCGGCTCGCCCCTTCGGCCGAGAACGCCCAGCCGTGGAGGTTCCTCGTCGTCGACGACCCGGAGCTCAAGGCGAGGCTGGCCGGGGAGGCCTTCTCGGGCATCTACGGGATGACGAAGTTCGCCGGCCAGGCGCCGGTCCTCGTCGTCGTCCTCGCCTCCCTCGACTTTCTGGCCCACCGTCTCGGCCGGCGCATCCAGGGGACGCAATTCTATCTCATCGACATCGGCATCGCGGGCGAGCATTTCGTCCTCAAGGCGGAGGAGCAGGGACTCGCGACGTGCTGGATCGGGTGGTTCAACGTCCGGCGCGTCCGTAAAGTCCTCCGCATCCCCCGGAAATTCAAGATCGTCGCCCTGCTTCCCCTGGGGTATGCGGCGAGCCGGCCGCCATCCGGAATGAAGCGAAAAGCCCTCGAAGAGATCACATGGTTCAATAGGATCCCATGAGGAGATCGGACATGGCCGTGTTCCTGCTCATCGTCCTCGCGGTCTACGGCGGCGCGAATTTTTACATCCTGCGCCGCGGCGGGCAGGCGCTCGCGGGATCTCCCGCGGCGCGGGCCGCCTTCTACGCCGCCGTGGGGCTCCTCATCGCGGCCTATCCGCTCGGACGGGCGCTGAACGGCCCTTCGCGGGGCCGGCTCTCCGACGTGCTCATCCATTCGGGGTCGTTCTACCTGGCCTTGATGGTGAACCTCTTCTTCGCGCTCCTCGCCGTGGACATTTTTCGCCTCGCGAACCGCGCGATCCGCCTCTTCCCGAAGGCGTGGGCCGCGGACCCGCACAGGACCGGACTCATCGCCTTCGCGGCCGTTTGCGGCATTTCCGTCCTCGGGCTCGTCGGAGGCTATATCAACGCCCTCCACCCGCGCCTCCGGACGCTCGATATCCGGATCGACAGGCCCGCCGGCGGGGGGCGCGGCGGTCTGAACGTCGTCGCGGTCTCGGACATCCATTTGGGCACGATCATGGAAAGCCGGAGGCTCGAGACCATCGTGGCCAGGATCAACGCCCTCGAGCCGGAGATCGTCCTCCTGCCCGGCGACATCGTGGACGAAAGCGTCTCGATCGCCGAGGAGGAGCGGATGATCTCAGCGCTTCGGTCCATCAAGGCCCCCCTGGGTGTCTTTTCCGTCCCGGGGAACCACGAGTATTACGGCGGGTTCGCCAAGAACATGGAGTATCTGGCCCGGGGAGGGGTGAGGGTCCTCCAGGACGAAGCCGTCACCGTCGGGGGCGCCTTCGTCCTCGCCGGGCGCAAGGACCCGACGGCCCTCCGGTTCGGGGAGGAGCGAAAGGCGCTCCCGGAGATCCTCGCGGGCGCCGGGATCGATCGCGCGCTGCCCGTCATCCTGCTCGACCATCAGCCGATCCGGCTGAAGGAGGCCGAGGACGCCGGCGTGGACCTCCAGCTGTCCGGCCACACCCACGCCGGACAGCTCTTTCCCCTCAACCTCATCAACAAAAAGATCTACGAGCAGTATTGGGGTTATCTGAGGAAGGGGAGGACCCAGTACTACGTCTCGTGCGGCGTCGGCACGTGGGGCCCGCCCGTGCGCACCGGCAGCGTTCCCGAGATCGTGCGGGTCAGGGTCGAATTCGCGGGTCGCTGAATCCGGCGGGCTCGGGGGGCGACAAGATTGACTCCCGGTTCCTTTCATAATATTCTTATCGGAAGTTGCCGGCATTTAGAGGTGTCCCGATGAGAGAAATGAAGCGACTTCTATGGACGGTCGGTCCGGCCCTGCTGGCTCTGGCCTGCGGCGCGTTCGCGGCGCAGGATAAGGCAGGTGTCGCCTGCTGGTGCCCGGGGAGATCCTCAAGGCGGGCGGCCTCCGGGAGTACCCCGACGCCAACGCCCTCATCATCTTCGAGGACAACGATACCGTCTTCCAGGAGGACGGAAGCTACACGTCCCGGGAGCACTCCGCGGTCAAGATCCTCACGGACAAGGGCAAGCAGATGTGCGCCTCGCGAAAGGTCTCGTACCACAAGCGATACATGTCGGTCACGATCCCGCTCGCCCGGGTCATCAAGAAGGACGGCCGGGTCATCGATGTCCCGAAAGAGTCCATGAGGGACGGGACCATGGCCGAGACCCAGGCCATGAACATCCTCGAGGAGAGTTTTCGTCGCGTCAACGTCACGTTCCCGGGCCTCGAGATCGGGGACGCGCTCGAGATCGTCGTCGAGACGGTCTCCAAGCCCATCGTCAAAGGCCACTACAACGAGATCATGCTCTTCCAAAGCATGTGGCCCATCCTGAGGAAGGAATGCGCGATCACCGGACCGGCGTCCAGGCCGCTCCGTTTCGTCGCGAAGAACGGCCAAGTGGATCACGAGCTGGAGAAGAAAGGCGACCGTGTCGTCCATCGCTGGAAGGTCGCGAATGTTCCGAAGATCGACGAAGAGCCTGCCATGACGCCCATCCAGGACGTGGGCCTCAAGGTCGTGGCCTCGACGTTCAGGGACTGGAAGGAGCTCTCCCGTTATGGGGCGAGCCTCAACGTCGGCAAGACCGAGCCGAACGACGCCATGAGGGCCAAGGTCCGGGAGCTGACCGACGGCCTGACGTCCGAGGAAGCGAAGATCACGGCGATCTTCCGCTATGTCGCCCAGAAGATCCGCTATATGGGCTCCTCGATGGACCTCGGGGCCTTTATCGAACCGCACGCCGCCTCCTACACGTTCGAGAAGCAATACGGCGTCTGCCGCGACAAGTCGCTCCTGATGATGGCCATGCTTCGGGAGATCGGCGTCGATTCCTACGACACCATCATCAACGTCAGCCAGCGGACCGAAAAGGAGATCCCCGTCATCTACTTCGAGCACGCCATCTGCGCCGTCGTCCTCAAAGACGGCCGGGTCGTCTACATGGACCCGACGCTCGAGCTCAGCTCGGAGTTCGGCGAAACGTACGTGGGCGGGCATTCCATCCTCATGCTGGACGAAAAGGGCAGGGACCTCGAGATCGTCCCCCCGGTGCCGGCTGAACGGAGCCTCGGCCTCGTTGTGTCAGAGAGCCGCGTCCTTCCCGACGGCGCGATCGAGGGCACGGTCCGCATCACGGGGAAGGGCTTCTATGACTTCGGCATGCGGAGCGTCAGCAAGCAGGTCCCGGCCTCCCAATACCCCATGGTCTGGCAGCAGCTCGGCCAGATCATTTCGCCTTCGATGAAAGTGGAGGACGTCAAGGTCACCGATTTCACCGACCTCGGAAAGCCCATCGAGGTCACGTTCCGCTTCAAGGCGCAGGGGTATATGGCCGACCTCGGAAGATACCGGATGTTCAAGATCCCGCTCTCCCTGGGGGCCTTCGATCTCCTGTCGGTCGGGATCTTCGAATCGCTGATCGACAAGGCCGAACGGAAGTACCCGATGTTCCTTTTCTCGACCCGGGGCTGCCGGCAGGAGGAGACGCTGACACTCCCGGAGGGCTACGAAGTCAAAGGCATACCGGACCCCATATCCGGTCAAGGACGGCCCGGTGAGCCTGAAGATCACGACCGCCCTCGAGGGCGGCAAGGTCCGCTTCGCGAGCGATTTCAGGATCGAATCGTCGAGCCTCGACCCTGCCGGGTACCGCAGCTTGAGGAGGGTGGCCATGGCCTTGAAGAGATTCCAGAAGTCCATGGTCATCCTCGAGAACGCCCCGGTCGGGGACAAGGGAGACCTCCGATGAGGATCACAAGATACCTGCTCCTCGCCCTCGCCATAAGCCTTGCGATCCCCGTTTCGGCCCAGGAGAGCGTCGAGGAGATCGTCAGGAAGGCCCCCGCCAGGGGCAAGTATCCGGATGCAAGCGCGATCATCGTCCGGCTCGACCAGGAGTTCCGCCTGGCCCCCGGTGGGACCAAGAGCGAGGACTATGCCCTCGTCCTCGAGGTCTTCAGCGTCCGTGGGCGGGAGAAGTTCAGCGATTTCCGGATCCCGTTCGACAAGACCCTGGACACCGTGAGCCTGACGTATGCCAGGACCTACAAGCCCGGCGTCCCGCCTGTGGACGTCGAGAAGGGCGCCATCAACGACCTGACCCCGCCGAACCTGGCGGATGCCGAGATGTACGCCAATGTCGCCCACCGGGTGCTGTCCTTCCCGGCCGTAGATCCGGGAGCCTGCTTGGCCGTACGTTATTCGAAGGAGAGCCGGGGCGGCTCCGGAAACTTGGACGAGGTCGTTTCGTTCCAAACCGACGAGCCCCTCCTGAGGAAGCGGCTCAGGATCGTCGTCCCCGCCGGCAAGACGCTGAAGTATCGCGTCTCGGGACTCTCCGCCGGGCTGACCGAAGAGCGGACGCCGGAAGGACTCGTCTATACGCTCGAGGCCTCGGATTCCCCCCAGATCAGGCCCGAGGAATTCATGCCCCCGCGCGCCGAGGTCGCCGCGCGGATCGTTTTCACGACCGCGGCCGATTGGAGCGAGGCGACCCGTCCGTTCGCGAGGTCCTTCTTCGGGGCCCTGAAGCGCTCGGGCGCAGCCGCCCGACTCGCGGGGGAACTGACGAAGGGGGCGTCCTCCGGGGAAGAGAAGGTCCGGAGGATCTTCGTATTCGTCGCCCGCGAGATCAGGAGCGTGAAGCTCGATCTCGCCGAAGGCGGCACCGATGTCCATGACGCCGACACGGTCCTCGGGAACCGGTACGGCGATTGGAAGGACAAGTCCGCCCTGCTGGTCGCCATGCTGGGGGCCGCGGGCATCGAAGCTCACCCCGTCCTCATCAACGCGGAGGGCGTTCCTCCGGCCGCTGAGGTCCCGTCGCTCAAGCAGTTCGACAGCGTCCTCGTGGCCGTTCCCGGGGCGGGGGGGACCATGTTCCTGGACCCCTTCGCCGACGACTCCCTGTATGGATATTTCGGCGAAGGCAAGGACTCCGAGGGCCTCCTGATCCGGCCCGGATCAGCCGAGCTCGTGTCCGTCCGATGCCTGGCCGGGACCGAAAGCGTCTCTTCGAGCGTCATCAGGGCCGAGCTCTTGTCCGACGGCACGATCAAGGGCCAGGCCGAGGTCGGGCTCTCGGGAATTTTCGACACCCTGGCCCGCCGGGAGCTGAAGGACAAGACGGCGAGGGAGCTCGCGGAATTTTACGCGGAGTCCGTGAATAGGCTCCTCGGCGAGGGCGAGGTCGTGTCCAGCCACCAGAGTGACCTCAGAGACCTCGCGGCGAAAGCGAGATTCTCGCTGGCGTTCAAGGGCGGCTCCTACGGCGTTTTCCAGGGCGATATCATGCTCGTCACGATCCCGCGCCTGCCGTTCGGCTTCCTCGAATTACCGTCCGCGCCCAGCCTCGCCAAGCGCTCATATCCTTTCCGTGCGAGCGACACGTCGAGGTCCGAGGCCGAGGCCGAGATCGTTGTCCCGGCGGGGTTCGAGCCGATCTATATTCCGCCCGGGTTCGAAAAGAAGCTCCCCTGCGGGGAGTTCAGGCTCGTCGCGTCCTACGACAAGGCTCGCTCCGTCGTGACCATCCGGAAGGAAATCAACATCATGCGGAGGGAGATCCCCGTGGAACAGTACGACGAATTCAAGAAGACCATGGACGCCTTCGGCGTCCTGCAGAACACCCTCATCCTGCTCGAGAAGGCCCGGTGATGGCGGCTCGGAAGACGGCGGGATTCAAGCTCCCCCACACGCTGGTCCTGATCTACGCCCTGGTCATCGGGGTCTACGCCCTGAGCCTCGTCATCCCCTCGGGCGAATTCAAGCGCGTCGAGAAGACGTTCCAGGGCCAGACGCGCCTGATCACCGTTCCCGGGACCTACGCCGAGACCCCCAAGCACATGCTCGGGCCGCAATGGCTCCTCATCGCGCCGATCCGCGGTTTCCAGGACGGCGCCCTGATCATCTTCATCATCCTCATCTTCGGCGGCACGTTCGCCATCCTGGGCAAGAGCGGGGCCATCGAGTCCGGGATCCAGAGGCTCTCCAGCTTCTTCGCGAAGAAGCCGAAGACGCAAAAATTCGTTGTCCCCGTCCTGATGGTCGTCTTCTCGCTGGCGGGGGGGGTCTACGGGATGTCCGAGGAATCCATCCCCTTCGTCCTCATCTTCATCCCCCTGGCCCTGTCGCTCGGCTACGATTCCATCGTCGGCGTCGCCATCCCGTTCATCGGTGCGGCGGCGGGGTTCGGCGCGGCGTTTTTCAACCCGTTCACGGTCGGCATCGCTCAGGGGTTCTCGGAATTGCCTCTTTACTCGGGCCTGACCTACCGGCTCATCCTTTGGGTGATCAATACCGTGCTCTCTATCGCCTTCGTCATGATGTATGCCGAGAAGGTCAGGAAGGATCCCAAGAAGAGCCTGGTCTACGACATCGACCAGGCACGGGGCTACACGGCAGCGGAGGTTCGGGCGAAGGAATGCCCCTGGGGGCCCGCGCAGAAGACGGTGCTGGCCATCCTGTTCGCCGGGGTCGCCGTCCTCATTTACGGGATCCTGGCCAAGGGCTGGTACATGGAGGAGATCGGAGCCCTGTTCCTCGGGATCGGGCTTGTCGCCGGGCCGGTCGCGGGGATCAGGCCCTCAGACATGGCCAAGACCTTCGTTTCGGGGGCCGCGGACCTCATCGGCGTCGCCTTGATCATCGCCGGCGGCCGGGCCGTCCTGATCATCCTCAACCAGGCCGTCGTCCTGGACACGGTCCTGTATGCGGCCGCCGGGTTCATCTCGGCCGTCCCGGGCATCGTCACCGCCCAGATCATGTTCCTCATACAGGCGGTCATCAACTTCTTCGTGCACTCGGGGACCGGCCAGGCGGCGCTGACCATGCCGGTCATGTCTCCCCTCAGCGATCTCGTCGGCATCACTCGGCAGACGACGGTCCTGGCCTTCCAGCTCTGCGAGGTCATAAACCCCATCCTGCCCACCTCGGCCGTGACGATGGGTGTCCTCGGCGTCGCGAAGATCCCTTGGGAAAAGTGGGCGAAGTGGTTCCTTCCGCTCATGCTCATTCTGGTCGCGTTCAGCCTCCTCGCCCTGATACCGCCGGTCCTGATGAAGTGGGGGCCGTTCTGATCGCGCGTCCGGCATTTGACTGCTAGGGGAGGGGCCTGCCCATGAAGAGAATCGCGGTCGTCTCGATCGTATCGGTCATGTTATCGGCGCTCGCGCCGGCGGCCCGGCCTCAGGAGGGGACGGTCCCCGCCTTCGGATTCGAACCGTGCGCCATCCGCCTCTCGCGCCCGGCGCGACCGGGGACGTACTTCGACAAGATCGGCCGGAAATTCGCCGTCCTCGGGTCCGAGGACGGGTCGTTCGAGGCCTGGGCTTGGCCGCTCAAGCTCTTCCGCGATTTCCGGTTCTCGTTTCTCCTGGGTCGAGCACGGTCCCCGTCGAAGGCCGCGACGTCGCCCGTTTCATCGATGTGACGCCGTCGCGGACGACGATCACGTTTGTCCACCAGGCGTTCACGGTCCGGGCCCATTATGTCGCGGCGATCGACGAGCCAGGCGCGATCATCCTCCTTGATATTGACGCGAACGAGCCGTTGTCGATCGTGGCCGGCTTCCTCCCCGCCCTCCAGCCGATGTGGCCGGCGGGGCTCGGGGGCCAGTACGCTTATTGGGACGACACACTCAAAGCCTACGTCATCTCCGAGTCGACGCGGATGAACCACGGTCTCGTCGGCGCCCGGGCGGCGACGGGGATCTCGTATACCCCGGCTCATATGCTTTCGGACGTCCCCAACCAGTTCAAGATCGCCGTTGACAAGCCCGCGGCCGTCCAGGGGAGGTACATCCCCGTCATCATCGCCGGGGGAAAGGGGAGCCGCGACGCCGTGATCGATGTCTACCGGAAGCTGGCCGAGAACCCCGAATCGGTTTGCCGGTCCGCAGAGAAGCACTACGCGGACCTCCTCGCTTCGAGCCTGCGCGTCAGGACGCCGGACCCGGACCTCGATCTGGCCTTTGCTTGGGCGAAGGTCGGCTATGACAACCTCGTCGTGGACAATCCCGACCTCGGACGCGGACTCGTCGCCGGATTCGGACCGTCGGGCACGGGCGGACGGCCGGGATTCGGCTGGTTCTTCGGGGGGGACGCCTTCATCAATGTCCTGAGCCTGGACAGCCTCGGGAACACCGCGGCGGCGAAGGATGCCCTCGCGTTCTCGCGGAAATGGCAGCGCAAGGACGGCAAAATGGCCCACGAGCTGTCCCAGGCCGCGGGCTATATCGACTGGTGGGGGGATTACCCTTACGGCTATATCCACGGGGATACGACGCCCTTTTATTGCGTAGCGATGGACGACTATTATGCGAAGACAGGCGATCTCGAATTTGTCCGGGTGAGCTGGGAATCTCTGAAAAGGGCCTATGCGTGGTGCCTGTCCACGGACGAGGACGGCGACGGTCTCATGGACAACGCCAAGGCCGGGCTCGCGGCCCTCGAATTCGGCGCCCTGACCGGCATCAGAACGGATATCTACCTGGCGGCCGTCTGGGCCAGAGCAAGCGAAGGAATTGAACGCTTGGCGCGGGCGGTGGGCGATACGGCTCTTTCGCAGAAGGCCGGGGCGGACCATGCCCGGGCCGTCGATACCATGCGGCGGAGGTTCTGGGACGGGCAGGGGGACCGCTATGCCCATGCGATCGATAAAGAGGGCGGGTTGGTCCGTGAGCTGACGCCCTGGAGCGCCGTCGGGCTGATGTGGGGCTTCGGCGACCGGGAGCGGGGCGCGTCAACCTTGGACGAGATCTGTTCGGCCGAACTCACGACGGATTGGGGCACCCGGACGCTGTCCGAAAAAAGCGCGCTTTACGAGCCCTTGAACTACAATTATGGGGCCGTGTGGCCTTTCCTGACCGGATGGGTCGCCGCCGCGCAATACATGAACGACCGTCCCGTCCCCGGATACGGATCGCTGATGACCTCGGTTCGGCACACCTTCGACAATGCCCCGGGGGCCGTGACGGAGGTCTTTTCGGGAGCGCGGAACATCTGGCCGGCCGAAGCGGTGCCGCACCAGGGATTCTCAGGCGGGAGTGTTGTTCTCCCGTTCGTCAGGGGTCTCCTCGGACTGGGAGGGAGCGCTCCGGAAAAGCGGATCTCCTTCGAGCCTCGCCTTCCGGCCGATTGGGAGGGCTTGGGCGTCGAGGGGTTTAGGGTCGGGGAAGCGAATGTGGCCGTCCGCTATTCGCGCTCGGAGGGGAAGGTCATCATCGCCGTGGCGTCGACGGCCCCCGCCGGATGGCGTATGTCGTTCCGCCCCTCCTTCGGCCCCGGCACGACGATCCTGTCCGCTTCGGTCAACGGCAAACCGGCGGCGTTCGTCGACGCCGGCCCTGCGGCCCTGGCCGTCCGGCCTTGCGTGGAATTCCCCCTAACGGGCAAGGATACGGTAGAGATCGGCTTCGCACCGACCGTCGAAGTCCTCCCCCCGACCGTCGCGATCAGGACGGGCGACGCCGACAGGGGGCTGAAGGCGATCCGGGTGGAAATGTCGGGCCCGAAAGACGGGCTCGACATTATCGTCGAGGGCCTTGCCGGGGAGACCTATGAGCTTCCGCTCGTACGGGCGGACAAGGTCCTCGCCGTCACGGGCGCCGAACTTGCCGGCAAAGGGCTGATCTTCCGCATGCCTGGAACCCCCGGAGCGGGGTTCGTCCGGCACACGATCAGTCTGGTGCGAAGGTGATGAACGACCGCCTTACTTCTTGGGCGTCGCCGTCTTGGCCGCGTCGTACCTACGGATGACCTCGTCGGTAAGGTCCAGGGCGGGGTTGAAGAAGACGATGCCGCTGGCGCCGAGGTCGAGGATGAGGTCCAGGCCCCTTTCCTTTGCCAGGCCGTCGATGATGCCGACCATCTCGTTCCGGATCCTCTGGATCAGGTTGAGCTGGAGCTGCTGGGCTTCCCGTGTGCCGTCCTCTTCGCGCCGCTTTCGGGCCGTCGTCTTCCTTTCGAGGTCTGACTGGATCTGGACCGCGGCATCGTTCGAGAGCGTCATCCGTTGGGTGCTGAGCTTGGTCTCGAGCGTCTTGATCTCGGCGTCAATGCGGGCGAGGTCGGACTTGATCTTGTTCTCCTGGTCCTGGAGCTGGGCCTGGGCCTTCTTGCCTTCCGTGGAGGCCGTGAAGGCCTGTTGCGAATTTATGACGCCGATCTTCGTCGTTTGCTGGGCGTAGGCCGCGGCGGCGAGGCCGAGGGCAAGGACGGCGATCAGGGGTTTTGCGATCTTCCTGGCTGACATGTTTCTCTCTCCTTTTTTATTCGGAATAGTAAGTATTCAAAACTCGGCTCTGCCTGAAGTCGTTGCCACGGCCGCGGGCCGCAGCAACGACCCGGAGCTATCTCAGCGTCCTGAGCATCTCTTCGACCCGGCCGAGGGCAGCGAGAAGATAAGGCTCCTCGGGTCCGAAGCCGAACCGGAGGTACCCGTCCATCTCGAAGTGGTCGCCCGGGACGAGAAGAACGCTCTTGTCGCGGATCAGCTTCTCGACGAGCTCGGTGGAATTGATCCGGAGGTTGTAACGGGCGTAACAGATGGCCCCGGCCTGGGGCTGGCGGTAGGAGAAGAGCTTGCCCTGGGCCTTGAGCCAGCGGTCGAGGACCGGGAAGTTCACGTTGAGGATGCCCCGCGTCCGGGCGAGAATGCGCTCCCGGTTCCCGGGGGATAGGGCGATCGCGGCAAGGCGGTCGCTCAATGCGGACGGAGATATCGTCGTGTAATCGTGGTAGGGCCAGGTCCGCCCGATGACGTCGTCGGGCCCGGCGATCCAACCGATCCTCAAGCCGGGCAGGCCGTACGCCTTGGACAGCCCGTTGACCGCGAGGACCTTGTCGTACCTCCCGAAGAAGCTCGGCGTCAGGGCCCCCGAAAGTTCGGCGCCCTGATAGACCTCGTCGGCCAGGATCCAGGCGCCGGCCTTGTCTGCCAGGGCGACGATCGCGGCCATGGACGCGGCGCTCAGGACGGCGCCCGTCGGATTGTTGGGGTTGGTCAGGACGATGAGCTTCGTTTTCGACGTGACGAGCCCCGCGAGCTCGTCCAGGTCGGGCTGCCAGCCCAGCTCCTCGCGGAGGCGGAACGGCTTGACGTTCGCCCCGAAGCCCCGGAGGAGCCCCCACATCTGCATGTAGTTCGGGAGCTCGAAGACGACCTCGTCGCCGGGTTCGATGAGGCTCCACATCAGGAGGAAGTTCGCCTCGGACGACCCGGCGGTGGCCAGAACCCCGCCCGGGCCGATCCCCGGATAGAGGGCCCGGATCCGCTCGCGGAGCTCCTCCGTCCCGTTGCTCTGGGTGTACCCGATGGGGATGCGTTCGAGCTCCTCGAGCTCCTCCGAGCTCAGGAACCCCTCGAGGGCCAGGGGATGGACCCCGCTCTCGGAGAGGTTGTAGTCCACGGCGTTCTCCCAGGTGGACTGCATGCGTTCCATCTTGAAGGTTTCGATCTTCATGCGGGGCTCCTTTAGATTTCGACCTTGAAAACGCCTTTGAAAGCGAATCCGAAGACGATGGAGAGGACGAAGTAGACGACGAGCCAGTGGACGCGCATCCCGAACAGGGACATCGAGGCCGACCGGTACCGGACCTCGACCGACCGGACCACGGAGCTCGAGGGAAGGGGGGCCTCGCCGGGGTTGAAGACCTGGTCGAGAAGGTTGCGCCCGGGCCTGAGGGCCGGGATCGGGGACAGGCGCCGCGCGCCGACGGAGACGCTCTTGACGATGGTCTCCCCGCCGACGGTGAGGGTGAGCCGACCCTCGCCCGCGGTCTTCGCCCGGAGGCGCCAGTCGATCTCGGCCTCGTCCTCGATCCGGAGCGGGGGCGTCTCGATCTCGAGCTGGGCGGACACGGCGAGCGCGGCCGGGACCTCCGAAGGGTACTTGCCCTCGGCCAGCCGGACCTTGACGAGGACGGAGTCGCCGGGCTTCAGGGACTCGGACCCGAACCAGAGGTTGAGCTGGATGAGGATGAGGAGCACGGGGACGATCATGACGAGCATGGGCTTCATGTTGTGCCCGATGTACTTGAAGTTGGCCAGGAGGATCCGTCCCTGGGCCCTGAGCTGGATCCCCATGTTGTCCTTGAACAGCCGCAGCTCGAGGAGGTGGGCCTTGATCCGGTTCTTGTCCTTCCTGATCCCGGCCTGGTTCGACGTATGCCGGAAGATGAAGAGCATCAGGAAGGAGGTCAGCAGGGAGACGAGGATCATGGCCACCCACGGGCCCAGGCCGCGGACGGGCAGGAACAGGATGTCAAAGACCTTGTTCAGGACCGTGTTGAAGATCCACATGGCGTCAGGCGATGTACCCCAGTCCTTTCAGCTTCTTCTTGATCTCCTCCTCGGAATCGGCCTCCTCGATCTTGGCGATCTCCTTTTCGAGGAGGTGGGTGATGAACTCCTCGGGCGAGGTGTAGCCGGACATCGCGGCGAACTTTTCGACCTTTTCGTAGAGGCCCTTTTCGATCTTGACCTTGGCCTTTCCCATTTTCGCCCTCCAGTTCCGTCTCCGTCCATCTACCCCTTCAGGACGTTCCGGCCGATCATCTCCGCCGTGGGCTCGATCCCGAACGTCTCGAGGATCGTCGCCGTCAGGTCGAAGAGGGCCGGGGTCTCGGCCGCGATCTCCCGGTTCGCCAGGAGGATCCCGGGGATGACCTCGGCCGCGGACATGTGATCGCCGCTCCATTTCTGGGTGTTGTTCTCGAAGATCTCCTTCGGGAAGCTCCCGAGGGGTGATTGCCAGGAGATGCGGATGCCCCGGTTGAATCCCAGGACGATGTCCGGCGCCTGGTCCACGTAAGGCCCCTGATAGACGTCCTTCGCGACATAGGCTTTGAGGATCGCCCTCTCGCCGGTAGCGGGGTCGACGACCTCCTCGAGCTTCCGCGCGATCTCCCGGACGAGGTTGTCCTTCTCCGCGCCCCCGGCGACGATCCCCTCTTTCTCGCGTCCGCGCTGGTTGACGTAAAGGCCGTTGAGGCCGATGCCGTAGGCCCGGCTCCGCGACCAGTCCGTGTTCTCGAAGAGCGAGGTCTCCGTCTGCCGACGGTCGTCGACGAGCCTGTGATATCCGCTCTCCTTGAGCCAGGTGTTGAGGTTGAAGCCCCGGCGGAAGGGGTTGAAGCCGTGGTCGGACATGACGATGAGGGTCGTGTCCGGGCCGATCCGGTCCATCGTCCGGGCCAGGACGCGGTCCATTTCGACGTAGATATTCTCGATGACGTTCCCGTACTTCGCCGCGAGACCGGCGTCGTAGGCCGGGTGCTTCGTATCCAGGAGCCGCCAGAACATGTGCTGGCGCTGGTCGGTGTTCGAGAAATAATAGAAGAGAAGCCCGGATTCGAACCTCCGGAGCTCGTCCTCGTACATGGCCAGGCTCTCCCGGAGGACCATGTCGTCCTGCTCCAGGAACTCGCCCTCGTCCAGGATCACGTTGTCCAGGGCGCTCGTGTCAGCCGGGAGGCCCTTGGTGAAGAAAGGCCCGAACTTCTTCGCGAGCTCCTTGGCGTAGGACTCGGGGGTCGAGATGGGGAGAGCCGGGTTCGCCGGGTCGATGTTGATGGGGCTGACGTAGAGCTTGAACTTCGGCCGGACCTCCTTGAGGTAGAACATGCAGATGCCGCCGACGCTCTGGGTCGGGATGAGCCCGAAGCTCACCTTCTTCCAGCCGCTCCACTCCTTCTCCTTGAGGATGAACTCCTGGTCCTGGATGACGATCTTGGCGACCGGGTTCTCGGGGTCGAGGAAGACCTTGAAGTCGACGAGCGTCTCGGGGGCTTCGCGGCGGAAGCTGTTCATCGGGCCGGGGAGCTGGGCCTCGATCCGGTTGCCGATGACATAGACCTCGTGGACGCGGCCGCCGCCCCCGGCCTCCTGCGTGATCTCCCGGTACTCGTTCGTGTAATAGTTGAAGAGGCCGTAATAGCCCTTGATGTCGGGCGTCCCCATCCCGGAAACGGTCCTTTGTTTCGTCGCGACCGGAGGGTAGTTGGACGGGATCTTGAAGATGGTCGCGGGGACGTCGTGCTCTTCGAGGGTCTGCCAGAAGGCCTTGCCCTTCCGGAGATTGACCACCGCGCCCCCGGAGAGGGGGAGGACGATGTCGCCGATCCGGACGGTCTTCGATGCCCCGGTCGTGGCGGAGGCCGAAAAGGTCGGGATATAGGTCGCCGGGTCTCGATGGATGAAATCGAAGATGCCGTGGCCGCCCGGGTTCGTCCCCGCGATGAAGTTGGACCAGGCCACCGGACTCTGGGGCGGGACGCTCGTCCGGAGCGGGCTGAACCCGCCCCGGGCCGCGAGCTTCCGGAAGGCCGGGAGCTTCCCTTCGTCCATCCAGACCTTGACGAGGTGCGGGTCCATGCCGTCGAAGCCGAGGACGACGACCTTGCGGGCCGTGGCCTTGCGGCCGGCGGCCCGGACGACGGACGCCCCGTCCCCGCCGAGGGCGAGAGCGGACGCGGCCCCGAGGCCGAGCTTCAGGAATTCCCTGCGGTCGATCATGTGTCCTTTCCTGCCGGCGCGAACGGGTCGCCGGTCCCGATGAGCGAGTGTCCGTCCATGTGGGCCGGGGGCTTGACGCCGAACAGCTCGAGGACGGTGGGGGCGACGTCCATGATGGACGGGTCCTTTTCCTTCAGGGGGATGCTCGAGAAGAGGACGCCCGGGACGACCGCGGGGTCGATGCAATGGTCGCCGCTCCAGGCCTTGACGTTGTCCTCGAAGACGGTCGCGTCCACTTTCCCGGTGACCGAGTCCCACGAGACCCGGTAGCCTTCGGCGTAGCCGACGATGAGGTCCGGGGCGTTCCCCTTGTACGGGCCGGAATAGATGGCCGCCGTGTCGTAGAGCCGGTTGATGCCCACGGCGCC
Source organism: Candidatus Aminicenantota bacterium (assembly GCA_963813235.1). Lineage (GTDB taxonomy): Bacteria > Acidobacteriota > Aminicenantia > Aminicenantales > Saccharicenantaceae > JALHVH01. The sequence goes on along the minus strand of CAWEYF010000023.1, from coordinate 12,798 downwards.
CTTGGCGTCGTCCTTGAGGCCGGAGAGCCTGCCGACGAGCTCGTCCTTGAGCGCTTCGGCCTCGGCCCCCGGGCCGACGATGCCCTTGGCCTCGCGGCCCTTGAGGTTGAGATAGATGCCGCCGAGCCCCAGGCCGTAGGCTTTCGTCCGGTCCCAGTCGACGTCCTTGAACCATTCCCCGCTCGACGTCTTCCCGTCCTTGAGGGCCAGGTAGCCGTTCTTCCAAAGCCAGGAGTTGACGTTGACCCCGCGGCGGAAGGATTTGAAGCCGTGGTCGGACATGACGACGAGGACGCTCTTTGCATCGAGCTTCGCCCGGACGCGGCCCACGAGGTCGTCCATGCGGACGTAGAGGTCCTCGATGACCTGCGGCCCCAGCTTGTTCTGGGGGGGCCTGACGCCGGGATGGCCCTTGTCGAGGTACCGGAGGAACATGTGCTGGATGCTGTCGGTCGTCTCGAACACGCAGCAGACGAGGCCTTTTTTCGTGTTCTTCATCGCGTTAAAGACCATGGCCTCCCACTCCATGTGGTTGGAGTAGGTGAGGTCCAGGAAAGCCTGCTCGCTGAGCACACCCTCGTTGAGGGCCCAGGTGTCGTTCGCCTCGCCCAGGGTGATGAAGCTCCCCAGGAGCTTGGCGAGGTACACGGAATAGTAGAAGGGGTGAGAAATGGGCAGGGCCGGCTTTTCCGGGTCGATGTTGAGGGGCGTGACGTACATCTCGAAATGGGGCTTGATCCTCGAGACGTAGAAACGGCATATGGCCTGGACCTTGATCCCCAGGCCCGGCTTGAACGCGATCCGAATCCAGGGGGAGAACTCTCCCATCTTGAGTGGAACATTCTGGCCCGAGACCTCGATCGTGACGCCGTCCCCCTTCGGGTTGACGGTGATCGTCATGGGCAGGCGGACCTCGCCTCCCTTCTTGAGCAGCGAGTTCTCGGGGCCCGACAGGTAGGTTGCGATGCGGCCGTCCTTGAGGACGACCGGGATGTTCATCCCGCCTTCTTTCCGGTCGGTCCGGCTCTCGTCGGTCGTGTAGAAGGAGAACGTCCCTTGGCTTCCCTTGAGGTCGGGGGCGCACATCCCCGAGAGGAGGTGCCCCTTGAACTTCTCCGGCGGGAAGGTGATCGGCACCCGGAGGATCGTGCTGAAAACGCCCTTGTCGCCCAGGATCTTCCAGAACGTGACGCTCTTGCGCATGCCCCGGATCTCCGGTTTCGACAGGGGGATGTTGTATTTTCCCACGGAGAAGACCCGCTTGGGGTTGCCGATGCGGGCCGAGGAGAGGTCGGGGAGGTAGGTCCTAGGGTCGCGGCTCAGGAAGTCGAAGATGTTGTGCTTGGAGGGCTCCGACCCGGTCATGAAGGACGACCAGGCGACCGGGGAGATCGACGGCACCGTCGTCCGGAGCCGGCCGTAGAACCCGTCCTTCCTGAGCTTCGACAGGTTGGGGAGCTTGCCCTCGGCCATGTATCTCGCGGCCAAGGTGGGCTCCATGCCGTCGAGGCCGAGGATGACGATCTTATTGACCCGGCTTGCTTTGTAGGCCTTGCGTCCCCGGATGGCCCGCCAGATGAAACGGAAAGGCCACGACAGGAAGGAAAAAACGGCCAGGAAGAAGGTCAGAAAGAGGACCAGGAACGACGAAAGGAACGCGAAACCCGCCCCGGGCCCGATGTAGGCCGCGAGCGGGACCGTGGCGAGGATGAAGAGCAGGGCTAGGACCTTGAGGCGTCGGTGTGATCTTGACATCATGGTGTTCACGGGAAATTCTTTAAGATGATCGGGGCGAGGTCGGAGATGGCCAGGTCCGCGCCCTCCTCGGAGGCGGACCAGAACATGGCGTCGTCCCAGGTATGCATGCCCTGGAGGTTCGTCCGGCCGAAGACCTCTTTCTTCTTGACGGAGCCCTTCATATCGAACCCGGGCTCGCCGACGACGATGAGGTCCGGTCCCTGGGGCACGAGCGGGCCGGAATAGACGTTCTCGGCCCGGAAGACCTTGCGGACGACCTTCCGGCCTTCATATTCGAGCCGTTCGAGCCTCCCGGCGATCTCGTCGAGGAGCGACTTCTTTTCGGAGGCTTCCACCGTTCCGGAGGGGAACTTCCCTTTCAAGTTCAGATAGACGCGGTTGGGGTCAAGGGCGAAGGCCTTCGTCCCGGGCGTCACGTCCTCGAGGCCCTTGGGCGATGGATTGGTGAAGGCCAGATAGCCCTCCCGTTCCAACCAGGCATTGAGGTAGACCTCCTGGACGATGCCGGTGAAGCCGTGGTCGGACATCAGATAAAAGCCTTCGTCCCCGCCCGTCAGCTTCCGGAAGGCGGCCGATGCCTTGGCGATGATCCCGTCGACCCGGCGATAGTAGTCGAGAAAGGATTTGTGATGGGAACTGCCCGTATCCTCGTAGGCGTTCCAGAGGAAATGATGGAGCCGGTCGGTCCCGGTGACGACGAGCTCGAAATAATCCCATTCCTCGCCCCAGAAAAACTCCAAGGCCTTTTCCCGGCCGGATGTCGTCCGGTCCAGCTCCCGCCAGAAGAACTCCGGGTCCTCGCGGGCTTTCATGGTATCGATGTCGATTCGATAACCCATCTTGTCGAGGGCCGCCCGGTAGGTGAGGGGCTGGACCGCCCGGGCCATATCGAGGGCGACGAAGCCCGAGACGAGCACGCCGTTGATCCGCCGGGCCGGGTAGGTCGACGGCTGGTTGATGACCACGCTCTTCCGACCCATGGACTCCAGCGTGTCCCAGAAGGTCTTCGCCTTGACGTCGCCGAAATTGGGGAAGCGGAGCTCGTAGGAGCCCGGCTTGAAGTCCGTGAAGCCGAAGATGCCGTGCGTCCCGGAGTTCGTCCCGGTCATGAAATCCGTCCAGGAGACCGCCGAGATCTCCGGCAGGCTGGCGCGCATCCGGTGCAGGTGCCCCGAGGCGAGGAGGCCGGCCGTGGCCGGCATGACCCCTTTCCCGGCAAGGTCGAGGACCATGGAATGGGGGACGCCGTCCAGCCCGATGACGCAGGCGCGCTCTTTCTTTTTTTTCTTGAAGATGGACATGGAAGCCAATAATTATACCCGTAACGCGGCTCGTGTCAATCGAATCCGCGGCCCCCTTCTTATCGGGCCCGGGCCAGGAAGTAGTCCGCGACGTTGATGCCGTACTTGTCGGGATCGAGGGGCCGGACGATGCTCCGCGCGAACCGGTCCGTCGCCGGGTCCTTTTCGGAGAGGTCGACCATCTCCCCGTCGATGCGGTTGCCCTCCCGGTCGGTGATGAGCTTGATCCCCGGCCTGAGGAAGTGAAGGGGGTCGGGGTTGGTGTTGAAGACGATCCCGACCTCCCCGGTGTCCAGGTAGGCCAGCGTCCCGATTGGATAGGCGCCCAGCATGTTGACGAAGGCCTTGAGGATGACCGGGTTGAACTCGGTCCCTATGTGCTCCATCATCAGGTCCAGGGCCTCCGCCCGGGTGAAGACCTTCTTCCGGTAGACCCTCTTGGTCGTGACGGCGTCGAAATAATCGACGACCTTGACGATCTTGCTGAAGAGGTTTGTCGTTTGCCTCTTGAAGGTGTGCGGGTATCCCGTGTCGTCCTCCTTGATGTGGTGCTCCAGGGCGACGTGGATGGCCCGGAGGGGGAGGCGCCTGAATTCCTTGAGCTGGAGGAGCTTCTCCGCCCCCTGCGCGGGGTGCATTTCCATGATCTCCCGCTCCTCGTCGCTCAGGCGGGCGGGCTTGTTGAGGATCTCCAGGGGCGTGTCGAGCTTCCCCAGGTCATGAAAGAAGGCGGCGATCCCCAGGTCGACGAGCTCGCCCCGGCTGAGGCCGAGCCTGCGGCCCAGGGCGATGGAGAGCATGCAGACGTTGACGGAGTGGTTCAGGGTGTACTCGTCGTAGTTCTTGATGTTGGTCAGGCCGTAGACGAAGGCCTCGTTATCGACGATGTGGTTGAAGATGGACTGCATGAGGCGTCGGGTCGTCGTCAGCTTGACCTTCTCGTCGCGCTGTTCCTTGGCGAAGGCCTCCTTCAGGTGGAAGATGCTCAGGAAGTAAAGATTGGCGGTATTCTTTTCCGCGCTCGGAAAGGTCTCGTTCGGCACGACCTTCTCCAGATCGACGCCTTCGATCCCGGCCTCCGCGACCTCTGCGGCCAGCTCCTCGAATGTCGCATGGGCCTTCTTCTCCTTCTTGGCGAGCACGGCCATGAATCGGATGAGCCCGTCAGGGGACAGCCCCTCGTGGAACCGGATCCCGCCGATCTCCCTCTTCCGGAATTCTTCCAGGACGAACTTGAAGATGGGGTAGTTCTGGAGGACGAACTTGACGCGGAGCCCGTTCAGGAACAGCGATCCCTGGCGGACCGAGAAGGCCGCCTGCCCGCCGGTCCCGATGAGCGAGGAGAGCGCTTCGAACATCAGCCGGGATTGTTCCTGGAGAATTTCGTTATTCGGCTCATAGAGCTTGGCGATCTTGTAGACGATATGGAAGCGGATGAGCAGGTCGACGGCCGCCCGTTGGACGGCCTTGGTGTCCTTGCGGACGCGTTCCGCCGTGCCTTCCTCGGACCGGTCGTTCCCGTTCATTATGAGTCCTCGCTCCGCGCGGCCCCGGGGGCGGAAGCGAGCCTGACCAGGGCCGCCGCGCAGGCCTCGCGGACCTTCTTCAGACGGGATCGGGAGCCGCGCCGCAGGGCATCGAGGGCCGCGGGCGTGGCCATGCTCTCAAGCCCCCGGACGGCGCAGAGACGCATCGCGATGTTCGCCGGCGAAGGGAAGAGCGCCCGGCGTCCGAGCGTCCTCTTCAGGAACGCGAAAGCCTCGTCGGTCCGCGTTCTCCCCAGGAAGTCGAAGATGGCCTGCTTTTCCGCGTCGCTCCTCTTCCGAAACGATCTCTCCGAGGCCTCGGAAATGATGGCGAAGAGCCTGGACTTGTCGCCGAGGTACTTGAGGCGCAGGGCCGCCTGGACACGGAGTTCCTCGTCGGCGTCCTTAAGGAAGCCCGCAAGGATCTTGTTGGCCATCGCGTCCTCAAAGCGCCCCAGGGCGTGGACCGCCTCGAGCTTGATGCCCCGGTCTTGAAATCCCAGGAAGGCCGCGAGATACTGGGACGCCTTCGGATCACGGCTCTCGGCGATGTACCGGATGATCGCGGCCGAGAGGTCGGGGCGGGAATCATTGGCAAGGGCGGTCAAGGCCCCGAGATCCTTAAGGTCGAGCTCCCGGACGAAGTCCATGACCTTGGCCCTGAATTCGGGGTCGGGGAAGGTCTCGTAAACTTCGGCGGCGAGGGGGAGGGCACGGTCCCCCAGGAGCCTCAGGTAACCGAAGAACGCGCCGACGTCCACGCCGGAGGACGCCTTGAAAAGCTCCTTGACGGCCCCGACGGTCCGCTCGCTGACGACGGTCTTCAGGAATCCGTCCAGGAGGTCGGTCTTCGCCGCGTCCCGCCCGGCAAGGAAATCCCGGAGGTCCTGGACCTTCCCCACGATGAGGATGGGGACGTGGAAGTTGCCCTGCTGGAGCTGGTCGAAGTGGTAATCCATCATGACGTCCAGGCTGGACCGGAACCGGGCGAGGTCCTTTTCGAGGTAGATGATCTCGACGACGAGATCCAGGAACTCCTCCTCCTGGGAGATGGTCCGGTTGGCGTGGATGAGGTCGCCGATCTCCTCGACCTCGCGGTCGGTCAGGGAGGCATCCTGCCCCCCTCCCTTGGGCGCGGCGTCCGCGGGGCCGGTCGCGAGCGCCCCGGTCTCGATCGTGACCGCATGCCCGCCCTCCTCCATGTCCTCGGGGAGGACGGAGATCTTTCCCGTCCGGAACTGGGCCTCGTCCACCTGGATATCGACGACCTTGGCGGCAAGCTCCGCCGGCAGGACGGGGATCCCCGCCACCGACTGCTCGCCGGCGGCGTCCTCCACAATCTTGTTCTCCAGGTAGTCGTCGGGGGCGTAATACTGGATGTTGGGGAGGTCCCTCTCCCACATGGCGTTGACGATGTCGCTGTCCTCGGCCGGCTTCTGCGATTCGCGCCTGAGGAGCTCGAGGAACTCGGCGATCTCCTCCTTCTCGAGTCCCTGGTAAAAGAAGAGCGTCTGCATCCCGTCCTTGAAGAAGAAGAAGGGGAGGCTCTTGACGGACAGATCGTCCCGGTAGACCGGCTTCCCGCGGAAGGTGAAGACGTACTCCTCGATGCCGATCTCGAGCTTCCCGTTGTCCTCGAGGAAGGCCTTCATCTTCTTCGTTAGGTCCTCGACGAAGCTTCGGATGCTGGCGTGCTCGGAGGGGAAGATCTTCATGGCCGAGACCGTGTTGGCCGTCGCCAGCATGATCTCCCGGGCGCGGTCCGTCAGCCTGGGGTCGGAGAGCGGGGCGTCGACGGAGAGGACGTCCGGATTCCCTTGGATCTTGGGGTCCATCTCATAACCAACGGTAAACGAATTTCGACGTTTCGTCAATGACTATGACGGACCCGGGCCCGGGGATTTCTCAGGGAATGGTGAACGGCGGGCTACGGCCTTTTGACGCGGGCCCGTTTTTCGTACTCGGAGACCTCCTGCCGCCACCTTCCCGAGGGCGGGACGCCTGATTTCAGGCAGTACTGGTCCCAGACGGCTCCGAACGGCAGGCCCCAAAACGCTTCCATGAGGGCGCGGCCACCGGCGTCGTCGCCCCTCTCCTCCAGCTCGCGCCAGGTGCCTTCGTGTTCGAGAAGGGCGACGAGAAGCGTCTTGAGCAAAGCGCGGGCGCCGGCGGCCCAGGTCCCTACGCGGCTCGGACCGGCGGCACCCTCCAGGCCGAGATGAACCAGATCGGGGGCTCCGCCGCGGACGATCTCCTGGGCCAGGGCCAGAGTCCCGAAGTCCGGGACATCGGCGCGGGTGTCGTCCCAGGGGATATCCCGGGAGACGCGGATCAGGATCTCGTCGGAGAATTGAAGAACCGCCGAGATCCGGTCGGCCGCGGACTCGACCGGGAGTCCTCGGCCGAGGTCCAGGCTGAGGAGTTTCCCCCGGCTCATAGCGTACCCCAGGCAGAATTCGGGGGAAGCGACCACGAACGCTTCGTTCCCGGTCGGCCGGCTTTCCAGGGCGTCCTTCATCTGGGAGGGGCTGTGCTCGGTGTCGAAGATCTCGTCCATGGAGTCGCGGAGGAGCTCCCTCCGCGTCCATCGGTCGAAGGGGGCGTCCCCGGCGGAGCCGTCGGGGACATAAAGGGTGTGGATGCAGGGCGCCTTAAGCTCCCGGCCGATGGAGGCGCTGATCTTGCGGCAGCGACGGACGTGCTCGATCCAGAATCGGCGGGCGTCCTTTTCCAGGTGGCTGAGCGTGAATCCCGACGCGGCCTGGGGATGGCCGTAACAGGCCGCGCTGAAGTCGAGCCTGAGGCCTTCCTGTTTGGCCCATTCGACCCATCCCCGGAATTGGGAGGGCTCAAGGGAGTTCCGCTCCACGGGGCCTTCGAGGGATTCCGCATCAACGGCGCGGAGACCGAAGCGGTGACGGCCCGGAATGAGCGTGAAGGCTTCGTGGAGGTCCTCGCGGAGCTTCCGGATGTTTCCGGGTTCCCCGCCGGCGGTCCTGGAGGCGCCTTCGGCTTCCGGCCCGCAATAAAGGGACAGCGGAATCCGGCCGAGGGCCGCCAGGGCCTTTTCGGTGTCCACCCCCACCCCGGCATAGCGCTCTCGGGTCAAAGCATAATTCTTCTCTATCGATGTAGAATCCATCGTCAACCCTCTGTGTTCTCCGGTTCCCGCTCCTTTTTATATTCCCGCCGGGAGCCGTTGTCAAGCGGACGCGGCAGCCGAGCCCTCGGGCGCTGGAAAAGGCCGGGAGTTTATTCTATGATAGAGGAGCGGCCCGAACAAAAGGCGCGTGAAATGACCCTCGATGACAAGCTCAAGCATCTGAAAAAGGAGCGCATCGCCCGCGCCCGCTCCCGGAACGTCGAAGACGCGTGGAAAAAGATCGACCGGGAAACGGAGGACCTGACCGTCAAGGAGAAGCTCGAGCGTCTCATCGGCCTGACCGGCGGAGCAAGATATCCCGCGAAGCCGGCCGCCCCCGCAGGCGTCTGGTCCCCTTCACCGCGTTCCCTTCCGGTTCATCGAGAACCCCTATGCGCTCGGCACGCGATACGGTGACGTCTCCATCGCCCTGGGGCTCGAGATCTCGGGGAAGGCGCTCGCGTTCCTGAGCCACGACGATGAGTTCGAGGCCTTGACCCTCGATTCCGCGCTCTTCCTGGATCTCGAGACGACGGGCCTGGCGGGCGGGACGGGAACCCTGCCGTTCCTTGTCGGCATGGGGTACTACCGGGACGGCAAGTTCAAGGTCGCCCAGTATTTCCTCGGCGAGATGGCCGACGAGGACGCGATGATCCGGGAGCTCGCAGGTTTCATCCGGGACATGGATTTCAAGTCGGTCATCACCTACAACGGCAAGGCTTTCGACCTCCCGCTCCTCGAGACGCGCTTCGCACTGCACCGGGAGCGCTTTCCGCTCGCCGGCCTGCCGCACCTCGATTTCCTGTTCGCCGCCCGCCAGCTCTGGAAGCACCAGTACGAGAGCTGCCGGCTCTTCCACCTCGCCCGGGAGATTGTCCGGGCCGAGCGCGACGAGGACATCCCCGGGGCCGAGATCCCGATGCGGTACTTCCAGTACATCCGGACGGGAGACGAATCGCTCATCGAGCCCGTCCTCTATCACAACCAGGAGGACATCCTCTCTCTGCTCGGCGTCGTCATCGCCGGGGCCTTGCTTCTCGGGCGCGGCCAGCGGCCGGAGGCGGGCGAAGAAATGGACCCGCTGGACCTCGTCGGCGTCGGCCGGCTCTACGAGAGCGCCGGGGACGCGGACCGTTCCGCCGAGCTCTTTGAACATGCTTTGAAGCGGAACCTTTCGGGCGAGCTTTCGACCCGGGTTCACAAGAAACTTTCCGCGCACTTCAAGAAGAACCGGGATTGGGAGAAGGCCGTCGTCCTCTGGAAAGATCTTTCCCGGCAAGACCAGCTCGATGCGTTCCGTGAGCTGGCGATGTATTACGAGCACAAGGAAAAGAAGTACGACGAGGCGCTCCGGGCCGCCGAGGAAGGCCTGGCGATGTCCATGGGTCTTTCGGGTCTCCACGAACAGGATTTCCGGAAACGGCTGGAGAGGATTCAAGCGAAGATGGTGAGGGCGGTCGCAGGCCCGGCCCGCAAGGGAAGACCTTGAAAGCGATGGTCCTCCGTGCGTTCGGTCCCGTCGAGCGCGGGCCCCTCGAGTGCCGGGACGTCCCTGTTCCCGTGCCTGGGCCTGGGGAGCTTCTCGTCAAGGTCTCTTGCTGCGGCGTCTGCCACACCGACCTCCATACGGTCGAAGGCGAATTGGCCGGTGTGCGTCTGCCACGCGTCCCGGGCCACGAGGTCGTGGGGACCGTTGCCGGGGCAGGGGAGGGGACAGGGCGGTTCCCGGTCGGAGACCGGGTCGGCGTCGCCTGGCTTCACCGGGCGTGCGGCCTCTGCAGGTTCTGCCTGAGCGGGCGCGAGAATCTTTGCCCGGACGCCGTTTTCACGGGACTGAGCGCCGACGGTGGATACGCCGAATACCTCACGGTTCCCGAAGCGTTCGCCTATAGAATTCCGAAGGAATTCGGGGACGCTGAGGCGGCGCCTCTTCTTTGCGCCGGGATCATCGGCTACCGGGCGCTTAGGATGATCCGGCATCCGGCGGGGCGGCGTGCTTGGCCTCTATGGATTCGGGGCGTCGGCCCACATCGCCATCCAGATTGCAACACATTGGGGATGCGAGGTTTACGCGTTCTCGAGGAGCGAGGAACACAGGCGACTGGCGCGGGAGCTGGGCGCGTCGTGGACGGGGACGGCCCAGGGCGAACCGCCGCGTGAAACTTGACGCGGCCGTCATCTTCGCCCCGGCCGGCGCCCTCGTCCCCGAAGCCCTGCGCGTCCTCGAAAGGGGTGGTATCGTCGCGCTGGCCGGCATCTCCATGACGCCCATTCCCGAGCTGGATTACGGCCGATACCTGTATCACGAAAAGGCCCTGCGCAGCGTGGCCAACGCCACACGCCGGGACGGGGAAGAGCTTATGGCCCTTGCCGCGGAAATCCCGATCCGGACGACGACGCGAACGTTCCCGCTGGAAGAGGCCAACTCGGTCCTCCGAGCGCTCAAGGAGGGCCGCATCACCGGCGCCGCGGTCCTCGAGCTATAGCAACCCGTGCTTCAGTCGCCGCCAGGTTACAACGATACCGGAGATTTCGCGGATCCATTCCCCGATGCCGCAAGGCACAGCATTGCCGGTACTCGCGACATGACCTTGACCCGGGGTTTTTCTTAGGCTATCATTGTCTGGCTTTTCCCGATGTGCGCCCGTAGCTCAGTTGGATAGAGCGTCTGACTACGAATCAGCAGGTCGGGTGTTCGAGTCACCCCGGGCGCGCTTCCCCTTTTCCTAGGATCCCGGCCCTTCAAGGAGCCTATTATCGAGCCTCAGGGCCATCTGCTGCCACGTCGCGCCGCCGTGCGTGCATCGCGATAGCCCGGCATGAACGAAGCCGAGAGGATCTCATTCACACGCGCCGCCCGTCCATCCATCGAACGGACCCTGAGGCCTGAGGGATAATCCTTTGCGATATCGGGCCGATGATAGGCCGAGACATGGAAGATGTCAAAAGGGTGGCATGAACACCGAGAGGGGTCGGCGCAACCATATCGATATCGGTCGATCAAGCCGGGAAATTGACGGCTCTCCTTGACACCGATATGCGTCCCTGGCTATCATCCGTCAAGATCGGAGGCTTCGAAACGAATTTTTCGCGGCTCGGGAACGGACTCTGACCGATTTCCGATCTTTTATATTTCGATCCGAGAAACCCAATGACGACCCGCGCAAACGCCCTTGGAATCCTGGCGATGGCAGTCACGGCCTTCCTGTGGAGCATCGCCGGTCTGTTCATCAAGATCATCGACTGGAACCCCCTGACCATCGCCGGCTTCCGGAGCCTGATCGCGTCACTGGTCGTCCTTCTCTATCTTAAGCGGCCCAAGTTCCATTGGTCCTTTCCCCAGGTCGCCGCCGCTCTCGCCAACGCGGCCACGATGCTCTTATTCGTTTCGGCCAATAAAACCACCACTTCGGCCAACGCCATTCTTCTCCAGTATATCGGCCCTGTCTTTACGGCCTTCATCGGGGCCGCCCTTCTGAGGGAGCGGGCCCGCCTCGAACACTGGATCGCCTTTCTCCTCGTCGCCTTGGGGATGATCTTGATGTTCATGGACAAGCTCGGCGGCGGACGGATGCTCGGCAACGTCCTCGCCCTGCTTTCGGCGATTACGTTCAGCTTTTATTTCGTCTTTATGCGGATGCAGAAGGACGGATCGCCCCTGGAGTCGATCCTTCTTTCACATTGGATCGTCGCGGCGATCGGGATCGTCGCGTCAATGTTCCTTCCGATTCCATCGGTTTCCCTGAAAGCCGTCGGCGCGATCGCCGTGCTGGGGCTCTTTCAGGTCGGCGTCGCGGCGATCCTATTCGCGGCGGCCATCACGCGCATCTCGGCCGTATCGGCCAACCTGATTGCCGTCATCGAGCCGGTCTTCAACCCGATCTGGGTCTTTCTCGCCCTGGGCGAGACGCCCGGCCCGAACGCCGTCATCGGAGGTCTCATCATCGTGGTTGCCGTCACGGGCGCCTCGGCGTTCGGAGCCACCCGGGCGATTTCATAAACCCGCTGGCGCATAATAGCGTTTCTATTCCATCGATTCCGGCAGATCGAGCATCGGGTGTTCGAGTCACCCCGGGCGCGCTTCCTCTTTTCCTAGGATCCCGGCCCGTCAAGGAGCTCCTTATCGAGCTTCAGGACCATCTGCTGCCACGTCGCGCCGCCGTGCGTGCATCGCGATAGCCCGGCATGAACGAAGCCGAAGCGTTCGTAGTACGCGACCAGATCGGATTTGCAGATCAGGAGCACATTTTCCTTATTGAGCCCCCTGGCCAGCCTATGAACCTCAACATCAGCGCCGCGGCGACTCCCTGCTTTCGAAATCCAGGGAGAACGCCCACTGCGAACACGACCATGTTCCGGCCGTCGACGTCGTGGCCGACGAGCTGTTTCAGCTCTTCATCGCCGAGATCCTCCCTGTCCGTGCAGCAGCTGTTGAGCATCCCGATGACCCTGCCGTCCGATTCCGCAACGAAGAAACCCTGGGGAACGCCAAGATGCGGCGCCCTACGGTCTCTTTGGCTGCCGCCTCTTCGGGCGGCCAGCAAGCGATCTCAACCTCATAACATCCGTCAAGGTCCGCCTCAGCGACATTTCTGACATGCACATCATACATCCGCAGCATTCTCCTTGAGGATCTCCATCACGCGCGCCGCCCGTCCATCCATCGAACGGACCCCGAGGCCGGGGAGATGATCCTTTGCGATATCGGGCCGATGATAGACCGAGACATGGAAGATGTCAAAAGGGTGGCATGAACACCGAGAGGGGTCGGCGCAACCATATCGATATCGGTCGATCAAGCCGAGAGCGCCCTTGACCGAGCTCGGAGGGCAGGTTTATATTTTGCTTTCCTGTGTTTATGCCCCGATCGATTTGTCGGGGCAGATCACTGGTGCCGTCTACCCCGCCCGGTTGTCGTCGGGTGCAGGTGTTTTATCTTCAGCCGCTGATGGCCATGGGCCCGTCCGGCCCAAGAATGCGGCCCAGACTGAATCCGTAGGCTTATCGGCCGAGCAGAAACAAAGCACCACTCGCAATGGCGAGCAATACGTAGTTGTCGAAGAGGTTACAG
>CAWEYF010000022.1:0-19249 GCA_963813235.1 Candidatus Aminicenantota bacterium | reverse complement strand
CCTGGAGCTGCTTGATCGCCCGCATGGCCTCGTCGGCCCCCGCTTCGACCACGTAGTCGAGATTGAGGAGGTCCTGCTCGAATCCCACGCTCTTGCTCATCCCCCCGGAAATGCTCAGGATCCGGCCGAGGCCGCTCCCCGGCCCGTCGAATTCCGAAGGCTCCTGGTCTTCCCGCTCGATGCCTTTGGCCTTGAGCATGTCCGTGATATCGTGATAGATCAGGACATAATCGATATAGTGCCTCCCGAAGCGGTTCATGCGCTCCCAAACCCTCGAAATGCAGGACCCGACGAAGATCACTTTCACGTCGGCGCCCCGCAGGTGTTTCACGGCCATGCCGCAGGCCAGCATGGGAGATACGATCGGCACCAGCCGGTCCTTCAAGTGAGGGGCGAACTTTTCGATGTAATAGACCACCGAGGGACAGAACGACGAGATCCAGGATGCGTCCTTGTGCCCCTGGAGCCAGGCGTGGTAGGCCCGGGTGACCGGTTCTCCCCCGACGGCGGCTTCCCAAACCTCGTAAAACCCCAGCTTCTTCAGCGCGGTCACCAATTGGCCGGGAGTTCCCTTGTCCAGGACCGCCGGGAAGGTGGGGTCCAGGCAAACGATGACCTTTTCCCCGGCATTCAGGAGCTCCTGGACCCGCCGGACGCCCGTGTGGGCGGTCACGGCGTCGTGCTGACAGTGCTTATAGCAGAGGCCGCAAAGAATGCACCGGCTCCAGATCCGCTTGACCTTTCCGTGATCGATCTTGAGGGCGTTCGTCGGGCACTCGCGGACGCACCGGTAGCATTGGCGGCATTTGGTCTCGGAGATGCTCAGGAGGTCCATGGGTGTCGCCGTCCGCTCAGCGCCCCCTATTTGGGGCCGGTCAATTTTTCGATCTCGTCTATGAAGACCTTGGGGCTGACCGGCTTGTCCAGGAGCACGTCCGCCCCGGTGGCCTTCAGGAGGTCCTGATTGGAGGAGAATTCCAGGCCGGTCTGGGCGCCGATGGACGTCAACAGCATCACCGGGAGATCGCGATGCTTGGCCTTGATCTTCTTGCTCAGCTTGAAGCCGGAGTCGAACTGCTCCATCATGACGTCCAGAACGACCACGTCCGGCCGGGCCTTGCTCAGTTCCTCCAGGCATTCCTTGGAGCTTCGGGCGGTGATGACGTGGTACCCCCGGTGGGTCAGGACGGCCGAGTGTATCTCCAGGAAATCGACGTCGTCGTCGACGATCAGGACCTTCTTCTCCTTCTTTTTGGCGGCCGTCTTGGCTTGCTGGATCACCAGGGCGAGGATCCGGCGCAGGCTGTCCTGGTCCTCGACGGACTCCTCCACCTTTTCCACCAGCCGGCCGTCCTCGAAATACTGATATTGGACCTTGGAATCGCACTGGACGTGACAGCGGAAGATCTGCTTCAGCGCCTCCTCGGTGTTGGAAACATCCAGCTTCTGCCCCCGGAAATACGGACATCCCGCCCATTCTCCCGGGTTGATCATCGTCATCAATTCCGGACAATAGACCTGGATGAACGATGCCGGTTTCTTCTCCATGATCTTAAGCTCCCCTATCTCCGTGGATCGTCGAAACGGGTCTCCTGTCGCGGGTCCGCCTCGAAATATCTTCTCCGGCCTGCTTGCCCCGTACCGGCGCGGGGACGTTCTTTCTTTCCATATTTTTGATGAGACACGAGTATAAGGAAAATCCCGGGGCGCGTCAACCGGAGCGGGGCCCGGGCAGGAAGCCAATTATGTACGGTACAACACGCTCGGGCCCCGGATTCGCGTCCGCGGCGGACGGGGGCCCGGCCGTCGCTTTCATGAACGGTGCAAGTGGGGCAGTTTGCTCCCTGCCCGGAGAGAAAGATGACCGGGAACGCCCTGCGTCCTAGGAAATGTCCCCCTTCTTTGTGGACGCCCAGAACTTCCTTCGCTTCATCTCGGCGCCGACGTAGTTGACCGTGGCGTTGACCTCGAGCATGTAGTCGCTCTCGATCAGGCTGATGGCGCCGGCCAGGGCGGCCTGGATGACGAAAGTAAGATCGGGCCACCCCGTGATCGGAGGAGTTATTCCCTTGGATTCGAGGTAAAGTCCGACAAGGCTGTTGAACTGGGCTGTGATCCCGTCGATGACGGACGTTTCATCCTGCTGGAGGAGCATCCCGTACATGACAACCTGCCCCGTCCGGAAGTAGGATTCGGCGTTCAGGAGGATCGTCCGGGCTGCGTCTTCATTCCCGATAAACGCGGCGAGACCGGGGAGATAAGCTTTGAGGAAAAGGTTTTTGAACCTCTTGTCCGACCTGGACCCGGCCGCGACGAGGTTCTTGCCGAGCTGCGGATAGAACCTCTTGAGGACGATATCTCCGGCCGCTTCGACGATGTTGTGACAGAGCTCGATCTTGATGGCGTCATCGAGAGTCGTACCTATTCCCGTTTCGATGGCAACCCAATAGGGAACCAGCAGGCCGCTCAGCGCCTCGGCTTTCGTGATGATATAGCCCTTTCCGGGATCCAGAGTCCGGGAACGCCAGTGGGCCGTAAAATCCGCCCCCCACTTGTCATTGTGGGAGACGAAGCCGAAGGCCAGGGGCTTTTCGTAGCCCCATTTCACGGCCTTCCACATATTGTAGTAATAGTCGTGGGTTTGGTCGTGCAGGTAAGCATAGAGGTCGGCAGGCAGATCGAACGCATAATTGAAGATGTCGGGGGCCATGGCCCCGTACATCTCGTCAAAGTTCATAGGGTTCATACCCCCCTGCCTTTTGAGCTTATCGGCGATATAAAGGTGGGTGCCTTTCTCCCAGGAAAGGGCCGGTGTCACGAAAACAGCCGTTCCCAAGGCGACTGCGATCAACGCGGCGATCATTCTTTTCATGTTTCCCTCCTTGACGATGCCCCGAGGGGCCTGGCATGGAGTTTAGTCGAACGAAACCTCCCAAAGATGGAAGCTCGCAGCGGCGATCCCTTGCCTTGCCCCGATGCCATCAATCTAGACACTTATCCCGCTTTTGTCAACACCCGCCGCGCGTTGACTTTCCGCGCCCCTTTTGTTATGAATTCCCGGAGGAGTTTTACCATGCTCAACCCGCCCCGTACCCGCGTCTTCCCGGCCGTCGTTTCGCTTTCAGCCTTCTTCCTGACCTCCTGCCTGATCATCGCGGCGCCCGACAAGACCGTTGAACGCTTGCGGGAGCGGGAGCGC
Organism: Candidatus Aminicenantota bacterium; assembly: GCA_963813235.1. Lineage (GTDB taxonomy): Bacteria > Acidobacteriota > Aminicenantia > Aminicenantales > Saccharicenantaceae > JALHVH01. The sequence continues at coordinate 16,050 of CAWEYF010000022.1, read as the reverse complement.
GTCTCTTCACGACGCGCCTTCCAGAAAGGCGTCGCCTTCACCGGCTATTCCCGGTACTCCTACGTCGGCGAAGGACCCCGGGCGGCGCTCCGGGACGTGGCCGCCGTCAACGCCGAATGGATCAGCCTGCTCGCCACCGCCTATCAGGACACGGTCGCGTCCACCACGATCGACATCTTCGGCGAGGGGACGCCGACCGATGCCTCGGTCTCCGGCATCATCGCTTATGCCCATGAACTCGGGCTCAAGGTCATGTTCAAACCCCATATCGACATCCTCAAGGAGGACCGCTGGCGGGGCGAGATCGGCCCTTCGTTCGACGAGGCCGCTTGGGCGGCCTGGTTCGACTCCTACCGGTCGTTCATCCTCCATTACGCGGCGCTGGCCCGGGACGCCGGAGCGGACCTCTTCTCGGTCGGCTGCGAGCTCGACGCCACCGTCCAACGCGCCGCCGAATGGCGGTCCATCATCGCCGCGGTCCGCGAGGTCTATCCGGGCCCGCTCATCTATGCCGACGACCAGGCGGAGAGCAACCCCGATGCCGTGACCTGGTGGGACGCTCTCGATTTCATCGGCATGGACCTTTACCCGACGCTCTCCCCCGAAAAACGCCCGTCCGTCTCGAGCCTCTGCTACGGCTGGGAAGGCTACCTCGAGAGGCTCCGCGTCCTTTCGGAGCGCTGGGGGAAGCCCCTCGTCATCACGGAGATCGGCTACCGCAGCGTCGAGGGCGGGGCCCAGAACCCCTGGGACTGGCAGAGGCAGGGCCCCGTGGACCTGGTCACCCAGAGGAAGTGCTATGAAGCGGCCCTGCGGATGGTCGCGGGCCGGACCTGGCTCGCGGGTATGTACTGGTGGCAATGGGCGCCGGACCCGAGCGACGGCGGTCCGGACGATACCGGCTACTCGCCCCACGGCAAGCCCGCCGAACGGTCTCTCGCGTTCGGGTACCGAAAGCCTTTATGAGCCGGCACCGAAGGCGCATGGATATCCAAAAAGGAGCGGATATATGCAAGCCATAGGACTGACCTTCGTCGATTGGCTGGTCATCGCCATCTATTTCGGCTTCGTCCTGGGGATCGGGTTCTACCTCCGCCGGTACACGAAGACCGAGGAGGATTTTTTCCTGGCCGGGCGCAAGAACAGCGCCTGGGTGGCGGGGCTGGCGTTCCTTTCGGCGAACCTGGGGGCGCTCGAGCTCCTGGGGATGACGGGCAACACTTATAAGTACGGCGTCTACGTGGCGCACTTCTACTGGATCGGCGCCATCCCGGCCATGCTCTTCCTGGGCCTCTACATGATGCCGTTCTATTACAGCTCGCGGATCAAGTCCATCCCGGGCTACCTCAAGCTCCGGTTCGACGAGAAGACGCGCGTCCTCAACGGCATCTCGTTCGGCGTCATGACCCTGCTCGTCTCCGGCATCAACCTCTACGCCATGGCCCTCGTCCTCCACACGTTCCTCCGCTGGAACTGGGACGTGAGCATATGGGCCTCGGCCCTGACGGTCGCCCTCTACGTCACGCTGAGCGGCCTGATGTCGGCCATCTTCACCGAGATCATCCAGTTCTTCCTGATCTGGTTCGGCCTGTTCCTCGTCTCCGTCCTGGGCATCCTCGAGATCGGCGGGCCCGGCGAGGTCTTCAGCCGCGTGCCGGAAGCCTTCTCCAAGCTCTGGTCCACCTCCGGCGACCCGACCCAGAACGGGATGCTGGTCACATGGGGCGGGATCGTCCTCGGCCTGGGCTTCGTCCTGTCCTTCGGCTATTGGACCACCGACTTCCTGGTCGTCCAGAGGGCCCTGTCCGCCAAGGACCTGCGCTCGGCCCGCATGACCCCCATCCTGGCCTCCTTCTTCAAGATGGCGGTGCCCTTCCTCGTCATCATGAGCGGCCTCATCGCCCTGGCCCTGGCCAGCGACCCCTCGAGCGGCTTCGCCCTGCTCCAGGACGGCGGGAAGATCAACTACGACTCGGCCTTGCCGATGCTCATCGCGCGCTATTACCCGCCCGGCCTCATCGGGCTCGGCATAACGGCTCTCCTTGCCGGGTTCATGGCCGGGCAGGCCGGGAACATCAGCGCCTTCAACACGGTCTGGACCTACGACATCTACCAGTCGCTCTTCAACAGGAAGGCGTCCTCCAAGCACCTTCTTTGGATGGGACGGGTCGCGACCCTGGTCGGCATCCTCCTCAGCGTCGGCACGGCCTACTGGGCCAAGAGCTTCCCGAGCATCATGGATTACATGCAGGCCATCTTTTCCTGGGTCAACGCCCCGCTCTTCGCCACGATGCTCCTGGGGATGTTCGTCAAGTGGATCACCCCGAACGGCGCCTTCTGGGGCCTCATCTGCGGGATGGGGTCGTCCTTCACCATGTTCCTGGCCGTGAAGTTCAGCTGGATCGACCCGCGCCTCATCACCATGTCGAGCGTCCAGAGCGACATGGCCGCCAACTTCTGGCGGGCCTGGTGGGCCTGGCTCATCTGCTTCGTCGTGACCATCGTCGTCAGCCTGTTCACCGAAGAAGAAGCCCGAGGCGGAGCTGGCCGGCCTGGTCAAGGGCCTGACGCCCAAGGTCGTCGGGGCGCCCGTCCCGCTTCTCAAGAGGCCGGGATTCTGGGCGATCCTCTCGCTCGCGATCCTCGCAGCGCTCAACCTATGGTTCTGGTGAGACAGGGAGGAAGATCATGAACGAACCCAACGAACCCAAGAAAATGAAACCCATATGGTACTTCGTGGGCCTGGTCCTTCTGTCGATGGGGGCCGTCGTCCTCCTGGCGGGAATCTATAGGCTCGCGACGGGCGCCACGCACACGACCGTCCTCGCCCGCCTCCACCCCGACGTCTGGTGGGGCGCCGTCATGGTCGCCGCCGGGGCCATATTCTTTTTCAAGAACCGGTGATGTTTTGGGACGGACGGCAGGCGAGATCGCGGACAGGTTCCGGGCCCGGTTCGGGGCCGAGCCGCTCCTCGTCCGCTCGCCGGGCCGTGTCAACCTGATCGGGGAACACACCGACTACAACGAGGGCTTCGTCCTCCCGGCCGCTATCGACAAGGCCGTGGTCTTTGCAATTTCCCCGCGCGCCGACACGGGCTGCCGCATCGTTTCCCTGGACTTAGGCCAGGAGGTCCGGTTCGACATTCAGGACCTGGGGCGGTCGCCCCTGCGCTGGCCGGACTATCTGGCGGGGGTCGTCGATCAGTTGGCGCGGGGAGGGTACCCGATCCGCGGATTTCAATGCGTCTTCGGCGGGGACATCCCTATCGGCGCCGGGATGTCGTCCTCGGCCGCGGTCGAGGGGGGCCTGGCCTTCGCTATGAACGCGATGTTCGGCCTCAAGATCGACAGCGTCGAGCTGGCCAAGCTGGCCCGGCGGGCCGAGAACGAGTTCGTCGGCGTGAACTGCGGCATCATGGACCAGTTCGTCAACATCCACGGCCGGGAGAACTGCGTTCTCAAGCTCGATTGCCGGTCTCTCGAGTTCGAGTACTTTCCCTTCGAGCGGACGGACCTCCGTATCGTCGTCGCCGACACGATGGTCCGGCGGGAGCTGGCCTCCTCCGAGTACAACGTCCGCCGCGCCGAGTGCGAGGAAGGCGTCGCCGTCCTGAAGAGATATGCGCCGTCCGTGCGGAGCCTCAGGGACGTCGAGCTGTGCCTCCTCGAGGAGCATCGGGCCGAGCTCGACCCCGTGATCTACAGGCGCTGCGACTACGTCATCCAGGAGAACCTCCGTGTCGAGCAAGCCTGCCGGGACCTCGCCGCGGGGGACTTCCGGAAGTTTGGCGAGCGCATGTATGCTTCCCATGCGGGGCTCCGCGACGGCTACGAGGTCAGCTCGCCCGAGCTCGATATCATGGTCGAATCGGCGTCCATGGTGGAGGGCGTCCTTGGGGCACGGATGATGGGCGCGGGTTTCGGCGGCTGCGCCATCGCCCTCGTCGAAGAGGGTGCCATCCCGGCTTTCCGGGAGCGCGTCGGTCGCGCCTACGAAACGGCGACCGGCAAAGTCCCGAACTTCCACGTTGTCGGGATCTCCGCGGGGACGCACGTCATCACGGCCTGAAGGCGGCGGCGCCGGGAGGGCGCTTGACACGGGCGAACCGGGGGGAAGATAATCGACTCAGGGAGGGGGAGGGCGTCTTTTGAAGGATTCTTGACAGATTCTTGACAACTCTTCCGGCCACGAAGCCTATTATTTAGCCATGAATCGCTTCGAAGGAGGGTTATCGTGACCAAAAAGCTGTTGGGAATCGTCTGCGCCGTGGCCTTGGCGGCGGGAATGGCGGTCCTCGGGTGCGCCCAGGACACCCCCGTGACGCTGACCATCCTGCACACGAACGACACGCATTCGACGCTCCTGCCGTTCGGGCCGAACAAGCAGTACGGCGGGATCGCCCGCATGTCCGCCCTGATCAAGAGGATACGAGCTAAAGGGGGGAACGTTCTGGCCCTGAACGCCGGAGACGTCTCGGTCGGCTCGTTCGAGTTCAACAAGTACCTGGGCTATCCGGAATTCAAGTTCATGGACGGGCTCTACGACGCCATGGCCCTCGGGAACCACGAGTTCGACCTGGGCACGGACGTCCTCACGGGCATCCTGGCCGGCGCCCCCGAGCTCGGCTGTGACCTGGGGCCCGTGACGCTCCCGGTCCTGTGCGCCAACGTCACGTTCCCGGACGGCTCGTTCCTGGAGTCCAGGGTCGAGCCGAATATCGTTCGCGAGTTCGGCGGGATCAAGGTCGGCGTGTTCGGCCTGGCCAACTACGATGAGCTGAACTATTCTTCCGGGGTTTACGCGATGCTCGGCGACCCGCTGGCAGCGGCCGCCGCCCAGGCCGCCGAATTGAGGGCCGAGGGGTGCGCCGTCGTCATCTGCCTGTCCCATCTGGGCAAGGCCTGGGACGTCCAGGGCTTGACCGCGGTCCCGGGCATAGACGTCATCGTCGGCGGGCATTCCCACGACGCCCTGGCGCGGCCGATCGTCGTCGGAAACAAGATCATCGTCCAGGCCGGGGAATTCGGGAAGTTTCTCGGAGAGCTCAAGATCTCCGTGAGCGGGGGGATCGTCAGCCTGGCCGGCTATCGCCTTGCATGACCTCACGTGGCTCCGGCAGGACCCCGCCCTCAAGCCCCGGCTCGACGCCCTGAAGCATGGGATCGTGACCGATCCCCGGTTCGGTGACGTCTACGACAAGCGCGTCGCCTCCGCCGTCGGGGACATCGAAAAGAACTGGGCGGCGTGGGGACCGCACCCTGAATACAGGGACACCGGCATCGGCGACATGGTAGCCGACGCCATGAAGGCCGGCGTCCTCAAGGTTGGGCTCCCGGCCGACATCGCGATCGAGGTCATGGGCTATACCGGGGCCAAGATGTACTCCGGAAAGATCGTCGGCAACGACATCATGCGGGCGGTGCCCTACGGCTACGACCCGGCGTCCGGGCTCGGGTTCAAGATCGTGGTCGTTCCCGTCACCGGGGAATTGCTCCTCGGCCTCATGGAGTACTCGGTCTCCATGGTCGACGTGACCCCGGACCTTTGCCTCCAGCCGTCGGGTCTGAAGTTCGCCTACGACTCGCGGAATCCCGCGGCGCCGTTCGGCTCGCTGAGCCGCGTCGATCCCTATTCGGTCCGGGTGAACGGCAATCCCATCGACCCGGCCGGGGTCTACTTCCTTGCCATGAACGAGCAGGTCTTCAAGACCGTCGACGCCATGTTGCCGCCCGGCATGCTGACGGCCATCCCGACGGGATTGTTCGAATACAATGTCGTCCGTGACTTCATGAAGTCGCTCGGCCGCGTCCGTTACCACGCCGAGGGCCGGGTCATCGACGTCGCCCTGCGGTGAGGGCGAAAAGCGAATTCCAGCCCGTTCGGCACAAATGGGGGGTGGGGCGGGGGGCGTTCTTCGGGACGCCCCTCTTTTCTATGGGACGGGCTCAGGCGGTGACGCGCTTGACGGTGTCCCATTCTTCGACTTATGATGGGCCCAGTTTTGAGGGAGGCCATGAAGAAACCCTACATCAGGAAGATCGACCGGATCGGCCTCCTGACGGTCTGGGTCGTGGACGGCCGGTACGTCCGGAAGAACATCGACGAGGAGTTCACGAATTTCGGCCAGCACTACCGTTTCCGGTTCATCCCGTCGCGCGAATTCTGGATCGACCAGGAGCACGGCGTGGGAGAGCAACAGTTCTTCATCGACCACCTGCTCGTCGAACACCGGCTGATGGCCGGAGGCATGACCTACGACAAGGCCCTGGAAAAGGCCGACCGCGTCGAGCGGGGGGAGCGGCTCAAGTCCGAGCTCGTCCGGGAAGTCCTCCGACTGCCGAAGAAGGGCATCGTCGAAAATATCCACAAGAGTCTCCTCAAAAAATACAGCGGGACGATCCAGGTCTGGGTCGTCAAGGGGGAGCTCGTCCGGAGCCTCTATTTCCTCGATTTCACCGAGGGCGGACATGACCGGGTCTATCACTTCGTCCCCAAGAAGGAGGTCTGGCTCGACGACGACCTCGGCCCCGGGGAACGGAGGTTCGTCCTCCTCCACGAGCTTCACGAGCGGTACTTGATGACCTTGGGCTGGCCCTACTTCAGGGCCCATCGCTCGGCCAGCAAGATCGAGTATCACTGCCGCGCCCACCCGGAGGAGCTCGAGGCCAACCTGCGGCTTGAGGCGCAAAAGAACCGCTGACCCGGACTCTCCGTTAGAAGTCGAGGCCCAGCCTCAGATAGACCTCGTGCCCGGCCGGGGCGGCTCCCGCGAAGGCGGGGGAAACGCTCACGGTTTGTTTCCGAACCTCGATCTCCAGGGCGGCCATGAAGCCGTCCTTTTCGAAAAAGGCGTAGCGGCCGCCGATGCTGGCCCGGGTCTTGACGGACCATGACGTCAAGGCCGAAGCCCGCGCCCCGTCGTCGAAGGCCTCGAACCGGAGCGCCATCTCGGCCGGATGCGATAGCCGGTGGCTCCTGCGGGCCCGGTAGTTCCCGCCCCCCCGGAGGGTCCTCTGGCGAGGGACGAACTGGTAGGATGCCGTGACGGAGACCGCCGTTTCCCGGAAGCTCCGTCCGAGACCCGGGACGTCCTCGCGGCTCAGGGCCCGCATGCATTCGGCATCGACCTGGAGATTCCTCAGGCCCGGGATGACCAGGTTGGAGCCGAGGCCGAGGGTTGTCATCCGTCGCTCCGCCCCTGGTTCGCTCGAACAGGATGCAAATACGGTCCAGATGTCCTTGACGGGGGTCGATGTCCACGACAAGATCCAGGAATTCACCCGGGGGACGGCCGCCGCCGGGACGGGCGCGGCGGCAGGATCATAGAGGCCCGACCCGGAGAGGTGGTCCGATTGGACACGCCCCTTGTAGAGGGTCAATGACAGGTCCGTCGCCAGAGGGGCTTTGAGCCCCGCGGACAAACCCACGGCCTGTGTTTCATAGGCGTCCTGGGTCAGCGGTTCCGTCACGAAGTGCGCCTCGAAGAGCCCGAACGGCTGGGTCCTCTTTCCCAGGACGAAATAGAACGGAAGCTCGGGAACGGAGATATCGAGATGGGCCTCGTTGACGGCGACGGTCCCGTCCCCCCCGTGAAGGGGGTCCCCGATCCATTCGGAATTCAGGACGACGGTGGCCGACGCCCAGTCCGCGAAGTCGGCCTCGACACCGATCTCGAACATCCGGAGAAAGAGGTCGGAGGTCGAGGCGGAGCCCGGAGAAGCGGCGTCGCCCATTTTCCGCCAACGGCCTTCGCCCGACAGCGACCCGGACAGCCGGATCATTTCGAACCATTTCGAAACGTCCGGGGCGCCGCCCGGCGCGTTCTGTGAAGCCGAAAAAGCGATTGCGCTTGCGGATTGGACACGGTAGGGCGAAAGGTTCAGGAGCGGCAGAGGCGGACCCGGAAAGGCGAGGGCGGACGCGGTCGAGGCCAGGACCGATAACGCTAGTGATAGGCGAAACATCCCGGCCCTCGCCATTCCCTTCCTCAGGTCCGCCGCGGTTTGGTCCCCGTCCGTTTGGAGTACCAGATCGCTGCCGCGACCGCAAGGAAGGCCGCGACGACGGCGACGACCAGCCCCGGTGTCAGGCGTTTGTACTGGACGATCAGCGGCGCGCTCAGGACCGAGACGAGATTGATGACCTTGATCATCGGATTGAGGGCCGGTCCGGCCGTGTCCTTGAGCGGGTCGCCGACCGTGTCGCCGACGACGGCCGCCTTGTGCTGGGCCGAGCCGCGCCCGCCGTAATTCCCGTCCTCGATCAGCTTCTTGGCGTTGTCCCAGGCGCCGCCGGAGTTGGCCATGAAGACCGCGAGCAGCTGGCCCGAGAGGATGACCCCGGCCAGGAAACCGCCGAGGGCCTCGGCCCGGAGCGTCATCCCGACGATGAGCGGGGTGAGGACGGCGATCACGGCCAGGCCCGTGAGCTCTTTCTGCGCCGCGACGGTGCTGATGCCCACAGCCTGTCGATAATCCGGCTTGACCTTGCCTTCCATCAGGCCGGGGATCTTGAACTGCCGCCGGACCTCGACGACGATGAGCGAAGCCGCCCGCGACACGGCGTTGATGGCCAGCGAGGAGAAGAGCCAGGGGATCGCCCCGCCGATGAGCATGCCGATGAGGACGATCGGCTCGGAGACCCGGATCCCCGTCGCCAGCAAACGGGAGCCCTCCGGGACGCCCATCTGGACCTGGACCTTGGTCACGTCGGTGAGGAACGAGCCGAAGAGCGAGACCGCGGCGATCACGGCCGAGCCGATGGCCACGCCCTTGGTGATCGCCTTGGTCGTGTTGCCGACGGCGTCGAGATCGGCCATCCGCTCCCGGGCTTCCTCCTCGAGGCCGGCCATTTCGCCGATGCCGTTGGCGTTGTCGGCGATGGGACCGAAGGAGTCCATGGCCACGTTGTTGCCGGTCAGGGTCAGCATCCCGATGCCGGTCATCGCCACGCCGTAGAGCACGAAGGCGATGGACTGGCCCCAATAGATGAGAATGGAGGAGAGGATCGTCGCGGCGATGACGAGCAGGGACCAGACGGTCGATTCCATGCCGACCGATAGACCGGAGAGGATGAGCGTTGCCGCTCCCGTCTGCGAGGACCGGGCGATCTGCTTGACGGGCTCGAATTTCGTGTGGGTGAAGTATTTCGTCAGCTCGTCGATGGCCACGGCCAGGGCGATCCCGACCGCGACCGACAGGAACGCCCGCCACTCGTGCATGTAGAAACCGGCCAGAAGGGCGAACGCGGCCAGGCAGATGGAGGCCGAGCTGTAAAACCCCTTGTTGATGGCCTTCATCGCGTCGCCGGCGGCGCCCTTCTTGCCTTTGACGAGATAGGTCCCGATGATCGAGGAGAAGACGCCGATGCCCCTGACGAGGAGGGGAAAGATGAGCCACTTGACCTGTCCGGTGATGGCCACGAGGGACAGGCTCAGGATGAGACCCGAAACGATCGTGACCTCGTAGCTTTCGAAAATGTCCGCGGCCATGCCCGCGCAATCGCCGACGTTGTCGCCGACGAGGTCGGCGATGACGGCCGCGTTGCGGGGGTCGTCCTCGGGGATGCCGGCCTCGACCTTGCCGACGAGGTCGGCGCCGACATCGGCGGCCTTCGTATAGATGCCGCCCCCCACCCTCATGAAGAGGGCCAGGAGCGTGCCGCCGAATCCGAATCCGAGGAGGGCGTCGGGGGCGGCCTTCTGAAAGATCATGAAGATGACCGTGCCGCCGAGAAGCCCCAGGCCGTCCGTCAGCATGCCCGTGACCGTGCCCGCCCGGTAGGCGATCTGCATGGCCTTATCGTAGCTCTTGCGCGACGCGTTGGCGACGCGGACATTGGCCTGGACGGCCATCCGCATCCCGAACTGGCCGACAAGCAAGGAGAACATCGCTCCGAGGATGAAAGCGGCCGACCGGCCGAGCCCGATGATGGCCTTGATCCGGCCGGGGGTCAGTCCGGGGAAGCGCTCCAGAGCTTCGGGCGACGGCGGGACGACGGCCACGCTGAAGAACAGGGCGACCGTCAGGACGGCGACGATGGGCAGGATCGTTTTCAATTGCCTGGTCAGGTAGGCGTCGGCGCCCTGCTTGATGGCCTCCCAGACCTCGATCATCCTGGGCGTGCCCTTTTCCTCGCGCAGGACCTTCCGGCGCAGGAACAAGGCATAGGCCAGGCCGGCCAGGGAGATCCCGAGGACGATCCAGAGAGCGATGGCTTCAAAAGAGGAGGTTTGGATCATGATGACGATGTCCTTTGCGCTTCATCCGATCAGAAGGTCCCAGGAGCGCGGGATGGCCTTCGGGAACGGCCAGAGGGTGATCCCGTCCCGGTCGCCGACATAGATTCCGCCGCGGGTGTCCTCGCCGTATCCGACCCAGTCGCGGAACGGGACCTCGTTGAAACACTCCCCGAAAACGACGCTCTTGGTCTTCTTCTCCGGGTTCGTTTTGAGCTCTTCGCGCGCTTCGTCGTAGCGGCTGGACGCGGCGAGCTCGTCCTGCTCTTCCCGCAGTTCGGTGAACATGAGCCGGCGGAAGATCTTCCCCGGCCGGTGGGTCGCGTACCAGCCGTATTCCTCGGGGGTCAGGTTGGTCATCATGAGGAATTGAGTCGGGGCGAGGATCATGAAGAGCCGGGGGGAGCGGCTCGACGGCGACGGCCGCCCGATCGAACGGGCGACCTGGTCGGGCGTCAGCTCCTCATGACAGGCGTGATTGACATAGTCCAGAAGACGCACCGGGCCTTCCATCGCCAGGACCGCCCCGCCGGTCTTGACGAGACTGACGCTGCGGTAGGCGCCCAGGGGCGTGATGTTGAAACCGTCGTTGGACAACGCCGTTTTCGTCCGCTTGCCCGACCTGACGGCGGCCAGGGCTGCAACGGCGTCGCCGTCGGGGTCCCGCCATCCGCCTTCTTCAAGGAAACGAAAGGCCGGCCGGTCGCCGTCGAGTCCGAGATCGATCATGACGGTCTTGCCCCGAAAATGTTTCCCGGAGCCGGGGCTCCGATGCAGGGCGTAGGCTTCGATCCCGAGACCCGTCGCCGTGACGCTTCCGTGGGGGATGTTGAGGATGAGATTGACCTGTCCCATGGACACCTCCCGGGAGATCATCGCTCTGGTACCCATGGAGTGTAGCTATTAGGCGGCAGACTGTCAAATGGACAGGGGATCAGTCGCGATAGACCAGCCGATTCCTGGCAAAGCGGAGCAGGTTGAGGATCGTCCCCGGGTCGAGGGCGAAGATATTGTTGAGCTCGTCGTGGCAATTCCAGAAACAGCCGCCGCAGACGGGCGACTTGAGCTGGGCCCAGGCGGCCGCGAAGGGCTGGTCGAGCACGCTGATCTCCGGGTCGCGCCTGATCATCGGGTTGCAGGCATAGAGATACCCGTCGGCCGAGAGGCTCGCGTAATAGACGCCCGCGTAGCAATTCCCCTTGGACGTGGGCTTGGGCCAGAACTCTTGCAGCTTTTTCAGGTATCGGACGGTGTTGAGGATGTTGTGATGGCGCTTCTTCTCGGCGATGATCCTGTCAATGGCGGCGCCGAGCTCTTCCCGGGTCGGGATGATGTCCTGCGGCGGGGCTCCCTGGTACCAGAACTCCAGGGGCTGGAGCGAGAGGACCAGGCCGTGGCGGTTGGAGATCTCCAGGAAGCTCTCGATATCCCGGCAGGTGTCCTTGGTCAGGAGCGGCTGGAGGACGACCGGGATGCCGCTCTTCTGGGCCAGGATGGCGTTCTCCAGGACGCGGGGGAGCGGGGATTCGGCCCGGTTCTTGATGACCTTCGTGCTGTCGTAGCTGACCAGGAGAAGGTCGAGCGGCCGGAGAGCTTCGATGTTCTTGTCGATGAAGAACCCGTTGGTGACGAGGCTGACGATCATGCCCGAATCCCGGGACAGGCGGATCAGGTCGCCGATATCCTCCCGGAGGAGGGGCTCGCCTCCGCCGGTGAAGCTGACCCGGATGGTCCCGGCCGCGGCCACCTCGCGGATGATCTCGCGGAACCGTTCGCCCGGGATGTCTTTCTGGACGAAATTGTGGATGTCGCAGGCGACGCAGTCGAAGTTGCACTTGTGGGTCGTGAGAAAAGTGACCGACAGCGGCGTCCGCTTCCGGAAGAGCCTGTAGGACAGGACGGCTTTCAAAGCCTTGGCGCGCGCCCGGAACGGGAAGCGGTTCTTATGTGCCTGCATCGATGATCCTTAAAAGCGGTCATTATATCAGAATCGGAACCCTTCGGGAAGGCGGGAGAGCGGCCGCCCGGGCCGGAGGGGAACGTTGCCAAAACCCCGGGGTTCTTTTATACTTGGCCCGGTTCGATGCCCATGATCTCTTCGTCTCCCCGAGACTCAGGCCGCAGGGACGGCCCCGTCCGCCGCTTATTTTCCGAGCGCCGGACCCCGATCCTTTTCCCGGGCCTCCTGTTCATCCTGACCGCCCTTGTCGCCCTGGTTGACCCCCTCCATACGGGGCTTCAGGGTTCCTATTATCTCAGCCCCAAGTGGGCGGGCAAGCCCAACCTGATCACCCGGGAGCGGACGATCGGGCTGGACAGACTGCGGCTCGAATACCCGAACAGGACGGCCAATACCAGCATCCTCTGGCAGGGGAGCCTCTACGCCCGGGATCCTGGCAGATACGCATTTTCCATGACCTCGCCCCCCGATGCGGAGCTCCGCGTCGACGGGGACGTTCTCATCGCGGGCCCTGCGAACGTAGCCGGAACCCGGGAGGCAGGGATCGAGCTTGAAACGGGATTTCATGCCATTCAGATCCTCTTCTCCCAGAAGTCCGGCGTGGATCGGTTCGAGCTCCTCTGGGCGCCGCCCGGAAAGCCGCTCCGCGGCCTAGGATCGGCCCCGTTGTTCGAGGAAATCCCGCAAAACGGAACGAGCCTTGCGATCTACCGGATCAGACGCATCATCCTTCCGCCTCTTCTCGCCGCCTGCGTTCTCGTCCTCTTTCTTTTTCTTGTTGGCCCGAAGGCGCCCGTTCCGGGCCCCGCCGGCCCGCCGTTGCCCGGCCCCGGGTCGTGGGCCGGCCCGAAGCTTTTCGCCTTCCTTCTTCTCAACGGCATCGCCCTGAACATCCTGCTCTCGTTCTTTTGCGAAAAGACGGTGCTGGATTACAGCGGCTTCTTCCTTAGGACGCCGATCCATGCCGGGGAGGATTCATGGAAACAGATCCGAAACGCCCTGGATTACCTTTCCACCCCCCACGAACGGCCGCTCTACGCCGAGGTGTTTTTCACCCAAAAGAATAAATTCCAGTATCCCCCGACGAGCCTCCTCCTGCTCGAGCCGTTGAGGAAACTGCCCTATCCGAAGATGGTGGCCGCGGCCAATTTCATCTCCTGGCTGGCGGTCATCGCCGGAGCCTGCGTCCTGGCTCTCATCCTCATGAAAGGGTTGCCCCGCGCGCCCGCGGAGGCGCGCTTTTCCCGGGCCGATACGGCGGCCCTGCTGTTCCTGGCCCTCGGCTTCACCCTGACCTTTTACCCCGTGGTCAAGTCGTTCGAGGTCGGGCAGATCCAGACCTGGCTGTATCTCCTTTTCGTCCTCGCGCTCTGGTCCTGGCTCGAGGGCAAAAAGACGTTTTCGGGGATTCTCGTCGGCCTGATCTGCCTCATCAAACCCCAGCTCGGCCTCTTTGCCCTCTGGGGCCTTATCCGAGGGGAGCGCCGGTTCACGGTCGGGATCGTCGGCACCGCCGGGACCTTCGGTGCCCTCTCCGTCGCCCTCTTCGGCTGGGCCAATCACGTGGATTATCTCCGGGCCCTCGCGTTCATGGGAAAGCACGGGGAGAGCTATTACACCAACCAGTCGGTCAACGGGCTGGTGAACCGGCTTTTATTCAACGGAACGAACCTCCACGGAAACCCGCACGCAGTTCGCCCCCTATAACGGCTGGGTGTATGCGATCACGCTGGCCAGCACGGCCGTGCTGATAGCGGCGGCGCTCTTTTGGAAACGCGGCCGGGGCCGGCGGGCGGGCATCGAGGACTTTCTCATCGCGGCCCTGACATTCACGATGGCCTCGCCGATCGCCTGGGAACACCACTACAGCGTTCTCCTGCCGATCTTTGCGGCCGCACTTCCCGCCGTCCTGGCGGCCGGCGAACGCTGGATGATCTGGGCTCTGGCCGCGGCCTACGCGCTGAGCGCGAACATCTATCCGATGGTCAATTCCCTGGCCAACACCCGGCTCAATTTCCTCCAATCCCATCTTTTCTTCGCGGGGCTCGTCCTTCTCGTCCTGCTCTACCGGCTCCGCCGGGGGGCCGACAGGGCGCCCCTTCCGGAGAGTGCGCAAAGTCCGGACATTCGAAGATGATCGAGCCGAAGGACGGGGTGAGCGGACCGCAAGGCAGGCGGCACGTGGCCCGACTGGTCCTGGTGCCGTTCGTGATCACGTTCAGCGTTTCTCGGATCCTGGTGTTCCTGATCATGAACCGGACGCTGCCGGACCTCTTCATCTACATCGGAGGCACGCACGTTCATCACCTGAATCAAGGGATCTTTCTGCTGTCGGGCGTCGGGGCGTATCTCCTTTTCGCCCGGCCGAGCGGCCGAAAAGGGGAGGGAGCGGCGGTCCTTTATGGGATCGGATTGGCGCTGACGTTCGACGAATTCGGGATGTGGCTTCATTTGGGTGGCGGGTATTGGCAGCGAGCGAGCTACGATGCCGTTACGGTGCTCGCGGGGTTGTTATTGTTGATGGCCTTCGCGCCGTCCCCGAGAGAATTTCGCGGAAGCCATAGGATCACCGTCCTGATTCTATTGTTGGTGGGCGCGGGATTCTTCTTTATGCTGTTCCGGACGCTGAACAAGTATGGGAGGAAGGTCGAACCCCCTATTGAAAAACTGGAACAGAAAGGACCCTACGGCGCTGTCCGGGAAGGCCCGGCCGTCGCTCCCGATGCCGGCCCGCCGCTGATCCCAGCCTGAAGGCGGCCAGGTGCCTGTTCCTTTTCCAATATTCTCAACGGATCATTTCTGGATCTGTTCCACTCTGAAGAACGCTTTTTCAAAAGGCATGTTTCCTGTCTTGCCGGATTCGAAGATGAAGTCGACGAGATTCCCCCCCGGGAGCTTTCTGATCCGGATGGTCGGCTCTTTGGGGATCTTCGGGTCCCGCGCAAGATCTGTGATGGTCTGGGCTTGGTACTCTATCCTCTGGCCGGATATCTCATAGAGAACCTTGCCTTTCCTCATGAACTTGAGCAAATAAAGATAATTCGTGTCCACCTTGGAGAAATGGACATCGAGATCATATTTTCCTTGATCGATAACGATGTCTCCGGATTTGAAATCGAATGGGATATCGACTCCCCGGAAGATCGAGATCCGTTGTGTTTCGGCCCGCCCGGAACAGATGATCATGAAGATGGCCAGGGCAAGTCTACCCATGAAAACTCCGTATTTCTTGAAACTCATTGCTCCCTCCTCCCGCGGGCTGTCCGCCCATCCCAGTTGCCCCAAGTATACATCACGGACCGCTATTGAGTCAATGCCAATGGGGGTTCGTTCACTATCGCCGGGAACCGGACAGGCTTCGGACGCGCAATCGAGACTACGCAATGGGAGTTGGATTGGCTGGGAAGCAAGGATTCGAACCTTGATTGCTTGATCCAGAGTCAAGAGTCCTGCCGTTGGACGACTTCCCAGCAAGGACCCCGCTATCATATTCAAAATCCCGGCGGATTTCAATACGAGCGATCCGCATTTTTCTAACGGGGGGGTGAGGCCCTGTCAAAGCGCCCCCATTATGGAATCGAGCTGGATCGCCGCACGAAGGACGGAGGGATGTCCCCGAGTCCTGAGCAGGCGATTCCTCGGGAGCCTAGCCTGGCCGGGCGGAATATGGTAATATCCCGCTTCGATGAAAAAGCACGGATTCAAGCTGGCCTTCGTCACGCTCCTCAGCCTGGTGTTCCTCTTCCTGTTCTTCCGGAAGGTCGATTGGGGGCAATTCCTCCGCTATACGACGAGCGCGAACCCCCTCTTCTTCGCCCTGATGATCCTCCTCACCCCCCTGCACCTGGCCAC
>CAWEYF010000021.1:0-122613 GCA_963813235.1 Candidatus Aminicenantota bacterium | reverse complement strand
TACCCTTCAACAAGGCCCGAGTAGTCTCTGCCGAATTTCTCTCCAAACTCCCTGCCGGCCTCCTTAAGGACTGCCGCCGCTCTCTGGACCGCGCAATCGATTTCATACCTGAATTCCATGTAGTACTCGGGAGTGGCATACATACCGAAACTCATGGGATCATCTGCATCGAGTTTCTGGTACCAGGTTTGAATTGCGGAAGATAACTGTCCGCCTGAGCCTGCGTGAGGACGTCAACTGGTTCGTACGTGTGGGAGAGGATGAACCCGTCAAAGCACACGAAGGCCGGGAGGAGGACCCGGTGATCTTCTGCAACTTTATACGCGATATAGTGAAGATCCGTCGCTTCCTGATTGTCTTCCGCATAAAACTGCAGCCACCCGGAGTCCCGCAACGAAATCGAGTCCTGCTGATCGTTCCAGATGCTTAACGGCGCTCCAAGGGCGCGGTTCGCAATCGTCATCACGATCGGGAGACGCATACCGGCCACATTGAAGCACACCTCGAACATGAGGGCAAGACCCTGCGAGGTGGTTGCGGAGTAGGTGCGGGAACCGGCGGCGCTTGCCCCAAGACATGCAGAGAGTGCAGAGAACTCGCTTTCCACGGTGATATAGTCGCAGTCGAGACTCGCAGTCGGCCACCATGCTCGCGAGCGTCTCGACGATATGTGTCTGGGGTGTGATTGGATAGGCTGCGATGACCTGTGGCCGGCAGTACTTGACCGCTTCTGCAACCGCATGGGAACCCTCCATGATCTGCATCATCTACTTCTCCTCCAGTTCCATGAGAACTCCTTCGGCAGGGCACTCCTCGGCGCAAAGTCCGCAGCCCTTGCAGTAATCATAATCAGGGACAAAAGTCCCGTCCGACTCCTCGAGGATGCATCCCTCGGGGCAGATAGTGCGGCAGGTCCCGCATTTCGTGCACTTCTCCGGAAAGAACCGCGGTTTGAATACCCTCCATGACCCGGTCTTATTCGCCCTCGCCCGCCCCGGACGTGCCGAGCAGCCAATGCCAAGCGACATTCAGGCTGCCCCCTTCACGATGTCATATGCACGCCGTGCTGCGAGGATATTCTTCTCAGCAAGCTCTCCCTTGAACCGGTGGCGGAGTGCGTTTTCCAGCGCATCAAGTTTAATCTCACCGCTCGCCGCTGCAAATGCACCCATAAGGGCCGTATTAGTGATTGGTAAACCAAGCACCTCGAGTGCGATCGAAGTGGCATCGATGGTAATTACGCGTACTCCTTCAGGGACAGGGTGAGTTATCGTCCGTTCCGTATTGATTATGGCAATTCCTCCTTTCTTAACGCCCATAAAAACATTCACATCCTTATCAGGGTGGAATCCTGGACAATGATATAATCCGGTTCGTATACCTGGCTCCGAAGCCTTATCCGGTCACTATCAAACCGAACGAATGCCTGTACCGGTGCTCCCCGGCGCTCCACGCCGAAAGCCGGGAACGCCTGCGCAAACACTCCTCCTTCGAATGCAGCCACGGCTATCAATTCTGCGGCCGTAACCGAGCCCTGGCCACCTCTGCCATGGATACGTAACTCTCTCAAAATAATCCCACATGATCTTACATGATTAATAAATATAAATCTACAGATCTACCCTTATCCCTAAGATTTCTTCCTTCCCGGAGAAGACGTCTCTCGCTATCTTCGCGAGCCCCCGGGCTGCGCACCATTCGTCGTAAATCCTCACATCCCTATGCAGAAGGTCACGCACTTCCTCCCCGATGACAGGTGGCGAGGGACCCGGCGAGCGCACACTTTGCATCCGGGTTGAGGAGGAGGAGCGATGCACATTCCATCGCGGAAAACATTGCGAGCGTTCTTCGCTGCTCCTGTTCAGGAAGGTTGAAAGACACCCCTGCATGGAGGAATGCCTCGTTTGCAGTCGAATCACCCGAATCAATCCGCCGGATAGCATCAACGTCGAGCGCTCCATGCTGGAGTCCGGGTGCAAAGACGCATGCATCAAATGCACCAACAATACGTCCCCCGGTCACAAGAAGTGTGACGGTATTTGAACTCACATCAGATACAATCAGGTCAGGGCCGAGATCGAATGATGCTTCGTACGCGATGCCAATCTTCTCAGGGCTCGCCTGATGAGAGTAAGCCTTGAACCGGATATCGGTAGGTGAACCCCGGTGGATCCCGGGTATCGCGACTGCCGGGCAGCCGCTCTCGCGTACCTCGTCAAAGACCCTGGTTCCGCCACCGACATGAGCCCCCGCACCCCACTGGCTCACGACACCTCTCTCCCTCACGCTCCTGATCGGTTTTATTGTGCTGAAATTGTCGCCCATGGAATAACAGACCGCTATCCCCTCAATTTCCTCGAGGGGACCGAGGCGTGAGAGATCCGCAAAACAGAAATTCCGGGCTTCTTCTCTCGAGATCTTGAACTCGCAATCCCCGCTGGCAAAACGCATTGCGGTGGTCCCATGGTCGATCCCGATGAACATACAAGTAATCCTATAGAATGAGAGACATATTGAATGATGATGTTTGACGTCGTCACAGGGGGCGCCGGCTTCATTGGTTCTCACCTGGTTGACTATCTGGTGGAGCATGGTCGCGAGGTTGTGGTCATTGACTCCCTGACCGCAGGTTCTCTCGCCAATCTCCAAAGGCATGAAAGAGACCGGAATGTGAGGATAGTCAGAAGTGATCTTATGACGGACGGGTGGCAGGACGCATGCTCAGGGGCAGAAAGGGTGTATCATCTCGCTGCAGACCCTGACGTACGTCTCAGTTCGATCAATCCCTGATACCCAGATCAGTAACAATATCGTCGTCACATATCGCGTTCTTGAAGCGATGCGGGCACACCGAATCCAGGAAATTGTCTTTACTTCGACCTCTACAGTCTACGGCGAGGCAAGGGTCATCCCTACACCAGAGGACTATGCACCGATGGAGCCGATCTCTGTGTACGGGGCGAGCAAGCTCTCCTGCGAAGCACTCATCTCTGCATACTGTCACAGTTACGGCATGCGTTCCTGGATCTACCGGTTCGCGAACATCATCGGGCAGAGGAGCGGCCATGGAGTCATCCCTGATTTCATCAGAAAACTCAGGGAGAATCCCGGGGAGCTCCTGATCCTTGGTGACGGGACCCAGTCAAAATCATATCTCGAAGTCGGATCCTGTATCGAGGCAATGGTCTATGCTGCAGCACATGCAAAAGATCGTGTGAATACCTTCAATATCGGGTCAGAAGACTGGATAGATGTGAAAAGCATCGCCGATATCGTTGTCGAGGAGATGCATCTTCCCCCATACAAAGTTCCGGTTCACCGGCGGGGAGCGTGGATGGGTGGGGGATGTGCCACGCATGCTCCTTGACATCGAAAAGATAAAAAAACTCGGCTGGAAGCCTGCTCACGGATCTCGGGAATATGTCCGGATGGCAGTCAGTGCCCTTCTTAAAGAGGAGATTCCCGGACCATGAAGTATCTTGTAATCCTCGGGGACGGTATGGCAGACGAGCCCCTCGAGGAGCTCGGGGGAAGACCCCCCTTGAGTATGCCGAGACTCCGAATATGGACACGATTGCACGGGAGGGGGCGTGCGGAATGCTTCGCACAATACCGGACCTTTGTGATCCCGGGAGTGATATTGCCAACCTTTCGATCCTCGGGTACGACCCTGTCGTATACTACACCGGACGCGGTCCGCTTGAGGCGGTAAGCATGGGCATTACCCTCGCAAATGACGATATCGCATACCGGTGTAACCTGGTCACTGTCATGGACGACGTGATGATCGATTTTTCTGCCGGACATATCTCGAGCATCGAAGGCCGGGAGCTCTTCGACTCTCTCGAACACGCGCTCCCCCAGGTGCGAATGAAAGCCGGAATCAGCTACCGGAACCTGCTCGTCATCCCGAAGGGGCAGGGGGCGGTCACGTTCGCTCCCCATGATATCGTCGGCCAGCCGTTATCCGGATACCTTCCCACAAAACGGAGACGCTCCGCTTCTGAAAATGTGCATGGAGATTTCCAGGGAGATATTTTCACGCCATCCGGTCAACCTGAAGCGGAAGATGGCCGGGAAGCCACCGGCGACGCAGATCTGGCCGTGGAGCGGAGGAAAGAAACCATCTCTCCCCGCTTTCAGAACGAAATATGGCCTTTCCGGAGGCATGATCTCGGCAGTCGATCTTCTAAACGGGATTGCGGAGTATGCAGGCATGGAACGCATCAGAGTGCCGGGGGCAACCGGTTACCTTGACACCGACTACCAGGCGAAGGCGGAGTATGCGCTGAAGCACTCGGTCATCTCGACTTCATCTACCTGCATGTGGAGGCTCCGGATGAAGCGGGCCATCTTGGAAGTATCGAAGAAAAGGTGAAGGCCATTGAGCGGCTCGATGGAATGGTAGGGACCATCCTCGATGGTTTTTCAGGTGTTATCGCGGTCCTTCCCGATCACCCGACCCCCATCAGGGTAAAAACACATACGAGGGACCCTGTGCCGTTTGCAGTTCTTGGGTTGGGAAGGGATAATACCACGCAGTATTCTGAACGCGAGGCAGTAAAAGGAGATTTTGGATTGCGCGATGCCCGGGATTTCCTCAATATGCTTTTTTCGGCACATTAAGATGTCGGCGTCAGGACCCTGCTTCATCACCGTTCAGTGGGGGTAACTCTCATCATCCGCCGCAATAGCCAGGTCTGATTCGAGAACTAGATATTACACCCCCGACATATCAATGGTTGGATGCACAAGCACAGGCACCTCTCGATAGGTGTGACAGTGAACCTCGAACACTATGAAAACCTCCGCCTCGAGGTCTCGGGAGAATTGAATAGCCCTGAGGAGGCAGATGAACTTGTCGCATTTCTCGACCAGGTTCTTGGAACCCTCGGCCGGGGTGATGCGGCAACGGCGGAGCGGGTAGACAGCTATCGCCGCACGGGTCTTCAACTATGCCTCTTTCAGAGGTGAGAAACCCGATCCTCCGTCCGCGATTCGGAGAAGAAGGCCGATATTCCTGAAAAACAGGAAACACACGGCTCCACAGGTGATTCTACCGCTCGATAAGCAATTCCGGCCCCGCCGGTCCGGGCCTCTCGTCAGGGCGAGTGCTCTCCGGGAAGGGATCAGGAATAGAGAAGGGATCTGTGGTGCCACTCCTTCAGAGAACCGTCGAATCGACTGTGCCCACCATCTGGTGAGGGAGGAAACGAGACTGTGCGAGGCCTGCGGGTCACCCGTTTCAAGGTCGGAGAAGAAGATAAGCGAACTTTTTGCGAGCAGAATACTCTGTAAAAAGTGTATCAGACAGTGGATGAAGCCGGGTAGAACTTATTAATGCCTGAGAGAGAGTGAGTATCATGACAAAGAAACTGCTCATGTGGGACGAGACCCTGTTCCGCGACCCGGAGGTTTTTGAGATCGATTACGTCCCCGAGCAGTTCAACTATCGCGAGACCCAGATGAAGGAACTCGCTTTTCAGGTGAGGCCAGGACTCAGGGGAGGGAGACCCCTGAACACGGTCTGCAGGGGTCTGCCCGGTACGGGGAAGACCACCAGTGTAAGGAAGCTCTTCTCCGAGATCGAGGAGACAACAAAAAAACTTGTTCCCGTGTATATTAACTGCCAGATCGATAATACAAAATTTGCAATCTTCTCCCAGATTTACCGCAAGCTGTCAGGCCATCTTCCCCCGGCTTCAGGAACTTCCTTCAAACAGGTCTTTGACGCGGTCGCGAGGATCCTGCAGAAGGATCAGCTGGTGCTTATCGTCGCCCTTGACGACTCCAATTACCTGCTCTATGAGAATGAGATCAATAAGGTCCTGTACACCCTTCTCAGGTCCCATGAAGCGTTTCCCGGGCACACGAATCGGGGTGATCGCGATCATCAGCGACCTTGACGTGGATCTCTCACAGGTGGTGGACGCCCGTGTCGCATCGGTTTTCAGACCTCTTGATATCTACTTCCCACCCTATAGTGAAGAGGAAGTGCACACGATCCTTCATGAAAGGGTCATGCAGGGATTCTATCCGGGGGCTATCAGCGAGACATTACTCGACCTCGTCGTCCAGCAGACCATGAAGAGCGGAGATCTCCGGGTCGGTATCGATCTCCTGAAAAGAGCGGCTCTGATTGCAGAACGAAACGCCAGGCGCACAATTGACAGAGAGGACATTTGTGGAGCTTATGCGAGTCTCGCGCTACCTTCATAGCCTCGTTGAGGGCCCCGGATTCCGAGGCATAGATCAACTTCGAGGTCGCGTCGGTGACCCCGTGGGTGAACTCGTGGGCGACGATGTCGAGGGCGGTCGTGAACGGGTAGTTGGTGGCGGGGTTGCCGTCCCCGAAGAACATGTATTTGTTCGAAGGGTCGAAATAGGCGTTCTGATAATTGTTCCCGAGGTGGACGCACAGAAGGAGCGCGCGGTTCTTGTCGTCCTGGCCCTTGCGGCCGTGGACCAGGTAGAAGTAATCGTAGGTCCAGCCCAGGTAGGCGTGGCCGTCCACGACGGTCCCGTCGGACGTCCAGCTGTTGTCGTCGTCCGTGACGTAATAGATGCTCCCGCTTTCGGCGTGACGGATGTCGCCCGTGGTGATCTGGGCCGGGCGCATCAGGTCGATGGCATAATACGTGTTGTCTTCGAACGTGGTGCTCAGCTTCTTGGTATCGCCCAGGGTCCCCGTCCCCGTCCCTATGGCCGCGGAGGTCTGGAGCTCCTCGTATCGGAAGAGGATCCCCCCGTTCTTCGCGTCGACGAAGGTGACGATGCGGGAGCCGAACTTGGCGTGGCTGATCCTGTAGGCCGGATGATAGCCGTCCGCGGCGGGGAAGATCATGAGCTCCGCGGTCCCCGCGATGCGGAACGTGGGGTCGGTGAGCCCGGTCCGGGCCAGCTGTTCGGCCTGGCCTTGCGTTATCGTCGGCGTGATGTCGACGTCGATCGCGGAATGGAGCTCTCCGTTGACGAGGTAGACCTCTCCGTTCAGTCGATGGCGCAGGAGTTGGGCCCCCCAGACCTGGAGGCCCTTGGCGAAGACGTCGTAGCGCTCATGGACGCGAGCCCCGTTGTCCTCGCTCTGGATCAGGGCGAGCCGCAGGTTCCCTTTGGAGATCTCCCGGTCCATATACCGGCTCAGGGCCTGCGCCCTTTCCCCTCGGGTCGCCTGGACCGAGCGCCCGGGTCCGCCCTGGGGGTCGCCGTCGCGGGCGGTCGTCCGCCCGTCTTGACCGGAGCCCGCCGAGAATGTCAGGACCATCAGGACGAGCGCCCCGACGGCCATCTTAGCCTTCATCGTGCCATTCATGAGATCTCCTTCAACGCTATGTCCATTTGAGCTGTCGCCATTATTATTATGGCCGCGACGGGTTGTCAATCGCCTCTTGAGATGAGAGGCCGGGTGAGGGAAGGGCGAAGCCTAAAGGTCCCGAAGAATGCCCTCCAGCTTGAGCTTGTGCCCGGCGTCCTGGAAGGAAAGGGCCTGGAAAAGCTTTCGGAGGCTTGGGTCGTTGATCTCGAGGAGCGTGGACAGGTGGGCCTGCTCGAAGCCGATCTCAAGGTCGCGGATGCGCCCGACCGCTTCGGCCAAGCGGATCGTCCCGGAGTCGATATCCGCGATAAGTTGTCCCGCGGCCTCCAGGTCGTCCTCGAGCTGCTCCAGGGGGATGAGAATGCGCCCGAAGGCTTCGGGATCGGAGGATTCGTAGCTCTTCCCCGATCTCAGCAGGTTGGCGTGGACGATCTCTTCTTTCGCCAGCTTCGCGAGATCGCCCGCGAAAGGCTCGGCCCCGGGCATCTTCCCGATCTTTTCATAACATTCCGAGGTCTTGATCTCGAGTTCTATAGCCAGGCTCAGGAGCTTGCGCGCGTTCACGCGGTCATGGTACCCCGTATCGCGGGGGCGTGCAACTCCCGTTTGCGGCTATTCCTATCAGCCCGCAAAGAGGCTATAATGAGGGACCGCGTTCGAAGGAGGCCCCCGAAATGCCCAAGATCGACATCCTGGACCAGATCGCCCGAAAGCTGCGCATCCATTCCCTGAAGATGACCACCCGGGCGGGCTCGGGGCACCCGACGACCTGCCTCTCCGCCGCCGAGATCATGGCTTGCCTGTTCTTCGGGGAGATGAGGTACGACATCAGCGACGCCGGCAACCCGTCCAACGATGAGTTCGTCCTGTCCAAGGGGCACGCCGCTCCCATTCTTTGGGCCGCCTACGCAGAGGCCGGGATCCTGCCGGAGGAGGATATCTATACGCTCCGGGAGATCACGAGCGACCTCGAAGGGCACCCGACGCCGCGGATGAAATGGATCAAGGCGGCGACCGGCTCCCTGGGCCAGGGGTTGTCGGTCGGCGTGGGGATGGCCCTGGCCCAGAGGCTCCTGAAATCCCCTGCCAGGACCTTCGTCCTCATGGGGGACGGGGAGTGCGCCGAGGGTGCGGTCTGGGAGGCCGCCAACGCGGCCGCGAACCTTGGTCTCCGCAACCTGTGCGCTGTGGTCGACGTCAACGGACTGGGCCAATCCGAAAGGACGATGCACGGCCACGACCTGGCGGCCTACGCCCGCAAGTTCCGGGCGTTCGGCTGGGA
This sequence comes from Candidatus Aminicenantota bacterium, assembly GCA_963813235.1. Taxonomy (GTDB): domain Bacteria; phylum Acidobacteriota; class Aminicenantia; order Aminicenantales; family Saccharicenantaceae; genus JALHVH01. The sequence goes on along the minus strand of CAWEYF010000021.1, from coordinate 114,016 downwards.
CGCCGTCGTCGCGGACGGCCATAGGACCGGAAAGATCCTCGAAGCGCTGGCCGGGATCGGGAAGAAGGGTCTCCCGACGGTCATCCTGGCCCGGACGATCAAAGGCAAGGGCGTATCCTTCATCGAGGACAAGAACGGTTGGCACGGCCGGCCCCTCAAGCCCGAAGAGCTGGAAAAGGCGCTCGAAGAGCTCGGGCCGATGCCCCATGTGGAATCCCGTCTTTACGTCCGTAAGCCCAGGCCTTTCAAGGGAAAGGTCCCGGCGGCCGGAACAAGGTTCGCCCGGACGGTCTACAAGGACAAGACGGCCACGCGCCTGGCCTACGGCAACGCCCTAGCGTCCCTTGGCAAGGCCGACCCGTCGGTCGTCGTCATAGACGGGGACGTCAAGAATTCCACCTACGCCGACAAGTTCTTCGCGGCGTTCCCCGAACGTTCCTTCCAGTCCTACATCGCCGAGCAGAACATGGTCGGCATGGGCATAGGGCTCGCCGCCAAGGGCTTCGTCCCCTTCATCGCCACATTCGCCGCCTTCCTGTCGAGGGCCCACGACCAGGTCCGGATGGCCGCTTATTCCGAGTCGAACATCAAGCTTTGCGGCTCCCACGTCGGCGTGAGCATCGGCGAGGACGGGGCGTCCCAGATGGGCCTCGAGGACCTCGCCATCTTTCGTCCGATCCCCGGATGCGTCGTCCTGTATCCGTCCGACGCGGTCTCGGCCGAGGCTTGCGTCGCGGAGGCCGCCGCGCATCGAGGGATGGTCTACATCAGAACGACCCGGCCGGCCACCCCCCTGCTCTATCCGGCCGGCGAGGCGTTCCCCGTCGGAGGCTCAAAGGTCCTCAAGCGAAGCGACGGCGATGCCGCTGCCGTGATCGCCGCCGGCATCACGGTGTTCGAGGCCCTCAAGGCGGCCGAGGGACTGGCGAGATCAGGGACCCCCGTGCGTGTCATCGACGCCTATTCGGTGAAGCCTCTTGACGCGGAAGGGATCCGGCGAGCGGTCCGCGAGGCCGGCGGCAGGGCGGTGGTCGTCGAGGACCACTTCGAAGCCGGCGGCCTTGGCGAGGCTGTGGCCGAGGTCCTGGCCGGCGAAGCCCGGCTCAGACATCTTTGCGTCCGCGATCTGCCCCGCTCCGGCCAGCCGCGGGAACTGCTCGAAAGGTACGGCATCGACGCCGCGCATATTGTCGCGGCCGTCGGGGAATTGTGCGGGCGCCCGTAATCGGGGCCCTCGGCCCGGGTTCTGGCCCGGGCTCCTCCCCTTCGCCCTGGACAGCTTCAGCCCGCGACGTCCCGAGGTTTGAGAGCCGGATTCCCGTTGGGATCCCCCTTAAGCTCCGGGTTGGGGGACTTGGCAGGGGCCCGTCGCCCGGAAGGATATGATGAAAGCACGACGGAGGTCTCCTTTTCGGGTTGCTGCGGCGCTTGCCCTGCTCGTCCCCGGCATGTTTTCCGCGCTTCCGGCCCCTACACGCAAGGCTCCCGCCCCCTCCGATACGGCGACCGTCGTCGTCGTTTATGACGGCGACACGGTCAAGGTTCGGTTCAGGGACGGGAACGAGCGAAGGGTTCGCTTAATAGGCATCGATACCCCCGAGCTTGACGACAAGCGGGAAAACGTTCTTTTCATGGCCTACGTCGCCAAAAGGTTCGCCTTCCTGAAGCTTTACCGCAAGCAGGTCCGGCTCGATTACGATTGGCAGTCCGAGGACAAGTACGGGCGCCTCCTGGCCTTCCTGACGACGGAGGACGGCGTCCTGTTCAACGAGCTCATTCTCCGGGAGGGGTACGCGTTCTGGCTTCGGGCCTTTCCCTATAAGCCCGAGCTCATGAAGAGGTTCGAGGCGGCCGAGCGCGAGGCCCGGAGAGGGGAGAAGGGACTGTGGCGGAAGGGAGACCCTGCGATCATCGCTCCCGCGGAGGCGGGAGGACTCCTTGGACAGCTGGCGTCGGTCCGGATGACTTGCGCTTCGGTCGAAGAGAGGAAGCCATTCATCGTCCTCCGCCCTCCCGGCGGGGAATTCGAGGTTCTCATTCCCGAAAGGCGGCGAGCCGATTTCCCGGGCCTCGGCGCGATGGCCGGCAAGGCCCTCCTCGTCACCGGCCTCGTCGAGGAGTTCCGGGGCCGCGTCCAGATCATGGTCGACCTGCCGATGCAGATCCAGGTCTTGCCCTCCTTGCATATTCTTGACACGACCGGCCTCCCTGGAATATAAAGCCGTGAGGTTGCCCCCATGACGGAACATATCGACGCGGGTTTTCTTGCCGGGCTTCGGGCCGCGGTCGGCGCGGGAAACGTCCTGACGGATCCCGAGAAGCTTGCGGACTACGGCCACGACGAATTCTCCCTTCGGGACATTGCCCGCGTCCCCGAAGCGGCAGTCCTGCCGTCCACGACCGAAGAGGTTTCCGCCGTCCTTCGCCTGGCCGATGCCCGCCGGGTTCCGGTGACCCCGCGGGGCGGGGCGACGGGATTGTGCGGCGGCTGCATCCCGTCGCCGGGCGGCATCGTTCTATCTCTCGAAAGGATGAACCGCGTCGTCGTCGACGCGGCGAACCAGATGGCCGTTGCCGAAGCGGGCGTGACCCTTTCCGGGTTCATCGCCGCGGCCGAGGAGGCCGGGCTCTTTTTCCCGCCCCATCCCGGGGACGAAAGCGCCATGATCGGCGGGCTCGTCGCCACGAACGCCGGAGGGAGCCGGGCGGTGAAATACGGCGTCATCCGGAATTACGTCCGCGGCCTCGAGGTCGTCCTCCCCGGGGGCGCCGTGATCCACCCCGGCGGGAAGTTCATCAAGAGCAGCACGGGCTACAACCTGATGAACCTGTTCATCGGCTCCGAGGGGACGCTCGGCGTCATCACCGGGGCGGTCATCCAGCTCATGGCCCAGCCTCCGGTCCTGAGGTCGCTCGTCGTCCCGTTCGCTGAGCTCGAGGCGGCCATCGGGACCATCCCCCTTCTCCTGGCCCGGAAGATCGTCCCTGTCGCTGTGGAGTTCGTCGGGCTGGACGTCATCGCCATCACCGAAGAGCATCTCCATAAGCGCTGGCCGACCCACGACGGGACGACACACCTCCTCGTCATCCTCGACGCCGCGACCGAGGACGAACAAGACCGGCTATCCCAGGCCGTCGCCGAGGTCTGCCTCGGGCAGGGGGCCTTGGACGTCTTCATCGCCGACACGCCGGGCAAGCAGGATGAGATCCTCGCCATCCGCTCGATGATCTACGAGGCCATCAAGGCAGAGACCATCGAGATCCTGGACATTTCAGTGCCAAGGGCCGAGATCGCCGGGCATGTCCGGAAGGTCATGGAGGTCGCGAAGAAGCACGACATGTGGCTCCCGACCTTCGGGCACGCGGCCGACGGGAACGTCCACACCCACATCATGAAAGCCCGGTACGAGGGCGGGAAGGTCGTCCCCCAGCCGGAGAGCGTTTGGCGGGACAGGATCGACGCCGTCCGCGCCGACCTTTACCGGGATGCCCGCGAAAGGGGAGGGGTCATCTCAGGCGAGCACGGCATCGGCCTGGTGAAGAAACCGTTCCTCTCCCTAGCCCTCGAAGAGGCGCAGATCGAGCTCATGAGGGGGATCAAGAAGGTCTTTGACCCCAACGGCATCCTCAACCCGGGGAAGATCTTCGACTGAGCTCAAGCCCGCTCCCGGCCGAGGCGCTCCGGGGCGCAGACCTTGATTTTATAGAGGGGCCGTGTTCTAATGGCCCCAGGGGATAAGCATATTGGATGCTGACGCCCCGTCCGTCATGCGGTCCTTGATCCGTTGAGGGGGAAATCATGGAAAGAGTCACGGAGATCTACGTCATCTTGGAGAACAAGCCTTCCGTCCTGGGGGACCTCTGCGGCCATCTGGCCGAGGCCGGGATCAACATCGATTCCATCGGCGTCTTCCATGACACGGCGAAGCTCGTCGTCTCGAACCTCAACAAGGCCCTGAAGGTCCTCTCGAGGCTGAACTACATCACCGAGCAGAGGGACGTCCTGAGGATCGACCTCGAGAACACGCCCGGCGCCTTGGCCGAGCTGACCGGAAAGCTCGGCGACGAAGGCATCAACATCGAGTATTGCTATGGGACGCTGGCCCGCAAGGGCGACACGGTCTCCGTCGTCATGGACGTCTCGAACATCGAGCGGGCGATCCAGGTGCTTGGAGGCTGAAGCCGGTTTGTCCCGGCCGCCTCTATGACGAAGGGCCCGCCTCCTCGTCGTATATCGAAGAGACGAGGGAACGGCGCACCCAAAACTTCCCTCCCGGACGCGTCTCGAGCTCCGGCACGATCTCGATCTGGAAATCGACGCCGGGGCCGATGATGGGGCGGACCTTTTCCGTGAGAAGAGCGAGCTCTGCGGGCGCCGGCCGGGGACGGGCTTCGGCCCGCATGACGATCCGGTCCAGCCGTTCCTGGACCAGCTCGAACTGCATGATCCAGGGCGCGTTGTCGACGAGGAGGAGGGCGATGGCCCACGGATAGAACTCGCGGCCTCCGGGCAGGCGGAAATAGTCCTGCTTCTTGGCCTCGATGGTCCGGAGCGTGGAATAGGGGAGGCCGCAGGGGCAGGCTGCGGGGCCGACCGTGACGATGTCCTCCAGGCGATAGCGGATGAACGGCATGGCTTTCAGGTGGAGGCTGGTCACCACGACCTCGCCCTGTTCGCCCTCGCCGGCGGGAACGCCGTCCTTCAGGACCTCGATGATGAGATTGTCGTCGCAGACATGGTAAAGGCCCGTTGTCCGGCACTCCCAGCCCATGAATCCGACTTCCTGGCATTCGTATGTATCGTAGATCGGAGCGTCGAAAGCGTCCCGGATCTGCCTGCGGAGGAGCGGGGTCAGCATATCGGCCCCGCCCACCGCGAAGCGCAGGGGAAGGGTCGTCCCAAGGTCCGAAACGATGATCCGGGCGATCCGGGCCAGAGAGCTGTTGTATCCCGTCAGGACGTCGGGGCGAAGGGCCAGCAGGTCGGCGGCGTTCTTTTGGGGCGACTCCCCGGTGTCCACGGTCGACTGCCGGTAGAATCCGAGGGCCTTGGCCAGCCGCCAGGAGGGGGGAACGTATCCGTAGCCGCTTCGGAGGCGCACGACGCGATACCCGCTTCTGAGGCCGTAATACCTGATGGCCCTCATCCGGAAGAGGTGAAAAAGAAGATCTTCGATGCCCGAACGCTTCAAGACCAGAGGAATCCCGGTCGAGCCCGTCGTTCTGAATGCGTGCAGACGCGCCGGCCGGGCGTCGTCCGAAAGGCAGGAAGCGGGGGGGGCATTCTTGAGGTCCCTTTTCGAGGTCATGGGGATCTTGGTGAGATCGGAAATGTTCCGGATGTCCCGGGGCCCGATTCCGGCCCTCTCGAACAGCGACCGATAATAAGGGACCCGGCTATAGGCCTGCGCGACGACCCTGCGGAGTTTCCGGTCCTGATAACGATGAACGGTTCGCAGGGAAATATGGGGACGGAGCAGGATGCGGCAGATATCGCCCGGCCGTGTCAGACCATCAGAGCATGTTTACGTCTCCCCCATCCGGATCGGCCTGCGGGCCTGCCGGCGCCCGGCCGGAGGGATCACCGCCGGCCAAGGCCTATTTCCCGGCGATTGCCCGGTCGACGGACCAGCGCCCGCCGCCCCTGATCACGAGCGCCAGGGCGACGGCGATGGCCAGGACGTGATACTCGAAGCCCTCGCCCTTCTGGTTCCCCATCCAGTTCATGAAGAAGCCGTTCTTCCAGTGCACCAGATAGACCGCCACCGCCATGTCGACGGCGACGGCCAGGGCCGCTATCCGGGTGAAGAATCCCGCGATCAGGGCCAGAGCCCCGAGGGACTCGGCCAGGATGGCCGCGAGAGCGAGATAGAACGGGACTTGAAACGCGGTTTGGAACATCTCCAGGGTCGCCTTGAGCCCCGTACCGCCGAACACGCCCAGGACCTTCTGGGCGCCGTGCGGAAGCATGACGGCCCCCAGCAGGACCCTGAGGATGGTCCCGGAAAGATTCCCGTCGGTTCCCAACAGCTTCTTGATCATGACGCTGGCCCTCCCGCTTGCGGAATGCGGGCCCGACGTTCCCGCGAATCCCCGGGCCCGGCTTCTGCCAACCAAAACCCCGGCTAGATGCCCTCAGGGTACAAGAGCGCGTTGAGCAGGAATTTATAGGTCCCGTGCGATTGCGCCCGCATCTGGCTGGCGACGCCGATCAGAATGATGTGCCCTTTTTTGTGGCGGGCGTCGACGACGGCCGCCTTCCGGGCGATCATGTCCTCGCCGAGGAGCCAGCCGCTGAGCAGGACTCCTTCCTCGGCGTAGCTTGCGACGACCCTCCGGTCCCATTCGGTCGAGGTCGGGGCCCAGGTGGTCATGGCCACGCTGTCGGAGAACACGGCGGGCGTCTCTTCCGGCAGGCCGTAGCCGATCGGGGAAGTGGGGTCGACCTTGAGCTTCAGGATGGAGGTCGGGCAGAAGAACTTCGTCCGGTCGAGCTTTTCCATGGCGTTCATGGCGGGCACTTCGAAGTCCTTGAAGGCCAGTGCGCAGGTTTCGTTGAGCGTGACGAGAATGCCGCCCTCCTCGACAAAGGCTTTCAGGGCCTCGACCCCTTCCTTCTCGATGCCGCCCGCGTATTCGGGGGGATTCGGCGTGAACCACCTGGCCCACGGAGCGGAGGGATCGATCTTCCCGGTCTTGATGAGATCGACGTTCTCGCTCGGGAAAACGATGACATCGAATTTAGATTTGAGATTCAGCTTTGCTTTCTTCGCCGGCTTGAAGTCGGCATTGCGGAGGGTGACATAGGGGATTCCGAGGTCGTCGAAGACAAATCGCGTCCAGCCTTCGTCCATGTTCGACCACCAGGACTTGTAGAGTCCGATCCGGGGATCCTTCAGAGTGACCATGGGGATATTCGCGATATCGTCGAGGTCAACAGCGGTTACGCCCAGCCTGGCCAGGAGACCGGGGAGGGCTTTTTTCACTTCCGGCGTGCCCTTGACCACGAAACTTCCGGCCGGGAGCTCCGCGCCCTTCACCTTGACCGCGGCCTTCGTCCGGAAGACCTCGGCCTTGTCCTTGAGGAGGGCGAACGCGGCGGCGTAGGAGGCATTGACCTTCGAGCTGAGCAGCGACGTAAGCGCCGAGCCCCTGCCCGGCCGGAAGGACGGGGGAGGGGACCTTGTCGAGCTTTTCGAGGCGGGCCTCGAACGGCGCCTCGACCTCGTCGCAGGCGACGCCCATCTGCAGCGGCAGGGTCCAGCCGGCGTTATCGTAGGGCGGGATGGGCGGTCCTCCGGGGAATTCGCGAAGGTCGGGATATTTCTGTCTTTCGAGAAGGGCCCAAGCGTAGGGCTTGTAGGGTTGGGCCATCAGCACGACGAACGAGCCGGCCGGATAAAGACGGCCGCCGGCCACGAATTCCGCCGCGGCCCGGTGGACTTCGACCCCGCCGTACATCAGGGTGTCGATCATCTTCAGCGCGGTCGGAACGTCATTCTGCGCGGCCGGGATGACGAAGGCGTAGGGCTGGCCCTTGTCCACCGTCTCGACGGAGTTCTTGTTCATCCTGTAGAAATTGAGGAGGAGGTCCTCCTTGTAGAGGGAGGCCGTCCGGACAAGGCTCATGGACAGCGTCAGCTCGTAGTCCACGATGTCCCTCAGCCTCCACCAGCCTCCGGGCCACGGATCGGGGAACTCCATGCGCTTCTGGGCGTAGTCCTTGGGGATCTCCGTGGGCTCGACGTAGATGGGCGTCGCGAGATTGACCGAGGCCGCCTCGCTGAGGAGGCTGATCGTATTGTGGAGCCAGCCCGTATCGTCGCAGGCCCCGATCCACCAGCCGGTGAAGCTCCGGCCGTTGACGACGCCCCGGTAGCCGTTCTTCTGGAGGTCGTAGGCCATGTTGGCGCCGCAGACGTTGACCCCCCGCCAGACGAGCGGCTGGACGTTGGGGACGGGCGGGTTCATGAAGGGCGGGACGAACAGCCGGGCGTCATCGCTCCCCATCTGGTGCTCGTCCATGTGGATCTGGGGGAACCAGTCGTGGTAGAGGACCTTGGTGACGGCCCTGGTCTCGGGCAAGTTGAACATGAACCAGTCGCGGTTGTTGTCGTGGCCCGCGTAGGGATGGTAGAGCCAGGGCATGTTGCTGCCCTCGTACTTCGTCCCCAGGTTCTTCGCGTACCAGTCGCACTCCATCTGATGGCCGTCGGGGTTCGACGTCGGGACGAGGAGCACGATGACGTCCTCGAGGACCTTGTCGGCGTCGAAAGGCGTCTTCCCGGTGACGAGGTCGTAGGCGAATTCCATGGACATCTGCGAGGCGGCGATCTCGGAAGCGTGGAGACTGCAGGTGATGAGGAGGATCGCTTTGCCCTCGCCGGCGAGCTTGCGCGGCGTCCTCGGGAGAGAGCGTCCTCGGGTCCTTCAGCCGCCTGGTGATCTCCTTGAAGCGGTCGAGGCGGCCCATGTTCGCCTCGGACGTGATGACGGCCATGATCATCGGCTTCTTGAGCGTGGACTCGCCGATGGTCAGGAGCTGGAGCTTCGGCGACTCCGGCGTCGAGCTTCTCGAAATAGGCCTTGATCTGGCCGTAGTCGGCGACCTTGCGGTCGGCGCCGACCTTGTGGCCGAGAAAGGCCTCGGGGGACGTCTGGGCGGCGGCCGACAGCGGTCAGGGCCGCGATGATCGCGGCGGCCGCGAGTTTCCGGGATGAGGCGCGAAGGGACATGGAAACCTCCGGCAAGATGCGAACGTTGCTCTCATTTCTATCATTCGCCCGGGGAGGATGTCAAGGAACGGCTAGTCTCGCGGAGCTTCTCATGAGGAACATGCGGACGAGCTGCATGACGGCCATGGCCGTCGAGGCGACGTAGGTCAGGGCGGCGGCCGAGAGGACCTTGCGGGCCCCGTCGAGCTCGTTCCCGACGAGGAAGCCGCGCTCGCCGAGCAGGGCCATGGCCCGCTTCGACGCGTCGAACTCCACGGGCAGGGTGATGACGGAGAAGACGACGGCCCCGGCGAAAAGAAGGATGCCGATGTCCATCAGGACGCTCGGGCCCATGGGTGCTCATGAGGAAGCCGATGAAGAAGAGGGGGAAGGCCAGGGTCGAACCGATGCTCGCCACGGGGTAGATGGCGTTTCGGAGGCGAGGGGCGCGAAGCCCGTCGCGTGCTGGAGGGCGTGTCCCGCCTCGTGGGCGGCGATGCCGAGGGCGGCGATCGACGTGCTGTCGTGGACGCCCTCCGAAAGCCGGAGGACCTTCTTGCGGGGATCGTAGTGGTCGGTCAGCTGACCGGCGACCTTCTCGACGGCGACCTCGCCGGCGCCGCCGGTCTGCAGGATGCGGTGGGCCGCCTCGGCGCCGGTAATCCGCGACGAGGCGAAAGACCTTGCCGTAACGATTGGCTAGGCCCCCCGGACCCTCGCTTGGGCGAACAGCGCCAGGGCAAGGGCCGGCAGGATCAGGAACATCGTATAATCCCAGTAGAACATCTTGGATCCGCTCCACGTCCGATATGATATCGCATTTGTCGGAATCGGACTTCCGGAATGCAAGCTCCGGAAATCGGCTATAATGCGGAAGGACCGTGCTAGACGGGGAGCCAGCGGTGCCCTGTCGACCCACAATCCGCTCCAGTGGGGTCGAACTCCCTGCCGAGGCCGGCCTTTTTCCGGCCCGTGTCTTCAGAGGCGGCGTTGAGGGCCGGGGCCCTGCGCGAAGAGTCTCCCGTGAATCCCGTCAGGACCGGAAGGTAGCAGCGGCAGCGGAACGGTTTCTTGTGCTGCGGTCAGCCTCGCCTGAGCCGGCCTCGGGGATAACGCGGGGAAAGTCCGTTCGAAGCCGGGTGCACGGTCCATCCGAAAAAGGAGGTCTTCATGCGAAAGAATATCCGGAACGTGGCCGTCCTCGTCATGGCCGGCAGCCTCTTTGCCTTCGCCGGCGCCTTTGCCCAAGAGCCTGACGCCGAGGGCTGCAAAGACTATCCGCTGCTCTCGCGGATGAAAGGCTTTTACATTTCCAACTGCGAGAGCAATTTCGACGCCGTGGATATCTATACGGCCGAGGGCAATACCGTGACCGTCGAAGGGCAGAAGACGGTCATCGGCTACGCCCTCAACGAGGGCGCGCCCTCCCCGAGCTACCTCCAGATCCGCCGCAACTATGGCAACGCCATGAAGTCCCTGGGCGGGACCATCCTTTTCGACGAGTCGCGGTACGCGAGCTTCAAGCTCGTCAAGAACGGGAAAGAGATCTGGGTGGCCGTCGAGGCGTTCAACGATGGGGGGGACTATACCCTGACGATCGTCGAAGTCCAGGCGATGGAGCAGGAGGTCACGGCCAACCAGATGCTCGACGCGCTCAACAAGGACGGGTTCATGGCCCTTTACATAAACTTCGATACCGGGAAGTCCGAGATCAAGCCCGAATCGCAGCCCGTCGTCGCCCAGATCGCCGCCCTCCTCAAGGACAATCCCGCTATCAAGTTGAGCATCGAAGGCCACACCGACAACGTCGGCACCCCCCAGGCCAACAAGGCGCTCTCGGAACAGAGGGCCAAGGCCGTCGTCGCGGCCGTCGTAGCCGCGGGCGTCGACGCGGCCCGTCTCTCCGCCCTGGGATGGGGGCAGGAAAAGCCCATCGCCGATAACCGTTCCGAGGAAGGCCGGGCGAAGAACCGAAGGGTCGAGATCGTAAAAAAATAGCCTAAACGAGCCCCAGCCCTTTCATCAGCCCGGCGATCTCGGCTCTTTGTCGTTTCGTCCGGGGGGAGCAGGGGGAGGCGGACGGGGCCGCCGTAATAACCCCGGATGTCGAGGGCGTGCTTGAGGCCGGCGATGCCGGTCCCTTCCATGATGGCCTTGTTCAACGGGATGAGGTCGAGCTGGAATTTCCGCGCCTCATCGAGCTTTCCCTCGCGGAACAGGCGGTAAATTTCCGAACAGAACTCCGGGGCGGCGTTGGCCACGGCGAGGATGGCTCCGCAAGCGCCGAGTTCGAGGCCCGGCAGGAAAACGCTTCCGGAACCGAGGAAATAACGGAATCCCGGCGGGACCCGGCGGATGACCTCACCGAGATAGGCGATGTTCCCCGAACTCTCCTTCAGCCCGATGACGTTGGGGTGCGCGGATAACTCGGTGACAAGGGATGCTTCCAGCGAGATCCCCGTATTCGCGGGGATGTTATAGACGAGGACTGGAACCCGGGCTTTGTCAGCCACGGACAGGAAATGCGCCTTGAGGGCGTCCTTCGTCATCCGCGACTTGTAGTACGACGGCGACCGGACGAGGGCGGCGTCGATCCCGGCGTCGGCCATGCGGTTCGTGAAGTCGACGGTGAGGCGCGTCGATTCCCTGGCGGTTCCGGCGATGACCGCCCTCCCGGGCGCCGCGGTACCCCGGGCCGCCCGGACGAGGGCCTCCGACTCCGCGTCGGACAAAGATACGCACTCGCCCGTGGAGCCGAGGACCACATAGCCGGCGAGCCCGGTCCCGTTGAACTTCCGGACGTTCTCCTCGAGTTCGGCGATCGAGACCTCGTCATCGACGAACGGAGTCGTCAGCGCCGCAAAGACGCCTTCGAGCAGGGTTGTCATGGATCCGTCTCCTTCCTAGCCGTGTCGGTTGCGGAGCTCGCCCTCGATCTCCCGGAGCGCGCCCTCTTCGAGGCCGAAGTAGTGCCCGACCTCGTGGAGGACGGTCATCCGCACTTCGTCCCGGATCTCGTCCTCGTTGGAACTCATCCGTTCGATGGGCCATTGGTAGATGACGATGACGTCGGGCGCGACGTTGCCGTATTGGGGTCCGCGGTATTTAAAGGGGACCCCGTGGTAAAGCCCGAGAAGCCTCCGGCCGCGGGGAGGCCTCGACTCGACCATGACGACGACGTTCTTGAGGAGCTCCTTGAAGTTCGCCGGGATGTCGGCGAGGGCCTCTTCGACCAACGCCTCGAACTTTTCCCTTTCCATGGCCGCTCCCGGTCCTCCTATCTTTCGATGCCGTCGCGCGCCCGGACGCCCTTCGCGAAATAGTGCTTCCGGCCCGTCATCTCGGTGACGAGGTCGGCCCGCTCGCAGAGGGCCGGTGTCGCGTGTCTCCCGGTGAGAACGACCTCGACCCCGGCGGGCTTTTCGTCGAGGAATTCGAGGACCTTGGCCTCGGGGAGGACCTTCAGGTCGACGGCGACGCACACTTCGTCGAGGACGACGATGTCATATTTTCCGGAAAGCATAGCCTTCCGGCATAGGGCGAGGCCGCTTTCGGCAAGGGCGACGTCCTCGTCCGCCGGCCCGTCCTCCTTCCTGACGATCACGAACCCTTTGCGTCCGAATGTCTCGATGACGAGCAGGGGAGCGAGCCTCGCGGCGGCGAGGGCCTCACCGGCCGTCCGCCCCTTGAGGAATTGGCCGAAATAGGTCCGCAGGCCCCGGCCGGCGGCGCGCAAGGCGAGCCCCAGGGCCGCGGTCGTCTTGCCCTTGCCGTCGCCCGTGTAGACCTGGATATAGCCGACGAACTTATCAGACATGATCTCCATCCGGGACTATAAGGGAAGCTCCTGCCCAAGTCAATTCGCCCCGGCAAGGCGCAATGACCTTGACATTATGCCAAATGTAAATATGTTATTACATAAGTAAATGGATAATTAGAATATGCAATATTGATGTCCACAATAGATCACGGAACCTTTCCAACTTCGGCGATGACCGACGGGTGCCTATGACGCTCAAGCTTGACCGCCGGACGTTCCTGAGGCTCTCGGGTGCGGCCATCGGATCCGCCGCTCTGGGCGAGGCGCTTGGTCCCCTGAGCCTCGCCCAGGCCGTCCCGATCGAGCTCAAGGCGGACGGGACAAAGGTCATCGCCGCGGTCTGCAACCACAACTGCGGCGGCCGCTGCCGGATCCAGGCTCACGTCAAGGACGGTGTCGTCGTCCGGATAAGTTCGGAACTGGGATCGGACCCGGCGGGGCAACCCCAGCTTCGCGCCTGCCTCAAAGGCCGAGCCATTCGGAACCGCCTCTATAACCCGAACCGTCTCAAGTATCCCCAGAAGCGGGTAGGGACAAGGGGCGAAGGTAGATTCCAGCGAATCCCCTGGGATGAGGCCGTCGATATCATCGCCTCGAACCTGAAAGCCGTGGTCGAGCGTCATGGACCCGGCGCCGTTTATATCCAATACGCCACCGGCGACAATGGGGCCATATCGGGCGTCGTGGCGGCCGAGCGCCTGATGAACCTGATGGGCGGACACCTCGGGTACTATAACAGCTACAGCTCCGCCTGCCTGCGTTACACGGCCCCCTACGTGGTCGGCTACCGGGACACCAGCAGCTATCGGACCCTGGAATATTCAAAATACATCCTCCTGAACGGGTTCAATCCTGCCGAGACCGTGTTTGAGACCAACTCCAATTATTATCTTGTCCGGGCCAGGGAGGCGGGCGCCAAGGTCGTCGTGATCGACCCGCGGCTGTCGGAAACCGCCGCGACCCTCGCGGATGAATGGGTCCCCATCAGGCCGACCACCGACAGCGCGCTGTTCGCGGCGATGGCGTACGTCATCATCAGGGAAAACCTACCAGACCAGGCTTTCCTGGATAGATACTGTATCGGCTTCGATGAGGGCCACATGCCCGCAGGGATCCCTGCAGGGCAATCGTTCAAGAGCTATGTCCTTGGCTTGTCCGATGGAATCGCCAAGTCTCCTCAATGGGCGGCCCCGATCACAGGGGTCGGCGCGGAGACGATCGTGCGCCTGGCGAAGGAATACGCGGCGGCGAAACCCGCCCAATTGATCCAGGGCCTTGGCCCCCAGCGCCATGCTTACGGTGAAGAATCCGTGCGCATGGGGATCGTCCTCGCCTGTATGACCGGCAATCTCGGCGTTTTGGGCGGCGGTTGGGGCGGAGGTGAGGGGAGCCGCAACCTCGGGGTTGGCATCGGCGGCCTCCCGACGGGGGATAACGGGATCAAAGCCCGCATCCCGGTCTTCCTATGGACCGACGCCGTCGTCCGGGGAACGGAAATGACCGAGGCGGACGGCGTCAGGGACGGCCCGCTCCCGAGCAACATCAAATTCATCTTCAATCTTGCCGGCAACACCCTCGTCAATCAGCACTCGGACATCAATAGGACAACCGCGATCCTGCGCGACGAGGGCATGGTCAGGTTCATCGTCGTCTCGGATCATTTCATGACGCCGAGCGCCAGGTTCGCCGACGTCCTCCTCCCCGGCGACAGCGCCCTGGAGCGCACCGACATCGGATTTCCCTGGTCGGGGGAGAAGTACATTATCTTCGGCAACAAGGTGGTCGACGCGCCGTTCGAGTGCAAGCACGATTATTGGTGGCTCAGCCGGGTGGCGGACCGGTTGGGGTTGGGCGGCCGGTTCACCGAAGGACGGACCGAAGAGGACTGGCTCCGGTACGTGGTCGCCGAGGCGAGAAAGACGAATCCCTCCCTGCCGACCTACGAGGAGTTGAGCCGCATGGGCGTTTACCGGGAGGACGGGCCTCCCTACGTGGCTTTCGAACGGGAGATCAGCGACCCTGCCCATTTCCCTTTCCAGACGCCGTCGGGCAAGATCGAGATCTTCTCGAAGACACTCTATGACATGAAGAACCCTTCGGAGATCCCCGCGGTGCCCAAGTATATTCCGGCGTGGGAAGGACCTGCGGACCCTCTCACCCGGAAGTATCCATTGCAATGTATCGGCCCCCACATCAAGAGGCGGACCCACTCGACCTTCGACGAGGACGCGTGGATGGAAGAAGCCGATCCTCAGACCGTGTGGATCAGTCCCCAGGACGCCGGGCCGCGCGGGATCGAAGAGGGGGATCCGGTCCGGGTGTTCAATGACCGGGGAGCGATGATCATCCCGGCCCATGTGACCAGGCGCATCCGGCCCGGCACGGTGGCCGTTCCCCAGGGAGCCTGGTATGCGCCGGACGAGAACGGGGTTTGCCGCCGCGGTTGCGTGAATGTCCTGACCAGCCAGAAACCGACCCCGCTCGCGCACGGGAATGCCCAGCACACGATCCTGGTCGAGGTCCTGAGAGAAAAGGGGAGGAGGTGACGGCTTGGCCCGTAAGCAGATAGCCTTCTTCGTGGACGCCACCAGGTGCATCAACTGCAAGACCTGCGAGATCGCCTGCAAGGACGTAAATAACGCGGTCCCCGGCGTCCGGATCCGGAAGGTCCGGACGTTCGAAGGGGGGGAGTTCCCCGACGTGTTCGTCTACAACGTCTCCATGTCCTGCAACCATTGTGAGGCCCCCGTCTGCGTCAGGAACTGCCCGGCTCGGGCCTACACCAAGAGGACGGAGGACGGTGTCGTCCTGCACGATCCGGACGCCTGCATCGGCTGTCGCAACTGCACCTGGGCTTGCCCCTATGGAGCGCCCCAGTATGACCACGGCGCGGGCCGGATCCGGAAATGCAACATGTGCGTCGGCCTGGTCGCGAAAGGGGAAGACCCCGTCTGTGTCACCGCCTGCCCGATGCGTGCCATCGAGGTCGGCAGCCTCGAGGAGATCCGTCGGCGTGCGGGTGCGACGATATCCCTTCGGGACCTGCCGTCGCCTGACCTGACCAAGCCATCCTGCAGGTATAAGGTGAGACGAGAGGGTGTTCGAGGCTGACTGAGGAGAGCCATCATGTCGGAATGGCCGTTGATCGCGTTCACGATCGCCATGGAATTGTCGTGCGGCCTGGCCCTCGCCGCCACGGTGTGCGATTACGCGACCCGTGGGTCCAATGGCTTCTCAGTTCGTACGCTGGGGAGCTCAATATTCCCGGTCGCGGCCGTGGGAGTCTTGGCATCCCTCTTCCATCTGGGTAGGCCGCTTTCAGCCTGGCGTGCGCTTTCGAACCTTGCGTCGTCCCGGCTGAGCGTCGAGGCCCTGCTTTCAGTTCTGTTCGCCTTGGCGGCTTTGGGCTGCAGCGGCCTTTGGTGGACCCGGAGGAAAAAAGGGCGGATCGAGCTGGGGGTTGTCACGAGTCTCCTGGGCCTGGCCGCCGTGGTTTCAAGCGCCACTGTCTATTTGGTGCCGACAGAGCCTGCCTGGAACTCTCCTTGGATGCCGGTCTCGTTCGTCGGCACGACCATGCTCTTCTGCGGATTGGCCCCGGCATCGAGGACCGATCCAGCACAGGGCAAGAGCCTGCGCAGGATCTTTCTGGCCGCAACGGCGGCCGGGGCAGCGGCCGTTGTTGTTTCCGCCGCCTTGATGGTGGCCCGGCTTTCCTCTCCTCCTGCCGGCGAATTCGCCTCAGCGCGGTTCCATCAAACCCTGCAGTGGCTGCTGTCGCACGGTTCCTTCCCGCTGGGGATATTCGTGGTGCTTTCCGGTGTCCTGCCCATGGCCATGGCGTTCAAGCATTGGACATTCGGCAAGACCCGCCGTATGGATGTCCCGGCTCGTCTTCACCGGAGCGCTGGCCGGAGCCGTTGTCGGCCGCTGGCTAATGTACGCCGTGGGTACAAGATTCTTTCCGTTCTAGCCGGTTACGAAAAGTATTTCATCAAGAACTGCGTGTCGTGATCGACGCGGATCCTCTCGTTGCCGATCAGCGAAGGGCTGGGTTCGAAGGCGGACATCGGCCGGCGAACGCGGCGGCACGGATTGTGATATAATCCCTCGCATGCTGGACCTGAAATTCGTCTTGGATAACTTGGGATCCGTCCGCGAAAGGCTGGGGACACGCGGCCGCGCCTTCGACCTCGGTCCCCTCGTCGAACTGTCCGCCGAGTGGAAGGAGATCCTGAGAAAGGTCGAAGACCTTCGTTCCGAGAGGAACCGGGTTTCGGAAGAGATCCCCAGGATGAAGAAGGAGGGCAAGGACGCCGCCCCGGTCATCCTGGCCATGCGCAAGGTAGGGGAGGAGATCTCCCGCCTCGAGGCCGGGCTTAAGGATGTCGAGGGGCGCCTGAACGCCTTCCTCCTGAATATCCCCAACCTCCCGCACGAGTCGGTCCCGGTCGGCGCTTCGACGGCGGAGAACGTCGAAGTCCGCCGCTCGGGGGAGCCGGAGGAGTTCACCTTCACCCCCGAAGCGCATTGGGACATCGGGAAGCGCCTGGGCATCCTGGACTTCGACCGGGCCGCAAAGATCGCGGGGTCGAGGTTCGCGGTCTACCTGGGGGCCGGGGCCAGGCTCGAACGGGCCCTCATCAGTTTCATGCTGGACCTCCACACCCGCGAGCGCGGATACACCGAGGTCATCCCGCCCTTCATCGCCAACGCGGAAAGCCTCACCGGGACGGGGAACCTCCCCAAGTTCGCCGAGGACCTCTTCAAGCTGGAGGGCTTTCCCTGGTACCTCATCCCGACGGCCGAGGTCCCCCTGACGAACTTCTACCGGGGCGAGATTCTCGAATCGGCGATCCTGCCGCGGCGGTTCGCGGCCTACACGCCCTGCTTCCGGAGCGAAGCGGGCTCCTACGGCAAGGACATCCGCGGCCTCATCCGCCAGCACCAGTTCAACAAGGTCGAGATGATGATCTTTGCGAGGCCCGAGGATTCCTTCAAGGAGCACGAGAAGATGACCTCGGACGCCGAGGAGGTCCTGAAGAGGCTGGGCCTGCCGTACCGCATCGTGACCTTGTGCACGGGCGACATGGGCTTCGCCAGCGCCAAGACCTACGACCTCGAGGTCTGGATGCCCAGCCGGAACGGATACATGGAGATCTCCTCCTGCTCCAATTGCATGGACTTCCAGGCGCGCCGGGCCAACATCCGCTTCCGCCGCGAACCGAAGTCGAAACCCGAATTCGTCCACACGCTCAACGGCTCAGGCCTCGCCGTCGGGCGGACCGTCAGCGCCGTCCTCGAGAACTATCCAGCAGGCCGACGGCTCGGTGATCATCCCGGAAGCTTTGCGGCCCTTCATGGACGGGCTCGACAAGATCTCATAATATACGCGGAGGGATGGCCGAGTGGTTTAAGGCGGCGGTCTTGAAAACCGCTATCCGGTCTCCGGATCGGGGGTTCGAATCCCTCTCCCTCCGCACCTCTGTCAAAGGCCCCAACCTGATCCATATTCCCCCCTTCTTTGAAGGGGGGATAAGGGGGGATAAGAAATCCAAACAAAGTCTTAAAGGGGCCTTTGTACGCCTTAAATGCCAACCACGCCCCCTTGATTTAAGGGGGGATAAGGGGAGTTAAGAAACAAAGGCAAATTCTTGGGAGCGCGTTTGTGTGTCTTATCTGCCGAAAAGCCCGACTTGAATTTGATCCGGGCCCTGAGTTTGCCGACCCGAGCGAATCATGTTAGAATGACGCCGCCATTCTGAGGCTTCGCGGAGAGGTGCTGGAGTGGTCGATCAGGATCGCCTGCTAAGCGATTGTCTCGGTGAACGCCGGGACCGCGGGTTCGAATCCCGCCCTCTCCGCCAATTTAAGAGCTGTCGGAAAGGTCGCCGTCAAGCGGCGAACTTTCTTCGTCCAAAGGAAAGTGTGGCCGTTGTTCGACCGAAAGACCGGAGGGGCGAAGGCCGGGACGAGATCGTTAAGAATGGAAGTTTGAGGGAACCAACTTGAACATGGAGCTCTTCTTCGAGATCCATTCGGGACTGCCGCGCGAAGGTCCGGGGGACGACGCTTCGACACGGAAGGCCTTTTCGATGGTTCCCTCCTTGCCGGCGAGCCCCCTGATCCTCGATATCGGCTGCGGCCCGGGCATGCAAACCCTTGAGCTGAGCCCGCCTGAGCGGAGGACACATCATCGGGCTGGACTTCCACCTTCCGTTCCTCCGTCAATTGAACGAGAGCGCTGCTACGGCGGGGCTTTCCGAGCGCATCCGGTGCCGTGGTATGGCTATGTCTTCTATATCATGAAAGTTCCGGCTTCCGATGATGTGCCGGGCCGCCTTGACATTTCCCTTCGCGTCAAATACATTTCGACCGACTTCGACGAGAAAAGGACCACGGAATGAACGGGAAGATCGGATTCGACAACGCCAAGTACCTCGCTGGAGCAGACCTCGGCCATCCTCGAACGGGTCAAGAAGTCCGACGACAAGCTCTACCTCGAGTTCGGCGGCAAGCTCCTCTTCGACTACCACGCGGCCCGCGTCCTGCCCGGGCTACGATCCGAACGTCAAGATGAAGCTCCTCCGGGAGCTCAAGGGACAGGCGGACATCATCCTCTGCATCTACGCCGGGGACATCGAACGGCGCAAGGTCCGGGCCGATTTCGGGATCACCTACGACGCCGACGCCCTGAAGCTCATCGACGACCTCAGGGACTGGGGGATCGACGTCCGGGCGGTCGTCATCACCCGGTTCGAGAACCAGCCGTCCGCCAGGATCTTCAAGAACAAGCTCGAACGCCGGGGCATCAGGGTCTATCACGCACCGGTTCACCAAGGGCTATCCGACCGACGTCGACACGATCGTCAGCGACGAGGGGTACGGCGCCAACGAATACATCGAGACGGAACACCCCCTGGTCATCGTGACCGGGCCCGGGCCGGGCAGCGGGAAGCTGGCGACCTGCCTGTCCCAGCTCTACCACGACCACAAGCGCGGCCGGAAATCGGGGTACGCCAAGTTCGAGACCTTCCCCATCTGGAACCTGCCGCTCAAGCATCCGGTCAACGTCGCCTACGAGGCGGCGACGGCCGACATCGGGGACTTCAACCTGATCGACCCCTTCCACCTGGAGGCCTACGGCAAGAGCGCCGTCAACTACAACCGGGACGTCGAGGTCTTCCCGGTCCTCGAGAGGATCCTGGAGAAGATCACGGGCGCGGCGGCCGTCTACAAGTCCCCGACGGACATGGGCTGCAACACGGCCGGGTTCGGGATCGTCGACGACGAGATCTGCCGGGAGGCCGCCAAACAGGAGCTCATCCGGCGCTATTTCCGCTATTCCTGCGAATACGTCATGGGCTTCGCCGACAGGGAGACCGTCCAGAGGGCGGAGCTCCTGATGAAGGAGCTCGGGCTCAAGCCCGAGGACCGGCGCGTCGTGGTCCCGGCCCGGGAGGCGGCCGCGCGAGGCCGTCGCGAAGGGCAAGGGCAACAAGGGGATCTTCGTCGGTGCGGCCATCGAGCTCAGGGACGGGACCATCGTCACCGGCAAGAACTCGCCGCTCATGCACGCGGCGTCGAGCCTCATCCTGAACGCCGTCAAGACGCTGGCCGAGATCCCCGACAGAATCCCGCTCCTCTCGCCCTCGGTCATCGCATTCGGTGGCCCGTCTCAAGGAGGACGTCCTGGGCGCGAGGTCCGTCAGCCTCGACCTCTCCGAAGTCCTCATCTGCCTCAGCATCAACGCCGCGACCAACCCGGCCGCGCGAGCTGGCCCTCGAAAAGCTGAAGGACCTGCGGGGCTGCGAGGTCCACATGACCCACATCCCCACGCCCGGGAGACGAGGCGGGGCTGCGGCGGTTCGGGATCAACCTGACCAGCGACCCCGAGTTCGCGAGCAAGAGCCTTTTCGCGGGGTGACATCATGAGTCCTTCCTTCCGGTATTTCTTCGGGACCATTTTCGTGCCGGGACGGGCGTTCCGGCGCCTGATGGACGACGCCCGCCCGTTCGGGCGGGGATTCCGGGCCGTGGTCCTGACGGGGACCCTGTGCTCGCTCACGGCGGCCGCGCTCGCCGTTGCGGGTGCCGTCCCGATGGCCCCGATCTTCCTCCCCCTGCGGACGGAGAACTATTATTTCTGGCAGATGCTCTTCACCCTGCCCCTGCTCCTTACGGTATGGATCGCGACGTCGATGGCCGTCCACATCCTGGGCGGCGGGCGGAAACGGGGCAGGCCGCTGAAGAAGACCCTGGCCCTCTTCGGCTTCGCCCAATCGGCGCCCATTCTCCTCGTCTGGATCGTCCAGACCGTCATCGCGGTTTTCTACGGCCTGGGGATGGGGCAACAGGAAATGGTCGATATCCTGTCGGCCCCCTCGGCCGCCCGGACTGTGTTCCTCGCGGTCTTCGGGGTAGCCTTCGCCGGGTCGTTCCTTCTCGCGTGCCTGGCCGCGGCCGTTTCGCAGAAGGTCAAATGGGCCTACGCCCTGTTCCTCGGGGTCCTGGCCGAGGTCCTGTTCATCGGGCCGGTGGTCACCCTGTTGAGGTGAGAGATGACGTTGGACGTCGAGATCAGGCCGTTCCGGATGAGCGATTACGACGACGTCATGGCGCTCTGGAAAGAAGCCGGACTTCCCCTCAAACCCTATGGCAGGGACGCCCGCGACCGCGTCGAGGCCCAGGTTGCGGAGTCTAACATAATATTCCTGGTCGCCGAGGCGGAGGCCCGCGTCGCCGGGACCGTCGTGGCCACCCATGACGGCCGCAAGGGCTGGATCAATCGCCTCGCCGTGCGCGACGACTGTCGCCGGCGAGGGCTAGGGGAGCGGCTCGTCCGGGAGGCCGAGGCCCGGCTCGAAGCCGTCGGGATGGACGTCCTGGCTTGCCTCATCGAAGAGGGGAACGAGGCATCCATGCGGCTTTTCGCACGTCTCGGCTACGAGCGCAAGGATGACATCCATTATTTCGTCAAGAAGAAGACAGCGGATTCCTGATCCGGCAGGCCGGGCTTGAAACGCGGGCGTAAATACTATAAAATTACTAGGAAATAACCGTGGGAGCGTGACCGATGACGAAGAAAGAGTTCAGGAAAGGTGTTTTCTGGGCGGGGGCGATCGACTGGGACCGGAGGCTCTTCGATTCCCTCATTCCCCTGCCTGACGGGACAAGCTACAACGCCTATATCGTCCGGGGGAGCGGGGCCACGGCCCTGTTCGACGCGGTCGACCCGGCGAAGCTTGGGGAGCTCGAAGGCCATCTTTCCGACGTCGGGAAGATCGATTATCTCGTTGCTCATCACGCGGAGCAGGACCATTCCGGCGGCATTCCTTACGTCCTGGAAAGGTACCCGGAAGCCAAAGTCGTCTGCACACCCCTGGCCAAAGGGATGCTCATCGACCACCTGGGGATCGACGCCAACCGCATCCAGACCGTCGCCGACGGGGAAAGGATATCCCTGGGGGACCGGACGCTCCGGTTCATTCATGCGCCCTGGGTCCACTGGCCCGAGACGATGACGACCTATCTCGAGGAGGAGAGGGTCCTGTTCAGCTGCGACTGGTTCGGCTCCCACCTTGCGACATCGGAGTTGTTCGTCGGCGACGAAGCCCGCGTTTATGAGCCCGCGAAAAGATATTTTGCCGAGATCATGCTGCCCTTCCGGGCGATCATCCGGAAGAACCTGGACAAGATCAAGGACCTTCCGATCGACATCATCGCGCCGAGCCACGGGCCACTCCACCCCAGGCCGGAATTCATCATATCGGCATATAAGGAGTGGGCCTCCGACATGCCGAAGAACGTCGTCGTCCTGCCGTATGTCTCCATGCACGGGTCCACGGCGCTCATGGTCGAACATCTGGCGGCGGCGCTCGACCGGAAGGGGATCACGGTCCTGCCGTTCAACCTGCCCGTGACCGACATCGGGAAGCTGGCCATGAGCCTGGTCGACGCCGCGACCATCGTCCTCGGGTGCCCGGCCGTCCACGTCGGGCCTCATCCGCTCGCGGCCAATGCCGCCATCCTCGCCAACGCCTTGAGGCCTAAGGTCCGATTCGCCTCGATCATCGGGTCCTACGGCTGGGCGAACAAGATCGTCGAGACGATCGCGGGCCTCATCCCGAACATCAAGGCGGAGATCCTCCCCCCCGTGCTCGCCAAGGGCTTGCCCAGGGAAGCTGAATTCAAGGCCCTGGACGCCCTGGCCGACAAGATCGCCGAAAAACACCAAAGCCTCGGGCGCCTCTAAGCGTCCCGGAGATTCCCGGCTGACGAGCGGCGCCCCGGGCCGCGTCTCCTCACAGGTTATTGACACCCTCGCCCGGACGATGCTAAACTTCCCGAATGGTTGGGAGGGGTTCATTGCGCGGATTTACGATTCGTCCCGCCGAAACGAGGCGACTCCTACCCATCCGAACGAAATCCGGCAAGGAGGGGCAATGAAAAACCGTATCGTTCGTAGGGGGTTCTTGGTTCTTCTTTCCGTGGTCGTGTTCTCACTTTCGTTATCGGCTCAGGTGAAAGATAATACTGCTCACCAAAAGCCGCCTGGCTCGAGCGAGTTCGATACTCAGATATTGACGGATGCAGAGATCGGGACTCTCGGCATCTACTGGACGGTCACGGAGCCGTATGGATGGAGCGGGACCTGGATCCGGAGACCGAACACGCCGTCTCAGGCCATTTACGACGCCACCTGGAAACATACGAACGGGACGGTGGTCACCGACGTCCTCCACGTTCAAACGTGGAACTCAACAACCAAACGGATCACCTTTTATCGGCTCGGCAATCGCGGCACGTATGCCGGGGTGATCGACCTCTGGCGTGGGGTCCTCGAGAACGGGACCGCTTCCTGGTATCCTGCGGGAATGACCTGGAGCGCGAAGATCTCCAATACGAAATAGCTCACATCATTGCCGTTCTTACGCGGACCGAGCATGGGCCGTGGTTCGCGCCGAAATTATGGGCCGGCCCCCGGGGCCGTCAATGCGGCGCGTTTTCGCCTCCCGCTCACGGCGTCTCATTGAGGAGCCGGTCTGCGGCGAGCACAGTGAACACGTAGGTCGCGGCGCCCGTCAGGACGTATTCGGCCTGCTGCCAGAGGAACGGGAAGGGCTCCTTCAGCTCGGGGAAGTCCGGCCGGATCAGCGAGGGGCCGGATACGCCGCCCCCCGGAATATGGGTCCAATCGCTCAGGTTGATGCCGTAGGCCACGGTCATGGATTTCGCGCCGACCGCCGAGACCAGCGAGGTGTTCGAGGCCGGATGGCAGCCCAGGACGTAGTTGAGGACCCGCAGAAGGTTCTCGCGGTCGAACTTCTGGGGATAGGCCTTGTGTAAGTAATATTGCCTCACCGCGTACTCCTGGATGTCCCAGGTGACGCCCCAGACGTGGGGCCTGAAAGGAACGCCGTAAGGCATCTTGGAGAGTTCCTCCTTGAGCCTCGCGGCGTATTCGCCCAGGATGTGGCCCAGGCCCTTGGAGAAATCCTCGTCCTTGACGAACGGGAGCGCACGGGCGGCGGCCCATCCCGCTTCGTCCGGCCGCGCGGCGACGACGGGGAGAAGCGCTTTGAGGCGCTCCGCGTACCGGGCTTCACGCGTCGCGATCAGGAGCTCCACGGCGGCGATGACCTCCTGGGTGTCCGCGCGCTCAGGGACGTAAGGATTGTCAAAACGGGCGGGCGGATGACCCCGTTCATATTCCCAGGATTTGACGGCGGTCTCCAGGCACTCTTTGGCCAGGGGATCATCGAAGCCCCGGAGCACCCGGCTCGAGGCGGCCAGGGCCGCGATCGAGGCATATTCCATGCCGGTGTCGCGATTGGTGAAGGCATAGCGGTCGTCACGGCGCCCCGAGCGGTCGCCCTTGACCTCATCGATGCCCAGCGAGGGATCAAAGACGCGGTTGTCGGTAATGACGGCGGGCTCGCCGAGCGTCCCGTATTGCTCCAGATTGGGATCCGAGATCCCGGTGAAGCTATGCCCGGCGACGCGATACCCGGTCAGGAGATATTCCACGCCGTGGGCGACCTGCTGGAGGATGTCGGGTTTTCCGTCCGGGACGTGCAGGACGACGTTCAGGCGCGCGTCATCGACGGTCGTCTGATCGGAATCGAGGCCGAAGGCCTCGCGGCTCAAGGCGAGCAATTGCGTGGCCCAGGCCTGGGCGCCCCCGGCGAGGTCGTGGTCCGCGGCGTCGTGCCAACCGCCCCTGTCGAGGCCCGGGATATGCTCGTCGGCGGCGAATTTCGTCTCCGTCGATACCCCCTGCTTGTATCCCTCGATGAAGGCCAGGTCGAGATTCGGGGGAGCTTGGAGCCCATCGTCCATGTGGCAGGCCCCGTGCCAGATGCGGCCGCGATCGATCACGCGGATATGACACATTTGGACAGGCAGGAAGGTCTCCAGCGTCGGCTGCCAGACGTCATGGCGATAGACCGCCGGCGAGATGAGGAAGGGCGACGTGCGGGCGTCCCCGTAGCGGACCAGATAGCCGCCGGGCTCTTTGATCTCCGTAAAGTCAAAGAGGGCGTAATCGTAGCGGAGGAACCGCCCCCATCGGGCCAGCGGCTTCGTGAGCACGGGGACGGGCCCCTTTTCCGGGTCCAACCGGAGGAGCGAGGCTTCTCCCAGTAGGTTCGTGCGGGCATCGAGCTCGATGACGGCGCGCTTGTCCTGTCCGGGATGGTAGCCGACTTGCGAGACCCCGATGACGGGGGACGCATCCAGCCCGGAACGGCATTGGGGGTGATCCTCCAGCGTACCGCGCCCTTCGTGGCGCCGGCGGGGACGAGCGAGCGAACCAGGAACCAGCCGTTGGTGTCCTGACTACGGCCGTCGAAATAGAGGAGATCGCCGGTGAGGGATTCGATGACGAGGCGGCACATCGGGTCTTCCGGAGCGGCCACGAACCTCGAACCTTTAGCAAGGACGGCCGGGCGCAAGCCCTGTCCATCCATGAGGTTGGGGCCGTTGCCCTGCCGGGTGAAGACGCCGTCGGTGCCGCCCAGGTGATAGGCTTTCCCGAAATAGGCGGTAGGGAACAGCTCCATGTTGAATCCCGCCTTGCCCACGAATCCCGCGGGGAGGGGTCGGGCAAGGTCCACGGTCACGACGATGGCGTCGCCGTCCGGTTCGACCCTGACCGTGTAGTCGACCTGCTCCTTCTCGAAGCGGAGAGGGATTTCTGCGCGATTCGCGGCCCGGTCGACGAGGCGCTTGCCCGGGACCGGAAGCTTGCCCCACTGGCCCGGCGCTGACTCCAGGCGCACGTCGCCCAGGGCGGCGACCCGCTCGCCGTGCTGGATGATCTCGATCCCGCCCTGCTTGCCCTCGGGATAATCATCGTGGAACACCAGGACCGAAAGCCCGGGCCTCTCGAAGTATCCCTGGTCGTTGAGGACCCAGCTCGAGGCGGGCATTGGCGCCTTTTCCTGCGGGGCCTCGGCCGCGGGGAGAAGAGAAGGGGAAAGCAGGGTGAGGATGCCCGTCATCGCCAGGCCGGTGATCGCGGTTCTCATGTGTGCACTCCTTGATTTTGGCACCGGAAGCATATCAAATATGGGGACACAATACCAAATTCCGAATTCCGGGAATTTCCTCCGGCGATGATGTAAAATTGCCTATATCGGAAATTGGTATTGTGTCCCCAAAATTCGGGCGGTGCCGGAGGGGAAGGGGTAGCGGCGCATGTCCTTCGGGGCGACCCAGCGCAGCCGTTTGGGGTCGGCCTTCGGCTCGCCGACGATATCGCAGGCAAACGCGTGTAGCGTGACCCGGAACTCTGTATAGGCGTGCCGGACGGTGACGAGGGGCCTCACGTTCCGAACGTCGACCCCGAGCTCCTCGCGGACCTCGCGGGCCAAGGCCTCTTCCAGCGGCTCTCCGGGCTCTCTTTTCCCGCCGGGGAATTCCCACAAGCACGCGAGCAGCCCCGACGAGGGCCTTTTCTGGATGAGAAATTTCCCGTCCCTCTCGATGACGGCGACGACGGCCTCTATCTTTCGGTTGCTGCGCTTCGACACGGCGGGAATGATCTCCTGTTCTCCCGCCTCATAAGCCCTGCAGAAGGCGGAGACGGGACAGAGGAGGCATCGCGGCGACCTCGGCTTGCAGACGAGAGCGCCCAGCTCCATCATGGCCTGGTTGAAGGCCCCCGGTTTATTGGGCGGGAAAACGGCGAGGACATGGGCCATGATCGCGGAGTCCTTGCCCGAACCGGAGGTGCCGCGAATTCGGGCCAGCCTCATGACGACCCGGCGGACATTGGCGTCGATCACAGGCAAGGGCTCGCCGAATGCCAGACTGAGCACGGCGGCCGTTGTGTACGGGCCGAATCCGGGAAGCCTTCGCACGATCTCCCTGTCACGCGGGAAGTTGCCGCCATGTTTCTTGACGACGATCTTCGCCGCCCCGCGGAGGTTCCTGGCCCGCGCATAGTATCCGAGCCCCTGCCAGGATTTGAGGACCTTTTGGAGAGGCGCTCGGGCGAGGGAACGGACGTCGGGAAAGATCTTGAGCCACCTTTCGTAATAAGGGATGACGGCGTTGACCGTCGTCTGCTGCAGCATGATCTCCGAAATCCAGATCGCGTAAGGATCGGTCGTCCTCCGCCACGGCAGGTCCCTACGATGCTTTGTATACCACCGGAGGAGATCCCTGGCGAAGGCCGAGACCTGGATGCTTTTCGAACCCGGAACGCATCGTTTTTCGGCCGTTGCGCCGGTGTCGTTTCGTTGCTTGGGCCCGACGGCCGGCCGGCCCGACCCGGAAAGACTGGGCTGTTGCCGGAAACCCGCCAAACGATTGCCCCCTTTAGTTTTTGGTAATACCCTACGGCGTTTGCTTCGCTTCGCCGGGCTTCGGCTCCGGCGCCGCCTTCCAATCCTTGGCTTCTTTGGGCATTTCCTGTAGGAAAGCGCTGTCCACGCGGAAGAGGTAGTTTAGGGCGGCGTTCTTGACGACGGCCTGCTTCCTGTCCTTGTCCTCGGCGCCTACGAGAATCGTCGATTCCCGAACCTTCCCCTGATAGTCCTTGGTCCGGACCTTCACTTCGGCCCGCGGCTTGTCCAGCCCGTACTCGGCCAGGCTCTTCGGGGCGTCGATGAACTCGGCGGCCTCGAGGCCTTCGATCTTCCGGATCAGGGTCTCGACCTTGGAGCCATCGGCTTCCACTTTGTCGGCCGATTCCAGGAACCATTTGTCGGAGTCGCCGACCTTTTCCTTGACGGCTGCCAGAGAGAGCCCTCCGGCGGTCACGGAAAGCCTGTCGGCATCCCAGCTGTCGAAGACCGCGACCTTCTTTTGCCGGTATTCCTCGGGCTTTTTGTCCAAGTCGGCGAGGATGGCGCTCTCGACGAGGACGATCTTGTCGGCGAGGGAACTCATAGCGGAGATCTTGTCTCCTTCCCTGTGGAGCGATATCGTGGCCTCCTTGTTTTCAGTCGGCATGGAGAGGACGACCTCGTACTCGGGCTTGTCCAGGCCGCGCTTGAGGACATCCTCGTCCGTCCTCTTCTCGGATACAAATTCCTTGGCCCTGAGACCCGCGAGGGAATCGATCAGGGTGTCGACGCGGATCTTATCGGCCAGCGCCGCGACCGGCGACTTGAGGAACCAGTCTCCGTCCTTCCTCAGAGCTTCCCAGGCGGAGCTTCCGGTCCGGATCTTGAGCGCCGTTACGCCCGTCCTTTCGAACGCGAAGACGTCTTTTCGCCTGAAGTCGAAGAGCTTCTTGTCGAGGATCGTCCTGAGAGAGCTCGCGATGAGCACGACCCTCGGATCGTCCTCGCGCTTGGCGAACAGCGTCTTGTCGATGGGATTCTCCATGCCGACGAGGATCCGGACGGGCTTGTCCTTGCCCTTGACCCAGAGCGACAGCTCCTTGTCGGGGATCCCGAAGGCCGAGAGATCGGCGGGCGCTGTCGCGACGACCCGTTCGATCTTCAGGCCCGAAAAGCCGTCAGCCAGACCGCCCACCTCGGCCGCGTCGGCCCCGGTCTCCAGCGGCTCGGTGATCTTCCATGCGCCCTTATCGTCCCGCTCGAAGGTCAGGATGGCGTCCCCGGCTTTGAGCGACATCTTTACGAGGTCGGCCGCGGCCAGGTCCACGAGCTTGCCCTCCTTTTCCTTTCCCGCCGCCCGCTTCTTGCCGCGTGCGTCGAAGAATAGGACGGCGGCCAGGAGGACGAGGAACGCCCCGAGCAGGGCCACCGTCCTCCCGAACTTCACAGCGCCCTCCTTCTCAGCCAGACCGCGACCCCCAGGACCAGGATGGCCAGCGGCAGGAGGATGACCGAGACGAAGAACAGGAGCCTGCCCTGGGGCGGGCTCATCTGGATCGTCCGGGGGGACGAGGTCCTGGGCTGGATGGAGATGAGGTCGGCCTCCTCGGTCAGCCAGTTGACCGTATTGAGGAAGAAGTTCGCGTTCCCTGAAAGGCCCATGTACCTGTTAGCGGCGAAGTCCGAGTCGCCGATCACGGCCAGCCGGGCCTCGGGCGATTCGGCCCCGGCCCCCCCGGCTCCCGTGTTCGCACCGGCGGTCTCCGGGTTCTTCTCTTCGGCCTTCGCCTTCAGCGTCCCGACCAGGGCCAGTGAGACCGGTCCGGGCCCGTCGACGTCCTTGTCGAACTTGACCTGCTTCTGGTCGAGCCGGCGCTCCGACCAGGAATTCGGGCTCGTTTTTGCGATGACCGTCAGGGTTGCGCCCTCGGGCTTCGTATCCGAGGCTTCCACGGACCTGGCAAGGGGGAAGAACGTCGCATACCGGAAGCCCTTTGTGATCTCATGGGACTCGTATTCGCTGACCACCGGCATAAAATCGTCCCCGCCGAGGAGGCGGGAGACCGGGTCCACGATGAGGTCGTTCCGGAGCCGGACGCCGTAGCCCGCGAGGAGCGGGGCGAGGCCCGGATCGGTCTCCGGGTCGATCATGAAGAGGACGCGGCCGCCCCGGTCGACGTATTTCCCGATCGTCCCGATCTCGTTCGGCAGGAGGGCCTTTTTCGGGCCGGGGACGACGAGCAGGGCGCAATCCGCCGGGAATCCTTCAGAGAGGGCCAGGGCCTGCTTTTTCACCTCGTAGCCGAGCTTCTCGAGGTCGCTCTTGACGTAGGAGTAGCCGCCGTCGCCGCTCTCCTCGACCGAAGCCTCGCCGTGTCCCTCGAGGAAGTAGATGATCTTCTTCTTCTCCCGGGTGAGCTTGATGATGGCGTTGGTCACGTCCTCCTCGGACGTGGCGGTGATGCGGCCTTCCTTGTCCCCTGACTCGAAGACGGTCGTTCCGTCCTGGGTGACCTCGTAGCGCTTGACCAGGCCCGGGTTCTTGTCGGGGTCGATGAACTCGGACTTGATCCTCGGCGATTCGTAGGCGTAGATCTTCATCAGGTTCTCGAACGTTCCCCGGCCGTAGTTTCCTTCACGAAAGAAGGCCTTGACGGAAATATCTTTGTTGAGGGCCTTGAGGACCTTGACCGACTGGTCCGAAAGGGAATGGAGCTTGGCCGAAGTGAAATCGACCCGGGTGTGGTTCTTCGAAAGGAAATAGTTGACGAGGACGAGAATGCCCAGGACGAGGACGACGACGAGGAGGAGGTTCCCCGAGTACAGGAAGGATCTCCGCGTGAAGCCCTTTTTCAGGGAGGACCGGTTGAGGGCGACGTAAGCGGCGACGGCGGCGAGCCCCAGGCCGGCCAGGATGAGGGGAACGGCCTTCCGATAGGGCCAGATACGCCAGGCGGCCAGGGCCGCGAAAAGGAGGACCAAACCGGCGGTATTGAGACGGGTCTTGATCCGGTTCATCGTCTTACCTCCACCTTCGGGACTGGATCACCGCGTGGGTCAGGAAGAGCCCGAAGAACGAGAAGCTCAGGTAATAGACGAGATCCGCGGTGTCCAGGATGCCGCGGGTCATGTCGTCGAAGTGTTGGAAGAAGGACAGATAGTTCAGGACGCCCTTCCACACCCCCCCGGCCGAGGAGGTCGCCCAGCTCAGGATCCAGAACAGGAGCAGGGCGCCAAAGGTCAGGATGGCCGAGACGATCTGGTTCTCGGTGAGCGAAGAGAAGAAGATGCCGACGGCGATGAAGGCCGCCCCCATCAGGAAGAGCCCCAGGTAGCCGACGAGCACGGGCGCCGTCTCCGGATTCCCGTAAGCGAACGCGAAGAGAGACAGAAGGCCGGTCAGCAGGAGCATGACGGCGAGGACGACGAGGGAGGCCAGGTACTTGCCGAGGATGATCTGGTTGACGCTGACCGGGGATGTGAAGAGGAGCTCCTCGGTGCCGATCCTCTTCTCCTCGGCGAACAGGCGCATCGTCAGGAGGGGGAGCATGAGGAGGAGGATGATGGAGATGTTGTGGAAGAGGGGGGAGTAGACCATCTGGTTGATGTTGACCTGCTGGGCGGCATAAGGGTTCTGCGCCATCTGCATGGATTGGGAATTGAACCACCAGACGAGGCTATAGAAGAAGAACCCGACGAGCAGCATGAACACCGCGATGACGGCGTAGGCGATGGGGGACGAGAAGTACGCCTTCAGCTCTTTCTTGGTGATGGACCAGACGTTCCTCATGAGTTGAGCCCTCCCGAGACGATCTTGAGATAGAGGTCCTCGATGTCCATGTCCAGGGACCTCATCTCCCGGAGCCCCAGCCCCTTGTCGACGACGAGACGGGCGATGTCGTCGCGACAATCGCGGCCCCGTTCCCACTCGACCCGGACGCCGCCGCCGCCGTCTCCGCGGTTCCCCGGCGGACGACGACCGCCGAAGCGACCCCGGGGAGTGTCCGGAAGAGCCCGGCCGCTTCCTCGCCGCCGTTCCGGAGGCCGAGGAAGACGCCGTTCCTCCGGCTATAGGACGCGGTCAGGTCCTCGAGGGAGCCCGAGGCCATGAGCCGGCCCTCGTTGATGATGACGACCCCGTCGCAGGTCTGGGTGACCTCGGCGAGGATGTGCGTCGAGAGCATGATCGTATGCTCGCCGCGGAGCGACTTGATGAGCTCCCGGATCTCAACGATCTGGGCCGGGTCGAGCCCGACCGTGGGCTCGTCGAGAATGAGGACCCTGGGGTCGTGGATGAGGGCTTGGGCGATCCCCACCCGCTGTTTGAAGCCCCGCGATATGTTCTTGATGAGCCGTGACCGGACGGAGCCGAGCCCGGTCGCGTCGACGACCCGGGCCACGGCGTCCTTTTTCCGGGCCGAAGGGACGCCCTTGATCTCGGCGACGAACCCGAGGAACGACGCCACCGTCATCTCGGGGTAGAGCGGAGGGGTTTCCGGCAGGTATCCGATGGCCCTCTTGACCTCGTTCGGCCGCTCGAAGACATCGTAGCCCGCGACGACGGCCTTCCCGTCCGTGGCGGGAATATAGCCGGTCAGGATCCGCATGGTCGTCGTCTTGCCGGCGGCGTTCGGGCCGAGGAGGCCCCAGATGCGGCCCTCCTCGACCTTGAAGCTGATTCCCCTGACCGCAGGGAAATCCCCATATTTCTTGACAAGATCCGCGACTTCGATCATGGCGCCTCCATTCTGTTTGATAACTCCGGTCCCGCCCGCGGCGTTTCAGGGTTCGGCGGGGCGGGAAGACCGTTCACATCCTCTCGGGCACCGGAATGCCCATGAGAGAAAGGGCTTTCTCCAGCGTATTCCGGGTCATGGACAGGGTTAGGGCCCTGATCGCCCTGAGGTCCGCGTTCTCCTCGGCCAGGACAGGGTAGTGATGATAATACGTGTTGATCCTCTGGCAGAGGTTGAAGGTGAACTTGGCCAGGTGAGAGGATTCGAGCAGGGTCGCGGAACGCAGAACATCCTCCTCGAAACCCGCGGCGTAAAGGACCAGGTCCCAGAGGTCGGCGCTCTCCCGCTCTCCGAGGAGCTCGAGCGGCGCCTCGCATGAGGCGGCGGTGGCCCGGACCGCGTCCTCGGTCGTCCCCGTGCGCTCCTCGAGTTTCCGGAAGATGCTCCGGAGCCGGACGCAGGTGTACTGGAGGTAGGGGCCCGTTTCCCCTTCGAAGCTCAGGGCCTCCTCGAAATCGAAGATGATCAGGGAATTCTTGGCGAACTTGAGCATGAAATAGCGAAGGGCCCCGGCGGCGATATCGCGGGAGATGGCCTTTTTCACGTCCCCGTCGAGCCCGGCGTTCCTTTTCCCGACCTCGGCCAGGGCCTTCTCCTCGAGCCTGTCGAGGAGGTCGTCGGCCTTGACCCCGAGGCCCTTCCGGCCGGAGACTTCGAGGAACGCCCTGTCCTTTTCCTCCTCGGTGGCCTTGTAGCCGAGTTCCTCGAGGCTCTTCGGGGAAAGCGCGACCATTTCATAAGAGAAATGGACGGATTTCGCGGCCTGGGCTTCGAATTGAAGCGCCCGGAGCCCCTGGGTGACGACCTTCTGGAGATAGGCCTGGCGCGTGTCGATGACGTTGAAGACCTTAGTCCCGCCGCCGAAATGGGGAGAGCCGGGACGCGGCTCGGCCGTCGAGATCCAGAGGGTCTTCCCGCCCTCCTCGAGGAACGGCTCGTAGTAGAAATCTTTGTCGAGCAGGCCGAACTTCCAGAGCTGATAGGCGATGTCCTTCCCGACGTAGGTCACGGTCCCGTCGGACCGGACGATGATCTTCTCCCGCTCCTCGTCCTCCTCGAGCTTCATCACCCAACAGCCCTTGTTGTCGCCCTCGTCCCGGAGGGTGATCGCCCCCTTTTCCTTGAGCAGGGCGAAGGCCTTTTCCCAGAACTTGAGGTGGAGGATGCTGCTCTCGCAGGGCAGGACGTCGTATCCGATGCCGATGCGGCGCATCGTCGCGAGATGGGCCCTCACGATCCGTCTGGAGACGTAACGGGCCATTCGGGCCGCGGCGTCCTCTCCGTGCTCGATCCCCTTCATGATCTCGGCCTTGCGGGCGCGGGCTTCGGGGTGGTCGGCGAGGTAGGCCGAGACCCCGGCGTAGAGGTCCCAGCAGTAATAATCGAACTTGCCCTCGAGCGCCTCGAGGTCGGGGATGCCCTTCTTCTCGAGCTCCAGGATGCCGTAGACGACGTCGACGACCTGGACGCCCGTGTCGTCGATGTAGTTCTGGACCTCGACGTTCTCGCCCTTGAACCGCAGGCACCGGGCCAGGGTGTCGCCGAGGACGGCGTTCCGGAGGTGGCCGATGTGGGCGGCCTTATTGGGGTTGATGTTCGTGTGCTCGATGATGATCTTCGCCTCTTCGGGCGAGAGGCCTGACGGCCCCGCGGACAGGGCCCTTTCCCGGAAGAAGGCTTTCCGGTCCAGGAACAGGTTGATGAACCCCGCTCCGGCGATCTCGGCCTTCGTCACGCCCTCGAGCGGCCCGACGAGGTCGAGGACCTCCTGGGCGATCTTCCGGGGATTGGCCTTGACCTTCTTCGCCAGCTGGAGCGGGAAGGCCAGAGCGAGATCTCCCATCGCCTGGTTCGGGGTCGGAGCGAGCTCGACGTCGGAAAGCGCGACCGGGAATCGCCCCCGCACCCTTTTGAAGATGTCCCTTTTAAGCCTGGCTTTGAGTTCGATCATTTTCGGACTCTCATTATAGCAAATGCGTGCCCGGGAACAAGGCCTCCGTTCGCAGGATCACGGCTTGACTTCCCGGGGCGGCGCGGTCTACAATCCTGCTTGAGACCGGGGGGGGGTCGCACGATGAGACAATTAACACGCAAGGAATTCCTCAAGATATGCCCGCTCGCGGCGTTCTCGGTCCTCCAGGTGCCTCACTGGCTTAGGGGAAATGGCGGTCCCCAGGAGACGCCCGCCGAACCGGAGAAGATGATTTCCTGCTGCGGTGGGTGTGTTCGGAGTGCCCGACGTTCGTCGAGACTCAGAAGAACGACGACAAGATGCGGGAGGAAACGGCCAAGAAATGGTTCGAGATATTCACTCGGACATCAAGCCCGCCGACATTAGCGGCGACGGCGGCTCCTCGAATTCGACGAAGCTGTTCAATGACGGCTTGGGCCTGTCCTTGTGTTCGATCATTTTCGACCTTTTATAATAGCAGATCACACCAGGGAACAAAGTCCCTGTTCGCCCTGTGATAGCTTGACTTCCCGGGGCGGCGCGATCTAGAATCCCGCTCGAGACCGAAAGGAGGGTCGAACGATGAAACAATTGTCCCGGAAGGAATTTCTGAAGATATGCCCGCTCGCGGCGTTTTCGGTGTTCGCCACGCCCCGTTGGCTTCGAGGAATCGGCGCGGCCCAGGAAGCGTCCGCCGAGCCCGAGAAGATGATCTCCTATTGCGGCCTGGTGTGTTCGAACTGCCCGACGTTCGTTGCGACGCAGAAGAACGACGAGAAGCTGCGGGAGGAAACGGCCAAGAAGTGGTCCGAGATGTTCCACGCGGACATCAAGCCCGCCGACATCAACTGCGACGGCTGCACCTCGAAATCGACGAAGCTGTTCAATTACTGCGGCAAGTGCGAGATCCGGAAGTGCGCCGGGGAAAAGGGCGTGAAGAACTGCGCCTATTGCGCCGAGTATCCCTGCGAAAAGCTGACCGCCTTCCTGAAGAACGCGCCCGAGGCCAAGGTCGTCCTGGACGACATCAGAAAGAAGAAGGGCTGACCGGATCGTCGCCCGCGGCGGCCCTAGATATACCCCAGGGTCTTCAGGCTCTCGATTTCCGCGGGCGTCAGGGTCTTCAGATCTATGGCCGTCGACGCGTCGGGGCCGTCGGTGGATCGTGCCAGCCAGTCCAGGAACATCGCCTTGAAGAAACGTTTCATATCTGCCGCGCCTTCGCGCGCCTCGGCCCGGGGATCGCTGTCGAGGTCGAACAGCTGCTCACGGCCGGCGTTCAGGCTGATCGTGTAATACCACTGCCGCCAGCGCATCCCGAACCGGGCAGTATCGGCGATCGACTTGGCCACGGCGCAGGTGTCGTCGATCGTCTCCCCGTTGACCGCCTCGAGCAGGCTCTTCCCGGGAAGGGTGATGCGCTGTCCGAAGAGATCGGCCAGGGTGGGGAAGACGTCCGTCAGCTGGACGACCGTCCGCACCCGCCCCTTGAGGTTCATCGAGGCGGGGAACTTGACCAACAGGGGGACGTGGACCGTCTCCTCAAAGACGTTCATCGAATGTCCCCAGGCCCTGTGCTCGTACATCGCTTCGCCGTGGTCGGCCAGGATGACGATCAGGCTGTCGTCGTAGAGCCCGGCCTTTTTCACGTGCCCGAGGGCCCGGCCGATCTCGGAATCGACGTAGGCGATGGTCGAATCGTAGTCGTCGACGACCTCCTGAACCTCGGCCGGGGTGAACGGGCGCTTGAGGCCGGTCGGATGCTCCATCAGGGCCATTAGCCGCTTCCGGCGCGGGTCCGGTTTGCGGCCCATCGCCCCGGCGAACATGTCTCGGAACGGCGGCGGGGGGAGGATCGGCAGATGGGGCTCGATGAAATGAATGTAAGAGAAGAGCGGGCCGGGCCGGTCGAGCCAACGGCCGAAGGCATCGAGGTCGATCGGCCTCGTCCGGCTCTTGTCACCGGCCCCGGCGAGGTACTGGTGATAGTCGTCGACGCCCTTGGTGAAGCCGAACGTCGGGGAAATGGTCACGGCCGAGGTGAAGATCGACGTCCGGTAGCCCTTGATCTTAAGGTATTCGGGGATGGTCGGCAGGCGATCGGAGACACGGGCCAGGTTGCCGGCCGCGCTTCGTTCCGGGAGCTGGCCGGACAGGAGCGAACGGACGCTCGAGCGCGTGTAGCTCGCGTTGGCATAGGCGTTCTCGAAGACAACGGCATCCCGGGCGAAGGTCTCGATGTTCGGCGAGGTCGCGCGGGGGTATCCGTAGACGCTCAGGTGCTCCGCCTGGCAGGCGTCGGTGAGGATGATGAAGATGGGAGGGTCTTTTGCGAGCCGGCGTTTCGGCTCCGGGAGGGGGGCAGGCTTGTTCTCCTCGAAAGCGAACCGGCCGATATTGAAATGCCCCTTGAGGGCCGTCACGGTCAGGGTGCCGGGGCCCGCGAGATCGATTTCCTGACGGACCGACCTCGAAAGGAAAGCGGGCCGAAGGATCCGCTCTCTCTCCGTGAACCGTCCCGAGACGCTTTGCCGGACCCGCGCGGAAAGCGTCCCCGAGCCGCTCCACTCGATCCGCCCGCGTCCGGGCCTCAGGAAGATCGTCACCGACTCGCCGCGCTCGAGGTCGTCTGCCGCGCGGGGATCGGGCCGGTCCAGGGCGACGCGGTAGATCTTGAGGCGCCCCTTGCCGCGCCCGCGGAACTTCAGGAAGTTCATTCCCGCCCGGAGCGGGACCTCGACGATCGCCGTCCGCGGGTGGAGGGACGGCTCGATCACGGTCGGCTTGCGGACGCGGCCATTGACGACCATCTCTTCCGGGAGGCCATCCAGCGTGTAGGTGACGTGAAGCTTACGGGGGCCGGTCGTCTTCGCCCAGAGGATGAACTCGGCGACCTCGCCCTCGGCCCGGAAGGAATCCCCGCCGACCGTCCAGCCGCTCCAGGCGTTCCGGGAGCCGCGATCCGGGGTGATGAGCATTTGGTCCTGGTCCCAGATCCAAGTCGCCGGGAGCCCGGCCCGGGGGCCGCCCCGGCCGCACGCGGACAACGCCGCCAGGCACGATAGCAGGACGGCCAACGGCGTGTTCGATCTCAAGCTCGCACTTCCTTTTTTCCGCCGAGATTCTACCATAAAGCGCCCGGGTCCGAAACATGCCAGAGGCGATCGCCGCGGCCGCGCGGACTCTTGCTGACAGCCGCGCGGCCGGATGTATATTCCGCGTGTGGTCAAGAAAAGAGATTCACTGGTTTAAGCGGCTATCTACCGCACCGCGAAAAAAGCGATGTTCTATAGAGTCTTCCTCACTGAGCAAACGCTCCGCGGATACCTTTTTGGGCCCTGAGGTCGACGATCGGCAGCAAAAAGGGCTCTGGGCCTGTTGTGGGCCGTGCGCTTTTAGGCCATGTCAAGATAAGTTCGCAACTTCGGGGCCATCGTAATTCTCTTCAGTTAGCCGCTTGAGCCATCAGCTCATGAAGCCTATCCAAGGAGCCGAGGACCTTGTCCTCGCGGATATAGCTGCGTTCACTGGCCCAGTCCTCCGAGTATTCGATGAGATAGCAGATCGTCAGCCGGAGATAGCTTTCGACCGAGGGGAACACGCCGACCACCCGGCTCCGCCGCCGGACCTCCCTGTTCAGCCGCTCCTGGCCGTTGGTCGAGGAGATCCTCTTCTTATCGACCTCGGGGAAGTCGTAAAACGCCATCGAGTCCTCGAGGCCCTCTTCCAGGCAGCGGATCGCCTCGGGGAACCGCTTCCCGTAGTCGTCGATAAGAGCTGTCGCCGCCCTCCGGGCGCTCTTTTTATCCGGTTCGAGCCAGATCTGCTTCAGATGAGCCGCAAAGCGGCCTTTTTCCCGATGAGGGACCTTGGCCAAGACGTTGCGCATGAAGTGGACCTTGCATCGTTGCCAGGAGGCGCCGAGCCACTCCTTCCGGACCGCGGCCTGGATGCCGGCATGAGCGTCGGAGATGCAGAGGGCCGTCCTCTTCATGCCATTGGCCTTGAGTTTGCGGAAGAAGGCCCGCCAGGAGTCCTCAGACTCGTCGAACATGGGCTCCACCGCCAGGATCTCCCGAGAACCGGCAGGGTTGACCCCGCAGGCGATCATCACGGCCACGGAGACCACCCGGCCCTCGACCCGGACCTTCTGATACAGGGCATCGATCCAGAGGAACGGATACTCGTCGGCCAGAGGCCGTGTCCGAAAATCGGCGACCTGGGCGTCGAGCTCCTTGTTGAACTCCGAGACCTGGGCGGCAGAGATGTTTTCTATGCCCATGGCCTGGGCCAGACGTTCGATCTTCCGGGTCGAGACTCCGTTGATGAAGGCTTCCTGGACGACCGCCATCAACGCCTGCTCCGATCTCCGTCTCTCCGAGACGAAGAACGGGATATATCCGCCCTTGCGAACCTTGGGCACGACAAGATAGACCGTCCCCAGCCGGGTATCGATCCTCCGGGCTCTCGACCCCGAGAAGTACGTCGTACGCTCCCTGGCGTGCTTCCCCTTGGCCGCCCCCACCTTGGCTTCCGCCTCGATCCTCATCATCTCCGTCATCACCCACTTGAGCATGGCCAGGAAGGGATCCGGTTCCGTGATGAACTGTAATAGCGCCTTCTTGAAGGGTGTCCTATAATGCTGTTGGGCCATCGTAGTAAAAAGTCTCCTCTCATACGATTTGGCGATCGAAGAGAGTTTACGATGGCCTTCCTCCTAAGTAAAATTGCGAACATCACTGTACACTAGCCGCTTTTATCCCTATCCTTTACTAAACAACAGGCTTGTCCTAATATAATAAAGGCAAGATGAGCATCACGATCACCGAGAAAGAAGGAGACGTTAAAGTCTATGGATCAGGGGCGCCGGGAGGGAAGGGAGCCGGGCTCATCAGGATCAACGAGATTTCCCTTCTGAAAGTCGGTAAGCTCAAGACGCGCATCCTGGCCACGGATTTCTATGATCGGTACCTGGAGAACAACTGCAGGCTCGGGAAGCAGGAGCTTCTAAAGGTCACTTCGATTATCTGCGAACTCGGGGAAATCCCCCTGGGTATCCGCTCGTCGGCCACGAATGAGGCAGGCCGCACGACAGCCGGCATCGGCCCCGTACATGCGGGCGAGAACGCCTCCTTCATGTTGCCCAACAACCATCCCGACCCGAAGGTCCGCGTCGCTCAGGCCGTCCTGGCGATCGGCCATATCTATGACGAGTTCCGCCGGAAGCAGCTGTCCGACAGCCGGGAAAAGATGGCCATCGTCATCAACCCCATTCCGGGACTCTTCGATGACACGTTCGCCGGACCGGTCTATTACCCTTATATTTCCGGCGTGGCGAGCTCATTTTTTCCCCACGCCCTGAAGAACCAGAATCCCAAGGAGGGATTCGCCCGGATCGCCTTCGGCCACGGCTACGCCACCGTCCTGGACGATTTTCCAGTCATCTCCATGGCCACCATCCGTAATCCGATCCCCCTCGATCTCTTGAGGATCGGGAACGGCCAGCAGTTTTTCTACGCTCTGGACCTGACCAGAAACAGGGACCTCAAGGGGGAAGAACTGGAGACGATGAAGAAACTCCATGTGCGGTTCGCCAATTTCCACAAGATCCGACTCCTGGGGATCCAGAACAACCTGATCACGATCGAGGAGCTCATCCAGAACAACCACTTCGGGTTCAGGACAACCCTGAGCGAGATCATGGAGACCATCTCCGCCCGCATCTCCTCCCATTTCCAGATTGAGTTTGTGTTCAACCTCGACTTCTCCCAAAAGGAGAACAGGCAGGGGACCTTTCACATCGTCCAGCTGACCGAGCTTCCCGAACTGCGGTTCGACGCGCTCCCCGTTCCCCGGCAGATCCTTCGCACGTATCTCTCGATCAATAACGCCCAGGGACATGGAGTCAAGAAGGACATCAGGTTTGCCGTCGTCGTGTCTCCTTTCCTTTATTCAAGGGATATGCAGGCGGCGGTCAGAAAGCGGATCGTCGATGTCAACCGGGAGATGGCCGGGCCGCGGCGAGAAATATATCTTGGTCGTTCCCGGCCGGCTGGGCAGCAAGAACCCGGATTGGGGCATCTTTGTCGACTTTAAAGATGTCGACCAGGCGGCGGCGATCTTCGAATACGGAGTGGACGTGGCTGGCCGGCCCGAGCCTCTGCCCGAAGAAGGGAGCATGACCGGCGGGATTTATGGCAGCCATTTCCTGTACATGATCCAGGGCGGGTTTGACGAGGATCAGAAGAGACTCCAGACCCGGATGTACGGAACCCAGGGCACCCATTTCCTGACCAACCTGATGAGCAACAACATCATCTACGGGTATGTAGCGCCGCAGCTTGATGCCTTTGACACGTGGTTCTTCTCCGGACCTCATCCTGAGTCCGCGCTCTCGGTGTTGGCCTTTCCGCGTCCCGTCACCGTGTATGCGGATTCCATAAACCAGCGCTGTCAGGTGGTCTCCGAGAATGACTAGCCGCGTTTCCCGAGAATACCGGTTCGTCCCCCGGATCATCAACCCCGTCAAGATGAAGCGGGCGCTATTTTTTGCGGCCGACGGACAAGTCCGCGAGTCCAGAAAGGTCCTGGACGAAAAGATGCCGTGGCTAAAGACGGAGGTCCTCCCTGATCCCCAGTCGGTGCTGGCAGCCGCCTCCGGAGAACCGTCAGTCTTCCTCTTTGATGACACCGGGCTGGCCATCCTCGACGCTAAAAAGTTGCGCGCCCGGAGTCCGGACTCCGTTTTAGTCCTTTTATCGTTCCAGCCGTTCATCCAATACGCACCCCCTCAAGCGGCTTGGCAGAAGTATCCCTATGCGGCCGGCGCCGACCTCGTTTTTGCCGTCAACCGGGACGCCTATCGCCCCCGAAAGCATCATCCTGCCGGCAGTCCGGGCGGCGGAGGACCTGCTCAACATCAACAAACATTCCAGCCTCAGGCGGTTCATTTTCCATATCGTCGACGATGAGCCGCGCTGGTTCTCCCAATTCCTTCCCGTGTTGTACGCGATCATCGGCCAGCGGGCGGATGTCATGATCACCAGGACCTTGAGGAAAGCCTCAATTTTCTTTTCGGAGTCGAAGAGGAGTCCAAGATCAGCGCCGAGAGCTGGCTCCCCCGGGGTCACGGTGACGATGTCGTATGCCTGATTACGGACATCTTCTTCCCCAAAGGAAACGAACTTCAGGCCGGCGCCGGCCGTGACCTCATCCGGCTGGTGAACAAGCGCTTTCCCCGTATCCCCGTGATTATCGCCTCTAAAGCGAAAGAAGCCCATGAACTTCAAGGCCTGGGCTTTGTCCTTCCCAAGGGGGATCCTGGGAGCCTCGAGAAGCTCAAAGAGTACATCCTCAACTTCACAGGGATGGGAGACTTCCTCATCTCCGATGATGATGGTCGGGAGCTCCGGCGGGCCAGGAATATCAAGGAGATCTGCGGGATCCTTCTGGACGCAGAAAAGGACACCGAAGAGGCCCGTCGGCTGCGCCAAATACTGGAAAACTACGGTGACAAGGACAAGTTTTCGACCTGGCTCTACATGCACAGCTACCGGGAGCTGGGGGACAGGCTGCGCCCCAGGAGGAGCCGAGGCCGCGAGCTGATCACCCTTCTCAAGAGAAACCTGCAGGTCGAGATCGCGCGCCTAGACCGGACGCCGCTCGCCCTAGGAGGGGAAATAATCCTTCACCTGCCCGATCTTCTGTCGGCCCTTCGCTCCCTGCCTCCGGAGACGATTCAGCCCTACTCCGATCATGACATCATCTCCTCCTGGCTCGATCGCAAGGGCTACCCCGAGCTGGCCGAGGAGCTTCGCCCCATCCACGGGAGTGGTACCGGACTGCTTCAGACGCTGGTTGGAATCGTCGAAAAATGGATTACGGTTTACGGGGAGCGAAGTTTGAGCAGCTGATATTTTTTCGCTCCATCTAACGATAAACAACCCGAGGTTTTTCCGGGCAAGTATTTTGATTCGGTTTGCTTTTTGTTTGGTTTCCGT
This sequence comes from Candidatus Aminicenantota bacterium, assembly GCA_963813235.1. Lineage (GTDB taxonomy): Bacteria > Acidobacteriota > Aminicenantia > Aminicenantales > Saccharicenantaceae > JALHVH01. The sequence continues at coordinate 71,938 of CAWEYF010000021.1, read as the reverse complement.
TAAAATGAGGGGCCGGGGCAACGTCCAGAATGAAATCTGCCAGCGAAGATACCCACCCCAAAACGAGGATTCTCTGCGTCGAGGACGACGTCAACCTTCAGAAAAACCTCTCCTTCATCCTTTGGCGAGAGGGCTACGAGGTCCTCTGTGCCCAAACCGGAGAGGAAGCCCTGGAGCTGGTGAGGAGGGAGAAGCCGAGCCTCATCCTCTTGGACCTTATGCTTCCGGGAATCGACGGCCGCAAAGTTTGCGGCATCCTGAAAAAGGATCCAAACACCTCCGAGATTTTGGTCATCATGGTGACCGCAAAAAAACGGATGGAAGATATCGTCGCCGGCTTGAAAGATTATGCCGACGATTATGTCACCAAGCCTTTTGAGCCTCAAGTCTTGCTTGCCCGTATCCAGGCCCTTCTGAGGAGGAGGGCCCAATCGGCGGGGGATCAGAAAACGACGCTGGAAATCGACGGCCTGGTAATCAACCGTGAAGCTTACGAGGTCTTGGCGGGCGGCCGGCCGATCGCCCTGACCAAGACGGAATTCGAGATTCTCGCCCTGCTCGCGGGCAAACCCAACCAGGTTTTTAGCCGGTCTCGAATCCTCGACAATGTCCGCGAAGACGGTTACCCGATCACCGAACGGGTTGTTGATTACCATCTGACCGGCCTCCGGAAGAAGCTCGGCAAGGCAAAAAAATATATCCAGACCGTGCGCGGCGTCGGCTACAAGTTCAACGTAGGCGAAGGTCCCTAGTCCTCTACTTTGGAACGTTCTCAGGGGAGAATTCGCGGGAGTTGCCGCCCCCATGGATTTTCGCTATCATTCTTCCTGTGTCTTTGACCTTCTTTATCTCCGACCTCCACGGCAGGATAGGCCGATACCAGAAGTTTTTTGAGGCCGTCCTCCGGGAAAAGCCGGAGGCCGTGTTCATCGGCGGCGACTTTCTCCCCCATGCGTGGCACGCCCATGAGACCTTGGATTTTCCGCATCGGGATTTCATCAATGATTTCCTGGTTAGAAATCTCCTGATTTTACGCCGGGAGCTTGGGGATGGCTATCCGCGGATCTTCCTGATCATGGGCAATGATGACGCCCGGATAGAAGAAGCGGCGGTCTTGGATGCAGCGGCCCGCGGCATCTGGGAGTATATCCATCAGCGCAGAGTCGGGTTTGGGAAATTCACCGTCTATGGCTATGCTTATGTTCCCCCGACGCCCTTTCGACTGAAAGACTGGGAACGGTACGATGTGTCCCGCTTTACCGATCCGGATGCCATCTCACCGGAAGAGGGCTTACGGTCCTATCCCGTCTCCGAGCAGGAAATAAAATATGTGACCATCAAAGACGATCTCGACCGGTTCACCAGGAACCAAGACATGGCCAAAGCGATCATCCTTTTCCATATTCCCCCCTACCAAACTAAGCTCGATCTGTCGGCTCAGGGAGGGAAGATGATCGATCATGTCCCTCTTGATTGCCATCTCGGCAGCATCGCCGTGCGCCGATTCATCGAAGCCCGCCAGCCGCTCCTGACTCTTCACGGCCATGTCCATGAGTCGGCCAGGCTTTCCCGCTCCTGGCGGGATCGGATCGGCCGCACTCACTGCTTCTCAGCCGCTCACGACGGACCAGAACTCTCGCTCGTCCGCTTCGATCCCGATAGCTTGGACTCCGCCACCCGGGAGTTGATCTAGGAGCGCTTTTTGTCCGGTTGGCAGGCACCACCTTTGAGGAGCAACGGTCTGGCCGCATCGGTGACGGCGTCGATCTTCACAGCATAGCTTGTCTTGTTGGCGATGTCCTCGTCCGTGATCAGATGGACATCCAGGATTCCGCCGCTCCTCAAGCCCGTCTTCTGGAAATTCATCTCGTCTAGAGACAGACTCCAGCCCTCCATCCAGGTCATCAGGTCCTGTCGCTGTTTCTTGGTGCCCCGGAAATGGACGAGGAGGTCGATGTCGCTCTGCGGGCCGGCCGTGGCGTTCTTGGTGCTGCCGATCACGAACATGGCCTGGACGCCGAAGCGTCTGGGGTCCAGCTGTGAGGCGATGTGTTCGGCCATCTCGAGCCGCCAGGCCCAATGGTTCTCGGCCCGTTTTTTCTCCTTCTCTTTCGAGAACGGAGCTATAGGAGGGTTAATGCGGGGGTCGACGAGAAATCCCACCGCTTCGTCGAGGTCGGCATTCATCAGGATGCGGAGCACCTTCCCTCCGGCAGCCTCGGCCACGTCGATCACCCTGACGGTATCCGCGATTTCCGCATGCTCGGGCAAGACGCGGGAGAGGATGTTCGGCGAGTCCCTGAAGAAGGCTTCCTGAAAGAGGGTTCCGTGCTCGTCGGGGTAGAGAGGAAGGTAGCGGATCTCGGCCTCCACCAGGTCCTGAAAGAAGTGGGTGCCGAAGGAGAGATCGGGGAGAATGTTCCCTTTCTTCCGGGCGATCTCCACCAGAACGGCCGTGTTCGAGATGTCCGAGTAGGAGACCTTGACGCCGAGCCTGATGTCTCCCCGGCTTCCCCAGCGGCCCGGCCCCATCAGGATGAAGCGGCGCCGTGGCAGGAGCTTGTTCAGCCGGCCGACTGCGTGTCCCACGGCCAGCCGGTCCGCCTGGCTGGAGAGACCGTCATAGCTCTCCGGATCTACATAGACAATATGAGTGATGTCGGGCAGGCTGCCGTTGGAGATAAACCGGTTGGCCAGAAAGACGATTCTCTCTTCAGGCAGGTCCTTGGGAATGAGGGCCGGGTCACCGCCCTCCATGAAGCTCTGCGGCCGGCACTGGAGGAGGTATAAGCTCAGGCCGTCGGCGGCGAATTCGATGTCCACCGGCGACTGGAGCTTTTCTTCCAAGAGCCGCATGACCTGCTGCAGCTGGGGGACAAACGATGTCTCGCTGACCAGGCCATCGAACGTGACCACGAGGTCGTCTTTCTCGAAATCGACCGCCCTTCCCAGCGGCTTCCGGAGGCACTGGCCGTCGTATACGGAAACGATTTTATCGACGGCTGGAATTTCCTCGCCGCATTTCTTCAGCAGCTCTTTGATTTCGATGGTCTCGAAGCTGTTCGTTTTCAAGTTGATGACATCGACCTTCTTGGGCGCATAGCGGACGACCTCGTCGGCCGTGACATTGACCCGGAGGCCGACCTGCCCGGGGGCGATCAGGACGGGATAGTCGTCGCTCGTCCGGTCGACGGCCCGTGTCCCCAGCCCCAGCACCAATCGCAGGAGGCCGTCCTCACGCTTGATCCTCGGCGACCAGCGGAATTCATTCCGGCTGAACGCAACCCCCGCAAAGGAAGGCAAGAAATAGTCGCCCACCCGAGTGCCCACGACTTCCTGGATCATGATGCCCATCTCTTCGGCGAAATCGAGCAGTCCGCGCTCCGCTCGGTAGCCGATGGGGTCCGGCCCGTAGGTCGAGGCGTAGACCTCGGCGATGGCCTCCTTCAGGGCTTCCAGCCGCTCCTGCTTGCCGCCCTGGTTGGCCAGGAAGAGGCTCTTATATTTCCCCGAAAAGGACGCGCCCGTCCGATCCTCGAGCAGGCTCGAGCTGCGGACGATGATGGGCTTGTCCTTGAAGTCATCCAGGACCATGGACAGCCCCTGGATGATGTCAGTTGGAAAACGCGAGTTCTTGAACGTCTGGATGATGTGGGGGTACTCCAGCCGGACCTGGTTAATGTCCTTGTATTTCTGTTCGACCACCTCGTTGAGGTTGTTATGGGAAAGAAAACTCAGGAGCCCATCCGAGGTGATATACCACGTCTTGGGAACTTTGATTTCTCCGAAATGACTCAGCGATTCGGCCGACCTCTTGAGGATGTGCTTGGCGAGATAGAGCCCCGTGCTCTTCCCGCCCAGCTTGCCCAGGCTTTCCGGCGAGAAGACGATGTGGTCCAGGATCTCGTAGAAGTCGTCGATCTCGACGTGCTCGACGGCGGTATGAATAAACTCGGGCTGGTCGGAAAGAAAACGCTGGATCAAAGAAACCAGGACGCCGCGCTTGCTGGCCGCGGGAAGCTCGATCCCCTCGGCGGCGATGTGATGGTATCTCCGGATAGCGTCGACGACTTGGGCCAGGGAGAGGTTCCTGTTGGTCACCTGGACGAGGAAGCTCAGCCGATCCTCCTGAATCCACTTCTGGATGTTGACGAGGATTTGTTCGCTGGTCAGGTGCTTGGCCGCCAGCCGGAAGGTCTCATCGCTCTGCTTCTCGGTAAAAGTGGATAAGGCCACTTGATAAGGACGGTTGTCGTCTTCCGGATAGCCCGGCGTCCGCCCCTTCTGCCCGGCCAGCGATTTCTGGAGGATCTTCTCGGCTTCCTGGATGCCGCTCCAGCTGAGGAAGTTGAGCATGCGGCGGGAGATACCGAGGAATAGGTTCCTGTTGGTCTGCCGCAGGAAATTGAGGGCCAGCCGCCATTCTTCCGCCTTGTGGGCTGCGACGTCCTGCCGGGCCGATTGGTAATCCTGATAAGCCTGCTTCATCCGGGAATAGAGGAGGTAGTGTCCGAGCCTCTCGACGATCGTCCCCAGGAGTTTTGTCTCCTCTTTCAGGAAAGGCCCATCGTCGGCATGAGGCATCTCCGCCGTGTAGTAGACGCTTAACCTCCCGACCTTTTTATCCTGGACCTTGATGTCGGCGATCTGGACCCACGGTGTTTCCTGGAAATTAGCCGACTGGCAGGAATGCTCCTCCAGGGTGATCTTAGCGATACAGATATCCGGGTACTGCCAGCCGGGCGGAATGGCCTCGATGACCCCTCTGCAGATATCGGCCAGGTTCGTGTCCGGTTTATTCAGGAGTTCCTCGATCTTGTAGAGGCAACTCAGCTCCTTGGCCCGCTCGGACAGGAACCAAATGAGCGTGTCGACGTTCTTCGGTCGCTCAGTCATGGCGAATCACTCCCCGGCTGGTGGTCCCGTCGACCTTGATCTTCAAGGGTGAGGAGAGCCGAACGTGGCGGGCATAGTCCGTCTCCACGACGACCGTTTGACTGTTAAGCCAGTCCCAGTCGATCTTATATTGATCCTCTGCTCTTAGCGAGAAATAAAAAACCCGGAAACTGGTGATGTTGTGGAAGAAATGGGAGCCCTGGCTGAGCATGGAGCTTGTCTCCGGGAGGGCGGACTCGACGATGACCTTGGCGCCGCAGATCTGCCCGAAATTCACAGGAATGCCGGCCTGGGGGTCGGAGGTCCCCCAGCGGCCGAAGCCGATCAAAAGGTAGGGGCTGTCGGACATAAGCAGCCCAGTATTCAGCTTCTCAAGCTCGAAGGCGACGGCCTCGGAATAATGAACATTGAAACCCTCGGGTTTCACATAGACGATATCCCGGATGCTTTCCAGGACGCCATTCCCGAGGGCCGATTCGGATGCGAGAAGGACGTTTTCGCCCGTGAGTTCCTCCGGCGACACCTCGACTTGGGCCTGAGGAAACGACCATCGGCCTGACCTGGAGGAAACCGAACCGGGCGGGCTTCCCCCGGCGCTCGTCGAGAGTCAGGGCGAACTCGACCTCCACCTTCCTGCCCAACGTGTCCTCGCAGAGCTTCAGCAGCTCCTTCAGCATGGCGTTGAGAGGCAGAAGGTCGAACTTCAGAATCGGTGCGAAATCGATGACCCGGGGGCCTTTTTCGGCGATCCCGTAGACGATCTTGTCATCCTGGGCCCGGTAGGTGGAGGCGAGAAATTGAAGAATCCCGTCCCTCTCCGCGTCTCCCAGACTGAACTTCATCATGTACTCTGTCTCTTTGATGGGGTTGAATTCCGCCGGCCGTCCCATGTTGATAGCCCAGAACTCGGACTGGGTTTGGCTGAGGAGGTCGGATAGCGTGTTGTAGGGCGGGTTCGCCCGCGGATATGCCGGCGAATAGGACCAAGCGATTCCGTCATCCACGATGGCCTTTCCCAGGCCCAGCGCGAGGTCGATGATTCCGTCGGAAGGCTTGGAATGACCGAGGGGATAGAAGTTATAGGACCGGGCTACTCCGGAAATATGAGGATAAAAACGCTGACCGCGGCGCACCCCGACGACCTCCTGGATGATCACCGCCATTTTTTCATCCGCCGTCGTGTTCTTCGTCGCCCTGATATAGTTTTTCGCGTCCTTGAAGAAGGTCGAAGCATAGATGAATTTCACGGCCTCGACCAATTTATTGAACCGGGAGTCAGGACTCATCTGGTTGTTGGGGATCATCTTGGTGGCATAGACGCTGGCGAACGGTTCGAACATGGCGTCCTCGAGCAGACTCGAGGACCGGATAGCCAGAGGCGTCTGCACCTGGGCGATCAGGGCGCGAAGGTCGCCGACGAGCTGGGCGGGGAGGTCGGCCTTCTGGAAGGCCCCGGCGATGAGATCGTCCCGGAGGTTGGAGAGGGCCAGGTCGTTGAGACCGTTCTGTTCCATGAATAGCGTCGAAAAAATCGGTCGTGATCACGGTCAGCGTGGGAATGTTGATTTCTATCTCGGGGCGAAACTGCTCGGCCAGCCGACTCTCCAAGATATCCTTCATCAGAGCCAACCCGTGGGCTTTTCCCCCCAGGTCGCCCCGGCCGATGGACGTGAACTTCTCCTTCCCGGTGAAAAAGCGGCGGTCGAAGGACGCAATGGGCGGCCGATCAGGCAAAATCAAACCCACCCGCGGTCCTTGCAGGCCTGGGCCACTCTTGCCACGGCGATGGAAAAGGCCGCGTTTCTCATCGGCAGGTTCTTTTTCTTGGCGAAATCGAGGACATCGTTGAAGGCCGAGGTCATCTTGACGTCGAGCTTCCCGAGGACCTCGTCCTTCTCCCAGTAATAATTCATGTTGCTCTGGACCTGTTCGAAATAGCTGCAGGTGACTCCCCCGGCGTTGGCCAGGATGTCCGGGATGACGAGGATGCCCCGCTCGCCGATCGTCCGGTCGGCGTCGATGGTGGTCGGACCGTTAGCCCCTTCGGCGATGACCCGGACGCGCCGATGGATATTCTGCACATTCTCCTCTGTGATCTGGTTCTCGACGGCCGCCGGGATGAGGATGTCCACGTCCTGGGAGAGCCAGGCTTCTCCGGGGAGAACCTCGTACCCCATTTTTGCGGCCTTCTCCTTGTCGATCCCGCCGAAGCGGTCCGTGATCCCGGCCAGAGCCTGGACTTCGATACCTGGGCTCTTTTTTATAGGCATAGGAGACGGCGGTCTTTCTGGTCCCAGCAGGATACACAGACCACCCGGCCGCCGATCTGCTCGAAAAGGCGGACGGCGTGCTGGGCGACGTTGCCGAATCCCTGGACGCTCGCCGTCGCTCCGTCTGCCGAAATGTCCAGCTCCTTGAGCGCTTCGCGCAGAGCGAAGACGAGGCCAAAGCCGGTTGCCTCGAGCCGGCCGACGGAGCCGCCCATCCCGACCGGCTTCCCGGTGATAAACCCGGGGACTTTCTCCCCGCGCAGAGATTCGTATTCGTCGAGCATCCAGAGCATGTGCTGGGCGCCGGTCATGATGTCAGGGGCGGGGACATCGACCTGGGGACCGAGTTCGTGAATGAGCCGCTTGACCCAGCTCCGGCAGAGCTGCTCCTGCTCTCGTAGAGTTAAGTAGTGAGGGTCGCAGGCGACGCCGCCGCTGCTCCCACCGAGCGGGATATCTAGCAGAGCGCACTTCCACGTCATCCACATGGCCAGGGCGCGGATGGTATCGATGGTCTCATCGGGATGAAACCGGATGCCTCCCTTGCCCGGTCCGCGGGCGTCGTTGTGAAGGACGCGGAAGCCGCGGAAGACCCTGACGTGTCCGTCGTCCATCCGGAGGGGGATGAGGAATTGGTGCTCCTGCAAAGGAGAGCGGAGGAGCTCGCGGGTCGGCAGGTCCAGCCCCAGCCATTCCGCCGTCCGGTCGAACTGGAATTGAGCGGTAACAAACGAATTGAACGCTTCTTTGCCCATGCCGTTTTTCCTCTCTCTTTCCTTTTAAAATTAAACTGAGCCCTGGTAAAAGTCAAGGAAGCCGATCGCCCCAGAGAAAACGGGCCCATATTTATTGAAATCCCAACACAACCCAAATAAACCGCTAACAATATTGCGTTATGAAGGAGGGCGGTGAATCACAAAAATTCATCGCGCACGATTTCATAAAAAAGGAGTATTTATGAGCAATTATGTCAAGGACTTCATGGACGAGATCGAAGGCCAAGAACCCGGCCCAGCCCGAGTTCCACCAGGCCGTTTATGAGGTGGTGAACTCCATTTCTCTGGTCCTCGAACGGCATCCCGAGTACCGCAAGGCCAAGATCCTGGAGCGGATCGCCGAGCCGGAGAGGGTGCTCATGTTCCGGGTGAGCTGGATGGACGACGCCGGTGAGATCCAGGTTAACCGCGGCTACCGCATTCAGATGAATAGCGCCATCGGTCCCTACAAGGGAGGCCTCCGCTTTCATCCCACGGTCAACCTGGGGATCCTGAAGTTCCTGGCCTTTGAGCAGGTCTTCAAGAACGCGCTGACGACCCTGCCCATGGGCGGAGGGAAGGGCGGCTGCGATTTCGACCCCAAGGGAAAGAGCGACAACGAAGTGATGCGGTTGTGCCAGAGCTTCATGAGCGAGCTCTTCCGGCACATCGGCCCGGACACCGACGTTCCGGCCGGAGATATCGGCGTGGGCGGACGCGAGATCGGCTTCATGTACGGCCAGTACCGGAAGCTCAGGAACGAGGTGACCGGGGTGCTGACAGGGAAGGGGCTGGACTGGGGCGGCTCCCTCATCCGGCCTGAAGCGACGGGCTACGGTGCCGTCTATTTCGCCGCCGAGATGCTGGCCACAAGAAAGCAGACCTTTGAGGGGAAGATATGCCTCGTTTCCGGGAGCGGCAATGTTGCCCAGTACACGATCGAGAAGATCAACCAGCTCGGCGGGAAGGCCGTGACTCTCTCTGACTCCAACGGTATCATTCACGATCCGGCTGGGATCGACTCGAAGAAGCTCGATTTTGTCCTGGACCTGAAGAACGTCAGACGGGGCCGGATCAAGGAATATGCCGACAAGTTCAAGGGAGTGACTTACACGCCCTTGACGCCAGGCCTGGATCACAACCCGCTCTGGGACATCAAGGCCGATTGCGCCTTCCCCAGCGCCACTCAGAACGAGATCAACGCCAAGGATGCGAAAAACCTGGTCAAAAACGGCGTGTACGTGGTCGCCGAGGGCGCTAACATGCCGACGACTCCCGAGGGTGTCGATATCTTTCTCGACGCCAAGATCTTGTTCGCTCCGGGCAAAGCGGCCAACGCCGGAGGCGTGGCTACATCCGGGTTGGAGATGTGCCAGAACAGCATGCGGCTGAGCTGGGCGCAGGGAGGAAGTCGATAAGCGATTGCACCAGATCATGAAAAGCATTCACAAGACCTGCGTGGAGTCGGCCGCCGCCTACGGGACCCCGGGCAACTATGTCAACGGCGCCAACATCGGCGGTTTCCTCAAGGTAGCCCGGGCAATGATGGAGCAGGGTCTGGTCTGAACAATTTCTTTGATGACTCCTTCTTGCCGGGGAGTGCGGAAGGCCTAAGAGTCCGTCCCCGCTCTCTCCAGCCATAAGCGGAGACGGTTCTCTTTTCTCGATCCGATCTTCGGGAGGGGACATCCGCTTCTTGCGCTTATACGCTAATCCCTTTCAAGGTCAGGAGGGAAATTTTCAATGACCGCAAGTGGAACCCGTTTCTGGTTTAGATCGACTTGCGGAGGGCGGCGAAATGTGGTACTAGAATAGTTCTTCATTCTTGAAAGGACGGCTTCATGAAAAGGACGCGATTATACGCATCCCATAAAAAATGGAATGCCCGGATGATCGAATTCTTCGGGTGGGAGATGCCTGTCGAATACACGGGCATCGTCGAAGAGCACATGGCGGTCCGGACGAGGGCCGGGCTCTTCGACGTCAGCCACATGGGCGAGGTCGTCGTCCGCGGCAAGGACGCCCTGGCCTTCGTCCAGCACCTGACGCCCAACGATGCCGGAAGGCTGGCCCCGGGCCAGGTCCAGTACACGGCCCTGACGACCCCGGAGGGGACCTTCGTCGACGACATGCTGGTCTACTGCATCGGGCCCGAGGAATATTTCCTGGTCGTCAACGCCTCGAACGCCGATAAGGACCATGCCTGGATCGGCGATCACGCCAAGGGCTTCGCCGTGAAGGTCGAGAACCGGAGCGACGCCTATTCCCAGCTCGCCCTCCAGGGGCCCGCGGCGGTAACGGTCCTCCAGACCCTGACCGACCTCGACCTCGAAGGCATGAAATCCTTCCACTTCGCGTTCGGCAAGGTCGCCGGCGTCGATGCCCTCGTTTCCCGGACCGGATACACGGGTGAGGACGGCTTCGAGATCTATACGCTCGACCCGAACCCGGGCGTCGTCTGGGAGGCCATCCTCGAGCGGGGCAAGGACGCCGGCGTCCTTCCAATCGGACTCGGCGCCCGCGACACATTGCGACTCGAAGCCAAGCTCATGCTCTACGGCAACGACATCAGCGACAAGACAACTGTCCTCGAAGCCGACCTGAAGTGGATCTGCAAGTTCCAGAAGGGGGATTTCCTCGGCAAGGCGATCCTCGAGAAACAGCTCGCCGAGGGCGTCCGGCGAAAGATCGCCGGCTTCGAGGTCACGGAGAGGGGCATCGCCCGGCCCCACTACCCGGTCTTTTTCGGCGGGGCCAGGGTCTCCGAGGTCTGCTCCGGGACGTTCGCCCCGTTCTTGAAGAAATCCATCGGCCTGGCCTACCTTCCGGTCGAGCGCACCGCCGTCGGGACCGAGATCGGGATCGGCATCCGGGACAAGGTGGTCAAGGCGAAGGTCGTTCCCACGCCGTTCTACAAGAGAGAGAAGAAGTAAGCAGGAGGTCCATATGTATCCGAACGAATTCCGCTACACCAAGGAACACGAATGGGTCAAGGTCGAGGGCGGCGAAGCCGTCGTCGGCATCACCGATTTCGCCCAGAAACAGCTGGGCGACATCATCTTCATCGAGCTCCCCGAGGTCGGCCGAATGCTCGGCGCTCACGAAACCATCGGCACCATCGAATCCGTAAAATCCGTTTCCGACGTCTTCGCCCCGGTCGCGGGCGAAGTCGTCGCCGTCAACAGCGAGCTCGGCCAGGCCGCCGACCTCGTCAATAAGGACCCCCACGGCAAGGGCTGGATCGTCAGGCTCCGCCTCGCGGACAAGGCTGCGGTCGGGGCCCTGATGACCGCCTCTGATTATGAGAAGCATCTGGAGGGACTCGAAACCTGAGGGCCGCGCCCCCGCCGGGTCTCAGCGAGAGGATTTTCATGAGCTATGTTTCTTTGAGCGACAAGGATCGCCGGGAGATGCTCGAACGGATCGGCGTCGGCTCGACGGACGACCTGTTCTGCTGCATCCCCGAGGGCGTCCGCCTCGCAGGGAAGCTGGCGCTTCCCGAGGCGATGCCCGAATCGGCTCTCGTCCGGCACCTCGAAGGGATCGCCGGGGAGAACGCCTACCCGAAGTATCTATCCTTCCTCGGAGGCGGGGCTTATGACCATTTCATCCCGTCGGTCGTGGACAACCTGAGCTCTCGGGGCGAGTTCGTAACGCCTTACACCCCCTACCAGCCCGAGGTGAGCCAGGGGACCCTCCAGGCCATTTTCGAGTACCAGACCCTGATCTGCCAGTTGACCGGCATGGATATCGCCAACGCGTCCCTCTACGAGGGGGCCACGGGGGCGGCCGAGGCCGTCCTGATGGCCCACAGGCTGAAGAACAGGCCCAAAGTGCTCATTTCGGCCTCCCTGCATCCCCAATATAAGAGCGTCATCCGGACCTACATCCGGAACCTGGGGATCAGGGCCGAAGAAGTGCCTTATGAGAGCACCGGCGGCCTCGACAAGGCCGCCCTGGCCCGGATGCTCGATGCGGAGACCTCGGCGCTCATCCTCCAGTCGCCCAACTACTTCGGCGTCTGCGAGGATATCAAGGCCGCGGCCGACGCTGTCCACGGGGGGCAGGCTCTCCTGGCCGTCGTCGTTGCCGAAGCCCTCTCCCTTGGCCTCCTCGAGGCCCCGGGCAAGCTCGGCGCGGACATCGTGACCGGCGAGGGGCAATCCTTCGGGATCCCTCTGAGCTTCGGCGGGCCCTACCTCGGATTCATGGCCTGCATGAAGGATTTCGTCCGCCAGCTTCCCGGCCGCATCGCCGGACAGACGACCGACGTCGATGGAAAGAGGGGCTTCGTCCTGACTTTGGCCACCCGGGAACAGCACATCCGTCGGGAGAAGGCCACGTCCAACATCTGCACGAACCAGGCCCTCTGCGCCCTCCGGGCGACCATTTACCTGGAGACCGTGGGCAAGCAGGGCCTTCGGGATCTGGCCTGGCAGAACGTCCAGAAGGCGGCCTACGCGGTCGGACCGGCTGACCCGGGTCCCGGGCGTCAAGCGCCGTTTTGCGAGCCCCCATTTCAACGAGTTCGTCCTCGAATTCCCGAAGGACTGGGTCGGGATCGACCGGGCCCTCAAGGCGAAGGGGATCCTGGCCGGCATCGGGCTCGGGGCGGATTTCCCCGGGCTCGAGAAGTGCGCCCTTGTCTGTGTTACGGAGCAGCACGGGAAGAACGACATCGACAGGCTTGCCGCCGCCCTCGAGGAGGCGCTCCGATGATCCGCGAAATGCGCGAGCCGCTGGCGTTCGAGCTCAGCTCGGAGGGGAAGCGGGCCTTCCGGGCCGAGAAGCTGGACGTTCCCGAACGGAAGGACATCCTCAAGGGCGTCGCCGTCCGGGAGACGATCGACGGATTCCCCGAGCTATCCGAGGTCGAGGTCACCCGCCATTTCACCCGGCTGTCCCATACGAATTATTGCGTGGACCTAGGATTCTACCCCCTGGGCTCCTGCACGATGAAATACAACCCGAAGGTCAATGAGCGGCTGGCGGCGCTCCCGGGCTTCATCGGCACCCACCCCAACGCCCCCGAGGAGCTCGTCCAGGGGAACCTCCGCCTCCTCAAGCAGGTCGAAAGGCTCCTCGGCGAGATCGCCGGGATGGATGCGTTCACCCTCCAGCCGGCGGCCGGCGCCCACGGCGAGCTCGCGGGCATGATGCTCATCCGGGCCGCCCTCGAGGCGCGGGGAAACGCCCGCAAGCACGTCCTCATCCCCGACTCGGCTCATGGGACGAACCCGTCGAGCGCCCACCTCTGCGGCTACGCGGTCAAAGAGATCAAGTCGAACGAGAAGGGGACCATCGATCTCGAGGACCTGGCCCGCGTCATGAACGAGGACGTGGCCGCCCTGATGGTCACCAACCCCAATACGCTCGGCGTCTTCGAGTCGGATATCTGCCGGATCGCCGAGATCGTCCATTCCAAGGGGGGCTTGCTCTATATGGACGGCGCCAACATGAACGCCCTGACCGGCATCGTCCGTCCGGGAGACATGGGCGTCGACGTCCTCCACATCAACCTCCACAAGACGTTCGCGACCCCGCACGGCGGCGGGGGGCCCGGCTCCGGCCCCGTCGGCGTGAAGAAGGCCCTGGAACCCTACCTCCCGGTCCCGGTCATCGAGGAGAAGGACGGACGGTTCGCCCTGGCCGGGGACCGGCCCGGTTCCATCGGCCGGCATCCGGAGCTTCTACGGGAACTTTCTGGTCATCGTCCGGGCCCTGGCCTACATCCTCAACCTGGGCCCCGAAGGGATCCGGGAGGTCGCCGAGACGGCCGTCCTCAACGCCAACTACATCCGCAAGAGCCTGGAGGGCGACTATCACATGAAGTATCCGACCGCGACCCTCCACGAGTGCGTCTTCTCCGACAAATACCAGAAGGAGCACGGGGTCTCGAACCTGGACATCGCCAAGAGGCTGATCGACATGGGACTTCATCCGCCGACGATGTCGTTCCCGCTCATCGTCCACGGCGCCCTGATGGTCGAACCCACCGAAACGGAGAGCAAGCGGGACCTGGACCGGTTCATCGAAGCCATGAAGGCCATCGCGAAGGAGGCCGTCGAGGACCCGGAGGTCCTGCACGCCGCCCCGCACGCCACCTACGTCCGGCGCCTGGACGAGACCGCGGCCGCCCGCACGCCCGTCCTGAAATGGGAAAAGAAATAGATGGCCCTCCAAGACCTGATCCTGAAGCTCCAGGCCTTCTGGGCGGGGGAGGGGTGCTATCTGGCCCCGACCTACGACATGGAGGTGGGCGCGGGGACCATGACCCCGGACACGTTCTTCCGCGTCCTGGGGAAGAAGCACTGGAACGTCGCCTACGTCCAGCCGGCCCGCCGGCCGACCGACGGCCGCTACGGGGAGAACCCCCACCGCGTCCAAAAGCATCACCAATTCCAGGTGATCATGAAGCCGGCCCCCGGGGACATCCAGGCGAAATACGTCCGGAGCCTCTCGGCGCTCGGGATCGAGCTTCGGGACCATGACCTGCGTTTCGACGAGGACGACTGGGAGTCGCCGACCATCGGCGCCTGGGGCGTCGGCTGGCAGGTCATGCTCGACGGCCTGGAGATCTCCCAGTTCACCTACTTCCAGCAGGCCGGCGGGATCGAGCTCTCTCCCGTCCCGGTCGAGATCACCTACGGGCTGGAGCGGCTGGAGATGTTCCTCGAGCAGAAGGACGACATCTATGACCTCGACTGGTCGAAGGACGTGACCTACCGCGACCTGCGGTTCGCCGAGGAGAAGGAGTTCTCCGAGTACAATTTCACGGCGGCCGACACGTCCCTCCTCCGGGGCTCCTTCCAGGCCTGGGAGAAGGAAGCGGCCGCGCTCGCCGAAAGGGGCCTGCTCCTTCCGGCCTACGACATGTGCCTGAAGTGCTCCCATCTCTTCAATCTCCTCGACGCGCGCGGGGCCATCAGCGTCACCGAAAGGGTCAAGATGATCGGACGCATCAGGTTCCGGGTCAACGACGTCGCCCGACGGTTCGCGGCTTCGGGAAGGGGAGACTGATGGAGCTGCTTCTCGAGATCCGCACCGAGGAACTTCCCGCCGCGCATGTCCGTTCGGCCCTGGAGCAGTTGGACGCGAAGTTCCGGGCCGAGCTCAGGTCGGCCGGGATCGCCGTCCGGGAGCTCGCGACGAGCGGCACGTGCCGCCGCCTCGTCGTCACGGCCGAAGTGGCCGCGGGCCAGGAGGACGCCGGCGTCGTCGTCACCGGCCCGCCCAAGGCCGCGGCGTTCCTGCCCGACGGCTCCTATTCCCCGGCCGCCCTCGGGTTCGCCCGGGCCCGGGGGATCCCCGTCGCGTCGCTCGAGGTCGTGATCACGCCGCGCGGGGAATATCTCGGGACGAAGATGGTCCGGAAGGGGAAGCCCGCGGCGGAGGTCCTGACGGAAGCCTTCCCGCGTATCATCGCCTCGCTTTCCTTTCCGAGGACGATGCGCTGGATGGAGAGCCCTTTCAAGTTCTCGAGGCCGATCAAGGGGCTCCTCGCCCTCTTCGACGGAAAGGTCCTCCCGTTCTCCTTCGAGGGGATGGACGCTTCCGGCACGACGGTCGGCCATCCGATCTTTGCGCCCGGGCCCATCCAGGTCGAGGGGATCGCCGACTACCGGGACCGGCTCGCGAAGGCCCTGGTGATCGTCGATTTCGAAGAGCGGCGGAAGGCGATCCTTTCCCAGATCGAGGAGGAACTCCGTCCCCTCGGCGCCGGGACCTTTCCCGACGACGAGCTCCTGGAGAGGCTGGCCTACAACGTCGAGTTCCCCTTCGTCTTCCAGGGAGCGTTCCCCGAGCGCTATCTCGAGCTGCCGATCGAAGTTCTGGCCACCGCGATGCGCGAGGGCCAGAAACTCTTTTCCGTCGTCAAGGACCGGAAGCAGCTTCCCCTTTTCCTGGGAGTCGCCGACGCCCCCGGGGACCCCAAAGGGCTCATCCGCAAGGGCAACGAGCGTGTCCTCAAGGCGCGTCTGGAGGACGCCCGGTTCTTCTGGGCGCAGGACACCCGGAAACCCCTGGCCGAAAGGTCGGCCGGACTCAAGAACATCGTCTTTCAGGAGAAGCTGGGGAGCTACGAGGACAAGGTCCAGCGGATGAAGAAGATCGTCGGCTACCTTTGCGACAGGACCGGCGCCGCCAAGGTCAAGAAGGAGGCCGTCGAGGCCGCCGGGCTATGCAAGACCGACCTCCTGACCGACATGGTCCGTGAGTTCCCCTCGCTCCAGGGGAAGGTCGGCGGGCTCT
This sequence comes from Candidatus Aminicenantota bacterium, assembly GCA_963813235.1. Taxonomy (GTDB): domain Bacteria; phylum Acidobacteriota; class Aminicenantia; order Aminicenantales; family Saccharicenantaceae; genus JALHVH01. The sequence goes on along the minus strand of CAWEYF010000021.1, from coordinate 55,764 downwards.
ACGCGAAGGTGGAAGGCTATCCCACGGCCGTTCATCAGGCTGTTTATGAACATTACCGCCCCGTGAGCCTGGAGGACGAGCCCCCGTCGTCGATGACGGGCGCCCTGGTCTCCCTGGCCGATAAGATCGATTCCATCGTCGGGGCCGTCGGCGTCGGCCTCCAGGTCTCCGGCTCGAGCGATCCGTTCGGCCTGCGGCGGAACGCCCACGGCGTCTGCGCGATCGTCATCGAGAAGAAGCTTGACATCTCTTTTGCCCGGCTCCTCGACAAGGTTCTCACGGTCCTCGGCGACAAGCTCCTCAGGCCCAGGGCCGAGGTCAAGGCCGCCTGCGTCGAGTTCTTCGAGGGACGGCTCCGCTATATTTTCGAGACGCCGGGGATTCCGATACGACCTCGTCGATGCGGCCCTCGGACCGGGCATCGACCGGATCGCCCACTCCTTCCAGCGGGTCAAGGCCCTCGACGGCCTGAGATCGAGCCCGGACTTCGAGCCGTTCATCCTCATGGCCAAGCGGATCAACAACATCCTCAAGGACGTCCCGGCCTGCCGGCTCAACCCCGACCTCTTCGTCGAGAAGGAGGAGCGAGAGCTTTACTCGATGCTCGTCATCATCCGGGACAACACGGGGCCGATGATCGAGAAGGGTGATTTCGCCCGCGCCCAGAACATCATCCTCAGGCTCCGGCCCGCGCTCAACGCCTTCTTCGACAAGGTCCTCGTCATGGCGGAGGACAAGAGGGTCCGGCAGAACCGGCTGGGCCTGCTCCAGGCCATCCGGAAGCTCCTCCTCGAGATCGCGGACTACTCGCGGGTCGTCGTCGAGGGGGAGAAGACGGGGAAGCCGGGGAATTCCCGCTAGATGCGGAACTCGCTGTTGTTCGCGGAGCCGCCCGAATCCCCAGGCTCGATGAATTTCTGCTCGAGGGCGATGATCTTGACCAGGGCGCCGGGGTAGTTCTGGCCCTTCTTTTCCCCGTAGGCGCTGAACTGGACGCCCGCCTGGTATTTATAGCTTTTGCCGGGGTTGAACGATGTCCAGCGGACGTGGCCGCTGAGGGTGAGCGGGATGCGCTCACCGGGTATGGAAATGTAGAGAACGACCCGGGCCTTGAATTTGAGGGGCTTCTGGGTCAGGAAACGGACGCCGCCGCGGCTGATGTCCAGGACGGGGCAGAACTCCTGTTCGAACCCCTTGGCCGGGAAGAGCCGCCGTTCCCTCTGGTAGGAAACCGTGGCTCCGGGGATCTTAAAGCGTTGGCAGAGCCGTCTCTCAATCCCCTTATCGGACATCGCGAACCTCCCGACTCACCCGAACCTGGATTCCGTATAACGATACATCATTCGCCGCGGGGCTGTCAAAGAGTTCTTGCGCCCCGCTCCGCGGCGACGGACCCGTTCGAGGCGGCGAGAGAGACGGAAGCCCTGTAACGAACCTCCCCGCCGGACGGGCCGGGACGGGTGAAGGCGAACCCGAGGGCCTGGGTCTTCCTGTAGGACGGCGGAGAGGCCGACGCGGCCTTACGCTTCTTTCCGATGTCCTTGATGGCCTTGATGACTTCGGATACGGCGTCGATGATGGAGAACTGATTGAATTGGGGCGCGTCCTTCCGCGGGACGATGAACGGCTTCGTCCCCCAGGGGGACGGTCCCGGGATGGGGATCTTCAACGGGGCGGGTTTCGAGGAGAGCTTCTTGCTGGTCAGGATAAGCTTGTCGCCGACGTACAGAGAGACCTCCCCCTCGACGGCCCGGGGCGCTGGAGGGGCGGGCGGGCCGGCCGCGGGGGCGACGGCCGGGAGCTGGAACGCCGGGGAGGATGTTTCGACGTTGACCTTGACCGTGATGCGCTTCCTGACGACCAGGCCCGTGATCTTGAGGTCCAGGTCGAACGCGATCTCTCCGGTCCTGTCGTAACCGCCCGTGAACGGCAGGCGGAGGATATGGAAGCCACCGTGCCAGAGCCCCCCGGCGAGGGTGACTCCGTCGCCCGAGACCCTGTAGTACGCTTCGTTCAGGAGCTCGAGCCCGACCTCGAGCCGGGCGGGCGGAGAGGGATCGTCGTCCCCGGTTTTTTCGAGGAACACGAACCCGGAGGTCAGGGGATACGAGGTCTTCCAGGTTCCCCAGAAGATCATGAACTCCCGGCCGAGGGTGTCGTCGAGGAAGTCGAAGGCCGGGTCCGCGTCCCCGTACGTTTCGAAGTAGGCCACGATCCTTTCGCGTTCGTCCTGAGCGTCGCCGGTCCTCCGCGCGAGGAACGCGAGGAGCGCCTCGGCGGCCTGCTTGTCGACCGGCTCGAGGCCGTCGCGGATTTCGCGAAGGAGGGTTCGGGCCGCGGCGAAGTCCCGCCGGGGCGGGTCGAGACAAGCCCTGAGATCGCTTTTCCAATCCGCCGCCCGGGCGGCAGCGGCCAGGAATAAGACGAGGAACAGGGAAGCGGCCTTTTTAATCATGATACGTGAATACGAACATGGCGGTGAGGTTCGAGGCCGGGAAGTCGTCCGGGAGGGCGGGGAAGGGTTCGCTGGCCTTCAGGGCGGTCTCGGCAGCGGCGTTGAAGAGCTCGAGGTCGGCGAGCTCGAAGACCTGGAACGCGGAGAACGCACCGTTCCTTTCGATCGTGACGGCGACCCGGACTTCGCTCCTTCCCGTGAGGTTCGGGGCGGACGGGATCGCCCAGTTGAGCTGGATGAGGTCCATGACCTTGGCGGCCCAGGGGGAGATGTCATATCCGGGGGACAGGAACACGGCGCTTGCCCGCTGTCCGCCCTCTTCCGTCCCGCTGCCGGTCCCCGAACTGCGGCGGGCTCCGCCCCGGGAGGACGCGAGTCCCGGGAGGACGTACCTCCGGAAGGATCGGCCGCTCGGGACGCCTCCCTCGAATCCGAGAGGGGCGTCCTGGACATGGTCGGGGATGGCCAGGAGGTTGATTCGCAGCCTTCCGTCCCCTTCCTCCCGGTACCTTGAGCCCAGGGCGAGATCCCCGCTCAGGGATTCCCCCGGGGCGGGGGGCGTACCGGGGCCGTTCTTCATCAGGTTCTCGGGCGCGAGCCCGGACCTCCGGCCTTCGGCGTTTCGCGAGGGGGCTTCGGGAGCCTTTTTCAGACCCGGGGAGGGACGGGCCGCCGGCCGGCGCGTCCCGAGCTCGAACGGCCCGGGAGCGGGGTAGTTTTGGATATAGTCCTCTATGCGCCCTGGCAGGGTCATCCTGACGGGGGGAGCAAGACGGACGTTCCGGACCTCCCGGCCGAGGGGCAGGAGCTTGATCACGAGCGGCGCGTGAAAGAGGCCATAGACGACGAGGGCGTGAAGGGTCAACGAGACAGCGAGGCTTACCGCCCGCTTTTTATGGAAAGGCGTCCGCTCCCGCTCTTCGGGTAAGAATCCGTCTCTCAAAACTCATACCTTCACGGCTATTATATAGAAATGCCGCGCCCCCGACAAAGTTGCAGCCTAGGGATCGCGATGAAGATAAGGCAGAATGCATTCATCAGGAACAGGGCATCGAAGAGGGGGAGGATGCCGGCCAGGGGGATGAGAACGGCGGAGGCGGCAAGGGCCCCAAGGAAGGAGCCCAGGAGGTCGGCGCCGTAGACCCGCCCGGAACCCCCGGGCGTCGGGTCGACGAGCCCACGCGGAAACGACGAACAGGCGTCCGCCGAGGGCTCCCAGGGCGAGAAGCAGGACATAGAACAGGGCCTCCGGGGCCCGGTTCGCGAGGGAGAGCCTGAACGCCGCGATGATGAGCAGGAAGCCGGCCTGCGGCGGAAAAAAGCTCGGGGCGTTCGCTGGTTTCGGGGAGCGGTTCGGCCAAGCCCCGAGGAACAGGCCGCCCATGAACGCGGAGAGGAGGAGAGAAAGCTTGCCGTACACGTATCCGTAGAAGGACTGGAAGGCGACGAGGGCGGCCAACTCGATGACGATGGTCGTGAAACCCATTGTCCAGACAGGCGCGAGCGATCGGCCGGCCGGGCGTTTCCTCCGGAGCGCGAGGACGACGAGGACGAGGGCGTAGGCGAAGAGGGGGACGCCGAGGAGCGCCGGAACGGGGACGCGCTCGAAGAATCTGAGCATTCCGGCTTCGAGACCCCGAAATTGGCTGCTCCACAGGACCGAATGGAAGTAGTAGGCCGCCGGGGCAAGGTCCAGGTTGAGGCGGGGGGACCCCGTGCCGATCTCTTCCATCAAACGCTCCGTCCGCAGGGGATTCAGTCGCGCGGATAGGAGCGCCGTGTTGATCGATAGGAGGGGCAGGCCAAGTTCCTCGATGCGCCTCTCCAAAGTGTTCGGGTCCAGGGTGAGCGGGGCCGAGGACGCCAGGAAAACGGCGGTGTTTCCCGGGACCACCCGAACCACGGGGAAGGCGGCGCGGAGCGTCGCATGGAGGGACGATAGGAAACGCCGGAGGTCGGCCCCGAGGGAGTCTTCGGAGGACGGGACGACAAAGGAGAATACCCCGCCGGAGGCCAGGCGCGACCGGGCGAGGATGAAGAACTCCCTTGTGTAGAACCGGTTGATCTGGGCGGTCGCCGGCTCGGGCAGGTTCAGGATGATGGCGTCGTACCGCTCCGACGACCCCCGCAGGAACTTCAGCCCATCCCCGTAGTGGACGTGGACCCTGGGATCCCGGAGGGACGCCTGCTCGCCCTCCGGAAGGACGGCCTCGGCCATCCGGATGATCCCGGGATCGAGCTCGACGTAATCCGCCGAGACGCCCTTGTATTTCAGGACCTCGCTGAGCCCGCCGCCGACGCCGCCGCCGATGAGCAGGACCTTCCGGGCCCCGGGCCTCTGGAGCATGGCGAAATGGACGGGAGTCTCAGCCGCCGCCGGGTCGGGGGAGGAAAGAACGGGAAGCCCGCTGGCATAAATGGATACCTGATCGCCGGTCCCCACAGACTGGAGCTTGCCGTAGGGCGTATCATGGCTTCCGATGAGCTCGAAGGGTTTCCACCAGATCCTCTGGGAGGGCAGGTCGCCGAGATAAAAAACCGCCAGGAGGGCCAGGGCCGTCGCATAGGAAAGGAGGTGCTTACGTTGCCCGAAGGTCAGGTATGCCCCCGAAGCCGCGGCCCCGGCAACGAGCGCTGTGCCCTGCCAATTTGAGACGAGCGGAACGAGACCGAATGAGACGACCAGGCCGGCGATGACGGCCCCCAGGGATTCGAAAGCGTACACGCGCGTGACCTTGCCTCCGGGCAGCCCGGCGATCAGGGCGAAGAGGGCGCCCATGGGGAAACTGGAGACGAGACCGATCGCCATCGCGGTGACGAGGGCGGGGGCCATTCCCGTCAATTCGCCCGGCAAGGTTCCCAGGACGAAACGGGAGGATCTCAGGCCGATGAGCCCGGCTGGGAAAAGGAGGACGAGAGCGTAGAAGAGCCTGTCGATGGCCCCTCTCGCGCGGACGAGGCGACGGCCGGAGAGGCTCCCCACGCCTCCCCAGAAAAGCCAGGAGGCCAGGACGATCCCGAAGACAAGCTCGTTTCCGTTGAAATGGACGGAGAACTCCCTGAGGAGAAAGATCTGGAAGGATGCGGCGATGAAGCCCAGGAGGAACGCGGGCGGGTCCGTCGTCAGGCCCAGATCCCGGGGATGGGGGCGCCGCAGAAACCGCATTTCCCGCTCCTGATGTCGTTCTTCCGGACGGCGTATCCCGACCTGGCGACAACCACCCGGCGGCAATCGGGACAGCTCGTGCTCTCGGCCTCATGGCCGGGGACGTTGCCGATATAGACATAGCGCAGTCCCTCTTCGAGGGCGATCCCGCGGGATCGCTCCAGGGTCGAGACCGGGGTCGGCGGGAGGTTCTTGACCAGGTACATCGGCTGGAAGCGGGAGAAGTGCAGGGGGACGTCCGGCCCGGCTTCCGCCTTCAGCCATCGGCTCATTTCCCGGATCTCCCCGGGAGAGTCGTTGAGAGTGGGGATGACAAGATACACCACCTCGAGCCAGACCTTGCTCCCGGCCACGATCCGGATCGCCTCGAGGACCGCCTCGAGATCCCCCCGGACGTACTCGGCATAGAAATCCTTGGAGAAGGACTTGAGGTCGATCTTGACCGCGTCCACGACCTTAAGGAGGTCCCGCAGAGGCTCCGGCTTGACGTGCCCCCCGGTGACGACGAGGTTCCGGATCCCCTTGCGCCCGGCGGCGATGGCCGCGTCGGCCATGTATTCGAAGAACACGACAGGTTCGGTGTAGGTATAGGCGACGGACGGACATCCGTACCGTTCGGCCGTCACGGCGACGGCAAGGGGAGGGAGGTCGAAGGCCTTGACCTGCTCCGGTCGGACCTGGGAGATCTGCCAGTTCTGGCAGAACTTGCAGTTCACGTTGCAGCCTGCCGTGGCCAGCGAGAGCGCGTTCGTCCCGGGAAGGACGTGGAAGAAGGGCTTTTTCTCCACGGGGTCGACGTTGAGGCTGCACGCCTTGCCGTAAACGAGCGTGTAATATGTTCCGCCCTGGTTCTCGCGGACGCCGCAATAGCCGCGTTCCTTGTCTCCGAGCCGACACAGTTTGGGGCAGAGGTTGCATTCGATCTCCCGGTCCGGGAGCTTCTTGTAATAGCGGGCTTCGACATGGGAGAGTTCGGCCGGCGAGGCGAAAGCGGCCATCTCCGAACAAAGCGAGGGCAGGCAGGTCCCCAGCACGAGGCCCGCCCCCGCACTCTCCCGGATGAATCGGCGCCTGTTCATCTCAGACCTCGACCTCGACGAGCGAGATCCGGGACGGGTCGGCGGTGCCGAGCCCGAGCTTGTCGGCGGAGGCCAGGTAGGACGGCTCCCGCCGCTCTTCGGCAAGGGAGGGGAGGCCCTTCTTCGCCCTGAGGCCCTCGATGAGGCGCCAGCCGACCGCATCGGTCGCCACCGGGTCCGTCCCGAAGACGAGGGTTCCGGCCCGTTCGGCCCATTGCGGATGATAGGATGGCCCGCGGTGGTATTGCACGGTCAAGGCGTCGAGGATGGTCAGCCGGTGCTTGCCCTTGACGGGCGGGGCATCGAAGACCTGGGCGACGTAAGGGTCGCAGCGGCTTTCGTGGTATTTGTTGGGATTGTGGATGGCGCCGAAATAGTTCTTCATCCCGGCGGTCACCCCCGCCAATCCGTGGTCCTTGAGGATCGCCAGGCTGATCGATGCCGTGACGTAATCCTCCTGGATGGAGGAGAAGAGGCTCCCGATGTCCCGATGTATGACCAGTTCGCCGCCGTAGCCGGCCCCTTCCGTATCCGTGCCGAACACCCGGGGCCCGCTCCTTGCGGAGGAGAGCCTGTAACCGGCGCGCCTTGAGCTCGCGATTGGTCCGGTCCCATATCACGACGGTCCCGGGCTTGACGGCCTTTTCGGCGAGCCAGGAGGCCAGGGGGAGGGAGACGTCCGGGCGCGTGCTGAGGGCCTTCCCCCCGATCGTGTTGATCTTGATGCCGACCCGGTCCGCGGGACCGAACAACCGGCGCAGGCCCGCGTCCGAGTCGCTCTCTCCCGTCAAAACGCGGATCCCCGCTTCGTACATCCGCCGCATCGTCCCGGGAGAAACATCCCCCGGGGGGAGGCCCTTCGCCCTGATCACGACGACCCGCGACGCGTCCATCCCTTCCATGATGGTCCTTATGACCGGGGCTGTCAACAGGGGGAGCTGTGGAACGACGGACGTTTGAGGACCATCTTGACTTGCGTTCCCGGGCGAGCATATCATAAGCTCATAAAGGGGCTGCAATCCCGAAAAAAGGGGAGGGGAAATGAAAAAGCTCGCTTTGATGTGCGCGGTCATCGTCGTGTCCGCGGTTTCGGCCCGATCTCAGTCGATCACCGTGACCTCACCGAACGGGGGGGAGAACTGGGCCTTGGGCAGCACGCACGCCATCACGTGGACATCCACGGGCGTGACCGGAAACGTGAGGATCCTCCTCTTCAAGGGGGCGGTCAGCTTGGGCATCATCCGGGACAACGTTCCGGTCACAGCGGGTTCCATCGACTGGGCGGTGGGCACCTATCAGGGAGGGACGGCCGTCCCTGGGACTCGATTACAGGGTCCGGATCCGAAAGATGCAGACCGAGATCCTGGACGCCAGCAATCGCGATTTCACGATCTCCCCGGCCGTGGTGGTGCCCCCGCCGGCCGGCTCGATCACGGTCACCAGCCCGAACGGCGGCGAGACATGGTGGACAGGTAACACGGCCTACTGGGTCCGATGGACGAGCCTCAACGTCGCCGGCAACGTGACCATCAAGTTGAAAAAGGGCGGCGCCATGGTCAAGTCCTGGTCCGCGGCGAACACGGGGGGCTCTTTATGGATGTGCACGGGGATCCCGGATGGAACCGATTACCGCGTCCGCGTGGAGAGCGGCGACGGCGTCGTGTTCGACGAGAGCGACCGCAACTTCGAGATCAAGACTAAGACCGTTTCCCCCCCGCCGACGACTCCTTTTCAGGACCGGCTCCCGCCCGCCAGCCGTGACGTCGAGATCAAGCTCCCGCCCCGATTGACCTTTTTCGCTATAAATAACGGAGCCCCGGAGTCCGAGGACCTTCACATCACGCTGAACTATAGGAGCATGGGGGGGGGGCCAACCCATTATCGTTACAAGATTCAACAAGCGTATTGGGAAGAATGGCAGCCGATCGTGGCCGGGCGTGAGCCGGACGGATATCTCTTGCTGTACGAGTGCGCGCAGAACGTCCTCTTCCAGCTCAAGAACGAATATGGCGAATCGAACGAGCTCTCGGACGGGATTATATACAGAGGCTATAAGACCGAGAGGAAGATCGGGGTTAACCAGGCCATGATCTGGGCCAAAACCGAGGGATTCACGAGCAGCGTCATTTGGCAGGATTGCGATGATAAATGCGCCATCATCATGCCCTATGCCGACGGCTATGCCTTCGAGCTCGGGTTCGACAGCCTCGCGCATAAAGGGAACAACCTGAAGGGGATGAAGGCCGACTATGAATTATTCGGCGGCGGCAAGCTGCTCAAGCCCGGCTGGGAGTTCGTCTCCTACGAGATGCCCGAGTTCGCGAGTGTCGGGAACCCGGATGCGTGGGAGGCGCACGGCGGGAGAGTCAAGCTCATGCCGTCGGTGGGCAGCCGGGACATCAAGCTCCAAGTGCATCTCTGGAGGAACTACCTTGCGCCATCCCTCAGCTATCTGGTCAAGAGCATTACCCTGAAGGGGCCTTGTCACGAACACATCTCCCAAGCATTCAAACAGCAGTAGCCCGACCGGCTAGAAAGGCCGAGGCCTCGCCGCCGTCCCTCGCCGGACCGGCTTGAAAGGGACGGCGGGACTCGATAAGATGGTCCCTATCCGTATTCTTGGAGGCCCGATGAAGACCGGAAAACGAAAGTTCGCCCTGACCCTGCTTTGCGGCCTGACGGCAGTTCTCGTTCTTGGAGCGCCCCGGGCGGAAGACCCGCAAAGGGCAGGCGACCCTGCGCTCCTGGCGGTGATCCCCAAGATCGACGGCTGGACCGCGACCGAGAAGCCGCGGAGTTACTTCCCGGACACCCTTTATGAATATATCGATGGGGCCGCCGAAAGCTATATCGGGTACGATTTCAAAGAGCTCGCCGTCGCCGAGTTCGTGAAGTCCGGCGCCCAGGCGTCCGTGACCCTCGAGATCTACGACATGGGGAACGGGCTCGACGCGTTCGGCATCTACAGCGCCGAGCGTTTTCCCGATAACAAGACCGTCGATATCGGGACCCACGGCTACATCGAAGGAGAGGTCCTCAATTTCGTCGCGGGAACGGAATACGTAAAGCTCCTCTGCTTCAACGGCGGGGACGCGACCACCTCGATCCTGGAAACCTTCGCCCGGAAGGTCGCCGCAGCGGCGGGGACCGAAGGTGCTATCCCGGGTTTGTTCTCGGTGTTTCCGAAGGATGGCCTCGTCCCGAACAGCGAGAAATATATCCGCCGGAACGTCATGGGGTTCGATTTCCTCGGCAACGGATACCTGGTTTCCTATAAAGCGGATGGGGCCGAGTTCGAGGCCTTCGTCATCGAGCCCGACAAGGGCCAGGACCCGGCCGGGCTGATGAAGCGTCTCCTCGCTTTCTTCGCCGGGGACGGACAGGCCGTCGAGTCCCTGCCCTCCGGCCATCATGTAAGGAACAAGTATGCCCAGAACCTGTACCTGGCGATCGCCGGGCGCTTTATCTGCGGAGTGAATCGGGTCCCCGACGGGGCCGAGAAGACCGGCGGGATCTGGTTCGAGCGCCTGGTCGAAGCCGTAAAAAAGGCGGGTTAGAGCCCTAGAGGGGATTGGCCCCGAGGTGGTCGCGAAGCCTTTGGAACTCCTTTTCGAGCCCGTCGAGGTTTGCCAAGGCCTTCGCGGCGTCGCCGTTCTTCCCGGCGAACTCGATGGCCGCTGCCCGATCCCGGAGCAGGGGCAGGCTCAGATTCGCGGACGACCCCTTGACCGCGTGGCCGAGCCGTTCGACGGTTTTGAGGTCCCCCCCGGCGACGGCTTCCCGGAGCGCCGTGATCCGCGTCGCAAGATCCTCCTTGTAGATGTCCAGGAGTTCCTTGAGGAAATCCCGGTCGTCTCCTACCCTGGCCAGGGCGTCAGCGACGTCGATCGGCGTTCGTTTCATATCTCCCTCCGGTCTCCTCAGGCGCCCGCGACGACCCGGTTCCGCCCCTGGCTCTTGCCCTTGTAGAGTGCGGTGTCGCTCGCCGCGACCAGCGCCTCGGCCGTGGCGTCCGGGTCGAGTTCCGAGCTGGCGCAGCCGAGCGTCACCGTGACGTTGAGATCGCCGGCCGGGGTCCGTACCTTCTCCCTGGAGATGGACGTCCGGAGGCGCTCACCTATGCCACCCGCCTCGGCGAGGCCGCACCCCGGCAGAACGAGGAGCATCTCGTCGCCGCCGTAGCGGCCCGCTTTGTCATAGGGGCGGACACCCCTCTCCAGCCTCTTGGCGACCTCGATGAGGACGATGTCCCCGGCCAGATGACCGTGGGTGTCGTTGATATTCTTGAAATTATCGATATCGATCATGATCACGCTCACGGGGCGGGATTCTCGGCGTCCCCGGTCAAGCTCCTCCTCAAAGAACTGGAAGACGTTCGCCCTATTCCAGAGGCTCGTCAGGTTGTCCCGGTCGGCCAGCTCCTTCATCTTCCGGTTGGATTCCAGGAGCTTGTCCTCGAGCTCGACGACGCGCCGGCCCGTCTGGATCCGCGCCCGGAGCTCCAGGAAGTTCACCGGCTTGGCCATGTAGTCGTCGGCCCCCGCTTCGAGCCCTTCGACGATGTCTTGACGCGAGTCCCTCGAGGTCAGCATGATGATGTAGATGTACTTCGGCCCGCCGTCCTGCCGGATGAAGCGGCAGATCTCGAGCCCGTTGATCCCCGGCATCATCCAGTCGAGGATGGCCAGCCTGACGGCGCCTTCCCGGAGCTTTCGCAGGGCCTCTTCGCCGTTCCCGGCAACGATGATGTCGTATCCCCATCCCGATATGTGCTTCTCCAGGATCCTCAGGGAGACCTTGTCGTCCTCGGCGATCAGGATCTTCATGCGGGGCCTCGCTTACCGGCCTTCCGGACGACCCGGTCCAGGGATCGGAAAAGCTCTTCGGGCTTCAGGGGTTTGGACACATAGTCATCCATCCCCGCGTCGAGGCACCTTTTCCGATCCTCCTTGAGGGCATGGGCGGTCAGGGCGATGATCGGGCACGTGGCGGCCGGGTCCGTTCCTCGCGCTCTCGGATGCGGGCCGTGGCCTCGAAACCGTCGATGACCGGCATCTGGACGTCCATCAGGACGAGGTCGAATGCCTCCGCGCTCCAGGGCTTCCAGGGCCTCGCTCGCCGTTCTCGGCCGTCGACGCGAGTGCCCGCGCTTCTCCAGGAGCTGGACGGCCACCTTCTGGTTGATGGGGTTGTCCTCGGCCAGCAGGATCCGTCAGCGGCCGGCCGGCCGTCGCGGCGGACCGGTCGCGTGACGAGCTCGGGGGCTGGCCCGGCGGCGAGCCTGCGAGCCAGGGCGATCAGGATGGCGTCGCAGCAGTTCCGACTGCCTGACCGGCTTGGTCAGGTAGGCCTGGACGCCCAGGTCCCGGCAGCGGTCGATGTCGCCGAGCCGGTCGCGGAGGTCAGCATCATGATCTGTGAGGCCCTTCAGGGCCGGGTCCTTCCGGATCGCGTTCGACGAGGGCGAACCCGTCCATGCCGGGCATGTTGGCGTCGATGAGGACGAGCGGCAAGGCGCCCGGCCGCGCTGTGCGTCTGAGGATCGCGTCAGGGCCTCGCGCGCCGCTCGGCGACGTCCATCGGGCCGCATCTGCCAGTTCGTCAGGATCTCTCGTGAGGATCCGCCGGTTCGTGGCGTTGTCGTCGACGACGAGGACGGGGAGGTCCCGGACCTCTGCGGGCTCGGCCGGGCGGCCGCTGTCCGGGACGGCGTCCTCTGGAGCGCCGAAGCGGGCCGTGAAATGGAAACGGCTGCCGCGTGCCCGGCTCGCTCTCCACCCAGATCCGGCCGCCCATCAGCTCGACCAGGCGGGCGGAGATGGCCAGGCCGAGGCCCGTGCCGCCGTACCGCCGGGTCGTGGAGCCGTCGGCCTGGTCGAAGGCCTGGAAGATGCGCCTGCTGCTTGTCCCGGGAGATGCCGATCCCCGTGTCCGGCACCGTGAAGTGCAGGACGGACGTCGGCTCCTCTCGACGGATTCCGCGCGCGGCGTCGAGGACGACCTCGCCGCTGTTCCGTGAACTTGATGGCGTTGCTCGACCAGGTTGACGAGGATCTGGCGGAGGCGGCCGGATGTCGCCGACGAGCGCGTCCGGGACGTCGGGGGCGACGCGGCAGGCGAGTTCCAGGCCCTTTCCGGTGGGCCGCGAGGGCCAGGAAGGACGCGGTCGTCGCCGATGGTGTCGCGAAGGTCGAACCGGATCGGCTCGAGGTCCATCATCCGGGCCTCGATCTTGGAGAAGTCGAGGATGTCGTTGATCAGCGCAGGAGCGAATCCGCCGAAGCCTTGATGGCGTTCAGGTATTCCCGCTGGTCGGGGGTGAGGGGCGTGTCCAGGGCCAGCTCGGTCATGCCGATGATGCCGTTCATCGGCGTCCGGATCTCGTGGCTCATGTTGGCCAGGAATTCGCTCTTGGCGGCGTTGGCGGCCTGGGCCTCGAGCCGGGAGGCCGTCGAGCTCGGCCTCGGCCCGCTTTTGCCGGGAGATGTTCGTGACGGCGGAAAGGACGCCCGTGAACCGGCCCCTTTCGAAGAGCGACTGGGCGCTCACCAGGACCGGGATCTCCGTCCCGTCCTTGGACCGTAACACGGTCTCATAGGTCTCGAGGGTGGCCGTCGAGCGCCGCGAGCGGGTCTTCTTCCGGATGCGGACGAGCTCCTCGGGCGAGATGAAGACCTTTTGGTCGCGCCCCACCAGCTCGTCGGCCTGGAACCCCAGGAGGCGTTCCATCGTGGGATTGACGAAGACGACCCGGCCGCGGGGGTCCTCGAGGACGATGCCCTCGGCCAATCCGTTGACGATGTTCTCGTTGAATTCCTTGAGGGACTCAAGCTCCTTCTGGAAGAGTTCGATCTCCCGCTCTTTTTTCCGGCGCTCCGAGATGTCCCGGTAGACCCCGACGGCGCCCTCGACCCGCCCGCTCCAGAGGATGGGAGATGCCGTAATGCTGACGTCCACCCCCGTCCCGTCCTTCCGAAAGCGGACCGTTTCCGCTTCGATGACCGGATCGCTCCTGCGGAGCACAGACCCGGGTGATGCCCAGGGCCTCCTTGATCCTCGGTCCGCCGACGAGCCGGTCGATGTTCTTCCCGACCGCCTCCCGGCGCCTGTAGCCGAAGATCCTCCGGGCTCCGTCGTTCCATTCGACGACGTTGTTCTTCCGGTCGAGGGCGACGATCCCGTCGGCGAGGCTCTGGACGACCGCCTTCCAGTAGAGGGAACGCTCGTTGTTCTTTTCGGCCTCTCGGAGGAAAGAGCGGAACGTCCGCTGGTTGGATCTCATGCTCCCGATCTTACGCTTCCCCGCGTCCCCGTCAATCGCCGGTGCGGGTGAGAGAGGGGGGGGATATTCGACCTCCCGTCTCATCGCGGGAAGCGATGGGGAGGGAGAGCATTCCCTTTTTCCGGCTTTTGTGCTAGAAATGTTCCGATGGACGGTGACCGGATCCTCAATGTGGCGGCGGGCTTCATCGCCCTCGTCGTCGCCGGTGTCGTCCTCAAACTGGCCAAGCCGGTGCTTTTCCCGTTCTTCCTGGCCGTCTTTATCTCTTACATCGTCAACCCGGCCCTGGAGTTCCTGACGAGGCGGAAGTTCCCGAAGTCCCTGGCCGTCCTCGTCCTCATTCTGGCGACCTTCTCCCTGATGTATCTGCTCGGCGCGGTCTTCTATTCCAGCGGGAAGGCGTTCGCCTCCGAGTTCCCCAAATACGGGAAACAGATCGAATCCCTTCTCGCGAGGCTCGAGGCCTCCCGATTCCTTGGCGCCCATTGGAACGTCACGACCCTGCTCGACGCCGTCAGCGCCGAAAAGATCGCTTCGATCGCCGTCTCGGCCCTCGGCCCGTTCTTTTCCTTCCTGTCGACCCTGTTCCTCGTCCTCGTCTTCCTCGTCTTCATCCTGTCGGGACGGGGAAGGCTCGCCGCGAAGATCGAGCGCTCGTTCAGTCCCGGGCACGCGAAGAGGATCGCCGGGGTACTCGAGAAGATCGACGGCCAGATCGAGAGGTACCTGGCCATCAAAACCGTCTTCTGCGCCCTTAACGGGATCATCGTCGGTGTCGTCCTCGCCCTTTTCGGGGTCGAGTTCGCCGTTGTCTTCGGGTTCCTGGCCTTCCTCCTGAACTACATCCCCAACATCGGCTCGACGGTCGCCACCGCCGTCCCGATCATCATCGCGTTCCTCCAGTACGGGAGCGTCTGGAAGTGTCTGGCCATCCTGGCCATCGTTGTCCTGCTCGACAACCTGATGGGGAACTTCCTCGAGCCGAGGTTCATGGGCAAGGGGCTGGGCCTCAGCCCCCTCGTCGTCATTTTTTCCCTCATCTTCTGGGGCTGGCTCTGGGGGATTCCAGGCATGGTGCTCTCCGTGCCCATCACGGCGATCCTCAAGATCGTCTGCGCCAACGTCCCATCGCTCCGCCCCGTCGCGGAGCTGATGAGCAAATAGGCCGGGACCCGTCCCCCACGGCCCGCTTGTCTCGCACGTCCCGCTCTTATCGAATGAGGCGGTTCTTCCGGGACAGGCCGCGGAGCCGGGCGAATCGCCCGATCAAGTCCATGACGTAGGCCCGTCCGTCGGGATCGCGCCTGGCCGACAGCCGGACCGATAAGATGATCCTGTCCAGACAGCGGAGCTTTTCCTCCCGGCTGAAAAGCTCCAGCCCGGAGGCCAGGAGGACCGGGGCCTCCCAACGGGCCCTTTCGGAGGCGGCGAAAACAGCCTCGCCGAGCTCGTCGCCGGGCTTGCGGCTTTCCCCGGGGACGATGAGAAGGCCCTTTCCCTTGGTGATCTTGTCCCGGGCGTATTCGAGGGCCAGCAGGACCGGCCCGTCCGTCAGGGCGGGCGAGCCCTCGGCGAACATTGCCACCGGTGCTTCGAGCTGAAGGACCAGCCATGCCAGCCTCTCGTCCTTGAGGACGTCGTCCTTCGCCGGGCCGGACCGCGGGGGCCGGGAGGGAGCCCGTTCCATGAGCCGTCTTTCCTGGTAGGGTTTGTGCCGGGCAAGATAGGCGCAGGAAGCTGGACAATGGACCTCTTTCAGCCTGAGCAATCCGCAGCAGAGGTTGCACAACCGGCTTCCCAGGGCCGGGCAAGTCCGTTTGGCGACACGTTTCCCGCACTTGGGGCAGAGGGGCATGCTCTTCAACCCTTCTTCGCGACGATGAACGATTCCGGAGTCAGGACCTTCATCTTCCGGCCGAGGATCGACTTGAGGGCCTTCTGGGCGGCGGCCTGTTCGGCGGATTTCCGGGACCGTCCCTTGGACTTGGCCAGGACCCTGTCGCCCGCGCAAACCTCGACGACGAAGGTCTTTTCGTGATCGGGACCCTTCTCGGTCAGCGTCCGGTAGGAAGGGGAGGGGAGGCCGTCCTTCTGGAAGGTCTCCTGGAGGGCCGACTTGAAGTTGTTGATCAGGAATTCCTCGCGGATGGGCCGGAACGAGGACTCGAGGACCCTGACGACGAACGACCGGGCCTCTTCGAACCCGCCGTCGAGATAGACCGCCCCGACGACCGATTCGAAGACCCCGGCCAGGATCGTCCTCTTCTTCCGCCCGCCGCTCTTTTCCTCGCCCCGCCCGAGGAGCAAGGCCTTGTCGAGCTTGAGCTTGCGGGCGAAATCGGAGAGCGAAAGCGTGGAAGACGCGGTAGACTTCAGCTTGGATAGTTCGCCTTCGGCGAGGCCCGGGTAAGCTGCGTAAAAATGATGGGCGACCGCCAGTCCCACGACCGAGTCGCCGAGGAATTCCAGGAGCTCGTTATCCTTCGCTCCGGGCCTTTCAAAGGCGGACGAGCTGTGGGTCAGGGCCTTTTCGAGGAGCTTGCCGTCCTTGAAGACGTAGCCCAGCTTCTTCTCGACGCGTTCGAGCTTCATTTTCATGGGACGGTTGAAAGGGTAGACGACCCTGCCCCCGACGATTGTCATGGCGGGGGCGCCCCTGAGGACCCAGCCGTTGAATGGCGTGTTGCGGCTCCGGGACTCGAACCGGGTCCGGTCGACGACCGTTTCCGCGTCGAGGTCGAGGAGCGTAAGGTCTGCGTCGGCCCCGACGGCGATCCTTCCCTTGCTCCCGAAGCCCAGGAGCCGGGCGGGATTGAGGGACAGGAGCGCGATGAACCGGCTCAGGGAAATGGTGTTCGGGCGGACGAGCCGGTCCAGGAGGACCGGGACGGCCGTTTCGAGCCCCACGACGCCGAAGGCGGCCTTTTCGATGCCTGCGGCCTTGTCCTCCTCGGCGTGGGGGGCATGGTCGGTGGCGATGACGTCGACCACTCCTTCCCTGACGGCTTGGACCAGGGCGGCGACGTCCCGGGCGCTCCTCAGGGGAGGGTTCATCTTGAAACTCGCGTCCCGGCTTTCGAGGAGGGAATCGTCGAGGAGCAGATGATGGGGCGTGGCTTCCGCCGAGACGCGCGCGCCTCTCTCCCGGGCTTCGGCCACGGCCCGGACGGCTCCCCGGACGCTCAGGTGCGCGATGTGGACGCGCGTCCCGAGGGCCTCGGCCAGGCGGATGTCCCGGGCGACCATGACCTCCTCGGCGGCCGCCGGCATGCCCTTGCAGGCCGAGGAGGCGGGAGGTCGGGCCCTCGTTCATCGAGGCTCCCGCCGTGAGGCTCAGGTCCTCGCAGTGGTCGATGACGAGCGTTCCCAGGGCCCGCGAGCTTTCGAGGGCCTGCCGCATGATGTCCTCGTTTCCCACGGGCCGGCCGTCGTCGGAGAACGCGACGGCGCCGGCCCGGACGAGGGCGGCCCAGTCGGACGGGGCCTCACCCTTGAGTCCGAGCGTAACGGCGGCGATGGGCAGGACGTTGACGACGGCGCTCCTCCGCGCCTCGTTCAAGACGAATTCCGTGACGGCGGGCGTGTCGTTCGCGGGATTCGTATTGGGCATCCCGCAGACCGTCGTGAACCCTCCGCGGGCGGCCGCCCGGGCGGCCGTCCGGATGGTCTCTTTTTTTTCGAAGCCCGGCTCGCGGAGATGGACGTGCATGTCGATGAAGCCCGGAGCCACGACCAGCCCGGAGGCATCGATCACATCGTGGCCGCCGGGCGCGATGCGGGGGGCTACGGCCTCGATCGTCTTTCCGGAGACGAGAACGTCCAGGATCGCGTCGGTCCCCGAATCCGGATCGATGACCCGGCCGTTCCTGATCAGGAGTCCCACGGTCCCGGCCCCCTTATCCCAGCTTCGCGGGCTCTGTGATGAGGACCTCGTCCCGGCCGTCCACTTCCTTGAGCAGGACCTGGACGATCTCCCGGCGGGACGTGGGAAGGATCTTTCCGACATAATCCGGGCGGATCGGCAGTTCGCGGTGGCCGCGGTCGACGAGGACCAGGAGCTGGACCGTCCGCGGGCGCCCCAGCTCGAAGACCCCGTCCATCGCGGCCCGGATGGTCCGGCCCGTGAAAAGGACGTCGTCGACGAGGAGGACGTCCTTCCTGGCGACGGGCCATTCGATCCTTGTCTTCTTAGGCGAGGGCTTGGCCTCGAAGGCGGGGATGTCGTCCCGGAAGGGGGTGATGTCCAAGACGCCGACGGGGATGGACACGCCCTCCATCTCCCGGATGATCTGGGAGATGCGTTTGCCGATGTCGATCCCCCGGGTCCGGATGCCGACGATGACCACGTTCTTGAGGCTGCGGTTCCGCTCGACGATCTCCGTGGCCATGCGGAAGAGGACGCGCCGGATCTTGCTGGCGTCCATGACCCTGGCTTTGACCTTGTTTTCCATCCTGGGGCTCCTCGTCACGCGCGCCCGGGGTTTTCTCCCCGGAAATCAAGAACATGCACCATCCGTCCGGAAATGTCAAGAAACGCGGCCCGGGCCGCGCGGAGGTCCCTGGAGACCTGTCGGACCAGGGCCGCGGGGGTCGCGAAGCGGCGCTCGTTCCGGAGCTTCCCGACGAAACGGAGCCCGACGATCCGGCCGTAGAGGTCTCTGTCGAAATCCAGCAGATGCGTTTCGACCCCCGGGGGGTAGCCTCCGAACGTGGGCCTGACCCCGATATTCGTCAGGGACGGGTAGCTGCGGCGGCCGACCGTAGCCAGGGTCAGGAAGACTCCGGGCGGCAGGATCTCGCTGGTCGTGAGGAGGTTGGCCGTCGGGAAGCCCAGGTCCCGGCCCCTGGAATGGCCGGGCACAACCCGGCCCGCGATCTCGTAGGGCTCTCCGAGGAGCTCGGCGGCCGTCAGGACGTCACCTCGGGCCAGAAGCCGGCGGATGAGGCTGGAGCTGACGGTCCGTCCGCCGACGACGACGGGGGGGACGGCACGAACAGCGAATCCCAACCCGCGCCCGAGGTCCGCGAGGTCTTTGGCCCCGCACTTCCGGCCGCGCCCGAAACGAAAATTCGCGCCGACCACGACGGCCCGCGCCCGCAAGGCCTCCGCCAGGACCTTCGTCGAGAACTCCGCGCCGGAGAGCTCGAACAGGTCCCGCTCGAGGGGGACGATGAGGACGCTTTCGATCCCGGCCCGGCGGAAGCCGTCCAGCCGTTGGTCGAGGGTTTGGACGAGGGGGACGGCCCGCCCGGCGAGGGCCCTCGCAGGGTGGGGGAAGAACGTCAGGACGAGGGACCGGAGGCCCTCCCGCCGGGAGAGGGCGGTGACCCGGGAGAGGATCCTCCGGTGGCCGAGGTGGAGGCCGTCGAAGTTCCCTACGGCGACCACGGTTCCCCGTCGAAAACGGGGGAGCCCGTCGAATCCGGTGAAGACCTTCATCGGTTCACGTTTTGACGATCTTCATCCGTTGAAGGTAGTTGAACTTGAGCTGGGACAGGCAGGCTTCGAGGAATTTGTCCTCTTCTTCATCCAGGTTCCCCTTGGTCCGGTCCTTGAGCAGGTCGAGGAGGTCGATGAGCCGTTTGCCCAGCTCGAGGTTCTCGGAGGGCGTCTTCGTGACGGGGTCCTCGATCAGGCCCAGCTTGATGAGGGCTTGGGTGTAGAAGGGGAAGACCAGGGACCCGAACTCGAGCGGCGGCAGGTATTCCTTCGGTCCTTCCTTTTCTTCATTCTTGGCCATGAGGGTGTCCTCCCGGCGTATTCCGCAGGCCCGAGGTTGTTTTCGGCGGCAACTTCGGGTATTTTATTTTGCAGGAACGAATCTTACATTTTTCGGAACGAAATTTCAAGGACATGAGCCATGATCGAAGTCGGGAGCGCCGGTAAGAAATTCGGTGAGCTGGTGGGGATCCTCGGGACCCTGCGCGGCCCGGGCGGATGCCCGTGGGATAAGGCCCGGACCGCCCTCGACATCCGGGATCATTTCCTTGAAGAGGTCTATGAGGCCGTCGACGCCCTCGAGGCCGACGACGCCGCCGGGCTGGCCGAGGAGCTCGGGGACGTCCTGATGGAAGTCGTCTTCCTGTCGCGCATCTACGAGGAGCAGGGGGCGTTCACCGTCACCGACGCCCTGGACCGGGTCAACGCCAAGATGATCGCCCGCCACCCTCACGTCTTCGCTGAGCCGCGGGACCTCTCCGCAGCCGGCGTCGCCGATGCCTGGCAGGAAGGGAAGAGGACGGAAAAGGGCGGTCCCTCCGTCCTCGAGGAGCAGGGACCTGCGTCCCCGGCCCTCCTCGCGGCCTTCCTGATCGGCCGGAGGGTCGCCGCCTGCGGATTCGACTGGCCGGACGCCGACGGCGTCCTGGCCAAGGTCCGGGAAGAGATCGGTGAGCTCGAAGCCGCGGTCCGCGATGCGAACGCCGCAGGGATAGAGGAAGAGCTCGGCGACCTGATCTTCTCCCTGGCCAGCCTCTCCAGGAAGCTCGGCGTCAACCCCGAACTCGCCCTCCGCAAGGCCAACGCGAAGTTCGTACGCCGCTTCCGAGCCCTCGAGAAAGAGCTCCGCTCGGCCGGGAAGGAGCTGGGCAAAATGAGCCCTCGAGCGAGATGGACGCGATCTGGGACAGGCATAAAGCCGGGATCGAGGTTGACGCATTCCTTCCGGCATTCCTTTGATCGCCTTCGAGAGGCGAGCCTAGCCTGCCTGATCCTGCGTGGATTTCTTGCGGAGGAAGAGGCTGGCCTTGATGAACTCGTCGAGGTCGCCGTCGAGGACCCTGTCGACGTCCCCGGTCTCGACTCGCGTCCGCGTGTCCTTGATCATGCGGTAGGGCTGGAGGACGTAGGACCGGATCTGGTTGCCCCAGGCGATCTCGGACTTGTTGTCCTCGAGCTTCTCGACCTTGGCCATCTTCTTCTTCTTCTCGAGATCGTAGAGCCGGGACTTGAGAACCTTCATGGCCGCGGCCTTGTTCTTGTGCTGGGAGCGCTCGTTCTGGCACTGGACGACGATCCCGGTCGGGATGTGGGTGATGCGGACGGCCGAATCCGTTGTGTTGACGTGCTGGCCGCCCTTGCCCCCCGACCGGTACGTGTCGATCCTCAAGTCGTCCGGGTTGATCTCGACCTCGACGTCCTCGTCGATCTCGGGGGTGACGAAAATGGCGGCGAAGGACGTATGGCGGCGCTTGGCGGCGTCGAAAGGCGATATGCGGACCAGCCTGTGGACCCCGGTCTCCTGGCTCAGGTTGCCGAAGGCGAAGTCCCCTTCGATCCGGACCGTGGCGCTCTTAAGCCCGGCCTCTTCCCCGGGTGTCGAGTCGAGGACCTCGACCTTGAATCCCTTGCGCTCGGCGTAGCGCAGGTACATCCGGAACAGGATCTGCGCCCAGTCCTGGGACTCGGTGCCGCCGGCGCCCGGATGGACGGTCAGGATGGCGTTGCGGATGTCGTCGGCCTCGAAGTAGAGGGTCCTGAGCTCGGCGTCGGCCAGTTCCTTTTCGAACCCGGCCAGGGCCGCGGCGATGTCCGCCGCCACGTTCTCCCCCTCGCCGGCGAGCTCCAGAAGGACCTCGAGTTCCTCCTTCTTCCCCCGGATCCTTTCGTAGTCCTGGACGTCGCGGCCGAGCCTCTTCTTGGACTGCTGGAGGGATTGGGACCGTTTCTGGTCCTGCCAGACCTCCGGGGAAGCGAGCTGGGCGTTCAGGGAATCGAATTCGGCTCTCTTGCGATCGAGGTCAAAGAAAACCTCGGAGCTCCTGGAACTTGGCGAACGCGGCCTCGACGGCGGGCTTTAGGTCAGAGTATCTTTCGTTGTCAGGCATGTCGCTTCCTTCCTTGCGGTCTTTTGAAAAGACTCATAATAAAGAAGATGAAGCTTAAAGTCAAGCAGGCCAAGGCCAGGACGTCCCCGTGCCGGGAGTAGAATGTCCTCTCCTTGACGGGGACGATGTCGCCCGACAACACCGCCGTGGTCATGATCGGAGACTCGACCAGGACCCGACCTCGAGGGTCGACGATACCGCCGACGCCGAAGGACTAGTCTTCTTTCCTGATATAGTATCCCGTTCTCTTCGTCGTCCCGGAATTCAACTTGGCCATCGCCTGGGACGCCTGTTCCTTCGTCCTGTACCCGACGAGTCTCACACGATAGGTGGGCCTCCTGTCCGAGGGGAAGGGGCTCACGACGACCGCCGGGTAGCCTTGTCCCTTGAACCTGGCGGCAAAGGTGTCCGCCTGGGACTTTTCGTTGAAGGCTCCGATCTGGATATAATAGGACCCCGACGGCGCCGGCGGCGCAGGTTTCGACGCAGCAGGTCTTGTCGTCGCGGGTGCCGCCGCCGTGGTCCGGGGCGCGGGTTTTTCCCCGGCGGCCGAAACCTTCGCGGCCGTATCCGCGACCGGGCTTTTCGGGGCCGTCTTGACCTCGGATTCGCGGGCCGGCTCGACCGCCGGCGTCCGGTCCTTGACGACGGCCGGAGGCTGTCCGGAGACGGTCTCGGTCGCCGGCCGGGCGAGGATCGTCGTCGGCCCGGCCATCCGGACCTGCTTCTTCCCGACGGAGATCCCGAGGAGGAAGATGAACACCCCCAGGACCAGGATGGCGATGAAGATGAAGACGAGCCCCGAGCTCGAGACCTGGACCTCCCTGAATTCCTTGTTCCGCATGGGTTATTTCTTATCCTCGGACTTGGTGAACGAGAACGCTCTGAGCAGCTCAAGCGGCAGGGGGAAGACGATGGTGGAATTCTTCTCGGCCGCGATCTCCGTCAGCGTCCCGAGGAACCTGAGCTGGAGGGCCTGAGGATTCTGGGAGATGATGTCGGCGGCCTGGGTGAGCTTGCCGGCAGCCTGGAATTCGCCGTCGGCGTGAATGACCTTGGCCCGGCGTTCCCGCTCGGCCTCGGCCTGCTTGGCGATGGCCCGGATCATGTTCTCCGGCAGGTCCACCTGTTTCATCTCCACGAGCTGGACCTTGATGCCCCAGGGATCGGTGTGCTGTTCGATGATTTCCTGGAGGCGCGCGTTCAGCTTGTCCCGCTCCGAGAGGAGGTCATCGAGGGGGACCTGGCCGAGGACGCTCCGCAGCGTCGTTTGGGCGAGCTGGGACGTGGCGTAGAGGTAATCCTGGACGTCGATCACGCACTTGAGCGGGTCCATGACCCGGAAGTAGAGGACGGCGTTGACCTTCACCGTGACGTTGTCTTTGGTGATGACGTCCTGGGGCGGGACGTCCATCGTGATGAGCCGCAAGCTGATCTTCACGATGCGGTCGATCGGGGAAAAGACCAGGATGATCCCGGGCCCCTTGGGCTTGGGCAGGACCCGGCCGAGCCGGAAGATGACGCCGCGCTCGTATTCCCTGAGGATCTTGATGGAGTTCAGGATGTAGATGACGACGATCCCGACGACGATGAAGATCGGCATGGACATCGTAGGGTTGATCATATTCCCTCCTTCTTTACCTTGATCTTAAGATTCTTTTCGACTTCCACGACCGTCACCCGTTCGCCCGTGCGGACGGGTTGGTCGGATTCGGCTTCCCAGAGCTCGCCGTGGACGAAGACCTTTCCGGAGGGGGCAAGGTCGGTCCGGGCGGTCCCGACCTCTCCGACCATGCCTTCCCGGCCGGTGACCGCGCGGCGGGCCTGGGCCCGGATGACCAGGGTCACCAGGAAGATGCAGACGAGCGAGATCCCCGCGGCCGCGGGAACGATGAGCCGCAGGCTTGGCCGCAGTTCCGGCACCGGGGAATCGATGAGCATCATGGACCCGATGAGCATGGCGATGACGCCTCCTACCGAAAGGACGCCGTAGCTGTGGACCTTGACCTCGAGGATGAACAGGGCGATGGCCAGGAGGATCAGGAGGAGCCCCACGTAGTTGATGGGCAGGATCTGGAACGCGAAGACGGCCAAGAGAAGGGAGATACCGCCCAGGACGCCGGGCAGGACGGCCCCGGGATTCGCGAATTCGAAATAGAGGCCGAGAAGGCCGATCATGAGCAGGATGTAAGCGAGGTTGGGGTTGGAGATGGTCAGCAGGAACCTCTGCCGGAAGCTCATCGGGACCTCGATGAGGGGCTCTCCGGCGAGCGCGAGCGTGGTCTCGGCTCCGTCGAAACGCTTGAGAACCTTCCCGTCGAGGCGCGCGACGAGGTCGCGGTCGTTCTTTGCGATGAGGTCGATCAGCCCGCCTTTGAGGGCCTCTTCCTCCGTGTAGGACAGGCTCCTGCGGACGGCATCCTCAGCCATGGAAACGTTCCGGCCGCGCTTTTCGGCCAGGGTCTTGATATACGAGGCCGCGTCGTGCGTGACCTTGTCCTCCATGGTCTTGTCCATCGCCTGCCCGGTGAGCGAGATCCCCACCGGGTGGGCCGCTCCGGTATTGGTCCCCGGAGCCATGGCGAAGACGTCGCAGGCGACGCCGATGAAGAAGCCGGCGGAGGCCGCGCGGGCGCCGCTCGGGCTCACGTAAGCGGCGACCGGGACCTTGGCGTTGACGACGGCTTCGATGATCTCCCTCATGGACGTGTCCAGTCCTCCCGGCGTGTTGAGGCCGATGACGAGGAGGCGGGCGTTCGCCTTCTCCGCGGCCCGGATCGCGCCGACGATGTACTCGGAAGTGACGGGGTGGATGGGCGCGTTGACGGTGATCTTGCGGACCTCGGCCGCGGCGATCGCCGGAGACAAAAGGATAAAAAACAGGGCCCGGATTCTCCGGCGCATGATGAGTTCATTATAGGAACTAATCATTGTCAAGTCAATGAGTTATAATTCTCTTGACATTTATCCGGCGATTCATTAATTATAAACTGTTCGCGCGGAATCAAGGAGACGAGGATGATCAAGAACGACATCGCCCTCGCGATCGAGAAGAAGTCCGAATTCAACAGGGCGAAGTCGCTGGTGATCGTCGAATCGATCCTGGATTCCCTGAAGGCCGCGCTGTCCAGGAATGAAAAAGTGGAGATCCGCGGGTTCGGCAGCTTCCGCGTCGTCGCCAAGAAGACGGGCTTCGGCCGGGACATCCGCCGGCAGAAGCAGATCCGGATCGAGAAGGGCCAGCGCATCAAGTTCCGCCCCGGCCAGGAGCTGAAGAACCTTCTTTCGAAATCCAGGGCCTCCTAGCCCTGACCGGGCCGCCGCTCCGCCGTCAACGCAACCATGTCGCCCTCCCGACGCATCCGGTGAAACCGAACCTCCTCTCCGCCGAAGGCCTGAGGACGTATCCGCTCCGCGGCCGTCGGAGCAAGATCGACGCCGGCGCCTTCGCCCGGCCCCTCCCGACCGGGGCGACCCTCGACGCGTTCATCGCCTCGCTTCCCGACATCCTCGCGTCCCGCGACTTCCGCGAATTCCTGGGGCTCGTGAGAAAGGCCCGCGGCCGGGGGAAGCCCATCCTTTTCGGCTGCGGCGCCCACGTGATCAAGGTCGGGCTCCAGCCGGTCCTCATCGACCTCATGGAGCGGGGATTCGTCCAGGGTCTGGCCCTCAACGGCGCCGGGATCGTCCACGATTTCGAGATCGCCTACGCCGGCCGGACGTCCGAGGACGTCGGGGAGCGGATCCGCGACGGCGGTTTCGGGGTGGCCCGCGAGACGGGGGAATACCTCAACCGGGCGATCCGCGACGGTGTCGCGGAAGGGCTGGGGCTCGGCGAAGCGGTCGGCCGGATGATCGCCGGTTCGCGGTTTCCCCACCGCGGACTGAGCCTCCTCGCGGCCGGCCACCGGCTGCGCATCCCCGTGACCGTCCACGTCGCCGTGGGGACGGACATCATCCACTTCCACCCGGGCGCCGACGGGGCCGCGACCGGAGAAGGCTCGCTCCGGGATTTCTTCACGTTCGCGTCCCTCGTCGGGAGGCTCGAGGGCGGCGTCTATATCAACGTCGGTTCGGCCGTCCTCCTTCCCGAAGTCTTCCTCAAGGCGGTGGCCTTCGTCCGGAACAAGGGCGTCCGCCTCGACGGGTTGACCACGGCGGTCTTCGATTTCAACCGCCATTACAGGCCGGAAGAGAACGTCGTCCGCCGGCCGCTCGGGAGGAAGGGGAGGGGATTCTACTTCGTCGGTCCCCACGAGATCATGATCCCGCTCCTCGCCGCCGGGTTGAAGTCCGGCGGGTGAGGCCGCGATCCGGGGTTTCGGGACGATGAACGGGCGGCTTTTCGCGAAATGGGTCACGGGTCTTTTCCTGGCGGCGACGGTTCTTGCCGCCTGCCCGTCGCCGACCTCCCCGAAACTCGATGGAGGCGTACTGGCGACCTTCAACGTCCAGGGGGAGCGCTACAGCATTTTTATCACCAACCCGCAGACTATCGAACAGGTCCTGGCCCTGTCTAACGGGCAGACCGAAGCCCGGATCCCCAGCGGCCGCCTCATCGACGGACCGGTTTCCTATAACGCGCCGTGGCATTGGCACATCGATCCCGAGGACGTCCAAATGGCCGAGGTTACGATGGAGCTCTGCGACGGTCTCCCGTCCGACGTCGAGAAGGACATCGCGTATTGGGTGGGGACCGTCGGCCGATTCTGTCCCTGGTCGGCAGTCCTGGTCTCGCTCAAGGACTACCGCTAGGCGTCCCAGGCCGATCCGGGTCAGGGATCTCGGCGGCCCTTGAGCTCGCCGTCCCGCACGAGCATGGCGTGGACGCGCTCTATCTGTTCGACCGTTTCGGCAAGCGTCCCGGACGTGTCTATCACGTAGTCCGCGCGCCCGAGCTTTTCCGCCTGGGGCATCTGGGCCCCGATCTTTCGAAGGGCCTCGTCACGCCCGATCCCGTCGCGTGCCATAAGCCTCCGGACTCGGGTCTCCTCGTCGCAGGTCACGACAACGACCCTGTCGTAAAACGATGCGAAGCCCGCCTCGACGGTCAGGGCGGCCTCCGTCACGAAGAGGGCGGATCGGCCGGACGCTTCGACATCCGCAACAAGGCGGCGGGTCGTTTCCAGGACGAGGGGGTGGACAATGGCGTCGAGTGCCGCGCGGGCCGTCGCGTCCGCGAAGACGACGGCCCCGAGCTTCTTCCGGTCGATGGTCCCGTCGTCGGTGAGGATGCCCTTCCCGAAGCGCTCGACAACGGGTCGGTAAGCGGCACCGCGCGGCGCCATTAGTTCATGCGCGGTCCGGTCGGCGCTATGGACATAGCAGCCTTTTTCGCGGAGGACCCGGGCGACCACGGACTTGCCGCAGGCGATCCCTCCCGTGAGGGCGACGGTGAGCACGGGGCTATTTCTTCTTCTTTTCGGGGATGACCCGGAAGTCCTTGCTGAAGCGGACGGCGACGCCCTGCTTCTTGGTCTTCTTATCGGGCTTCTCAAGCCGGACGGTGATCCCGCCCAGGCACATCTTCATCGTCCGGCCGTCCGTGAGCTCTTTGGGGAGATCGAGGATCAGATTGAGCTTGGAGCCGACCACGACGCCCGAATCCAGGCAGAAATAGGCTCCGGTCGAGGAGATGTTCTCGAGCCGCGTCTCTTCCTTGAACTTCCTGCCCTCGGGCAGCTGGCCCTCGATCTCCGCGGCGAGGGGAAGATCCAAGCGCCATTCCCGGCGACGGTTGATCTTGATCCAGACGGGAGCTTCTTCGCGGTCTTCTTGGGGGTCGCTGTTTTTTTCATGGGGTCCTCGTCTTAAAACAGGGCGGAGTTGATGGCGTAGAGCGCTAATTGGAGACGGCTGTGCGTGTCGAGCTTGGCGTAGATGCTCTTGATGTGGGAGCGGACGGTGTTCTTGCTGATGAACATGACCTCCGCGATGTCGTCGTTGCTCTTTCCCTGCCCGATGAGCCTGAGGACCTGGAACTCGGTCGGGGTGAGCTGGTCGAGCGTTTTTTCCTTGAGGTCGCGGCCGACGACCGAGATGATCCGGTCCATGATGCTCGACATCTTGTCCCGCGGGAGCCAGATCTCCCCCTTGTGGACCGAATGCACGGCCTCGGCGAGCTGGTTCGACGGGTCGTTGAGGTCGAAATAGCCCCGAGCCCCCGAATTGATCAGGTTCACGATCTCCTCGTGGGCGGGGATATTGCCCATGAGCAGGAGCTGGGTCTTGACCTGGACCTTGGCGATCTCCTTGACAGCCTTGCAGATCTCCCGCATGTTGGGCAGGGGTTCCAGGTTGGCGAACAGGATGACCTCGGGCTTGAGCTTCCTGATCGATTCCATGAAGCTGTCGATCGTGTTCTTCTCGATGTTCAGAATGTCCAGTCCGGGGTCGGCCTCCAGGGCCTTGAGGATCCCCGAGAGGATGATGTCGGAGGGGCAAAAGACCAGAATGCTGATCTTTTTGGCTTCGGGCGGCTGGGCTTTCTTCTTGTCCATGTTCATGGGACCCCTTCGAATCGTTTCCGTAGAAGAATTCTATGTTATTCCCCGCAGGGGTGTCAAGTTAAGTCGTGGGACAGGCGTGGAATAACAGCGCCGTAAGACGGGTGATGGCTGATCGTCCCGGGGCGCGGGCTCAGGAATCTGTAAGGAGTTTGTAGGTCCTGTCGAGGAGGGCGGAGACGTTCTGCCGCCGGCCCCGGCCGTCCTCGGCGCTGGCGGAGACGACGGATCCCGAAAGGAGGAGCCGGAGGGGTTTCTCCAGGATGAGGGTCCTGGGCACGTCCAGGTTCAGGACAAGCTTGCTGCCGACGAGGATCCGCGTCTTGAGCCGGAAGGAGACCTCCTGGGCGCTGATGGAGGAGATGTCGGTCCTCTCCTCGAACCGCCTTCCCGAGGCGTCCTGTCCGGACACGAGCGCCGGAAGGGAGAGATCGAAAGCTCTCTCTCTCCTCCCCGCGGTCGCGCCGCGGAAGGAAGGATCGGGTCGATCCGTCAGGGATGTCTGCTCTGTGTTCATGCCTCTTCCATTCTTTCAATTCGCCTGTCGGCCGGCAACCCCCCGGGGGGTGATTCCCGGGGTGATTTTTCCGGGGAATGCCTCATCGGGCTCGGCTAATTCCCGCGCCGGGCCCATCATGAAGAATCGTCCTCGACCGGCGGTTTGATGACGTATCGGGACTCCAGTTTCAAGGATACCCGCCGACCTATCCTTCCCAGGCCGGCGGAAGCGAGGGAAACGACGCGACCCCGGATAACGAGGTTGAGTTCGCCCGCGTCGGAGAGCTTGCGGGGCAGGCTGACGACGAGCTTGAGATCCGTTCCCCGGGCAATAGGGCTCCGGAGCTCGAAGGCCGCCTCCGCGTGGCTCATAGTCTCAAGAACCGTCCGTTCCTGGAAATCGCAGCCGGACGTGTCGCGTCCCATGACCCGCATCGGCAGGTCGAGATTGAAGCCAAGCCCTTCTTGGGAGAACGTCCGGGCGGCTTCCGGAGGCGGTTCTTTCCACGTCATGGTCTATGCCTTTTCCTTCGCGCGACTAAAATGACATCTCGCCCCGGGACGGTCAATCACCTCTAAGGATGAAATGAAGGGGGATTTTCCCCTCACCTTGACAAACCCCCGGGGGGCGGATAGAATGAGCAAAGTCTTGGAGGCAAAGAAGATAAAGTGAGCGATACCGAAAGACTGGTCAAGAGAATAACGCCCAAGAGCGAGGACTTTTCCAAGTGGTACGGCGAGATCATCCAGAAGGCCGAGCTCGCCGACTACACCCCGATGAAGGGGATGATGGTCATCCGCCCCTACGGCTACGCCGTCTGGGAGAACATCCAGCGGCTGATGGACCGTCGCATCAAGGATTCCGGCCACGTCAACGCGTATTTTCCCCTCTTCATTCCCGAGAGCTTTCTCAAGAAGGAGGCCGAGCACGTCGAGGGCTTCTCGCCCGAGGTCGCCTGGGTGACCATCGGCGGCAAGGAAGAGCTCGAGGAGAAGCTGGCCGTCCGACCGACCTCGGAGGCCATCATCGGCCACATGTATTCACGCTGGATCAAGTCCTACCGGGACCTCCCGGTCCTCATCAACCAGTGGGCGAACATCGTCCGCTGGGAAAAGGTCACCCGGCCGTTCCTGCGGACGACCGAATTCCTCTGGCAGGAAGGGCACACCTGCCACGCGACCGCCGAGGAGGCCCAGGAAGAGACCCTCAAGGTCCTGGCGATGTACAAGGAGTTCTCGGAGACCGAACTCGCCATCCCGGTCCTCGCGGGCAGCAAGACGCTCCGCGAGAAGTTCGCCGGGGCGCAGATGACCTATGCCATCGAGGCCCTGATGTCCGACGGCAAGGCTCTTCAGATGGGAACATCCCACAACCTCGGCCAGCACTTTTCCAAGGCCTTCGACATCAAGTATGAGGACCGCAACCAGAGCCTCCAATACGTCTGGCAGACCTCGTGGGGCACGACGACCCGCCTGATCGGGGCGCTCATCATGACCCACGGCGACGACGCCGGTCTCAGGTTCCCGCCCCGGGTGGCGCCCGTCCAGGCCGTCATCGTGCCGATCGCCATGGGCAATTGGAAGGAGACCGTCCTGCCGGCCGCCCGGGCGGCCGAGGCGGCCCTCAAGGCGGCCGGCCTGAGGGTCGAGGTCGACGCCCGTGAAGAATTCACGCCCGGCTGGAAGTTCTCGGAGTACGAGATGCGGGGCGTCCCCCTGCGGATCGAGATCGGGCCCCGCGACGTCAAGGCCGGACAGGCCGTCCTCGTCCGCCGCGACCTTCGGACGAAGACGCCGGCGCCGTCTCGACGGGCTTCCCGGCCGGGTCGCTGCGGTCCTGGAGGAGATCCAGGCGCAGCTTTTCCGGGAGGCCGAGACGTTCCTCAAGGAGAACACCCGCGACGCGGAAAGCTACGAAGAATTCAAGGAGATCATGGAAAACAAGAGGGGCCTCCTCCGGGCCCTCTGGTGCGGCAACCCGGCTTGCGAGGACAGGATCAAGGAAGGGACGATGGCGACGATCCGGGTGATCCCGTTCGGTCACGAGCACGGTGAGCGGAAGGGCCGCTGCGTATCGCTGCGGCAGTGATGCCGACACGCTGGCCTATTTCGCCCGGGCGTATTGACCGTCCGGGAGCCGTCCCCGGCCCGCCGAGGAGCCGGCGGTCGATCCGCCGAATGGAGTGCAGATGATCCCCGATCGGGAGGACGAGCGGCTGAGGATGGTCGCAACTCAGCTCAGAGCCAGGGGCCTCGAGGACGAGAGGGTCCTCTCGGCCATGGCCCGGGTCCCCCGCCATCTCTTCGTTCCGGATGACATGGCTGCCTTGGCCTATGCCGACGAACCCTTGCCCATCGGCCGCGGCCAGACCATATCCCAACCCTATATCGTCGCTTACATGACCGAGGCCCTGCGGCTCCGGGGAGCGGAGAAGGTGCTCGAGGTGGGGACCGGATCGGGCTACCAGACCGCCGTCCTGGCGGAAGCGGCCGGGGAGATCTGGACGATCGAGCTCGTCGAGGAGCTTTCCCTCCGGGCGAAAGCAAGACTCGAGGCCCTCGGATACGAAAACATCCGTTTCCGGATCGGGGACGGGTCGGCCGGATGGCCGGACGCCGCTCCCTTCGACGGCATCGTCGTCACGGCCGCCCCCGCCTCGGTCCCCGAAGCGCTCGAGCTCCAGCTGGCCCCGGGCGGCCGGATGATCGTTCCCGTGGGGCTGGGATCCCAGGAGCTCGTCCTGATCCGGCGCGAAGGGGATTCCTACAGGAGGAAGGCGCTGATCGGGGTCCGGTTCGTTCCGCTGGTGCAGCGCGGGGCTCGGGGGACAGGCGAGGAGGGCGAGGAATGAAGCGGCCGGGACGGTAAATTCCGAGAGAGACAGGAGCCGACGATGATTTCGAGATCCAGGAACCGGGCGGCTGCGGCGCTCATGGGACTGACGTTCCTCGCGGCCGGGCTTCAGGCCTTCTGCCGGACCCCGGCGAACGACAAGTTCGTCAGGGTCTTTTTCCCCGACGGGAGCTCGATCACGGCCGAGTTGGCCAGAACCGAAGAGGAGCGGGCGCGCGGGCTGATGTTCCGGGAGAGGATCCGGCCCGACCAGGGCATGCTCTTTGTCTTCGAAGAGGAGGGGCTCAATTCATTCTGGATGAAGAACACGCTCGTCCCCCTGGATATCATTTGGCTCGGCCGGGACCGGCGCATCGTCCACATCGCCGCCGACGTCCCCCCCTGCAAGGCCGACCCGTGCCCGACCTACGGCCCGGACGCCCCGGCCGCCTACGTCCTCGAACTCAAGGCCGGCGAGGCCCGGGCCCGGGGCCTCAAGCCCGACGACCGCCTCGAATTCGTCCTCTAGATCATCTCGAACGACTTCTCGACCGTGGCGCTCTTCGTGGAATGGGCGTCCCGGACGGCAAGGAGGATCTTGTAGCGTCCGGGCTGAAGGCCCGTGAACGAGAAGTTGAAGGTCAGCGCGATCTCGGTGTTGAAGTTCCAGGAGGAGAAGCGGGGGCTGGCGAAATCCTTCTGGCCGCCCAGCACCTTGCCCGTCGCGTCTTCGAGGGAAAAATCGGCCGCAAACCCGAATTCGTTCCTTCCGTCCCCCGATCCCTTCAGGACCTGGCCGACGGGCTCGAGATACAGGTAGATGACGTCCCCGGCCGCGAACGCGTCGGTGGTCCGGGGCTCGTAGATCCCGTAACTCGCCGATTCGTTCATGACGAACTTGACGTTCTGGAGGAGGAGCGGGGACCTTTCCCGGAAGGCCTCGAACGATGACCTGAGGTCGGCCAGGGCCGCGGAGAAGTCGCTCTTCCCCATGGCCTCTTTGAACCGGGCGAATCCGGCGTCGAAGGCGCCGGAGGGGGCGGGCTCCTTCCCGGAGCATCCGAAGGAAACGACGAGCAGGGCTGCGAGCCCCAGGACGCGCAAACGTTTCATGGGGTCACCTCCGTACGTTTAATGTCGCAGGATGACCGGCCGCCGATCCTTCCGGGACCAGGAACTTCTCCAGTTCGAGGGCTGCATTTTCCGAGGCCCGGCCGTCTCCCAGGCTCTTGCGTATGCTTAGGAACGCTTCCTTCATCTCCCGTCGGGCATTCTCCGAGCCCAGGACGCGGAGCGCTTCGCGGGCGAGGTTCCCGGCCGTGAAATCTCCCTGGATAAGTTCGGGGACGACCGGCCTGCCGGCCAGGATGTTGACGATGCTGTAATGGCTGATCCTGACGAGCCGGCGGCCGACGCGGTAGGTCAGCGGGGATATCCGATAGAACGCGACGACCGGGGTGCCGAGCAGGGCGGCTTCCAGGGTGGCCGTGCCGCACGAGGACAGAACGACGTCCGCCGCGGCCATGGCCTCGTACCCGTCCCGGTCGAGGACGGCCAGTTCCTCGATGGGTCCCGGCCAGGAAGCCTTCAGCTCGTCCCGGTCGATATTCTCCGCGAGGACGAGTGCGAACTGGATGTCGGAAGGACCCCGGAGCCGGTCGACGGTCTCGGCGAGGACAGGAGCGTGGTACCGGAGCTCGCCCCGCCGGCTGCCCGGGAGGAGGACGATGAGCTTCCTCGCGGGGTCGAACCCGTATTTCGCGAAGAATTCGACGCGGCCGAACTCCGTCCGGACGCGTTCGAGCAGGGGATGGCCGATGTAGGCGGCCGGAATGTCCTCGGATCTGTAGATCTCCTCTTCGAAGGGGAAGATCAACATCATCCTGGAGACGTATCTCCGCACGGTCTTGAGACGGCCCCTCCGCCAGGCCCAGACCGTGGGGCTGACGTAATAAAGGACCGGGATCCCGGCCTTCCGGAGCTTCTTCGCCAGGCGGAGATTGAAATCCGGCGAGTCGATGAGGACGGCGGCGGCGGGCCGCCGGGATGCGGCCTCCCTGGCGAGGCCGCGGAAGATCCGACGGATGCGCGGGACCTGCGAAAGGACCTCGAAGATCCCCATCACCGCCAGGTGCTCCATCGGGAAGAGGATCTCGACTCCTTGGGCGGCCATCCGCCCGCCTCCGATCCCGAAGAACGCCGTTTCCGGGTGGAGCTTCCGGAATTCGCGAACGAGGGCCGCGCCGTATCTCTCGCCGGAGCTTTCCCCCGCGACAATGAGAACGGGGCCCGTCACGGGTCCTCTCCCGTTTCCTTCTCTTCCCGGCCCAAATGGACGATGTTCGGCTGAGTTGCGGGATCGTGACCGTAATAGAAGAGCCACTTGTCGTAACGATCCTGGTCCTCGTAGAGGCGGATGGACCTCTTGGTCGAGGAGCTCACGACGCCAAGGACGATCGGATTCTGGACGGAACCGAGGGCGGAGAGGGGAGCGACGAGGACCTGGCGCGTCCCTCCGGCCTCGGCGCCGGCCTGACCGCCGGGATCGAGCACGACGTCCCATTCGCCTGAGGCCGTCATGGGGTCCGGGTAAAGCTTCCGGAGGAATCTCTTGTCCAAGAGCTCTTTGAGGGACGTCGGGAACCGGCCCGGGTTCTTCGTCTGGTAGAGCCGGACGGCCTCGACATACTGCCGGCCGCGGAAGATGAGCTCCTCTTCTTTTTCCCGACGCAGCTCGGTCTCGAGGACGGGGACGGCCACCGTGAGGCCTATCGCGAGGACGAAAACGGCCATCATCAGGATGATGAGGACGTAGCCGCGGCTCTCGCGTTTCACCATGTGTTGAAGAGCGTGCCGTCCAGGGCCTTGGCCTCGGACCCGGATCTGACGTCCATGACGCCCAGGTTCTCGGGGGGGGTGTATTCGTCGGGCGCCGGCATCTCCCGGACCTCGACCCAGGTCGTCGCCGATTTCGTCAGGGGATCGACCGGGACGGACCTGAGATATTTCTCCTCGACCAGGGTCTGGAGCGAGGCCGGGTACTTGCCCTTGTCCTGGAAATATTGGTCGATGAGCTTCCGGAACTGGAATAGGTCTTCCTTGAGGACAGCCTCGCGGGCCCGCTTGGCCGCGGTCTGGTATTGGGGGAGCCCCAGGCCGACCAAAATTCCGATGAGGGTGAAGACGATGATGATCTCGATGAGGGTGAATCCGCGGTCCCGTCCCTTCATGCCGGCCTCACCATTCATTGTACCGCGTGCCGTCCAGGGCCTTGGCCCGGCTTTTCGAATAGACATCATAGACGTTCTCCTCCCCCCAGACGTCGCTGTCGCGGTCGTCCTGGTAGGACCGGAGCCCCCAATCCGCCGAACCCGTCATCGGATCCCTGGGGATGCGGCGCAGGAAGCGGACGAGCTTCTTCTTCGCTCCGGACGCGGTCCGGCCCTCTGTCCTCGCTTCCGGATCCTCCTGGGCCGTGGCCTCGATCTCGACGCCGTTGACCAGGGTTTCCAGGTCCGGGGGATAGCCTTCGCCGTCCTCTTCCGACTCCAGCTTCTTCTCGTCGGCGAGCTTCTTGTAGGCGTCGATGGCCTCGCGGAGCTGGCGCAGGTCCCTTCGGAGTTCGAGCTCCTTTTCGCGCTGGAGGGCGGTCTTGGCTATGGGGACGATCGCCGAAGCGAGGATCGCCAAAATCGTCAGCGTCACCAGCATCTCGACCAGGGTGAACCCCCTCCGGCCGGCGCGTGCGGTTCCCGTCCCCGCGAACATGTGAAACCTAATATCGGTTACGGCGACCCCTGTCCCGATTCGGGGGATGGCCGCCTTGGCCCCTGTACGGAGGCCTCTGGTCTCCCTCCGGGGTCCCCTGGCTTCCCTCGGGAGGCGGGGGGGCGTTGGGATCCGCGAGCGCCTTCAGGCTGACGCGGACCTTGCGGTCCTCGTCGATCGTGATGCACTTGACCGTCAGGTCCTGGCCCATCTGGATGACGTCCCGGATGCTTTTGATCCTGTAGGGCGCGACCTCGGAGATGTGGAGGAGGCCGACGACGTTCGGCAGGATCTCGACGAACGCCCCGTATTCCTCCAGGCGGATGACCTTGCCCGTGTAGTTCTTGCCGATCTCGGCTTCGGCCGTGATGTCCCGGATCATCTGCATAGCCTTCTCGGCCGCGGCGACGTCCGCCGAGGCGATGGTGATCTTCCCGTCGTCCTCGATGTCGATCTTGGCCCCGGTCAGGGCGACGATCTTCTTGATGACCTTGCCCGCCGGCCCGATGACCTCGCTCACCCGCTCGGGATTGACGAATACTGTGAAGATGCGCGGCGCGTAAGGCGAAATGTCCGCCCTCGGGGCCGCCAGGGATTCCTTCATCCGGCCAAGGACGTGGAGCCGGGCCCTGCGGGACTGGGCGAACGCCTCCCGCAGCAAGGCAGGTGTGACAGACTTGATCTTCAGGTCCATCTGGATGGCCGTGACGCCCTTTTCGCTCCCGATGACCTTGAAGTCCATGTCCCCGCAGTGGTCTTCGAGGCCGGCGATGTCGGTCAGGATGGCGGTGCGGTCGCCATCGGCGACGAGCCCCATGGCGACGCCGGCGACGATCATCTTCAGGGGGACCCCGGCGTCCATCAGGGCGAGGACCCCGCCGCAGACGGTGGCCATGGACGAGGATCCGTTGGATTCAAGGATGTCGGAGACGATGCGGATCGTGTAAGGGAATGCGGCGTCGTCCGGGATCGAGGGCAGGATGCCCTTTTCCGCCAGGGCGCCGTGCCCGATCTCCCTGCGGCCCGGACCCCTCAGGAAGTTCACTTCGCCCACCGAAAACGGCGGGAAATTGTAATGGAGCATGAACCGTTTCTTGGTTTCATCGCCCAGGTTGTCCAACCTCTGGGCGTCCTCGACCGTACCCAGGGTGACGGTGGCCAGGCTCTGGGTCTCGCCCCGCGTGAAGATGGCCGAGCCGTGAGTCCGGGGGAGAGAGCCGACCTCGATGGCGATGGGCCGGACCTCGTCGAACCTTCTGCCGTCCGATCTTTTTCCCTGGGTGAGGATGAAGTCGCGGACGAGCTTCTCTTCAAGGCGGTAGAAGATCTCCTTGGTTTCCTGGGCCTCTTCCGGTTTGTCGGCCGGGACGCCGGCCAGGAGGGTTTCCAGGACCTTCTTGACGGCCGCCTCGCTCTGCAGCTTGTCCTTGATCTGGATGGCCTCGAGGAGGGCCGCGGAGGCCTCCTGTTCGACTCGGGCCTTCCGCTCGGGGTTCGGGACCTTGGGCGCGAATTCGCGCTTCTTGATCCCGAGGCGGGCAAACAGGTCCTTCTGGGCCTGGACGATCCTCTTGATGGTCTCATGGGCGAGGCTGATCCCCTCAATGAGCCGTTCTTCCTCGACCTCCTTCGCCCCGGCTTCGATCATGACGACGCCATCCTCGGTCCCGACGACGGTCATGTTGAGCGGGCTCCCCGCGAGCTGGGTCGCCGTCGGGTTGATGACGAACGCACCGTCGACCAAGCCGACCTTCACGGCCCCGATGGGCGTCGTGAACGGGATGCTCGAGAAATAGAGGGCGGCCGAGGCGCCGATGACCCCGAGCGTGTCGGGCTCGTTCTCCAGGTCGGCCGAAAGCAGGAGGCCGACGATCTGGGTATCGAAGAAGTACCCTTCGGGGAAGAGCGGCCGGATCGGCCTGTCGATGAGGCGGGCCTCCAGGATCTCGCGCTCCGAGGGGCGGCCTTCGCGCTTGAAGAAGCCCCCGGGGATCTTCCCGGCGGCGTAGGTATTCTCGCGGTAATCGACGATGAGGGGGAGGAAGGGCTTCGGCTCCTTGACGTCCTTCTTGGAAGTGGCCGTGACCAGCATGATGGTTTCGCCGTAGCGAACCAGGGCCGAGCCATCGGCCTGCCGGGCGATCTTGCCGATCTCTATCGTCAGGGTCCTGTTGTTGATCTCGAGACTTATGGTGTGAGACATGGTTCGATTCCTTGGGGGGGCGGGGGCTTACTTGCGGAGGCCGAGCTTCTGGATGAGCTTTTCGTAGCGGCCGAATTCCCTTTTCTTGAGGTACTCCAGGAGCCTCTTCCTTTGGCTGACGAGCTTCATCAGCCCGACCCGGGAATGATGGTCTTTCTTGTGAGTCGAAAAGTGGCCGATGAGCGAGTTGATTCGCTCGGTGAGGAGGGCGACCTGGACCTCGGGGGACCCCGAGTCCGTGAGGTGCGCCTGGTTGTCCTTGACGATTTTTGTCTTCACTTCTTTGCTAAGCACGCGGTATTCTCCTATATTTTTTTTCGCCCCGTATCATAGCAGAGGGCTCCGAAAAAGTAAACCGTTTATTTTGTGTGCTTCCGGGGAGGCCAGGTCTCCCTGCCCGGGCGGGGCCGTCCTCAGGACGTCAGGGTCTTCTTCCTGAGGAGGAGCTGTTTGGCGTACTTGGAGGTCAAGCCCCCCTGCTTTTCCACGACCTCGGCCAGTTTGGCCTCGAGGTCCTTGATCGACATCTCGTTGATCTTCTTGTTCCCGGCGGCCTCCGGGGTCCCGGGCTGCTCGGTTTTCTTGTCTTCGGCCATGGTCCTGTCCTTTCGGTCTTTCGGATATCGTTCCGGGGGGGTGTCCGGACCCCAAGAATACCAGATTCCCGCCTCAGTGGCAACCGCAGGGCCTTCCTCGGTCACCAGGAATTGGATCTTAGCCTTCGGTCCCCGGTCCACGGCTGCCGGGGAACGTTGCGCGGCCAGGGGGAATCTAGTATATTCAATGGCCGTGTACCTGATCTATTCGTTCGCCCTCGCCGTCGCGCTCGCTCTCTACCTGCCGTTCTACGCGTTCCGGATGAAGGTCCTGAAAAAGGACCGCGTCCATCTCCGCGAAAGGCTGGCCCTGGGCCTGGAGAAGAGGCCGGAAGGCCGGGATGCGGTCTGGATCCACGCGGTTTCGGTGGGCGAGGTCCTGTCGCTCCAGCACCTCATTCGGGAGTTGAAACGCCGGCACCCCGAGTGGGACATCGTTTTTTCCACCTTGACCCATTCCGGGATCAAGATGGCCCGAGAGAAGCTCAAGGAAGCGGACCGGGTCTTTTTCGTCCCTCTCGATTTCCGGCGCGTCCTCCGCAGGGTCTTTCGGGCGGTCCGTCCCGGGGTCCTCGTCCTGGCGGAATCCGAGTTCTGGCCGAACCTGCTCGGCGAGGCGTCCGACCGGGGCCTCAAGGTGCTCCTCATCAACGGGCGCATCTCCGAGCATACCTTCAAGGTCTACGAGGACATCCGGCCGATCGCCCGGAGGATCCTCGGGAACGTCGACAGGTTCCTCGTTCAGACCGATGAGGACAGGGAGAAGCTGGAGCGGCTGGGGATCGAGCCCGGGAGGCTCGAGGTCGCCGGCAACCTGAAGACCGAGGTCCGGCTCCCCGTCTTCTCCGAAGGGGAGCTTCGGGACTTCAAGCGAAGTCTCGGGATCGAGAGCGGGGAGAAGGTCGTCGTCGCCGGCTCGACGCGGAAGGGCGAGGAAGAGCGTCTCCTCCGCGCGTTCGCCGAGGCCCGAAAGCGGCGGCCGGGCCTGAGGTTTGTCGTCGCCCCGCGCCACGTGGAGAGGGCGGGGGAGGTGGAAAAAGCCGCCCATTGGACCGGATTCACGATCACCCGCAGGACGCGAATGCGTCCGGGCGATCGATGGGACGTCCTCCTCCTGGACACGATCGGGGAACTCGCCCAAGTTTACGCCCTCTCGGATGTCGCCTTCGTCGGCGGAAGTCTCGTCGATTGGGGCGGCCATAACATCCTGGAGCCGGCCTTTTACGGCAAGCCGGTCTTCTTCGGGCCCCATATGCAGAACTTCGCCAGGCTGGCAGACTCGTTCATCCGGGCGGGAGCGGCCCGGATCGTCCGGACGGACCCGGAGCTTGAGGACATGTTCCTTCTTGAGGACACCGCCGCGCTCGGCAGGATGGGAGAGCGGGCCCGCGCCCACCTCGCGTCGCTCGGCGGAGCGACGGGAAGGACCATCCGGGCCATCGAGGAGGCTATGAGGAAACCCGGTCCCGGTCCGGATCAAGGAGGCCTGAAATGAGCGCACGGTCGTTCAATGGGAGACGGATGGCGCTCGTCGTGGTCCTGATCCTGGCGTTGTCCCGGGCCGCGGCCGGAGGGCCCGCCGCCAAAGACGAAAAAGCCGACGGGTCGTTCTCCCGGGCGTTCCAAATGACCCCGGCTGTCCTCGGGAGAGCTCTGGCGTCGCCGGCTCACTGGAACGGCTCGGACCTCCTGAAGCTCACGGCCGTCGTCGGGGCCGGGCTTGTCCTCGGGCTCGCGGACGAGGGTATCCATGACCGCGTTCTGGAGCATCGGACACAGGGCACGAAGGACTTCTTCCGGGTCGTCACGCGCTTCGGCGACGGGGCTTATCTCGGCGGTTTCCTGGCGGGGCTATTCGCGGTCGGACAGTTCTCCGGGGACGACGGATTGAGGAAGACGGCGTGGCTCGGGGTCGAGAGCTATCTCGCCGCGAGCGTTTTTTCCACGGTTTTAAAGTTCGCGGTCGGACGGGCCAGGCCTGGAACGGGGGAGGGGAGCGGGAGCTTCCACCCGTTCTCTACGCGATCGTCCTGGACGGCCATGCCGTCCGGGCACGCCACCTCCATCTGGTCCGTCGCTACGGTCATCGCGGATCGGACGGATAACGGTTTCGTCGACGCCGCCTGTTACAGCGTCGCCGTCCTGACCTCTCTCTCCCGTATCCACCAGGATAAGCACTGGGCCTCGGACGTCCTCGTCGGGTCGGCGATCGGCTATTTCACGGCCAAGAAGATCTGCGCCCTGAACCGGGAGGCGGGAGGCCCTAAGCTTTCAGCGTCGTTCGGGATCGCCGCGAGGCGCCAGGCCGTTACCCTCTCGCTCTCGTTCTGAGCCGCCCTTCTTGACAGCGTTCCGGGAGCCCGATATAGTCGCAATCAGTCTCCCGCGCACGGGCCGTCCTAAAGGAGAGTGACGATGAACGATACCGTGAAAAGGATCATCAGCGATTCCAAGTCCGCCCGCTGGGCGGCGATCCTGCTCGTTTCCTTCACCCAGTTCGCCGGGTATTTCCTGGCCGACGTCATGTCGCCGCTCCAGGGGATGCTCGAAGCCCAGCTTCATTGGAACTCCACGGATTACGGCTGGTTCACCGGCGCCTACGGCTGGTTCAACGTCTTCCTGTTCTTCCTCATCATCGGGGGGATGATCCTCGACAAGCTCGGGGCCCGTTTCGCCGGCATGGCTGCGGCCATCGTCATGGTCGGCGGGACCGCCATAAAGTATTGGGCCATCACGACCCACGCCCTCGACGGGCAAACCTGGCATATCCTGTTCTGGACGTTCCCCGCCCAGGTCTGGATGGCGGCTTTCGGCTACGCCGTCTTCGGCGTCGGGATCGAGGTCGCCGGCATCACCGCCTCCAAGGTCGTCGTGAAATGGTTCAAGGGCCATGAAATGGCCCTGGCCATGGGCCTTCAGCTGGCCATCGCCCGTCTCGGGACGGCCCTCGCCCTTTCCACGGCCCTGCCTATCGCCAAGGCCTTCGGCCACGTTTCGGCGCCCGTCCTGGTCTGCCTCATCATGCTGGTCATCGGGGTCCTGACCTTCTTCGTGTATACCTTCAGGGACAAGAAGCTCGACGCTTCGGTCGCCGCGGCCAGGGTCGACACGGCCGCCGCTCCCGAGGAGGCGTTCCGGCTGAAGGACATTCTCAGCATTATCCGGAACCGCGGCTGGTGGTACATCTGCATCCTCTGCGCCCTGTTCTACTCCGCCGTCTTCCCGTTCCTGAAATACGCCACCTATTTCATGATCAACAAGTTCGGGGTCTCGGAGGCCTGGGCCGGGACCATCCCCGGGCTCCTGCCCTTCGGCACCATCCTGCTCACGCCGGTCTTCGGCAACCTGTACGACCGCAAAGGGAAGGGCGCTTCCATCATGATCCTCGGCGCCTTCCTCATCGTCCTGGTCCATCTCCTGTTCGCCGTCCCGATCCTGAACCACTGGCTGCTCGCCATCGTCCTTATGATCGTCCTCGGGATCGGCTTCTCCCTCGTCCCCTCGGCCATGTGGCCGTCCGTCCCCAAGATCATCCCAGAACGTCAGCTGGGGACGGCCTACGCCCTCATCTTCTGGGTCCAGAACGCGTTCGCCCTCATGTCCGTCCCCGCCCTGATCGGATGGGTGCTGGACAAGTACGGCGTGACCGGAACGGCCATCCGGGAAGGGCAATCGGTCACCACTTATAACTACACGATCCCCATGATCATCTTCATGACGTTCGGCCTGATGTCGCTCGTGTTCGCGTTCCTCCTGAAAGCGGAGGACAAGAAGAAGGGCTACGGGCTCCAGCTTCCCAATATCCAGAAGTAGGGAGCGCCCATGGAATCGAGACGACCCATGATCATCACCTTCCCGGCCGGAGCCGCCGGCCATGAGTGAAAAGGCGGGCCAGAGACTTTTCAAGGACCGGGGGGCATGGAGGGCGTGGCTTGAAAAACACCACGATAAAGAGAAGGGTCTTTGGCTCCTCTATTATAAGAAAGGGACCGGGAAGACGTCGATCACCTATCGGGAGGCGCTCGATGAGGCCCTCTGTTTCGGATGGATCGATTCCGTCGTCCAGAAGTGCGATGAAGAAAAGTACATGCAGAAGTATACGCCGCGCAATCCCCGGAGCCTGTGGTCCACCGCGAACAAAGGACATGTCGCGAGGCTCATCCGCGAAGGCCGGATGACCGAACACGGGCTGGCGAAGATCGAGGCGGCCCAACGGAACGGTTCCTGGACGAGGCTTGACGCCATCGACCGGGACCGGGTGCCGCCACAGGACCTCCTCGATGCCCTGGCCCGTGACCCCGAAGCCGACGCGTGCTTCGTGAAGATGCCGCCGTCTTCCAAGAAACTCTACGCCTTCTGGGTCGACAGCGCCAAGAGGCCGGAGACGAGGGCACGCCGGATCGCCGAGACCCTCGGCCGGGTCAAAGCGGGCCGCCGGCCCGGCATATAGACCAAAGGAGAAAGCCCGATGGCCGAGATATCGCGCAGAGACTTTATCAGGACGGCGGGGCTGGCGGCGGCAGGCGGCTGCGAGCTTCTGCTCAAAGGATGCACGTCCAAGACGTCATATGATGTCGTCGTCAAGGATGGACTCGTCATCGACGGGTTGGGGACGCCCGGGCGGGTCGCCGATATCGGGATCGTCGGGGATTCCATCGTCCGCATCGGGAAGATCCCGTCCTCCCGAGGGACGCTGGTCGTTTCCGCCCGCGGGATGGTCGTCGCCCCCGGGTTCATCGATGTCCACAATCACACGGACACGGCCATTCTCGTCAACCCCAAGGCCGAAAGCGACGTTCGCCAGGGCGTGACCACGCTCGTCGCGGGCCAATGCGGCGACTCACCGTTCCCTCTATCGGACGCGATGTTCGAGGAAGCGAAGAAACGCCTGGGGGAGGAATACGGCCTGGCCCTTACGTGGCGCGATATCCGCGGGTTCTACGCCGTCATCGACAAGGCCGGAACGGCCCTGAACTTCGCGTCGTGCGTCGGTCAGGGAACCGTCCGGGCGGCCGCCATGGGCTACGGGGACCGGAAGCCGGAAGCGGCCGAGCTCGAGCTCATGAAGAAGCTCGTGGCCGACAGCATGGCCGGCG
Source organism: Candidatus Aminicenantota bacterium (assembly GCA_963813235.1). Taxonomy (GTDB): domain Bacteria; phylum Acidobacteriota; class Aminicenantia; order Aminicenantales; family Saccharicenantaceae; genus JALHVH01. The sequence goes on along the minus strand of CAWEYF010000021.1, from coordinate 12,455 downwards.
GGGCCTTCGGGATCTCGACGGGGCTCGAGTATGCGCCGGGAGGATTCTCGTCGACGGAGGAGCTCATAGAGGTCTGCCGGGCGGCGGCGCCGTTCAAGGGCATGTACGCCACCCACATGCGCGACGAGGAGGACTTCGTCGTCGAGGCCGTGGACGAGGCCATCCGCATCGCCCGTGAGTCCGGTCTTCCCCCTCCAGATCTCGCACCTGAAGACGGGGTATGTCCGCAACTGGCCCAAGCTCGGGACCGTCCTCGAGCGCATCGAAGCGGCCCGGGTCGCGGGCCTGGACGTTTTCTGTGACCGATATCCGTATATCGCGTCGGCGACGGGGCTCGACCTGTATTTCCCGTTGTGGGCGAGAGAAGGAACGACGGAAGCCTTCCTTCGACCGGCTCCAGGACCCTGCCCTCGCGTGAAAAACTGAGGCTGCCGTCGTCGCGAGCAGGAGGCCAACATGGGATCCTGGGACAAGGTCCTTATCTCCGGAGTCGGAACGGAGAAAAACAAGGCGCTCGAGGGCATGAGCGTCCTCGAAGCCTCTCGGAAGCCAAGAAGGCGGCCTACGAATTCATAAGGGACCTCCTCATCGAAGAAAACGACCGTGTTGGCGTCGTCCAGTTCGCCATGAGCGAGGACAACCTCAAGAAAGCTCATGGCCCATCCTCTTGGTCGGCATCGGCTCGGACGGCTCGGCCCTCGCCGCCCTACGGCCCCTTGGGCAAGGGCAAGCCTCACCCTCGCTCCTACGGCGCATTCCCGAGGGCCCTCGGCAAGTACGTCCGCGAGGACAAGCTCCTGACCCTCGAAGCTATGGTGCGGAAGATGACCTCGGTCCCGGCCGCGAGATTCGGTTTCGCGAGGAGGGGCGTCCTTCAGCCCGGCAACTTCGCCGATATCGTCGTGTTCGATCCCGACAAGGTTCGCGACAAGGCCACATGGGCCGACCCTCATCAATACCCGGAAGGCATCCCGCACGTTCTTGTCAACGGGAAGGTCGTCGTCCGGGAAGGCGAACACTCCGGAAATACGCCGGGCGCGGTGCTCCGGAAGGGAAGTCCGGAGGCAACGTGAAGGCCGGAAGATCCGGGGCCGTCATCGCCCTCGCCCTCTTTGCCGTGGCGGGAGGGGTGCTTTCCTCGGCGCGGCAGGCCCCGCCCCAGGGCCCGGTCATCGGGCTGAGATACAGGTCCCTCGGGCCCGGCGAAGCCATCGTCGCCACCCTCGAGAACGGGAAGGAAGTCCGTCGAGCGGTCTTCCATTTCCGGGGCAGGGATTACGATCTCGAGAATTCCGACACCGCGGGCAAGGCGCTCGTCTTCATCGGACTCGACCTGGGAACTCCTCCGGGAAGCTATCCTTTGTCGGTCACGGTCGAGAGGTCGGGCGTCGTCCGGGAGGTCCTCGGCAGGGAGATCCTGGTCGAGGCCAAGGAGTTCCCCAGCAAGAAGCTTTGGGTCAAGGAGGATTTTGCCGTTCCCCCCAAGGCCGTCGAGGAGCGGATCGCCAGGGAAGCGGAGATCGTCACGGCCGTTTACTCCCGGATAACGCCCCGATGGCTGGGCCGTGGGGATTTTTTCCTGCCGCATGAGGGCAAGGCCTTTCCCAACTTCGGCCAGCGACGGATCTACAACAACAAGCCGCGTTCGACCCACGGGGGGGTGGACATCGCCGCGCCGCTGGGGGCTCCCATCCGGGCCGCGAACGCCGGCAAGGTCGTCCTGGCCAGCGACCTTTATCTCTCCGGCAGAACCGTTATCATCGACCACGGTCTCGGTGTCTTCACTTCCTACGGGCACATGTCGAAGCTCTTGGTGAGGAGGGGGGCGGACGTCGCAAAAGGCGATGTCCTCGGAAAGGCCGGCTCGACCGGCCGTTCCACCGGCCCGCACCTCCATTGGGCCGCGAGGATCTATGACGCGCGGGTCGATCCGTTCTCTCTGCTGGGCCTCGGCCTCGAGTAGGCCGCTTCGACCCCCGCCCTCGCCGCATGGACACGCATTTCCGATTCTGTTAGCATGAAAAAAGAGAGTCCGGGAAAGTTGAAAAAGCGGGACGTTCTCCTCTGGGCGACCTCCCTGATCACCCTGGGGAGCGGCGTCGTCAACGTCCTTTCGGTGATCAACCCCTCTCTTCACGAACGGAGAATCCTGCTCGAGTCGTTCTTCCCGCTCGAATTCCTCCACATCTCCAGGTTCCTGACCTTGCTCATCGGATTCGCCCTGGTCGTATTGTCCATCAACATCTTCAAGAAGAAGATCCGGGCCTTCCAGCTGTCCCTCGGGCTTGCGGCCCTATCCGTCGTCTTCCACCTGACCAAGGGGCTTGACTACGAGGAAGCGATCTTGTCGGCGGCCCTTTTCGCCGCGCTCTTCGTCTCCCGAAGGGAGTTCAAGGTCCGGAGCAGTGTCCCCGACATGCGGTCGGGCGTCCTGGGCTTCCTGGCGGCCGCGGCGGTCGTCCTCGGATACGGGATCTTGGGGTTCTGGCTCCTCGACAAGCGGCACTTCGGCATTGATTTCAATACGCTCGACAGCATCCGCGAGACGCTGGCCTTCCTCTCTTGGACGGGCGATTCCCAGCTCGTCCCCCACACCCGCTATGCCCGCTGGTTCCTCGATTCACTCTATCTCATCTCCGTCACCGGCCTCCTCTACGCCCTTTATGCCCTCTTCCGGCCGGTCATCTACCGGTTCCGGACCCTGCCGAAGGAGAGGACCGAGGCGGGGGAGATCGTCGAACGTCACGGACGGTCCTCGATGGAATCCTTCAAGCTCTGGCCTGACAAGTCCTTTTTCTTCTCGCCCTCCGGACAGAGCTTCCTGGCCTACAAGGTGGGAAGGAACTTCGCCCTGGTCCTGGCCGATCCCGTGGGCCCGGAGGACGAGATCAGCGGGATTGTCGCGGGATTCGCCGAATACTGCCGGGAGCACGACTGGAGGCTTGCCTTTCATCAGACCCTCCCGGACTTCCTGCCCGTCTACCGGGAGCTGGGTTTCCGGCGGCTGAAGATCGGGGACGAAGGGATCGTGGACCTCTCCGCATTCTCCCTGGACGGGAAGTCAAACAAGCACCTTCGCCATTACACGAACCATGTTCGACAAGCTCGGCTTCCGGGCCGAGGTGAGGGAGCCTCCGGCCTCCGACGATGTCCTGGCTGCCGTCCGCGAGGTTTCGGACGAATGGCTGGGCATCCCGGGCCGAAAGGAGCGGGGATTCACCCAGGGCGTGTTCCGAGCCGGCTACATCCGGAAGTCGCCCCTCTTCACCGTCGGGGACGGCGACGGGAAGATCCACGCTTTCGCCAACATCATCCCCTCCTTCCGGCCGGGGGAGACCACGATCGACCTCATGCGGCACCGGGCGGACGCCCCACACGGGAATCATGGACTATCTGTTCGTGGAGCTCTTCGCCCGCCAGAAGCAAATGGGCTTTACGCGCTTCAACCTGGGGATGGCCCCGATGTCGGGCTTCAGGGAAAATGAAGAATCCTCGGCCGAGGAAAGAGCCGTCCATTCCTTCCTCCGGCGGCTGGACTTTCTGTTCAGCTACGAGGGGCTCTTCAATTACAAGAAGAAGTTCGCCTCCTCCTGGGAGCCCCGCTACGTCGTCTATAGGAACGTCCTGGACCTGCCCCGACTGGCAGTAGCGCTGGGCCGAGTTTCGGCGGTCAAGGGAAATGAAGGGAGCTTCGAGGATGATGAATAGGGGGCTTCGCGACATCCTGAAGCCGGTCCTCGGCTACATCGTGGCCGCGGCCTGTCTTGTCTGGGTCTTCCACGACATCCATCCCGACCGTCTTTTCGCAGACATCTCCCGGATCCGTTGGGGCCTCGTAGCTCTCGGTATCGTCTGCGACGTCCTGAGCTATGTCTGTCAAGGAGTGCGCTGGCATCTCCTGCTCAGGCCGCTCGGCCGCGTCTCGATCCTGCGTGCGACCCAGGCGACCTATGCCGGCCTCTTCATCAACGAGCTCCTGCCGATGCGCGTCGGCGAACCGGCCCGCGCCTTCCTCGTCTCCCGCTGGATCCCGGCCCCATTCGTCCGGGTCATCCCCTCGATGGCCCTCGAGCGTCTCTTCGAGGGGATCTGGCTGGCGGCGGGCATCGGCGTTACGGCCATGTTCGTCCCCTTGCCCGCGAACCTTGTGCGGTCGGCGGATGTCCTCGGCGTCGCGGTCCTGGCCCTGACCGCCGCCTTTGTCCTTTTCGTTTTCCGGACGCCGAAGACGCCGCCGGCGCCTCCGGAGGGAGGCCCGCGAAGCCACGGCTGGCCAGCAAAGGCCCGTTCGGCCTTGCGCGGGCTCGGCGAAGGGTTCCGGGAGATCGGCCTGACCCGTCATACTTTTATGGCCTTCGGCATCTCCCTCGGCCTGTTCGTCTTCCAGGCCCTCTCCTTCTGGCTCATTCTGGTCGGCTACGGGATCGGACTGTCGTTCTGGGTCGGGGCCGCCGTGTTCCTCATCATCCACTTCGGCACGGCCCTGCCCAACGCGCCCGCCAACGTCGGCTCGTATCAGTTCTTCTGCGTCCTGGGGCTGACCCTGTTCGGCGTGGACAAGACCCTGGCCACGGGTTTTTCCGTGGTCGTCTTCATCCTTCTCACCCTTCCTCTCCTCCTTCTCGGCTCGCTCGCCCTGGGGCGGAGCGGAACGACCCTGTCCTCCCTCCGGAAGGACCTGAGGGGACTGGCGGTCCGGGCATGAATAAAGGTGCCCCGAAGGAGTTCTGGAGCCGACCGGCGTCTGCCCTGTTCGCCGAGCTTGGATCATCGGCCGCCGGCCTTTCCGCGGCAGAGGCCGAGCGGAGGCGGGAGCACCTTGACCCGAACCGTCTCAGGTCGAAAAGGCGGGCGGCCGTCCGGAAGCTCTTCCTCTCCCAGTTCAAGAGCCCGATCATCCTCATCCTGCTAGCGGCCGTCGGTCTGTCCTTTTTCCTCGGGGACACGACCGACGCGGTCATCATCCTCCTCATCGTCCTCTTCAGCGGTCTCCTGGGATTCAAGCAGGAGAAGGGGGCCTTCGACACGGTCGAGAAACTGCAGGACAAGGTCCGGGTGAAGGCGTCCGTCCTCCGGGATGGCGCGTTCGCCGACGTCCCGACGGAGGACGTCGTCCCCGGCGACGTCGGCGTTTTCCAGGCGGGGGACATCGTTCCCGGCGACGGTTTCATCCTCGAATCCCGGGACCTGTTCGTCGACGAGGCGGCCTTGACCGGAGAGACGTTCCCGGCGGAAAAATCGACCGGCGTTCTCCCGGAGGGAACCCCGCTGGCCCGCTTGACCAACACCCTGTTTATGGGGACCCATGTCGTCAGCGGCACGGCCAAAGCCCTCTTCGTCCGGACCGGCCGGACGACCGAATTCGGGAGGATCTCCGACCGTCTCGCCATGAAACCGCCGGAGACGGACTTCGAGCGCGGGGTCAGGCGCTTCGGCTTTTACCTGATGGAGGTCACCCTCATCCTCCTCACGGCCATCTTCGCTATCAACGTCTTCTTCGCCCGCCCAGTCCTCGATTCGTTCCTGTTCGCCCTTGCCCTGGCCGTCGGCCTGACGCCTCAGCTTCTCCCGGTCATCATTAGCATCAACTTGGCCCACGGCGCCCGGCTCATGGCCCGGGAGAAGGTCATCGTCAAGAAACTCAACTCCATCGAGAACTTCGGGAGCATGAACGTCCTGTGCTCGGATAAGACGGGAACGTTGACCGAGGGGGTCGTTCATGTCCAGTCGGCCAGGGGCCTCGACGGTACGGAGAATGAGCGCGTCCTCTTCCACGCTTACCTCAACGCCATGTTCGAGTCGGGATTTCGGAATCCCGTGGACGAGGCCGTCCGCCGTCATCGCACCTTCGACCTGAACGGCTGGCAGAAGCTCGACGAGGTCCCGTACGATTTCGTCCGGAAGAGGCTCAGCGTTCTCGTCGCCGCCGGCGGCCGGAACGTGATGATCACGAAGGGCGCCCTTCCGAACGTGGTCACGGTCTGCGCCACCGCGGAGACGGCGGAGGGGGTTCCGGTGGACATCGCCGGCGTCAGGGACGGCATCCTCGCGCGGCTCAAGGAATACGGGGCCAGGGGATTCCGGACCTTGGGCGTCGCCTGGCGAGATATGGGGAGCGGCACGCGGATCGGAAAGGACGACGAGACCGGGATGGTCTTTCTCGGATTCCTCGTCCTTGACGATCCCGTCAAGGACGGGATCGCCGAGACCGTCGCGGCGCTCGACTCCCTGGGCATTTCTCTGAAAATCATCACCGGCGACAACGCCCTGGTCGCGGCCGAGGCCGCCCATAGGGTCGGCCTGCCCACCCCCCGGATCGTCAGCGGGCCCGAGCTATCCCGTATGAGCGACGAGGCCCTGGTCCTCCAAGCCGGCCGGGCCGACGTCTTCGCCGAGGTCGAGCCCAATCAGAAGGAGCGCATCATCCTGGCCCTGCGGAGCGGCGGGAACGTGGTCGGCTTTCTCGGCGACGGCATCAACGACGCGACCGCCCTCCACGCGGCCGACGTCGGTATCTCCGTCGAGGGGGCCGTGGACGTGGCCAAGGAGGCCGCCGACATCATCCTCCTCGAGAAGGACCTCGGCGTGCTCGTCGACGGCGTCCGGAACGGGCGGCGGACCTTCGCCAACACGATGAAGTACGTCTTCATGGCCACGAGCGCCAATTTCGGCAACATGTTCAGCATGGCCGGGGCATCTCTTTTCCTGCCTTTCCTCCCTCTCCTGCCGAAGCAGATCCTCCTGACCAACCTTCTGACCGACTTCCCCGAGACGTCGATCGCCGGCGACAGCGTGGACGAGGAGCTCATCGGGCGGCCCCGGCGGTGGGACTTCCGGCTCATCCGGCGGTTCATGCTGGTCTTCGGTCCCCTGAGCTCGGTCTTCGATTTCCTGACGTTCGGGGTCCTGCTCCTCTTCCTCCGGGCCACGCCGGCGGAGTTCCGGACGGGTTGGTTCCTCGAGTCGGTCGTCTCGGCGACGGCGGTCGTCCTCGTCGTCAGGACGCGGCGGCCGTTCTTCCGGAGCCGGCCCGGGCGGGGGCTCCTCGTCGCGACCACGCTGGTCGTCGCCGTCACCCTGGCCGTCCCGTTCCTGCCGTTCGCCGGGCTCTTCGGGTTCGCGCCGCTGAGACCCGTCTTCTTCGCGGCGCTGGGCGGCATCCTGGCCCTGTACGTCGGTGCGGCCGAACTGGTCAAGGCCATGTTCTACAAGGACCGGAAGGGACGATCGTGAGACGCGCGATATTGGCCTTCCTCATGGCCACGGTCCTCTTGGACGGCGCCCCTGACGGCGGCCGAGGAGACCTTCTCCTTCGGCCGCTTCGGCGCCGTCACGGCATACTTCCGGTCGTTAAAGGTCTCCCGCGTTGTTCTCTTCGTCTCGGGGGACGGCGGATGGAACAAGGGCGTCGTGGACATGGCCAGGTCCGTCGCGTCCCTGGACGCCCTCGTCGTCGGTGTCGATATCCGGGCCTACATGAAGAGTTTGGCAACCTCGACCGAGAAGTGCGCCTATCCTGCGGGGGACCTCGAGGAGCTGAGCAAGTTCGTCCAGAAGAAGTACCGATTCCTGGACTACTACGCGCCGGTCGTCATGGGCTATTCCTCGGGCGCAACCTTCGTTTATGCGACGCTCGTCCAGGCCCCGCCGAACACGTTTCGGGGCGGGATCAGCCTCGGTTTCTGTCCCGATCTTGCTTCGCCGAAGCCCTTCTGCCGGGGGGACGGGCTTGAATGGAAGGATGGGGGGAAGCCGCACGCCTACGTGTTCCGCCCGACCGGGACCCTCGAAGTCCCGTGGATCGTCCTCCAGGGCGCAGCGGACAAGGTCTGCGACCCTTCCGCCACGGCCGAATTCGTCCGGCAGGTCCCGAACGGCGAGCTCGTCGACCTGCCCAAGGTCGGTCACGGATTTGCCGTGCCGAAGAACTGGATGCCCCAGTTCAAGGACGCCTTCGACCGGATCGCGGCGAAGCGGGGGCCGGAGCCGGCGCCCCTCGACCCGGACCTCGGCGACCTTCCGCTCATCGAGGTCCTATCCCCGGGCTCGACCAAACGGATCCTCGCGGTCCATATCACGGGCGACGGCGGCTGGGGGGTCACCGACGCCGGGATCGCCAAAGGCCTGGCTGCGGACGGCGTCCCCGTGGTCGGCCTGAGCTCGCTGAAATATTTCTGGACGCGAAGGACGCCCGAGTCCGCCGCCTCGGACCTCGAGCGGATCCTGAAGCATTACCTCCGGGCCTGGGACAAGGACGAGGCCGTCGTCATCGGCTATTCCTTCGGGGCGGACGCCCTGCCGTTCATGTACAACAGGCTCACCGTAGAGACCCGGGCCCGGGTGCGGCTCCTGGTCCTCATGGGGCCGAGCGCGGCGGCCAATTTCGAGATCCGGCTCTCGAGTCTTCTCGGCCGGACGGACTTCAGCGACAACCTGCCCACCCTGCCCGAAATGGAGAGGATTCCGGCCCTTCGGGTCCTGTGTTTCTACGGGGAAGAGGATAAGACCAACCTCTGCGGGACGCTGGCCTCGCGGGGCGTCCGGTCCATCCCCGTCAAGAGCGGACACCGCTTCGGCCGAAACTTCCGGCCGATCGTCGAGGCCATCCTCAACGAGCTCGGACCTCGCCCGGAGTGAGACGTCCGGCCCCGGGTTCACGTCATCAAGGAGTTGGTGTAGACTGAAGCCCATGCCCGGGCCGAAACGGATCGAGATCAACGACGAGTTCGGGAAGGCCCTGGAGCTCATGGAGGGCACGAACGGGCACGTCTTCGTCACGGGGAAGGCCGGGACGGGAAAATCGACGCTCCTCGAACACTTCCGGAGCGTCACCGGCAAGCGGATCGCCGTCCTGGCGCCGACCGGAGTCGCCGCCCTGAACGTGGACGGCCAGACGGTCCACTCCTTCTGCAGGTTCAAGCCGGACATCACCCTCGACAAGGTCAAGAAGGTCCGGGGCGAGGGGGCGGAGCTGTACAAGAACCTCGACGCCGTCGTCATCGACGAGATCTCGATGGTCCGGGCCGACCTCCTGGATTGCGTCGAGAAGTTCCTGCGGCTCAACGGGCGGCATCCCCGGTCCTGGTTCGGCGGGACGCAGATGATCTTCATCGGCGACCTCTATCAGCTCCCCCCGGTGGTGACGTCGGCGGAGAAGGACATCTTCGCCGGCCGCTACGAAACGCCCTACTTCTTTTCCTCGAAGATCTTCAACGAGCCCACCTTCGACATGGAGCTTGTCGAGCTCGAGAAGGTCTACCGCCAGACCGACGCGGAATTCGTCCGACTCCTCAACGCCTTCCGGAACGCGTCGGCCACGGCGGGGGACGTCGCCCTCCTCAACGAGAAGCTCGATCCCTTCTTCACGCCGCCCGACAAGGATTTCTACATCACCCTGACCAGCACCAACGACCTGGCCGGCCGCAGGAACCGCGAGAAGCTCGACCGCCTGCCGGGGAAGACCTGGACGTGCCGCGGCGAGCTCGAGGGCACGTTCGAACGGACGTCGCTCCCGACCGACGAGATCCTCGAGCTCAAGGCCGGGGCGCAGGTCATGCTGGTCGCCAACGACCGGAAGGGCCGGTGGGTCAACGGCTCCATCGGCCGGATCGCCGGGTTCTCCCGGAGAGCGGAGGCCCACGACCGCGTCCTCGTCGAGCTCCGGGACGGTCCGACGGTCGAGGTCGAGCCCTGGGTCTGGGAGCTCTTCCGGTACCGGTACGACACGGAGGCGAAGCGGATCTTCACGGAGCCGACGGGCTCCTTCACCCAGTACCCCCTGAAACTCGCCTGGGCGGTCACGATCCACAAGAGCCAGGGGAAGACCTTCGACCGAGTCGTCGTCGACATCGGCCGCGGCACGTTCGCCCACGGACAGCTCTATGTCGCCCTCAGCCGCTGCACGAACTTCCATGGTCTCGTCCTCAGGACCAGGGTCGGCCGACAGCACATCCGGCTGGATTACCGGGTCATCCGTTTCCTGACGCGGTACCAGTACCGGAAGGCCGAGGAGAGGCTCTCCTACGAGGACAAGAAGGAGCTCATCCGGAAGGCCATCCGGCGGAACGGTGAGCTGGACATCGTCTATCTGAAAACCGACGACACCAAGACCAAGCGCCGCATCCGGCCCGAAACCATCGAAATGATGGAGTACCGCGGGAAGAGCTTCGAAGGCGTACGGGCCTATTGCTTCAAGCGGCGGCAGGCCCGGACCTTCCGCATCGACCGCATGCTCGAGGTGGTGGAGGTCCAGGGGGGCGCGATTGACCCGTTCGCCGCGCGGCGCGGCTCAGGGTTAACCCCGAACAAGCCCCGGCATTCATGCCGGGGAGTCGAAGGGTTGACAAAGCCCCGAGGGGTTCCTATATTAAAGGCTCGAAAAAGGACCCGAACATGACGATCACCGAGCTTTTCCGAGGCCATCCGCCAGGCCTACGCGGCCGGACAGGAGGATGAGGCCCTCGAGCCCATCGTCCGCGTGGACGCTGAGGGACGCCCGGTCGGCCGCATCGCCGCCGGCGACTCCGTCATCTTCTACGACATCCGGGGCGAGCGGGAGGTCGAGCTGACGGAGGCCCTCATCGACCCGGCCTTCCGGCATTTCCCCGTCCGCCGTCTCGATCTCAACTTCGTCACTCTCATCGAATACTCGCGGTCCCTGGGCGTGAAGGTCGCCTTCCCGCCGGAGGAACACCTCAAGAACACCCTGGTCGAGACACTTTCGGCCGCAGGGTTTCGGGTGATCAAGGTCGCGGAGTCCGAGAAGGCCATCCATGTCGGCTACTTCCTCAACGGCAAGAGCGACACGGTCTTTCCCGGCGAGGAGCGGGTGGTCGTCCCGTCGCCCCAGACCGGGGATTACGCTTCCGTCCCGGCGATGAGCGCCGCGGCGGTCGCCGACGCCGTTGAAAGGTCGCTGGCGGGCGACGCCCCCCGGCTCATCATCGCGAACCTGGCCAACGTGGACGTCGTCGGCCACATCGAGGACAAGGAGGCCGTCCTCGAGGCCGTCCGCACGGTGGACGCGACCCTCGGACGGATCGCGGAGGCCGCCCGGCGGGAACAGGCCCTCCTCGTCGTCACCGCCGACCACGGGACCGTTGAGGAATGGTTCTATCCGGACGGAACGGTGAACACGGGTCATACGAAGAACCCCGTCCCGTTCATCATGGCCGGACTTGCGGGCGGGGCCGGCGGGCCGTTCCGGCTGAGGGTCGCGGGGGAACTGGCCGACGTCGCTCCCACGGTCCTGGATCTGGCGGGGGTCGCGATGCCCCCCGAGATGACCGGGAAGAGCCTTTTCGAAGGCGCACGGCCGCTTGCGGCCAGCCGGAAGATCCTGCTTCTCATCCTCGACGGGTGGGGAAAGCGCGAGGATGCGTTCGGCAACATGATCCTTGAGGCGGAGACGCCGCATTTCAACGGCCTCTGGTCGGTCTTCCCCCACGCCGTCCTCGACTCGTTCGGCGAAGCCGTGGGGATGCCGGCGGGGACCGTCGGCAACTCCGAGGCCGGGCACCTCCACCTCGGGGCGGGTCGGCGCGTTCTGCTCGACCGGGTCAAGATCGACAAGGCCGTAGAAGACGGGTCGTTCTTTCGGAACCAGGCCTTCGTTTGGGCGATGGACAACGCCCGCACGACCGGCCGGGCCCTCCACCTCATGGGCATCGTGTCCCATTACAGCTCGCACGGCACCATCCGCCATCTCTTCGCCCTCCTGCGCATGGCCCGGGACACCGGCGTGAAGAACGTCTACGTCCACTCCTTCATCGGGCGGAGAGGGGAACGGCCGGAGAGCGGCGCTATCTACGTGGAGAAGGTCGAGGAGACCTGCCGCGTGCTCGGGACGGGGGAGGTCGTGACGGTGATGGGGCGGTTCTGGTCGCTCGACAGGGAGGAGAACTGGGGCCGCATCGAAAAGGCCTACCGCGCCCTTGTTGACGGCGCAGGGACACAAATCCCCCCCGGCCCCCCTTTTGCAAAGGGGGGTAAGCACTCGGCAGAGATGAGGCGTGATGGGAGCCTTCTAATCCCCTTTTATAGTGGGGGGTAAGCATTCGCGTAGCGGGGAGGCGTGATCGGAACCTTTTGAGCCGGCGTCCGTAAAATATTAAGATGAGCCTGGAAGTCAACGACATCCATTTCAGCTACCGGGTCGATCGCCGCCCTCGCCGGCGTGAGCCTCAAGCTCGACGGCGGGGCCGTCGGGCTCCTGGGGCCGAACGGCGCCGGCAAGAGCACGCTCCTCCGCATCCTCCTCGGGTTCCTGACCCCCTCGAAGGGGGAGGGGCGGGTCCTCGGCTACGATATCCGCACCGAAAGGGCGCTCATCCGCCGGTCGATCGGCTACATGCCCGAGGACGATTGCTTCATCGTCGGCATGGACGCCGTCGCCTTCACTTCCTACTTCGGCGAACTCTCGGGCATGCCCCGGGAGGAAGCCGAGCGATACATTG
>CAWEYF010000020.1:0-50359 GCA_963813235.1 Candidatus Aminicenantota bacterium | reverse complement strand
CTCCCCCTTCCCACCGGCGTCGCCCCTCCCTCTTCTGATGTATAGTAATCGGCGAGCGATCATGAAGGTCATCGATCTCGCCATTGCCGCCGATTGGGAACACGACCGCGACTTCGCGGCGCTCGTCGAGCGCTCCGCCCGGGAGCTGGGCCTTTCGACCCTTCAGGTCTGGCCGGCCGACCTTCCGGAGACGCTCAGGGCGCTCGAGGCCGGGGAGGTCGATATCCGCTTTCTCGTCGACCTGCGCGGTCGGGGGCGTCCCCGGAGTTCCACGCCCTGCAAAGTGCCGTCCGCGCCCGCGGGGCCCACGTCCTCGACCCCATCCAAAAGGTCCGTTGGGCCTCGGACAAGGCGACCATGCACCTGGAATTCATCGCCAACGGCCTGGCGACGCCCTATACCGTCATCCTGCCCTCCTTCGAATCCCGGCCGGACCCGGGCATCTCCGCATCCGATCTGGCCCCGCTGGGAAAGCCGTTCTTTATCAAGCCCGCCAACACGACCGGGGGGGAAGCTTGGGCGTCGTGCCCGGGGCCGCGACGCTCCTCGATGTAGCCCTTGGCCCGCCTGGCACCTATCCTGGACGGGCAGAGCATCTCCTCCAGGAAATGATCGTGCCCCTCGAGGCGGACGGCCGGAGGTTCTGGTTCCGGGGGTTCTTCGCCCTCGGCCTCGTCGTGTGCGCCTGGTGGGACGACAGGACCCACGCCTATACGGAGCTCCTTGCCGACGAGGTCGCCGGCCGAGGACTCCGCGGGCTCGACGGCGTCGTCCGGAGGATCGCCGCGGTCTCGGGAATCCGGTTCTTCTCGACGGAGATCGCCCTGGACGCGGCGCGGCCGCTTCATCGTGATCCATTTACGTCGAACGAGACCTGCGATATGAGGCTCGGGTCCGTCCACGCCGATGGGGTCCCCGACGCCGTGGTCGGGGCCGTCCGCCTCGCGGATCGCCGCCTTTGTCCGCGACGGCCGGACGGCTGGGACAAAGAACACCCGGAGGCGCGGCATGACCGGTCACCGTCGCAAGGAGAGAGAGGGGGAGACATGAAAGTCCGGGGCTTGCTCATCGTGGTCATCCTGGCGCTCATCGTCGTCTACGCCGTCGGATTCTTCGAAGACGGGGGGAAAGAGCAACCTCAAGGCCGATGGTCGATCAATACGCGGAAGCGAAGATCGACCTGACCAAGGTCAACCTGGCGACCCTCGAGAGGATCATCGTGGAAAGGACCGCGGCCGACGGTCAGGCCCCGGCCGACCTCAAGGCGCTCCAAAGGCTCCAGCCGATGGCGGGCGTCCGTGCTCGACGCGTGGGGCCGGAAGATCCGGTACGAGAAGCTTTCCGACTCGGGCTTCCGGCTGACCTCGGCCGGGCCCGACGGGGAATACGGGACCGGCGACGACATCGTGAACGAATATTGACTTTTGACATCGATTTTCTCCGACGTTATATGTCCCTTTTATCCGGACAGACGACGATCTATCGAAACGCTCGTCTGTATCGGAGGGCGGCAACCTGAAGTCTCAAGGACTCTCACTCTGGGGATGGCTCTCGCGACTCCTCTTCGGCTGGGGGGCCATCCTCGGGCTGAGCCTTTATTGCATGTACCCGCGTTCTCTTCGACAAGAAGAAGGCGATCGAAGAGGCCGCTACCGGCGTGAAGCGGGACCGCTGGGCCTCGCGTATCGGATTGGTCCTGGCCATGGCCGGAAACGCCATCGGCCTGGGCAATTTTCTCCGGTTCCCGGCCAAGGCCGCCAGTAACGGCGGCGGCGCATTCCTGGTCCCGTATTTTTGCGCTCTCATACTCATGGGAATTCCCGATGATGTGGGTGGAATGGACGATCGGCCGCCACGGCGGCGCCCACGGCCACGGCTCGGACCCGGGATGTTCCATGCCATGTGGAAACATCCGGTCTCAAAGTATTTCGGCGCCTTCGGCATCTTCATCCCCTTCGCCGTCGCCGTTTATTACCTGTTCATCATGGCCTGGTGTCTGGGTTACGCCTGGTTTTCGGCCACGGGCCGGTATTTCGGCCTCGCTAACCAGGAGGCGATGTCTTCATTCCTTAAGGGATTTCAAGGAGTCGAATCCAACCAGTTCTTTTCCTCCCTCATCCCCGCGCTGATCTTCCTCGCCATCTGCCTGGCTATGAACTACCTATTCATCAGCCGGGGGATTTCCAAGGGCATCGAGCTTTTGGCCAAGTACGGCATGCCGCTGCTATTCCTCTTCGGCATCATCCTGGTCATCCGCGTCCTGACGCTGGGAACTCCGGATCCGTCCCATCCCGAAATGGAGCATTGCCAACGGCATGGGCTTTATGTGGAACCCGGACTTCAGTCGACTAACCCAGGGGTCGGTCTGGCTGGTAGCGGCCGGGCAGATCTTTTTCACCCTGAGCCTGGGCCAGGGGATGATCCTGACTTATGCCTCGTACGTCCGGGAGAAAGAGGACATCACCCTGAACGGACTGGCGACATCCTCGGTGAACGAGTTCGCCGAAGTCATTTTGGGCGGCACGATCGCCATCCCCGGTGGCCGTCGCTTTCTTCGGTCTCGGCCCAAACCGAAGTCATCGCCCGGGGCGGCGCCTTTGACCTGGGATTTGTCTCCCTGCCGCTCATCTTTCAGAAAATTCCGCTCGGCCAGCTGTTCGGAGCTTTGTGGTTCCTGCTCCTGTTCATCGCCGGGATCACGACTTCGGTGGCCTTTCTCCAGCCCCTCGTGGCCTTCCTGACCGAGGAATTCAAGATGACCCGGAAGAAAGCCGTGAACACGATCTTCGGCTTCCTGGTCGCGGCGATTATGTTTGTCGTCTTCTTCTTCAAGTTCGGAGTCCTGGACGAATTCGATTTCTGGATCGGGACGTTCGGGATCGTCGTTTTCGGGGCTCTTGAAATCATCATCTTTTCCTGGGTCTTCGGCATCAAGAAGGGTTGGGACGAAATGCATAAGGGTGCGGACTTCAAGATCCCCCGTGTCTTCAAGTTCATCATGAAATACATCACCCCCGCTTATATGCTCATCATTCTGGGGGTCTGGACTTATCAGGACGCGATCGGGAAATTCCTTATGAAAGGCGAACCGGCCGAACGGCATCCTTATCTCTGGGGCGCCCGCGTCCTCATCGCCCTGATCATCCTGACGGTCTGTCTCCTGGTTCATAAAGCCTGGAAGAAAAAGCGGTAGGAGAGCCAGACGTCTAGCTCGCCGTCCTATCCGTCTTCTCACAATCTCCACAGATAACTGGCCTTGAAAAAGAATCCCCGCCGGGTCTCCAGAAACCGATCCGTGCCGACGTATTGATCGTCCCGCCACTCGATCTTTTCGTAGGCCGAGCCGTACCCGACGTGGATGACCGTGCCCGGGATGTATGTGAAAGACGCCAGAAGATCCGTCGTCAGCCGCTCCGGAACGAGTTGTACTCGACGATGGCCCGGAAGAACAGATACTTGTTGACCTGGTAAGTCGTCCGTCCCCGGAGGATCGCGTAAGTCGAACTCCTTCTTCCTTCCGCGTCCGGGTGAAGTCCGAATAAGTGAGCGTCAATCCAGGTCGAGCTTGTCCGAGGGAAGGTAGGTCAGGGCCGCAACGCGAATCCGTCCCCCGGCCCTGCGTAGGGGGTCGTCGACGTAGCGGATCTTCCGGCCGTAATTGTACGCGAGCTGGAAGGTAGAGCTGCTTCGTGAACAGGGCCCTGGCGCCCTGAGCCGGATGCCGCTCGTCTGGAACCTCCGGCCGAGGTAGATCTCGCTGGAGTACCGTGCCCCGGCCAGAAGCGTCGTGTTCCTGGCAGATGACGCGGAGGTCGAAAGAGTCCGACGTTTCCCAGAGACCGCTCCACTTGTCCCGGGTTTGGATGGCGTGGAACAGAGGGTCGATGCGGAGAAGGACCTCCGACTTCGGATAGATCATCGGCACGAACCCGACCTTGAAGTACGTGACGCCCGTCCGAGTGACGTAGCCGCCTCCGTGTCGAAATCCCTGCCCAGGTCCTGGGCCTGGGCGGAGATGATCAAGTCCCGCGTCCCGTAGTCGTATTGGAAACCCAGGGCGTGGCCGTTGCGGCGCGCCTCGCCGCCGGACGCCTTCGTCCCCGAAAAGAACGCGTGAAAGCAGAGCGTGCTCGCGGGGTCGAGCCGGACCTGGCCGTCCGCCCCGGCGACGAGATTGTACGTGGCTCCCTGGAACCGGCCGGTATACGAACCCGCCGAGGTAGCCGTCCTGGCTCAGGGCGTGCTTGTACCGGAGGATGGAAAATGGGCGAAATCGTCCGGGCCGCCGCCGGGAAGCTCGTCCATCGCGTAGATCGAAGCGACGGTATCCCGGGGCCCGAGCTTCCCGTTGAGCTTGACGCCCGACGCGCGGATCAATGATGGTCCGGGTATTGACGACCGCCCCCAACAGGTCGTCCCCGCCGGCGAAATTGAATTTCTCCTGTCCCTTCGAGGAAGAAAGGCCTCTTCTCCGGGTAGTAGAGGGCGAACCGCTGGTTGAAATCGACCTGGCCGGCGTCGGATTCGACCTGGCTGAAGTCGGGGTTGAACGTGCCGTCGAGGATGAGCTGAGAGGTCAGGCCGTACTTGCCGGTCAGGCTGAGATCGCCCCGCCCATTCCCGGCCTTGAGGGCCCCCTCTTCGCGGGCGCTCGTCCGGCTATAGGTCACGGCGGGCAGGAGCTCGAGGAGCGTGTAGTGAGCGATGCCCTCGAAAAGCAGGGAGCGCATCTGGGTCAGGAAGTTCAGACCCTGGGCCGGGTCGAGGGGCGGAAACGTCCCATTCTCCGAAAAGCGGCTGATCTTTCGCTCGAAGATCACCCCCATCTCGACCGGCTCCCGGCTCCGGTACCGGAGGCTCTTGAACGGGATGCGGATCTCGACCGAGTAGCCGTCGGCATCGATCCGCCCGCCGCTGTACCAGACGATGTCGACGGAGTAATCCTCCACCCCTCCCTCGAACCGCGAATCCCCCTGGATGCCGAGCGGGTTGACGTAAAGGGCGTAAAGGCCCTGCTGGTCGTCGAAGGAGTCCAGATTGATGCAGACCCAGTCGTCGGCGTTGATGGTGTCGCGGCCGCTGACCGAGGCCTTGATCTTCGCCGGCTCCGGGTCGAACAACGGAAGGCGAAGTAAAGGTTCTCCCGGTCATAGGCGTAGGAGACGACCGTCCCGGCCTTCATGTCCTTCCCGAAGTCCGGGTTCCAGGTCTTGAAGCCGGATTCGCGCGGCGCCCGGGCCCAGATCTCGTCGTCGAGGACGCCGTCGATCTTCGGGGGGACGTCCGCCCACGCGGGCCGGAGCGGTTTGAGGGCGGCCGGGGCCTTCGCCGGGGCGGGTGTCGCGAGGATCGCCAACGCCGTGAGGCTGGCGACGACAACGGATACGGACTTCAGGGCCATGTCCTCTTCCTAAATGTGTATTATGATTCGGGCCATAAGTAAAGCGTCGTCAGGATCGGGAGGTCCGCTTCCCTTCGCCTCTCCCGCTCCCGTCTTTCCGGCCGCGCTCGTCTCGCTTGCCTCGCGGCTTTGGTCTACATATTCCAGCGATAGGAAACCTTGACCAGGAAGATGTTGTCGCCGGGCGCCCGGAGGAGGTCGCCGAAATCCCGTCCCAAACGGAAATCGCCCGGGTTGGCGAAGTCGGCCCGGTTCTGGGTCCAGACGAGATAGATCAGGGAACCGGGCCAGTATTCCCATCTCAGGACCACCGTGCCCCGCAGGGATTTCATATTGAAGTCCGGATTGCCGAAGGAGAAGGGGGCGGCCGGTCCCGCGCCGTCCGGGTCGACCGTATACAGGCCGTTCGCGCCGTCGACCGTCGAGGGCCCGTCCCCGTAGACGTTGTAAGCATAGGATTTCGGCCTGGCCAGCTCCTTGAACCGGTCGTATTTGCCCACGGCGATGAAGGGCTGGAGGTAGAGCTGGAGGCTCAACCTGGGGTCGAAGATCCAGTTGAGGCGGATCTCGCTCGAGAGCATCTTCTGGTCGATGCGGCCGAAAACGTAACGGGCCCCGTACGTCGACGTCATCAACGGATCGTCGACCCGGGTCACCCACTGGATCTGAGGAGACGCTCCTGGAGTAGTAGGGCGTGAATGAGAGGTTGAAGTTCGTCCGCGGCTTCCATCGGAATCCCAGGCTCCCCGTGAAGTCCTGGCCGTCCGAGGGAGTCCGGTAGATCGAGCTCTACCATTCCAGGACGACGGCCTTCCGGCTGTCGCTCGAGAGCGAGAGGTCGAACTGGTATCCCGCCGGCTGGAGGGCCAGAGGGCCGCCCCGGGTCAGGGTGTTGCTCGTCGAATCGGGGTTGTAAGCGACCATCACGTTGAAACCCCAATAGTTCAGGAACTGTCCTTGGAGCGAGGCCAGAGCCTCCGTCCCAGATCTTGTTCCCTTCGAAATCGTAGTTCCGGAACGGCCCGCCAGACGAGCGTGACGTTCCGGAACACCTTCCCCGGCTTCGTCCATTGATAGCCGGGGAGGATGCTGAAGTTGATCTGATCCGAGCTCGAATTCTGGAATCCGATGTCGTTAGGATCGAAACCGGGCGAGAGGGCGCCGAATGAGGCCAGGAACAGGAAACTGCCCTGCTGTTTGGCCAGGTTGAACCGCGCCCCCCAGCCGGAGAGCGATGTCGCCATGGGATCGACCTCGACGTGGGAGGCATCCGGCCTCTGATAATAGTGCATGGAGGAGGTCTGGAGCCTCAGGATATCCTCCCGGCTCCCCTCGACGCGCGTCCCTCCAAGCCAGCCGTTGACGACCCAGGCCCTCTTCTTGTCGAGGGACGTCCAGCCGTCGAAGGCGAAGCTCAGGGCGTTCTTGTTGAGGATGGCCTTGAGGCCTTCGTCCTTCAGGTCCCGAACGACGCCCGTGGCGATGACGCCATAACCGCTCTGGCCCTCATGGATGTCCTTCTGGGCGCGGAAGGCGCCGTAATAAGAGAAGGGCTCGACCTCGTCCCGAAACCGCGTCCCGAGGACGTCGACCTCGGCGGTATTCGCGGGCGGTCAGGGCGTTGATGAAGCCGAGGTTCCAGCCGCCGCCGAACTTTCCCGTGAGCTTGACGGCGCCCAGGATGGAGGAGCGGTCGGGATAGCGGACGTAGCCCTCGTGGGCCGGAGAGCCTTGGGGTGAGCGGCCGATCCGGCGGCTGTAGAAGAATTGCGGGTTCGGCCAGTTGATGTTGGCGTTGATGAAGACCCCGCCCTGACCGAAGCCGTTGAAGAGGCTCGCGCCCTCGATGAAGAAGGGCCGTTTTTCCTGGTAATAGGTCTCGTAGGCGGAGAGGTTGATGACGGCTGGATCGACCTCGACCTGGCCGAAGTCCGGATTGACCGTGGCGTCCAGGGTCAGGTTGCTCATAAGCCCGGCCTTGAGATCGAACCCGACGTTGCCCTGGTATTTGTGCCCGCGTTTCGAACGGGTTGCCCGCTTCGGCCGGCTTGAACTGGGCCTGGCCGACCGTGTAGGGGATGACCTCGAGGTGACGCCCGGGATGGATATCCCGGATCCCTTCCAGGCGGGCGAAGCGCGAAACGTCGGCTATCTCTTCCTTGGGGATCCAGACGAAGCCGTCCTTTTCCTGTTTCCTTTTGATGACCCGGCGGAAATCGACGCCCCAGACATACTCGTCCTTTCGAGGGAACCGGAGCTGATCGAAGGGGATCCGCATTTCGACGATCCAGCCCTCGCTCGTCGACCCGGGCCTTCCAATCCCAGACGCCGTCCCAAGTGTTGTCCTCGGAGACGTCGTTGGACAGGGCGGAGTCCTGGATGGAGCCGGCCGGATTGACGGCGAACATGTAACCCCGTGCGGCGGTCAAAGTAGGGATCGACGGCGAAGATGAACCAGTCCGAGTCGACCTCGTCGTCCCGTCGGCCCAGAAGCTTCTTTGATGGCCTTCGGATCGGAATCGTAAGAGCTCGGCGGCGACATAGAGGTTCGGCGTCGTCGTAGGCCACCCAGACCTCGGTCCTCTCGGTCGGCTTGCCGCCGTCGACGGGCTCGGACATGACGAAATCGCCGGCGCTTTGTCCCCGCCAGACTTTCTCGGAGAGGACCCCGTCGATCGTGACGGGCTCATCGGCCCGGACGGCGCGGACAACCCTCTGTTCCTGAGGAACGGGGACCTTCTTGTCCTGTTTATCGCGCGCGGGGAGGATCCCGGGCAGAACGAGCATAAGAGTCCAGGCGGCCGCCTTTCTCATCGTTCATCCCCTCGGCTATGATCTCTCAGTCATTACTCTATTTACGGACTGGGCATTAAAAAGGTTGCTTCCGATACCGCTGCAAGTCCCGTACCAAAACCGAGCCCGGGGGCGCCTCAAGCGGGGAAGGTTCGGAGAGGCGGGGAC
Organism: Candidatus Aminicenantota bacterium; assembly: GCA_963813235.1. Lineage (GTDB taxonomy): Bacteria > Acidobacteriota > Aminicenantia > Aminicenantales > Saccharicenantaceae > JALHVH01. Next base: position 41,997 of record CAWEYF010000020.1, on the reverse strand, counting down.
GTCAAATTTGTTTACGCCCGTTCCTTCCCGGTCTTTCCGGCTCGGGAGGGGCCGGGCCTTCCCGTTCGGGCGGCATTTGGTGTACAATCCCGTTCGTCGCAAGGAGGTGCGGGATGTCATCGATACTCGTCGTCGCCGGGATCGTCATCGTTCTCGTGTTTTTCAGCGGGATCCGGATCGTCCGGCCGACCCATCGGGGCCTCATCGAAAGGCTGGGAAGATACAAGAGGTTCGCCCACGCGGGCTTCAATTGGATCATCCCCGTCATCGACAGGCTCTACTGGGTCAACATCACCGAGGTCATGGTGGACGCCGAGCCCCAGGAGATCATCACCAACGACAACCTGAACGCCCGCGTCGACGCCCAGGTCTACTTCAAGGTCAAGGACGCCGAGCAGAACGTCAAGAGCTCCCAGTACAACGTCAATAACTACCGCTATCAGATCGTCAATCTGGCCCGAACGACGCTCCGGAACATCATCGGGACCCTGACCCTGAAGTCGGCCAACAGCGAACGGGGCAAGATCAACGACGAGCTGCAGAAGACCCTGAAGAAGGAAACGGCCAACTGGGGGATCGAGATCGTCCGGACGGAGCTCAAGGAGATCGACCCGCCCAAGGACGTCCAGGAGACCATGAACAAGGTCGTCAAGGCCGAGAACGAGAAGATCGCGGCCATCGATTTCGCGACGGCCACCGAGACCGTGGCCGACGGCCAGAGGCGGGCGGAGATCAAGAAAGCCGAGGGCATCCGGCAGGCCAGGATCCTCGAGGCCGAGGGCGAGGCCCAGGCCATCAAGCTCGTCAACGAAGCTGCCGAGCTCTACTTCGTGGGCAACGCCCAGCTCCTGAGAAGACTCGAGACCGTCGAGAAAGCCCTGTCCCAGAACGCTAAGATCGTCGTCCCCCAGGGCACGGAGCTCGTCAACGTCATCGGGGAATTGGCCGGCGTGCTCCCGCTCAAGAAGTGACCGCTGCTCCGGACGCCGGGCCCTATTTCAGGAGGCCCTCTCCTCTTGAGCAGGGCCTCGACCTTCGGCTCGCGGCCCCGGAACCTCTTGTAGAGGACCATCGGGTCCTCGGTATTCCCGCGCGACAGGATGTTGTCGCGGAGCGATTTCGCGGTGGCCTGGTCGAACAGGCTCGTTTCCTTGAAAGCCTCAAAGGCGTCGGCGTCGAGGACCTCCGACCAGATGTAGCTGTAATAGCCGGACGAGTACCCCCCCGAGAAGATGTGGGCGAAGTAGGGGCTCCTGTAGCGGACGACGATCTCCGGGATGAGGCCGATCCGGTCCATGGAAGCCTTCTCGAACGCCGTGGCGTCCTGCTCTTTCGGCTCGGTGAGGGTGTGCCAGTCCATATCGAGGTAGCAGGCCGCCAGGTACTCGACCGTGTCGAATCCCATGTTGAAGAGCTTCGCCTTCTTGATCTTCTCCACCAGCGCGTCGGGGATAGGTTCGCCGGTCCTGTAATGCTTCGCGTACGTCTTGATGACCTCGGGGTCGCCGGCCCAGTTCTCCATGATCTGCGACGCGACCTCGACGAAGTCCGACGGGACGTTGGTCCCGCCCGTGGCTTCGTACGTGCAGTTGGAGAGGAGTTCGTGCAAGGCGTGCCCGAACTCGTGGAAGAGCGTCGTCGCCTCCTCGAAGGTCAGGAGGGACGGCGTGTCGCCCGCCGGCATGGAGAAGTTCCCGACGTTGTAGACGACGGGCGTCACCTTCTTCCCGTCGCGGGCGGACTGGGACCGGAAAACGCTCGACCAGGCGCCGCCCCGCTTGCTGGCCCGCGGGTAGTAATCCGTGTAGAGGAGGCCGACGTGGGTCCCGTCGGCTTCCTTCACCTCGAAGACCCGGACGTCCGGATGGTACTTCGGAATGTCGGTCCGCTCGGAGAATTGGAGCCCCCAGAGCTTCCCGGCCACGGCGAAGGCGCCCTCGCGGACGCTGTCGAGCGGGAAATAGGGCTTCAGGACCTGGTCGTCGAGGTCGTATTCGGCCTTCTTGAGCTTTTCCGCGTAATACCACCAGTCCCAGGGTTCGAGCTTGATCGCGTCGCCTTCCTTCGCGGCGAGGGCCTGGAGCTTCGCGGCCTCCTTTTTCGCCATCTCGAGGGAGGGCGGCCAGAGCTTGTCGAGGAGCCCGGCCACTCCCGCCGGCGTCTTGGCCATATTCTCCTCGAGGACGAAGTCGGCGTGGGTCTTGTATCCCAGGAGGTTGGCCCGTTTCACACGGAGGGCGGCGATCCGGCTCAGGACGGCCTTATTGTCCTGCGCGTTCCCGTTGTCCGCCCGGTGGATGTAGGCCTTGAAGATCCTCTCGCGCAGATCCCTCTTCGGAGAATACTGGAGGAAGGGGATCATGCTCGGCTTGTTCAGGGTGAAGACCCAGCGGCCGGCCAGGTTCCTTTCCTTCGCGGCCTCAGCCGCGCCGTCGACGACGGCCCGGGGCAGCCCGGCCAGGTCCTCGGGCTTGTCGATGACGAGCGTGAAGGCGTTGGTCTCCTTGAGGACGTCGTCGCCGAACTTGACCGTCAGCCGGGAAAGCTCCTCGTTGATGGCGCGGAACTCGGCCTTGGCGGTCTCGTCGAGGTTGGCGCCGCCGCGGACGAAGCTCTTGTAGCCCTTCTCGAGGAGGCGCGCCTGCTCCGGCGTCGAGCTGGAGCTTGTCCCGTCCCTCGTAGACCGCCTTGTACCGGCCGAAGAGCTTCGGGTCGAGGGTGATGTCGTCCCGGTGCTTGGCGAGCAGGGGAGAGACCTCGGCCTCCATCGCCTGGAGGGCCGGGTTCGTGTTCCCCTCCGTCAGGCAGAAGAACACGTTGGCGACCCGGGTCAAAAGCTCGCCGCTCCGCTCGACGGCCTCGATGGTATTGGCGAACGTGGGCGGCTCTGGGTTCGCGACGACGGCTTCGATCTCTTTCTTCTGCCGGGCCATCCCTTCCCGGAACGCCGGCATGAAGTGCGCGTCCCGGATCCTGTCGAACGGCGGCGTCTCGAACGGCGTGCCATAGGCTTCAAAGAAGGGGTTCGCCGCCTCCGGGGCCGCGGCGGCCGCTTCCGGTTTGGCCTCCTCTTTCGCTTTCGCGCAGAAGCTCAGCGCGAGGCACAGGCAGATCACACAAAAAATGCCGGTCATGGGGGTTTTCCTCACCACGGGTCTCCTTTCAAGGAACTTAAGATCTTATCTTAACATAAGCCCGAACTTAAGGTTAAGGTCGGGATCGGGGAATGGCCGGGGCGATGAAGGCCGCCCTGAAGCCCCCCGTAGCGGAGGGGGGACCCGCCGTTCGCGGCGGGGGGAACCGCCGGGACTGGTTCCCGGGGTCGGGGGAGAGCGGCGGCCTTCATCGCCTTACCCGGCCAAATCTCCGAAATTCTGAGAAAAGCCAAAAAGGGGGAGGGACCGGGCCCGCCCCCTGTGCTGAGGCTATTGCTTTTTGTCCGGGACGACGTTGCCGTCCCCGTCGATGACTGTGATCTCCGTGAAGCCGAGCTCGCGGATCTTCGGCTCGATCAGGGCCCTGTCGCCGACGACGATCCATGTCACGCTCCCGGGGCGGATCGTCTTTTTAGCGGCCTTGGCCACGTCCTCGATGCCCAGCTTCCGGACCCGGCCGGGGTACTTCTGGAAATAGTCGTCGGGCAGGCCGAACTGGACGATCTCGCCGAGAGAGCCGTCGACCGCATCCATGGTCTCCCAACGGCCGGGCAGGCCGAGGACCATGCTGTTCTTGACGTTTGAGAACTCGTCGGGCGTGACGGGCTTCGCGCCCAGGATCCCTTCGAGCTCCTTCCGGATCTCGTCCATCGTCTCCTTCGTTTTATCAGTCTGGACCGGAGCGATGACGACGAACGGCCGCTGGCCGCGGGCCGGCACGAGGACCGACTGGGCCCCGTAGCTCCAGTGTTTGTCCTCGCGGATGTTCATGTTGATGCGCGAGACGAAGTCGCCCCCGAGGATCGTGTTCATGGTCTCGATGGCGATGGCGTCGGGATCACCGGAGGGGGGGGCCGCTTCGCCGCCGACGACCATCGACTGGGGCGCGCCGGGCTTGTCCATGATATAAACCGTCGGCTTCGCCGCGGGCGGGACCGCCCCAATGTTCTTCTCTGGGACCTTGCCGCCCTTCCAATCCTTGAAGAGCTTCTCGAGCTTCGGGCGGATCTCGGCCAGGGTCGTGTCTCCGACAACGATCAGTGTGGCGTTATTGGGTTTGAACCATGTCTGGTGGAACTTGACGAGGTCTTCCCGGGTCAGCTTGCTGACGGCGGCCTCGGTGCCGGAGCCGGTGAACGGATTCCCGTAGGCGTGACCCGGGCCGTAGATGAGCCTCGGGAACACCCGGAGGATCATGGTGATGGGCGAATCCTTCTCCTGGGCGATCCGGGCGATCTGGATCTTCTGCAGGCGCCGGAAATCCGCTTCCGGGAACGCGGGGTTGAGGACGACGTCGGCGTAGATGTCGAGGGCGGCGTCGAGCTTGTCCTTGAGGGTGTTGAGCCCGACGAACGAGGTGTCGAGGTTCGATCCGGCCCGGAGCTCGGCGCCGAGCGAGTCCAGTTGGTCGCTGATCTCGAGCGACGTCCGCTTCGCCGTCCCCTCGTCGACCATGTTCATGGCGAGGCTGGCCGTCCCGGGGACGGCGAACTGGTCGGCCGCGGACCCGGCGTCCAGCATGAGGTTGAAATTGACGACGGGGATGGAGTGCCGTTCGGCCAGCATGATCTTCAGGCCGTTGGACAGGGTCGCCCGTTGGATGGCAGGGAACGTCACCTCGGGCGGGGCGCCAACGGTCGGCATGGTCTTCCGGTCGACGTCGCTCTTCCCTGCGGCTATCTGGGGATAGGGCGTGACCTCGAGGATATAGACGCCGTCGGAGAGCCACCGGACCGACGTCTCCTTGACGGCGGCGGGCGTGGCCTTGTCCATATGTTCGAGGGTCGTTTTATAGGCGTCCGGGCTCCCGCCGTACACCTGGCTCGTGGCCAGGATGTCGGACTTGCCGCCGAAGCCGCCGATGCGCTCGACGCCCCGGACGAAGCGGGCCATGTACTGCGTCCTGACCCTCTCGAGCTCCTTTTCCGTCGGCCCGTCGGCGAGGAACTTCGCGAGCTCCTCGTCGATGGCCTTCTCCACCGCCGCCAGCGCGCCCCCCGGCTTGGCATCGGCCTGGATCGTGAAAACTCCGCCGATCTCGCGGGTGTTGACGTAGGCGCTGACGGCTGTGGCGATCTGGTCGTCATAGACGAGGCGCTTGTAGAGCCGGGAGTTCTTTCCTTCCGCGAGGATGGAGCTTGCCAGATCGAGATTGTCGGCGCAGACCGTGCCCCAGCCGGGGACGTTCCACATCTTGTAGATCCGGGGCTGGGAGATCCTGTCCTGGACGCTCTCGCGATGCGAGCCGGCCCGCTTGGCGATCCAGGAAGAATGCCGGGAGATGGGCGGCGAGGGCGGGATGTCGCCGAAATATCTCTTCACCTTCTCGAGGGCCGTCTTCGCGTCGATGTCGCCGGCGATGGCAATGACCGCATTGTTCGGCCCGTAATAGGTCGCGAACCACTCGTGGACGTCTTCGAGCTTGGCGTTGCCCAGGTCCTCGAGCGAGCCGCCGACCGACCAGGAATAGGGGTGGCCGGGGGGATAGGTCCCCTTGACGATGAGGTCTTCGGTGACCCCGAACGGCTCGTTGAGGTACTGGCGGATCTCGTTCTGGACGACGCCGCGCTGTTCGTCGAGCTTGGCCTGGACGATGGCCCCCTTGAGGTGGCCCATCCGGTCCGATTCCATCCAGAGGGCGAGGTCGAGGGCGGGCGTCGGGACGTTCTCGAAGTAGTTCGTCCGGTCCTCGTTGGTCGTGCCGTTGAGGTCCGTCGCCCCGATCTTCTGCATGGGCTTGAAGTAGTCATCGTTGTAGTTCTCGCTCCCGTTGAACATCAGGTGCTCGAAAAGGTGGGCGAACCCCGTCCGGCCGGGCTTCTCGTTCTTCGAGCCGACATGGTACCAGACGTTGAAGGCGACGATGGGCGCCTTGTGGTCCTCGTGGACGATCAGGGTCAGCCCGTTGTCGAGGGTGAATTTCTGGTAGGGGATGTCGATCTTGGCTGTTGCGGCCGCCCGCGCGGGCGCGGCCGAAGCCAGGACGACGAAGAGGGCCGCCAGGACGGCCGTGCCGAATTTCAGGTGACGCATGCGTTTGCCTCCGTTGTTGTTCTCAGATATTTAGAGGGATTCCTTACAATGATATATACGCGCGAAACCAAGACCACGTTCTGTTCAATATCCGATATCTACTATTCTATCCCATGGCGGGCCTCCCGTCCAGCGGATACGGAGGTTCCCCGCCCGCCTCGCCGAGATCGGAATGGCCGCCGCGGGCTTCTTCAGGCTCCCAGTTTCCGGCCGAGGGCGTAGGCTTCCTTCAGGAGCCCCGCATTCGCCCGGACCTCGCCGGGCTTGTCCGCGCTTCCATAGACCATGCCCTTGATCGGGGAGCCGACATAGGCGAAGGCGTCCTGAAAGGACCGGATGGCGTTGACCGCGCCCGACGAGAAGGGGTCGGCGTCTCCATAGGTCAATATAATGCCGATGCGCTTGCCCTTGAGCGGCTTGTATCCTTCCGCGCCGAACGCATAAAGCCGGTCCATGAACAGCTTGGCCTGGGCGCTCATCGTGAACCAGTAAACCGGGCTCGCTATCAAGAGGGCGTCGGCGGCCCGAAGCTTGGCATGAAGCATCCGGATATCGTCCTTCCGGACGCAGCCGTCGGCCCCGGGCTTCCGACATCCTTCGCAGGCAAGGCACGGACCGATGTTCATTTTGGCGAGACGAAAGGCCTCGACGGTCGCGCCGGCTTTCTTTGCCCCCTTTACGGCCTCTTCGGCCAGGATCTTGCTGTTGCTCCGAGCCCGCGGGCTCGCCATGAGCACCATGACATTCTTGCGTTTCATCGGACACCTCCCGGGACCTCGATCGTCCCCGTCATATAGGTCACGGCTCGGCCGCCGATATCGACCCGCGGGCCCTTGTATTCGCAGAAGAGCTCACCGCGCCGGGCCGAGATCTGGAAGGCATGCAAGACGTTCTTTTTCAGGCGCTTGGCCCAATACGGGACAAGGATCGTGTGGGCCGAACCCGTGACCGGGTCCTCGAGGATGCCGGCCCGCGGGGCGAAGAACCGGGAGACGAAGTCGCAGGCCGCGCCCGGGGCCGTGACGATGATGCCGAGGCAATCGAGCCTGTTGAGCGCGGCGAAGTCCGGAAGCAGGCCCGCGATGTCCGCTTCGCTGTCGAATACGGCGAGATAATCCCGGCCCAGCATCGTGGCCGAGGGTCTCTTCCCCAGGCCCTTGACCAGCGCATCGGGCGTTTCGACCGGGGCGGCGTCGAAAGCGGGAAAGTCCATGACAAGCAGCCCGTCCCGCCGCTCCACGCGGAGCTCCCCGCTCTTCGAAAGGAAGGTGATCCGCGGCCGGGCGAACCCCAGGTGCTCATAGATGACGTGGGCCGTCGCCAAGGTCGGATGGCCGGCCAACTCGATCTCGATCTTCGGCGTGAACCATCGGATCTCGAAGGCGTCGCCGCGCCGGACGAAGAAGGCCGTTTCGGACAGATTGTTCTCCTCGGCGACGGCCTGCATCGTCGCGTCCGGAAGCCAGGCTTCGAGCGGGCAGACCGCGGCCGGGTTCCCGCCGAAGAGCCTATCGGTGAACGCGTCGACCTGGTAAATGGGGAGCTTCATATCGCCTCCGCCTGCGCCGGATGTCCTCTACGAATTACCACGAATGCCGCGCGCGGTTCAAGTCCAGCGGGCCCCGGCGGATATTTTGACAGCCTGCCCACGCTCTGCTATACATGGGCGGAATGGAACCGGAATGACAAGGAGGGCGGACATGCGGATAAGGCCTATGTCATTTTTTCGGCTTGCCGTGCTGGCCGCCGTCGGCTTCTTCGTCGCCTGCGCGCCGAAGCAGGGTCCCGAAGCCGACCTCGTCTTGAAGAACGGCGCGATCTACACCGTGGACGGCGCCCGGAGCCGGGCCGAGGCCGTGGCCATCAAGGATGGGATATTTCTCTATGTCGGGACGGACAGCGCCGTCGGCCGCTATATCGGACAAAAGACCAAGGTTACAGACCTCGGCGGCAAGCTCGTCCTCCCCGGCTTCATCGATGCCCATTGCCACCCGTCGGGGGCCGTCGAGCAGTTCGGCTCCGTCGCCTTGTTCGGCCTGCGTTCGGTCGCCGATTATCAAAAAACCGTCGGGGAATATATCGCGGCCCACCCCGGGCTCGCGGTCGTGCGCGGAGGCGGCTGGAGCAACACCGTCTTCGGGACGAACGGACCCGATAAAGCGCTCCTCGACAAGGTCGTCAAGGACATCCCCGCCGCGCTTTCCTCCGAGGACGGGCATTCGACCTGGGTGAACACGAAAACCCTCGAGCTGGCCGGGGTGACTAAGGACACGCGCGATCCGCCGGGCGGGGTCATCGAGCGCGACCCGAAGACAGGCGAGCCGAGCGGCACCCTGCGCGAGAGCGCGGCGGGGCTGGTGAGCAAGGTCATTCCCGATTTCACAGCCGACGAGATAGCCCGGGGTCTCGAAGAATACCAGAGGATGGCCCTGGGCTTTGGTATCACGACGGCCCACGAGGCCTCGCTCGACCGGGGCGGGAATTCCCTTGCGGCCTACAAGGCCCTCGAGGGCGAAGGGAAGCTCCGGATGAGGTTTCGCGCTTCGCTCTACGCGGACCCGGAGGAAGGGATTGCCCAGGTTGCCGCGCTCGAGGCCGAGAGGGCGAAGAACACGGGTCCCCTTTTCCGGACCGGGGCCGCAAAGATCTTCATCGACGGCGTCGTCGAAGGGAGCACGGCCTTCCTCAAGGAGCCGTATTTCCATAAACCGGGCTTCCGGGGCACGCCGCTCTGGTCCCCCGACGCCCTCGACGCGATCTGCGTGGCCCTGGACAAGGCGGGGTTCCAGCTCCATTTCCATGTCATCGGGGACGCGGCCGCAGCCGAAGCCCTCGACGGGATCGCCGCCGCCGCGAAGGCCAACGGCCCGCGCGACGCCCGCCCCCTCCTCACGCACCTCCAGCTCGTTTCGCCCGCCGACATCCTCAGGTTCAGGGACCTCGGCGCCGTCGCCGTCCCCCAGCCGTTCTGGTTCATGAAGGACGACTATTACCGTAACATCCAGGTCCCTTACCTAGGTCAGGCGCGGGCCGACGCCGAATACCCCATGGAGAGCTTCTTCAAAGCCGGAGTCCCCGTGGCTTCGTCGAGCGATTACACGGTGACCATTCCGTGCGATCCCCTGCAGGCCATCCAGATCGGGATGACCCGCCGGTCCCCCGGGACAACGGGTCCCGACGATGTCCTCTGGCCGGAGGAGAGGGCGACGCTCGAACAGATGATCGCGAGCTTCACCATCTTCGGTGCCTACGCCAATTTCCTGGAAAAAGAAACAGGCTCCATCGAGCCGGGGAAGTCGGCCGACCTCGTCGTCCTCGACCGGGACCTGTTCGCGCTCGCGCCGGACGAGATCGGGAAGGCCCGGGTCGTCCTCACCCTCTTCGCGGGACGCGACACCGGGGCCGAGCGCCTCCCGTGAATCTTCGTTAAGGAAGGACTTATCGCGACGGACGCGGTGTTTCCCCACGCCCGGCGGCGCCCGATCCTTCATCTCGTGCATCGACGCCGGGCGGGTGCCCGGGCGACGCCGATCACTTCAGCCGTTCGGCGAATTCCACGCGCTCGCCGTCGGGGCCGAGGACGTTGAAGTACTTGATTCCCTTTTCCCAGAAGGGGAGCGGCACGGGTTCCTTTTCGACGATCGTCATGCCTGCGGCTTTCAGTTCGTCGAAGGCCCTGCCGATGTCCAGAACATTTAGGGCGATATGGTCGATATGGCCGTCCCCTCGTGCCCGGATGCCGGGTTGATCCTTCCCGGTCAACTGGTAAAGCTCGATGACAAACCCGTTGAAGTCCATCATGGCCACCTTGACCGAATCCGTCCCCTCCGGAAGCTCCGCGCGCATGATCTCCTTGAACCCCAGGCGCTCGTAGAATTCCCTGGAGCGCGCGATATCGGTGACCGGGATCCCCAGATGCTGGGGACCGGTCAGGTTGCCGGCCAGGAGAACCTTCTCAGGCTCCGCCGATGCCCATCGCTCCGTGACCGGCGAGGGCTAAAGCCAAGATACGACCCCGCCGATACATTCATTTCATCTCCTGTTTTCCCCATAAGGATGGCCCCGAAATCACCTATCTCCATAGACGAGGGGATATCCCGGAGGAAGTCGTCCGCTGCGGATTTCCCCGCTATTATATGACAGCCCAAGGGATCGAAATTCCCCGCAACCCCCCTTTAGAAGGGGCCCGAGCGGAGGCAATCAGACTGGCGCCTGGGGTCCGTCGTTTGCCTGGGCGGTATCGATATGGTACAAATATGGCGAGGAATACTGCCATGTTCGAAGAACTGCCGAAGCTCTACGATCACAAGCTCCATGAAGGGCCGATCACGAAGCGATGGCTCGAGGCGGACGCTTTCGCCGCCGTGCCGGACCTCCGCGCCGAGCGCTACGTCATCATGATGCCCCTGCCCAACGTCACCGGCGCCCTCCATATGGGCCACGCCATGGACAACGTCATGCAGGACCTCCTCACCCGCTGGCACCGGATGACGGGAGCCAACACCCTGTGGATGCCGGGGACGGACCACGCCGGGATCGGCACCCAGGCCGTCGTCGAGAAAAGGCTCTTCGAGCTCGAGGGGAAAACGCGCCACGACATCGGCCGCGAGGGCCTCGTGGCCCGGATACAGGCCTGGAAGGACGAATACCGGGAGCGCATCATCCGCCAACAGCAGAGCATGGGCTGTTCCTGCGACTGGAAGCGCCAGCGCTTCACCATGGATCCCGTTTGCGCCCGGGCCGTCCGGGAGGCGTTCTTCCGCCTGTTCCGCGAAGGGCTCATCTACCGGGGAAACCGCATGGTCAACTGGGATTGCCAGCTCCAGACGGCCGTCTCGGACGACGAGATCGTCTACGAGAAGGTCCGGGGCCACTTCTGGCACATCAAGTACCCGATCGTCGACCCCGGGCCGGGCGAGCCCGCCTTCCTGACGGTCGCCACGACCCGGCCCGAAACGATGCTCGGGGACACCGCCGTGGCCGTCCATCCCAACCCCGCCCGCGAGCTCGAGAACCAGGCGGGCGCCCTCCGGGAGCGGATGGGGACGGCGTCGAAGAAGGAGAAGGCCGAGCTCGCGGCCGCGCTCGAGCGCATCGAGGAGCGCCGGACGACCGTCCTCCAGGGGCTCCTCGTGCTCCGGGACATGGCCGCCCGCGGCCGCAAGGTCCTCCTCCCGCTCCTCGACAGGCCCATCCCCCTCGTCCTGGACGAATGGGCCGACCCCGCCCTCGGCTCCGGGTGCGTGAAGATCACCCCGGCCCATGACCCCAACGATTACGCGGTCCGGGAGCGCCACACGGACACGATCGGCCTCGTCAACATCCTGAATCCCGACGGCACGCTCAACGCCAATGCCGGGCCGTACTCGGGCCTGGACCGCTTCGAGGCCCGGAAGAAGGTGGTCGCCGACCTCAGGGCCCGGGGGCTCATCGAGGACATCGAGGACCGGGAGATCGAGATCGGCCATTCCGACCGGTCGAAGACCCCCATCGAGCCCTATATTTCCAAGCAGTGGTTCGTCCGGATGGACGACATCGAGGGCGGCATCCTCTGCGGCGCGGGGACGGGGAAGGAATTCAAGGCCCCGGGCCTTGCCCAGGCCGCCATAGACGCCGCGGGCGACGACTACCGCTCGCCGAGCGGCAAGCGGCTGGGCTTCCACCCCGACCACGCCCGTTACGCGGGGACGTACCGGAGCTGGCTCGCCGAGAAGCGCGACTGGTGCATCAGCCGCCAGCTCTGGTGGGGCCACCGCATCCCCATCTGGCACGCGAGCCTGCCGGGGGGCGAGCTCGGCGCGGCCGTCGCGTCTCTGCCCGCGGCCGGCGGCGAGAGGCTTCACGCCTGGATCGCTGACGCCGAAGGCCGCCTCTTTCCGGTCGCGGACCACGGCCGGCTGGAAAAGGCGCAGCGCTTCGATCTCCTCGTTTCGCTCAGGGACGCGGAGGCCGAGAAGGCGTTCGCGGCGCGCCTCGAGGCCGCAGGCCTCGAACAGGACCCCGACGTCCTCGATACATGGTTCAGCTCGGCCCTTTGGCCGTTCAGCACGCTTGGCTGGCCCGACCCCGCCACGGCGGACCTCGATCCCGGCCAGCGGCCTCTCGGCCGCGTCGACGGGCGCGAGGATTGCCTGAGCTATTATTACCCGGGGTCGTGCCTGGTCACGGCCCGGGACATCATCACCCTCTGGGTCGCCCGGATGCAGATCATGGGCCTGTACCTCCTCGGCGACGTCCCGTTCACCGACTGCTTCATTCACGCCAACATCCAGGACGGCAAGGGCGAACGAATGAGCAAGAGCAAGGGCAACGGCATCGACCCCGAGGACATCATAGAGAAGTACGGCGCCGACGCCATGCGCTACGTCATCTGCGACATGCAGACCGGGACCCAGGATATCCGCCTGCCTGTCCAGGCGGTCTCGCCGTTCACGGGGGAGCTCGTGGACCTGGCGACGGCCAAACACGGCCGGTCGATCTTCACCTACCTCTGCCCGAAGACCGGCAAGGAATTCGACGTCCTGGGGACGATGCCGGACATCCCGATGGCCAAGATCGTCAGCGAGCGCTTCGAGCTCGGGCGGGCCTTCTGCACCAAGCTCTGGAACGCGGCCCGGTTCGCCCTGATGAACCTCGGCGAGCACGGCTTCGTCCCCCTCGCGCCCGCGGACCTCGAGGAGGAGGATCGCTGGATCCTGTCCCGGCTGTCTCGGGTCACGCGGAAGGTCACTGACGGGCTCGGGGCCTACAACCCGTCGGCGGCCATCGGCGCGGCCCGGGAATTCTTCTGGTCCGAGCTCTGCGACTGGTACCTCGAGATCATCAAGCCGAGGCTCAAGGACGCGGCGTCGGCACCCGTCGCCCGCTCGGTCCTGGCCTTCGCCCTCGACCAGGTCCTGCGCCTATTCCACCCCTTCGTCCCGTTCATCACGGAGGTCCTCTGGGAGCGCCTGAACGCGCAGTGCCCGGGGCGCGGGCTGAAGGTCCCGCTCCCTCCGTCGCCCCTGCTGATTTCGGCCTCCTGGCCGGAGCCGGCGCCGCGGCGGGAGGACGACGCCCTCGAAGCGAGCTTCACGCTCGCCCAGGATTTCGTCCGCGGCATCCGGGAGATCCGGGCCGCCCACCACATCCCGCCGAGCCGCAAGGTCGCCGCTTTTGTCAAGGCCGCCGGCCGGCCGGGGGACATCCTGGCCCGCATGAAGCCCCTCGTCGTCCACATGGCCGCCCTGGATTCCCTTGAGGTCGCGGCCGACATGGCACGGCCGGCGACCGCGGCCGCCCGGGTCGTCGGCGACGTCGAGATCTACCTGGCCGGCGTCATCGATCCGGCGAAGGAACGGGAGAGGCAGGAATCCCGGCGCCTGAAGCTCGTGGAGGACCTCGGGAAGATCGAGGGCCGCCTCGCGAGCGATGGATTCGTCGGCCGGGCGCCCGCCGACGTGGTCGCGAGGGAACGGCAAAAGGCCGCAGACCTCCGGGCCGAGATCGAGCTCGTCGAAGCCAACCTCAAAACCCTTTGAACGGGTCTTCAATCGTGATATAACGGAGCGAATTCAAGGAGGCTGGAATGAACGCCGTTCTCCAGGTGGAAGGACTCAAGAAGTCCTACGGGAACTTCGAAGCCCTCAAAGGCATCGATTTTGAGGTCCGGGAGGGGGAAATTTTCGCCCTCATCGGGCCGAACGGGGCGGGGAAGACGACGACCCTGAGGGTCGTCGCGACGCTCCTCACACTGTCCGGCGGAAAAGTCACGTTTCTCGGGAACGACCTGAAGAAGAACCCCGAAAAGTTCCGGGAGGAGATCAGCTATCTGCCCGAGGAGGCCGGCGCCTACAGGAACCTCAAGGGGATGGACTACCTCCGGTTCATGGCGAAGTTCTACGCCCGGACCGCCGCCGAGCTCGGCGAGTTCCTGGGCCGGGCCGAGGGCATTGCCGATCTGGGGCCGCGCCTCAAGGACAAGGTCGGGACCTACAGCAAGGGCATGGTCCGCAAGCTCCTCCTGGCCCGGGCCCTGATGACCAAGCCCGCCCTGGTCATCCTGGACGAGCCGACCTCGGGCCTGGACGTCATCAACTCCCTCGAGGTCCGGGAGATCATCAAGAAGTTCGCCAAGGAAGGGATCTCGGTGCTCCTGTCCTCCCACAACATGCTGGAGATCGAGTTCCTGTCCGACCGGGTGGCCCTGATCGACAAGGGCCTGATCCTCGACGCGGGGACATCGCAAGGGCTGAAGGACAAATATCAGGCGGCCAATCTTGAGGTCGTCTTCAGGAGTGCCCTCAGATGAAGAAATTCACCAACCTTCTCTTCAAGGAGATCCGGGAGCTCGTCAACAAGCAGCTCATCCTATCCCTGCTCATGATGATCGCCATTTTCTATTTCATCGGCCAGATGGTCAAGACGGAGATGAAGAAGGCCGCCGCGACCCAGAAGATCTCCGTCATGGACCTCGACCGGACCGAGCTCTCCCAGGGGCTCGCGAGCAGCCTGAAGGCGGCCAACTTCGCCATCGAATGGAGCCCGGAAAAAGATCCGGAGGCGGCGGTCCGGGCGGCCAAGCGGGGCGACACGTACCTCCTCCTGATCATCCCGCAGGGATTCGGCGAATCCGTGGCCCGGTTCGAACAGAAGGAGATCACCACCTATACGTTCCTCAGGAGCTTCTCCATCGGCGGCATCCGGAAATCCGAGGTCCTCAAGGCCGTCATCGCGGCGACGAACGGCTATCTTTCCGATAACGTCCTCAGGAAGAAGGTCCCCGACGTCTCCCCGGACATCCTCAAGAGCCCCATCAAGACCAAGGACTATGTGGTCGTCAAGGACATGGTGGCCGAAGGCTCGGCCTCGGCCATTTCGGGCTTCGTCTATTCCCAGGGCGTATTCCTCCCGATCATCCTGATGATGGTCATCATGTACTCCTCCCAGATGGTCATTTCGGCCATCGCCATGGAAAAACAGAACAAGACCCTGGAAACCCTGCTCACGGTCCCGATCCCCCGGACGTCCATCGTCGCGGCCAAAATGCTGGCGGCGGGCATCGTCGGGCTGCTCTCGGCGGTCATCTACATGGTCGGCATGAAGTCTTATGTGGGCGGAATGATGGGCAACGTCCGGGCGAGCGCCCCCGTCAACGCCGTGATCAAGCAGCTGGGGCTGACCTTGACCGGCAACGGCTACCTGCTGTTGGGCATCTCTCTGTTCTTCGCCCTCCTCTGCGGTCTTGCCATGGCCACGATCCTCGGGGTCCTGGCCGAGGATTTCCGGAGCGCCCAAAGCCTGATGCTCCCCATCATGCTGATGATCTTTGTCCCCTACCTCCTTTCCTTTTTCGCGGATATCAACACCCTGCCGCTTCCGGCCAAGCTTCTCGTCCTGGCCATCCCGTTTTCCCATCCGTTTCTGGCCCCGCCGAATATCATGCTGGGCCATTACCCGGCGGTCCTCTACGGAATTCTGTACATGGCCGTCGTCTTCGCCGTCCTCGTCTTCCTGGCGGCCCGGATCTTCTCCACGGACCGGGTTCTGACGATGAAGCTCCGGTGGGGGAAGAAGAAGATCGTCCTGTAGCGCTCGCGGACAAGCCGGTCCCTCGGGCATCTTTCGGGAAAGCGGCCGTCCGGACCGCGTCGGCCCGGCCCCGGCGTCTCAGGGGATCGCGGCCACCCCTTGGGGTGAGGCCCGATAAAAAAATATCCCCCCTCTTATCATCCCGGCAGGTGATTGACCCGTTTCCGGGCCGGGCGCATCATGATGCGCGGGATTGATCATGAAAGAGCGGAGACGCGACACGCGGATCGTCGAAGAGAACCGTGTCGTCATCGAGATGAAGGGACCCCAGGGCGGCGAGGGCATCGTGACCTGCGAAGCCTTCACCCGGGACCTGTCCATGGGGGGGGTCAGGGTGCAGACCGACAGGCCGTTCGACGCCGGCGTCGAGCTCACGTTGTCCATCACCCTGTCCAAGTCCCGGCAGATCATCAGGATCCGCGGGCGGGTCCGATGGGCCCGGGAGGTCGAACCGGGGTTGTTCGAGGCCGGAATCGAATTCCTGCATCAGATCCCCGGGAGCGCGATGTCTCTGCTCAACCATCTTTTCCGGAAAAAGACCGGCGTCCCCACCGTGATCCTCCGCTGACCGGGGGCGCGGCGGCCGACGATAGACAGGAGAGGAACCATGACAGAAACGGAACTCGAGACCGAAGAAGTTCTCGAACGGTGCATCGAGGACCTGCTCGCGCGGAAGAAGAGCGACATCGAGAGGTCTCTCGCCGAGGCCATCGACCAGGAGAAGGAGAAGGCCCGGCAGAGGGTCGTCGAACTCGAAAGGGAATTCCAGAGGGGGAAGGAGGCGGTCGGCCGTCACCAGGCCATGCTGGAGGAGGTGAAGGCCGCCACCGGAAGCGTCCGGGAGCGGATCGGGAAGCACGTCGAACAGGCCGACCACTGCCGGGTCATGGTCCGGCGGCTGGCCGACAAGATCGGCGAGGAGTGCCGGAACGCGGAGGAACTCGGACGGGAGATCGGTGACCTGCTCCGGAAGGCGGACGAGGAGACGGCCCGCCTCCGGTCGGAGCTCGAGAGCCGATACGGATTGAGCGCTCCGTTCGGGGAAACGGCGGCCTGTGGCGGCTTCGAGGCCGACCTGAACCAGGCCGTGGAGAGGCTCTCCCGCTATCGGGACGGTCTGATCGCCCTGGACGGGGACGAGCGGCCGGCCGAAGAGGCCCCGGTGGCCCCGGTGTCTCCGGAAGCGCACGCTGAAGCCCCGGTGCCAGGCCCCGGCACCCCGGGGAACGGGTGCGACCCCGAAGCCGTTTCGCGGATCCTGGAGCTCCGCCTGATGACCGAGACGATCCCCGACGTCGGCGGGTTCCGGGTGTATCGGAACGAAGGATTCGCGGTCCTGGACGCCAGGTCCATCCTCGAAGAGACGGACCGGTTCATCGGGGAGGCCCGGGCCCTGCACGAACGGCTCGCCGGGGCGAAGTCCGCCAAGGAACAGTACTTCTTCAAGCGGGACATCCTGAGCCGGCAGGATTCCCTGAGGAAGATCGTCCGGAGGGCGGTCGAGATCTGCGAGCAGGAGACCTGCGACCTGCCTCTGCCCACGAACGACATCCTGAGCGTGCGGACGCTCATGGACATCCAGGAGCGCTTGAACGTCGGCAACTGGAGCGACCCCGACGACCTGAAATCGTTCGAGGACCAGGCGGCGATCCTGAGATCCGCCCTGTTCCCGAGGCTGGCCGACATGGTGCGCTACGAAAAGGCCATCCTCGAACAGCTTCACGAGACCGCCTGATCCGGAGGCCTCGTTCTCGGAGAGCTTCCGTTCGACGCCGATCGTGTCCCGGCGAAAAGTTGGCCCTATGGAGCCAAGGCCTCGCGCCCGGCGAGGCCGGCGACATGGCCGGACGCCCAGGCCCAGGCCAGGTTATACCCGCCCCGCCCGCCCTGGACGTCCAGCATCTCCCCTGCCAGGAAGAGCCCCGGCCGGAACTTCGATTCGAGCGTCCGGGGATCGACCTCGCGGGCGTCCACCCCGCCGCTCGTGAACTCGGCCTCGTTCCAGCCCCGGGTCCCCAGCACGGCGAAGCGCTTCGCCTTGAGGCCGGCGGCGAGCATTCCCCCGTCGCCGCCCGGGCCGCTTCCGGACCCTGCGGCCATCGCGGATAGGACAGGGGCGAACTTGTCGGGGAGGATCCCGGCGGCCACGTCTCCCGCGGCCCACCCGGCTTCGAGGCGCTTCCGGAATTCGAGAGCCAGCTCTTCCTGGCCCAGGAACGGAACGAGGTCGAGGACGAGGGCGGTATCCACCCGGCCATCCCTGTGAATGGCGATCGACAGGCTTTCGCTGACGTCCAGGACCGCCGTCCCGGAGAGCCCGTACTGGGTGAACAGGACCTCTCCTTCCGCCCGGCCGGCGGGCTCACCCCCGACGAGCGCGACGGCGGCGGCCCGGACCTTCTGGCCCTGGAGGAAGTGGCACATCGGGTCCTTGGCGAGGACGGGGACGGCGCTGGGAACGGGCGTGACGAGGCGATGTCCGAATCGCACGGCCAGCTCATAGGCGCTCCCGTTCGAGCCCAGGGCGGGGTAGGACCGCCCGCCGCCGGCCAGGACGACGGAACGGGCCTCGACCCGGCGGGCGTCCGCCGTCTCGACGGAGAATGAAGCCCCCGCGCGGCCGATCCCGGACCGCCTCGAAGCCGATCTCGACGGAGACGCCGAGCCTCCCGAGCTCGAGTTCGAGAACCTTCAGGACCGACGAAGCCTGATTGGTCGCCGGGAAGACGCGACCGCCCTCGGAATGTGTCTCGAGCCCCAGTCCCTTGAAGAACCGGCGGATGTCCTCCTTCCCGAACTTCCCGAGGACCGCGGCGACGATCTCAGGGTTTCCGGAGGTGAAGGCCTCCGGCCTGAGCTCATCGTTGGTCAGGTTGCAGCGGCCGCCGCCGGTGACGAGGATCTTCTTCCCGAGGCGCGGCATCCGTTCGCAGATGACGACGGAACTTCCCTGTCTCGCGGCACTGATGGCGGCGACCAGCCCGGCCGCCCCGCCGCCGACGACGGCGACGTCGAAGCGTTTCGGCATGGGACAAGCTTAGCCCAAGGGACGCGGCGCCGTAAAGGGGTAAAACGCTGGCGGGGCGCCGGCGCTACGGGTTATTCCCTCCCCCCGGCGGGCGCCGGAGGGAGGGGGGGTAAGGCTGGGTCAGGCTCCGCGGTCAGAGGGGCGTGCTTTCGTGACCCTGGCCGTCGAAACAGGTCACGGCGTAATCGAACGTATTGACGGCGCCGATACCCTCGGAATCGCCGTAGGCCAACGTGGTTGCCGACACTTCGCCGATTCGGACGTACTGGCTGCGGTCCCCGCCCATGGGTTTGCGGTAGATCCGGTAGCCGGAGACGTTTACGTTATGGGCGGTGTTGTACGGATTGCTCTCCCAGGTCAGAGAGTTCAGGTAATGGCCCCTGAAGAAGGACCTCTCCAGCCGGGTTTCGACCCTCAGGTTCAGGGGGGATTTGACGACGGTCTTCGGGTAATCGTAGATCGAATAATGGATCGAGGCGTTCCCCTCGCGCGGGGTCGCCCAGACGGTCAGCAGTCCGACCTCCAGATCGCTGAAAACGTCGATCGGCCAAAGGCTCGGCTCGTCGTTGCACAGGTCGATCGGCAGCTTGTCCTCGCGCTTGCCGTCGATCGTGAACCGCAGGAGGTTCGTCTGTTTGCTGGGGTCCTTGTAGACGAACATCATCTCGTCCCCGTGGGCGACGACATAGCTGAAGAATTCCCAATGGGGGACGATGGGGCACGCGGCGATGCGGTGGTCGTAAAGAACGGCGGGGTCGTAGGCCAGGGTGTTCCCGTTCTTGACGAAATCGATGTAGTAGTATCCGCCTTCCTGCTGCCAGGCGAAGGCCATCATCGACCGGCCGTCGATGGCCGCGATGGTCGGCAGGACGTGAAAACCCTCGTAGTCGTGGGTGACCCGCCCGAACCAGACCATTTTGTAAGAGGGGTCGAGGAGGGCGACGACGATCTGCAGCTCCCACTTGGCCAAGGGCTCGTTCCACTTGTCGGCCTTCCACGTGACGTAGACAAAGCCGTCCGACTCGTCGACGGATACCCAGGCGTTCGTTTCCGCGAGCTGTCCGTGGGGAGCCTGAATGCGGGTCCGGTCGTTCCCGGCGCGGACCGCGAGGGCTGTTCGCCGGTCGGAAGGCCGCGCGGCCTCCTGCGTCCCTAAGGAAAGGTCGACTTCTTTCTGCCACCCCGTGCTCGTCTTGACCTTGATAAAAATGTCCTTGTTGATGCCTGCGAGGTAAGAATCGTAGACCAGGACGAGGTCGTTCGTCAGGGGGTTGATCGTGAGCCTCGGGCCCTCGATCTTGCCGGCCACGATCAGGGTCGGGGCGCTCCAGCGCTCCGTCGCGATGTCGAATACCGCATAGTACATCCCCCAGGCGCCCGCGTGGATATCGAAATTCCAGACTGCGTGGAAGTTGCCCGTCGGGATCGGCGACGACGTCCGTGACGAAGATGTTCTCCTTGGCGTACTGCTCGTAGGGCTGTCCGGCGATGATCTCCGGGCCGAGGGTCCCGCCGTCGTGCCGCTTGAAATAGAAGGCAGCCCCCGCAGACGTTGTTCCGATAGACGATGAGCATGTCGCCCTGGGCGTTGCGGGCGATGGAAGGCTTTTCGTTGCCCCCCGCCAGATCTGGGACCTGATAGACGCTGGATGCCGCGGGAAGGATCCCGGCCGACGCAAGAATGAGCAAAATAGCGATGACCGACTTTCGCATGATTTGTCTCCGCGAGATCGGGATCAGAACTTGAAGACCAGACCCGCGCCGAACTCCTTGCCGCCGAGGTCCAGCTCGTTGGTCCCGTCGGGGAGGGCTTCGGCAAGGGTCTTCTTGACCCCGTTGAGGCGGACAAAGACCTTGCCGTCGAGGAACTTGAAGATCTTGACGTAGGTCCCGCCCTGGACGTGGAAGCCGAAGGCGTTCCCGCTCGTCTCGGGGAGGTCGTCCCCTTCGATCTTCTCGGAGTACGAATAGATCTCGACGCCGGCGCCGACGAACGGCTCGAGGATCTTCCAGACGATCGGCCGGTAGATGAGGCCGAGCGAAGCCTGGTTGATCTTGAACTTGTCTTCATTGCCGTAGAACGTCGTCTTGGTCTCGTCGGTGTAGATCCGGTACGAAGCCCAGACGTCGATGTTGTACAGGGTGTGCACGGACGCCTCGAAGCCCGGCAGGTTCCTCTGCGAGTGGCCGAAGAAATCCGTCAGGTTCTTGTCGTTGAGCATCGAGCCCTCGAAATAGACCCCGATCCGGAACCGGGGCTGGGCTTGGAGCTCCGCCGGCGTGGGCGCGGCGGTCGTCTCGTCCTGGCCCGCCGCGGCGGGCGCGGCGGCTGGGCCGATGAGCAGGAGAGCCAGGAAGGCATGCTGTGATCGTCGTCGTGACGGATGTTTTCATGGGTCTCCTCGATTTATGGCCTGGAGTCTTCAGCGGTCCTTCCGGTCGGCATCGACTCGGCGTTCGGAGAACGCCGGCCGTCGCGGCCGCCCCCTGGCCCTCGTCGATGATCGGGCTCTCGATGCCCTTGTCGTCGACGCAGGTCACGGCGTAGACGTAATCGCTCCCGGCCGGGACGTTCCGGTCCTCGTAGCTGCGGACGTCGGCGGCGAGCTCGGTGAGCAGGGCCCACTTGGAGGCATCCTCGGTGCGGAGCTTCCTGTAAACCCTCTGGGCGGCGATCACGATCTGATTGTCGGTGTTGATGGGGTTGGCCTCCCAGGTCAGGGCGTTCAGGGTGTACCCGTGGAAGAACCCGCGCTCGACGTGCTTCTCGACCCTGAGGTTGGCCACGGGCTGGATCCGGATGATGGGTTTGAAGTCGGACGTGACCGTCGTCAGGTAACAAGAGGATGGCGAGGACTGGCTTTCCCAGGAGATCAGGATGCTGTCGGCGCCGTTGCGGCCGAGAACCACATTGACGCCGCCGCTCGGAGACGTCCGCGAGCTTGTCCCAGGCGTCCTTTTCGGCGTCGTACTTGTAGAGCGACAGGGTCCGGTCCGCCGTTCAGGCCGATCCAGAAGAAGTCCGGCCCCGGGCCAGGAGCTTGTTGTACATGTACGGCCAGGGGCGTCATCGGGCCGACGATGAGCGCTTTGACCTCGGTCCACTTGTCCGTAACCGAGTCGTAGAGGCGATAGAAATAGGTCTGCTGCTGGGACATCATCCACGTGACCATGATCAGGCCGTCGCTGTTGACGGCGACGCGGGGGTACCAGCACCATGCGTCTTCCTGTCCGGAGACGTTCTTGAAATAGAACTCCTTGTTGGACTTGTCCAGGCCCAAGAGGATGGCTTGGAGGGTCTCCTCGCTGCCCTTGAGCATACGCTCCCTTATAGGCGATCCAGGAGTTGTCCTTGGCGTCGATCGCCACATCGACCATGGTCGAGCTCTCGAAGTCGTGGGTGACGTTCTTGAACCCAGAGAAGGTACTTGGCCCCCTTCGGCTTGGTCCCGAGGATGACGTCCTTGGTGAGGCCCTTCGCTGTCGGCTAACCATCGCCGAGACGAGAACGACCGTGTCGTTGGACAGGACGCCCAGCGCCAGCGTAGCTTCGTGGCGGGCATCGATCTTGCGCATCGGAGCCCAGGCGCCGTTCTCGAAGTAGCCGTAGTACATGGCCTTGTCGGCTTCTTCGCAGACAAAGTGGAACGCGCCCGTGCTGTCGGCGACGATGTCGCTGTACCAATAATCGTCGAATTGCGGGCTCCCGGGGATACGTCCCCCGCCGGTCCAGGTGCCGTTCTTGTAGATAAAGAATGAGCATACCCATCGCCGCCCCTGTAGGTATAGATCCGTTGCCCCCGGGCATTCTCCGCGATCACGGGGAACCTCTGGTTGCCCGTAGCCCCTTCCGTCATCTTCCGGATGTCGACCTTCACGTCCGCGGCCCGGAGTCCGATGCTCAAGGCGAACAACAGGATCACGCTCAAGCATTTCTTCATCAAGAACCTCCATAGGTCGGCGCTTACGGCCCCGACCCGGAAAAGCCTTCGCATTGTAGCCAATTAAAGTCTCAAAGTCAATGCGGTGGTCCGCTTTCTCGAGGCCCGCCGGGGCCCGTCGTCCGGGCCTCCTGCCAGGGGGAAGGGATGCGAGGGGGGAGATTTCACCCCCCTTCTCATCGCCAGGGGGTATTGACAGCACCCACCCCGGCCTGTATAAAAGTGACCTAAGTGATTCGTATATGGAGAGATGCCAATGAGATATGCGACATCCCTCGGCCGGACAAGTCTGTTTGCGGCGGCTGCCGCGCTGGTCTTCTCCCTCGCCGTTCCGGCGGCGGCTCAATACAACATCTACGATCTGGGCGAAAACGTCACGACCCATGACATCCGGACAGATAATAGCGGCGGGGTCCACGTTGTTTGGACCGTGAGCGGCCACCTCTATTATGGGCGGATCGTCAACCATGCCATCACCGGGAAGGTCGAGGTCACCAGCGGTCTCTCGACGACTTTTTGGCGGCCTTATCTTTCCGTTCGTCCGGACGGCAGTTCGGCGCACGTGTTGTGGAACAACGCGGGCGGCCAGACTCTGAGTCACTCCTGGCGCGACGGCTCCGGTTGGCGCACCGAGACCGTGCAGACCGCTCAGACGAACCAGTGGATCAGCCAGGCGACCTGCGCGGTGGACGGGACCGGAATGGTCCATGCCATGTTCGCCATCTGGAACAAGAACACGGGCTCGAACGCCCTTTATTACAAACGCCGCCTGGCCTCGGGCAAATGGGAAGCGACCCAGGCGTTCACGGCGGGCGTTCCCGAACACAAATTTCCCGTGATCATCAACGATTCCCAGGGCCGCATCTACGCGACGTGGTGCATTGTGGGCACGTTAGGCGGCTATGCCTGGGACGCCATGTGCACTTCGGCAGCTTCCGGCGGCACGCTCATGGGTGGCACGATCTTTAGGGCTCCCAAGGGCCCGAACGTCAGCTTCAACAGCTATGGCGATATGTACGTGGACGATAACGGCGTGTGGCATAGGGCCATGGGCGGCTGGAGCAATGCCCTCCAGAAGATGTGCATCGATCATTCGAAGAAGCTCCCGGGAGGGAATTTCTTAGCTTCGACCCGAGCCAGCCTCGATTTTCTGAACTTGAAGGGCGGCGATCCTGTCCCGGTCGTGATCGCGGACGAAAACGGCGGGGTGGTCGTCGCTTGGGCGGAGTACAGCGCGAGCGGAGCCAAGCAGGTCAAGGCGTCTTTCTATGATCCCGCCACCAAGAGGTGGACGATCAATACGATCGATCCGGCCGCCGGTTTCTCGACCTCGTCCAATGCCTACCGCGTGGCCTTGACCAGGTCATCCACCTTCGTTTATGGGATCTGGAAGGGCGGCAACGGCCACATGATGCTCTTCGTCGTGCCGACCTCGGGGACTTCCATTGCCTTGACGTCCCCGAACGGCGGAGAAAGCTGGCAGGCCGGCGACACGCACAATATCACCTGGACGCAACGGGAGCTCAGCGGCACGGCTACCCTCACGCTCTATAAGGGGGGAGCGAAGGCGGCCGATATCGGCACGGTGAGCGTGATGGCCGAGACCTATGAATGGACCATTCCCCGGACGACGGCGGCCGGAACCGACTACAGGGTCCGGATCACCCAGGGTTCGGCCGTCGACGAATCGGACGCAACCTTCTCGATCGCTGGAGCGGATACTCCGAGCATCACCTTGAGTCCGACCTCCCTGAAGTTCGGGGCAGACACGTCCGGTGCCAAGACCGGCACGCAGACGGTGCTTCTGACAGACGCCAAAGGCGGGACGCTCCATTGGACCGCCACCCGTTCGAACGCGTGGATCACGGTATCCCCGACAAGCGGCACCGGCAACGACCTTCTAACGATCGGGATCAACCCTGCAGGATTCGGCGCCGGGACCTACACGGGCACGGTGTCCGTCGCCGACCCGTATGCCGCCAACTCCCCTCAAGAAATCGCCGTGACGATGAATGTTCTCGCGAGCACGGCCGCCCCCATCGGGGCTTTTGAATCGCCGAAGAACGGAGTCACCGTCAAGGGCACGGTTTCTCTCTCCGGCTGGGCCCTGGACGATCTCGGGGTCGTCAATCTCGAGATCCGGAGGACACCGGTCAAGACCGACCCCGCCGACACGATAGGCAAGGATGGCCTGGTTTATATCGGCGACGCCGGGTTCGTGGCCGGAGCCCGCCCGGACCTCGAAACTAAGTACGCGAATTATCCCCTCAGCAATCGGGCCGCCTGGGGCTACATGCTGAATACCTACGCCCTTCCCGGCGCGGGCAACGGCAAGTTCATCCTCCACGCCGTCGCCTATGACCAGGAGGGCAACGGCGTCGAAGTCGGAACGCGAACGATCACGGCCGCCGACAAAAATAATACCAAGCCCTTCGGCCTCGTTGAAGCGCCCGAATGGGGAGAGACGATCTCCGGGGCCTACGCCAACACCGCCTGGATGCTTACGCCGCGTCCCAAGATGATCAAAGTCAACGGGACGACGATCTGGGTCTGGATCGACGGCGTCAAACGCGCCCATCCGGTCTACAATCAGCCTCGTCCGGCTATCGCCGCCCTCTTCCCTCTGTTGAAGAACAAGAGCGGCCCGGGCGGGACGTATGCCTTCGACACGACCAAGTACGCCGACGGGCTCCATACGATCAAATGGGTCGCCTCCGATAGCGCGGGCGCCTCCGGCAACACCGGGACGAGCTACTTCACGGCTCTGAATGCGGTGCCGGGCGCCGGGCTGGCATCGATGGCCGCCGTCACGATGAAAACGGCTGCCTCAGAGACGGCCGCCTCCGGCAGCTTGTCCGACCTCGACGGCATCCCACAGGATTACAAGACGCCCGTGTTCCGGAGGACCGGATTCGGGGCGGAGGGGAGCTTCGAGCCGGCGTTCCCCGACGACAGGGGGGTCGTCGAGGCCGTCATGGAAGAGGACGGCCTGATCGAAATCAGGCTGGGAACTTCCGGTACCCTGAAGGGCTATCTGGTGGTGGGCGATGAGCTCCGGCCCCTCCCGGCGGGCTCGACGCTTAATCCGGTCAACAGCACGTTCAGCTGGATGCCCGGGCCCGGGTTCCTCGGGAGATATGACCTGGTCTTCGTCGGCCAGTCGGCCGAGGGATTCCCGGTGAAGCGGCGGGTCGCGGTCCGCATCGTGTCCGCCCAGCCCGCCGAATGAAGGGGCGCCGGAACATCCTCACGATATCGTTCATCCGGGACACGGTCAGGGCGGCCTCTTGAGCCCTCCGATGAAATCGGCGAGGGCGCGGAACGGGGACGCTCCCAAGAATATGGGAACCAGGGGGAGATTGTGAGGTCCGCGTCTCCGGCAGGGGGGCGACGCGCCTAACGGGCTAATTGGCTTTGGGGCGCAGGATATATATGTTATCGGTTTCGAGAAAAGTTTCGACGCGGACGATCTCGAAGCCCGCCTCGGCGGCCTGCCCCTGCATCGTCTCCCGGGACGTCGCCTCGCGGCGGAACGCGGCGCCGCTCTTGTCGGGCTCGTGTTCGACGATGGCCACCGTCGCGCCGGGCCTGAGGGCGGGGACGAGGTTGCGGAGGAGGACGACGGGCCGGGCCAGGTGGTGCCAGGTGTTGACCATGAAGACCAGGTCCAGGACGGCCGGCGGGAACAGCGGGTCGTCCATCTTCCCGAGGATGGTCACGACGTTCCCGATTCCGTCACGCTGACACCGTTCCCTGAGGTAGGCGAGGCTCCCGGCGTCGATGTCGTTGGCATAGACTCGGCCTTCCGGGCCCGTGCCCCGCGCCAGATGCACGGTGTATCGGCCGCGGCCCGCCCCCACCTCGCCGATGATCATGCCCGGCCGGACGCCGACGGCCTCCAGGACCTTGTCGGGGGGCTGAAGCTCGTTGAGCCGCCGTTCCCAGGCATCGGCCGGATTGACCTGGCCGCCGGCAAGGGCGGGCAAACACCGGGCGATGAGGAAGGCAAGAAGAAGATGCTTGAGCGCTCTCATGTCCGATCCCTTGACCTGTGCCGGTATTATACCCATTTCCCCATCCCGCGGGTAGGGGGCTTTTCCGGCGGCCGCGCCTATGCGGAGCAGCCCTTCCGGAACCTCTCCGCGGCCCGGACGATCTCCTCGTCCGTGGCGTCGATGTTGATGCCGAACGCGGCGCCCAAGCCCGCGTCGACGACGCCCACGCTGAGGTTGATCGCCCGGCTCAGGATGTCGTCGGTCCGCGGGAAAGCCCCTTTTCCGGAGGGGAAGCCCTTCTCCTTGAGATACCGGTTGAAGTGCTCCATGTTGGCGTAGACGTGCCAGCCGCTCCGGTCCACCGTCGTCGTCCCCAATCTCTCGGCGACGCGGGCGGCCTTCCCCGGGTCGTCGAAGAGGACCGTGCAGAGGGTCGCGCATTCGCCGTCCGGGTCGTTCAGAACGCGGAACTTGAACCCTCCGGCCCCGGCGATGAGGTCTTTGAACTTTTTCTTCTTCTCATGAAGCGTCGCCACGATGCGGTCGAGCTTTCGGAGCTGGGCCAGGGCCAAGGCCCCGGTGAGTTCGTTCATCCGGAAGTTCATCCCCAGGACGCTCCGCTTCCCGACCTCCACGCCCGAGCGGAGCGGCGCGTGCCCCTGGTCGTGGAAACCGAATGCCAGCTTGTAGAGGTCAACGTCGTCCGTGACGACCATGCCGCCGTCCCCGGCGGTCATCGTCTTGTAGATGTTCAGGGAGAACGCTCCGATCTGGCCGATCGTGCCGAGCTTACGGCCGCGGTACGAGCCGCCATTCGCCTGGCAGGCGTCCTCGATCACAACGAGGCCGTGCCGGCCGGCGACCTCGATGATGGCGTCCATGTCGCAGGGATTGCCCAGCATGTGGACCGGCATGATGGCCTTGGTCTGCGCCGTGATCCGGTGCTCGATGTCCGCCGGGTCGATGCCGAGGCTCTCGTCGATCTCGGCCAGCACGGGCACGCCCCCGGCGAAGATGATGGAGCTGTAGGTCGCGACGAACGTGTAGGCCGGGACGATGACCTCGTCGCCCGGCCTGATGCCGATCGCCTTCAAGGCCGCGACGAGAGCGCCTGAGCCGGAGCTCGTGGCGAGGGCGTATCGCGCGCCGCAATGAGCGGCGAACTCCTGTTCGAACGTGTAGACCTTGTGTTTGAAGTTCGGGTCCTCGAGGTTCCCGTAGCGGAAGAGATACCCGGACTCCATCACGTCCATGAGCTCCGCGAGCTCTTCCTTTCCGATCCATTGACTGCCCGGTCCCGGCATGTTCCCTCCTTTCGGGGATCACCAGAGGATAATATATATCGCGACGAAGATGACGACAACGGCCATGAACCAGAAGGAAACCCTCTTCCACCAGGGATAGCCCCCGCGCGTCTCCTCCTCCGGAAGGCGGACCATCTCCCGGCGCCAGATGGTCGTCCGGAGGTTCTCCGGCCCCGGGGCTTTGGTAACGAGGCTGATGAAGGCGACAAGGCCCAGCGAGGCGGCGAAGACGATCCCCGAGAGGTTGAAGATGTTGACCGACGCCAGGAAGCCGTGGAACTGCCGGAGGAACACGATGACGAGCATCGGGATGGCCAGGACGAGCGCGGCGACGGCGGCCGCCTGCGACATCCGCTTCCAGAAGATGGCGAGGATGAAGACCGCCATGATCGGGGCCAGCATCAGGGCCCAACAATCCTGGGCGTATGAGAATATCGAGCCGAACCTGCCGACCATCGGAGACCAGAACGCCCCGAAGACGAGGAAGAGGACCCCGGTCCAGCGGGCGAATCTCACCATACGGGCATCGGAAGCGCTCTTGTTGACGAGTCCTTTATAGATGTCCATCGTCAGCAGGGATGACGTCGCGTTGATCAGGGAATCGACCGTGGAGATGATGGCTCCGAAGAGCACGGCGAAGATGACCCCGCGCAATCCGACCGGGACCACGCGGCCGATGAGAAACGGGTAGGCCCCGTCGGGGTGGGGCAGGCCGGGCTCCAGGGCGTGGGCGATCATCCCCGGCCAGGCGACGCCGAGTCCCAGCGGGAGGGCCAGGGCCGCTGCGAGGACGATGCCCATCTTGCCGTTCCACTGCGATTTCGCCGCGAGGCAACGCTGGGTGATGTACTGGTTGGTCGAATAATAGTAGCCGCCCATCACAAGGGCTACGGCCAGAATGCCCGTCCATGGGAGGTCGGGATGCGAGGCGGGCAGAATGAGGTGGGCCCGTTCTCCCGTTCCGATGATGGCTTTCAGGCCGCCGGGGACGGCGGCCAGGCCCAGGAAGAAGACGAGGAGTCCTCCCCCGATGAGAAGGGCCCCGTTGAGCAGGTCCACCCAGGCCGCCGACCGCAGGCCCCCGAAGATCGTGTAGGAGCCCGCGACCACGACGAGCATCCAGACGGCCAGACGGAGGTCGATCCCGAAGATCCTGTTGATGAGGAACCCGCCGGAGTACAGGACGAGCGGGAGGTTGATGATCATGTACTGGACCATGCAGACGACGGAGAACGCGGACCCGACGACGATGCCGAACCTCTTCGTCAGGTATTCGGGGACCGTGTAGATCCTGTTCCTCAGGAAGACGGGCAGGAAGAAGACGAGGAGGAGTGCCTGGGCGGGCCAGACGAGCCATTCCCAGTTGGCCACGGCCAGGCCGAACTTGTAGGCCCAGCCGACCTCCCCTATGAACTGCTCGGAGCTGATGCTGGCCGCGATGAGCGAGAACCCGATGACGTACCACGGCAGCCCCCGCCCGGCCAGGAAGAAATCCGACGCCGTCTCCCGCCCCTTCCGGCCGGAAAGGTACCCGACGAGGAGGACGGCGACGATATAGAGCCCGAAGGTCCCGACCTCGAAGGCCGTGAGGGTCATCGCTGCCTCACGACGAAACTCCCCCCGGCCCGGATGTCGGCCGACGAGCTTCCGACGAGAACCTTGAACTCGCCGGGTTCCACGACGCGGGCCATGTGCCGGTCGAGGAGTTCCAGGTGTCCGGCGGTCAGAGTGAAGGTCACGGTCCGCGTCGCTCCCGGCTCGAGGCCGACCCGGGCGAACCCCTTGAGCGCCATGACCGGCGTGGCGACGGAGCTGACGACATCCCGGACGTAGAGCTGGACGACCTCTTCGCCGTATCGCTCCCCGGTATTCCGGACGTCCACGCGGACCACGACCGAATCCTTCGGGCCGATCTCCGTGGAGCTCAGGCCGAGCTTATCGTAGGCGAACGTCGTGTAGCTCAGGCCGTGCCCGAACGGGTAGAGGGGAGTCGGCTCCATGTCCGCGTAGGGATGCCCCCATCCTTCCTTGATCCAATATTCCTTCGATTTCTTAGCGTCGTAATAGACCGGAAGCTGGCCCGCGTGGCGCGGGACGGTCACGGGGAGCTTGCCGCAAGGGTTGACGTCGCCGAATAGGACATCGGCCACGGCCCGGCCGCCCTTCTCGCCGGGGATCCAGGCTTCGATGACGGCCGGGACGAGCCCGACGATCTCCCGGACGGCGAGCGGCCGCCCGTTGACGAGCACGACGACCGTCGGCGTTCCGGTCCCGACAACCGCCCGCACGAGGTCGTTCTGAAGGCCCGTGAGCTCGAGCGTCGCCGCGTCGTAGCCTTCGCCGCTCGTGCCTTTCCCGTTCGCGGCCTGCCATTCGTTCTCTCCGACGACGACGACTGCGACTTCGGCCCCGGCCGCCGCCTCCCTGGCCTTGTCGATCTCGTCGACGTCCGTGCCGACGACATCGCAACCCTTGACGTAAGCGACCTTCGTCGTCGGGGAAACGGCCGCCCTGATGCCTTCGAGGACGGTCGTGATGTCCTGGAGGACCGTGGTCGATACGTAATCGCCGAGCTGATTGCGGGTGTCGTCCGCGTTGGGACCGATGACCGCGATCGAGGCGATGTCCTGACGGAGGGGCAGGAGGTTCTTCTCGTTCTTCAACAGGACGATGGCCTTGCGCGCGGCTTCGAGGGCGAGGTCCTGGTGGTCCTGGCTGTGGACCGTTCTATCCGCCTTCCCGGGATCGACGCCGGGGCCTTCGAAAAGCCCCAGTCGGAATTTTTGTTCGAGGATGCGGCGGACGGCCCTGTCGATGAGCGAAATGGGGACCTTCCCTTCCTTGACCGAGGCGATCATGTCCAGCATGTAGCCGGATTCGTAGGAGATGCCCACGTCCACGCCCGCCTTGAGCGCGAGCTGGCCGGCCTCCTTTTGGGTCGCGGCGAGCCCCTCATAGACGAGGGTCCCGATCCCGCCGCCCTCGGAAAGGACGAGCCCTTTGAACCCGAATTCCTTCCGCAGGATATCGGTCAGGATCCATTCCGATGCGTGGACCGGCACGCCGTCGATCGCCGGATAGGTCGCCATGACGCCCAGGGCGCCGTTTTCCTTGATCCCGGCTTCCCAAGGCGGCAGGAAAACCCCCCGCAGCATGCGCTCGGAGATCTCCATGGCGCCCCGCTCCAGCCCGCTCGCCGGCTGGCTCTGGCCGGGGTAGTGGCAGAGCCCGGCCACCACTTTATCGGGGGCCGAAACGTCGTTGCCCTGGACCGCCCGGACGATCGCCTCCGCGAAGCGGGAGCAGAGGTAAGGATCTTCGCTGTAGGCCTCTTCATTGCGCCCGAGCCGCGGGTCCCGGATCGGCTCGACGACGAGCGTGAAGATCTGGTGGATGCCGATGGAGCGCGCTTCGTCGGCCACGGCCGCATAGATCCGTGAGATGACCTCCGTATTCCAGATGCTGCCGAGCGCCGGGCCCTCCGGGAAGATGGTCCCGCCGGAGCACATCAGCCCGTGGGTGCCTTCCTCCGTCTGCAGGAGCGGAATGCCCAGCCGCGTCTTCTCCATGGCGATCTGCTGAAGCTCGTTCAGGAATTCCGCCTGCTGGCGCGGGCCTTCGTGCAGGATGGTGTTCGGCAGCGTGAAGAAGCCGCCGCCGGGCCCGAACCCCTTGATCCATGTCCCCGCGGCGAACTTCCGGACGCCCTCCATCTTTTCGGGGACGGACTTGCCCAGGCCGTCTTCGTAGACGCACGGCATGTTCATCTGGCCGATCTTCTCCTCGAGCGTCATCCGGGAGAGGAGGTCTTCGACCCTTTTTTCCTTGGGTTGGGCGGCATCCTTGTAAAGCGGCTTTTCCGGCTCCGTCCGGGCGGGCCCGGGGGATGCGGCCGGGACGGCCAACAGCAGGAGAGCGGCGATAAGCGGGCCGAAGGTTCTCGCGGGTTTCATGCCGATCTCCTTTACTTGACAGGTCTTTCCGGCGCCCGGCCCCGTTTTTCGGCGACGTAGCGGCCGATCGTTCCGACGGTATCGATCCACAGGCCGTTGGCCGGGTCGGCGGCGTAACGGCAGAGGTCGTCGACCGTTTTCGTGAGGGTCGTCTGGAAGCCGGGGTCGCCGATATCGTGCCCCGCCAGGACGAGCCAGCGGCCTTCGGCGGCCGCTTGTTCGAGGAGCGGCCCGATCTCCTCGAAGGTTTTGCCGTCGCTCTCCATGGCCAGGAGCTGGAAGAAGTCGCAGACCTCGGGATCGTTCGCGGCCTCGCTGAGCCAGAGTCGCCCCGTGAGGAATCGTTCGGCGACGAGGGGCACGGTGCTGCGGAGGTCCCGGCCGCGCCCGACGAACGTCTGGCCGCAGGGATAGGCGAACGACTCCGGCCGGACGCCCAACGCGTCCTCGATCCCCCGGGTCGCCCCATCGATCTCGCGGGCCATGTCGTCGAGCGTCATCTCCTCGAGCGCGTTCTTCCTGGAAAAGGCGTAGTTCCCCGTGCAGGGATGCGTCATCGTGTGGTTGCCGATCTCGTGGCCGTCCCTGACGGCTTTCTTCCAGCCCGGGAGGCGCAGGGCGACGTTCCCGGGCTGGACATAGAACGTCGCCCGGACCTTGCGCGCCTTGAAGACCGGCATCCCGTTGTCGATCTGGCTGGGCCGGGCGTCGTCGAAGGTCAGGCTGATCGCGGCCTTCTTTCCCTTCGGCCAGGAGAACTTTTCCGGCGCGCCCGTCCCCGCCGCCGAGCCGGGCCTGGGCAGGAGGGCGCAGGCGGACGCGAGGCCGAGGATCAGGATCGCTCCGACGATGAGAGCGCGTTTTCTCATTCGCCTATCGCTCCTCATTTAGCCGACTTGATCTCGTCCCAGATTCTGACATAGAGCGCGTTGGCCGCCCCCAGGTCCATGATGATCTCGCTCTTGGCCCGAAGCTCCGGAGTGATGAAGACAGCCGGGTCGTTCCGAAGCTCGGGCGGAAGAAGCCCGTATCCTTTCAGGTTGGGGCAGAGATAGCCCAAGAAAGCCGTGTTCTCCGCGGCGACGGCGGGATCGTGGAGGAAGTCGATGAAGGCGTGGGCGAGGCCGGCCTCCTCGGCCGTCCGCGGAATGACCAGGTCGTCCACCGATAGGGCCGCCCCCTCGACCGGGAGGGCGAAGGCGATGTCCCGGTTCTCCTTGCGGACCTGGAGGATGTCCCCGCTGTAGCCCTGGACGAGGAGGAACTCGCCCGAGGCCAGGCCGGTCTTGTACTGCTCGTTCTCGAACTTTGCGATGTTGGCCCGCCAGCCGAGGATGACGTCCCGGGCGGCCTCGAGCTCCCGCTCGTTCGTCGTGTTCAGGCTGTAGCCCAGGAACTTGAGGCCGGCCCCGATCGTCTCGCGCATGTCGTTGAGGAGGGTCATCCGGCCCTTGAGGTCGGCGCGCCCGAACATCGCCCAGGACGGGACGAAATTCGCGACCCGGCTCTCGAGGTAGGCGATCCCGGTGTTGCTGACCATGTAGGGGACGGAGTGGCCCATCGTCCCGTCGACCGCGGTCTTCAGGTATTCCGGATCGACGTTGACGAGATTGGGAATGAGGGCGTGGTCGATCGGCAGGAGCATCCCCTGGGAGTACATCAGGCTGACCATATAGCTCGACGGGGTCAGGATGTCGTAACCGGACGCGCCCGCTTTGAGCTTGGCATACATGGCCTCGTTCGAGTCGAACGTGTCGATGACGACCCGGCAGGCGCGCGCGGTTTCGAAGCGGCGGACGATGTCCGGCTTGAAGTAGTCGGCCCAGGTATAGATATGGAGGACAGGTCCGGTCCCGCCGCAGTCCACGATGGTGGCGGCGGCGGCCAGGGCGATGAGGACAGGGACGATCTTTCTCATGGATCACCTCCTCGGGCTCGAGATCCTTTGGCTCAGGATGACGGCGGTGAACGTGACGAAGAGGAGGATCGTCGAGAGGGCGTTGATGAGCGGCGGGGATCCGAACTTGATCATGCTGTAGACACGGATGGGGAGCGTCGTCGACCCCGGGCCGGCCACGAAGAAGGTGATGACGAAATCGTCTATGGACAGGGTGAACGCGAGGAGCGCCCCGGCGGCGATCCCGGGGGCGATCATCGGGAGGACGACCTTGCGGAACGTGAAGCCCCATCCCGCCCCGAGGTCCCGGGCGGCCTCGACGACGGCGTCATCGAAATCCTGGAGCCGGGCCAGGACGGTCATGGCCACGAAGCTGACGCAGAACGTGACATGGGCCAGGAAGATCGTCCCGAGTCCGAGCCGGACCCCCGTTGCCGCGAAGGCCATGAGCAGGCTGATCCCCATCAGGATCTCGGGGACGACCAGGGGCATGTAGACGAGGGCGTAATGGAAACGCTGGAGCCGGCTCCCGCCGAACCTATGGAGGGCGAAAGCCGCCGCCGTTCCCAGGACCACGGACAGGGCCGTGGCGCCGAAGGCAACGAGGAGCGAATTGCGGGCGGCCAGCCAGATCTCCGGCTCACGGAGGAGCTGGGCGTACCATCTCAGGGAGAATCCCTGCCAACCCGTCCCGAAGCGCGAGGCGTTGAACGAGTTGACGACGAGGATGAGGATCGGCAGGTAGAAGAAGACCAGCGCTCCGACCGTGATCCAGATAGGGAGGCGGCTGCGTTTCATGCGGTCTCCTAGAGGATCTCCGGCCTTTCTCCCTTGCGCTGGAGGAGGAGGACGGCGACGAGGGGCGCGAGGACCGACAGAATGAGGATAACCGACAGGGCGCTGGCCAGCGGAAGGTTGCGGTCGACGAAGACCCGCTGGGCGATCTTGTTGCCGATCATCTCTCCGCCCGGGCCGCCGACGATGTCCGGGATGACGTAGGAGCCCAGGGCGGGGATGAAGACGAAGAGGACGGCCGTGATGAGGCCCCGGCGGATCCCCGGCAAGAAGACCTTGCGGAAGGCGAAGAACGGGCGCGCCCCGAGGTCCCGGGCCGCCTCCATCAGCCGGAAATCGAACTTTTCAGCGGCGGCGTATATGGGCAGGATGGTGAACGGCAGAAAGGTGTAGACCGAGACCAGGACCACGGCCTCCGGCCGGTAGAGCAGGGACGCCCCGGGCGGGACGAGACCCAGGAAGACGAGAACCTGCTTGATCGGCCCTTCCGGGTGGAGGAGCGTCTTCCAGGCGAAGACGCGGACGAGAAAATTGGTCCAGAAGGGGATGATGACAAGCATCAGGAAAAAATTTCGCCATTTCACGGAAACCCGGGCGAGGGTGTAGCCCACGGGGACCGCGAGCACGAGGCAGATGAAGGTCGTCCCGAGGCTGATCTCGAGCGTCCTTCGGGCGACCGCGAGCATGGCCGGGTCGGCCAGGCGGCGGATGTTGCCGAGCGTCCATCCCGTGCCGATGCCGCCGAACGGGTTGGCCGGGCGGAGGGCGAGGACGAAGACGAGGAGGGTCGGGACGAGGAAAAAGAGGCCGAGCCAGAGGATCGAAGGCCCGGAGGTCAGCCATTCCGCGGCCCGCTTCCGGGTCTCGGCCTTCAACGCCCGTTCCCCCCGTCGGACTCGCCCACCTTGCGGGGCGGGCCGGCCAGGAGGTCCTCGTCGACCTCCCGGTAGCGCTCGAGCATGAAGCCATCGTCGCCGTGCCACCAGACCCAGACCTCGTCGTTCCAGCGGATGGGTTTCTCGTCGAGGAAGAAGCGGGAGTGCTGGCGGAGGACCTGGATCCGGATCTCCCCGGCCCGGACCCAGTACTTGGTCGTCGAGCCGAGGTAGATGACATCTTCGACGACGGCGGAAAGCATGTTCCGGAGCCTCGCCTCCTCCGGCTTATCCCGGGATATGTGGACCTTTTCCGGCCGGATGCTCAGGAAGACGGGCTGTCCCGGCCCGATCGCCTTGTCGTTGAAACAGACGATGCCCGGGACGCCCGCGATCTCGAGGCGGCTGTATTCCGCGTCCTCGAGGCCGGTGACCTCGCCCTCGAGGAAGTTCGTGTCGCCGATGAAGGCCGCGACGAAGCTCGTCCGCGGGGCCTCATAGATCTCGACGGGCGTCCCGATCTGCTCGATCCGTCCCGAGTCCATCACGGCGATCCGGTCGCTGAGGCTCATGGCCTCGCCCTGATCGTGGGTGACGTAGAGGAACGTGATCCCGACCTCGTCGTGGATCATGTCGAGCTCGATGAGCATCCGCTGGCGGAGCTTGAGGTCGAGGGCGGCCAGCGGCTCGTCGAGGAGGAGCACCCGGGGCCTGTTGACGAGGGCCCGGGCGATGGCGACGCGCTGTTTCTGCCCGCCCGAGAGGAGGTCCGGCTTCTTCCCGGCCTGATCGGTCAAGCGGACGAGGCGGAGCATCCGGTCGACCTCGTCGTCGATCTCGCTCTTAGGCCTCTTGGCGACGCGCAGTCCGAAGGCGATGTTCTCCCGGACGGTCATGTGGGGGAACAGGGCATAGCTCTGGAAGATGGTGTTGACCTTGCGCTTCTCGGGGGGGAGGTCGGTGATGTCCTCGCCGTCGAGGAGGACGCGGCCCGCGTCCGGGCGCTCGAACCCGGCGGCGAGGCGCAACATCGTCGTCTTGCCGCAGCCGCTCGGCCCGAGGAGGGAGAAGACCTCGCCCTTCCGGATCTCGAGCGAAACGTCGGCGACGGCTTGAACGGTCCCGAACCGTTTCGAAACGCCCCGGAACTCCAGGAACTCGCTCAACCGTCCGGTCTCCTCATCGGTTCCTCTCCTCCGAAAGTTTTTTCATTATGGCCCAACGCCCCGGGATATTCAAGAACCTTTTGGGTTGGGCATGGCTCTTGCACGAAACCTGGGATGAGAGGTGTTGCCTGCGGTGCCCGAACCGTGGACAATGGGTGCTAAGGCGGCCTGCTTCCACGCCCAGTTCCGCCGCGTCAACCCCCTTCCTTACAAGAGCGTTTATACCATCCTGGACGACGACAAGGAGTTCCCGACCATCGCCGGCACCGGGACCGAGGATTATTTTTGCGTGTCCTACGACTTCGACACCAAGCGGCCGGACGGCACCGTCCAGTACACGGAGTTCTCGACGCCTTACAGCGGGCTGGCCCAGGTCATTCGCGGCGACGGCCACTACGACGTCATTCAGCGTTTCGGCCTGTACCGCTGGCACGTCGCCGACCCCATCCGCTTCGAGAATGACCTCAAGGTGACGATCCAGGCGCTGGGCCGGCGGTCGGGCGGCCGATATCTCCCCCTCCGGGACGACATCTCTTCGACGGCCTTCTGGTATCAGACCGAGCCGCACGCGAAGTTCCCGCCCCTGCCGGACAAGGATTCGCTGGAAATTATCTGAGCCTACTTCGCGCGGTCCGCGATCCAGCGGTCGACGATCTCCCGGAGCATGGGCAGGGTCACGGCCCCGTACCGGAGGATCTCGGAATGGAAGGCCCGGATGTCGAACTTCGGGCCCAGCGCCTTCTCGGCCTTGGCCCGGAGGTCGAAGAACTCGAGCCCGCCTGTGTCATAGGTCGTCAGCTGGGCCGGCCAGGCGATGATCCGATCGACCAAGGATCCCGCTTCGTGCGGGCTGAAACGCCCCGTCGACAGGATGTACGCGACCGCCCGCTCCTTCGTCCAGCCCAGGACGTGGAGACCGGGGTCGACGACCATGCCGTGGGCGGGCCAGAGGCGGCGGTTGATCCGGGCGACATCCGTCGAATAGAGGCCCATCTCTTCGGCGAGGGCCTCGGAATACCTGGCCCAGCCTTCGATATAGCCCCCGCTCGCGACGAGCCTGGTGATGAGGTGGGGCCTCGGAAGCTCCGCCGAAACCGAGAGCTGGAAGTGATGCCCGGGGTACGTTTCGTGGAAGGCTGTCAGCTCGGCATTCGCCCGGGTTTGGTCCTCCGGCCGATAAAGGTTGATGAGGTAGACGCCGGGACGGCTCCCATCGAGGGCTCCGGACTGGTAGCCGCTCGATGCGGTTTTCTCGAGATAAGCGGGGATGGGCTCGACCAAGACCTCAGCCTTGGGCATGAACCCCACCCAGGCGGGCATGGCCCGGCGTGCCCGGTCGACGGCCTCCTTGGAGAACTCCAGGAGCTCGTCGCGGGTCTTGAACCTGTTCCGGGGATCGCCCGCCGTCTTCTCGATGACGGCCTTGAGGTCCGGGGTCCCGTACAGCTTCCTCCCGATCTCCACGGCTTCCGCTTCGTAGCGGGCTACGGCCTGCTCGCCGAGGCGACAGGTCTCCTCGGCGGGCCGGTCCAGAGTGGCGAAGGACCGAAAAAGGGCGCGATACGCCTCCGCCCCGTTCGGAAGGGCCGAGACGGCTATGGAGATTCGCGCTTTCGGCAGGTATTCGTTCTTCAGGTAATCGCGGTACCGTCGAACGGCAGGCGTGATCGCCTCCGTGAGTAAACGTTCCCACTCGGCCCGGAACCCGGCGTCCCCGTCCCGCTTCGCCGGAAGGAAGAAGGGAGAGTCTCCGACCGGCGCTTCGAGGAGATCGTCCAATTGGGCGACCGTAAGCTCGACGTTCGGCTTCGGGGTGGAGTAACCGAGCCTCAATCCTTCCCTGAGGTTGTTGATCTCCGTATCGAGGTAGCGCGGCACCTGGCGCCAGCGGGCGAGGGCCCGCTCCCTGCGGATGGGCGTGCCCACGGGCTGGACGCCCGCGAGCTGGGCCAGGCCCGCTTGCCACCCGGACATCTGGTTCACCGGCCAGAGCTCGAGCCGGGCGACGCGCAGTCCCTTCGATCCTTCGAGGGCTTCCCGGAGGAAGCCGTAGGTCAGCCATTCGGGGCGGCCCCAGAGGGCGGCGCCGTCGATTGCGGCCAGCCGGTCGAGCCAACCATCCTCCTTGGCCTGCCATGCCTTGAGGGACTCCAGGGAGTTGTCGCTCAGCTTGTCGTCGGGCGCATCAGGCAGGCCCTCGAACGTGGCCGCCTCGGGGTTCCGGGCGATGTACTCGCGGACGTATTCGTCCGCGAGCCGCGTCACGCGGGCGGCAGGATCGTCGCCGGCGGCCTGGCCGCTTCGGCCTGCAGACGCCGGGGCCGCGAACAATAGGAAGGCCAACGCGGAAAGGGAAACGCCGAAAGTCGCACGGCGGAAACGCCGTCCAAAGTGGGTTTGTGTCATGGTCCGTTCTCCTTCTCTCTTTTGTTTATCAGAATTCTCGCTTGAATACAAAGCCGGGCTATCCCCCTTCCGCAATCCGCTGACAGGTCATTTGACATCCTCGCGGGCGAGGCCTATTCTCATTCGATGGCCGTGGGGACGCCTTCCGTGAGTTCGCCCGGGACGCGTATCGCCGCGACCTTTCAAGGAGGGTGATATGAAACGCATGCCGGCGATGTTGACGGCGATGAGCCTGGTCTTCCTGACGCTGGGCCCGACGGGATTCGCCGGGCAGGACCCAAAGGCCCCGGACGGGACGACCCTCGAGCCTGCCCCTTCCGCAGCCGAGAAGCCGACGGCGTATCGTCTCCTGAAGAAACACGTGCTCGGCGGCGAGGGGGGATGGGATTACATGGCCTTGGACGCTCGGACGCGCCTTCTTTATGTGACGCACGGGGACGTCATCGAGGTCCTGAACGTCGATACCGGCGTTAAAGGAAAGCCCATCACCGGCCTCAATGGCACCCACGGCGTGGCCTTCGCCCCGGAGAGGAACCGGGCCTATGTTTCCAACGGGAAGGGCGACTCTGTCACCGTTTTCGACCTTGCGACGCATGAGGTCGTGACGGAGATCCCCACGTCGGGGAAGAACCCGGACGCCATCATGTACGACGCCTTTTCGGACCGCGTCTTCACGTTCAACGGCCGGACCGCGAACGCCACGGCCATCGACGCGGAAACGAACAAGGTCGTCGGGACCGTCGGCATAGGCGGAAAACCGGAGTTCGCCGTCACCGACGGCAAGGGCACGATCTTCGTCAACAACGAGGACACGAGCGAGGTGGTGGCGTTCGACGCGAAGACGCTCGAGGTCAAGAAGCGATGGCCGATCGCTCCCTGCGAGGGGCCGAGCGGCCTGGCCATCGACCTCGTGAACAGGCGGCTCTTCAGCGTCGGCGACAAGGTCATGGCCGTTTCCGATTTCGA
The DNA here is from genome assembly GCA_963813235.1 of Candidatus Aminicenantota bacterium. GTDB lineage: Bacteria > Acidobacteriota > Aminicenantia > Aminicenantales > Saccharicenantaceae > JALHVH01. The sequence continues at coordinate 1,913 of CAWEYF010000020.1, read as the reverse complement.
CAGCGGGAAGGTCGTCGCGACCGTCCCCATCGGCGACGGGCCCGACGCCGTGCGCTACGACGCGGCGGCCGGACGGCTCTTTGCTTCCAACGGGGAGGGGACATTGACGGTGATCCGTCAGGAGTCGGCCGACGTCTACAAGGTCCTCGAAACCGTGCCCACTGCCCGGGGAGCTCGGACGATGGAGCTCGATGCCAAGACTCATCACGTCTTCGTCGTGACGGCGGAATTCGGGCCGGCCCCGGCCCCCACGAAGGAGAATCCCCGGCCCCGGCCGGCCGTCATTCCCGGCACGTTCCAGGTGCTGGAATTGGGAAACTAGCGGAGGGCCGTCCGGCGGCGGCATGCCGTGGCTGAAGTCATCCGGATCTGCGGCGGCCGACGAGAAGGGAATAGATCGTCGGCGTAGCCACCAGGGAAAGCAGGACGGATATGGCCAGGGCCCCGATGACGGCCACGGCCAGCGGCTTGAGCATGTCCGCTCCGGAGCCGATGCCGTAACCCAACGGCAGCATCCCCAGCGCCGCGGCCATCGACGTCATCAGGACCGGCCGCAGGCGGCGGACACCGGAGCGGACCAACGCCTCGGAGAGCCCCACCCCCTCCGCCCGGAACTGATTGACTCGGTCCAGCATCAGGATCCCGTTCTTGGCCACGATGCCGATGCCGATGATGGCCCCGAGGAGCGAGACGACGTTGAGCGATGTCCCGGTGACCCACAGGGCGAGAACCGTCCCGAACATGGCCAGGATAGCGCCGAAGACGATGGCCAGGGGCTCGGCGAACGAGCCGAATTCGAGGAGCAGGACGGTGAAGACCAGGAAGATGGCCAGGATCAGGACGATGACCAGGTTTCGGAAGGACCTCTGCTGCTGCTCGTAAGTCCCGCCGTATTCGATGGATCCGGCCGGAAGCGTCCGGTCCTTCGCGAGCGCCTTCCGGATCTCGGCCATGGCGCTCCCCATGTCCCGGCCTTCGAGCCGGGCCGTGACGGCGATGTCCTGGCGGAAGTCGTCGCGCCGGAGCTCGAGCTGGCCCGGCTCCTCGACGACGTCCACGACCTGGGAAAGCTTGACCAGCGAGCCGTCCGCCGCGCGGAGCGGAAGGTCACGGAGCTTGGCCAGCCGGTCGATGCTCCTCGGCTCCGCCTTCACCCGGATGGCGACGACCCGGTCCCCTTCGAGGACCGACGAGGCCGTCTCGCCGATCATGGCCGCGTTGACGGCGGCGGTGATGTCCGCTGCGGAGAGCCCGAACCTCCCCGCGTCGACGTACCGGACACGCAGGCTGATGGACGGGCCCGTATAGATGAGCCCGTCGAACGTGTCCACGACGCCCCGGACCTCGTTCAGGCGGGCGGCGATCTCAGGGGCCTTCTTCTTGAGGAATGCCGCGTCCGTCGAGAAGAGCTTCACTTCGATGGGCTGGGGCGCGTACATCAGGTCGCCGATGAGGTCCCCCAGGATCCCCGGGAATTCCCAGATGACCCCGGGCAGGGCGGCGTTGAGCCTCCGCCTCAGCTCGGAGATGACCTCTTCGGTGGACCTCTTCCGGTCGGGCTTGAGCTTCAGGAGGAAGTCCCCGTTGTTCGGCTCGGTGATGAAAAGGCCCAACTGGGCCCCGGTGCGGCGGGAGTAGCTCTCGAGCTCCGGCACGGACCGGATGATGTCCTCCGCGTACTTCAGCTCCCGGTGCGTTTCGGCCAGGCTCGTCCCCGGGGGGGTCAGGTAATCGATGACGAAGCCGCCTTCGTCCATCGGCGGGAGGAATTCGCTTCGGAGGCCCTTATAGATGACGGCTCCGAGGACGAGGATGGCGACGCAGGCGCCGAGGGTCAGCCATCGATGTCGAAGCGCCACGCGGACCGCCTTCTCGTAAACGGCGATAACGCGCCGGAGCAGGGGGCCGCCCGT
>CAWEYF010000019.1:0-35253 GCA_963813235.1 Candidatus Aminicenantota bacterium | reverse complement strand
GCGGGCCGCCGTTCCAGTCCCTTCCGCCCCGGCCTCATCATTTGACACGGGAAGACTTGGCACATACAATAGCCTTTCATGTCCGTCGAAGATCGCGGCGATTTCGCGGCAAAAGGCCTCCTGGCCTTCGTCCTCGTCCTGTTCTGCCTCAACACCATCTCCCACGATTTCTGTTGCCACGAAGAGCTCCAAGGCGTATGCAACCCCCTCCATTGGTCGGCCGCCGGCGCCGCACCCGTGCTCATATCGGCGGTCCCGGTAGCCTCAACCGCTTTACGAACCTGTCGCCGGCGGGCGAGCAGGACATCATCCCCGGGTTCATCTCGGACATCTACCACCCGCCCGCATTAACTTCCTCCGAAGCCCCTCCTCTCGCAGGCACACATCGGAATGGAGGTATGTCATGAGATCCTTATGGATCGTTTTCTTCGCCGCGTCGGTTCTCTCGCCCGGCCCGTCCCGCCCGGGCTGAGGACCCGCTGACCCTTGACCGGGCCGTGGCTATCGCCATGGAGCGGAACCCGCGCGTCCTCGCGGCCGCTCAGGAGATCGCCGCCTCGAAGGGCCGCACGCTCCGGCTCGAGGCCTTCGCCGACCCGGCCTTCGTCTTCAGCGACGAGGGGCTTTCGTTCCATAAGGGGAGTCCCGCTGGAGATAAGGAATACAGCTTCGGGGTCGAGCAGTCCTTCGAGTTCCCGGGGAAGCGCGCCCTCAGGGGACGCATCGGCCGGTTCGGCGAGGAGAGGGCGGCTCCGGAGCCCTCGAGAGGACGCGCCTCCTCGTAAGAGCGGGAGTGAAACGGGCCTATTACCGCGCGGTCCTTTCGCGAAGGACCGTCGAATCGCTGGAGCGGTCCTCCGCCATCGTCGACCGCCTGCTCGAGAACCTGACGGCACGCCAACGTTTCGGGGCCGCACCACCTCGAGCGACGTCCTGCGCGCCCGCGTCGAAAAGGCGCGGCTTCGGAACCAGATCATCGAAGAAAAGAAAGAAGGCGCCGCGGCCGGCTCCGAACTCAATCTGCTCCTCGGAGGGAACGGCGCCGCCCCGGCGGCTCTGGTCACGGACCTCGCCTACGTCCCGTTGGACGCGGACCCGGCGGCACTCCGGGCCGGAGCCCCGGCTTCCCGCCCGTCGCTCAGGATCGCCGCGGCGCGACGCGCGCGAGGCCGAAACCGGCCTGACGCTGGCGCGCAAGAGCGGTCTTCCCGACCTTACGCTGGGCTCTTTTTCCCCAGCCTGAGGGCGGGCGGATGGGGCTTTTCCGTGGGCCTCTCCCTGCCCGTCCTTGGGCAGAGGCGGAAGGGCGAGGTCATGGAAACCGGCGGCCGCCGACGAGCATCCCGCCTCGCCGTCGCCGGAGAGGAGCTTCGCGTGGCGGCTCGGATCGGGACCGCCTTCGAGGCCGCCCGGGCCGCCGAGGACCAGGTGCGCGTCTTCGAAGGCTCGCTCCTGAAGGACATGGAAGACGATATGACGCTTAGCCTGAACCGGTATCAGTATGGGGAGGTCGCGTTCTTCGAGCTCCTCGACCTGTACAGGACCTACGCCTCCGCGCGGCTCGAGCATCTGCGGTCCTTGTACATTTATCTCGTCTCGCTGGCCGATCTCGAGGTCGCCGGCGAGGAACCCGTCGAATGAGGAATATCCCATGAAAAGATCGAACTACGCCCATATCGCCGCCGCCGTCCTCGTCCTGATCCTGGGGCTCCCCGGCTGTCGCCCCGGCCCCGAGGGGGAGGTCGAAGAAAAGACAGGGGGCCCCGACGTCCCCGCCTCCGTCACGCTCACCCCGGAAGCCGTCCGTACGGCCGGCATCCAAGTCGCAGAAGCCGAATACCTACCGGTCGTCCGGACGGTCCGCGTCCCCGGCGAGGTCTCCATGGACCCGAAACGCAAGGCGCATCTGACCGCGAGGGCGTCGGGGCGGATCGAGAGCCTCGCCGCCTATCCCGGCGACCGCGTCCGGCAAGGGCAGGTCCTTCTCTCCCTCTACAGCCCGGACTTCCTCATGCTTCAGGCCGAGCTCCTTCTGGCCTCCGCCCGCGTGAAATCGCCCGCGGCCGAGGATCCCGCGGAGCGGCGTTCGGCCGAGGCCCTGGTCGCGTCGATCGAGGATCGGCTCCGGACCCTGGGCCTTTCGGACGACGACATCGCCGGGATCGAAAAGGCCGGGGCCCCGACGGCGCTTCTGCCGATCTGCGCTCCGTTGACCGGCACCGTCATCGAAAGCCCGGTGACGGCGGGGTCCACATCGAGCTCGGGGCTAGCCTCTTCCGGATCGCCGACCTGATCGACGGTCCGGGCCGTCCTTCGCATCTATGAAAAGGACCTGGCGTCGGTCGACGTCGGGGCCGAAGCCGTCATCCGCGCGGCCTCCGCTCCGGGTCGCGAATACAGAGGCCGCATATTCAGGCTTGGGAACGTCGTCGACGAAAGGACACGGACCGTGGAGGCCCTGGTCGACCTGGCGAATCCCGTCGGAGAGCTCCGGCAAGGCCTTTACCTCGAGGCGGAGATCGCCGTGCCGGCCGGAGGGAACGCCGTCTTCGTGCCCGAGGCCGCTGTCCTGGGCATCGCGGACCGAAGGTCGTCTTCGTCCGGACCGGAGAGAACGTCTTCACCCTCCGGGACGTCACGACCGGGCCCGCCTCGGGCGGCCGGGTCGAGGTCGTCGCCGGCCTGAAGGAAAAGGAGGTGGTCGCCGCCGCCGGGAGCTTCTTCATCAAGTCCGAGCTCCTCAAGAACAGCATCGCCGGGGAATGACGATGATCGATCGCCTCATCTCGCTCTCGCTCGAAGAAGCGCGTCCTCGTCCTTTTCGGGGTCGTCGTCCTCGTCGGCCTGGGCGTCCATTCGTTCGTCCGGCTCCCCATCGATGCCTTCCCCGACGTCACCAACATCCAGGTCGAGGTCCTGTCGAGCGCTCCGGGCCTTTCCCCGCTCGAGGTGGAAAAATTCGTGACCCACCCCGTCGAAATGACCATCCGCGGCCTCCGCGGCTCGCGGGGCTCGCGTTCGGTCTCCAAGTTCGGCCTCTCGGTCATCACGGTCGTCTTCGAGGACGGGGTGGACATCTACTTCGCCCGCCAGCTCGTCCTCGAGCGGCTGATCGAGGCCCAGGAGAGGGTCCCGGCGGGCGTCGAGATCGCCATGGGGCCGCGTCTCGACGGCCATGGGGGAGATCTACCAGTACACCCTCGAAGGGCAGGGGGTCGCGGAGTCTCCGGACCCGTCCGCCATCTCACCGAGCTGCGCACGGTCCAGGACTGGGTCCTGGCCCCGATGCTCAAGTCGATCCCGGGTGTCAACGAGGTCAACTCCTTCGGGGGCTACATCAACGAGTTCCAGATCGTCGTCGACCCGGACACCCTGCTCAAGTACGGCCTGTCGCTCGCCGAGGTGGCGGAGGCGCTCCGGAAGAACAACCGGAACGTCGGCGGCAACGTCCTCCAGAGCGATTCCCAGCAGTACCTCGTCCGCGGCATCGGCCTCCTCGAGTCCGTCGAGGACATCCGGCGGATCGTCCTGAGGGCCGAGCGCGGCGTCCCGGTCCTCCTCCAGGACGTGGCCGAGGTCCGCGAGGGCGAAGCCGTCCGTCAGGGCGCGTCCTTCAAGGACGGGAAGGAAGAGGTCGTCGGCGGGATCGTCATGATGCTCCGCGGCGCCAACAGCCGCGAGGTCGTCAAGGCCATCGAGGCCAGGGTCGCCGAGATCAACGCCGGCAGCATCCTGCCCGCCGGCCTGAAGATCCAGCCCTTTTACAGGAGGTCGGACATCGTCGCGAAGAGCGTGCACACCGTCACCGAGGCCCTCCTCGTCGGCTCCCTCCTCGTCGTCTTCGTCCTCTTCCTCTTCCTCCGGAGCTTCCGGGGCGCCCTCATCGTCATCCTGGCCCTCCCGCTGTCCATGCTCTTCACCTTCATCATGATGCGCCTGGCCGGCCTCTCGGCGAACCTCATGTCGCTCGGCGGCCTCGCCATCTCCATCGGGATGATCATCGACGCGACCATCATCCAGGTCGAGAACGTCCAGCGGCACCTGGGGGAGAACGGCGCGGCGGCCGGGAAGCTCGCCACGATCCGCCGGGCCGTGCTCGAAGTCCGGAAGCCCAGCATCTTCGGCGAGCTGATCATCGCCCTGACCTTCATCCCCATCATCGCCCTCCAGGGGATCGAGGGCAAGATGTTCCTGCCGCTGGCGTTCACCTACGTCATCGCCCTGTTCGCCTCCCTCGTCCTCTCGCTCTACGGCGATCCCGGCGTTCTGCCACCTCCTCCTCAAGTCCGGGAGGGAAAAGCGCAGCGTCGTCGTCGAGACGGCCAGGAGAGCCTACCTCCCCGTCCTCGGCTGGGGGCTGAGGCACAAGGTCGTCCTCCTCGGCGTCTCCCTGGCCCTCCTCGCCGGGACGCTGGCCCTCGTCCCCCGACTGGGGACGGAGTTCATGCCGATCATGGACGAAGGGGCGTTCGACATGGACATGCAGTTCATGCCGGGGATCACCCTCCCCGAGTCGCTCGAAATGAGCCGGAAGCTCGAGGAACAGCTCATGGCCTTCCCCGAGCTCGAGACGATCGTCTCCCGGACCGGCCAGACCGGCATCGCCCTCGAGGCCCGCGGCGTCGAGAAGACGGGCTACGTCGGCATGCTCAAGCCGAGGTCGGAATGGACCTCGGCGCGGACCGCGCGAGGAGCTGACCGAAAAAATGCGCGCGGTCGCTTCGACCTTCCCGGGGATGGCCTTCTCCTTCAGCCAGCCCATCGCCTGCCGCATCGACGAGCTCGTGGCCGGGACACGGGCCCAGCTCATCATCAAGCTCTTCGGCGAGGACCTCGACGTCCTCAAGGCCAAGGCCGACGAGATCGGCCGGGTCCTGTCCGCATTCCGGGGCACGACCGACATCGTGGTCGAGAGCGTCGCCGGGCAACCCTACATTTCCGTGCGCGTCGACAGGGAACAAATCGCCCGGCACGGCCTCAACGCCGACGACGTCCAGGCGCTCGTGGAAACGGCCGTCGGCGGCAGGGAAGTGACCCGCTTCTACGAAGGGGAGAAGAATTTCGCCGTCAAGCTCCGCTTCCCGGAGGACCGGAGGGACTCCGTCGAGGCCATCGGCAACATTCTCGTCGCCTCCCCGTCCGGGACGAAGGTCCCCCTGAGGGAGCTGGCCTCGATCACCACGTCCGAGGGCCCCTCCCAGATCAGCCGTGAATCGGGCCAGCGCCGGATCGGCGTCGAATGCAACATCGCGGGCCGCGACCTCGGGAGGTTCGTCGCCGAGGCCAGGCGCCTCGTCCGGCGGGACGTCGCCTTGCCGCCGGGATATTACCTGACATGGGGCGGCCAATTCGAGAACCAGCAGAGGGCCATGCGACGGCTGGGCATCATCCTTCCCGCGACCGTCGGCCTCATCCTCCTCCTCCTGTTCCTGACCTTCGATTCCCTGCGCCTGTCCCTGCTCGTCCTCGTCAACCTGCCGTTCGCCCTCATCGGCGGCATCCTGTCGCTGTACCTGTCCGGCCTCTATCTGTCGGTCCCGGCGTCCGTGGGGTTCATCGCCCTGTTCGGCATCGCCGTGCTCAACGGGATCGTCCTCCTGTCCTACATCACCCAGCTGCGCGAGCAGGGGGAACCGCTCGCCGAAGCGATCGCGCAGGGGTGCTCGAACAGGCTCCGGCCGGTCCTGATGACGGCGACGATCACCATCTTCAGCCTCATCCCGCTGCTGTATGCCGCGGGCCCGGGGTCGGAAGTCCAGAAGCCGCTGGCGGTCGTCGTCGTCGGCGGGCTGGTCACCTCGACCCTGATGACGCTCCTCGTCCTGCCGGCGCTCTACGCATGGGTCGAGTCGAAAAGGGGTAGCAAATTCGGGGGCTCATACCCATTTCCCGGCACGTCGGCAGGCAGGGGGAATTTGGTATTGTGTCCCCTTACTTAGTGACCGCAAAATCCGAGATCTCCATGTTCTTGTTCTTGAGGCTCAGGCCTAACGCCCGGTCCAGGTCGGCCAGCGAGACGTTGTAGTCGACGACGGCCCTGAGCTCGGTGCTCCGGGCGGTGGAGAGGTCCCGCTGGTACTGGAGGACCATGTAATTGGTGCTCAGCCCGACCCTGAGCTTCTCCTCTTCGCCGGCCAGCTTCTGCTCGGCCAGCTCCCGCGCGACCTTGTAGGCCTGGACCCGCTTGTCGTTGGTCTCGGCCGCCCGGACGGCGGTCTTGATCTCCAGGAAGACCTGCTGTTCCTTGTTCTTCAGGTCGAGCAGGGCCTGCCCCATATCGAGCCGGGCCTGGGTGTACGAAGCCCGGGAAAGGATGTTGTTGAATGGGACGGTGAGCGTCAGGCCTACGGACCAGTTATTGTACTTGAAATTGAACGCGTCCTTCAGGGAAGCCTTCGACCCGCCCGGGATCGTCCGGAGGACGATGCCGCTGAGCGGGTTGTCGTTGAGGTAGACAATTTGCGTCCCCGAAACGCCGGGGCTCCAATAGGAGGCCGTCAGGTTGAGCCCGGGCAGGAGCTGGTTCTTGGCGTAGCTCAGGTTGAGCTCCTGGTTCTTCAAGCCGATCCGCGTGACCCTCAGGTCCGGCCGGTTCTCGAGGGCCATGGCCAGCGCCTCGTCCAGGGCGATCTTCCTCTCGGGGAGGACCGGCCGGTCCTTGGGGACGATCGATGCGGCCGTCTTGTCCTCGTCCTGGGAGAGGTTGAGGAGCGTCTTCATCTGGTCCTCGGCGTTCTTGACCTGGGCCTCGGCCTGCAGGATGTCGGCCTCGCGTGTCGCCACCTCGGCCTGGGCGCTGAGGATCTCGATCGGGGCCAGTTGGCCGACCTCGACCGACCGGCGGTTCTTCTCCAGGAGGTCCTTGGCCAGCTGGAGGGACTGACGCCGGACCTCGAGATTGTCGATGCTGTAAACGAGCGTTCCAGTAGGCGTCCTCGACCTCGTAGATGGTCGACATGAGGGTCGTCTCGAGCTCGCTCTCCGAGATGGACAGGTTGTTCCGGGCGATGAGGATCTCCCGCCGGCTGATGTTCCAGCCGAAGTCCTTGAGCAGGGGCTGGGTGAAGTCGAACGTCAGCGTGCTCCCGTAACGGGGGTTGATGGTCTGGAAGCTCCGGTTGGTGTCGTTCTTGTTCGAGTTCAGGGACAGGCCCACGATGCCCCCCCCGGGGACGGTCTGGCTGAAGTCCAGCGTATAGTCGTTCATCCGGGTGACGACGCTGCCGGCCGCGTCGAGAAAGGAATAGGACGCGCTGTCGGTGTTCCTCTTGTTGAGCCCGAGGGAAAGGCTGGGGTAGAACTTCTCCCCGGCCATGGTCACGGCGGCGCCGGCGATCTCGGGGTTCAGGACCTGGATGGCCACGGAAAGGTTGTTCTTCATGGCCCTCAGGATGCACTCCTCGAGGGACAGCGGAAAGGACGCCTCCCTCCTGCTGGCCGCGCGCGGGGCAGCGCGACGGCGGCGATGGACCAGAGCGGCGGCGGCGTAGGTTCTCAGTTTCATGCGGATTCTCCTTGGCGTGACGGGATCGATCGTCATTCGTATCTCAGGGCTTCGATCGGGTCGAGCTTCGACGCCTTGCGGGCCGGGTAGAAGCCGAAGAAGATGCCCACCGAGGCGGAGAAGGCGAAGGCCAGGAGGATGGCCTGGGGCGAAACGATCGTCTTCCACCCGGCGAAGATGGGGATGTACTTCATCAGCTTGGAGCTCGCGACGCCGAAGACGACCCCCAAGGCGCCGCCCGAGGAAGCTCAGGACCACGGCCTCGGTCAGGAACTGGAGGAGGATGTCCTTCTCCCGCGCCCCGACGGCCATCCGGATGCCGATCTCCCGGATGCGCTCGGTCACCGAGACGAGCATGATGTTCATGATCCCGATCCCGCCGACGAGGAGCGAAATGGAGGCGATGCTCCCGAGGAGGATGCCCAGGATCTGGGTCGACTGGGCCGCCCCCTCGGCGATCTCGGACATGTTCCGGACCTGGAAGTCATCGTCGGCCCCCGGGGCGATCTTGTGGCGGATGCGGAGGAGCTCCTCGATCTGTCCTTTGGCCTCGACCGTCCGGTCCATCGAGATCGCCTGGACGTCGATGCTGTTGATGTGGTCCTCGCGGGCAAGTCTCTTCATGACCGTCGTGTAGGGCACGATGATGACGTCGTCGCGGTTGAAGAATCCGCCGGCCTCGCCCTTGGACTTCAGGACGCCCAGGACCCGGAACGGGATCCCCTTGACCCGGATGACCTTGCCGAGCGGGTCTTCGTCCTCGAACAGGGACTTCTTGACCTCTTTCCCGAGGACGCAGACCTTGGCCGCAGCGGTGACGTGGGACTCATCGAAGAACGTCCCCGCCTCCATCTCCCAGTTCCGGACCTCGGGATAGCGGGCCCCGACCCCCTGGACGGACGTGTTCCAGTTCTTGTTGGCGTAGATGACCTGGGCCCGGGAGTTGGCCGACGGCGAAACGTACTTGACGGCGTCACACTGGGCGGCGATGGCCTCGGCGTCCTCGACCTTGAGGCTCTGCCAGCCCCCGCCCCCGGAGCTGATGCCGTGGTGGTCCCGGCTGCCCGGGAAGACGTTGAGGAGGTTCGTCCCCAGGGAGTTGAACCGCTCCTCGACGCCCTTCTTGGCGCCCTCGCCGAGGCTGACCATGGCGATGACCGCCCCGACGCCGATGATGATCCCCAGGGCCGTCAGGAACGACCTCATCTTATTCCGGGCCAGGGCCCGGAGGGCGATGCGGCTCGTGCGCAGTATGTTCATTGGAGCGACTCCTTGTTCACGGGATCAGTCGCGGCCATCCGTGCCGCGCTCCTCCCGGATGATCTGCCCGTCCCGGAGGTAGATGCGCTTCCGGGCGTAGCCGGCGATGTCGGTTTCGTGGGTCACCATGATCATGGTGATCCCCTTCTCGACGTTGAGCTTGGTGAAGATGTCCATGATCTCGTTGCTCGTCTTGGTGTCGAGGTTCCCGGTCGGCTCGTCGGCCAGGATCAGGGTCGGGCTGGTGAGGAGGGCCCGGGCGATGGCGACCCTCTGCTGTTCGCCGCCGGAGAGCTGGTTGGTCTTGTGCCTGGCCCGGTCCCGGAGCCCGACGGAATCCAGGGCCGCCAAGGCCCGCTCGTGCCGTTCCTTGCCGTGGGCGCTGGTGTAGAGGAGGGGCAGCTCGACGTTCTCGAGGGCCGATGTCCGGGCAAGGAGGTTGAAGGTCTGGAAGACGAACCCGATCTTCCGGTTCCGGACGCGGGCCAGCTCGTTCTTGTCGAACGTGGAGACATCCTGGCCTTCCAGGAAGTACTTTCCCGACGTGGGCTTGTCGAGACAGCCCAGGATGTTCATCAGGGTGGATTTCCCGGAGCCGGAGGGGCCCATGATGGCCAGGAAATCCCCCTCGTCGACCGAATAGGACACGTCCCGGAGGGCCTGGACTTCGCTGTCCCCGATCTTGTAGGTCTTGACCAGGTTCTGGAGTTCGATGATCTTTTTGGCCATGGATCGCTCTCCCGGCGGCTTCCGAGCGCCTAGCGGCCGATGAACATCATCCGCTGGCCGCCCGGGCCTCCCGGCCCCGCGGCCGGCGCCGACGGCATTGGCGGACGCCAGCCCCGATGATGATCATCTGCCCTTCCTTGAGGTCGCCGCGGAGGACCTCGGTGTAGGCCGTGTCGGCCACGCCGGGCTTGACGAAGGCGACCTGGAGCTTCCCGTTCGCGTCCTGGATACCAGACACGGGAAGGCTGCCGCATCCGCGTCCCCTGGGGAGGCGCGCCGCCCGGCGCCGAACCCGGACGGCGTGCGGCTCGCCCTGCGGTTCCTGCCCGGCCCTGCCGCTCGGGGACCAGCCGCCGGCGACGGGAGCGCCTTCCTGCCGGCGCCCGGCCATCATCCGGTCCCCGGCCTCCTTCATGATCTTCTGGATCTCCTCGGCCGGCAGGTTGGGCGTGAACCGCAGGGCGGCGTTGGGGACCCGGAGGACGTCCTTCGCTTCGCCCGTGATGATGGAGACGGTCGCCGTCATCCCGGGCCGCAGTTTCATCCCCTGGTTATCGACGGCGACGATCGTCGTATAGGTGACGACGTTGGAGGTGGTCGTCGGCGAATAGCGGACCTGGTTGACCGTGCCGTCGAACGTCTCGTCGGGGAAGGAATCGACGGTGAACCGGACCAACTGCCCTTCCTTGACCTTGCCGATGTCGGCCTCGTCCACGGCGCACTCGACCTGCATCTTGCTCAGGTCGTTGGCGATCTCGAAGAGCTTGGGGGCCTGGAAGCTGGCGGCGACGGTCTGGCCGATGTTGATGAGACGGTTGATGACGATGCCGTCGATGGGGGAGCGGATCGTGGCGTAAGCCAGGTCGACCCGGCTCGAATCGAGCTGGCTCTTGGCCTGCTCGAGCCGGGCCTCGGTGGACTTGACGTCCGTCTTCGCCCCGAGGTAGGCGGCCTCGGCGGCCTCGTTCTCCTCGAAGGAGATCAGGTTCTTCCCGAAGAGGGTCTTGGCCCTCTCATACTTCTTCTGGAGGTTATCCAGGGTGACCTGGGCCCGCTCGAGGGAGGCAACGGCGCTCAGGTAGTTGGCGTTGTTCTGGTCGATCTTGGACTTGAGAAGGGACGGGTCGAGCTCGGCCAGGACCTGGCCCTGCTTGACCTGGCTGTTGAAATCCACGTAGAGCTTGTCGATCTTGCCCGAGACCTGGCTCCCGACCTCGACGAGGCGGACGGGGTTGAGGGTCCCGGACGTCACCACGAGGGCCTCGATGTCACCCTTGGTCAGGGCTTCCGTGCGATATTTGATCGACGCCGTTCTTTCGGCTCTTCAGCGCCCCCAAGCCGAGGACGGCGACGACGATGACGACCACGGCGACGATGATGAGCACGACCTTCTTTTTCATCGGCTTCTCCTTTATCTTCCTGTTCGCGGGAGGGATCTCTTCGCGAGTCCTCGTTTTCTTTGCTTCGTTTTTCCTTGAATTCCCTGATCCGGGCGTCCAGCTTAGCCCTCTGCTCGGGGGTCAGGACGGCCTTGATCTCCTCCATGAGCTGTCCGCGGAGCTCGCCGAGGCGCTTGTGGAACTCCCCGCCGAAGGCCTCGAGCCGGGCTTCGTTGTTCTTGAAGATCTCGCGGATCCTGTCCTGCTGTTCCGGGCTCAGGCCGAGGTCCTTGGCCAGGGTCTCGACGGTAGGGAAGTGGGACGGCCGCCCGTCGCCCTTGCCGCCCCCCGCAGTTCGTGTCTCTTGTGCACGACGTAGCGCTCGCCGAAATAGCCGACCGCGACGCCGATGGCGAAGACGGAGACCAGAGAGACGACGATCCAGAACTTGAGTTTCGCGTTCATGGCGTTCTCCTCGGGAGCTCCCGCTCATCCGTGGCGGCGAACAGGAGCTCCATGGGCCGGGACTCGCCTCTGGCCCTCCGCGAACAGGGTGCCGGCTTCGGTCACGGGGTTCTGGTCCCGGAAGAGGAGCTCGGCCTGCGTCAGCCGGGTCCGGGCCGGCGGAGCAAAGAGGACAAGACACGCGCCGAAGACCACGGCAAGCCCCAGGAACGCCGGGATGGCCCGCAGGCACCACCTCTCCCAGATGACGAGGGGGAACGATCTCCTCTCCTCGGCCAGCCCGGGCTGAAGGCGCTCCCAGAACCGGGGGAGGGGCTCTTCCGAAACCCGGTTCCGGAGGAGGCCGAACATCTCCCGGTACTCCGCGGCGGCCCGGGCGCAGGCCGGGCAGGATGCGAGGTGTTCCTCGAGCGGGCGCCCGCGGGCCGCATCGAGGCGCCCGTCGATAGACCGGAGAAGCCATTTTTCCGCTTTACGGCATCTCATGGGTCTCTCCTTCCCGGCCGAGGGCCGGGGCCAGCTTCATCCGGAGCCTCTTCCTGGCCCTGTGGAGGCGGGAGTCCAGGGTCCCGGGAGAGAGCCCGAGAACCCGGGCGATCTCGTCGTACGGCAGCCCCTCGACGTCCCGCAGGGTCAGGACGATCCGATATTTATCCGGGAGCGTCGCGAGCTCGCGGCGGACCAGATTCCGCCTTCTCTCGTCCTCCCGTTCTTTTTCCATCGTCGCGACGGCGTCGCCCACCGCGGCCGGCTCCCTGACCGCTTCCAAGGAGACCTCCTTGACCTTCGACCTCTTCCGGAGGAAATCCCGGAAATGGTTCACGGCGACCCGATAGAGCCAGGTCCCGAACGTCGAGCCGAAACGGAAGCGGGGGAGGGCCAAGTAGGCCTTCAGGAAGACCTCCTGGGTCAGATCGTCGGCGGATTCCCGGTTGCCGGTAAAGCCGTAAGCCATGCTAAACACCTTCGACTGGTAAGCCCGGACGAGCTCGGCGTAGGCGTCTTCGCGCCCTTCCCGGGCCAGCTCCACCAGCTTCCGTTCTTCCATTCGTCGACACTCTCTTGACCTCCGCGCACCCTATTAGACGGAGGCGTGGGGTATTTCTTCCTGTTTCGGGGGATATCTCTTCTTCGAACGTTCCCGAACCCGGTTCGGTTTCACGCGGCGGGGCGCCTTAAGACAAGGGCGCTTTGCGTTTCGCGGACCACGCGGCGGTCCCGAGGGTCCCTCTTTTGACCTCGCCCTTCATCGCGTCGCCCTCGACGACCCCCTTGTAGACGATGTCGATATCGCCGCGCGGCGTGGAGGCCCGGATGGTCCATTCGATCGCGTCCCCCTTGAGCGTTCCCTGCCCCTTGACCTCGTTGCCCCGCGGCCCCGTCATCGTTGCCTCTAGGGACTCCCCGGTCTGGGCAAAGACGACCTTCCAGGTCACATCGCCCTTCTGGGTCACGGCGACGAGCTCCCACTCCCCGGCCACGGACACTTCCTGGGCTGGGAGTGAGAACACGGCCGTTGCCAAAAGGAGCGCCCCGATCCCAAGGAACCTTCGAGTCATCATGGTCCTCCCCGTCAAACGAATCTCTACCGCTATCTATTATACAGGAAACAACTTAGAGGTCAACCCCGCGACTCCCCGGCATGAATGCCGGGGCCGGGCTTCCCAGTCCCGGCCCTGGCAAAGCCGGGGCCGGGGCTTGTTCGGGGTTAAGCCTGAGCCTCGCTTCGCGCTTCGCGTCCCCGCCATGAAGGGCGGGGCTCCGATTTTAGGCCCCGCCTTTCATGGCGGGGTAGCGTTGGCGAACGGGTCAACGGCCGGAGACGGGGCGGGTCCCCGCGATCCCGACGGGCTTCCGGTCCGTTCCGCCGCGGGTGGATCGGACGGCGACCTCGGCCGAGAACTTTCCCGCGTCGAGGACCTTGACCTTCCATCGGATCTCCCGTGTCTCCCCGGGCCCGAGGAAGCCGATCTCCCGCGTCGTCTTTCCCCCGACGATCTCCGCGGCTTTGCCGTCCAGCTTGAGCTCCGCCGTATCCGGCTTGACGATCTTCACCCGTTTCGCCATCTCCAGGGCCGTGGGCAGGAGCCCTTCGTTGACAAAGACGGCCCTGACCTCGTAAGTGCCCGGGTCGCTCTTCACGGGTTCGGCCGAGGCCGAAACGACCTTCACCCTCGGCAGGGATTTCGCCAGGTAGAGGTTGAACTCCGCCTCCTTCGTCGCCCATTCCTCGAGCTTCTCGGGCGGGGGGTTCTGCCGGAAGAACTTGGGGTTGAACCCGCCGATCTCCACCTCGCCGAGCTGGGGATGTTTATAGGTGTGCCAGTTCGTGAAATACTTCCCGCCGAGTTCCTCGTCGTTCCAGCGCAGGGCTTCGAGGTCGGTGATCTTCCCGTCCCCGTCATAATCCTTGACGCGACCGTCGCACCAGAGCTCGTCGCCATACCAGACGGCACCGTAATAGAAATAGCCGAAATCCGGCGAGTGGCCGAAAAGGGGCTCCCCCTTCACCTCCTTGCTTTCCGGCCCGGCGTCCTCGTCTTTCTCCAGGTTTGCGTAGGTCCAGTAGACGTCGCCGGCGGTCGGGTATCCGGTGATCCTCTTCCCTTCGCGGTCCAGGCGTTCGTAGAGCTTCCGGTCCTCGGGAAACATGGACTCCTCGCTCCGCGAGGTGGACGGCGGCCGGAGGAGCATCGGGACGGTCGTGTCCATCGTCTGGCCGACGGAGACGTTGGGGTGCTCGAGGAGGAAAAGCACGACCGCCCGCGTCTCCGGCTCGGATAGGGGATAGGCCCCCGCGCCCTTCTGCGTCCAGCCCCGGCCGGTCAGGTCGCGTCCGGGCTCGGGACGCCAATTTTCCGGGTAGTTGCGGTGGAGGTCGAGGCCTCCGATCCCGTCCTCGTTGTACTTGCCGTCCCCGTCGTTGTCGACGCCTTCGCTATGGAGCTTGTAGTCGCCCTTGCCTTCGCCGACCCGCTTCATCAGTCGGCCGGTCTTATCCGCGGGGTCGATGACGTGCGTGCCTTTGCCTTCGCCGACCTTTTGGCGCATCTGCAGAAGGAACCCGTCCCCATCCAGGTCCTCGCCCGGGTCCTCGTCGAGCAAGCCGTCGCCGTCGTCGTCGTGGGGCCGGACCGTGCTCCGGTTCGACTGGGCGGTGGCGAGATAGAGTTCCGCGCCGTCGGGATTGTTCCTGGGCTTGACGTACAGGGCGCTCGTATCGAGGAGGCGCGTGATCTCCGGGTCCTTGCCGTAGCCCGAAAGGAGACGATGGGCGAAGACCAGGGCCGATACGGCTCCCGTCACCTCGCCCGAGTGCCGATTCCCTTCGAGGAACATGGCCGGCTTGTCCGTGTCGGTCCCCGTCGCCCTGTTTGTGAGGGTCATCTGCCAGATATCGCGGCCCTCGAAGCTCTTCCCGACCGAAGCGAGCGAAACGAGGTTCGGGTATTCCTTTTCCCATTTCCGGAGGATCTCGAGGATCTCGGCGTTGTCGGGGTAATGCGAAAAGTCCACTTCTCCCGCGACTTTCGGCTTCACCGCGGCGTAATCGACGCGCGGGAAGAAGCTCGCGCCGTGCCGCTCGCCTCCCACGATGTACGGTTTCGGACTCTTCGTTTCTTCGCCCGGGACGAAGGCTCCGGCGACGAGGATGATGAACATGAGAACAAAGAATGGGACGCTCCGCCGCATGCCGCCTCCTTACTTTCCGATGATCGGACCGGAGGATAGACCCGCCGGCGGATGAAGTCAACCCTTCGGCGCCCCGGCGTGAATGCCGGGTTTGTACGGGGTTAACCCTGAGCCTCGCCTTTCGTCCCCGCCTCTAAAGGCGGGGCTCCGATCTTAGGCCACGCCCTTCATGGCGGGGTAGCATCGGCGAACGGGTCGACCGATGCAACTTTTTCCGGGTTCGTATCGTCTATAGGGATGAACAGCCGGTCGGCTAAGGAAAAGATATCATTGTAGATAATGGAGGTCTGTCATGAAATTCGGAACGAAGATGGTCATCGTCGCGGCGGCCGTCCTCTTGACGCTCGCCGGGTTCAACCTGCTCGTCTCCTCCTCGACCCTGGACATCATCCGGTCCGGGAGGACGGGCGGCATGGAGATCGTCGTCACGGCCCGGGCCCTGCCCGTCTCCTCGCCCGCTCACACAAGCTGACGTGACCTGGGAATTCGGGGACACAATACCAATTTCCCGGTTCTCAGGGGATGCCGGGGAAGACGGGAATTTGGTATTCGGGACACAATACCTATTTCCCGGTTCTCAGGGGATGCCGGGAAGACGGGAATTTGGTATTGTGTGCCCTTTATGCCGGACGTTTGCGGGGCTTGCGGCGGAGGAGGACCGTGGCGAGGCAGGCAATGGCTTTGCCTTGGCCAATAGGCCCGAGGCCCTCGTTGGTCTTGCCCTTGATGCCGAGAGCGTCGGGCTTGATGCCGAGGATGGGGCAGAGGACGCGTTTCATGGCCGCAACGTGAGGAGCGATATCGGGTCTTTCGGCGACGATCACGGCGTCCGCATTGAGAACCTCGAGGCCGGCCTTGCGCAAGCGCGTGATGACGGCCTTGAGCAGGTCCGTGCTATCCACGTCCGACCAGGTTAGGTCTGTATCCGGGAACAAACGCCCGATATCCCCGTCGCCCGCGGCGCCGAGGAGCGCGTCGATGAGCGCGTGAATGAGGGCGTCGGCGTCGGAATGCCCCGCAAGCCCGACGGCCGAGGGAATCCGGACGCCGCCTAGGACCAGCCTCCTTCCTGCCGCCAGCCGATGGATGTCGTAGCCTATCCCTGTCCTAATCTGCAAGGAGAACCTCCGCGATCTTGATGTCGAGAGGGGTCGTGATCTTGATGTTCCGGAGGTCCCCGGCGACGGCGGCGACCCGCCTCCCCGTTCTTTCTACGAGCATGGCCTCGTCGGTCCCCGAGAAGGCGTCCCTTTCGGCGGCCGCGAAGGCCTCCTGCAGGACCTCGTAAAAAAAGCCCTGGGGCGTTTGGGCCCGGTAGAGGGTGTTCCGGTCGTGCGTCCGGACGATGGCCGAATCCCCGACCTCTTTCACGGTATCCTCCAGCGCCAGGACCGGGACGGCCGCCCCTGACCGGGTCGTCTCGTCGATGATCCGGCCGATGAGGGCGTTTCCTACGAGGGGCCTGGCGCCGTCATGGATCAGGACGATATCCCTGCCGCCTCCCCGGACCTCGCGGAAGCCGTTCCGGACCGAATCCTGCCTCCTGGGCCCCCCGGCAACGGTCGCAATAACCTTCCGGAACCGTCCGGCGAAGCCCTCCCCGACGTCCCGTCCGCCGATGACCTCGCCGGACCGGGCGCCCGGGAGGACGAGGACGATCGCGTCCACCCCCTCGTGTTTCTCGAAGGTCTCGACACAGCGCTCGAGGAGCGGCCTCCCGCCGAGGAGGGCGAACGGCTTGGGGCCCCCGAAACGCCGGCCTTCGCCGGCGGCGACGATGACTGCCGTGACCGTTCTCACCGCGAATCTTCGTTGAACCGGCCGAAGATCATCTTGCCGACCGTCGTCTGGAGGACGGAGGTCACCGTGATGTCGATCGTCTGGCCGATCATGCGCCGGGAGTTGTCGACGACGACCATGGTCCCGTCGTCGAGGTAGGCGACGCCCTGGTCCTTCTCCTTGCCCTCCTTGAGAATGAAGACCTTCATGCCCTCGCCCGGGAGGACGACGGGCTTCAGGGCGTTGGCCAGCTCGTTGATGTTGAGGACGGTGATGCCCTGGAGCTGGGCGACCTTGTTCAGGTTGAAGTCGTTGGTGATGATCCGGGCGTCGAGGCTCTTGGCGCACTCGATGATCTTGGAGTCGACGTCGGGGACTTCGGGGAAATCGACCTCGGAGATGACGACGGAGACCCGGGAGGACTTCTGGAGGTGGTCCAGGACGTCGAGCCCCCGCCGCCCCCGCTGGCGCTTCATGCCGTCGGCGGAATCGGCGATGAGCTGGAGCTCCTTGAGGATGAACTGGGGCACGACGAGCGTCCCCTCGATGAAGGACGTGTCGCAGATATCGACGATCCGGCCGTCGATGATGACGCTCGTGTCCAGGATCTTGTGGCTCCGGGAGGCGGGCTGCTCCTTGAAGAACCCCAGGATGTGGACCGGGTCGAGCCATTCGGACTTCCGGGTCCCGACGATGAAGCCGATATAGGGCATGATGACGAGGAAGAAGATGCGGATGAAGGCGGCCATCGAATCACCGGAAACGACGGACTTGTATATGCTCCCGATGATCCAGCCGAGGAGGATCCCGAGGAGGGTCCCGACGGCGGCACTCCAGATGACCTTGAACTGGGCCCGGCGGATCCGCGTCTCGAAGAACATGAACGCGGCCCCCAGGACGAAGGCGACGGCGGCCCCGGCCTCGCGGCCGAGTTCGAAGGGGGGATGGAAGTATCCTCCGGCCGAGATCAGGGCGATGATGACGAGGCGAAAGACAAAAATGCCCATCGGCATGATCCTTTTATGAGTTCAGTGGGGTCATTAAAACACATAATCGAGCGCCTGTCTAACGTTTTGCGCCCCGAGGCAGTCGAGCGGGGGCCGTTCGTTCCGGTCGAGCTGGGCGAGGTTCCCGGCGGGGAGGATGACGGTCGTGAATCCCAGGGATTGGGCCTCCTTGATCCGGGCCAGGGGCTGTCCGACCGAACGGATCTCGCCGCTGAGCCCGACCTCCCCGAAGACGGCCATCCCCTTGGGGATGGGCTTGTTCTTCAGGGAGGAGACGACGGCCAGGACGACGCCCAGGTCCGCCGCCGGCTCCTCGAGGGAGATCCCCCCGGCCACGTTGAGGTATATATCCGCGCCGGAGAAGCCGTAGCCGGCCTTCTTTTCCACCAGGGCGAGGAGCATGGCCGCCCGGTAATGATCCAGGCCTACCGTCATCCGCCTCGGGTTTCCGGTGAACAGCGTCGACGAGACGAGGGCCTGGATCTCGGCGAGCAGAGGCCTCGTGCCCTTGATCGTGCAGACGACGGCGCTCCCCGGCTCCTCGGTCGGACGCTCCCGGAGGAAGAAGGCCGACGGATTGGCGATGGCCTGGAGCCCGGAGTTCGCCATCTCGAAGACGGCCAGTTCCGAGACCGGGCCGAACCGGTTCTTCAGGGCGCGCAGGACCCGGTGGCTGTGGTCCCGCTCCCCCTCGAAGAGGAGGACGACGTCCACCATGTGCTCGAGGGACTTGGGGCCGGCCAACGACCCCTCCTTGGTGATGTGGCCGATGAGGAACGACGGGACCTGGTTCCTCTTGGCGAAGCCGAAGATCCGGTTGGCGACCTCGCGGACCTGGCTGATCGTGCCGGGGGAGGACGAGAGCTTCGAGGAAAAGATCGTCTGGACGGAGTCGACGACGAGCGCCCGGGGCTTCAGCCGCTCGGCCTGGGCCAGGATCCGCTCGAGGTTGGTCTCCGCCAGGAGGAAGAGCTTCCCGTCCCGGACGCCGAGCCGGTCGCCGCGGAGCTTGATCTGCTCGAGCGACTCCTCGCCGGAAACGTACAGGACCGGCTCGCCCTCCAGGGCGATGTCGCGGGAGACCTGGAGGAGCAGGGTGGACTTGCCGATGCCGGGCTCGCCGCCGATGAGGACGAGGGAGCCCAGGACGACGCCGCCGCCGAGGACCTTGTTGAACTCCTCGATCCCGATCCGGAGCCGGGGCTTGGGGAACTCCTTGATGTCCTTGTAGAGGACGGGCTCGGCAGGCGCGAAGGTCGCCTCGGCAGGCGGGGCTTCCTCCTCGATCTCCTCGATGAGCGTGTTCCACTCCCCGCACTGGGCGCAGCGGCCCATCCATTTCGGGAAACGGGCGCCGCAGCCCTGGCAGATGAAGACGGTCCGGTCCTTCATTGGAGGCCCAAGCCCAGGCCGAAGAAGACCTCCCGGCCCGAAGCCAGGGTGAAGTCATCGACCCCCGCGACAAGGAAGACGTTCTTCCCGGGGTAGAACTTGCCGTACAGGCGGAAACGGGGGCCCGGCTTTCGGTTGAGGTCAAAGCCCTCGACGCCCACCGCGAGCCGGTCCTTGAAAGCATAGTAGTCCACGCCCGCCCCGAACTCGGACTCGATGATGCCGGCCCGGGGGGCCAGCCCGCCCCAGCGCAGGCCGCCCTGGAGGGAATAGACGAATCGGTCCCGCCACGGATCGTGGGCGATGCCGGCCAGGAAGAGCTTGTCGCCGGACCGGAGGCCGAGCCCGAGCGAGCCCTTGACGAGATCGCTCGAGCCGTAGTAGTCTCCCCGGAGCTCGACTCCGGCGCGGATGGAGGAGACGGGGCCGGTGAACTTCCGGACGTCGGCGACGGCCCCTTCGACCTCATCGTAAAGGGCGGGATCGTTGACGAGCTTGCCCAGGCTTCCCTCGCTCTTCCGGATCTTTTCCAGGGATTCGTTCAGGCGGTCGACGGCCTTCCCGATCTCATCGAGCAGGTCTTCGAGCTTCTTCATGCTCCGTTTCACGCCGTCGCGGTTCTCCCCCGCCATGGCGCCGTATTCGGCGACGGCCTTGTTGATGTTGTCGGAGACCTCGCGCAGGCGCAGGCCGACGTCCTCGACGGCCCGGGAGGCGTTCCGGACGGTGTCGCCGAGCCCGCCCTTGTTCGCGGACAGGAAAGAGTTCAATTCGGAGGCCAGTGATGAGAGGTTCCGCAGGGTCTGCTTGAGGCTGCCCTCTTTATCCTTGCTGAGGACGTCCTTGAGCGACGCGCTCAACTGCTTGATCTCGTCGCCGACCGTCAGGAACAGGGTCCCGATCTGGTCGAAGCTGACCGTCGGAAGCCCTTCGAGGGACTCCCCGGGGGCGAAATAATCCGCCTCTCCGCCGGGAACGATCTCCATGAACCTCTCGCCCAGGAGGCCCAGGGACGCCAGGGTCGCCTTGGATCCCTTGGGGACCTGGAACCGGGTGTAGATGTTCATCACGACCCGCGCCTGCCGGCGGTCGAGGACGATATCCTTGACGTAGCCGATCCTGATCCCGGCCATCTTCACGTCCGATTTCTTTTCGAGCCCGAGGGCCGAGCTGATCTGGACATTCAGGATGTAGCCGGGCTTCCGGATCGCCTCAGCCAGGTCGCCGACGATGAAGATGATGACCGCCAGGATGAGGCCAGCCCCCGTCAGGAACAGGCCTATCTTGATCTCTCTTATCATTTTTTCTCTCCGCTTACCAGTCCGTGATCGGGCCGTGGGCTTGGCCGTGGATGAACTGCCGGACCACGGGGTTCGCCGAGGCCTGGATCTCGGCCGGCGTCCCCGTCTCGATGATCCGGCCCTTGTAGAGCATGGCGATCCGGTCCGCCACCTTGTAGGAGCTGACCATGTCGTGGGTGATGACGACGGAGGTGGCGCTGAGGTCCCGCTTGGTCTGGATGATGAGGTCGTTGATGGAATCCGCCCGGATGGGGTCGAGCCCCGTGGAGGGCTCGTCGTAGAGGATGATCTCGGGCCGGTAGGCGATCGCCCGGGCCAGGCCGACCCGCTTCTTCATGCCTCCGGACAGCTCGTAGGGCATGAGGTCCTCGATGCCCTTGAGCCCGACCCGTTCCAGGCTCTCGGCCACGATCCGCCGGATCTCTTCCGGCGAGTGGTCCGTATGCCGCTCGAGGCCGAAGGCGACGTTCGCGCCCACGTTCATCGAGTCGAAGAGGGCGGAGGCCTGGAAAAGCATCCCGAATTTCCGGGTGATCCCGAGAGTCTCCTCGTCTCGCAGCCGGGTGATCTCGAGGCCGTCGATCCAGATCTGTCCCTTGTCGGGCTTGATGATCCCCATGAGGTGCTTGAGGAGGACGCTCTTGCCGGAGCCGCTCTGGCCGATGACGACCATGGTCTCGCCCCGCACGATCTCCAGGTCGACGCCCCGGAGGACCTGGTTCGGCCCGAAGGACTTGTAGAGGTCGACGATCTTGATCATGGTCCTATAGCGTCGAGGGCAGGATCCTGCTCAGGAAGAAGTTCACGATGAGGATGCCGATGCTGGCTACGACGACGGTCTTTGTGGTGGCCCGGCCGACGCCCTCGGCTCCCCCCTCGGTATTCAGGCCCTGCCAGCATCCGATCACGGCGATCATCACCCCGAAGATCGAGGCCTTGATCAAGCCGCTGACGATGTCCCAGAGCTCGAGGTAGAGGAGCGTGTTCCTGAGGTAGACGATCCGGTTGACTCCCATGCCGTAGATGTTGTAGATGAAGCCGCTCGCGATGCCGATGATGTCCCCGTAGAGGGTGAGGAGGGGGAGCATCAGGAAGCTGGCCAGCACCCTCGGGACGACCAGGTAGCGGTTGGGGTCCGCTCCCAGGCTGTGGAGGGCGTCGACCTGCTCCGTGATCTTCATCGTCCCGATCTCGGCGGCCATCGACGACCCCACCCGGCCCGAGACCATGAGCCCGACCAGGATGGGGATGAGCTCCTTGCACAGGCCGAGCGAGAGGATGGGACCGCCGTAGGCCTCGGATCCCTGCCCGATGTAGCGATGGAACCCGACGTAGGTCTGGAGGGCGAAGACGAGGCCGCCGAAGGCGGCGGTCAGGGAGACGACGGGCAGGGACCGCACGCCGATCTCCTCGAGCTGTTCGCGGAAGATCTCCCCCTCGAACGGCCGGCGGAAAAGGTTC
This sequence comes from Candidatus Aminicenantota bacterium, assembly GCA_963813235.1. Taxonomy (GTDB): domain Bacteria; phylum Acidobacteriota; class Aminicenantia; order Aminicenantales; family Saccharicenantaceae; genus JALHVH01. Next base: position 13,283 of record CAWEYF010000019.1, on the reverse strand, counting down.
CGGAACGTCCGGGACGCAAGGAGGCCGAGCTCCCCCACCTGGTAGAGGAACGGCGTCACCAGGGAGAATCTGCGGACCGAAGGCATGTTTACGCCTCCGGCGGGGCGAACTCCAGCTCGGCGAAACGGGCGTACTCCCGGATGAACGCCAAGTGGGCGTTCCCCGTCGGGCCGTTCCGCTGCTTGGCCACGGTGATCTCTGCCAGGCCCTTGAGGCTCTCGTCGTCCGCGTGGTAGTACTCGGGGCGGAAGATGAAGATGACGACGTCGGCGTCCTGCTCGAGGGCGCCGGACTCCCGGAGGTCGGAGAGCTGGGGCTTCGGCTCGCGGCGCCCCTTTTCGGGCGCGCGGCTGAGCTGGGAGATGCCCACGACGGGGATGCGCAACTCCTTGGCCAGCTCCTTGAGGGACCGGGAGATGAAGGACATTTCCTGGTTCCGGTTCTCGAACCGGCCGCCGGCCCTCATGAGCTGGATGTAGTCGAGGAAGACGATGTCGAGGTTCTGCTCCATCTTCAGCCGCCGGGCCTTGGCCTTCATTTCCATGACGGTGACGCCGGGCGTTTCGTCGATGGAGATCTTGGCCCGGGACAGGGTCTCCGCGGCCAGCTTGAGCTTCGCAAACTCCCGGTCGTTGATGAACCCCGTCCGGACCCTCTTGATGTCGAGCTCGGCTTCGGCGCAGAGGAGCCGGATGACGAGCTGTTCCTTGGCCATCTCCATCGAGAAGAAGGCGATCGAGCGGTCCGCCCGGGTTCCCGCGTGATGGGCGATGTTCAGGGCCAGGGCCGTCTTGCCCATCGACGGCCGTGCGGCCACGATGACGAGCTCCGACGGGTGGAAGCCCGACGTCAGGCTGTCGAGGGAACGGAAGCCCGACGGCACTCCCGTCACCGCCTCCCGGCGCTCGGAGAGCACGCGGATCATCTCCAGGGTCGGCTCGGTGAGCATCCGGACCGGGACGAACCCGGGCCGGACCCTCTGCTCGGCCACTTCGATGATGGACGTCTGGGCCTCGTTGAGGAGGTCGTCGGCCTCTTCCTTCTGCTCGTAGCTGGCCGAGATGATCCGGGCCGAAGAGACGATGAGACGCCGGAGGAGGGCCTTCTCCTTGATGATCTGGGCGTAGTATTCGACGTTGAGGGTCTTGGGGATGCCGTCCATGAGCGAGGAGAGATAGGTCATCCCCCCGATCTCCTCCAGGAAGCCCGCCCTCTGCATCTCCTCGCTGAGGGCGAGGATGTCGACGGGGCGCCTCTTGTCGACCAGGGCGGCGATCCCCTCGATGATCTTCCGATGGGCTTCCCTGTAAAAGTCCTCGGGGGAGATGACCGACAGGACGACGTTCAGGCCGTCGTTGTTGACCAGGATGCCGCCCAGCACCGCCCTCTCGGCCTCGAGGCTGTGAGGCGGCGTCCTCTTCAGGAACATCGTGTCCAGTTCCACGGAGGTCCTCCCATCCGGACCGTCCCAGGCCCGGACCTATTCTTTATCTTTGTCCGTGCCCGCGCCTGCAGCGGGTCCGGCAGATCTCTCCTCGCCCTCGACCGCTTCCTTGACGATGACGACCTTCACCGAGGCCCGGTCGTCGTGGTAGACCTTGATCGGCACGGTGAAGTTCCCCAATCTCTTGATGGGCTCATCGAGAAGGATCTTCTTCTTGTCGACGTCCAGGCCGATCCGGGCGAGCTCGTCCCGGATGTCCCCGGATGAGACGGACCCGAAGATCACGTCCTTATCGCCGGCGCGCCGGGCGAAGGTGAGCGAGGTCTGGTTGAGTTTCTCGACGAGCCCCTGGAAGGACTTCCGTTCCACCTCGACCTTCTTCTTCAGCGCCGACCGCTCGATCTCGATCATCTTGACGTTCGAGGCGGTCACTTCGATGGCCAGCTTCTTCGGGATCAGGAAATTCCTCCCGAACCCGACGGCGACGTTGACGACGTCCCCTTTCCGGCCTAATTTATCCACGTCCTGTTTCAGGATCACCCGCATGTTCCCTCCAATCTTGACCCCTGAGGTCAATCCTCGACGTAGGGGAGCAGCGCCATCAGACGCGCGCGCTTGATGGCGAGCGACAGCTTCCTCTGGTGGAAGGCGCAGGTCCCGGTGATGCGCCGCGGGGAGATCTTGCCGCGGTCCGGGATGTACTTCTTCAGGATCTCCACGGACTTGTAATCGATGGCCTTGATGTTCCGCTGGCAGAAGCGGCAGAACTTCTTCTTCGGCGGAAAGAACTTCCGGTACGAGCCCCTCTCGGGTCTGTCTTCTCTGGCCATGTTACTTCTCCTCTCCGTCGGCTCCGGCCGGCGCGGGGGCGGCTGCCGCCGCGGCGGCGGCCGCGGCCGCCGCTTCCCGGGCGGCCTTCTTCTTCCGGCGGAACAGGTCCTTGGGGTCCTTCAGGACCGTCAGGAACCGGATCACGGTGTCGGTCTGCTTGAACCGCCGTTCCAGCTCCTGGGAGACGTCGCCCGGTCCTTCGTAGAGGAAAAAGACGTAGGTCCCCTCGTGGAATCTCTTGATGGGATAGGCAAGTCTTCTCTTGCCCCAGACGTCCTGTTTGATCATCCGGCCCTTCTTCTGGGCGATGACCTCGGCCATCTGCTTGATGAAGCCTTCGGTCTCCTCTTCGGACAGACTCGGGGACAGGACGAACCCTGTTTCGTATTGTCTCATCAATTCCTCCTTATGGATCTAAGCTCCTTCCTCTGTGGGAAGGAACAAGGAGACAGACACACATTCTATACAAAATCCGGAAAAATTCAAGCATCATGGGCCTTTCTTTTCGCGCTTCAAGGAATTCCCGGCTCGGGGCGCGCCTTCCGTCGGCCGCGGCCTGTCCCGGCGAGCCAGGCCGCTTTCGCGTCGGGCTCCGCTCTCCTCGACCTCAGGCGGGAGAGCCTCCCGAGGACGGATCCGTGCCCGCTCCGCCCTCCGACGACCTCCTCCAGGCATCGCCCCTGCGCCATCTTTTTTAGCGCGAAAAGAAAGGCCGCCCTATTCATCCCTCGTGCGACTTTCCAATTCGGACACGTGCCGGGAGGGCTTCATCAAAGGGCTTCAGAAACCATGAAAAGGTCATGATGATGCGCCCGAAGCGGCGGTGAGGAGGATCGCCCCGTAAACCCCAGTCGGGAAGGGGGAGGAAATCCCCCCACCCCCCTTTAGAAATGGGGGGCTGCCGGGGGGATTCCTGTCTGGGGTCGAGGGGCGGCCTCCGAGCCCCGCAAAGGCGGCAGGTTCTACTTGGCGTTGAAAGTATTCATGGCCAGCGCCACGTCCCCGTCGAGGATCATGAAGAGCGCCTCGCGGGCCTCGTCGAGCGCCCCGGCCAGGACCTCTTTCTCCGCACGGGAGAAAGGGGAAAGGACATAGTCCGCAGCATCGGCGCCCGGCGGGAGGGGGCCGATCCCGATGCGGATTCTGGGGAAAGCGGTCGCCCCGGACTCCTGGACGACCGACCGCATGCCGTTATGGGTCCCCGCCGTCCCCTGCGCCCGGACGCGGATGCCGCCCAGGGGGACGTCGAGGTCGTCGTAGACGACGACGATGTTGCGGGGCTCGATCCGGCGGTCCCGGACGAGCTCGCGGACGGAGAGTCCGCTGAGGTTCATGAAGGTCTGGGGCAGGACGAGAAGCACCCGGCTTCCCCCGCGTTCGGCTTCGGCCGTCCTCGCCCGGTACCGTTTTCCCCGGAACTCGAGGCCCCACTCGCGGGCAACTCGCTTGACGAGCCGGCTTCCCGCGTTATGACGGGTCTCGGCGTATTCCTTGCCGGGATTGCCCAGGCCGACGACGGCCCACACCCTTTATTTCTCCTTCCCCTTGCCTTTCTCTCTTTCTTTCCCTTTCTCTTTCTCTTTCTCTTTCCCTTTTTCCTTTTCTTTTCCCTTCTCCTTGCCCTTGCCCTCCGCCTCGGGCTCCTCTACGGCCCGCTCCTTCTTGATGAGCTCGGGTTCCTTGCCCTCCTCGGCCACGACTTCTTCGGGCTTCTCGCCAGGGAACTCCTCTTCCTTGTGCGGCAGACTGATGAGGACGAGCACGGTCCCCGGGTCGCTGACGAAGCGGACCCCCGCCGGCGGCGTGACGGAGTCGACCTTGACGGACTGGTGGAGATGCAGGCCGCTGATGTCGATCTCGATGCGGTCGGGGATATCCTTGGGAAGGCAATCGACCTCGACCTCGCGGGTGACGAAGTCGATGAACCCGCCCTCGGTCTTGACGCCCACGGCCTCGCCCTTATGGACGATCGGGACGGTGACCCGGATGATCTTGTCCATGGCGATCTGGATGAGGTCGGCGTGGATGAGCTCGTCGCTCACGGGGTCGATCTGGAGCTCCCGGATCATTGCGTCCCTCATCTCGTCGCCGATGCTGACCTTGAACAGCGTGTTTTCGCGCGTATCGGTCTTCAGGATCCGGACGACGTCCTTCTTGTCGAGGACGAGGGGAACGCTGGCCGCGGATCTCCCCGTACAGGATAGCGGGGACGCGCCCCTGCATCCTTAACCTCCGGTTGGCGTTCTTGCCGAAGGATTCTCTTTTCTCGGCTAGGATCGTGATCGTCATCTTTTCCTCCTCAGACGAACAGGGAGCTGACGGAGCTTCCTTCATTGATGCGACGGATGGCCTCGCCGAAGAGCTCGGCCACGGAAAGGACCTGGATCTTGGGGCAGGCCTTCGCCTTTTCCGTCAATGGTATGGTGTTGGTTACGAACATTCGCTCGATCCCGGACCCCGCGATCCGGTCCACGGCCCCTCCGGAGAGCACCGCGTGCGTGCAGGCGGCGAAGATCCTCTTCGCCCCCTCGCTGAGCAGGGCGTCCGCGCTGAGGGCGAGGGTTCCCGCCGTGTCGACCATGTCGTCGAAAATGATGCAGTTCCGGTCCCCGACCTCGCCGATGACGTGCAGGACCTGGGCGACGTTTGGAGCCGGCCGCCTCTTGTCGATGATGGCCAGCTTGGCTTCCATTCTCTTGGCAAAGACCCGGGCCCGGCCCACGCCGCCCGCGTCGGGGGAGACGACGGTCAGGTCGCCGAGGCCCATGCCCTGCATGTGGCCCGCCAGGACGGGCGAGGCCATGAGGTTGTCCACAGGGACGGAGAAGAACCCCTGGATCTGGGGCGAATGGAGGTCCATCGTCAAAACGCGGCCGGCGCCCGCCTTCTCCAGGAGGTCGGCCACGAGCCGGGCGGAAATGGGTACGCGGGGGCGGTCCTTCCAATCCTGCCGGGCGTAGCAGAAATACGGTATGACGGCCGTGATCCGTTCGGCCGAGGCGCGCTTGAAAGCGTCGATCATCAGGAACAGCTCCATCAAGTGGAAGCTGGCGTCCGCGGACCCGGACTGGATGATGAAGACGTCCTCTCCCCGGACGTTCTCGTCGATGTAGAAGTGGATCTCCCCGTCGGAGAATTGCTCGAGCACGGAACGCCCCAAGTCGACCTTCAGGTAGCCGGCGATCTCCCCGGCCAATCCCCGGTTGGATGAGCCCGCGAAAACTTTCATCGTCACGTCCTTTGCGTCGCCGAATTCTCTATTCTCTTAAGCTGGGGCGGGAGGATTCGAACCTCCGGATGACGGATCCAAAGTCCGTTGCCTTACCAGCTTGGCTACACCCCAGCACGAAGCCGCCGTCGCATACTCCGTCGCGGGCAGGGTGGCGACCAGGGCCGTTCGCACCCGCTCCCGGAGGAGCCGCCGCGCCTCGAGGGCCGGCGCCTTCTCCGCGAAGAGCCCGAAGACCGCCGAGCCCGTTCCGCTCACCAGGGACGCCGCCGCGCCCCGGCTCCGGAAGAACCTCTTATATTCTTCGAGTTGAGGATGGAACCGAAATATCGTTTCTTCCAGCCGGTTTTCCAGAAGTCCGAGGTCGCGGTTCTCGAGAAACCGCCTAATTTTACTGGGTTTGTCCCCCGAAGTCAAGGACGGGCGCCAGGCGGCGTAGATCCCAGCCGTCCCCACCGGGAAGGGCGGGAAGGCCAGGAGGACGGACGCCGGGGGAAGGTCCGGGAGCGGCGTCAGCCTGTCGCCGCGGCCCTCGCCGAGGCACAGCCCGCCCTCCATGAAATAGGGGACGTCCGCCCCCAGCCTTCCGCCGAGCCGGACGAGGTCTTCCCGGCCGAGGCCGAGGTCCCAGAAGGCATTCAGCCCGAGGAGCGCGGCGGCCGCGTTGCTGCTCCCCCCGCCGAGCCCCCTGCCTGCCGGGATGGATTTCGCGACCGTGATCCGGACGCCCTTCGGGCAGCCGGTCTCCGCTTGGAGGAGGGCGGCGGCCCTGTGGACGAGATTGGTCCCGTCCCACGGGACCTCGGGGTCGTCTCCGGACAGCGCGAGATCTCCCCCGGGAAGCTCGGAGAACTCCAGGACGTCGGCGAGGTCGATCGACTGGAACAGGGTGAGGATGTCGTGATAGCCGTCGGGCCTCGTCCCGAGGACCTCGAGACCGAGGTTGATCTTGGCGAACGACCTAATTTTCATCGCGGAGGAGTTCCTCCAGTTCGGCCCACGTCCTGCGGTCCAGGCCGTCCAGGACGGAGAGCCCGAAGGCGTCGCCCCGCGGAGGCCTGTTGAACCGGACCTGGAGGACCCGGAGCCGCCCTTCCTCCTCAGACCGAGAGAAACCGACGGACCTGGGAACGGACGTCTTCCCGTAGAATTCCTCGACCTTGAAGCGGAATCCGTCCTTCGCGCCGGCGAGGACCCGGCCGGCCCCGTCCCTCTCGAACGCCCACCTTCCGTCCTCCGGACCTTCCACGGTCTCGGCCGCGGCCCATTGCCCGCCGATGAGGCCGGCCAATTCCCCCGCGTTCAGCCCGAACCCGAGGAAGTTCTCCATAAGCTCCTCCTCGGGGCCGGTCCAGTAGGCCCTGCGGGAGGGGAGGAGCATGTAGGCCGTCCGCTCCCGGAAGATCAGCACGGCAGCGCGTCCGGCCGAAAGGGTCCAGGACTTCGATGCGCCCCTTGTCCGGAAGGGCGATGAGGAAGGAGAACCGGCCGCGGAGGGAGCCGCCTTCCCCGCGGAGCGTGAGCGAACCGAATCCGTCGAGCGTCTCCACGTGCGACGGCGGGGGGGAGAGGAGCGGAGGGCCGGCGATGCAACCCGTGAAGAACAAAAGAGACGGAGTAACCAGGACGGCGGCGAGCGAAACCCGGATGAGGCGCCCCCTCGCCGCGGGCGCCGATATGTTCCGTCCCGTCACGGGAGACCGCGCTTCAGTCCAGCCGGAAACCGTAATCCTCGGTCTTCTTTCCGGCGTCGCCCGGGACCTTTCTCCGTCCCGTCCGCCTTTCTTCGCCAGGCGTTTCCTCCGGACGAGCGGATAGAAAGGCGACTGGATGCGCTTCCCGAAGCAGGAAAGCTTCGGGTTGACGACGAGGAGCAGGATGAAAAGCCCGAAGATGACAAGGATGCCGTAGGCTCCGATGCCCATATTATCTTTACTCCGTGGTTGACGACGTCGCGGCGCGGGACGCGCGAAATATTCGTTCAGACGCCCTTGTCGGATTCGTCCTGGAACTTCGGGATCTTCGCTTGCTCTTTTTCCTTGCCGAGATGGAACCCGAGAAAGAACGCGCCGGCGAGGGCGGCGAGCGCCAACAGTGATTTGAAGAAGCCTTTCATCTTAACCTTCCGCTACTTCGCCTTCAAATCTATTCAAAATCCCGAAAAAAGTCAACAGCCTTTTCGTCCCGTGCACGGATCGCCTTCGAAGGACTCGGGGACATCCCTCTGTCCTTCGTGCGGCGATCATCATCTCAGGATGTCCTCGGTTTGTTCTCATCCGCCTGGTTTCCAAGCCCTCGCATCACAAGCCTCGTGCCGGGGGAGCCTCATGCATGGGACTTTATTAATTGCTGACCTGGACAGCGCGGAGGGACGCGAGTATATTTCTATAAGGAGGGCGATACCGTGAAACACTCCCGTGTTCTTGACTACTCTCGACCGTTTGCCTCCTCGCCGCACCGGCTCTTGCGCAGGGCGTGCGGGAGCCGGTCTGGGCGGGGCAATTCTATGACGCCGACCCCGCGCGCCTCGCCGCCGCGATCGACGGCTTCCTGAAGGACCTCCCGGCGGCTCCGGAGGTCCGCGGTGACATCCGGGCGATCGTCGTTCCTCACGCGGGCTACCTCTATTCCGGCCGAACCGCCGCGTACGCCTACCGCCTCGTCCAGGGCAAGCCTTATGACACCGTGGTCATCATCGGGCCCTCGCACCGGTTCGGCTTCAAGGGCTGTTCCATCTACGCGAAGGGCGGTTTCCGGACGCCGCTCGGGCACGGCCGCCGTGGACGAGGCGCTGGCCGCGGAGCTCATGAAGCGGTCCGGCTTCAAGTTTATCCCGGAAGCGCACGAAGCGGAACATTCCGTGGAGGTCCAGGTCCCCTTCGTCCAGAGGGTCCTGCCGGAGGCGAAGATCGTCCCGGTCGTGATGGGCTATCCGGAGAAGCGGACGGTCAAGGCCCTCGCCGCCGCCCTGGACGCGGCATGCGCGGGCAGGAAGGTCCTGGTCGTCGCCTCGACGGACATGTCGCACTTCCTCGCGAAGGACAGGGCCAACGCCGCCGACGCGAAGACGATCGAGCTCATCAAGGCCCTCAAGGCCGACGTGATCGAAGGGAAGATGGAGGCGGGGGAGAACATCCTTTGCGGCGGCGCGCCCGTGGCCGCGGCCATCCTGTATGCCCAAAAGCTCGGGCCTGTCCGGGCCGAGGTCCTGAATTACGCCGACTCGGCGACCGCGACCGGCGATGACGCGCGCGTGGTCGGGTACGTTTCAGTGGCCCTTGTTGCGGACGGCGGCTGCGCACGAACCCGCCTTCGGGCTTTCCGCCGCCGAGAAGAAGGAGCTCCTCGCTCTGGCGCGGTCTGCGGTCGAGGCGTATGTGAAGGACGGCCGGGTCATTGAGTATTCGACGACGAACTCCCGATTCCTCTCGCACCGGGGCCTGTTCGTGACCCTGAAGAAGGAGCGGCGCCCTGCGCGGCTGTATCGGCTTCATCGAGCCCGTCATGCCGCTTGGCCGGGGCGTCGTCGAGGCGGCCATCTACGCCGCGGTCAGGGACGTCCGGTTCGAGCCGGTGTCGAAAGACGAGCTGAGGAACCTCGAATACGAGATCTCGGTCCTCACGCCGCTCGAGGACATGCCCGATCCGAACCTCGTCAAGGTCGGGAAGCATGGGCTCGTCATCGAAATGAATGGACGGAAAGGTCTCCTGCTCCCGCAGGTCCCCGTCGAGCTCGGATGGGACCGGAAGGAATTCCTCGAACAGGTCTGTCTCAAGGCCGGACTGCCGCGGGATTCATGGAAGAAGGGTGCTAAGCTCCAAAGCTTCGAGGCCATCGTCTTCGCGGAAAAGAACTAGAAATCCGTCGCCTTCTTCAGCTTGGTGACCGGGACGTGGCGCGGGATGACAACTTCTCCGCCCTTCACCACGAGATAGCCGTCCCGGATGACCATATCCACTTTGGCCAGGTCGTCCAGATTCTCGTCGGGCCTTCCTTCGATAACAACAATGTCAGCCAGCTTTCCCGGCTCCAATGTCCCCAGCTTATCGGACATGTCCAGGATCTCGGCGTTGGTCTTCGTCGCCGCGACCAGGGCCTCGGGGATCGTGTACCCCGCCTGGACGAAATACTTGAGCTCCGTGATATAGGGGGCCGGAAGGTACCGGAACCAATTGGTGACGAGGTCGGTGCCGATGCCCATCTTGATCCCCGCCCGCTTCATCCGGCTCAGGACCTCGAGGTTGGCCTCTTTGGAGAACGTGAACCGGCGCGACGTCGAGCCGAAATAGCCGCCCCAATCGTCGAAGATGATGGCATAGGGCACAAGCGTCGGGACCGCCTCTGTCCCTTTCCGGGCCATCAGTTGGATGGTCTCGTCGGTGCGGGGGAGGGGGTGCTCGATGACGTCGACCCCGGCTTCGACCGCCCACTGGATGTAGAACGTCTCCGCGTCAGCGCAGACCTTCAGCCCGAGGGCATGGGCTTCCTCGACGGCCGCCTTGACCTCGTCGCGGCTGAAATGACTGCCGATCTTGATGAGGTCCGCGCCGCGGTTGAACTGCTCCCGGACGGCCTGCCGCCACTGGTCGGGGCCTTCCGCGAAGCGCGTGCTATTGGGAAGATTGAGGTCCCTGTCGACGCCCTCGACCCCGTGCCCCCCCGTGGAGGTGATAAAGGCGCCCGCCGGAAAAATGCGGGGAGCCGCCACGCGGTTCTGGGCGGACCAATCCTTGAGCCGGAAGGGGACGTCGTGGTACGTGCCGACGTCGCGGATGCTGGTGATGCCGCACTCGAGGTAGAACCGGGCCCTCTCGACGGCCCGCAGCATCCCGTCGGCTTCGCTGATGTCCCAGAGCGGGGGCGTCTCGGGCTCGCTGTAGCCGATGTGGGTGTGGGCGTCGATGAGGCCGGGCATGACCGTCTTGCCGCCGACGTCGATGACGCGGGCGTCCTTGGGCCAGTCCGCGACGCCGGCCGGGAGGACCTTCTCGATGCGGTTGCGGTCGATGACGACCGTCCCGGGACGCGCCGGAGCGCCCGTTCCATCGAAGACCCGGCCGCCGCGGAGGACGATCGTCCCCTCGGGCCCGCGGGGTCCGGGTGGGACGGGGATTCGGCGGGGGTCGTCGGTGGTCGGCGTCGCGGGATCGATCCACTTGCGCTTGTCCTGCGCCCTGTCCTGCGGAAACGCGAAGAGCCCTGCCACGCAGGCAAGCAGGAGTCCCAGCATCACGGACTTTCGAGAGGTCTTTCCCATCGTCGTTCTCCTTTCGGTTCAGCGAGTCGGCGCCGGTTTCGCCGGCTTGATCTCGTAGCCCTGGGGCGGTTCGGCCCCGAGCAAGTTCTTGACGAAATAATCCCACTTCCGGCGGATGAAATAGGTATCGAGCGCCAGGCTGTGGTTCCGGTTCGGCAGGATGAGCAAGTCGAAGTCCTTATTGGCTTTGATGAGGGCGTCGGCGACCTGGATGGTCAGGGCCGGCGGAACATTGTCGTCCATGTCCCCGTGGACCAGGAGCAGCTTCCCTTTGAGGTTTGCCGCCAGTCCTGGGTTCGCTTGGTTCCTGTAATTGTCACCCTCCAGCAGGCCCTGGTATTGTTCCCCCCAGGCGGCGAGGTAGCCCCGCTGGTCATGGTTCCCCGCCGATGAGACGGCCACCTTGTAGAAATCCGGGAAGGCCAGGATGGCGCGAGTCGAAGCAAAGCCCCCTCCCGAATGGCCGTAGATACCCACTCGGTCAAGGTCCATGTACGGGCGGCTTGCCGCGAGCTGCCGGATGCCGGCGAGGTGGTCTTCGAGGCCGCCCGCATCCTCCATCTTCCCGTAACTGAAGTCGTGGAAGGCCTTGGAGCGGAAGGGCGTCCCCAGCCCGTCGATGTTGACGACCACGAAACCCAGCTCGGCCAAGGTGATATCATTGCAGAAGCTGGAGTTGGGAGCTACGTCGATGCCGAAAGACTTGGGCGTCCGAATGACCTGGGGCCCCGGATAGATCCCGTCGATGACCGGGTACTTCTTGGCCGGGTCGAAGTGAGACGGCTTGTAGATCACCCCGTAGAGATCGGTGATCCCGTCCCGTGCTTTGACGGTCACCCGCTCCGGCCATCTCCATCCCGTGGCCAAAAGGGGTTCGAGATCGGCCTTCTCGAGCTCCCGGACGACCCGGCCGTCCGCGTCGCGGAGGACCGAGACGGGCGCCAGGTCGATCCTGGAGAGCGTATCCACGAAGAACCGCCCGGAAGGGGAGATCTTCGACAGGAGGTCGTAACTGCCGGGCTTCCCATCATAATAGGTCACCGCGTGGTCGGCGTCCTCGGGTGTCAGAAGCTCCAGCCCGGAGCCGTCGAGCCGAACCCGGTAAAGATGTTGGTAATACGGGTCTCGGCCTTTTTCGCGGCCCCCGGCCGTGAAATAGACCCGGCGGTCCGCTTCATCGACCCGCAGGATATCCCGGACGACCCACGGGCCGCTGGTGATCTGGTTCTTGATCGTCCCCGTCTTCCCGTCATAGAGGTAGAGGTGCCCCCAGCCGTCCCGCTCGGAGAACCAGATGATCTCGGCGCCGTTCCCCAGGATGCGGACGTTCGGAAAACTTCCGAGCAGGAGATTGAGCTCGACATAGGTCTCGCCTTTCTCCTCGATGAGCGTCCGGACCTCCCCGGTCGCGGCGTCGGCGACGCGGAGGCGGACCGCCTTTCCCCCCCGGTCGTGCTCGATGAAATAGACGTTCCCGCCGTCCCCACCCCACCACGTCTGCTTCTCGGAGATGGGGGAGTCCAGCATGAGGACGTAGGGGTCGCACCGGAAGGGCGTCCGGGTCCCCTTCTCGACGTCGAACACCATGAGCTCCGCGAGCGGAAGGTTCTTGTCGCCGACCAGCGGATACCGGTAGGGGTGGAGCAGGGGCCGCGAGCCCTGCGACGGGACCGATTGAATGAGATAAAGGGACTCTACCTTCCGTTGGTCGAGCTTGTGCGTGAGGATCCTCTTGGAATCGGCGGACCACAGGAGAAGCGGAGGGGTCTTCTTCCCGCTAAGACGATCGGTGACCCCGCGCGTGCTCTGCTCGGCTTCGACGGCGTAATCGTTGAAAGGCTCTCCGTCCGTCGTGAGCCGGACCTCCGCGCCCCCGGCCGTGGGCCTCACATAAAGATCATGCTCCTTGACGAAAGCCGCCCAATGCCCGTCGGGGGAGAAGAGTTCTCCCTCGGCATCCCCCTTGGGCGCCTCGGCCCTTCCGCAGGTATACGTGGCGAGGTCGCAGGTCCAGCGCGTCTTTTCGATGTCAAATTGGATTGCTCGCCCGTCCCCGACGAATTCGAACGTTTCGAACGGAAGGGCGTTGGGTTCGCAGGCCTTTCCAGAGGCCGTCGACAACGCCGCCGCGAGCCTGACCTGGTCGAACGCGGGCCGGCGGGTGTTCAGGGCCGGATCGACGAGCACGAACTCCGTGCCATCGCGGGTGTCGTTCCTGTACCAGAAGCGGTCGCTCTTTCCGATGAACCGCGGAACGACATTCGTCTTGAAGGCCAGCGTCTTGATGTTCCAGGCGAGAAAGCGCTCCGCCCGGGCGTAATCTTCCCGGGTCAGCTGCTGCTGGGCGGCAAGAGGGGCGAGAATCCATAAGGCGCACAGGTAGATCTTGAGGCTGGAGGAAAAAGATTTCATTCAGAGCTCCTAGTCAATAAGGGCCGAGGGGGCGTTTCTGGCATCTGAGGCCGGGCTATTAGGCCAATCGTTCTTTAAAAGCCTTGAGGACCCGCCTTTCAGAGCGGCT
>CAWEYF010000018.1:0-112336 GCA_963813235.1 Candidatus Aminicenantota bacterium | reverse complement strand
CTTCCCCGGCGCTTCGGGGGGGGGCCGGCCGACTACCAGCTCGTCGAGGATTCGGCCAAAGACGGCGGGCCGAGGCTTCGTCTATTGGTGCATCCGTCCGTCGTCGCGGCCGATCCGGCCTTGGTCTCTGATGTTTTCCTGGAAGCGCTGGGAAGCGGCTCGGGAACGAGGCAGGTCATGGCTCTCCAATTGAGGCAGGCGGGCTTCCTGCGCGTGGAGCGTCAGGCTCCCTTCGTGACCTCTTCGGGGAAAATATTGCATTTATGGGCGGGCTCAAGGGCCTCATCAGGAGGCTCCTCATGACATCCGAGGTTTTCCGCGGAAGAGGACGCGCCGTGGTCTTCTTTTGCATGCCGGAGACCGGGCATTTCCAGCGACTTCGCCCCTTGATCTCCGGCCTTGCCCGCGGCGGGATCGCGACGCATGTCTTCACGCACCGGAAGTTCAGAGCGCACGTCGAGCGGGCCGGCGGGATCTTCGTCGATCTCTTCTCGAAATACCCGTTGAAGACGGCGGACGACGAATCGATCCCCATGGCGTGCCGGTATGTGACCTTCGCGGCCAAATACGCCGAACGGATCCGCCGCGACGTCGAGAGGATCAAGCCGTCGCTCGTGATCCACGACACCTTTGCCGTCATCGGACGCGTGATCGCGGCGCTCTTGGACGTCCCCCGCGTCAATGTCTGCGCGGGTCACAATGTCGCTCCGGCGCGATATTTGGCCGCCCTGCCCGAAGATCCCCGGGTGAAGATCTCGCTCCGATGCCGGGACGCCGTCCAAGTGCTCCGGGATACCTACGGGATGAAGGACGCCTCGCCGTTTTCCTACGTTTCCTCGATCAGCCCGCATCTCAACATCTACTGCGAGCCGCCGGAATTTCTGGACGAGGAGAAAAGGCCGCCGTTCGAGCCCATCGCATTCTACGGGTCTCTTCCGCCCCTTGAAGAGGAGAAGGGCGACGATCGGAAAGGCCCGACGTACTTCGGCCCGGGCGGCGACGACCCGTTCAAGCTTTACATCTCCTTCGGCACGATCGTCTGGAGGTACTATACCCCGGACGCCCTCCGGGCCTTGACGGCTCTGTCGACGGCCATCGCCGGGATGGACGATGTCCGCGCGCTCATCAGCCTGGGCCAAGCCGAGATCGACGGTAAGACCGTTGCCGCGCTGACAAGGCCGAACGTTTCCGTTAGAAGCTACGTCGATCAATGGAAGGTCCTGCAGGAGGCGGATGCCTTTGTGACCCACCACGGGATGAATTCGACCCACGAGGCCATCTTCCATCTCGTTCCGATGATCTCCTATCCGTTCTTTTGGGACCAGCCCGAATTGGCCGAGATATCCCTGAAGCTCGGGCTGGCGGTTCCGCTCAGCGAGCAGCCGCGGGGAGAGTTTGACGGGGACCGCGTGCGCGCCGCCTTGAAAAGATTGGCCGACGGGCGGGAATCCATGCTCGCGGCGCTCTCCCGTGCCCGTGCATGGGAGCAAGCCGTGATGGATGGCCGCTCCGAGGTCCATCGGCGGATCGTGGAACTCATGGAGTGAGGCCGGGGAAAGAGTTTAATGAGGAGGCGCTAAAATGACCGGAAAATACAAATTGTATATCGACGGGGAGTGGAGCGATGCGCTCGACGGGGAGACATACGACGATCACGATCCCTATACCGGCGAGGTCTTCGCCCGGGTGGCGGCCGGAAAACGCGCCGACGCGAAGCGCGCGGTCGACGCGGCGGCGGCCGCGTTTCCTGCCTGGTCACATACGCTCCCGGCTGAGCGTCAGACCTTGTTCTTAAGAGCGGCCGATATTCTCGAGAAAAAGCAGAACGAGATCATCGCGATCCTCGCCGAAGAAACCGGATGTACTTTTGGTTTTGCGATGTTCCAGACCCTTTTTACTCCCGGTTTGCTGCGCGAGGCCGCGGCACAGACGCACCAGGCCATCGGGGAGATCATTCCCGCCGATCTGCCCGGGGCGTTTTACATGGCGATCCGCCAACCCGCGGGTGTTGTGGCAGGTCTTGCCCCGTGGAACGCGCCGCTCATCCTTTCGCTGCGCGCCATATGCCTTCCGATCGCTTACGGAAATACGGCCGTCCTCAAGCCTTCGTCGGAATCCTCGGTCGCGGGCGGCGTCGTGATCGCAGAGGTCTTTCATGAAGCGGGCTTCCCGAAGGGTGTTTTGAATCTCATCACCAACGGACCTGGGAAAAGCGGTGAGATCGGAGACGAATTCATCGAAAACCGCAAGGTGCGCCGTATCAACCTGACGGGTTCGACCGCGGTGGGCCGCGAGCTCGCGGAAAAAGCGGGCCGGCACCTGAAGCGGGTTGCGCTCGAATTGGGGGGGCAGAATCCCATGATCGTCCTTCGCGACGCCGATGTCGACAATGCCGTGGACGCCGCGGCCTTCGGCGGATTCCTCCACCAGGGCCAGATCTGCATGTCCACGCGCCGCGTCATCATCGAAAAGGCCATCGCGGGGGAATTTACTGAAAAGCTCGTCAAGAAAGTTTCGACCTTTAAGGTCGGCGATCCCAAAAAGCCCGACACGGTCATCGGCCCGCTGATCAATAGGCACCAATTCGATCAGGTCAAGAAGAGCGTGGACGCGGCCGTCGGAGAAGGAGCCAGGCTCTTATGCGGTGGAAGATCCGAGGGACTTTGCTACTATCCAACGGTATTGACCAACGTGAAGCCCGGCTCAACTTTTTCGTGCGAGGAGACCTTCGGCCCGGTGGTCTCGATCATCGAGGTCGAGAATGAGGAGGAGGCCGTGGCCGTTGCCAACGAGACAATGTACGGGCTCACGGCCGCCGTATTCACCGGCGATCTGGCCAAAGGGATGGCGATCGCCGAGCGCATCGAATCGGGGATCGTCCACATCAACGATCAGACCGTTCATGACGAGCCGCAGGTGCCCTTTGGAGGGGTCAAGGAAAGCGGCTGGGGCCGGTTTGGGGGCCGCGCCGCCCTTGAGGAATTCACCGAACTGCGCTGGATCAGCATCCAGCGCACGCCCCGCCGCTATCCCTTTTGATCCGCCCCCCCCCCCCGAAAAACTGGGAATCGCGACGCGGCGCTAGGCGACGGCCCGGATCTCGGCGAGCAGGGCCTCGAGGTCGGCGAGCGTCGTGCGGGGGTTGACGAGCGTGCATCTCAGCCAGGCGCGCCCTCGGAACTCGGCTTGGACGACATAGAAGTTCCCGCGCTCGAGGAGCGTCCGGCGGATGCGGCGCTGGAGCCCGTCGAGGTCGGCTTCCCCCCTTTTCAGAAAGCGGAAGCAGACGATGTTGCTCTCCGGCTCAACGGCCGTTTCAAAGTCGCCGGAATCCCGAATGAGCGCGGCGAAGTCCCGGGCCAGGTCGTAAACGGCCGTGACATATCCCCCGAAAAAATCCGTCCCGTAGGCGGCGAGCGAGATGAAGAGCCTCAGGCCCATCATCGTTTTCGTGCATTCCATCGTCCGGTGCGCGTAGTTGTACCATTCCTCGCGGGCGGAGCGCTCGAAGAGATAGGAGGCCTTCGTGGAGAACGCTTCGTAAGACCGTCCGCCGTCGCGGAAGAGGACCGCGGTAGCGAGGGCCGGCATGAGCATGTTCTTGTGGGCGTCCCAGATGAAGGAATCGGCCTTATCGAGGCCGCGCACGAGGTGCCGGTACTTTGGAGAGAGAAGGGCGGCGGCGCCGTGCGCGCCGTCGACGTGGAGCCAGAGGCCGCGCCCCCGGGCGAACGCGGCGGCGGCCTCGAGGTCGTCGAAGCTCCCGGTGGCCGTGGAGCAGGCGTTGGCCACGGCGACCACAGGCCTGCGTCCCTGCCGGACGGCTTCCTCGAAGGCTCGTTCCAGGCCTTCGGAGCGGGTGTGGAAAAGCTCGTCCGAGGCCACGGGGACCGCCGCGACCTCGCCGAGGCCCATGACGGCGACGGCCCGCTTGACGCTGTAATGGCACGTCTCCGGGACCAGGACCGCGACAGGGGCTTCGCTCCCGACGCCCTTGCCCCAGACGTCGTCCCCGGCCGTCGCCTGGCGCGCCGCGAGCAGGGCCGTCAGGTTGCCGATCGTCCCGCCGTTCGTGAAGACGCCGTCGGCGTCCGGTCCCCAGCCGGCGAGCCCGGTCATCCAGCGGATGAGCTGGCGCTCCATGGCGACGTTCACCGGCCCCATTTCGTAGATGGCCGATGCGTTGTTCAGGAACTCGCCGACGAAGCCGCCGAGCGCGGCCAGCGGGAGCGACGTGGTGCACTGATGGCCGACGAACCGGGGATGGAGGAGGTCGTTCGACCGGGCGAGGATCTCCGGGAGGAGCTCGGGAAACGGGACGGCGGGCGCGGCGCCGAACCGGTCCGCCCAGGCCGCCAGCATGGCCTCGGGCTCTTCGTAGGCAATGACGCGCCGCTTCTTTTCCGACGTCGAACCGGCCAGGAAATCGGCCAGAATGTCGACGACATTGTGCCCGTCGCGCCGGAAACATTCCGGATCGAATGCGTCCTTCAGGAGCTCGTCGTAGGGTTTAGCGGGATTCATTTCGGCTTCTTTCAGACCCCGCATGCCCTGCATGCGGGATCACGGGTCCTTCACTATAACAGATTCCCGGGACCCGAAAAAGCGACGCCGGCGCTCGCGAACGACGCGCCCCGGCCCCGGGCGGGAGGATGGCCGCCCCGGCGGTTTGTCTTTCCGGCGTCCCTGTCATATAATCAACCCGTTCGACTCCCCGGTCCGAAGCCCGGGGTATGCTCAGGGTTAATACTGAGCGGCGCTTTTTACCCCGATTTGAATATCGGGGTTTGCGCCGGCGAACGTCTCAAGCGAAAAAGAGCCCGGGTGGCGGAATAGGTATACGCACGACACTTAAAATGTCGCGGCCGCAAGGCCTTGCGGGTTCGAGTCCCGCCCTGGGCATCTTTGGAAAAAAACGCTTGATTTTTCTCCCGGGGAGGCGTATAGTAACTTTTGAGCCATCTGGCAGGACAGTGTCACACCAAATTGTATTCCCCCCAGAATTATAATTTCGGATGACGGTCGTCCTATCATGTTGGGATCAATTTTAAGGAGTAACGTATGAACATCTACGTCGGCAACATCCCACGCGGCGTCACGGAGACCGAGCTTCGGGAGCTTTTCCAGGCTTTTGGCGAGATCTCCAGCGCGTCCGTCATCAAGGACAAGTTCTCCGGCGAATCCCGCGGTTTCGGGTTCGTCGAGATGCCGAACAAGGAAGAGGGCCAGAAAGCCCTTGCCGCCCTGAACGGCAAGGACTTCAAGGGCCGGCCCCTGACCGTCAACGAAGCCCGTCCCCGCACCGACAAGCCGAGGACCGGCGGGTTCGGCGGCGGCGGCGGACGCCGTTACTGAACCGGCGGCCTTAATCCGTCCAAACCGGGGGGACGAGCGCCGGCAACGGCGCCCGTCTCCCCTTTCCATCCCCTGATTCCTTAATCCGTCATTCCGGCGCAGGCTCCGGAGACCGTGTCTCCGTCGGCGACCCCGAAGAGCGTAGCTCAAGGACCGCACGGCGCCCGCCGTTTCCGGGTGTCATATCCCCCCACGCGTCCCCGGCCCTTCCTAGAACAGGAATAGGGCGAGTATCGATCCGGCGGCGCCGGCGGCCGAAAGTCCGAAGAGCCGCCTCCAGCCCGGATTGCCGGGCCTCAGGACCTCGAAATCCGTCACATAGACCGTCTCGCAGGCGCCGTCGCCCCTGTCTTTGCGGGTCGTGCTCGTGCCGCGGCGGAACGGGTCCCCGGCCGCTCGTAGGAAGCGAGCCAGCCGCGGACCCGGATCTGATCCCCTCTCCGAATCTTTCTGACCTTCCGGGCCATGCGGTCGTCCCCGGCGAGGAGATGGTTGTTCGAGAGGCAATTCTCGGTGAAGAGACGCCCCGTTGCGGAGTCGGGGTAGGAATAATAGCAGGTGAAATCCCGGTTCCGGAACTTCATCTTCCGGTAGACGCCGGTCGCGACGTTCCGGCCCCAGACGACGCAGACGTCCTTGACGTTGAGGTTGTCCTTCCACCGCTCGTGGGAGAGGTCCGTGAAAGCCCGGCTGTCGTGTTCGGAGACGACGAGTCCCCGGATCTCGTAGCCGAAGACGGGCGTCACCAGGTAGAGCACGCCCTTCCGTTCGACCTCGAACGGCGGCGCCACGTCATCGGCCGACTGGATGGGGTCGGCGAGGAGGGAGCCGTCGATAAGGCCCGGCGGCGGCGAGCGCCGCCTCAGGCCGGCGGAGAGGGCGAGCGCTGCCAGGCTGAGGGCCAGCAAGATCCGGACCCCTCGCCTGAGGGTGTCCCTCTGTTCGCGCGACCCGATAGCCGGAGACGTCATCGCGCCCCAGTATGCGGGGAAACCGGGCGGATTTCAAGGCCGGCGGGCCGTCGGCGACGCTTGAAGTCCCCGGAGGGTTATGTTAATGTTCCCCATCATGAGCAAGAACCTTGATCTCCGCAAGTCCGAGGGGAAGCTCGGCGTCATGTCCGTCGGGCTGGGCGCCGTCGCCACGACGTTCATCGCCGGCGTCATGTCGATCCGCAAGGGCCTGTCCCGGCCCATCGGTTCGCTGACGCAGATGGGGTCCATCCGCCTCGGGAAGCGTACGGACAAGCGATCCCCGATGATCAAGGATTTCATCGACATCGCCGGGCTCGACGACCTCGTCTTCGGCGCCTGGGACATCTTCCCGGACAACGCCTACGAGGCGGCCCTGAAGGCGGGCGTCCTGCGGCAGGAACACCTCGACCCCGTCCGGGAGGAGCTCGAAGCCCTCAAGCCCTGGACCGCCGTCTTCGACCAGAGATACGTCAAGAATCTCAGCGGCGCAAACGTCAAGAAGGCCGCAACCAAGTACGATCACGCCATGCTCCTCGTGGAGGACATCCGGAAGTTCAAGGAAGCCCACGGGACTCGACCGGTTGGTCATGATCTGGTGCGCGTCGACGGAGATCTTCCTGAAGCCGCACCCGATCCACGATACGGTCGCCTCCCTCGAGAAGGCGATGAAGGAGAACCACCCCGCCGTCGCCCCGAGCATGATCTACGCCTACGCGGCCCTGAAGAGCGGGGTCCCCTTCGCCAACGGCGCCCCCAACCTGACCGTGGACATTCCCGCCATGCGCGAGCTCGCCCGGGAGACGGGATCGCCCATCGCGGGGAAGGATTTCAAGACCGGTCAGACCCTGATGAAGACCATCCTCGCCCCCGGCCTCAAGGCCCGGCTTCTCGGCCTCGACGGCTGGTTCTCGACCAACATCCTGGGGAATCGCGACGGCGAGGTCCTCGACGACCCCGAGTCCTTCAAGACCAAGGAGGAGAGCAAGCTCAGCGTCCTCGAGTATATCCTCCAGCCCAGTGTCTATCCCGAGCTCTATGGCCGTTACACGCACACGGTCCGGATCAACTACTACCCGCCCCGGGGCGACAATAAGGAAGGCTGGGACAACATCGACATCTTCGGCTGGATGGGCTATCCGATGCAGATCAAGATCGATTTCCTCTGCAGGGACAGTATTCTGGCCGCGCCCATCGTCCTCGATCTCGTCCTGTTCATGGACCTCGCGAAGAGGGCCGGGATGAAGGGCGTCCAGGAATGGCTCTCCTTTTACTTCAAGAGCCCGATGTGCGCGCCCGAGCTCTACCCGGAGCACGATCTCTTCATCCAGCTGATGAAGCTCAAGAACACGCTCCGGCACCTCAAGGGCGAGGAGCTCATCACCCACCTGGGGCTGGAATACTACGACTGAGGGGGCTCGGAAGCCCGCCCCTGGCCCCCGACCCCGTGAACCCGTCGACGGGTTCCCCCATGGTCAAGGACCATGGGCCCCCTTCCCGACGGGGGCCTCAGGGCGGCCTTCCTCGCCTGCGTCCAAAGGTACACCCTTAGCCCTCGAAACCAGGATTCGCGCGAATGATCGCACTAGGGCTCAGGCCGCGTCGAGGGCAGGGCCCTGAACACGGCCTTGGCGATCTGGATGTCCTGGACGGCGACGCCCGTGAGGTCCGCGACGGTCGTTTCGCCGTCCGACGCGCGGCGGAGCGACGGGTCCTCGATCACGGCCCCAAGCTCGACCAGGTTTTCCTTCACGATCGCCCCCGCCCGCATGGCCCGGAACGCCTCGCCGCGAAAGAGGGACTGGCTGATGCTATCCACCACGACCCGGTCGGCGGAGGCCAGGATAGCCTCATCGAGCTCCTGCTTCTCCGCGGTGTCCGAGCCCATGGCCGTGATATGAGTCCCTCGCCGGACGTCTCGGAGACGGAGGAGAGGTTTCGTCGACGGTGTGCATGTGACAATGACGTTGCAGGACGCGGCCACTTCCGCCGGGTCGAGGGTCGTCCCGACGCGGAAGCCCATCGGCTCCATGTCCGCCTTATAGCACGCGAGCTCCGCCTCGTTCATACCCCAGACCAGGACGTCCCGGAACTCCCTGACTCGCCTCAGGTACTCGAGCTGAAGCCGGCCCTGGGCGCCCGCGCCCAGGATGCCGGCCCGGATGACCCTCTCCGGCGCCAAGTACTTCGCTGCGACCGCCCCGGCCGCCGCCGTGCGGATGTTGGTCAGGAGGCATTCGTCGTGGAGAATGGCTCTCGGCTCGCCCGTCCTCAAGTCGAACAGGAGCATCATGCCGTTCGCCGAGGGCAGGCCGAGTTTCGGGTTGTCATAGAAGCCCGAAGCGAGCTTGACGACGTAGAATTCGTCGCCTTTGATGTATCCATACTTGATGTGGACGTCGCCGGGAGGATCCTCGAAAATGAGCTCGCCGACGGGAGGCACGACGACCTCTCCCCGGGAATAGGCCGCGAATCCCGCCTCGATGAGGGGGATGGGATCGACGCCGCTGAGGGCTTTCCGGATCTCGTCGGGGCCGACGAGCCGCATCATCGTTCCTTCCGGTCGATCTTGAACCCGAGCTTTTCAAGCGTGCCGAGGGCCTTCTCGAGGTCCCTGGATTTGACCAGGATATGGTCCGTGGAATAGGCCGACAACGCGCAGATGCCGATCCCCGCCCCGGCCAGGGCGGCCGTGACCTTCGCCAGAAAGCCGATCAGGCTGAACGGAAGGACCATGTCGAAGGTGACGATCTTCCAGCCCGTGTCCGCCGCGAGCAGGCTTCGGCCCGCGGTCACCGGCTCCGGGACTGAGACAAGTCGTCTCCTTCGGGTCCCTGATGATCGCGACCGCGTCGCGGCAGGGGCGTTCGGCTCTGACCATGGCGTAGGTTCCCCGCCAGACGTAGACCTTCCCGTGTCGTATCAGGTCCCTGAGTTTCCGTTTGTCCCCGATCATGTTCGTGTTCCCTTCACCTCCGATTTCCCCTATTGTACGAAATGCCGGAGAAAAATTCCATTCCCGCGGGACGGCCGCCCTTCCCCCGGCTTGCTTTCAAAGCCGGTTTTGTTTAAGATTCCCTATCCGGCAGAAAGACACGACGACATTGAACGAACAAAACGCCCGGGCCTTCCGGTTCCTTCCCCGCACCATCATCGCGGCGACCCTGAGGTTCTTTGACAGGGTCTCGGTCTTCTTCGTCCGGCGGCGCATCCATCCCAACACCCTGACCTACCTGGGATTCGCGGCGGGCGTCGCCGTCGGGTTCACCTACCTCATCGAGAGGCCCGTTTGGGCGCTCGTGCTCATCCTGCTCTGCGGGACCTTGGATATCCTGGACGGAAAGGTCGCCGCGAAATCGAACCGGAAGAGCCTGTTCGGCGCCCTCCTGGATTCGAGCCTCGACCGCTACTCGGAGTTCTTCATTTACACCGGGATCGCCTACCACTTCCGGGGCGGCTGGGTCGTGTGGGTCGTCTTCGCGGCCTTCCTGGGCTCCACCATGGTCAGCTACACCCGGGCACGGGCCGAAAGCCTGGGGATCGACTGCCGGGTGGGGATGATGCAACGGGCCGAACGGCTGGTCCTCCTCTTCGCCGGAACGCTCGTCGGTCTGGTCTTCCGGATCTACGATCCGGCCCTGACCGTGGCCATGGGGCTCATCGCCCTGGTCTCCAACATTACCGCCTTCCAGCGGCTGGCGTATGTCCGGGGCTGGGAACTGAGGAAGGCCGGCGGCCGATCTGACGGAGCCGGCCGCTAGGAGGAGCGGCGGCCCTTCGCCGCGCGGCGTTCACGCTCCCGTTTGGCTTCCTTGGCCGCGGCCCACCCTTTTCTGACGACCTGTCGGGCACGGGAGATGGCCAAGGCCCCGGCGGGAACGTCCTTGGTGATGGTCGAACCGGCGCCGACGTAAGCCTTGCGCCCGATCTTGACCGGGGCCACCAGCTCGGTGCCCGAGCCGATGAAGGCGCCGTCCGCGATGGTCGTGGGGTACTTGTTGACCCCGTCATAGTTGCAGGTGATGGTTCCGGCCCCGATGTTGACGCCCTCCCCCACCCGGCTGTCGCCCAGGTAGGTCAGATGGAGGGCCTTGGAGCGCGGGCCGAGGACGGTCTTTTTCATTTCGACGAAATTGCCCACCCGGGAACCGGCTTTCACCACGGTCCCCGGGCGCAGGCGGGAGAAGGGCCCGGCCTGGACGTCGTCTTCGAGGACGCAGCCCTCGATGACGGTCGCGTCGAAAACCCGGACCCGGTCTCCGACCCGGGAGTCGGCGATGCGGACGTTGGGCGAGATCCGGCAGTCTTTCCCGATGCGCGTGTCACCCTCGATGATGACCGAAGGGGCGATGACCGTCTCCTCGCCGATGCGGACCCCGAGGTCGATCCATGTCGCGGAGGGATCGAGGACCGTGACCCCGGCAACGGCGAGCTCCCTGACCTTCCGGAGCCGGAGGACGGAAGCCGCCACCGCCAGGTCGTAGCGCGTTCCCACCTCGAAGAGCTCCTCGAACCCCCGGGCCGGGCAAAAGCCCGCTCCTCCGGACGCAGACATCAGCTCGACGACGTCTGTGAGCGAAAAGGAGCTGTCGTTCTGCCGCGGGATCTTCGGAAGGATGGCCAGGAGGTCGCGGATCCTGAAGACGCCGGCTGGACAGGCCCGTTCGCCGGGAGGGCACGCGTCGGGGACGCCCGGCGCGCGGAGCACCGTCATGGGGTGTCCCCCCTTCCTGTGGGTCTCGAGGAGTGCCAAAAGCGTTGGACCGGTCACGAGGGGCAGATTCGCCTGGATGACGAGGACGTCCCGGCCGGAATAGGCCTTGAGCACGGTTCGGGCGGCATGGAAGGCTCCGCCCGCTCCCCCCGCGCTTTTCTGCCGGACGATCCGCCCCCCGGCATCGGCGACCAGCCGGATCTCGTCGCGAGACCAGGGGTCGATCACGACCGCGGTCCCGTGCGGTCTTACGGCCCGGGCGGCGTCGAGGACGAGCCCGAGCATCGTCGTGCCGAGGACGGGGTGAAGGGCCTTCGGGGTCCGCGACCGGAAGCGGGAATTCTCGCCTCCCGCCAGGACCAGGACGACCGGGTTCTTGATCATGAGGCCCGCGTGATGAGCTTGAACCTCTTGTCCTCCCACAGCGGCTCGAAGTCGGACTCGTTCTGGGCGAGGACGCCGAAGAGACCGTCCTTCTGGACGGCCTTCTTCAAGACTTCCAGGCATTCGTCCGTCCTTCCCAGCAGACAGAGGACGTCCGCGGTGAGATAATGGACCTTGGCCTCGTCTGTCTTGAACTCCAGGGCCTTCTCGAGGATCTTGAGCGCCCCCTCGCGGTCGCCGGAATTCACCTTGTAGACCGCGTAATTGCAGTGATCTTCTAAGGTCTTGAGGTGGATGGTTTCCTTCCGGGGCCGTTTCTGGGCGATGGAAAGGTAGATCCGGGCCCGGTCGACGAGTTCCCTGTCCTCGGCGTACTTCTCGATGAAGGCCTTGAGCTCGACGGCGGCCTTGTCCAGGACGCCCTTATGGAAATCCTTCATGGCCAGGCCGAACGCGGCCAGAGCTTTCTGATATTCGTCCTTCTTCGCTTTCTGTTCGCTCAAATGGCTGCTCCCTTGTCGTTGAATGGCGTCATTTTACATCATCCCGGGGCGCTTGACAAGTTGGAGAGATCGCCTCCGGAGGGCGCGAGGCGGAGCGATGATGCCCGCCCCTCTCCCCCCGACCCCCGGAACCAGTCCCGGCGGTTCCCCCCGCCGCGAATAGCGGGGCCCCCCTCCGCTACGGGGGCTTTGGGTCGGCCATCATCGCCCCGTTGCCGGAGGATCTCCTTTCGCCCTTCGTGCAGCGATCCTGAGGAAAAAGAGGTTCTATTCGACGTATTCCCGGCAATCCGGGTGGTCGAGCAGGTAGCGGACGGCCTTGATGTGCAGGGCATGCCCGGCCTTGCGGGCCTTGAAATGCCCGCGGACCGGGACGCCGAGGAGATAGAGGTCGCCGACGAGGTCGAGGACCTTGTGGCGGACGAACTCGTCCGGGAATCTCAGAGGGCCGTTGACGAGCTTCTCGTCGTCCAGGAGGAGGGCGTTCGCAAAGGAGCCGCCCAGGGCCAGCCCCCGGCGGCGGAGCTCTGGGACGTCCTTCAGGAAGCCAAAGGTCCGGGCCGGGGCGATCTCCGAACGGAAGGATTCCGTCGTCACGCGGATGTCGACCGACTGGGACCCGATGGCCGGGTGGTCGAATTCGATGACGTACGAGATCCTCAGCCCGGGGTCGGGGACGGCCTCGACGGACGCCCCGCCTTCCTCGACGGTGAAGGGCGCGACAACCTTCATGACTCTCCCCCCCGGCCCCGCCGGCCGGGTTCCCGCCCCCGCGACGGCGTCGGCGAAGGGCAGAGCGCTCCCGTCAAGGATGGGGATCTCGGGGCCGTTCGTCTCGACGATGAGGCTGTCGACCCCGAACGCGGAGAGGGCGGCGAGGAGGTGTTCGACGGTTTCGATGCGGCCCTGCGCGGACTCAAGATAGGAACAATTGCGGGCCCCCGTCACCCGGGGGTCGAGGACGAGCCCGGGGCCGTCGGCGCCGGTCCGCCGGAAGACGATCTCCCCGGAGTCCGACGGCCGGAGGGCGAGGTCGACGACCTTCCCCGAATGGATGCCGATCCCCCGGAAGAACAGGTCCTTCGTGATGGTATGCTTATCCATGTTTGAACGCCCTATTGTAATACATCGACCATGCCCGGACAAGGATAAGGCATCCCAACCGCTCCCCTCTCGCTTTTTCGCTCCCATATGATAGAATGGATGGGTGAAGACCCGTTTCGAAGACGTCCTCAAGAAAGTCTATGATCACCGCCTGACCCCCCAAGAGGCCCTCGAGCACATCAAGGATTATCCCTACCAGGACCTCGATTACGCCAAGATCGATCACCATAGGGAGCTCCGGAAGGGCACCCCGGAGGTCATCTTCGGGCTGGGGAAGACCCCCGGCCAGATCCTGAGGATCGCCCGCGAGATCGTCCGGAAAGGCTCCAACCTCCTCGTCACCCGGGCGGACCCGGAAGCCCAAAAAGCCCTCAAGGGAAAGCTTCCCGGCGCCGTGTTCAACCGGACGGCGGGGACCATCGCCCTCAGGCAGAAAGAGCCTCCCCCGGGCAAGGGGAAGATCGTCGTCATCACGGCCGGGACCTCGGACATCCCCGTGGCCGAAGAGGCCGTCGTCACCTGCGAGATCCTGGGGAACGAGACGGAAAGAGTTTACGACGTAGGCGTGGCGGGGCTTCACAGGCTGTTCGGAGAGTTCGAGAGGATCAAGGAGGCCAGGGTCGTCATCACCGTTGCCGGAATGGAGGGGGCCCTCCCCAGCGTCGTGGCGGGACTTGTCCGCGTCCCGGTCGTCGCCGTGCCGACGAGCGTGGGCTACGGGGCCAGTTTCAAGGGCGTGGCCGCACTCCTGGCCATGCTCAACGCCTGTCCCGGCGGTGTCGCCGTGGTCAACATCGACAACGGCTTCGGCGGCGCCTACCTGGCCAGCCAGATCAACCATCTTTGAACGGTCGCGCGCCCGGTCGGCTTGACAAGCGGAGGATGACTCCCTATATTCTATAGGAAAGCCTTAACTATAACAAAATATGGAGATTATAGAACAAGTCCGGCAGGTCTCATCCATCATCGAGATCGCCTCCCAGTACACGGCCCTGAGGCGCCGGGGCCGGAAACACGTCGGGCTTTGCCCCTTCCACTCCGAAAAGACGCCCTCGTTCACGGTGGACGAGGAAAAACAGCTCTTTCACTGCTTCGGCTGCGGCGTCGGCGGGGATGTCTTCTCCCTGGTCATGGAGAAGGAGAACCTCGGTTTCGCCGAGGCCCTGAGGTACCTGGCCGAGAAGTACCGGGTCCCCATTCCGGAACGGCAGGTCGATCCCCAGGTCCTCAAGCTCGAGGAGAAGCTCTTCAAGATCAACGAGATGGCGCTGGCCTTCTTCCGCCGGAACCTTTTCGGGACGCCGGAAGGGAAGAAGGCCCTCGAGTACCTCGGAAAGCGGAAGCTCTCGGAAGCCACGATCGAGGCCCTGAAGATCGGCTACGCCATGGACGCCTGGGGCGCGCTCGTCGCGCATTTCCAAGCGAAGAACGTCCCGGCGACCCTTCTCGAAAAGGCGGGCCTCGCCCTTCCCGGAAAGAAGAAGGATGAGTATTACGACAGGTTCCGCGGGCGCGTCATCTTCCCCATCTTCAGCCTGACGGGCAAGGTCGTCGCTTTCGGAGGCCGGACGGTCACCGGGGCCGAGCCGAAGTACCTCAACTCCCCGGACACCCCTCTGTATTCCAAGGGAAAGCTCCTCTACGGATCTGAACATCAGCAAGGACGCCATCCGGGAGGCCGGCGAGGCCATCCTCGTCGAGGGTTACACGGATTACGCGGCCCTCTACCAGGCAGGGATCGGCAACGTCGTCGCCTCCCTGGGGACCGCCCTGACCCCCTTCCAGGTCTCCCAGGCCGCGCGCTTCACGCCCCGCTTGATCGTCAACTATGACGGCGACGCCGCCGGAAAGAACGCCTGCGCCCGGGCCATCCCCCTCTGCCTCGAGAAGGGCGTGAACGTCGACGCCCTTGTCCTCCCCGAGGGGCTCGATCCGGACGCGTTCATCGCGAAGCACGGCCGCGACCGCTACATCGCACTGATGAAGAAGAGCATCCCCGGGCTCGACTTCCTGGTCGACGCCTACGTCCGGGGCGTCCGGATGGAGATCCCCGAGGAGAAGGCCCGGATCATCCGGGCCGTGGTCCGGGAAATCGAAAAAGTCCCCGACGCCATCGCCCGCGGCGAGTACCTCCGTCGGGCGGGCGAGCGCCTCGGCGTCGATGAGGCGACGCTCCGGAACGTCATCGGGCCCCGAAGCCCGGCCCAAGGCCCCGGCGAAGGGGTTTCCCTCTCGTCCGCCGAAAAGAGGCTCCTCCAGATCCTCTTCGAGAACAAGGAGATCGCCCCGGACATCTTCGGGCAGGTCCGGGATGGGGATTTCCGGGGCCTCCGGAGCGAACCGGTCTTCGGCTTCATCAGGAACTGCTTCCGGAACGGCGTGGATTGGAACTTCTCGGACCTGAAGGCCTCCGTCGACGCCCCGATCCTGGACTGCCTGTCCCGGGCCCTGCAGGAACGGCCCGGTGAAGCCTCGGCCAAGGAAGCCAAGGAATGCTTGCATTCGCTCCGGAAGATCGCCTTCCAGAACCAGCTCAAGGATATCCAGGCCGAGATCGCCAGATCGCAAAAAAGCGGCGACAGGGAGAAGCTGGTGGCCTTGGTCTATCAGAAGCAGGACATCACCAAACAGCTCCTGGCGTTGTGACCTATGAGGAGAAGAGAGTGACATCCGACGGCAAATTCCAGAAGGACGAGCTCCACCAGCTCATCTCCAAGGGCCGGAAGCAGGGCTTCCTCCTCTTCGAGGAGATCGACAAGACCTTCACCGACGAGCTCGATTCCGAGGCGGACTTCGATGATTTCCTGTCCTCGATGGACGGCTACGGGATCAAGATCCTCGATTCGCGCCAGAAGGAGATGATCCCCCGGCGGCGGAAGAGCGACCTGGTCTCCCTCCACGGGCTCGAGCGGACGACGGACCCCGTCAAGCTCTACCTCCGGGAGATGGGGAACATCGCCCTTCTCACGCGCGAGGGGGAGATCGCCATTGCCCGCGAGATCGAGCGCGGCGAGAAGGCCATCATCAAGGCCCTATCCAAGACCCGGATGATCCTCAACGAGGTCCTGGCCATCGAGGAGAGGATCAAGGAGGTCCCGGGCGCCATCCAGGAGATGTTCGATTTCACCGAGGAGGACATCGCCGAGGGAAAGCTCGAGGAGAAGAGGAAGAACATCCTGTCCAGGATCAAAAAGGTCCGGGACCTCAGCGCCAGGCTCGAAAAGCTCCCGAAGACCCGGAAGTTCATCTTCACCCGCGGCCGGTTCATCGTCCGGGTCAGCCGGCAGATCCGGGACCTCAACCTCCGTACGGCCCACCGGGAGACGATCATTGACGAACTGCGGGAGAAGCTCCGGATGATCAACGAGCTCGAGGACGCGCGCGAGGAACTGGCCCTCAAGCGGAAGACGAGCCGGAAGAAGAAAGAAGATCCGGCGGCCCGGCTGAAGGTCCGGGAGATCAACCGTCAGCTCCGGAAGTACCAGACCGAGATCGGCCTGGACCCCCAGGCCCTGCGGAAGGCCGTCCGGTCCATCACGACCGGCAAGAAGATCAGCGACCAGGCCAAGAAGGAGCTCGTCGCGGCCAACCTCAGGCTCGTCGTCTCCATCGCCAAGAAATACAGCAACCGGGGGCTCCAGTTCCTGGACCTCATCCAGGAAGGGAACATGGGCCTGATGAAGGCCGTCGAGAAGTTCGAGTACCGGCGGGGCTACAAGTTCTCGACCTACGCCACGTGGTGGATCCGGCAGGCCATCACCCGGGCCATCGCCGACCAGGCCCGGACGATCCGTATCCCCGTCCACATGATCGAGACGATCAACAAGCTCATCCGGGTGTCCCGGGGCCTCGTCCAGGAGATCGGCCGGGAGCCGTCCTCCGAGGAGATCGCCAAGAAGATGGACATGCCGGTGAGCAAGGTCCGGAAGATCATCAAGATCGCCCAGGAGCCCATCTCCCTCGAGACCCCGATCGGGGAGGAGGAGGACAGCCACCTCGGCGACTTCATCGAGGACAAGCTCATCCCCTCGCCCCCCGACACCGTCATCCACATCAACCTCCGCGAGCAGATCGAGGAGGCCCTGAAGTCCCTGACCGACCGCGAGGCCCGGGTCCTCAAGATGCGATTCGGCCTGGGGGACGGCAACGAGCACACCCTTGAAGAGGTCGGCCAGCAGTTCAAGGTCACCCGCGAGCGCATCCGCCAGATCGAGGCCAAGGCCCTCCGGAAGCTCAAGCACCCCAGCCGCAGCCGGAAGCTGAAGTCCTTCACCAATAACCATTGACCTTCTTGAAGTTACATTGACGCGGCGGTCGATATCTGGTATAAAATCCGGTCGAGGGGCCTATAGCTCAGCGGTAGAGCTTCCGGCTCATAACCGGCAGGTCCCAGGTTCGAATCCTGGTAGGCCCACAAGACTTGAGGACAATGTGGATATCGACTTCGAAAAATTGATCCAGCTCCAGAACCTCGATTCCGAGATGAAGCAGACGACCCTCTTCCTCGAGAGCCTCCCCCGCCTCATAGAGGACATCGACCGGAAGATCCAGGCCGGCTCCCGGGCCGTCGCCGACGCCAAGGAGGATCTCACCGTGAATCAGAAGTCGCGGCGGGACCTCGAGGCATCGGTCAAGGACGTCAAGGTCAGGATCGCCAAGTTCAAGCGCCAGCTGGGCGAGGTCAAGACCAACAAGGAATACACGGCCCTCCTCAAGGAGATCGAGGAGGCCCAACGCGAGGTGGACTCCGTCGAGGAGAGGATCATCAGCGAGATGCTCGCCGCCGACGACATCGATGAGGAGATCCGGTCGGCCGTCCGCAGGCAGAACCAGGATCAGGAGAGCCTCCGGGCCGACCAGGCCGTCCTCGAACAGAAGAAACGGGAAATGGAATCCCGGAGGGACGCCCTCATCGCGGAACGGGAGGCCCTCGTCCCCCTCATCCCGGCCGACCAGATGAGGCTCTACATGTCCATCTTCAACAAGAAGAACGGCGCCGCGCTTTCCGCCGTCAAGGGCGAGTTCTGCTCCCTTTGCCACGTGCGCATCCGGCCCCAGATGCTCAACGAGATCCGGGACAAGAGCCGGATCTACCTCTGCGAGAATTGCGGCCGGATCCTCTATTGGATCGTCAAGGCGGAAGCCCGGCCGGAACGCCAGGCCGAATAGTCTTCACCCGTTCCTGGGGTCCCCCGCTCCCTCGGCGTACATCGCGTCGATGACATCCTTGTACCGTTTCTCGACGATGGCCCGCTTGACCTTGAGGGAGGGCGTGATCTCGTCCTTTTCGATCTCGAAATCCCGGGCGAGGAGCGCGATCCTCTTGATCCGCTCGTAGGGGGCGAGCCCGGGCGTCGCCCGGTCCACTTCGGACTTGACGAAATCGACGATCCGCGGGTCGCCGACGAGCTCGGTCCGGTCCCGGAAGGCGACGCCGGCGGACCGGGCGTAATCCTCGAGCTTCGCGAAATCCGGGACGATGAGGGCCGCGACGAACCGTTGCCGGTCGCCGACGACGACGGCCGTCGCGACGCAGGGGATCGTCTTGAGGAGGTTCTCGATGGGCTGAGGGGCGACATTCTTCCCGCCCGAGGTGACGATGAGGTCCTTTTTGCGGTCCGTGATGACGAGGAAGCCGTCCTCGTCGAACCGGCCGACATCCCCCGTCCGGAACCAGTCGCCGTCGAAGACCTCGCGCGTCTCGGCCTCTTTCTTGTAATAGCCCTTCATGACGTTCGGGCCCCGGGCCAGGATCTCGCCGTCGGGCGCGATCCGGATCTCGACGCGCGGGATGGGCTTCCCCACGGTCCCGAACCTGATGGCCTCGAACGTGTTGGCCGTGAGGACCGGCGGCCGTCTCGGTCAGCCCGTAGCCCTCGAGGACGACGAGCCCCATGGCGTAGAAGAATTCCGCGATGTCCTTGGAGAGCGGGGCCCCGCCGGAGACGAAGAACCGCACCCGGCCGCCCGTCTTGGCGATGATCTTGGAGAAGACGAGCCGATGGGCGATCGCCCGCCGGCGCGCGAGGCCGGCCGGGATCGGGGACCCCGCGATCTTCAGGGCGCCGTATTCCGGCCCACGCCGACCGCCCAGAAGAAGATCCGCCGCTTGAGGGCGGAGCCGGAGAGCGCGGTGTCCACGACCTTGGCGTAGATCTTCTCGAAGACGCGCGGGACGCTGACCATGATGTGGGGCCGGACCTCGACCAGGTTCTGGCCGACGGTCTCGATGCTCTCGGCGAAGGCGATCGAGCACCCCCGGTAGGTGTAGGTGAACATGACCATCCGCTCCAGGACGTGGGACAGGGGGAGGAAGGAGAGGACGGTGTCCTCGTGGGAGAAGGCGATGACCTCGGCAACGCCGACGACGTTGCTCAGGAAGTTCCCGTGGGTCAGGATGACGCCCTTCGGGACGCCGGTCGTCCCCGACGTGTAGATCAGGGACGCTTCGTCCTCCGGCCTGACCCGGAGGGCCTCCCTCTCAAAGAGGCCGGGGTCGGCGGCATCCGCCTTCCGGCCCATCTCGCAGACCTCCGCCATCGTCAGGACCCCGGCCGGGGCCGCGGGGAGGAAGGTGATGTAGTGCCGGACCTTGTTCAGTCCGCTTCTCACGGCTTCGATCTTCTTCCACTGGGCCTCGTCCGAGACGACGACGATCGAGGCGTCCGAGTCGTCGATGATGTAGCGGGCCTGCTCGGGGACGAGGGTCGTGTAGATGGGGACCGTCAGCGCGCCGCGGCAAAGGGCCGCGAAATCCGCCATGACCCACTCGGGCCTGTTCTCGGAGAGGATGACCATCCTGTCGCCGGGCCTGAGCCCGAGCTGGCGGAGGCCGAGGGAGAAGAGCTTGACCCGTTCGCCGAAGTCCTTCGTGGAAATCGGGGTGTAGGCCCCGTCCTTCTTGAAGTGCATGAAGTCGTCCTTGGGGAACGACTTCACGGTATTGAGCAAGACTTGGGCAAGAGTCTCGATCATGGCGTCCTCCTTGCGGGAAAGTGGGCTCATTGTATTGATTCGGCCCGGACACTGTCAAGCCTTCCCGGCGGGAGAGGGGGTGGCCTTCATCGCCGAACCCCGAGTCCTTCCCAAGGACAGGGGCCCATGCCAAGAGGGCCAAAATGACCGGGGCCTTGCAGCAGATCTTCTGGATCCTCATGTGCTCGCCTGCATCCCGTTCCTTTTTCCTTTTATCCTCATAGGCTCTATAACTGAAGCACCCCCAGCGCACGCGGGGTCGTGTCGACCGTCAAGGCCGACCCGGAGGGTTGAATTCCTGCGAAGATCCATAAGATAATGAATGGGTATCTGTTCCCGACGGGGAGGGACGACCATTGAACAGGATCTTCATCGCTTCCGACGGGACGGGCCGGACGGCCGAACAGGCCTTGAGCGCGGCCCTGGTGCAATTCCCGGGCGCGCGGGTCAACATCATTGTCCGCGCGAACATCCGGTCGAGGAAAAGGGCCCGTGAGGTCGTCCATGAAGCCGCCAAAGCCGGAGGCTTCATCGTTCACACGATCGTCACGGACGCCGTCCGGGAATCGATGGTCAACTCCGGCCGGAAGAACAACGTGGAAACGATCGACCTCATGGGACCGCTCATCGCCCGGCTGACGGAGACCCTGGCGGTTTCGCCATCGGAGAAGCCGGGGCTGTTCGGCCAGTTGAACAGGTCCTATTTCCGGCGCGTCGAGACGATGGATTTTGCCTTCCGGCATGACGACGGCCAGCGCGTCGAGGATCTGCGGAAGGCGGAGCTGGTCCTTCTCGGCGTCTCCCGGACGTTCAAGACCCCGCTGAGCATCTATCTTGCCTTCAAGGGCTGGTTCGTGGCCAACGTCCCGATCACCCTGTATCATGAGCCGCCGGCCGTCCTGGGAAAGCTTACTCCGCACAAGGTGTTTTGTCTGGATACGAACGCCAGACAGCTGGCAGAGCTCCGCCGGGCGCGCAGCGACTATCTGAAAGGCGCGGCTGGAGAATACGCCGACCCGGAATACGTGCGGATCGAATTGATGCATGCCCGGCAATTCTTTTTCAAACATCCCCGATGGGCGATCATTAACGTGACCCACAAGCCGATAGAAGAGATCGCCACGGAGATCCTCGCCATCAGGGGCAAGGCCGGGAAGCCGAAACGTGAGGATCTCTTCTAGGGTCGGACCGGCCGCGGACCGTCCGTGACCGGTCAATCCCGCTCGGTCGGAGGGACGCCAGCCTGACGATGGCGGCGGCCTAGAGGCGTCCTTACCTCACGAGGTAGAGGACGGCCATGATCACGGGCTGGTGGACGAGGTAGATGAGCAAGGAATGGCGCCCGGCGATATTGATGAACGTCTCCCCCGGGGCCGGGGAATCAGGCTCCGTCCGGGGGCATAGATCCGCTTGCCCAGAGCGGCCCCCGCTAGGAAGACCCCGAACCAGGGCAGCAGGGGAAAATAGTCGTAAGATGCGAAGGATGCGCCGTAGATCCCGAGCGGCAGAAGCCAATCGGACCTCATGGCCGCCGCCTGCCTCATTGTCGGGAGGAGGGCGGCGAGCCCGAGGATGACCGCGCCCCAGGCGGCGCAGGCGGCCGGTCCCTTTCTCTCGAACGCCAGGCCGTAGAGCAGGATCGAGACCGCCAGGCAATGGAGGATCCCGAACAGGACGGCCGATGAAGGCTCGAAGACCCAAGTGACCACGGTGACGGCGAGGGCCAACGCCAGGAGCTTCAGGCCCCGGCGCCGGTTGCTCCGGCTCATTGTGCTGCTGATGCCGGAGAGGACGACGAAGAGCCCGGCGAAGAAGTATTGGGCCACCGTCCAGGCGGCGCTGGAGAGGTCGGTCGAAAAACCGAGGAATCTCCTGACGCCATTGAATTCACCCAGGTCGAACAGGAGGTGATAGCCCACCATCAGGATGATGGCCAGGCCGCGCAGGAAATCGATCTCCCAGATGCGCGGCCGGCGCCCGGGGGTCGATCCGGTCGCCCGGGGAGCTTTCCTCGGAAATATGATGTCGCCTCCGCGATGCGTCGGGATTCTCTCGGTCCGCGAGCGGCGGCGGCGCCGACTTCCCGCGAACGCTTAGAGGATAGTCCTGTCAGCGGCCGGGCGTCAAGGACAAGGGATTGACGGCGAAACGGGCACATATTATAGAATGAGGCCATTCCGCCCCGGAGGTGACGCATGGACAGACGCGGATTCATGGGTATTATGGCCACGGGGCCCCTCGCCAAGCGCCTTCTGCCTCATAGTTGCGGGACCTCCGCGCCCGACCTTCAAGAACGGCTTCCCGGGGGCTTAACGGGGAGCCAGGACGCGCGCATCGAGGTCGGCCTCGATCGCATCGGCAACAACCTCGCCCGGATCAAGGAACGCGTCCGGGTCCCCGTCATGGCCGTGGTCAAGGCCAATGCCTACGGGCACGGGCTCGTCGAGGTCTCGCGCTATCTCGAGGGCCAAGGCGTCCGGGGGGTGATGGTCGGCAAGCTCGACGAGGCCGTAAGGCTGAGGGACGCAGGCATTAAGGGCAGGATTCTCAATTTCGGTCCGTTCGGCCCGAGCGACTGCGGGGAGATCGTCGGCCGGAACATCTGCCAGACGATCACCTCGGAGGACGCCCGGTATCTCGACGAGGCGGGCGTCGGAGGCCGGAGAAGGGCGGCGGTGGACCTTCATATCGACACGGGCATGAACCGCTCCGGCGTTCCGTGGGAAAAGGCCCTCGACCTCGTCGTGAAGCTGTCTGCCCTCCCCCACCTCGTTTTCGAGGGCGTCTCCACCACCTTGACCGAGGATGCCGAATTCGACCGCGAACAGGCCCGGCGCCTGGTCGATATCCACAGGAAGGCAGAAGATCAGGACATCCCGCTGGGCCTGAGGCACGCTGCGAGCTCCGCCGGCATCATGCAGGACCCGGAGCTCCATCTGGATATGGTCAGGCCCGGGATCATGATCTATGGCTATTATGCCAACGCCGCGGACCAGAGCGGGGATGCGCTCGGGCTCGAGCCGGCTTTGAGGCTCCTGGGCCGGGTGACCTATGTCAAGGAGCTGTCGGCGGGCGAATCGGTCTCCTATCACCGAGCCCTCCGGGCGCGGGAAAGGATGCGCGTCGCGACGGTGGGCATGGGCTACTCGGATGGGTATCCGACCGGGGCCGTGGAAAAGAGTGCCGTCGCAATCAGGGGGAAGCGCTTCAGGGTCGTGTCCGCTGTGACCTCGAATCACCTGATGATCGACCTGGATAATGACCCGGAGGTGGCACCCGGTGATGAGGTCGTCCTGATCGATGACCGGAAGGGTTCGGGCCGGACCGCCGATATCGTCGCCGAGCAGGCCGGCATTTCGGATTACCGCCTGCTTATCGGCCTGAGCCCGCTCCTGCCGAGGGTCTTCGCCGCGAAGGGGGACCGGCGGTCACGATGAGACGAAGGGATCTACGCCTATCGCCTCGTCGCGGCGGGAAGAAGGCAAGTTCCCAGAGGAGCTGATCAAGGGCCGCCTGTCAGGGAATGATCGATTCGGCCCCGGGCGAGCTCAAGGCCGGCCGAGGTGAGGAATTCGTCCGGGACCTCTTGGATTTCATCCTGATGGTCATCACGCCCATGAAGCAGAAGGTCGGGGGATAGCCCGGGAACAGCGGAACGCTTCACGCCCGGAGGGAGCCTTCTCCGGAGAACCCGAAGCCTCTAGCTCAGCTTTCCCGGACCTTGGCGACGGAGCAGACGCGGTCCTTTTCGTCCAAATTGATGATCCGGACGCCCTGGGTGGCCCGGCTGAGCGGCCGGAACTGGGTGGTCTTGATCCGGATGACCTTCCCCTCGGCCGTGATGAGAAGGAGCTCCTCCTCGGATACGCCGACGAGCGTCAGGGCGTTCCCGATCTTCGCGCCCACCTTGAGGTTGAGGACCCCCTGGCCGCCGCGCCGGTGACGCGGGTACTGCGAGATCTCGGTCTTTTTTCCGTAGCCGCGGTCGCTCGCCGTGAAGACGAACTGGTCCTCGGTCCCGGGCAGGATCAGGCCGATGACGGCATCCCTAGGTTTCAGCCGGATAGCCTTGACGCCCGCGGCCTGGCGGCCCATGGGACGAACATCGCTCTCCTTGAACCGGAGGGCGCGGCCGAGCTTCGTTCCGATGATGACGTCCTGCTTGCCCGAAGTCAGCTTGGCCATGAACAACTCGCTCTTCGGCTGGATGGTCATGGCCAGGATGCCGCCCTTCCGGACATTCTTGAATTCACTGAGGCGCGTCTTCTTGATGAGCCCGTTGGTGGTCAGCATGATGACGAACTGGTCCTCACGGAACTCCTTGACGGCCACGATCGAACGGACTTTCTCGTCCGGGACGAAGTCGATGAGGTTGACGATGGCCTTGCCGCGGCCGGCCGGGCCGACGTCCGGGACCTCCAGGGCCTTGAGCCAGTAGAGGCGTCCCTGGGTGGTGAAAACCAGGAGGTAGCTATGGGTCGAGCAGATGAAGAGGTGCTCGACCACGTCCTCGGCCTTCATCTCGATACCCTTGCGGCCCTTTCCTCCCCGGCTCTGGAAGTGGTAGGAACTGAGGGACGTCCGCTTGACGTAGCCGGTGGACGTGTAGACGATGGCCACGTCCTCCTCCTTGATAAGGTCCTCGGGGCGCAGGTCGCCCACGACCTCGTCGCGGATCTCAGTCCGGCGTTCGTCGCCGTACTCCTTCTTGATCATCTTAAGCTCGTCGACAATGATGTCCAGGACGAGCTTGTCGGAGGCCAGGATCTTCTTGAGCTTCGCGATGATGGCCTTGATCTCCTCGTACTCGGCGACGATCTTCTGGCGCTCGAGCTGGGTCAGCCGCTGGAGCTGCATCTCCAGGATGGCCTGGGCCTGGATGGGCGAGAGCTTGAAGCGCTCGATGAGCCCCTTCCGGGCCTCGTCGACGCTCTTGGAGCCGCGGATGAGCTTGATGATGGCGTCCAGGTGGTCCAGGGCGATCATCAGGCCCTCGAGGATGTGGGCCCGGGCCTCGGCCTTCTTCAGGTCGAACCGGGTCCGCCGCCGGATGACGTCCTGGCGGTGGGAGATGAAGTACTTCATCATCTCGATCAGGGTCAGGGTTTTGGGCTGCTTGTCGACGATGGCGATCATGATGATGCCGAACGACGACTGGAGGGCCGTGTGCTTGTAAAGGTTGTTGAGGACGATCTCAGGGAGTTCGCCCCGCTTGACCTCGACGACGACCCGGATGCCCTCCCGGTCGGACTCGTCCCGCAGGTCGGCGATGCCCTCGATCTTCTTGTCGTTGACGAGCTCGGCGATGTTCTCCAGGAGCAGGGCCTTGTTGACGGCGTACGGGAGCTCGGTGACGACGATCTTATCCTTCTCCCCCTTGTCCCCGCCGCGCTCGATCTTCGTCTTGGCCCGGAGCTGGATGACGCCGCGGCCCTCGCGGTAGGCGTCCCGGATGCCCTGCCGGTTGAAGAGGGTGCCGCCCGTCGGGAAGTCGGGCCCGGGGATGAACTCCATGATCTTTTCCAGGGAGGCGTTCGGGTGCTGGATGAGGTGGACGAGGCCGTCGACGACCTCGCCCAGGTTATGGGGCGGGATGTTCGTGGCCATGCCGACGGCGATCCCCGACCCGCCGTTGACGAGGAGGTTCGGGAACTTGGCCGGCAGGACCTCGGGCATGGTCAGGCTCTCATCGTAGTTGGGGACGAAGTTGACCGTGTCCTTCTCGATGTCGGCCAGCATCTCGCCGGCCAGCTTGGTCATCCGGACCTCGGTGTACCGCATGGCGGCCGGCGGGTCGCCGTCGATCGAGCCGAAGTTCCCCTGGCCGTCGACGAGCAGGGCCCTCAGGCTGAAGTCCTGGGCCATCCGGACCAGGGTGTCGTAGGCGGCCTGGTCGCCGTGGGGGTGGTATTTTCCGATGACGTCGCCGACGATGCGGGCCGATTTCTTGTAGGGCTTGTTCCACGTCGTCCCGGACTCGTACATCGCGTAGAGGACGCGGCGGTGGACGGGCTTCAGGCCGTCTTTAATGTCGGGGATGGCCCTGCCGATGATGACGCTCATGGCGTAGTCCAGATAGGACCGCTTCATCTCGTCCTCGAGGCCGACGACGGTGACCTCGGCGGCTATGGGCGCGGGCTGTTTCTCGTCCTTGGGATCCTTGGGTTCGTCTTTGTCTTTGGCCATCGTTCTCTTCCGTGGAGTGGGATCAGATGTCCAGGTTCTGGGCCATCAGGGCGTTGTCCTCGATGAACTTTCGGCGCCGCTCGACCTCGTCGCCCATCAGGATCGAGAAGACCTCGTCGGCCGTGACGGCGTCCCGGATGGAGACCTTGAGGAGGGACCGAAACTCGGGGTTCATTGTCGTCTCCCAGAGCTGTTCGGGCGTCATCTCGCCGAGGCCCTTATATCTCTGGATGGAGACGCCCTTCTTCCCCTTCTCATAGAGGTGTTCGAGAAGCTTGCTCTCGTTCTCGACGGTCACGGTCTCGACGCCGTTGATGAGCTCGTAGGGCGGCCGGAACTCCTCGAGTTCCCGGACGATCCGGAAGAGGTTCCGGTACTCGGTCGATTCGATCAGGCCGAGGTTGATCCGGGACGTCGAGGACATGCCGTTGAGCTGGAACTTGACGGCGACGTCGAAGGTGTCGTACTCCTCGTCCTTGGTGATCTCAGTCCCCAACCCCTTGGCCTCGACGAGGGCCTGGACCTTCTTCATCCTCTTCCTGTCCTTGAGAGATTCGAGGCCCTCGATCCCTTCCTGGATGAGGAGGTCGATGAGGATCCAGGGGTAGCCTTTGCGCTCGAGGATCCCGATGTAGTTCTTCTTCTGGATGATCTTGAGGAAAAACTTCCGGAACTTCTCGCCTTCGAAGACTTCCTTGCGGCCCTTGACCCGGACCTTGAAGTCCTCCGAGATCTTCTTGATGAGCCACTTCTCGTAGGCCCGCTCCTCCTTGAGGTAGAGGACCTCGCGGCCGCGGGTGATCTTGTAGAGGGGCGGCTGGGCGATGTAGAGGTGGCCCTGCTCGATGAGCGGCTTCATCTGGCGATAGAAGAAGGTCATCAGGAGGGTCCGGATGTGCGATCCGTCGACGTCGGCGTCGGCCATCAGGATGACCTTATGGTAGCGGAGCTTCTCCAGACTGAAGTCGGCCTCCCCGACGCTCGTGCCCAGGGCGGCGACGAGCATCCCGATGGCCTCGCTCTTGAAGATCTTCTCGGCCCGGGCCTTCTCGACGTTGAGGATCTTGCCCCGGAGCGGCAGGATGGCCTGGAAGCGCCGGTCGCGGCCTTGCTTGGCCGAGCCGCCGGCGGAATCGCCCTCGACGATATAGATCTCGGATTCGGCCGGGTCGCGCTCCTGGCAGTCGGCAAGCTTGCCGGGCAGGGCCGAGGACTCGAGGACGCTTTTCCGGCGGGCGAGTTCGCGGGCCTTGCGGGCGGCGTCGCGGGCCCGGGCCGCGTCGACGGCCTTCTGGATGATCCGCTTGGCGTTGGTCGGGTTCTCCTCGAGGTAGGCCGTAAGCTGTTCGTTGACCAGCGACTCGACGATCCCCTTGACCTCGGAATTGCCGAGTTTGGTCTTGGTCTGCCCCTCGAACTGGGGGTCGCGCATCTTAATGCTGAGGACGGCGCAGAGGCCCTCCCGCGTGTCGTCGCCGGAGATGCTCGCCGCGCTCAGGTCCTTGAAGAGATTGTGGGCGATCGCGTAGGTGTTGATGCAACGGGTCAGGGCGGCCTTGAATCCGATGAGGTGCGTCCCCCCCTCGGTCGTGTTGATATTGTTGACGAAGGTAAAAATGGTCTCGGCGTAGCCGGCGTTGTACTGGAACGCGACCTCGACCACGATGTCGTCCTTCTGGCTCTCAAAGAAGATGGGACGCGGGTTGAGGACGGTCTTGTTCTGGTTGAGGTAGTTGACGAATTCCAGGATGCCGCCCTTATACTGGAAATCGTGGGAGTGGCCCGTCCGCTCGTCGAGAATGGTGATCTTGAGGCCCTTGTTCAGGAACGACAGCTCCCGCATCCGCTGGGTCAAGACGTCAAAGCTGAACTCGCTCGTTTCGAGGACATCCTCGTCGGGCCAGAAAGTGATCTTGGTCCCGGTCTTCTTGGTCTTCCCGATAAGCTTGAGCCTCGCCGTGGCGGCGCCGCGCTCGTAGCTCTGGGTGTAGATGCCGCCGTCCCGCTTGATCTCGAGGTCGAGCCGCCGTGACAGGGCGTTGACGACGGAGACGCCGACACCGTGAAGGCCGCCCGAGACCTTATAGGTCTTGTCGTCGAACTTGCCGCCGGCGTGGAGGATGGTCATGACGACCTCGGCGGCGGATTTCTTCTCCTTCTTGTGCATCCCGACCGGGATGCCGCGGCCGTTGTCGATGACCGTCACGGAATTATCGACGTGAATGACGACATCGATCTGGGTGCAGAAGCCGGCCAGAGCCTCGTCGATGCTGTTGTCGACGACCTCGTAGACGAGATGATGGAGTCCTTCGATTCCAGTGCTCCCGATATACATGGCCGGGCGCTTGCGCACGGCCTCCAGGCCCTTGAGGACCTTGATGCTGTCGGCGGTATACTTTTCTTCTTTCATGCTCGCTATCTCTGAGAAAATATCGGGGTCATGCCGGCGGAAATCGCAGATGACCCTTCGGGCGTTTTTCCAAGGTGAAATTATACCGAAAACCCCCCAAAAAGTAAAGGGAAATCTTCGTTTTTTTCGAAGATTTCAGGCCTCTTAATTACAATAATTATCAACGATTTGCCGGATCTCCGGCCGGAGGAAGGGAAAATCCCGGACGGGACCCGGCGGCAGGGGCTTTCCAGGGCGATAAAAGCCGAATAACTGGAAGTATCAATTCGGGCCGGGGCCCGGAGTTCGAGGCCGGAGGGAAGTGTCGAAAATGTCGTCGAAATCGGGCCACGGACCCCTCCAAAAGACTCCCGCGGGAACCCCTGCCCGGGATCCCCTTCGCGGTCTAGCCTCGGGCCTGGCTTTTGGTTATAATTCCGGGGAAGGCGACCCCAGTCCATGCCCGCAAACCTCCCGCCCGAATACTTCCGGATCGAAGCGACGCTCCGCGAAGCGAGGACGCCGCAGGAGAAGATCGAGGTCTGCGAGAAGCTCCTGGCCGTCATCCCCCGGCACAAGGGCACGGAGAAGCTCGTTGCCCTCTACAAATCGAAGATCGCCAAGTTCCGGGAAGAGGCGCAGAAGAAACCCTCCACGGCCCGCCGCAGCCCGCTCGGGCGCATCGAGGCTTCGGGCGCCGGACAGGTCGTCGTGGCCGGCCCGCCGAACGCGGGCAAGTCCAGCCTGGTCAAGGCCCTGACAGGAGCCGAGGTCGAGGTCGCCGACTATCCGTTCACGACCCGCGTGCCCTCCCCTTTCATGATGCCGTTCGAGAACATCAAGATCCAGCTCGTCGATACTCCGCCCTTGACCTCCGAGTTCATGGAGCCCTGGTTCCCGGAGATGCTCAAGGCTTCCGATGCCGTCCTCCTCGTGGCCGACCTCGGCGATGCCGACACGGCCTCCTTCCTCGACGGGGTCGTCGCGAAGCTCCGGGAGAAGAAGGTCGAGTTCGCGGCCGCCGGCGCCGAGATCCCGCCCGAAAAGGGGCCGTTCCTCAAGCGGACGCTCCTCGCGGCCAACAAGGCGGACCTCGATCCGGAGGGCAGGGCCTTCGGGGACCTCGGCGTCCTCATGGAGGGGCCGTTCGAGCGGCTCGCCGTCTCGGCCCGGACGAGTTTTCACCTTCACGAGCTCAAGCGGCGCATCTTCGGCCTCCTCCATGTCGTCCGGGCCCACAGCAAGGCCCCCGGGAAGAAGGCGGAGCTGGATTCCCCGTTCGCCCTGCGGAAAGGCAGCACCGTCCTCGACATGGCCCGGGCCGTCCACAAGGACTTCGCCGAACAGCTCGATTTCGCGCGCGTATGGAGCAAGGACAGGGCCCTCGACGGCCTGCGGGTCAATCGCGACTACGTCCTCAACGACGAGGACATCGTCGAGCTGCACATCTAGTAGCACCGTGCTTTAGCCTGAGTCTCCAGAACACGGGTGAAACCTGAGCCTACATGTCGGCCCCTGGCCGCGGCAACCTCCTCGGTTCCGTGAGGGGAGGGCTTTGGCAAAAAGCCGCAGCGACAAATGGAGATCATGGGGATGCGCTCTAAATGAAGGGCGAGGAAGGCCGCCCTGGAGCCCCCGTCGGGAGGGGGGCCCGTCGGCCCTGACGACGGGGGAACCTGTCAACAGGTTCCTGGGGTCGGGGGCAAAGGGGGGCCTCCGAGCCCTTCGCAGGTCATCCTATTTCCGGAACTCGAGGACGGGCTCATTCGTCATGTCCAGGATGCCGATAAACAGCATCCGGGCGATGTCCTCCATGATCTCCGGCGTGACCAGGCTCATGTCGTCATGCGAGTTGTGGTAGGTCGGGCGGCCCGGGTCGAAGCCTTCGGAGCCGACGGTCAATCCGGGGACGCCCTTCCAGAGGAACCGGGCGACGTCCTGGCGCGGCCGCGCGACGTAGGCAGTTCTCGCCGGTCTCGGCGACCCGGTGAATATAGGTCCTGTTCGCCTTGTCCAGATAGACCCAGAGGCCCGCCCAACCCTTCCCGATCGTCGCGTTGATCTTGTCCCCAGACCCGGCGGCCTCGAGGTTGATCATGGCGACCGTCCTATCGAGCGGCACGACGGGGTGAGCAACATAGTATTCCGACCCGGCTACGGCCTGTTCTTCGGCGCCGAAGCCGATGAACAACACGGACCGCTTTGGCTTCACGGCGCACTTGGCCAAGGCCTCCGCGGTCCCGAGCATAACGGCAACGGACGTGGCGTTGTCGTTGGCCCCGGGCATAAGGGTCCAGCAACGGCCG
This sequence comes from Candidatus Aminicenantota bacterium, assembly GCA_963813235.1. Classification (GTDB taxonomy): domain Bacteria; phylum Acidobacteriota; class Aminicenantia; order Aminicenantales; family Saccharicenantaceae; genus JALHVH01. The sequence continues at coordinate 81,449 of CAWEYF010000018.1, read as the reverse complement.
AGGTGGTCGATGTGGGCGCCGAGGATGATGACCTCGTCTTTGAGCTTCGGGTCCGAGCCTTCGATGAGGCCGATGACGTTCCGGCCGACGCCCTCGGGATGATGGACCGTCCTGTTGCGGATGGTGAACGTCTTCCCCGTGGCGAAGGACCGCGGCTCGAGCGTCTTTCCGATGCTCCCGAGGACCCCCTCGTGCGTCCGGCCCGTCCCGGCGAAGACGTCGGCGACGACGGCCCGGCCGACGTGGCTATAGACGAAGCCTTCGCGATAGCCGTTGTTGGGATTACAGATGGGGCCGTAATTGTAGAGCATTCCGGCAGCACCGTGGGCGACGGCGTTCTCGAGCTTGTATTGGTGGAACGAGTAGGGGCGCCACTTGTTGAAGAGGTCGGCTCCCTGGTCGGGCGAGACGGGGGCCTCCGGCTCCATGAGGACGATCCTGCCTTTGACGTCGAGGCCCTGGTATTCGTCGAAGCCGAGCTCGGGAGCGGTGATGCCGTAACCGACGTAGACCACTTCGGCGGTGATCTCGCCGGAGCCCGACGTCCCTCCCGGGATGAATTCGTCCTCGTACCGGTAGTATTTCCTGATGACGTCCTTCGAGTTCTTCTGAGGGATGTGCAGGGAAACCTCGCCGTCCGGCAGGACGAGAGTGTAGGGATTCGGGAAGGCTTGGAACCAGGTGCCGCCGTCCCCGGCAGGCCGTATGCCCCATTTTTCGAGGACCCCGGCCACCCAGGCCGCACTCGCATCGTACTCGGGCGTTCCCGTCAGTCGCCCCCCGTATTTTTCAGAGGTCAGTTCCTTCACATATTCGAGGAGCGGATGGCTGGATACGGCATGGAACGTTTCGAGGATCTTCGCCTCATCGACGGTCCCCGCGGCCCTGCCGGGAAGGCCCGGGACCGCGAGAAAGCTGAGCGCGAGAAGGAGGATCAGGGATGACCGGAGCCCGGGTCTGTTCATGCGCTTCTCCTTTTCGATGGCGGAAGGACTTATATAAGGAAATATTAGTAAAAAGTAAAGGCGCGAGGGTCCCGTCCGGCAACGGCGGGGACGCGCGGGCCCCCTTCGGCGAACGGGGGCCTAGAACCGATACGCGAGCCCGGCCCGGAGCAGGAGGCCATCCCAAACTCCGGCGTCCACCAGGAGGTGGACGTTCTCGGTCAATCGCCCCTTCAAGCCTATATTGAGCTGGAGGAAGGGGACGAAATTGACGGGGAGGACGAAGTCCTCGCCCTCGGCTTTCCGCTCGTCGATGAACTGCCGCAGGGTCTTCGACTCGGAGGCGGAGTATTCACGGGACGGGCCGCCCGGAACGCTCAGGGTCCCGGTGTACGTGTAGCCGAATGTGGCCGTGTCGATGGCCCTGGCGGTCGAGGCCCCGACGCCGACCGTGACGTACGGATGGAGCCCCGCGGAGGGGAAGATGTCCCACCGCAGGCTCAGATGGAACGAGAGGGGCTTGAGGAGGAATTCCCCGGAGGCGTTCCCCTGGAACGTCCCGGTCCGGTGCGTGATCGAATCCTCCAACTCGAGCGTGCCCGAGGCTTCGGGAATGCCGACCTTCATGGTCGTCCTCTCCACGGACAAGCCTACGCTGAACGAGCCGTTCCGGCCCCCGGGATAGAAGCGGACCTCGGCGCCGTAATTGTCGCCCGAGGAATCGAACACGGTCCGCTGGCTGTAGCCCCGGTCCAGGAGCGACGGGTAATCCGCCCTGATGTCGCTCAGGAACTTGTCCTTGAGGTCCGAGGCCACCGTCTCGTTGAGGGAGTCCTCGACGTACGGCTTGACGATGTTGAGGCTCCATCGTGAATAATGGAACCCGAACTCCCAGTTCCCCTGGGCTTGGAGGCCGGGCCCGGCGAGCAGGAGATAGGCCAAGGCCCCGCCCGCGATCCACCCTCCGGGAACTCGTTTCATAGCGATCCTCCTTGCCGTTCCGTGGCCTTCACGGACGATTGTCGTCGAAGAGAGCCCCCGAAGTCAACGAGGGTCCCTCCGCGGGCCCACAGGCCGGGGAAAAGAACCTTTTGCCCGGGAATCCGTAGTAATATTTCCATGGGTTTCTTCGGGTTCTTTTCCTCTCCCCAGACTTTAGTCGGGGATCGTCCCGTTTTGCGGAAAGGAGGCTCTTGATGACCAAGTTCCAGCGTTGGGGAAGCATGGCCGCCGCGGTCCTTTCGGCGGTCGTCGCGCTCGTCCCGTCTCTCGAGGCCGACGATGGTCTGCATAAGGTTTGGGCCGTCAAGGATTGCCGGGTGGTCCTCCCGTCTGGCCCGGCGCTCGAAAAAGCGACCATCGTCATCCGCGACGGCCTGATCGAAGCCGTCGGAAAGGGCGTCGCCGTCCCGCCGGACGCCGAGATCATCGACGGCAGCAAGCTCACCGCCTACCCCGGCCTTGTCGACGGTCTGGGCAAGGCGCTCCTGAAACTGCCCGAGGAAAAGCTCGACATGACCAAGTTCTACACGGGCGATTTCACGGACAAGGACAAGGGCATCACCCCGGAGTTCAAGGCCTATGATCATGTGAGCCTCGGGAAGGCCGCCTTGGAGAAATACTATAAGTACGGGTTCACGGCGGCTCAGGTCATGCACGACCGGGGCATCCTCTCGGGCCGGTCCGCGTTCTTCATGCCTGAGCGACCCGGACAAGGACAAGGCCCTGGTCCCGACGGAGGCCTGCATGGGGATAGGCTTCAGCCCCTCCGGCATCATGGCCTACCCGAACTCTCTCATGGGCGTCCAGGCCTATCTGAGGCAAACGTTCCAGGACTCGGCCTATTACGACATGAGCCTGGCCCGCTGGCTCAAGGAGCCCGCCGGGACCCGCTCGGCCCGATCACAGCCCCACTCTCGAGATCCTGGCGGACTATGCGACGGGCCGGAAGCCCGTGATCTTCATGTGCCGCAACCAGCACGATATCCGCCGGGCGTTGGCTCTGGCCTCGGAGCACAAGCTGGACTATTTCATCTGCGATTCCGGCAACGAAGCCGCCGAGGTCATCCCCGAGCTGAAGAAGGCCGGGGCGCGCGTCCTTTGCGTCGTCACCTTCAAGGCCCCCGCGTCGAGCATCTATTCCCAGAAGGGCCGGGCCGAGAGGGCCCGGGCGGAAAAAGAGGTCTATCCCCGGAACCCGGCCCGGCTCGCGGAAGCCGGGATCCCGTTCGCATTCTCCTCCCTGGGGACCGACGACCCGAAGAGCTTCACGGAAGGCGTCCTCAAGGCCGTCGAAGCCGGCCTGCCCAAGGACAAGGCCCTGGCCGCCCTGACCTCGGTCCCTTCCGCCTTCTTCGGCCTGGACAAGGTCCTGGGCGCCATCGAGGCGGGCCGATCGGCAAATGTCGTCCTGACCGAGGGCGAGCTCTTGGTCAAGGATCCCAAGGTCAAGGTCGTCTTCGCCGACGGCCGGAAGTGGGAGCCCAAGGACACGGCGGGCAAGACGGGCGAGAAGCCGGCGGTGAACGTCTCCGGGAAATGGGAGATCGAGGCCGAGGGCATGCCCAAGCTCACGGTCGAATTCTCCCAGGAAGAGGCGGACCTTTCCGGCAAGATGGTGACGCCCTTCGGCGTCTTCGAATTCACCGGCGGTTCGGTCTCCGGCAACGACATCTCCTATGAGATGAACATCTCGGTCGGAGGCCAGGAGATCGACCTTTACATCTCGGGAACCGTCGACGGCGACGCGATCCGCGGCACGATCGTCCAGGGAACGTCGGGCTCCGACGGAATACACGGCCAAAAGGATCCCGGGCTAGGAGTTCAAGCATGAAAACGAGATCAACCATCGCGATTGTCGGCCTGCTCGTCGCGGGGGCCGTCGCCCCGCTCCGCGGCCGACTGACAAACCGCTTCTCCTCAAGAACGGAACATCATCACCGTGAGCGGCGGGAACATCCAGGGCGGCGACATCCTCATCCGGGACGGGAAAATCGCCGGGATCGGCAAGGGCCTGGTCGAGCCCGGGGCCGAGACGATCGACCTCCAGGGCGCGCTGGGTCATGCCCGGCATCATCGATTCCCATTCGCACATCGCGGTCGAAGGGGACGTCAACGAGATCGGGCGACCTCATCACCTCCGAGGTCGACGTCAAGGACGTGATCAACCCCCAGGACCTGAACATCTACTACGCCTTGACCGGAGGCGTCACTTCCATCGACACAATGCACGGCTCCGCCAACCCCATCGCGGGCCGCGGAATCGTCCTCAAGATGCGCTGGGGCGGGAGCGCCGAAGACATGATCTTCAAGGGCGCGCCGGCGATCTCCAAGTGGGCCCTGGGCGAGAATCCCAAGCAATCGAACTCTCTCGGCTCCGGCAAAGCGCGTTACCCGAAGACCCGCATGGGCGTCGAAGCCTCGATCCGGCTGGAGTTCGAGCTGGCCAAGGAATACGCGCGGAAATGGCGAGACTACGATAAGGCCCTCGAAGACGAGTCAGGCGAGCAAGGGAAGGATTCCAGCCCCCGTCCCGCCGAAAAAGGACCTCCGGCTCGAAGGCATCGCCGATATTCTCGACGGCAAGCTCTGGGTCCGCTGTCACGCCTACCAGTCCGAGGAGATGCTGTCGATCATGCGGCTCTGCAAGGAATACGGCGTCAAGCTCGTCTGTTTCGAACACGCGCTCGAGGCCTACCGGATCGCCGACGAGCTCGTCCGCTACGGCGTGGCCATCTCCGTCGTTCGCCGACTTCTGGGCCTATAAATGGGAGGCCTATCAACACCATGCCCTACGACGCGGCCCTGGCCGCGAAGAAGGGCGTCCTCGTGGCCCTCAACTCCGACGACGCCGAACGGATGCGGCACCTCTTCAACGACGCCGCGAAGACCGTGCGGTTCGGCGGGCTGCCGAGCTCGAGGCCATCAAGACCCTGACCATCAACCCGGCCAAGATCATGGGCATCGACAAATGGGTCGGGACGATCGAGCCCGGCAAGGACGCCGACCTGGCCGTCTTCAACAGGAACCCGCTCGACCCCTACACCGTCTGCCAGATGACGATCGTGGAGGGCAAGGTGCTTTTCGACAGGGACCAGGTACCTGGAGGACATGAAAGAAGGCCGAAGAGGCGGGGAAAGCCAAGGATGCGGAAGCGAAGACTCCGAAGGGCAAGACCCCCGAAGGGGAGGTTTGACCGTGAAGAAAGATCATTTTCATCGTGGGAACGGCCTTGTTGGTCCTGGTGGTCGCTCCTGGCCGGCCGGAGGCCGCCCCCATAATCTCATAAGAACGCGACGATCGTTCCCGTCACCGGCCCGCAGATCGAGAACGGGAGCCTGCTCATCGAGGACGGCAGGATCAAGGCGATCGGCCGGGAGATCCCGGCGCCGGCCGGGGCCGAGGTCATCGACGCGTCGGGCCAATTCGTGTATCCCGGGTTCATCGACGCCTACACCCATTACGGCCTCGCGGAGATCGCGGCGATCGCGAGCACCGTCGACGTCCGGGAGATCGGCAAGGAGAACCCCGAAGTCCGGGCGGCCTGGGCCATCAACCCGTTTTCCGTCCATTTCGGGACCGGCCGGGTCAACGGCACGACGACGGCGCTCGTGGCCCCGACCGGGGGGACATTTCCGGGGATCTCGGCCCTCGTCAAGATGGACGGCTGGAGCCTGCCCGAGATGGCCGTCAACGAGACGGCGACATCGCTCATCAACTTCCCCATGACGCCGAGGCCGTCCGGGGAGGGCGTCGCCGCGCCGAAGGAATCCTCGGAGGACGTGACCTCCAAGATCGTGGACAAGATCAAGGACTACCTCGGCGAGGCCAGGCGCTACCTCCAGCTCAAGGCCCTGGCTTCGGGGAACCCGGGGATCGAAGCCCCGGCCTACAACGCGAAGTACGAGGCCCTCGCGCCCGTGCTTGACGGGTCGCTCCCGGTGATCCTGTCGGTCGAGAAGGCCAAGGATATCGAGCTGGCCCTCAAGTTCGTCCGGGAACAGAAGCTCAAGGCCATTTTCCGGGGCTGTGCCCAGGGCTTCAAGGTCGCCGAAAAGATCAAGGCCGCCGGCATCCCGGTCATCATCGACAGCCTCTATCAGGGCCCTTCGGAGCCGGAGGACGGGTATGACGCTCCCTACCGCAACGTCGTCGAACTGGCCAGGGCCGGGGTCACGATCTGCTTCTCTTCGGGGGACGATCCCGGTACGGGAAAGGACCTGTCCTATCATGCCGCGAAGGCCGTGGCGTTCGGGCTCGACCGGAACGAGGCGATCAAGGCCCTGACCATCAATCCGGCGAAGGTCTTCGGGCTCGAAGCGCGCCTGGGCAGTCTCGAGCCCGGCAAGGACGCCGATCTCTTCATCTCGGAGGGCGATCCCCTGGACGCCCGGACGGGCGTCAAGGCCTTGTTCATCAACGGCCGGAAGGTCGACATGTCCAACTGGTGGGAACGGCAGTACGAGAAGTGGAAGGACCGTCCGGTCAGGGACCGGCCTTAGCGGTCCGGGCCCGCGGCTGCGGTCCTCCTTTCCATTTGGTTGATTTGGGACGGTGATTCTGCTATTTTGAGCTTTCCGAACGATTCCCGAGGAGGTTCCGATGCCCAAGCATCTTTGGTTCGCCGTCGCCGCCGCCGGCTTCCTCGCCGCGTCCGTCGCCCTTCAGGCCGCCAACCCGCAGGTCCTGCTCAAGACGAGCAAGGGGGACATCACCATCGAGCTCTTTCAGGACCAGGCCCCGATCTCCGCAAAGAATTTCCTGTCCTACGTCAGCGAGAAGCATTACGACGGGACGGTCTTCCACCGCATCATCAAGGGCTTCATGATCCAGGGAGGCGGAATGACCGCCGACATGAAGGAGAAGTCCGCCAAGCCGCCGATCAAGAACGAAGCGGGGAACGGCCTGAAGAACAAGAGAGGCACGCTGGCCATGGCCCGTACGCCCGAGATCGACAGCGCCACGTGCCAGTTCTTCATCAATCTTGTGGACAACACGTTCCTCGACCACCAGCAGGGTGACCCCGACAAGTTCGGCTATGCCGTGTTCGGCAAGGTCGTCGCGGGCATGGACGTCGTGGACGCGATCGCCGCCGTTCCGACCGGGTCGAAGGGGATGCACAGGGACGTGCCCCGCGAGCCGGTCCTGATCCTCTCCGCGACCCGCGTCGAGGCTCCGTAATCCCGGATGTCCGGGGCCGGCCCGATCCGGCCCCGGCCTCGTGATCCGCGTGTCCGACACCGTCTTCGCCCTCCTCCACGTCGCCGTCCTCCTGGCGATCCTGGCCTACGCCGCCCTATCGCTGTTCACCGGGAACGCCGGCCGGGGCGGCCTGCTGTTTCTCCTTCTCGCGGTCTATTATCTCCTTGTCCTGCACAAGGCGGTCCGCAAGGAGATCGCCCGGAGACGCGCCCGGTAAGGGCGGCCCGCCTTTACTTTTGGGCCGCCGGGGTCTATCATGGGCCCGGACGTGAGATGAGGCTCGGAACATGAAGATCGCCAGGGAAGGATTTCTTTTCATCCTGCCGACGCTCGTCCTGGCGGCCCTGTCCGCCGTCACCGGGTGGTGGCCGCCGGCCGCCCTCTTCGCCTTGCTCGCGGCGGCCTTCGTCTTCTTCTTCCGGGACCCGGCGCGGCGCCCGCCCGAAGGCGAGCGCCTCGTCGTCTCCCCGGCCGACGGGAAGGTCGTGAGGATCGACACGCTCCCTTCTCATCCCGACTTCCCTGGGCCCGTCACCCGCGTCTGCATCTTCCTCTCGCTCTATGACGTCCACCTGACGCGGGCCCCCCTCTCCGGGGACGTCCGGAGGGTGGATTACCATCCGGGGAAGTTCTTCCCCGCCTATCGCGACGAGGCCAGCGAGCTCAACGAGAGCAACGGCATCCTCCTCGCCGGAGAGGGGACGCCCGTCTTCGTGAAACAGATCGTCGGCGTCGCCGCCCGCCGGATCAAGTGCTTCGTCCGGGCGGGGGAACGGGTCGCCCGCGGGCAGAAGATCGGACTGATGTATTTCGGTTCCCGGCTGGAGGTCACGTTCCCGCCGGGGATCACGATAAAGGCCGGCGTCGGGCAGAGGGTCCGGGCCGGAGAGAGCGTCATCGCCGAGGTAGGCCCATGAAGGTCAAAAAGAATTACGGGGAGATGTACCTCCTGCCGAGCCTCTTCTCCCTGACCAACCTCTTCTTCGGGTTCCTGAGCATCCAGATGAGCCTGCACGGCCGTTTCCGCTGGGCGGCGTTCTGGATCATCGTGGCGGCGATCATGGACGGTTTCGACGGCATCGTCGCCCGGGCCACGAAGTCGCAATCGGACTTCGGGATCGAGCTGGATTCCCTGGCCGACGCGGTCTCCTTCGGCGCGGCCGACTTCGACCCTGATCTTCCTCTGGGGCCTCCACCGGACGGGGGCGCCCGGGCATGTTTTTCAGCTTCGTCTTCCTCGCGGCCGGGGTCCTGCGCCTGGCCCGCTACAACGTCCGGACCAAGGCCGTGCCCGACCGGAAATTCTACCAGGGCCTGACCGTTCCTTCGGCGGCCATGTTCATGTCCTCCTGGCCCTTCTTCCACCCGGCGCCCGTCCAGAGCCGGGAGATGGCCTTCCTGTTCGCCCTGCTCGCCGTCTTCGCGTCCTTCTGCATGATCAGCACGCTCCCCTACCGGAACTTCACGAACCTCGTTTTCAACCGGAAGATCGACATCCGGACGGCCCTCTTCGTCGCCATCGTCCTTTCCGGGCTCATCTTCTACCCGAAGATCTTCCTGCTCGTCTTCTTCTCCCTCAACGCCCTCTCGGGACCGGTGATCGGAGTCGCCCGCGCCCTGAAAAGAACGCCGCGCCGGCGGCTCCGGCGCAAGGAGATCCCGTCCTGACCGGGAACGTCCGCGCAACGAAATCCCCCGACCCTTCCGTTCGAACCCGGCCGGGGACGATCATGACCGGCCGACCGAATAACGGCCGGCCGGAAATCTCCGCTCGGAGCCGGAAGGTCCTCATCCTCTTTCTGCCGGCCCTCGTCGTCGCCGCGGGCCTGGCCATTCTATACGTCATGGAGCAAGGCGGGTGGGGTGGGGCCCGCAGGGCGCCGGCGCCCCCTCCGCCCCCCGCGCCCGCAGAGGCGGAGATCGGGAAGCCCCCGGCCTCCCAGGTGCACAAGGAGACGATCCTGAGGGGGACCACCCTAGCCGAGATCCTGCCCAAGTACGGCTTCCTCCCGAAAGACGTCCATGAGCTCAAGGAGCAGGTCAAGCCCGTGTACGACCTCGGGAAGATCGTGGCCGGGCGGGAGATCCGCATCCGGACGTCCCCCGGAGGCGGCTGGGCAGCCCTCGAGTACGACATCGACGAGAACCGGTTCCTCGTTGTCCGGAACGACGCGGGCCGGTTCCGGGCCGAGATCAAGCCGGTCCCCTACGAGATCCGGACGGCGTTCCTCTGGGCCGCCATCGAGGACAGCCCCATCGCCGCCGTCAACGCGGCCGGCGAGGACGATTTCATCGCCCTCGAGCTTGCCGACATCTTCGGATCGGACATCGATTTCTACACGGATCTCCAGCCCGGCGACACGTTCCGTGTCGTCTTCGAAAAGCGCTTTCTCGAAGGGCGCCCGGCCGGATACGGCCGGGTCCTGGCGGCCGAGTTCACGAACCAGGGAAAGACATTCCGGGCCTGCCGGTTCACTTACCCGGACACCGGGAGATCCGATTTCTTCGATCCGGCAGGCAATTCCCTGCGCAAGGAGTTCCTCAAGTCGCCCATGAAGTTCGCCCGGATATCGTCGCGCTTCAGCCGGAGCCGCTTCCACCCCATCCGGAAGATCTACCGCCCGCACAACGGCGTCGATTACGCCGCCCCGGCCGGCTCCCCCGTCCAGGCCACGGCCGACGGCGTCGTGACCCAGGTCGGGTGGAACGGGGCCGCCGGACGGATGATCAAGATCAGGCACAAGAACGCCTACGAGACGATGTACCTCCACCTGAGCGGCTACGCCCAGGGGATACGGGCGGGCGCCCGGGTGGACGCCAAGCAGGTCATCGGCTACGTCGGCTCATCCGGGGAATCGACGGGGCCGCACCTGGATTACCGGATCCTCTACCACGGCAAATACGTCAACCCCCTGGGCTGGAAGTTCCAGCCGGCCGAACCTCTCCGGAAGGAATATTCTCGAGCCCTTCAAGACGGAGGCGGAAAAACTGGGACTCGCCCTCGACGCCCCGCTCATCTTCGCCGGACGATTCTTTCGGGTCAGTCCTTTTTAGTCGTCCCGCCCTCGGCTTTGGCCCCCTGTTGTGAAGAGGAACGGTCATGTCCTGCCGACGAACTGACCTGGCCGGAAGAGCTGACCCCGGAGGTCATCGTCCCGCCGGACGTCCCGTGCCCAAAATCCGAAATGACGCCCCCGGAGCCTATCCGGAGGCCGCGCGTGCCGATGTCCCTCGAAGAAATCTTCAGCTCCGGACAACGGACCTCGTTGGTCCGGCTCGAATAATCTATCCGCACGCCGAGCCTCCGGGCGACCTGAATATCGGGGTTCCAATCCCTGAACCTGGCAGCTCCCGCGGGCTCCGGCCCCACGAACGGACGCGGGATGGCTTCAACGGGAGCGACGACGCTCGAGCGCGGCGTCCCGGCGACGGCATTTTGCCTGCGCGTGAGAATGGCATCCACGAGGGGGACCGCGCGGGGTTGGGGCGACGCGACTCTCCCGGAGACACCGGGCGGAGCAGAAACGGCGCGGACTTTGTCGAACGTCAGGACCTTGTCATGGAGACGTCCCGCATTGAGATCGCCGCGCGCCACGAAGACCGACCGGTCCAGCGTTCCCCTCAGGGATTCGATGATCCTCCCGTCCTTCCTGTCCAGGGCCGCGACGATGTCCCCATAGACTTTCTTCATCTCCTTGGGCACCGAAACGCTCGTTGCATCTTTTTTCTTCAGCTGGTCCTTGCGGATCTGGGTCAGGGGGGGAGTCCCGTCGACCGGCGGGTTTGAACCGCCATACGTGTAATAAGGCCAGCTGCCGCCCAAACCGTCGTATCCATAGGCGAAGGCGGGATAGAGAGAGCCGCCTTGGAAGTACCAATCGAAAAGGGTCCACGGCCGCCATGAGAAATAGCCCTCGAAAAAGTCCCAGGCCGCCCAGGCGGGGGCGAAGAGCGAGCCGGGAAGCCAGAACCAGCCCAGCTTCCGGTCCCATTGCCAGAGGCCGAGATGGTACGGGACCCAGCCCCACGGCTCCTCGGGGACCCAGAACATCGAGTTCCCGACCTCAGTCCAGCGGCCGTACACATAGGGGCTCCAGTTGCCCCAGGGATAGCGCTGATCGTTGATGTAGGGCCTCCAGACGTAGCCGAAAAGGTCGTCCCAGAGCCACTCGCCGTTCGTGTTCCCGAACTTCTGGGCGAAATTGAATACGGCCGGGGGAAGATTCCGGAGGGGCTTGGGAAGGGGGCTGAGGCCTTTGTGGAGATCGGTGAAGTTCGCGTTGATCCCCTCGTTCCACGTCTCGAACGCCGTATCGGAGGGGTATCCCGATTCTTCGAAGCGGCCGTCCGCAAGGACGACAAGGCGCCCGAGCTTCTTGACGGTCCTCGCCCGGGCATGCGCCGCCTCTTCGCCGAACAGGACCGAAGCCTTGCCTGCCTTGACCCGGACTTCCGTCGGGCCATCCACGGAGGCCGCGATCACCGCGACCGAGGCGTGTTTCAGCTTCACGGCCGCGTTGGCCGTCAGGACCTGGAACGTCTCCCGGCCGTCATACTCCTTGAACATGACATAGATCCGCCCGGCGCCCAGCACGAGATTCGTCAGGCCCGTGTCCGCGCTCAGGCTCCCGGCCAGGATCGTCTCGATCTTGAGCTCCGAATTCACATCCAGGCGGACGATCGTGCCCGTGTCGAATTGGATCTCGCACCGCCGGGCATCCGTCGTCCGGATGATGTCGCCCGGGCCGATGGGCGTGTTCAAGGTCGCGGGCTCCGGCGCAACGGCACCTTCGCGCAGGATCGTGGGGTCGTTCCCGTCGGACTTCGCCTCAATGAAGCTGATATGGCCGAAATAGAAATCCCCGCCGCCGCCCGCTATCCGGTAGTGATCGTCTGCCGCCGCCGGCGCGGCAAGAACCAAGCAGAGCAGGACCGCCGCCGACCACTCCCTGTTCCTAGACATGTTCGATCTCCTCATCCCTTTGCATCCCATCCACAGCAATAGTAGCATAATTCGTGCCAGGGGCGCCAAGGCAGGAATTGCCTGAAAGCCCGGCCGCATTGCCCGCCGCCGAGGACAACTGTACCCCCCTCTGAAGAAGGGTGTTGGGGGGCACTGCTATACCCCCCTTTGAAAAAGGGGGGAGGGGGGATTTAAGCGACGGCCTTCCCTTGCCCGGACCACGGATTTGGGCTAAGCTTCCGTCGAAAGGAGCGCCCGAGACCATGTCCGAATGCCGGAACCCCGCACCCACCGTCGACATCATCATCGAAATGCGCGGTCCGGGGAAAGGCATCGTCCTCGTCGAACGGAAGAACATCCCGTTCGGGTGGGCCCTGCCCGGGGGGTTCGTGGAATACGGCGAGACGCTCGAGCAGGCGGCCGTCCGTGAGGCCAAAGAAGAGACCGCCCTCGACATCGAGCTCGTCCGCCAGTTCCACGCCTATTCCGACCCCGAACGCGACCCGAGGGGTCACACGATCACCATGGTCTTCGTCGCGACGGCCGAGGGCGTGCCGACGGCGCGCGACGACGCCCGCGCGGTCGCCGTCCTCTCTCCGGAAGAGGTCCGTCTGCCCCTGGCTTTCGACCACCGGAAGATCCTCGACGACTACATCGCCTGGAAAAAGGAGACGCGCCATGGCTGAACAGGAGCGCGGGGACCTCAGGGAGCTCACGAGCGTCTGGGGCAAGGCCGAGGCGGCCGTCGTCATGGCCTTGCTCGAGAGCCACGGCGTCTCCTGCCTCACCCGGGGGCAGATCCTCCAGGACGTCTATCCGTTCTCCGTGGACGGCCTTGGCGAGATCAAGCTCTACGTCCTCGCAAAGGACTACGAGGCCGCCAAAGCCCTGCTCGACGATCTTCCGAAGCCCGAGGACGTCGAAGAATTCGAAAAGGAAAATGAAGACATCTAGCGCTTCGCTTTCCATGGTCTTATAAGACACACGGGCCCCGCTCGAAGTTTTTCGCAAATCGCCGGACGGACTGCCCCTCCATCACTCATCGTGCGGCAATCCATATAGTAAGGCCTAAGCCCGTGGGCTGGGAGCACGGAGGGGATTTTTCCACAGCCGGGCGTGACCGGCGTCGATGACCGAAGATCGCCCCCTTTTCCCCATAATTTCGCTTGACTTTTAGTCACCCCTCCCCTATATTTTAGTTAAAAACGGGATGAAACGGGACGAATCGGGACGAACTGCCATGAACAACTCTCTGATGGGAAGCTATACGGCCCGGCTGGACGCCTCCGGCCGCATCAAGATCCCTGAAAAATTCCGCGAGACGATCGAGCAGGTTTACGGCAAAGACCTGTTCGTCACCTCCCTCAGCGACGAGGCCGTCCAGATCTATCCCCTCTCCGTCTGGGAGGAGATGACGGGGATCGCCGGCGAGGGCGCCCTCCACCTCCGTCCCGACGTCCGCAAGTTCATGCTCCGGGTCAACCGGAAAGGCACGAGACATGAGATCGATCCCAAGGGTCGCGTGCTGATAAGCCAGGTCCTGAGGGAAAAGGCGGGGTTCAAGGACGAGGTCGAGGTCATCGGACTCTCGAACCACCTCGAGGTGTGGAACAAGGAGCGTCTGGACGGGACCCTCGACGAGAAACCCCTGACCGACGCCGACTTCGAGAACATCTCCCGGCTCGTCCCTCGAGGAAAACTGGAATGATAGGCACTGGACATGTTCCAGTCCTGTTGGAAGAGGCGTTAGGGCAACTCGACAGCGGCAGGGCCGGAACCTACATCGACGGGACGCTCGGCCTCGGCGGCCATTCCCTCGAGATCCTCAAGCGGAACGCCAAGGCCTCGGTCATCGGCTTCGACCGCGACGAAACATCGCTCCGCGAGGCCGGAAAGAGGCTCGAAGGATACGGCGACCGCATCCGGCTCTATCACGGAGATTTCAAGGAGATCCCCGGACTCGGGCTCGACCTCGGCAAGGTCCGCGGCGTGCTTCTCGACCTTGGGATCTCATCGTTCCAGCTCGACGAGCCGGAGCGCGGGTTCAGCTTCAACGCGGACGGGCCGCTCGACATGCGCATGGACAGGAGGGTGAAGACGACCGCCGCCGCCATCCTGGAAAGATACTCCGAGGCCCGGCTGGACGAAGTGTTCCGGGAATACGGCGAACTCCCCCACACGCGGCGGCTCGCCCGCGAGATCGTCACGCGCCGCAAGCTCCATCCGTTCGCGACGACAGGCCAGGTCCGCCGGCTCGTCGAAGAGATCTACCGGTGGCGCCCGCAGAAGGGCAAGGTCCATCCGGCCGCCAAGGCATTCCAGGCCCTGCGCATCGAGATCAACGGAGAGCTCGAGGGACTCGGCGCGTTCCTCGAGAGCATGGCCGCCGGCACGCGCCCGGGGACGCGCCTCGTCGTCATCGCCTTCCATTCCCTCGAGGACCGCATCGTCAAACGGACGTTCGCCGCGCTGGCGTCGCCGGCCGAAAGGGTCCCGCGCCTCAAGGTCCTGACGAAGAAGCCCGTCACGGCTTCCGACGCCGAGATCGCCGCAAATTCGCGGTCGCGCTCGGCCAAGCTGAGGGCGGCGGAGAGGGTCTGAATGGTCCACCGAAGATACGGCCTCAAGGAGATCGCCCTGGGAGCGGGCTTCATCCTTCTCCTCCTCGTCATCCTGACGTTCTACATCTGGTACCAGACCGAGGCCGTCCAGCTCGGCTACCGGGTCGGCGAGCTCGAGGTCCGGATCGCCCGGGTGAAAGAGGACATCAAGCGGCTGGAAGCGAAAAGGTCCGAGCTCCTTTCCCTCCGCCGTATCGAGGGGATCGCCCGCGGGGACCTGGGGCTCGTCGACCCCGCCCCGGGCCAGGTCCTCTATGAAGGCCGGGACCTCGAGCCGAAGAAGGACCGCCCGTGAGATCCCCGTTCGCCAACGGAATGAGACCGAGGGCCCTCGCCGTGGCCGTCATCCTGACGGCCTGGTTCGTCCTCGTCCTCGGGCGCCTCGTTCATCTCCAGGTCTTCGAGCACGCCCGGCTCAAGTCCGAGGTCCTGAGCCAGAGCCAGAACGAGATCGCCGTCTATCCCGAGAGGGGGACGATCACCGACCGGAACGGGAAGATCCTCGCCCGCAGCCTCCCGGTCGCATCGGTCTATTTCTCCCCGGAAAGGAGCGAGCCGCCGTCCCGCCAATTGGAACAGATCGCGAAGCTGCGCGGGCTCCTGGACCTTTCCGGCAAGGACCTCGCCCGCATCGGCGCCCGGCTCGAAAAAAGGTCGGGGTACACCCTGATCAAAAGAAAGGTCGACCCGGACATCGCCGCCCGGGCCATGGCCATGGGCATCAAGGGCCTCTTCCTCCAGGGAGAGAGCAAGCGGTTCTATCCCCAGGGGACCCTGGCCGCCCACGTCCTCGGTGGCGTCGGGATCGACGACAACGGGCTGGCCGGTGTCGAGCTCCAGTACGACCGGCTCCTCGAAGGGGAAAAGGGGAAGCGTCTCATGATGCTCGACGCCCGGCGCCGGTCCTACAGCTTCGAAACGATCACGGAAGCGAAGCCGGGGAAGGACATCCGCCTGACGATCGACGAAACCATCCAGTACATCGCCGAGAATGAGCTCGATAAGGCCGTGGCGGCCACCGGGGCGAAATGGGGGACGGCCGTGATCATGGACCCCGCGACCGGGGAGATCCTGGCCCTGGCGAACGTACCCTCTTACGCTCCGGGCGATTATCCCCCCGAGCCCGAGGTCGGGCGGAACCAGGCCATCGCCAGAGTCTTCGAGCCCGGCTCCACGTTCAAGATCGTGACGGCCGCGGCGGCCCGGGCGAGCGGGCGGGTCGGGTTCGGCGAGACCTACGACTGCCGGAAGGGCTCCATCATCGTGGGAGGGGCCGCGGTGCGGGACCACAAGCCCCTCGGCATCCTGGATTTTCCCGGCGTGTTCATCGAATCCTCGAACGTCGGCGCCATCATGATCGCCCAGGAGATCGGCGCGCGGGGCCTGTACGACATGATCCGGGCCTTCCGCTTCGGCGACAAGAGCGGCATCGACCTCCCCGGCGAGCAGGATGGCGTCGTCCATCCCCTTTCGACCTGGCGGAGCTCCTCCTTTCGGGTTGCCATCGGGTACGAGATATCGGTCACGGCCCTCCAGGTCCTGAGGGCCATGAACGTCTATCGCCACCCGAGGGCTCCTCGTCCGCCCCCGTGTCGCCCTGGACCGGCCCGCTGGGAACGCCGAAGGCGAGACCGCAGTCATCCCGGAGAGGGTCGCGGACGAACTCGTGCCCGTTTTTGAAGGCGTCGTCGAGGCAGGAACCGGGATCTCCGCCCGGCTGGAGGGTTTCGACATCGCGGGAAAAACGGGAACGGCCCAGAAGCTCGACCGGGCCCTCGGGACTTATTCCTCCCGTATGCATCTGGCTTCGTTCGTCGGCTTCGTGCCCGTCGGGCGTCCGGTTCTTTCGATGATCGTCGTCATCGACGAGCCCCAGGGCACGCTCCATTACGGCGGGCAGGTGGCCGCGCCGGTCTTCCGGGAGATCGCCGCCCGCGTCCTTCGATACCTCCGTGTCGTGCCGAAGGCCGCGCCGCCCTCCTTGATCACGGCGAGCCTGGCGAAGGGGGGCCGGCCGTGAAGCTTCGCGACGTACTCAAGGACGTCCCCGTCCTGTTCTCCGAAGGTCCGGGCGAGGTCCAGATCCTAGGGATCGCCCATTCGTCGAAGGACGTGCGGCCGGGGTCCCTCTTCGCCGCCCTCAAAGGCGTGAACAGCGACGGCGTGAACTTCGTCGCCGAGGCGGAAGCGAAGGGCGCCGTCGCCGTCCTCTCGGAATGGCCGAGGCCCGCGACGACCCGGCTCCCCTGGATCCAGGCCGCGGACGCCCGGGAATCGATGGCCCTGGCGGCCGCCAACTTCTACGGGCATCCGTCGATGAAGCTGAAGGTCGTCGGCATCACCGGGACCAAGGGCAAGACGACGACGACCTACATCCTCGAGGAGATCCTAAGGGCGGGCGGGTCCGTTCCGGCCGTCATCGGGACCATCGACTATCGGGGCCCCGGCTTCCGGATCAAGGCGCCCCACACGACGCCGGAAGCCCCGGACGTCCAGCGGATCCTCTCCGAGATGGTCGCCGCCGGAGCCACCCATTGCCTGATGGAGGTCTCCTCCCACGCCCTGGAGCAGAAGCGGGTCTGGGGCGTCAGCTTCGACGTCGCCGTCTTCACGAATCTGAGCGGCGAGCACCTCGACTACCACCGTTCCATGGAGAACTATTTCGAGGCCAAGAAGAAGCTCTTCTTCCTGAACCACAAACGGGTCGCCTCGGTCGTCAATATGGACGATCCCTGGGGGCAGAAGCTCGTCGCCGAGCTCCCGATGCGGACGGTCACCTACGGGCTCGAGCCCGCGGCCATCGTCCGGGCGGCGGGCCACCGGCTCTCCGACCGGGGCGTGGAAGCCCGGGTGATCTATCCCGGCGGACAACTGTCCGTCGCCTCCCCGCTCGTCGGCATGCACAACCTCTACAACATCCTTGCCGCGACAGCAACGGCGCTGGCCCTGGGAGTCCCGCCCGCGGACATCGTCAAGGGGATCGCATCCCTCGAGGGCGTCCCCGGACGCTTCGAGGGGGTCGCGAACCGGCTCGGGATCCACGTCGTCGTCGATTACGCCCACACGGACAACGCCCTGATGCACCTCCTCCGGACCGTCCGCGATCTGAAACCGCGAAGGATCATCCTCGTCTTCGGGGCCGGCGGCAACCGCGACACCGGAAAGCGCGAGCGGATGGGAGACGTTGCGGCCCGCCTCGCCGACTGGACCGTCCTGACTTCGGACAACCCCCGTTCGGAGGACCCCCTGCGGATCATCGCCGACATCGAGAAGGGGTTCACCAAGAACGGGGCGAAGAAGCACGAGGTCGTCCCCGACCGGAAAGAGGCCATCCGGAAGGCCCTGTCCCTCGCGAACAAGGGAGACTACGTCCTCGTCGCCGGGAAGGGCCACGAGGATTACCAGATCTTCAAGGAAGAAACCATTCACTTCTCCGATACCGAGGTCATCAAGGCCCTGCTCGAGGAGACGAAGGGGGCATGACGGTGGCCGCACTTCGCCTCGAAGACGTGGCCCGGCGGACGGGCGGCAGGCTCCTCTGCGGACCGCCTCCGCTCCTCGTCCGGGGCTACGTCATCGATTCCCGTCTGCGCCGGCCCCGGCGACCTCTTCTTTGCCGTCGTCGCGGGCCGGGACGGCCACGACTTCGTCGCTCAGGCCGCGGCGAACGGCGCCGCCGGAGCCGTCGTCTCGAAGAACGTCCCATCCCCCGGCTCCGATTTCGGCCTCGTCTTCGTCCCGGACACCGTCCGGGCCCTTCAGGACCTGGCCCGGAGCGTTCTCCTCGACCATCCCGTCATGGTCGTCGGGATCACGGGCAGCGTGGGCAAGACGACGACCAAGGAGTTCGCGGCCGCGTTCCTCTCGTCCGCGTTCCCGGTCCTGAAGTCCGAAAAGAACTTCAACAACCGCCTCGGCCTGGCCCTGTCCCTGCTCCGGCTCGAAAAGGGCCATCGGGCGGCCGTTCTCGAGATGGGCATGAGCGCTCCCGGGGAGATCGCGGCCCTGACCCGGATCGCGCCGCCGGACGTCGCCGTCATCACGAACATCCGCCCCGTCCATCTCCAGTTCTTCGAGGACATGGACGGCATCGCCCGGGCCAAGAAGGAGATCCTCGACGGGGCGAAGCCCGACGGGACCGCCGTCCTCAACGGCGACGACCCCCTGGTCGCCCGGATCGCGGAGTCCTGGCGCGGAAGGAAGGTGACCTTCGGCCGGTCGCCCCACTGCGACATCCGCGCCGTCCGGGTCCGCCGCCGGGGATACGACGGGCTGGGGTTCGACCTCGCCTACGGCGGGGAAACCGCCGCGGTGGAGCTCCCGTTCCTCGCCGAGAGCGTCATCGAAGATTTTCTGGCGGCGGCCGCCGTGGCCTATGCCCTGTCCATACCCGTCGGGGCGGTGACCTCCCGGGCGTCTTCCTTGGAGTCTCAGGCCATGAGGGGGAACCTCGTCTCCCTCGGGAAAGGCGTCCGGCTCCTCGACGATTCCTACAATTCGAATCCTATAGCCTTGGAGACGGCCCTGAAGAGTCTGGCCCTCCTCCCCGCGGGGAGGAGGGTCGCCGTGCTCGGCGACATGCTCGAGCTCGGAGCGAAGGAGAGGGAGTTCCACCTCGAGGCGGGACGGACCGCCGCCCTCTCGGGGTGGGACCTCCTCGTGACCGTCGGGCCCCTGGCCAGCCTCATGGCCGAAGGGGCCGCGGCGGCCGGAATGGACCGGGCGCGCATCGTCTCCTTCGCCGATTCCGGCGAAGCCGCCCGGGACGTCCCGCCCCTCGTCGCGGCCGGCGACCTCGTCCTCGTCAAGGGGTCGAGGGGCATGAAGATGGAAAAGATCGTGGAGAGCCTCCGGGAAAGGCTCGGGGAGTAAGGTCGTGCTGTACTGGCTGCTCGTCCCTCTGAAGAAATACTTCTTTTTCTTCAACGTCTTCAGGTACATCACCGTCCGGACCGCCCTGGCCGGGCTCACGGCCCTCTTCCTCAGCCTCATCCTGGGGCCTTGGCTGATACGGGTCCTCAAGAAACGCCAGATCGGCCAGGAGATCCGGACCGAAGGGCCCGAGTCCCACTACATCAAGAAGGGGACGCCCTCGATGGGCGGCCTCCTGATCATCGCGGGCACGATCGTCCCGACCCTCCTCTGGGGGAACTTTTCGGATCTCTACATCTGGCTCGCCTGCGGAGCGATGGTCTTCTTCGGCGCCATCGGTTTCGCCGACGACGCTCTGAAGGTCGCCCGGAAGCGGTCCCTGGGGCTTTCGAGCCGCCAGAAGCTGGTCCTCCAGTTCGTCCTGGCCGCCGCCCTGGGCCTCGTCCTCGTGGGACTGGGCTTCGACAAGAAGTTCAGCCTCGAGCTCTCGCTCCCGTTCGTCAAGAGCTGGACTGCCCTACCTGGGCTGGTTCTACCTGCCCTGGATCGTCTTCATTCTTGTCGGCTCCTCGAACGCCGTCAACCTGGCCGACGGGCTGGACGGCCTGGCGATCGGCCTGACGTTCTTCAGCGCCACGGCCCTGACCGCCCTGACGTACATCGTCGGCAACGTCAAGTGGTCGAGCTACCTGGGGATCGCGTACGTCCCGTCCGCCGCCGAGCTGACGATCTTCGTCGGGGCCCTGGCCGGGGCCTGCCTCGGCTTCCTGTGGTTCAACTGCCACCCGGCCCAGGTCTTCATGGGGGACGTCGGGGCCCTATCGATCGGCGGGACGCTGGGCCTCGTCGCCATCCTCATCAAGCAGGAATTTCTGCTGTTCTTCGTGGCCGGCGTCTTCATCCTGGAGGCGCTTTCGGTGCTCATCCAGGTCTCCTGGTTCAGGCTCAGCGGAGGAAAGCGCGTCTTCAAGATGGCCCCGCTCCACCACCATTTCGAGCTCATGGGCTGGCCGGAGGAGAAGGTGGTCATCCGGTTCTGGATCCTGGCCATCATCTTCGCCCTGTTCAGCCTGACGACCCTGAAATTGAGATAGACATGGAACTCAAGGATAAGAAAGTCCTCGTCGTCGGCCTCGGGAAGACCGGCGAAGCCCTGTGCCGGTTCCTACTCCGGCGGGGCGCCCGGGTCCGGGTCAGCGAGAGGAAGACCGAAGAGGCCCTCGGCGGCAGGCTCGCCCTCTGGCGCGAACGCGGCGTCGAGCTCGAAACCGGCGCCCACAGGCTCGAATCCTTCCTGGGCGCCGAGCTCGTCGTCCTCAGCCCGGGCGTCCCGCCCCTCGCCGAAGCGGACGCCGCGGCATCGCGGGGCATCCCGGTGATCTCGGAGATCGAGCTGGCCCATGCCTTTCTCAAGGGGCGGATCGTCGGGATCACGGGTTCGAACGGCAAGTCCACGACCACGACCCTGGCCCATCTCATCCTGCGGGACGCGGGCCTCAGGGCGCTCGCGGCCGGGAATATCGGGCACGCCGCTCATCTCCTTCGCCGACGGGAGCCGCGCCGACGACATATACGTCACCGGAGCTTTCGAGCTTCCAGCTCGAGCACACCCGGGATTTCAAGGCCGGGGTCGCGGCATTCCTCAACGTCACCCCGAACCACCTGGATTGGCACGGGTCCTTCGAGAAATATTTCGCCGCGAAGAAGCAAGCTCATCCTCTCGCTCGGAAGGGCCGATGAGGCCATTCTCAACCGCGACGACCCCCTCGTCTGGGCCCTTGCCGGGAAGACCGGGGCCCAGGTCTAGGGCCTTCAGCCGGAAGAGGCGCGTTGCCCGCGGCTGCTGTCCTAAAGGACGGGCGGCTCGTCCTCCGGGACACGAAGGAAACGGCCGCTCATCCGGGCGTCCGAGATCAGGCTGCCCGGGCTCCACAACCTCGAGAACGTCTGCGCGGCCGCCCTCGTCGGCGACGCGTTCGGCGTCCCCGCCCGGAGCATGCGGGCGACGATTCGGGAGTTCCGGGGCCTCGAGCACCGGCTCGAACCCGTCGCGACGATCGGCCGGGTCCTTTTCGTCAACGATTCCAAGGCGACGACCGTGGACGCGACGATCAAGGCGCTCGAGAGCTTCGACCGCCCGATCGTCCTCATCCTCGGCGGCAAGGACAAAGGCGCGGACTTCACGCTCCTGCGCAGGCCCGTCCGGAAGAGGGTCCGCAAGGCCCTCCTCGTCGGCTCGTCGGCCGAGAAGATCCGGGCCGCCCTCGAAGGGGTCGTGCCGCTCGAAAAGGCCGCGACGTTCCGGGAGCTTGTCCGCAAGGGCTACGAGGCGGCCTCGCCCGGGCGACGTCGTCCTGCTCGCTCCGGCCGCGACGTCCTGGGACATGTTCGACAACTTCGAGCAGCGGGGGCGGGCCTTCAAGCGCGAGGTCCGGAGCCTCGCCCGCAAGGTCGGGGGGAGATAGGGGAAACGGAATGGACGCCTACAGGAGATACGGCTTCGACAAGCCCCTGATCCTCGTGACGGTTCTCCTCGTCGCCATCGGGATCGTCATGGTCTTCAGCTCCTCGGCGGTGCAGGCGGGAATCAAGTACCACCGGCCCTATTATTACCTGCTCCAGCAGGTCCTTGGGGCCGCGGCCGGTCTCGTCCTCGCCATGCTCCTCGCTTCTGTCCGGAAGCCGTTCCTCCGGGACCCCTATGTCGTTTACGGGCTCCTGGCCCTTTCGGCCTTCCTCCTGATGCTGTGCTTCGTCATGCCGACGGTCGCCCGGACCAACCGCTGGATCCAGCTGTTCGGCGCCCGTTTCCAGCCCTCGGAGCTGGCCAAGATCAGCCTGGTCCTCTTCTTCGCCTGGTACGGCGAAGAGAAGAGGGAGAAGCTCAACGAATGGAAAACGCTGGCCGTGCCGGCGGCCGTCCTCTTCGCCTTCGTCATCCTCGTCGTCATGGAGCCGAACTACAGCATGGCCCTGTTCATCGCAGGGCTTTCGGTCGCGATGCTCTTCCTCGCCGGAGTGCGGCTCCGTTACTTTGCGTTCCTCGGCGGGATCTGCGCCCTCTTGCTCACGGCTTACCTCTTCCAGGCCAGCTACCGGATGGAGCGGATCCAGGGCTTCCTCTCGCCCGAAAAGGACCCTCTGGGCACGAGCTTCCAGGTCATCCAGTCAAAGCTCGCGGTCGGCTCGGGCGGCCTGCTCGGGACGAGCCTGGGCCAGAGCACCCAGAAGCTGTTCTTCCTCCCGTTCGCCCACACGGACTTCATTTACGCCATCCTGGGCGAGGAGACCGGCCTCGTCGGAGCGGTCTTCACCCTCGCCCTGTTCTTCATCTTCCTCTGGCGCGGATTCGTCATCGCTTTCCGGACGCCCAATCCCGTGGAGAAACTGGTCGCCGCCGGGCTGACCATCGCGGTCACGACCCAGGCCCTCCTCAATATCAGCGTCGTCCTCGGCATAGGGCCGGCGACGGGGATCCCCCTCCCCTTCGTCTCCTACGGCCGGTCCTCGCTCGTCTGCAACCTGGCCGCCGTCGGCATCCTCCTCAACATCTCGCGCCGGAAAGGGGACGTCGGGATCAAGCCATGAAGCGAACGGCGCGTCGTCATCAGCGGCGGGGGGACGGGGGGACACCTCTACCCCGCCCTGGCCGTAGGCCGCAAGCTCCGGGCAGACGGACCCCTCCCTCCGGCTGACCTTCGTCGGGAGCCGCCGGGCCGTCGAGACGGAGGATCATGGACGAGCAGGGCGTCGATTTCGTCCCGCTGAGGATCGAAGGGATCAAGGATCGCGGCCTCAGAGAGCCTCCGGGGCCTGGCCCTTCTTCCGTTCTCGTTCCTGAAGTCCTTCGCCCTCCTCGTCCGGCTCCGGCCCCATCTGGTCATCGGCGTCGGGGGTTACAGCTCGGGCCCGGTCGTCCTCCTGGCCTCGTGGCTCCGCGTCCCGACCCTCATCCTCGAACAGAACGTCCGGCCGGGCTACACGAACAGGCTCCTCGTCCGCCGGGCGAAGAAGGCCGTGGTGGCGTTCAAGACCACCCTCCCCGCGTTCCGGGGCAAGGGCGTCTGGCTGGGCAATCCCGTCCGCGAGGAGTTCTACGGGATGCCGGCCAAGGCCGCGGGTCCGGCTCTTTCCGTCCTTGTCTCGGGAGGAAGCCAGGGTTCGCGCTTCCTGAACCGGACGATGACGGCCGCCCTGCCCCTCCTCCGGGAGAAAGGCGACCTCATCGAGATCGTCCATCAGACGGGAAAGGATGACATCGCATGGGTCGAAAAAGCCTATGGGAACTCCGGTTTCGCGTCGGCAACGGTCGCGCCCTATTTCCAGGACATGGCCGCCCGCTTCCGAAAAGCCGATCTGGTTGTGAGCCGGGCGGGCGCCACAACCTGTGCCGAGCTCATCGCCTCCGGGAGGCCTTCGCTCCTGGTCCCGTTCGCGGCGGCCTCGGAGAACCACCAGGAGCTTAACGCCCGGGAGCTCGAGAAGGCCGGCGGGGCGGAGGTCCTCCTGGAGAGGGACCTGACCCCGGAGCTCCTGGCCGCGAAGATCCTCTTTTACCTCGGGCACCGCGACGCCCTGGCCCGAATGACGGCCGGGCTTGCCCCCCTCCGCACGGAAGGGGCGGCCGATGAGATCGCGAAGCTCTGCTTCCGGCTCATGGACGGGGAGGCTTAGGAGAACGACGATGGTCAGGCGCGGATACCGCAAGCTCAAACATATCCACATGATCGGCATCGGCGGGACCGGCATGAACGGGATCGCCGAGGTCCTGATCAACCTCGGCTACGCCGTCTCCGGATCGGACATCCAGGAGAACGAGGCCACCCTCCGCCTGGCCGGCCTCGGGGCCCGGATCGCCGTCGGCCACAGGGAAGAGAATCTGGGGGAGGCGGACGTCGTCGTCATCTCCTCGGCCGTCCACGAGGACAACATCGAGGTCCGGAAGGCCCGGGCCGTCAAGATCCCCGTCATCCCGCGGGCGGAGATGCTGGCCGAGCTCATGCGGATGAAGTACGGCATCGCCGTCGCCGGCTCCCACGGCAAGACGTCGACGACATCGATGACCGCCCTCGTCCTCGTCGCCGGCGGTTACGACCCGACGATCGTCGTCGGCGGCCGCCTGAACACGATCGGGGCCAATGCCAAGCTCGGCGAGGGGGACTTCATCGTGGCCGAGGCCGACGAGAGCGACCGGTCCTTCCTCTACCTCTCCCCTTTCATCGCCGTCCTGACCAATATCGACGAGGAGCACCTCGACCAGTACAAGGATATCGAGGAGATCCGACGGACGTTCGTCCACTTCGCCAATAAGGTCCCGTTCTACTGCCCCGTCGTCCTCTGCCTGGACGACCCGAACCTCCAAGGCGTCATCCCGGAGATCGACCGCAAGATTATTACCTATGGGTTCTCGGCCCAGTCCGATTATTCCGCCCGGGACCACCGGTTCGACGCGTTCGCGAGCACGTCGACGGTCTACCGCAAGGGCGTGCGGCTGGGTCCGCTCCGGCTCAACGTCCCCGGCAAGCACAACATCCTGAACGCCATGGCGGCGATCGCGGTGGGGATCGATCTGGACATCCCGGTCGGGACGATCCTCAACGCCCTCGAAGGCTACACGGGAACGGGCCGCCGCTTCGAGCTGAAGAAGACGATCCGGGACATCATGCTCGTCGAGGACTACGCCCACCACCCGACCGAGATCCGGGCGACCCTCGAGGCCGCGAAGCGCGGCTGGACCCGCCGCGTCGTCGCCGTGTTCCAGCCCCACAGGTTCACGCGCCTGTCCCACCTGATGCGGGCGTTCGCGACGGCCTTCGACCAGGCCGATGTCCTCGTCGTCACCGAGGTTTACGCGGCCGGCGAGAGCCCGATCCCCGGAGTCTCGGGGAAAGCCCTGCACGACGAGATCCTGCGGGTCGGCCACAAGAAGGCCTATTTCGAGCCGGACCTCGCCAAGGTCCCGACCCTCGTCGCGGGCCTGGCCAAACCTAACGACATCATTCTCGTCCTGGGGGCGGGCAATATCAATCGGACGGTACCGCGGATCGCGGAAGCTCTGGAGGCCGGGGAATAAACATGGCGACCTTGCCCACAAACATCGCCCATCCCCTCGTCTTCCAGCGGGGCGACGGGGCCCTCCGGGGCCATCAGGCCCCCAGGCGGGCGGCCGTGCGTTTCAGAGAGGTCCTGGTCATGTTCGGCCTCCTGGCCGGGACGTTTTACGCCTTCAGCCGGACGTATCTCTTCCTCATTTCCTGGGACAAGTTGGCCATCCGGAGCGTCGACGTCGTCTGCACCCGGGCCTCGCTGAAACGGGACCTCGGCAGGGCGTTCGCGGAGCATCGGCTGGGCAACATCCTGCTCTGCGACATCGGCGGCCTGAGGGCCCAGGTCCGTTCCTTCCCCTGGGTCCGCGAGGCGCGCATCCGGAAGGCCT
Organism: Candidatus Aminicenantota bacterium; assembly: GCA_963813235.1. Lineage (GTDB taxonomy): Bacteria > Acidobacteriota > Aminicenantia > Aminicenantales > Saccharicenantaceae > JALHVH01. The sequence goes on along the minus strand of CAWEYF010000018.1, from coordinate 55,412 downwards.
TTCCCTCCGCCCTGCGGGTCGAGATCGAGGAGCGCGTGCCCCGGGCCCTGCTCGAGAGATACGGCCTGACCCTCGTCGACGGGGAAGGCGCCGAGCTCGGGGCGCCGGGGACTCCGGAGGAATCCTCGCTTCCCGTCCTCGCCGACCGGAACGGCTTCCGGAACGGCCGGGCCGAAAAGCTCCGGCTGGCCTGGGCCTGCCTGGACGGACTCCCGGCCGCGGAAAGGGCATCCGTTTCGCGGCTCGACCTTTCGGACCTGGGGACGGTCGAGCTCGTATTCCGGGACGATCCCGTCCGGGTCCGGCTGGGCGGCCGGGAGTTCGCCGAAAGGATCCGCCTCTTCCGGGAGCACAGGGCGGAATGGGAGGGGGCGCTCGGCGCCCTGGACACCGTCGACCTGCGGTTCGACGACCGCGTCTACATCACGCTTCGGGGGCCGCAGGGGCCCGACGTCCCCGCCGGCCCGCAGAAGGAGGCCGCATAATGGCGAAAAGCAGCTACGTCGTCGGCATCGACGTCGGGACCAAGAAGGTCGTGGTCCTCATCGGCGAGGTCACCGAGGAGAACAAGGTCGAGATCGTCGGCATCGGCGCGACCGAATCGCGCGGCCTGCGGAAGGGGGTCGTCGTCAACCTCGAGGAGACGACGGCCGCCGTCAAGAAGGCCCAGGAGGAGGCCGAGCTCATGGCCGGCGTCGAGATCGGTTCGGCCTACATCGGCATCTCCGGCGCCCACATCAAGAGCTTCAACTCGCGGGGCGTCGTGGCCGTCTCCGGCAAGAACCGGGAGATCACCCGGGAGGACATCAAGCGGGTCATCGACCAGTCGAAGGCGCTGTCCATCCCGCCGGACCGCGCGATCATCCACATCATCCCCCAGGAGTTCGTCGTCGACGAGCAGGACGGGATCAAGGACCCGCTGGGCATGAGCGGCATCAAGCTCGAGGTCAACGTCCACATCGTCACCTCGGCCGTCACCTCCCTCCAGAACCTCAAGAGCTGCATCCAGCGGGCCGGGCGTCGCCACCGAGGAGATCGTCCTCAACCAGATCGCCACGAGCGCTTCCGTCCTGACCCCCGACGAGCGGGAGCTCGGCGTCGGGCTGATCGACATCGGCGCCGGGACGACCGAGGTCGCCATCTTCGAGCGCGGCAGTCTCTGGTACTCCTCGACGATCCCCATCGGCGGGGACAACGTCACCAACGACATCGCCGTCGGCCTCCGGACGCCGATTCCGGAGGCCGAGAAGATCAAGAAGAAGAACGGCTGCATCGCCGGCCCGGTCGCCGACGAGCAGGAGACGATCGAGGTCCCCTCGGTCGGCAAGGGCCGGAAGCCCCGCGTCCTGTCCCGCCAGATCCTGGCCGACATCATCCAGCCCCGGGCGGAGGAGATCTTCCGTCTCGTGGACAGCGGACATCAAAAGGATGGGCTACGAGAAAGTCCCTGAACTCGGGCATCGTCCTGACGGGCGGGACCGCGCTCCTCGACGGCCTGGAAGCAGGTCGCCGAGGAGATCTTCGACCTGCCCGTCCGGCGCGGCGACCCGAGCGGCGTCGGCGGACTCGTGGACCGGGTCAGCCACGCCGGATTTCGCGACGGCCGTCGGGCTCATCCTCTACGGCTACAACAAAGGCCTGGAGCACGGGTTTTCCAAGGACAGAAAGAAAGGAGTCTGGACCAAGTTCACAGACTGGTTCAAGGAAGGATAGGAGGAAACACATGAGCGACGAACTGATCGAGCAAACTGAAATTCCATCTCGTGGAGGAGACCGTCGGGGCCAAGATCAAGGTCATCGGCATCGGTGGCGGCGGCGGGCAACGCCGTCAACCGGATGATCGAGTCCGGCATCCAAGGCGTCGAGTTCATCGCCGTCAACACGGACCTCCAGGCCCTGAACGGCAACCGGGCGACGATCAAGCTGCCGATCGGGGGCCAGCTCACCCGGGGCCTCGGCTCGGGCGGCAGGGCCGAGACCGGGAAGCAGGCGGCCCATGGAGGACACCGAGCGTCTCATCGAGTGCCTCCAAGGGCGCCGACATGGTCTTCCTGACCGCCGGGCCTGGGCGGCGGCACGGGTACCGGCGCGACGCCCATCCTGGCCAACCTGGCCGCGGAGATGGACGTCCTCGTCATCGCCATCGTCACCCTGCCGTTCGAGTTCGAAGGCAAGGTCCGGGCCAAGCAGGCCGAGGAAGGGCTCCGGGAGCTCAAGAACGTCGTGGACACGGTCATCGCCATCCCCAACGAACGGCTGCTCCAGACCGTCCAGCTGGACACGTCCATCCAGGACGCCTTCAAGATGGCCGACGACATCCTCCGCCAGGCGGCCCAGGGCATCTCCGACCTCATCACCAAGCCGGGCCTGATCAACCTCGACTTCGCCGACGTCAAGTCCATCATGAAGGGCATGGGCATGGCCTTCATGGGCACGGGCATCGCCTCGGGCGACGACCGGGCCGTCGAGGCCGCCCAGAAGGCCATCTCGAGCCCGCTCCTCATCGACACGTCGATCGAGGGCGCCCACGGCGTCCTCATCAACATCACCGGCGGCAAGGACATCACGCTCCACGAAGTCTCCAAGGCCTCCCAGCTCATCCACAGCCTGGCCCACCCCGAGGCCAACATCATCTTCGGCACGGTCATCGACCCGGCGATGAAGGAGATGGTCAAGGTCACGGTCATCGCGACGGGCTTCGAGATGAACGAGCCGCGGACCGTCGGCGCGACCGACGAGTTCTCGCCGACGCTCCGGAGCAAGACGCCGCCGCCGTTCCCCGTCCGGTCCGAGACCCCGCCCTACATCTTCGAGCCCAAGGGCAACACGCCGCCCGCCTGGCAGCCGCCGTCCTGGGAGAACCAATGGGAGAACTACGAGACCCCGTCCTTTATCCGGCGCACCAAGCATGCGCCGATGAGAAAATCATCGCATGATATCAGCTGATTGCGTCGTCTCCGGCTGCCGCCAGCTCGTCACGTGCGCCGGTCCGCTCCCGAAGAGGGGGCCGGCCCTCGGCGACCTCGGGGTCGTCGAGGACGGCTGGATCGCCTCGAACAAGGGCGAGATCGTCTTCGTCGGGAACGGCCGACGCTTCCGCGGGACGGTCGAGGCAGCGCCGGGGGCGACCTGGATCGACGGCCGGGACAGCATCGCCCTGCCCGGGTTCGTCGACAGTCACACCCACCTCCCCTTCGCCGGGAATCGCGAACACGAGTTCCTGCTCCGGCTGAAGGGCGCGACCTACCAGGAGCTGGCCGCGCAGGGGATGGGCATCCAGACGACGGTCAAGGCGACCCGGGCCGCCACGAAGGACGAACTCGTCGCCCTCTGCAAGCAGAGGCTCAACCAGATGCTGCTCACCGGAACGACGACCGTCGAAGCCAAGAGCGGCTACGGGCTCAATTTCGAGGACGAGGTCAAACAGCTCGAGGCCCTCAAGGAACTCCGGGGGGGGCATCCCGTGGACATCGTCCCGACCTACATGGGCGCCCACGAGATCCCGCCTGAGTACAAGGGCCGGAAGACCGCCTACATCGACCTCATCATCGACAAGGTCCTACCCGAGGTCAAGGCCCGCGGGCTGGCCGAATTCTTCGACATCTTCTGCGAAGCGAACGTGTTCGACCTCGAGGACACGAAGCGCCTGGCCGAAGCCGCCCGGGCGGCCGGGCTGGGCGTCAAGATCCACGCCGACGAGTTCGTCCCGCTCGGCGGGACGGAATACGCGGCCGAGTCGGGCGCGATTTCCGCCGAACATCTCATCAACGCGACGGACGAAGGCATCCGGAAGATCGCGGCAAGCGGGACGGCGGCCCTCCTCCTGCCGGGCGTCCCGTTCTTCCTGATGCTTGATAAGAAAGCGCCCGTCCGCAAGCTCATCGAGGCCGGGGCAGCCGTGGCCCTGGCCTCCGACTTCAACCCCGGGAGCTCGATGCTGAGCTCGATGCTCCTCGTCCTCCAGCTCGGGGTCTATACGCTCCGGATGACCGTCGAGGAAGCCTTGAACGCGTGCACCGGGAACGCCGCCTATGCCATCGCGCGGCACGGCCGGGTCGGGAGCCTCGAGGTCGGAAAGCGCATGGACCTCCTCATCTGCGACGTCCCGAACTACGCCTCCCTCATCTACCAGCTGGGCGTCAACCCCGTCCGCCACGTCATCAAGGACGGGAAGGTCGTCGTCCGGGCGGGCAAGATCCAGCCGCTGTAACCTTGCATCGTTCTTGTTGCAGGTCGTGATCAATAGAACCGCGTCCTCATCCGGCTTCCTCGATTAGCCGCAGGATTCAGCCCGCGTTCATGAAGATCCGCAGACGTCAGTTTAATTCATCTTCATCTTGATGATCGAAGCCCCGGCCCCATCGTCGGCGATCACATAGACGTTGCCCTCCTGATCGGCGGCGACAGGCGGCCCCTTGATGTCCAATTCCTGTGTCGATTGATATTCATAATCCTTGAAGATATCCACGCAATAATTCGGGTCACGCCGCACGTATCTCAGACGGAAGACGAGGACGGTATCATCCCTCCTGAACACCGACGGATAATATATGCCCGGGATTGCCGTTGTTGGTAACGACAGCCGTCGGCCACATCCCGGACCATGGATCAGGGTCTTATACAATTCCGGCCCCGAAAGACCTGAATCCTACAATATCTTGGTCGGATCAACGACGTACAATTCATCATGGGGAGCCGAATAGTAATATCCTTATCGCTTTGAGATAGTCGCTTGCGATCTTTGTCTTTGATCATATCCTGGTGAGGATCCTGTATGGGATAGCGGAAGGACCGCCGAAGGAACCGATCTCCTTTCCGTTCTCATCAAGGACACGGAAGGTGTCCATGGATCCTTCCTTGGCGCCGATGATGACGATTTCTCCGTTATGGACATAGAAAGCATCGCCGATGACGCCGTTCGCAGGGATTTCCCTGATCGATCCGCCGTCGAGGTCCAGGATCACGATACTCAAGCCGTTGAGAATGTACAGCCGGTTCCCGGAAGCGAAGATTCGCTCGAGGCGGACCAATACCCTTCCTTTAGGCCGGCAGGCGGCACATCAACTGCAGATATGAACTGTCCGTCCCTGTCGAATCGATAGATCTCGTCTTTCAGCTTATCAAGGACGAAAAGCTGCCCTTTTTCGTCGACCGTAACGGTCCAAGAAGGAATCCGAACGCCTTGCCGGGAGGGCCTTTGATCTCATAGACTGGACTCAAGGTGATCCGGGCCGAACCCATAAGATGATCAAACAGAAAAAGTAAAACGAAAAGGATAATGAGCCGACCGAGTCTTTGGTTTCTCATCTCTCCCCCCGCTTAGAATATAAGCGCATTTCTTGGGGTTTTCAACCTCATAATGCGCTCGGGATCCGTCGCAGGCCTTCGCCCGCAAGCCATGCAGGAACCTTTCGCCCATGCCATTCGCCCCTCGTAAGATCGGCTCGATAGACCCCCTGCCGCAATTTGCGGCATTCGCTTATTGAAAGTTCTTTGTCCAGGTAGTATCCTCCGGAGTACAGGCAAGGGGAACTTAAGCTCTCATGAATTATGGAGTCATTTGTGTCGGCCTGGGATTATTCTTCGGTATCTGGGCCTGTATCGAAGCAGAGTCCGTCAAAGGCCGTGTCTTTATCGTAACGACGATGGTATGCATATTCTTCTTACCCGTTGTCTGGCGTCGCTCAACGGCTTTTTCTTTATCCTATATCGCCTGGGCGATCTTCGGCATTGGCTGCTACATCTTTATTAAACTTCGTGGAATCGGAATCAGATAAGCCCGGTCACTCCGTCATTCCTCCGGCTTCTGCCCCTTGATGGTCTGATGCTGGTGCGCCCCCTTCAAGGCGCGGATGAGGAATCCCTCCTGTCCGGGGAACCATACTTCGGACAAAAGGTAGTCCGTAACGTATTCCGTATACGACGGCTCGAAGTTCCCGACTGCATCGAGGACCAACTGGGGCTCGGCGACAGGGGGCGTGGGCTGGGCCAGCCTTTGGAGGACGGGGATAGTGACTTCGACGCCCTTCAACTCCTGCCGGATCACGAGCCCTCCGTCGTCCGTCGTCCCGATCCAGTACGTCCCCGCGGGGAGCTTCTTGCCGCCCGCCTCGAACTTATATGGAATCTTGAAGGTCCCCTGGGCGAACGCCGAGGCCCCGCCCGCGACAAGAAGGAAAGCCAGCATCACGGCCAGCCGGAGAGCGATTCGTTTCATCTCCATTCTCCTTTCCGCTCCGGAACCAGCCCGGAGCCGAATGGGGGGAATGGGCTCGAAGGCCCTTCCCCCATCGCCTACACGGTGACGTCGGCCGGGTAAGCGGGGACGAGGCCCACGGTTTCGGGCATGTTCCCCTTGAGCGCCTCTTCCATGGCCATGACGAACGTGTCGATCTCCTCGAGCGTCGTATAGACGTTCGGCGAGACGCGGAGGGCCTGGTAATCGAAGACCGAGTTCGGCGGGACGCCCCCGACGAGTGGGACGACGACGATCCGATATTCATCCATCATGTACTTCGCCAGGGCCCGGACGTCGAAGCCCTCGATGTTGACCGCCGCGACACCCCAGGCCTGCGCCGGCTCGCCGAGGTCCGTCAGGATCTTGACGCGGGGATGGGCCTTGAGGGCGTCGGCCCAGCGCAGGGTCAGGTAGCGCAGGCGCGCCGCCTTGCGCTCCGCGCCAATGGCTTGGTGGAAAGCCAAGGCCTCTCCGAGCCCGGCCCGGATCGCCCACGGATGCGTCCCGATGGCCTCGAACTTCCGGATATCGTTGTCCTGCTGTTCCGGGGCCGCCTGCAGGGGCCAGAACTTCGGGATGCTCTCTTTCCGCACATAGAGACAGCCGTTGCCGATGGGTGCTAAAAGCCATTTGTGAAGGCTGACGCCGTAAGCGTCGCACTCGAGGTCCCTCAGCTTGAACAGGAAATGCCCCAGAGCATGAGCGCCGTCGACGATGGTGACGATGCCCTTCGACCGGGCCAGGCGGGACAGCCGCTTGACGGGAAACAGCTGGCCCGTCAGGTTCGTGATGTGGGTGAAGTGGAAGACCTTGGTCCGGGGAGTGATGGCCTTTTCGAACATGCTGTAAAGGAAGTCTTGAGTCGCCGGCACGGGAAATTGGAGGCGGGTCACGACGATGCCCTCCCGCCGCATCCGCTGATCCCATGTGGTCAGCATGCGGGGGTAGTCCTGCTCGGTCGTGATGACCTCGTCGCCGGCCTTGAGGTCGATCCCGTTCTGGACGATCTGCAGGGATTCGCTGGCGCCGCGGGTCAGGGCCATTTCTTCGATGTCGCAGCCGAACTCCGCGGCCATCCTCCTGCGGATGGTCTGGGTGTTCTCGGCGACCTGGGCCTGATAATGGACCGGCAGCATGTTGATGATGTCCATGTAGCGCCAGACCGCTTCCATGGCGACCCGGGGCGTAGGGCACGTGAAACCGTTGTTCAGGTTGATGAGCGTGCGGTCCAGCTTGAAGGCCAGCTGGATCTCCCGCCAGAAGAACTCGTCTTTCGCGACCTCCCCGGGGCTCTGGCCCGCGACCGACTGGACGGCGTCCGTGACGCGCTCGAGCCCGTTGGCCTTGAGCGCAAATGCGGCCGTCCCGGCGGCGCCGCATGCCTTCAGGAATTCCCGCCGACTCTTCGTGCCTGATCTCATCATGGGCCTCCTCGAAGAACATGGGGGAAAGGCTTCCGTCCGGTTTCGAGCCCCCGTGGGGGATTGTATTCAGGAGGACGAGGGATGTCAAAGAGACCCCGGGGAACGGCCCCGGGGCGGGAGTCAGCGCGACGCGGGCGGCGACTACCCGCCTGTAAAAACGTGTTCCAGATATTCCCGACCTTTGCCCAAGGGATTCAAGGCCTCCCGGACCTGAAGTCCATCCTTTGTCTCGAGGAGGTCGATGACCTCTCCGGCGGCTTCGGGATGGACGACCTCCACCTTGGGCTTGAAGATGTCTTGTTCGTTCACTTCCCGGACCACGGCGATCCGCCCATCGGTGAGCATGACGATGGTCCCGATCGGCCAGGCGCCTATGACCTGGAAGAATCTTTCGAGAAGGGCGGGGTCGAAGAGCTTCCCCTTTTCGCGGTTCATGATCTCATAGACCTTATCGGGAGGGTAATCCGTTTTGTAGGACCTTTTTTGGGACAGCGCGTCATAGACGTCGCATATGGCGACGATGAGCGAGGCGGCGTGAGGAGGACGCGGATAGGGGACTTTGGGATAACCTTTCCTGTCGAAGCGGAGATGGTGCTCGAAGGCCACTACGGCCGGGAGGATCCCCAAAGCATCCTGGTACCCCTGAAGGATCATCGACCCCAGAACGGGGTGTTCCTTGATGCGGGTGAACTCGTCATCGGCCAGCCTTCCCTCTTTCTTGAGGATCTCCGAGGAAATATGGAGCTTTCCCACATCATGGAAGAGCGCGGCGATTCCCAGGTCCAGGACATCATCTTTTGCGAATCCCAGGTTTGCCGCGAAAGACATCGAAAGGACGGAAACGTGCAGGAGATGGACGAAGGTGACCAGGTCCTTGTCCTTCACCGAAACGAGGTTCAGCAACTCCTGGTGCCTGCCCATGAAGTTTTCCATGACGTTGAGGATGTTGAAGCGGAGGTCGAGGAAATCGACCTCTTCCCTATTGAGGACAGCCCTCAGGGATCTCGATGCGAATTCCAGGGAGTCCTTATAACGAGCACGGCGCTCCCCGGCAGCATCCTCCGCTCCTTCTCCCGCGGCTCGGGCCCTGAGTTTGCCGACCTTGATGTTCTCGATCCCCTCGAGCTCGTCGCCTTCCTGCGATTCGAGGGCCCTCTTCTTTCCGGGCCGCGTGAGGAAGGCGATGAACTTGGATAATTCTTCGGGGCGCAGTCCCGGCCGGAAGACGATCCGGTTGACCCCGCATCCCTGGAGAAAGTCGACGAGGGACTTCAGTCGCTGGCTCAGCTCGAAATAGATCTCGTCCTCCCAGGCCAGTTCGCCCTCTATGATCCCCAGGATGATCTCCCTGTTCTCTCCGAGATGTTCGGTCAGCCGTCGATAAAGCGCGTCAACGAATTCCTTGAACGTCGGATGGCCCTCGGAGTAGATCTTCCCCGCCTGGATGGCGTTCAACAAGCTGATGAACGCGCTCTTAACGTCCGGCTTCATTCCACTTCTCCAGCACGCGGCGGGCTTCCTTCCTCACCGACCGATTCCACCAGGACTTCCTCCGGCCAAGCCGTTCAAGGTGTCCCGCCGCCTGGCGAAGGTCCCGGCTTTCCACGATCTGGATATGGGCCCTCAGCCTTTTGTTCAAGATCCCGTAGGGGGACTGGAACCGGAGAAAACGGTCGAGCGCTCTTTTCCGGGTCGCGTCGCGACTCGCCAGAATGACGAGGGCTTCGCTCTTGAGCGAAGTCCTCGGGGACCTGAGGATAGCGAACATGAAATCCTTGTCGATCTCGGACAGGCAGCCCATGGCTTTGAGGGCTTCGTCCCGGACGGACTCGTCCCCCACGCCATAGACGGCCTTGAGGATCGTTTGGGACAGCGAAGAATCGATGGCCTTCGAGGCCAGGATGATCCGGTCGAGGAAAGGCCTGTCCTGACGCTTCTCCTTCAGCCGTGATGTCAGGGTGTCCATTCTCTCTTTGAAGAACCGGTAATAGGCCCGAAGGATGAACGGCGTGATCCTGTTTTCGGAGAAGATCTTTTGCAGATGGACATCGAGGCCGAATCGGCTCTCCGACAGGCCGGAGATGAGCTGGTCGAAGTAGGGGGAAGCCTCCTCGTCGAGCACGGCTCTCTCGACGCATTCACCGAGGGCCTCCTCGACCTTGAGGAGCGCCGGGGCCTTGGGGCCGGCCGCCCGCTTGGACAACAGGACTTCCTGGAGCATGCTCAGGAACTCGAAATCCCCGCGTCCGGCGATCTCATCCCACATCCCGAGGAGCCTTTCCGCGGGGGCTGCCATCCGGCTTACATCCGTTTCGCGGGCCAGGACGTTCAGGAGGATGTACCGGTAGTTGACGGCCAGTTGTTCGTGATCGAAAACGATCTTCTTGTCGAAGTGGATGTCCTTCAGGAGCGATCTCAGGGTCTGCCTGTAGATTTCGGAGATGAACTGGCCGGACGTCCCCGAGAGGAGCGCCTTGACCTTCTCCTCGACCTCGGGCCGGCGGTTGAGGGGGTTGTCGGTCTGAAACAGCTGCCGGAGTGACGCCGAGATCCCCTTGTGCCGGTCCGTTTCGAGGAGCTTCGAGAAGATGCTGAAACTGAGGGAGTCGAAGCTCTCGTCGGAGATGATCTCTTCCCACAGGGTGGAAGCCAGGTCCTCCTCCTTCAGGTCCGTGATCAAGAGCTTCAGGTTGTCGAGCTTGGAGTGAAGGTTGACGTTCTTGTCGGTCACGAACGACTTGATGAGGTTCTTGGCGCAGGAACGGTACTTCGTCGCGTTGTTCTCCTTGAGATAGGCGAAGAATCTGGAAAAGTTCCTGTTCATGTTCTCGTCGACCACGAGATCCGCTGTATTGAGCTTGTCCACGACCCGGTCAAAGCTCTCCGCGATATCGATGATCTTCTCCGCGTCGTTCTCGTCCACGGCTTCCTGGAGGAGGTAGGGCCAGATGTCCTTGATCTCCTCGCCGTTGCCCTCGAGGAGCTCCTTATAATCGAGCTCCTCTACAGATACGTGAAGGATCTTTCCCTTTTTCAGGATCTCTCCGGCTCCGCCCAGCTTGACGAATTCACCCAGGGGAAGGGTCAGCTGGGTCGAAAACCGCATCAATTCATCGATCGTAACCCCCGGACGGATTTCGAGAGTTTTGATCTTCCGAAGATGGAAAAGCATCCCCAGTTCCCGGAACGTTTTCTCTCCTTCCCAGAACCGGCCATCGGCGAAGAGAGAGCGGGGGGTGAACCCCACGGAAAGAGGAGAGATGTGCGTGAAGGCATCTTCCACCCGGCCTTTGAGGTCCTCCACGCAACGGACGAAGGCCGGGTGGTCCATCTTATACATGGTCGCGTTCTTGAACGCGAGGCGCAGGGATTGGAAGAGCCGCAGGAGCGCTTCATCCTTGGTCATGTTCATTAGATCCCGACGCCGGTTTTGGCGGTCCCCAAGTGCCAAGGATATCTTAGCTCAAGCGAACGAAAAAAGCATTGGAAAGTTCTCAGCGGCCGCCCCTGGAGCCCGGCCGGGCGAAGATGTCCATGATAGCCAAAACCTCGCCCCAAGATCCAATCGGGACAAGAAACCCCTCCGCCGCGGCTAGCGCTTCTTATTCTTCCAGTAGAAATACACCGGCACGCCCAGCAGGATGATGATGAGCCCGATGACGGCGTTCCGGAACTCGTTGATGAGCGAGTTCATGGAGATGAAGAGCGCCGCGAAGATGAAGAAGATCGGAGTGAAAGGGTAACCCCACGTCTTGTAGGGCCGGGGCATGTCCGGGCGCTTCTTCCGGAGGATGATGACGGCGGCAACGGTCAGCCCGAAAAAGATCCACTGGCCGAAAACGACGTAGGTGAAGAGCTGTTCGAAGGTCCCGAAGAACAGGCTGAGGATGATGCTCCAGATGCTGATGACGACGATCGAGACGTAGGGCGTCAGGTACTTCGGGTGGGCGTCGGCGATCCGCTTGAAGAACATGCCGTCGCGGGCCATGGCGAAGTAGACGCGGGGCGAGCAAAGGATGTTCTGGTTGGCCGCCCCCATGATGGAGAAAAGGATGACCAGGGCGATGAGCGAGCCGCCGACGGGGCCGGTGACGAGCTTCAGGGCGTCGCTCGCGATGCGGTCGGACTTGGCGATCTCCCCGACGGGGAGGACGTAGAGATAGGCCAGGTTGACGAGGATGTAGACGGCGACGACGGCCAACGTCCCGAAGAGGATGCCCAGGGGGATGTTGCGCTCAGGCTTCTTGACCTCACCGGCGCTATACGTCGACGACTCCCATCCCTTGTACGCCCAGAGAACGGCGACCAACCCGATCCCGAAAGCCCCCAGGAAGCCCGGCGACCTCAGGTCCGGTGCGGGGGAAACGAAGTTCGCGACGTTCCCCTTCCCGAAGACAAAGATGATGCCGGAAACGATGACGAGGGCCGCGGTCTTGATGATCGTCAGGGCGTTCTGAAGGTTGGCCCCCGCCCGGACGCCGGCGATGTTGACGGCGGCCAGGAAGACGATGAAGGCGACCGAAACCGCCTTGATCACGAGGGGGGACATCTTGAAGAAATACGGCAGGTAACGGGACGCGAAGGCCACGGTCAGGGTGGCGATGGCCCCCGAGTCGATGACGAGGAAGAGGGTCCAGCCGAAGAGGAAGGAGAGCAGAGGCCCGTAGGCCTCGCGGAGGAAGACGTACATGCCGCCCGCCTCGGGCATCGCCGCGCCGAGCTCGGAGAAGGCGAGGGCGCCGAAGAAGCTGAGGAGCCCGCCGACGACCCAGACCGAGAGCATGAGCAGCGGCGACGGAAGCACCGTGGCGATGGACTTGGGAACGAGGAAGATGCCGGAGCCGATGACCCCGCCGATGACGATGGCGATGATGTCCCAGAGCCCGAGGACCCGGGGCAGGTTCACGCGATTGACGTAGACGTCCCCTCGGGGTTTGAAATCAGTTTCCATGGAAGCCCCTCCCCTTCAACGATTCTCTCCGCGCATGGGGAGGATTGTAACAAGCCCGTCCCGAAAGAGCAACCGCCGTCGTTTGCGCTATAATGACGGGGGATCCCGCGCATCATGATGAAGATCAAAGAGGTCGAGGCCAAAAGCATCCTCAATAAGTCCAAGATCTACGACTATTGCGTCAATGGCTATACGGGATGCCAGCACGACTGCGCCTATTGCTATGCCAAGCTGTTCATGAGGCGCTACTCCGGCCATGAGGAGCCGTGGGGCCAATTCGTGGACGTCAAGGTCAACGCCCCCGAGATCCTGCGAAAACAGGTCCTGCGGGCCAAAAAGGGCGTTGTCTGGCTCTCTTCCGTCTGCGACGCCTACCAGCCGCTCGAAGCCGAATACAGGCTGACGCGCCGGTGTCTCGAGGTCCTCGCGTCCGCCGAATTCCCGGTCACGGTCCAGTCCAAGTCCATCCTTCTTCTCCGGGACATCGACGTCTTCCGCCGATTCAAGGAAATCGAGGTCGGGTTCACGATCGCTACCGAGGATGACCGCGTTTCAAAACTCGTCGAGCCGGGAGCCTCGCCGGTCTCCGAACGCATCGCCGCCCTCGCCGACCTGAAGGCGGCCGGCATCAGGACCTTCGCCTTCATCGGCCCGATCCTCCCGGGCGACCCGGAAGCCCTCGTCGCCGCCCTGGACGGCAAGGCGGACCACCTCCTCGTCGACCGGATGAACTACATCGGCCAGTTCCGGGCCTTTTTCGTGCAACACAAGATGGAACAGGCGATGACGGACGCCTTCTTCACCGACATGACCTGCCGCCTGGTCGCAGAAATGAAAAAGCGGCACATGGCTTTCGATGTCGTATACGGCGAGTGAACCCGACCGGAAACAATCCCTGACATAATTGCCGCACATCGTTCTCCGGCGTTTCAGTCATATTCTGTTCATCATACAGAAGTGCCCCCGCCTCTGAGCTCGGCGTCCCGGCTTCACCTCCTTAAAAAAGAAGGCCGATCCGTGTTAAAGTTAATCTATGAGCAAAGAATCCCCGGCAAGAAGATTTGTTCTTGATGAGGTCGACAAAAAGATCGGCGACACATTCTGGTCGCCGATCGACGTCGCCCGCATCAACGACTGGGTCCTGAGGATGTCGGCCGTCAAAGGCGAGTTCCACTGGCACAAGCACAACGATGATGAATTCTTCCTGATCTACAAGGGCGAGATCGTCATCGATACTGAAAACGGCCCCATCCCCCTGAAAGAAGGCGAGGCTACGGTCATCCCCAAGGGCCTTAAACACAAACCGCGGGCCGCAGAACGCGCCGTGGTCCTGCTTTTGGAGCCGGCCCGCGTCAATACCCGGGGCGACTGACCCGCTCACCGCGCCCTGTCCATCATCCTGTACTGCACCGCCTCGGAGATATGCGCCGTGCCGATGTCTGATTCGCCCGCAAGGTCCGCGATCGTCCGGGCGACCTTGAGGACGCGGTCGTAGGCCCGGGCACTGAAACCGAGCTTCGTCACGGCCGTCTCCAATAGATTCTCCCCTTCCTCCCCTATCGCGCAGAATCGTCTTACGTCACGCGGGCCCATCCGCGCGTTGGAATAGACCTTGCGCCCCTTGAACCGGACCAGCTGGATCTCGCGGGCGGCGCTCACGCGTTTGCGGATCTCGGTTGAGCCTTCCGCCTCCTCCTTCGAAACGATGTCCCGGAACTTGACCTCGGGGACATCGAGCTGGATGTCGATGCGGTCGAGGAGCGGGCCGGAGATCTTCGAATAATAGCGGCTCTTCTGGCTCTCCGTGCAGTCGACCTTCCCGCCGCTCATGCCCCTGAAGACGTCCTCGCAGGGATTCATGGCGGCGACGAGCATGAAGGAGGCCGGGAACGTCGAGCTCATCGACGACCGCGAGACCGTGATCCGGCCGTCCTCGATGGGCTGGCGAAGGTCCTCGAGGACCCGGCGGCGGAACTCCGGGAGCTCGTCGAGGAAGAGAACGCCGTGATGGGCCAGGCTCACCTCCCCCGGCCGCGGGATGACCCCGCCCCCGACAAGCCCCGCGTCGGTGATCGTATGATGCGGGGCCCGAAAAGGCCGCCGGCTCACGGCCCCGGTATCCTGGAGGAGCCCGGCCGCGCTGTAGACCTGGGTCACGTCGAGCATCTCGTCGAAGGTCATCAGCGGGAGGATGGTCGGGAGCCGCCGGGCCAACATGGTCTTCCCCGCCCCGGGCGGACCGACGAGAAGGACGTTGTGTCCCCCGGCCGCGGCGACCTCGAGGGCCCTCTTGACGTGCTGCTGTCCCTTGACCTCCTGGAAATCGACGGTGTAGACCGGCGGCGTCATCAGGTCCTCCGGCCGCCAGGCTGTAGGATGGATATCCTGGGCGCCGGTGAGCAGACTCGATGACCTGAACGAGATCGCGGAGGCCGTAGACGACGAGGCCGGGGACGAGGGCGGCCTCCTTTTCGTTGGCATGAGGGACGACGACCGCCTGGAATCCCAGGCGCTTGACGAGGATGGCGATCGGAAGGACGCCGGGGACCGGCTTGAGCCTCCCGTCCAGGGCGAGCTCGCCGACGAAAAGATAATCGCGCAGGCGCTCGGGGGGGAAGATCCCCTGTTGCGCCAGGAACCCGAGGGCGATGGGAAGGTCGAAGGCCGAACCTTCCTTCTTCCGGTCGGCCGGGGCGAGGTTGATGGTGATCTTCCGGGCCGTGATGTCGTAGCCGCAGTTCTTCAGGGCGGCCCGGACGCGCTCCTTGCTCTCGCGGACGGCCGGGTCGGGCAGGCCTACGGTGATGAACTGGGGAAAGCCCAGGGAGATGTCCGCTTCGACCTCGACGGGATAGGCCTCGATCCCGGCGAGCGACGCGCTGGCGATACGGAACAGCATCGGTCCTCGCTATAAGGACGGACGCCGCGGCGGAAATGCGTCACGGCGGACGCGTCGGGAGGGTCTTACTTGGCCTTGGTCCCGAATTCCTTGGAGATCTTCTCGAGCTCCTGCTCGATCTCCTTCTGGGACTTCATCTTGATCTTCGTCACCTGGAACGGGCTGGCCTGGTCGGGAGTGACGAACTCGACGTCTTCCCTGGGCAGTTCCCGGCCCTCCCCGATCTCCTCCGGACGGGCTCTCGTGGAACTCGGCCTTCCGGATATCCTTCTGCTTCTCCCCGAGGATCTTCTCCCGGACGACGGGGACCGTCAGCTTGGAGATCTCCCGGAGGCTCTCGAAGACGCCGACGCCGTTGATGGCGGCCGCCTCGACGAAGGGCAGGCGGCGGGGATTGAGGAGGTTGTTGAACGTCTCGACGGGGATGAGGTAGTTCAGGTCCCGTTTGTTGTACTGGAAGACGAGCGGGATCTGGTTGAGGTCGATATTGTGCTCGAGGCAGTTCCGCCGGAGGCCGTCGAAGTTCTCCAGGTTGGCGTCGAGCAGGGGGATCTGGGAGTCGGCGACGAAGATGATGCCGTCGGCGCCCTTGAGGACGCTCTTGCGGGAGGCCTCGTAGAAGGCCTGGCCGGGGACGGTCATCAGCTGGAAGTGGACCTTGAACTCGCCGATGAGCCCGGCCTTGATGGGCAGGAGATCGAAGAAGAAGGTCCGCTCGGTCTCGGTCTCGAGGCAGATGAATTCGCCGCGGTAGGAGGCGTCCAGCTTGAAATAAATGAACCGGAGGTTGGTCGTCTTCCCGCTCAGGCCGGGCCCGTAATAGACGATCTTTATCGCCAGGTTCTTGGTCGCGTAATTGACGAACGCCATGTAGAACGGCCCCTTGCCTTCAACCCATCCTTAACATATCGGCCTCGTTTAGTCAATTCGAGGCCCCGGCCGCCGGGCCGGACCTCAGCACCTGCTCGAAGAGTCTTTCATATTTCTCGAGGATCGTGGGCCACGCGAAGTTGCGGGCCACGTAATCGAAACCGTTCCGCCCGAGGGCCCGGCGCAGCCTTTCGTCGGCCCCGAGGAGGGCGAGGGCCTCCCCGAAATCGTCCGGGTTCGCGTAGAACAGGCCGCATTTCCCCTCCAGGCAGTGGCGCTTGAGCGGGTCCGCCGCCTCCTGGACCAGGATGGGCGTCCGGACCGCCAGGGACTCGAGCGCGGCCATGCACAAGCTCTCGTATCGGGACGGGTGGACGGTCGCCAGGGCCCCCGCCATGGCGGCGTTCTTGTTCTCCGGGGTAACGAAGCCGAGGTACCGGACCGCGGGGTGGTCGGGGAGCTTCATCAGGAGACTCCCGACGAACAGGAGCTCGAGCCCGGGAGACCTCCCGACGTTCCTGAGGAAGTCGTCGACGAGCTCCCGGCATCCCTTGCCCGGCTCGATGCGCCCCGCATAAAGGACGTAAGGCGGCCGGACCTTGTATTCCGCAAAGAAGCCCGCGGTCGCGGGCGCCCCCGGGAGGTCGATCCCGACGCCGACGACGTCCCCGTATTTGCCTTCGAGGGAAAAATGCCGGCCGACCATCTCCCGCTCGGACTCCGTGTTGAAGACGAACGCCCGCGGCCTCGCGAAGACCTCCTTCATCATCTCGAGCCGGAGGGCCGGCTCGTCATGCGCCGTCGGGACGAGGACGGCTTTTTCGGGGGGGACGGCCTTGAGGCCCCAGTAGGTGCAGTAATAGAGATAGGTGAAAAAGACGAACAAGTCGTGGGAGCCCTCCTCTTTGGAGAGCGCCGAGACGAGTCCGGTCGAAAAAGGTCCCTGTCGTTCCATCCATTCCTTTTCGTCGTCCGGCGAGTGGGGATTGTGGAAAATCCTGGCGGAGAATCTGTCGAAGGACTCGATGTCCCTGGTCCGCCTGACCGGGAAGCGCCGGATGAGGACGCCGTTGAGGAGGGTCTCCCCTTCCGGATATTCGTTCTTCCACGTGACGTAATCTTTCGCGCAGGTGGTGTAGACGGTGACGTCATGCCCGGTGCGGGCGAGACGCTCGGCCACCAGGCGGCAGAGGAGCTCCGCGCCCCCCAGGACCTCCGGGCCGTACCGCTGGACGACGAATGCGATCCTCCGTTTCATGGGACGAGCTCCTTGATCTTCTCGAGGAGGAATCCCTCAAGGTCCATCCCGCGGAACCTCTCGAGCCGGCGCCTCTGGCCATCGACGATCCGCCGCCGGAGCTCCGCGTCACCGGCGACGCGGGCGACGAGCTCGGCGACGCGGTCCGGCCGCTTCGTGCCGACGAGGACGCCCGCCCCATCCAGGGTGAACGGCACCGCCGCCGCGTCAAAGGCGACGATGGGCAGGTCGAAGACCATGCTTTCGATGAGGGGCAGGCAGAAGCCCTCGTGCTCGCTCATCGAAAGGAAGACGTCCGCGGCCCGGTACAGGGCGAACATCTCTGCGTCCGGGAGGTGGCCGGCGAAGACGATCTCCTCGGGCTTGAGGTAGAACTCGTCGGCCATCCGGACAAGGCTCTCGAAGTATTTCGGGAGCGACGAGGTCTTGCCGACGACGGTGAGCCGGACGAGCGGCGAGACATATTTCTTGTAGGTGAACGCGACCTTGATGAGGTCCTCGATCCTCTTGTTCGGGGCGATACGGCCGACGAAAAGGATGTTGGTCCGGCCGTCCCGGTAGAGGTCGCGGACGAAATCGTTCGGCGGCGTCGCGTACTTCCGGAAATCGATGAACAGCGGCAGGACGGCGGTCCGCCGGAAGCCCAGGTCGGCCAGCTCCTCCCGGTTGTACTCGGAGACCGCCAGGGCCAGGTCGACCGCCGGGACGAGAGACGCCAGTTCCTCGCGTCCCACCCGGCAGATGCGGGCCATCTCGGCGCTGAAGGGGGCGAAGAACCGCTCCGGCGTGATGTTGTGATAGACGATGACCTTCCGGCCGGCCTGCCGGGCCAGCCCGGCCGTCAGGGGCGACGGAATGGCGAAATGGAGGATGGTGACGTCCCCCTCCCCGGCCGGCGGGAACGCGGCGAACGGCAGCCCCTCCCCTTCGAGCTCCTGATCCCGGTCCAGGCAGTAGATGTCGGACACGAAACCCCTGGACCGCAGGAAATCCCTCATGTGGCGGGCCGTGTCCCCGATGGCGTCCCCGCGGTGGAAGGCCGGGACCAGCTGGTCGACCCTCATCGCCCCGCCACCTTTTCGACGTGCCCGAGCAGGACGCGGGCGACGTTCGCGCGATCGTATTTTCCGAGGGCCGCGAGCTGGCTTTCGACGATCTTCCGCCTGAGCTCCGTATCCCTTTCCAGGCGGTCTATGAGGGCGGCGGTCCGGAGGAAGTCCTTCTCGCGGAGCAGGACGCCGCCGCCGTTCATCGTCTCCTCGACGGCCCCGGCCGCGAGGGCGACGACGGGGACCTTCATATGGAAGGCTTCGAGCAGGGGGACGCCGAACCCTTCGTGCGCGCTGAAGCTCAGGTAGCAGCGGGCCAGGCGGTAATAGGTCACGAGCTCGTCGAATTCCACATGCCCGGTGATGTGGACGTCCGAAAGGGCCAGCCGCCCGATGAAGTCCTCGAGCGAGGCCCGGTACCGCTCGATGCCCCGGTCGTCGCCCGCCAGGATGAGTTGGGAATTCGGATTGAACCGCGTCTTGTAGAAATGGAACGTCCGGATGACGTTTTCGAACCTCTTGTTCGGGATGACCCGGCCGACGAACAGGAGCGTCGTCTTCCCGTTGTCGAAGATGTCCCGCACGACAGGGTCGCCGGGGACATCGAACTTCGCGAGGTCCGTCAGGATGGGCAGGACGCCCGTCGGCTCGAATCCGGCCCGCTCGAGCTCCAGCCGGTTGAACTCGGAGTCCCCGAGGGCGAGGTCGACCTTGCCCGCGAAGAGGCGCAACTCGAGGCGCCCTTTGTAGCATTCCCGGGTCAGGATGCGATGGAAATCGAGAAAGAATTCGCAGGGCGTGATGTTGTGGTAGATCATGATCTTCCGGTCCGGGATCCGGGAGAACAGCCTGGAGACGGGCGAGCCGATGGAAAAGTGGAAGATGGCGACGTTCCGCGGAGAGCCGAGCTTCGCGTATTCCCGGTAGTCGCGGGCGAGGCCGGCCATCTTCGGGTCGAGGAACCGGACGAAGATCTCCGAACCGTGGCCCTCGGCCCGGAGGACCTTGCGGATCTCGAGCATCTCGTCGGAGATGGCGTCCCCGTAGGTCAGGGAGGTGGCGAACTGATGGACGTCCACGGCGTCACTCCCCTCCCAACCGGCGGATGAGGGCCAGATATTTATCCTCGATGTGTTCCCAGGAGTAATTGGCTTCGTAGTACTTCCGGCCGTTCGCGCCCAGAGCCCGCCGCAAGTTCGGGTGCGTCGAGCAGGAGCGTCAAGGCTTCCCGGAATTCTCCGTAGTCGTCGTAGAAGAGCCCGGCGTTGCTCCTCAGGCACTGGCCCCTGAGGACTTCGCACCGGGCATTGGCCAGGACGGGTTTCCCCATCGCCCATGCCTCCAGGGTGACCATGCTCAAGCTCTCGTAGAACGACGGCATGACGAGGGCGAGGGCCCCGTCCAACGCGTCGAACTTATCCTGCTCCGGGAGGAACCCCATGGGGAGGATGTCGGGATGGGCCGGAACCGGGAGGACCGAGCTCCCGACGAGGACGAGCCGGACTGGCGAGCCGGTCTCGCTTTTGAAGCGGAGGAAGTTCCGGAAGAGCTCGGGACACCCCTTGTTCTCGTCGATCCGCCCGACGTAAAGGATATAATCCCCCTCGACGCCGTGCGCCGCGCGGAACCTCGCGCCCGATGAAGCGGCCGGGACCTCCGTGCCGACCCCGACGACGTCGCCGGGGACGCCGGAGTTCCCGGAGACCTCGTTGATCATGTTCCGTTCCTCGACGGAATTGTACACAAAGGCCCGGGGCAGGTTGAACAGGTCGCGGAAGATCCGGAGGTGGATGACCGGGTCGCGCTCGGCCGTCGGGACGAGGATGCTCTTCTCCGGGACGGCCCGGATCCCCCAGTACGAATGGTAATACCGGTAGCTGAAGAAGACGAAATAATCGTAATCCGTCGCGTGCCTCCGGATGTACCGGATGAGTCCCGGGCGCGCGCGGCCCCTCTTCGTCGAGCCACCGGAGCTCGTCCGCTTCGCGGTGCTCGTTCCTGAAGACGATGTTCCTGGACGCGGCCGAACCGCTCGGGGCGGCGGCGCCGGGCTACGCCGAACCGCCGGACCGGAACGCCGTTGACGACATCCCGCCCCCGGCGATAGTGGTTTTTCCAGGTGATGTAATCGTCGGCCCTCGTCGTCAGGACCTCGACGTCGCAATGCCGGCTCATGTGCTCGGCGACCCAACGGCAATGGAGCTCGGCTCCCCCGCTGATCGCGGCGCCGTAGCGCTGGACGACGAAGGCGAGTTTCATTCGAGGACCCTTTTTTCGATGGCTTTCTCGCGCTTTCCCAGCATCTCGAGCTCTTTCTCGAGGACCCGGACCTTGCTCTTCAGGGCCTCCTCCTCGACCTTGAGCTTGGTCAGCTCGAGGACGAGGTTGTGCCCGAGGTTGTGGAGGAGCTTGACCGTCTCCCGGGTCGTGCCGAGTTTCGTCACGGCCTCGTCGATCCGGACGTTGACCTCGCAGGTCGTGCGGAGCTTGAACCGCTCGTAGAGCGGGATGAGGAACGGAAGATACGGATGGGCCAGGAAGCGCGCGGCCTTCTTGACGAGCCCCCTCCACCCGCGCGCGGCCGGCGCGGGCGGCGGACGGTCGGACCCGGGGTCTCGGGCGCGGGCGGATCCTCCGCGACCCGCTTCCTGATCTGGTTCATGATGTCGGCCACGTCGATGCGGTCGTAATCTATGCGGTACTCCATGGCGCCCTCCTCCCTCGCGGGTCCCTCAACGCTTCTCCCGGAACAGGTGGTTCTCGTAAACGCTCTGGACGTCCTGGATGTCCAGCAGGGGCTTCAACCGCATCTCCTCGATCTCCCGGACCTCCTTCTCCGTGAGCAGGCGGTCCTTGATCTTCGCGGCGATCGCGTCCTCGATCTCCGCGGCGAGCTTCTCCTGCTCCGCTTCCGTCAGGCACCCGATCTCGAAGAATCGGCTCATGTCGCCCTCCTTGTCCTTCGTTCCCGTCATCGGATGTATCCCAAAGCCCTGAGCTTCTCTTCCGTCTCGACGTCGATCACGGTCTTTTGCCCCGCCGGCTTCCGGCCCTTGCCCTCGAGCTCGCGCATCAGGGCGACGAGGCGTGCCGCGACCGGCGCCTTGCGGGCCGCGATGTCCGTCCTCTCTCCCGGGTCCGCCGCGAGGTCGTAGGCCTCGACTTCGACGGGACGGCCGGCGGCGGGGACAGGAAGAATCCGGCCGCGGCCGCGTCGTACGGCCGGTTGAGGATGACCTTCGTCCGGCCGTCCGTGAGGCACGTCCTCGCGGGAACGGAGTTGTTCAGGACCCCGCCCGCGAGATAGGCCAGGACCGCCCGGTCCTTCTTTTCCCGGCCGCGCAGGACGTCGAGGAGACCGCGGCCGTCGAGGTCGAGTCCGTCCGGCCTTGATCATCGAAAGCCTCCATGATCGTCGGCATGACGTCGATGAGGCGGACGAAGCTCCCGACCCGTCTTCCCGCGGAACTTCGAGCCCGGGAACTTGACGATCAGCGGGACCTTCAGGCTTTCGTCGTAGAGCGAGTGGCCGTGCAGCCAACTGCCGTGCTCGTAGAATTCCTCGCCGTGGTCGGAGGTCAGGACGATCAGCGTGTCGTCGTAGATGCCCAGGGCCTTGAGCTTCGCCGTCAGGGCGCCGACCAGGGCCGCATCCGTGTATCCGACCTCCCCGTCGTAGAGGCCGATGATCGCCCGGCGCTCGGCCTCGGGGAGCGGCTTGAAGATGCCCGCCGGGACCGCCCAGGTGCCCGCCCACGTTGATCATCTTCAAGGAAGTCGGGGCGTCCTGGAACTTCGTGTCGTACGGGGCCGGGGGAATGTAGGGGTCGTGGAGCTGGTAGGTGTGGACAAAGAGGAAGAAGTCCCGGTCCTTGTTGGCCTCGATCCAGTCTGCGGCCGCGGCCGAGACCTGGCCGGCCGCATCGCTCGTCCAGAGCGAAGTCTCAGCCCGCTTGTAGACGTCGAACCCCTTGGAGAATCCGAACAGGGGGCTGAGGAATCCTCCTCCGTGGATGCCGGCGCAAAGGAACCCTTCCGAACGGAGGACGTCGGCCAAGGTGGGCCGGGTCTCCTCCATCCGGTCGGTTTCCAGGTTCACGCCGTGCCGGAAGCAGGAGAGCGAGGTCAGGAGGGAGACGTGGGAGGGCAGAGTCCATGAGCAAGGAGCGTAGACATCGGTGAAGAGGGCGCCGTCTGCGGCCAGGGCGTCGGCATGGGGAGTCGTGTTCTTTCGGTAGCCGTAACAGCCGAGATGGTCGGCCCGGAGCGTGTCGATGGAGATCAGGATGACCCGCCTCGCCCGGGCCCCGGTCCGGATGACCAGGGGATTGGCCCAGAACGCGAACGCGCCTTCGGGGCCTTCGGTGAGGAACGTGATCCGCGCCTTTCCTCCGGCCGGGGGAAGGGCGACCCGCTCGGGGATGAGTTTCAGGCCTTGGCCTTCGACGAGCGGCGGCTGTTCGACGGACTCCAGGAAGAGCGTCTTGGTCCTTCCCGACATCTCGAATTGGACCCGGAATCGGATGCCGCCCTCCGTGGCCGAAAGCCTCTTCCGGACCGTCTCGGAGTTCTCCCCCCGGACGACGCCCACCCCGAACTCGAGGAGGGCGTTCTTTGGGAGGTCGAAGTCGAAGGCGTAGATGCTGCCCGGCGGGGCGACGAGCGTGTTCATGTCGCTTCCCCGAAGGAAGAGCTTCCGTTTAAGCCCGTACGGGTCCTTGAGGACGCCGCGGTCGAGGAGGGGACGGTTCTTCTCGTGGAAGTTGACGGGGTCGGCGGGATCGAGGGCGCCGGAGGCGAACGGGCTGGCCGCGACGTTCTTCGCTTCGAGGAGGTCGACGAGCCTGAGGATCCGGAAATCGGACTCAGGAGCGCGGCGGCAGGAGACGACGCCCAGGGCCGCCGCGAAAAGGAGATAAACAACTCTTTTATCAGGCATTTAACGGCTCGTCAGCACATTTTAATCGATTTGCGCCGGCGGTTCAACAGGCTTGCGGCCTTTGCGCGTCACGGAGGATCGCCCTCGAAGGACCCGGCAAGGACTATTGTATGCTTTCCCGAGTGGTCATAGAATGGGATCGATGGAAAGAACGATCGATTATCGCAAACGGCCGCGTATCGGGGTCATCGGAGGAGCGCGTCCGGACATGGCCTCCCGTGAGGCTGCCGCCAAGGTCGGGGAGCTCATCGCGAAAGCGGGAGCCGTCCTTGTCTGCGGCGGGCTCGGGGGGGTCATGGAAGCGGCCGCCCTCGGAGCCAAAAGCGCGGGCGGCCTGACGCTCGGGATATTGCCCGGCGGCGCGCCGTCCGATGCGAATCCCTCCATCGACATCCCCATCGCCACGGGCATCGGCTACGCCAGGAACGCCATGGTGGCCTTGAATGCCGACGCCCTCATCGCGATCGACGGGGAATACGGCACCCTCAGCGAGATCGCTTACGGCGTCATCTACGGGAAAGTCGTCGTCGGGCTTGGGACCTGGGACATCCGCGGGGTCGTCCCGGCTCGGACGCCGGAGGAGGCGGTCCGGCTGGCCCTCGGGGGCAGATCGTGAGCCGCCCCTCGACCTCCGAAGAAGCCGCCGCCGATACGGGCATCGTCACGTATAAGCTGAAGCTCTCCTATGACGGGACGAATTACCACGGTTGGCAGAGACAGCCGGACCGCCGGACCATCCAGGGCGCGCTCGAGGACGCGATCTTCAAGATCACCCGCCGGCGTGTCGCCGTGAGCGGGGCCGGCAGGACCGACGCCGGCGTCCATGCCTTGGAGCAAGTCGCCGGGTTCCGGCTCCGGCCGACGATGGGCAACCGGGTGTTATTCAGGGCCCTGAACGCGGTCCTTCCCCCGGACATACGGATCAACTCGCTCGCGAGGGCCCCGGCCGGCTTCCACCCAGGAAATCGGCCCGGTCCAAAGTGTACGCCTACCGCATCCTGAACTCGGCCCGGGTCGATCCTTTCCGCCTGAGGTTCGTCCACCATTGGCCCCATCGCCTCGACCTCCGCGCCATGAAACAGGCGGCCGTCCTTTTCGAACGGGAAGCCGATTTTAGCGCATTCTCCTCCAACCGGGAGCTCCAACCGGTCCGCGCGGTCGTCCGTTCCCGGCTCCGGCGGAAAGGGGACGAGATCGTCTACACCGTCGAGGCCGACGGCTTCCTGAGGTACATGGTGAGGACGATGGTCGGGACCTTGCTCGAGGTCGGGCGCGGAAGGATCCCTCCGGAGAAAGTGGAAGCTCTCTTCCGGGAGAAGGGGCGCACCCCCCACAGCCCGACCGCGCCGGCCAAGGGGCTCTGCCTGATCAAGGTGTCCTACGGGCCGAGGACGAGGCCCATGACATAAGCGTCCTCGACGGGGTTGGTGTAATACCCCTTCCGCGTGCCGAGGACCTTGAACTCGAGTTTTTCATAGAGGCGGATGGCCGCCGTATTCGAGGCGCGGACCTCCAGGGAAACGAACACGGCCCCTTTTCCGCGGACCTCTTTCAGGACGAGCTTCAGGGCGGCCTCGCAGATCCCCTTCCCCCGGAGATCCGGGTGGACGGCGACGTTGTTGATCTGGACCTCGTCCCGGACATGCCAATAGATGATATAGCCCGCCACGCACCCGTTGTCCTGACGAACGATGACCAACGGGAAGGAGATGCCCTTGTTCTGGAGTTCCCCCCGGAATGTGGCATCGCTCCAGGGGTTCGAGAAGGACAGGTCCTCGATGTCGCGCACCGCAGGCAGGTCCGAATCCTTCATCCTCCTCAGCTGAAAGACGGACAGGCCCGGGGCTTCCGCGCTAATGCTCTTCCTCCGCCTGGGACCGCCGGAAATAGATGGGCTCCACCCCGTCCGCCGGGACCCCCTTCCCCTCTCTCAAGCCTTCCATCCCGAGGAGGCCGACCTCATGGGCGATAAATTGTGTCCTTAACGGGAAGACAGCGTTTTTTCCCATGCGCATCACGATCTGTTCACGAAAAACGGCGCTCCCCCCGCCGATGAAGGCGATGGTCCGGCCGGCCGGCAGACGGGAGAAGAAATCGCCCGGAAGGTAGGCCCCCTGGGGAACGATCTCGATGAGCCGCCCGTCCGCCGTTTCGAAGAGCGCCGCGTAGACCTCGCCCTTCTTCGCGTCGAGCACGGGGCAGACGAGAGGGGCCCCGGCCAGGGCCAGCTTCAAGGCCGCCGCGCGCAGGGAAGAGACGGTGATGACCGGCTTTCCCGAGGCGAAGGCCAGGGCCTTGACCGTGCTCAGACCGATCCTGATGCCCGTGAACGAGCCCGGCCCGGCCGCGACCGCGAAGGCGCCGATGTCGGCGATCGCGAGGCCTTCGGACCGAAGGAGAAGGTCCACGGCGCCGAGGAGGCGGGCCGAATGGGTCGTCCCGGATTCCCCGGCGATCTCGCCGACGAGGCGGCCGTCCTCGAGGAGGGCCGCCGAACCGCTCGAAGTGGTCGTGTCCACCGCGAGGAGGCGCAGGACGCTCACGGCCCCGCCTTTACAGCTTGGCGGCGACCGCCCGGCCGACGTCCAAGGTCGACGCCGTGCCCTTCATATCATAGGTCCGGGCCGAGCCATCCTTGATGACCTGGGCCAGGGCCCCCTCGAGGGACCGGGCCTTGTCTTTCTCTCCGAGCCAGTCCAGCATCATGCGGGACGCCAGGATGGTGGCCATGGGATTGACTTTGTACTGCCCCGCATACTTGGGCGCGGAGCCGTGGGTCGGTTCGAAGATCGCGTACCGGTCGCCGATATTACCGCTGCAGGCGAATCCAAGGCCGCCGACGAGCTGGGCGGCCAGGTCGGAAATGATGTCGCCGAAAAGGTTCTCGGCCACAAGGACGTCGTAGTCCTGGGGGTTCTTGACGAGCCACATGCAGATCGCATCGACGTTGGTCTCGTAGAACGGGATCTCTGGGTATTCCTTGGCGATCGCGCGGGCGACGCCCAGCATGAGCCCTCCCGTCTCCCGGAGGACGTTGGGCTTTTCCACGATCGTCACCGACTTCCGCTTTTCGGCCCGGGCGTACTCGAAGGCCGCCCGGACGATCCGGGAACAGCCCTTCTTGGTCATGATCCTGGTGGAGACCGCGATGTCGTCGGCCGGGACGTCCTTGAAGGGTTTCATCTTGGGGTGGGTGGCCAGGGCATCCCGGACGACCTGGGGCAGGGGGTGGAATTCCACGCCGGCGTACATGCCCTCGGTGTTCTCGCGGAAGATGACCAGGTCGATGCCTTCTTTGTAGTTGAGGGGGTTCCCCGGGTACGCTTTGCACGGCCTGAGGTTGGTGTAGAGGTCGAACTCCTGGCGGAGCCGGACGATGGGGCTGAAGTAGGCCAGGCCCTTGCCCCGAAGCTCGGGGGCCAGCTCGGCGGCCGCGTCGTCCTTGGGCTTGGATGTGATGGCGCCGAACAGGCACGCATCCGTCTCCTTGAGGAGCTTGACGGTCCGGTCCGGAAGGGCGTTCCCCTCGCGGCACCAGAATTCCCAGCCGATGTCGCCATAGACGAATTCGGCGTCGACGGCCATCTTCCCGAGGACGATCATGGCGGCTTCGACGACGTCCTTTCCGACCCCGTCCCCGGGCAGAACGGCGATCCGGTACTTGGGCATATGAGTCCTCCTCTTATCGATATGGCGGTCCCCCTATTATGCAAATATTGAAGGGACTGTCAAGGAATGGGCGGGAGGTCGGGGATCGCCCTCGAAGGACGCCTAACGGGCGGAGATGGAGACGAGGACGCCGAGCGTCCGGCCGTCTTCGGAATGGCGGTCCAGCTGATGGGGGACGAAGCTCCCGCTGTCCTCGACCCGCAAGCTGTAAAGAAAACCGTCGCCCCGCCGGAACCCGACCGGCGCGTCGAATTCAGCGGTCGCCGGCGGCCGGTTTCTCCCGGCCCTAACGATCTTCCTTTCGGACATCCCCGCGCGGACATTCGTTTGCCCGGCGATAGGGCTCGAAAGGGTCACCGTGATCCGGGATAGCCGCCGCGGGGCGTTGATGAGGACCGTGGCCCCCCGCGCCCCCTTCGTCCAGAACCCGCCGGGTTCCATGCCGTGGGTATTCTCGTCCTGGAAGAGGACCTCGACGCCGCCCTCGACGCGGGACCTGTCGTCAAGCCTTACGTTGAAGAAGGCGTAGCAGATCACAGCGAACGCCAGGCCGAAGACGATGGCGGCGTGGACCCCCGGAGCGAAAGGCCGGTATGGCCCCGCGCCCGCCTTCCTTTTTCGCGCGAAGACGAACGCCGCCGCCGCGGCCGCCGCGAACCAGACCACCGTGGCCGGAGCCTTCAGGGCCTCCCAGTTTGCGAACGACGGGACCCACAGCCTGAGGTCGATGACCGAATTGCTGAGAGAGGTCAGGAGCCGGTTGAAGGTCCCAGGCCCGGACAGCACCGTATAGATGTTCTCGCTATACAGAAACTTGGGATTCGCGATGCCGGCGAAGGCCGCCGCGAACGCAAAGCCAGTGGTCCCGGCCACGATCGCGTTCCGGGCCCGGCTCCTCTCCGCGGTGAAGGCCGCCGCCACGAACAGGGCCGGGATCCAGAGCACAGGAAGGATCAGCCGGCCGGGAGGGCAATACCCGCCCCATGTCCGGACGACGGCGGTCTGCGCCCAGTAGACACCAAAGAGAACCAGCATCGGGACGGCGGTCCGCCGGTCCCTCTTCCAGAGGATGATCGCTCCGGCGAAGAGCAGGATGTAGACAAGGGAATGAGGAATGATCCCAAATCTCTGGTCGAACAGGAAGCCGAAGGCGAACCTCAGGGCCTCGCCGAGGCCCGGGCCGGACCTCGTCGTGAAGGCGATATGGCCGGCGGGGAAAGCTTGCCCGTAGGCGGCGGTCGGCGAAAGGGTCCCGTAGAGGGTCCAGAAAAAGAAAAGATATGCGCCAGCCGAAATGGCCGGGATGATGGAAAGGGAAAGGAGCCGGGCACGGCGCCGGCCCCCTGCGCGCGGCAGGGACGCAAGGCAAAAGGCGAGCAGAACGGCCGAGATGGCGATATATTTGATCCCGAACCACGGCAGGATGGCGATCCCCGCGCCGGCCAGCCAAAGGGCCCCCGGCCGCGGCCTTTTCCCGAGGACGACAAAAAGCAATATGAGAAGAGCGACCAGGGCCACGGGGACTTCCGGAAAGATGAGTTGGGAAAAATAGATGAGCGGGGAGGTGAAGCTGAACACGGCCCAGGCCAGGAGCGAAGGGCCCGCGGCACCGGTGACCCTGAGCGCCAAGAGGAAGAATGCGGCTCCCAGGGCGGCGGCGAGCAGGCACATCGTCAGCCTCGAGGCGAAGATGATGATCCGGGCCCGGAGCGCGGCCTGCCCTGATCCGCGGGCGAAGGCCTTCCCGGCCAGCTCTCCCGCGAGATAGGACGGAAGCACGAGGACCGAGATCCCGGGGAGATGCCGGGAATACTCGTGTTCCGGCCCGTTCTTTCCCGGAAAGGCATGGTTCTCGAGGGGCCCGGGATAGAAGACCTTATAGCTTTCGCCGCGATAATCGTTATAGACGTCGATATCGCCGTCGGCGAGAAGGCTTTGACTGATGAGCAGGTAATGCGGCTCATCGCCGGAGAACGGTTGCGGCGGGAGGACCAGGCCGGAAGCCAGGAACGTATAGACGAGGAGCGAGGCCGAGAAAAGCATCGGAAGCCTTCGTCGCGGGTTCGGCCGGCGCGCCGTCGGCGGAAGGCCCTGAACCGTCCGGGAGACGAAAGTTCCGAGGAGATAGAGCGAGCCCAGCGCCGACACCCATGGCAGAACGGGACGGATATCCCTCAGGAAGACGACGAACTGGAGGAAAACGATGTCGAGGAGGACGAGCGGCGATAGGCAGGCTATGATGAAAGGAGCGATATCGACGGGCGCCCGGCCGATTCGACGGCCGATGAGCCGAGCCCCCCAAGCCACGAGCCCGGCGAGGGCCGCCGCGGCGGCGAGGGCGATGAGGACGAGCTTAAGGCCTCTCCTCCCCGGGTCGACCCGCAGCCAGATAAACGAAGCCGCGGCCTGCGCCTCGAGGAGAAAAAGCGCCGCTACCCCAAGTCCCGGGATCTCGAGCCTGAGGGGGACGGCTCTCTTGGATTTCATGTCGTCTTCGGTCCGGGGGGAACGGTCGGCGTCCCGGGGCATTAAAGCACAACTCCCCCCAAATTGCCAGGCCAATTTCGGTCCGGCGGGCCCCCGCTCCGCTACGAAGGGCTTCAGGAGAGTCCTCATCGCCCCGGATATTTCCCCGAAGTCCGGGATAAGGACAAAAAAAAGGGGGACGGAACACTTCCGTCCCCCGGGGATCCGCGCGGCAGGGTTATTCCAGCCAGACCTTGATGGTCTCATCCTCCTCGTAGACCTCGACGATGGCCATCGGGCCGACCTTCTTGAGCTCTTCAAGGAGCTGTCCGAAATCGATGTCGGTGCGTCCCCGGTCGAGTTTGACGTGGTCGTCGCCGGCGCACTTCACGAAGGTCTCGACGAGCGAGATGGGGAGCGTGATGCGGACCTTGTCCTTGCCGGCCTTGTTGTCGGTGACGAGGACCTTGAACCACTTCACTTCCTTGCCGGGCTCGTAGGCCGGATTCTCCTTGACCGCCTTCTTGATGGCCTGGATGTCGTCGGGGCCCTCGGCCCGGACGAAGCTCCCCAGCGCGAACACGCAGGCGACGATCGCGATGGTCATGACTGCCGTTCTTTTCATGGATGTCCTCCTCGGTTTATTCGATCCAGATCTTGATGACGGAGCTCCCGTCGTTGATCTCGATGATGCTGCTGCCCATCTTGGCCAGTTCGCTGATGATCCTGTCCAGGTCGTAGCCCTTCTTCCGCATCACGGATTTCTCCTCGTCGGGGATGGCCTGAAGGGCCAGGTCGGCCAGGGCCCAGGGAATGTTGATGTCGACCTTCTTCTTCCCGGCCTCGAGGACCTGGATCCTCAGGATGCGGGCCCGGACTCCGTGCCTGTCGTCCCCGACCTCCTTGAGGGCGCCGGGGTCGACCCTGAGAAGCGCGATCCTGGCGCGGTCCCTAAGCTCGGGGTCCCGTTCGTCCTCGACGATGCCCTTGAGGACGGGGACGGCGCGGCCCGAGACGCTCTTGTCCTTGATATAGCTCAGCTTGAACGCGGCGTAATACCGGACGATCTTGTTCGGGCTCCGCAACCGGTCCCCGATCGCGGCGAGTTTCGCCCGCTCCCCCTTTTCGTAAAGGCCGAAGGCCAGGTCGATGAGGGAGACTTCGGCGTCCTCGAGCAGGCTGGCGTTCCTGTCGCCGGGACGGGCGTCCCGGAGGATAGGCGTCGTAGGCTTCGAACGCCTCCCGGTCCCTGTCCTTGCGTTCTGCCAGGCATTTGGCCCGGTAGAACTGGGCCTGCTCCTTCAGGGAGCTTTCGGGGAAAAGCTCCAGGAGGCTCTCGAGCTTCGACTGGGCCGCTTCCCATTTCTTGTCGAAGATAAGGATCTTGGCCTCTTCGAAAAGCCGCTCGTCGGCCCGGGTCTGGGCGAAGGCCCCGGCCCCGAGGGAGCCGAGGAGCACGATGATGATGCCTATCCTGGCGTATCTCACGTTATGCCTCGCTTTCTTCCAATTCTTTCTCGACCAGGTTGATCTTCAGGAGGAGCCGGCCGTCCTCGATCAGGCCCTGGATCCTCCGGATCTCCGCTTCCGGCAAGCCCTCGCCGAGCCGTGAGAGCTCCAGGAACAGGAGTTCGATCTGGTCGCAGATGGCCTTGGCCTTGGCCATGCGGGAGCCTTCGAGCTGGGCGATTGAGGTATTTCTTCTTGGCCAAAAGGTCCCGGGCCCGTCCCGAGGCCGCAAGGTTCATCCGGCTCCCGGCTTCTCCTGGGGAGGATTGGACGAAGTCCAGGAGCAGGTACTGGCTGTTCCTCAGATAGTCCAGCGTCTCGCGCCGGGCCATCTCGGACTCCGCGCGCTCGATGAAATCGGGGGAAGCGAAGAAGCCGCCGCGGGCCTCAGCCTGCGGGGCGGGGCGCCTCATCACGAAGAACATGACCAGGGCGCCCACGACGAGGCCGAGGGCGGCCCCTGCGAAGGCCGGCCTCAGGACGGGAAGGCCCGACGGGAAGAGGAGGCCCGCGATCCCCCGGCCCCGGCGCGGCTGCCGTTCGGTCGAAAGAACGCGGTCCGCGATCTCGGCGGGCAGCGCGTCCCAATCGACGGAGGCCATCGCCTTATCCATTTCGTCCCTGACGAGGCCCGCGGCCCCGATGACGCGTTTCATGGCATCGACCTCCTCCCGGCAGGCCCGGCATCCCTCGAGGCGGGACATAAGCCGTTCCGTCCGCTCCGGGCTCAACCCCCCGGCCCGGAGGGCCTCCCGATCCCCGCGATGTTCCCGGCATGTGTTCATGATTGTGTCCCCAAATACGGAGTGAGCCATTTCCTCAGGTTGCGAACCGCCTTGAAATGGAGGGACTTCGCCGTCCCCAAAGAGATGTTCATGGCTTCGGAAATCTCGTTGAACTGAAGTTCGTCGACGTGGCGGAGGACGAAGACCAGGCGCTGGCGGCCGGCGAGCCGGTCGATGCAGCGGACGGTCGCGTCCCGCATCTCTCCCGCCCCGGACACCGTCGGGTCCGGGGAGGCCGCGACATGGAGCTCGTCCAGGCTCTTCGGGCTCTCGAGCTCGCGCCGCCTCCGCGTGTTCTTCCGGTAATGATCGACGCAGAGGTTCTTGGCGATCCGGAGGAGCCAGCCTTGAAAGCTGTTGCCCTCCTTGTAGAGGTCGGCTTTCCGGTAGAACCTGAGGAAGGTCTCCTGGACGATGTCCAGGGCATCCTCCCTGTCCCGGAGGACGGAGTACGCCAGCATGAAGACCTTCCGCTGGTACATCGCCACGATCGTCATGAAAGCATCCCTGTCGCCGTCCCGGGCGGCACGGACCAGGGCGTCGATGTTCCCCGGATCGCCCGCCCGTTCTGCGTCCATTATGTTCGCTCCGCCCTTGCCCGCTCTTCTTGCCGTCCCCGGACCGTTATTTCAGCCAGACGAGGACCCGGGCTTCTTCCTCTTCCACCGATGCCAAGAGCCCCCGGCCGTACCGGCCGAGGTCCTTGATCGCGCTCCACTCCAGGTCATAACGAACTCGGGCGGACCCCCCATGTCCGTGCCCGGAGGCGTCCGCCCCCAGGCTCAGGCCCGCATCGACGAGCCACATCGGGACGGAGACGCGAACCAGCTCGCCCGCTTCCGCGTCGTGGACGAGGACGCAGAGCCGGTGGGGCCTCCGGGCTTCGCCGCTCCGGGTCCCGTCGATCCGGGCGATCTCCGCGTACGCCTTCTCGAATTGGCGGTCGGCGTTCCTGATCCCGCTCTCCGTGCGGACGGAGATGCAGGCCGTCAGGGAAAGGGCGAGGAGGGCCAGGCCCGCCGCCCGGGTTGGAGCACTTGTGTTCACGTTCGTTCTCCTCATGGCATGCTTCACAGGGTACTACGAGGGGGGTCGGGGAAAGGTTCATCCCCGGTCCGCGGAAGTTGTCCAGGGCACCAGATAGGGATGAGGGCGCAAGTTCTTAACCGATAACAATGGACATAAGGCGGAAGACTCCGGACCGGTCGGGCGGCGGCGCAGACACCTGCCCGGAGAGAAGGGAACCGATGGGAGGGATGACGGATCAGAACTTGCGGAAGCCGCCTCTTTTGTCGAAGCCGCCGGGACGTTTGTCGCCGGGCCTGCCGCCGTCGTGTTCGGCCCTGGGCCGGGCGTCGTTGATGATGAGCTTGCGGCCGTCGAACTCCGTCCCGCTGAGCTTGGCCTTGGCGTCGGCCGCGGATTCGGGGGCGACCATCTCGACGAATCCGAAACCTCTTCCCTGGAGGATGTTGACCGAGGTCACTTCGCCGAACTGGGAGAACAGCTGTTTGAGATTGTCCTCGGTGGTCTTGTAGTTGAGGTTTCCGACATACAGTTTTTGAGACATGAACGAAGCCTCCTTCATCGCCCGCCGCCGCCCGCCCCGCCTGTTACGGGCCGCGCGCACGGCGGAATCGATTCATTCAATCACAAGAAAATGGACAAATCAAGCGATTTTTCCGCCCCTTTCTGGTATCATCGGCCCCGGTGGAGGAACGATGAACAAACGCGCTTCCGTCCTGGTCCTTTTCCTGATTCTGTTCGGCCTGGCGGCGGCCGCCGCGGTCTCCTACCTGTTCCTTGAATGGGGCCGGCCGGACGTGACGGTCCCCGCCCACGCCTATCTGGAGATCGGGCTCTCCGGCGAGATCCGGGAGATCTCCCCCCCCGACTTCTTTCAGAACGTCCTCCTGGGGGTCCGCCCGCTTTCCGTCCACGACATCTGGATGAACATCCGCAAGGCGAAGGCCGACGACCGGATCGACGCCATCCTGCTCCGGCTGGACGTGCTCGCCTGCGACTGGGCCAAGGTTGCGGAGCTCCGGGACGCGCTCCTCGATTTCCGGAAGGCGGGCAAGAAGGCCTACGCGTACATCGAGGAGGCCCCGGACTTCGACAAGGAGTATTACCTGGCCACGGCCTGCGATCGGATCATCCTCCACCCCATGGGCTGGCTGGGTGTCAACGGCATCGGGGGCTACGTCCCCTTCTTCAAGAGCGCCTTCGACAAGCTGGGGGTGCGGGCCGAGTTCGAGCACGTCGAGGAATACAAGACAGCCTACAACCAGTTCACGGAGGCCGGGTTCACCCCCGCCCACAAGGAGATGGTGGAATCGCTTTACGGGGATATCTTTAACCAGTACGTCGACGCCGTGGCCGCCGCCCGGAAAAAGACCCCGGACGAGGTCCGGGCCCTCATCGACCGCGGATTCTACCAGGGCCCGAGCGCCCGCGAGGCCGGGCTCGTGGACGACCTCAAGTACGAAGACGAGCTTCAGGACATGCTCAGGAGCGGAGGGCGGAAGCTCGCCCGGATCACATCGGATGAATACTCCCGCGTCAGTCCCTTGGCCGTGGGACTCGGGACCGGCCGGAAGGTAGCCGTGATCTATGCCGTCGGGCCCATTCTGAGCGGGGAAAGCCTGCCCCAGAGCATCGGGGGCGCCACGCTGGCCCGTTGGATCCGCCAGGCCCGCGAGGACCGGACGATCGCGGCCATCGTCCTCCGGGTGGACAGCCCCGGCGGCTCGTCCGTCGCCTCCGACGTCATCTGGCGGGAGGTCTTCCTCGCGAAGAAAGAGAAACCGTTCGTCGTATCGATGTCCGACGTCGCCGGGTCGGGAGGCTATTGGATCTCCATGGCGGCCCACAAGATCGTGGCCCAGCCGCAGACCCTCACCGGCTCCATCGGGGTCCTCGCGGGGAAGTTCGACCTATCGGGCCTCTACGGAAAGCTCGGCGTGACGGCCGAAAGGGTCGTCTTCGGCAAGGAGGCGGACGTTTTCTCGAGCTTCCGCCCCTTCTCCCCCGATGAGAAGAAGGTCCTGAAAGAGGAGATCCTCCGAACCTACGAGGCGTTCCTGGAAAAGGCCGCGCAAGGCCGCAAGATGACCCGGGCGGAAGTGGACAAGGTCGGCCGCGGGCGGGTCTGGACGGGAAGGCAGGCCCGGGAGCTCAAGCTCGTGGACGAGCTCGGGGGACTGGCGAAAGCGGTGGAGCTGGCCAAGGGCCTGGCCGGCCTCGGCCGGGACGAGGAGCCGCGGCTCGTGGTCTGGCCGAAGAAGAGGGGGTTCTGGAGCTCGATCGTCGGCCGCAGGACCGAAGGGGTGTCCGCCGGCCGGCTCCCGGGGATCGACGCGGCCGTCCGAACGCTGCGGCTCGTGGAAAAGACCCGCGTTTGGGCGATCTGCCCTTTGGGAATGGGCGTGCCGGGCGTCAACGCCCCTTGAGGACGATGACCTTCTCGTCGGGCTTCATGAGCCAAAGCTTTCGGCGAGCTTCCTCCTCGACCGCCCTCGGGTTCACCGTGAGCTCGCGAATTTCCGTCTCGAGCTGATCCTTCCGCTCTTCGAGCGTCTTGAATTCGGCCTCCAGGGCCCGGAGGGACCTCCGGGTCCTGACGATGTCCATGTAGCCCTTTTTCCCGAAAAAGGACGTCACGAGCATCACCAGGACGAAGAATCCCACCCCGGCCTTGAAGAGCTTCCGGCGGACGGAACGGTCGTTCTTCCCCGGCTCTTCCCTCACGAGACGAACTCCATGCCGCGGGCGAGCAGGTCGTCCAACTCGCTGGACGACGCCGCCTCGGCATAGCAGCGGATGACGGGCTCCGTGCCCGAGAATCTCAGGTGGAGCCAGGCGTCGTCGGCGAATTCCAGGTTGATCCCGTCCTTGATCTCGACGGCCTCAACCTTCTGCGCGCCCAGGGCGGAGGGCGGGCTCTCCATGAATTCCCTCAGCATCTTTTCCCGGGCCGGCGTCCTCGGGAGAGTCCTCTGGCCGCCGACCAGAGTGCCGTACTCCCGGAACAGGGCCTTCCGGATCTCCGAGAGGTTCCTGCCCGAGGCGGCGACCATCTCGGAGACCAGGAGGCCGGCGAAGATCCCGTCCTTCTCGGGGAGGTGGTCCTTGACGGCGATGCAGGCGCTCTCCTCGCCGCCGAAGATGATCTTCCCCTGGAGGAATAGTTCCGCCATGTACTTGAAGCCGACCGGCGTCTTGTGGACCTCAAGGCCGTGCCTGCGGGCGATGCGGTCGATGAGCCGGGTCGTGGTGACCGACCGGGCCACCCCTCCTCTCCAGCCCTTCGTGACGACCAAGTAGTCCAGGAGCATGGCCAGGATTTCGTTCTGGTGGATGAAATTCCCGGCCTGGTCGAGGATCCCGAAACGGTCCCCGTCGGCGTCCGTGGCCACGCCGAGGGCGCATTTCTTTTCCCGGACGAGGCGCTTGAGCTCCCGGAGGTTCTCCTCCGTGCACGAGGGGATGACCCCGCCGAAGTAGGGGTCCACGTAGCCGTGGATCTCCTCGATCGGGATCCCGTTCCTCTCCAGGATCTCATCGAGGTACTCCCGGCTCGTCCCGAAGAGGAGGTCCACCCCGACCTTGATGCCGGAGCGGCGGATGACGTCGAAATCGATCTTCTTCTGGAGGTATGCCAGATAATCCGCCTGGAGGTCGATCCTGGAGATGTGCTCGGTCCTGGGATAGGAGGGGACGTTCGGGAAGTCGCCGGCAAGCCTCCGGATCTCCTCCTCGATCCGGTCGGTGACCTCGGGAAGGGCGGGAGCGCCCGTGTGGGTGTTGAATTTCAGGCCGTTGTACTCGGGGGGGTTGAAGGAGGCCGTGAAATTGATCCCTCCCTGGCAGCCCCTTTTGATGATCTGGTAGGCCTGGGCCTGGGTCGGGGCGTCCCGGTCCGCCAGGAAGACATTGATCTTGTTAATGGACAGGACCTTGGCGGCCTCGAGGGCGTAGCGTTCCGACAGGAACCGGGTGTCGTAATTGACGACGATCGAGACGGGCCGGTCGGGATAGCGCTCGAGGAGGAAATTTGCGGCCGCCTGGACGACGACGCGGACGTTATGGAACGTGAATTCCTCGCCCATGACGGCCCGCCAGCCGGAAGTCCCGAACTTGATCATCGTCGCTCAGGCCAAAATTAGCATACGCGGGCCTGAAAATCAATAAACATGAACCCAGCCGGCGATGATATGGACGGCCGCACGATAGACTCGGGGCTATTCCGGAGGGTGCGGCGATGACGGCCCGCTATTTTTCCACTTCTCCGGTCATCGGGACGAAGAGGACGTCCAGGAGCTCGCGGGTCGTGGTTTTCCCGTTCTTTTTCGTGACGAGCGTCAGCGTCTGGGACAGGGGCCCTTTTTCGACTGGGATAACGAGGCGCCCGCCTTCCCCGAGCTGTTCGACGAGCGGCGGGGGGACGCGGCCCGCGGCGCAGGTCACGATCACGGCATCGAAGGGAGCCTCCTCGGGCCAGCCGAAGAAACCGTCCCCTTCGCGGACCCGGACCGACCGGTACCCCAGCTTCCGGAGGGTGCCGGCGGCTTCCAGGGCCAGCTCCCCGTCGATCTCCACGGTGAAGACCTTGTCGGTCAGGCAGGCCAGGACGGCGGATTGATACCCTGAGCCTGTGCCGACTTCCAGGACCTTTTCTCCCGGCTTGAGCGCCAGGCTCTCGGTCATGAAGGCTACGATATACGGCTGGGAGATCGTTTGACGACGACCGATGGACAGAGGGTGATCGCCGTAGGCTCGCGACCGCGATTGAGCGGGAACGAAGAGATGGCGGGGGACCCGGGACATCGCCTCGAGAACCCGGGTGTCCCGGACCCCGCGGGCGGCAATCTGGTCCCGGACCATGGCTTCCCGTTCCTTCCGGAACTCCTCCCCCGCCGCTCCGGCAAACAGGAAACAGGCGAAGCAAATCGCGGCACATAGAACCTTGGGCCGCTCTCCCGTGACTCGCATGTCCACCGCCGACCGGGACCATTATACAGCGTCCTCCGCCGGCCGTCATCCTCCGAAGAACTCCGGACCGCGCGCCTGCCCGGTCCGAGATTCACCCCCCATATCGCCCCGGGGGGTGATTGACCCCGGAAGGTCGGGCGCGGCATCATGGACCCCGGGCGGGAAGGAGCCCGCCGGCGATGCCTTAACCCAAAGAAATCAATTAATTATTAATTGACAACGGGGTCCGATTTTGTTATTCAATAATCAAATTTGCAGATGGAACCGAAATAGAGTCCTTTGATGGAGAACTTGGCGATCTATCCCGGCTCGTTCGACCCGATCACGAACGGGCACGTCGATATCGTCCTCCGGGGGCTCAACGTTTTCGACCGGATCCTGGTCGCCGTCCTCGAAAATCCCAAGAAGGCGCCCCTGTTCACGACTAAAGAGAGGGTCGCCATGATCCGGAAAATATTCGAAGGCCGCAAGGAGGTCGAGGTCATTTCCTTCAGCGGGCTCCTCGTCCATTTCGCCAAGGCCAGGGGGACGAACACCGTCATCCGGGGCCTGCGGGCCATCTCCGACTTCGAATACGAGTTCCAGATGGCCCTCATGAACCGCCAGCTCGCCCCGGAAATGGAAACCCTGTTCATGATGCCGAGCCAGGAGTTCTCCTTCCTCAGCTCCAACCTGGTCAAGGAGGTATTCATGCTCGGCGGCAGCGTCCGGGATCTCGTCCCCGGGCTCGTCGAACGGAAGCTCCGGGAGAAGTCCCGGAAACACGATCGGTTTCAAATCCAATAAAGGCAGGGCAAAATGCTGGGTATCTCTCGGGAAAAAGGATTGGTGGGACTGGACATCGGCTCTTATTCGATCAAGGCCGTCGAGCTCAAGGCCCGGAAAAAGGGAGACCGCAAGACCTACGAGGTCGCCCGGATCGGCTATGAGCCGCTCCCCCACGACGCCATCGTCGAGGGGACCATCATCGACTCGGCCGCCGTCGTCGAGACGATCCGGCTCCTCTTCGACGAGAACAAGATCTCCAACAAGGATATCGTCATCTCGATCTCCGGGAATTCCGTGATCATCAAGAAGATCTCCCTGCCGTCGATGGAGCGGCAGGAGCTGGCCGAATCCATCATCTGGGAGGCCAAGCACAACATCCCCTACCCGTACGAGGAGACCAACGTCGATTACGCCGTCCTCAACACGTCCCGCGGCGGCGAGGACCGGAACCTGGACATCCTCCTCGTGGCCGCCAAAAAGGACAAGATCGCCAACTACAGCAACGTCGTCAACCAGGCCCGCAAGAACCTCCAGGCCATCGAGGTCGACGTCTTCGCCCTCCAGAACGCCCTGGAGGTCAATTACCCCGAGATCCTCCTCGGCAAGACGGTCGCCCTGATCAACATGGGGGCCAACATCACCAACGTCGTGATCATCGAAAAGGGCGCCCCCCAGCTCTTCCGCGACCTGTCCCTGGGCGGATATTTCTTCACCGAGAACATGCGCAAAGAGCTGAACATCCCGTTCGAGGAGGCCGAGAAGCTCCTCAAGGGGATCCCCGGAAAGTCGGTCCCCGCCGACCAGTTCCAGAACGTCCTGACGATGAACGTCCGCGATCTCCTCGACGAGATGGAGAAGACATTCTCCTTCTACGAGGCCGGCGAGAAGAGGGAGAGGAAGATCGAGCAGATCTTCCTCAGCGGCGGCCTGGCCAACGTCCCGAACATGGCCGGCGCCTTCGAACATAAGTTCCGGATCAAGTCCGAGGTCTTCAACCCCTTCCGGAACATCCCGTTCGACGAGAAGAAGTTCGATCCCATTTATTTCAACGAGATGGCCCCGGTCTTCGGGGTCGCCGTCGGACTCTCGACCCGAAAGGCGGAAAAATGATTCGGATCAACCTTTTAAAACCGGAGACCAAGGATATCAAGGATGCTTCGGCCGAGGGGAAGCCCGATTTCAAGGCCCGGAAGAAGCCGGGCATCGGGAACCTGATCTTCCTGCTGCTCGTCATCGCCCTGGCCGGAGCCTATTACTACCAGAAGAGGGCGATGGACCGGGAGAATCAGCTCCTCTCCCAGGCCAAGGAGGAGAAGGGCAAGCTCCAATATGTGATCGCCAAGCTCGACGAAAGCCAGAAGCAGAAGGCTTCCCTGGAGAAGAAGATCGGGCTGATCAACCTCCTCAAGGCGCAGCAGGACCTCGCGGTCCGGACCATGGACG
This sequence comes from Candidatus Aminicenantota bacterium, assembly GCA_963813235.1. Classification (GTDB taxonomy): domain Bacteria; phylum Acidobacteriota; class Aminicenantia; order Aminicenantales; family Saccharicenantaceae; genus JALHVH01. Next base: position 15,150 of record CAWEYF010000018.1, on the reverse strand, counting down.
AGCTGAGCCGGGGCCTTCCCGATTGGGTCTGGCTGGACGAGGTCACCACCGATTCCAAGAGCATCCAGATCAAGGGCAAGGCCCTGTCGAACAACCTCGTCGCCGACTTCATCTCAAACCTGGAGAACAGCGCCTACTTCGAGAGCGTGAACCTCATCTCTTCGGCCCAGAAAACGTCGAAGAACGACCAATTCCTCGAATTCTCGCTGACCGCGAGCGTGATCAACCCGAAGCAGCCGGCTCCTCCCCCACCGCCTCCCGCCCCGGCCGCGAATAAAAGGAGGCTCCCATGAACAGGTGGCCCTGGTACGGTCACGTCGTCCTGGCCGTGGTCATCGGCGCCGTAGCGTTCTTCGCCTACTTCAAGCCGAAGGACCAGGAGCTCAAGAGCCTGCGCACGGAGCGCGTGAAGCTCGAGCAGGAGGTCCAGGACCTCAAGGTCAAGAAACAGCAGCTGGACCAGATCGAAACGGAGCTCGCCGGCATGAAAGCGAAGCTCAAGGAGCTCGAGGTCATCATCCCCGAAAAGAAGGAGATCGCCGACATCCTGAGGAAGATCCAGCAGCTGGCGTTCGACGCCCGGCTGGAGATCATCAAGTTCGCGCCCCGGGGGGAGACCAAGAAGGAGTTCTACGCCGAATGGCCCATCCCCATCGAGGTCACCGGGAACTACCATAACCTGGCCACGTTCTTCGACCAGCTCAGCAACTTCTCCCGAATCTTCAACGTCGCGGATTTCTCGATCCACAGCCTGGGTTCCCAGACGGACGCCACGACCATTTCCTCGAGTTTCACGGCCAAGACATATTATTTCCTTGATGAATCCAGCGCCCCGCCCGGGGCGAAGCCCAAACCGGGGAGGAAACCATGAAAATGCCCGCCGTAATCCTTCTGGTCCTGGGCTTTCTCGCAACCGGCCCTTCGGCCTCGATCGCTCAAGAACGCGGGGCCGGATTGGGAAAAGACGGCCTCTTTCCTTCGCCGGCAAAGGCGACCTACAACCCGGCCGGCAGGCGGGACCCGTTCAAGAATCTCCTGGCGGGCAAGGACGTCAAGGACAAGTCCGCCCCCGGCGGGATCTCGCAGATGTCCATCGACGACACGACCCTCGTCGGGATCATCAACGCCGATCAGAAGCTGACCGCCATCGTGAGCGGCCCCCAGGGATTCCCGTTCTTCATCAAGACGGGGGACCGGTTAGCCAACGGCTATGTCCTGTCCATCACCGACTCCCAGGTCGTGTTCCGGAAGACCAACGAACGCGGCATTCCCCTCATGCGGTCCAAGGATATCATCAAGGAAATCAACCCGGAGGAGCGTTAACATGAAAAGGAAAAAACGTCTGCTCTTTCTGACCTCGACCTGTCTCCTTCTCCTGCTCGCGATGTCGGCGCCCGGACAGGCCCCCGTGACGAACATCAGCAGGATCGAGATCCAGCCCGGGCTCCTCACGACGAAGCTCGTCTTCCGGACCGACGCTCTCATGCCCGTCCAGTCGACCTACTACGCGCCCCAGCAGCCGCGGACCATCGTCATCGACGTCGACAAGGCCAGGACGGCCGCGGCCCCCGTGGTCGCGCCGGCCGACTCCGCGCTCATCGAAGACGTGCGGGTGGAGCGGTCGGGGGACTCGGGCCTGAGGTTCTACCTGACCCTAAAAGAGAGGGTTCCCTACCGAATCTCCTCCCTGGACGACAGGACCGTCGTCGAGCTCAACGGGATCCAGAAGGCCCGGAGCGAATACGTCATCGACCCCGAAACGCGCTCCCGGCTCGACCGGAAGACCGCCGGGGAAGTCGTCCTGGACAAGCTGGACATCTCCGAACAGCCCGACCGGATCAGCATCAAGGCGAAGCTCGGCGCCGACCCCGTCTCCCAGGTCTTCGCCCTGGACAAACCGTCCCGCCTCGTCGTCGACCTCTTCGACACGACGTTCGCCAAGCCCGCGACCGTCTATCCCATCGCCCGGCTGGGCGTGGACAAGGTCCGTATCGGCCAGTTCCAAACGGCCGACCCCGGACCGATCACCCGGATGGTCTTCGACCTGAAGGAACCCGTCCTCTATGCCCTGGACACGGTGAAGGACGAGCTCGTCATCTCGTTCTTTAAGCCCGGAGCCGAAAGGGTTCCGGCCCCCGCCGAAGCGAAAAAGCCGGAGCCTGTCCCGGTGATCGCCGCGGCGAAAGCCGCTCCGGCCCCTCCGCCGGCCGCGGCCGCGGTCGGCCAGGAAAAGACCGCCGCGCCCGAGCCCCAGGCCGAAGCGCCCAACGCGGCCCAAGAAGATAAATTCAAGCCGAGAACCATCACCGACGAGGAGGAGAAGTATACGGGTGAGGTCATCAGCCTCAAATTCAAGGACGCCGACCTTCGGGACGTCATTCTCTACCTGGCCGATTTCGCCGACTTGAACGTCGTCTTCGACCCGGACGTCCGGGGTTCCGTGACCTGCGACCTGCGGGCCGTTCCCTGGGACCAGGCCCTCGACATCGTCCTCCGCTACAACCGGATGGGCAAGTCGATCGAAGGCAACGTCCTGCGCATCGCCCCCGTCTCCATCCTGACCACCGAGGACGCCGAGCTGAGACGGCTCAAGGAAAGCAAGGAGCTGGCCGGCCCTGTCCTGGTCAAGACCATCACCCTGTCCTACTCCAAGGCCAAGGACATAGCCACCCTGTTGAAATCCAAGGTCTCCACCCGGGGCGAGATCGTCATCGACGACCGGACGAACACGCTGATCATCTCGGAGGTCAAGGAGAAGCTGGACCTGATCGAGAAGCTCATCGCCGTACTCGACACGCCGACCCCTCAGGTCTCCATCGAGGCCCGGATCATCGAAGCCACGTCCACGTTCGTCCGGAACCTGGGCATCCAGTGGGGCTACCAGGGGATCGCCGATCCTTTCTACGGCAACCAGACATCGCTCCAGTTCCCCCATAAGATCCTCGCCGACGGGGCCATGATCCCCCAAGGCATCGTGACCAAGGGCATCGGCGGGCCGCTGGGCGGCTATGCCGTCAACCTGCCCGCTCCGGCCTTCAACACGGCCGTCGGGTTCTCCTTCGCCAACGTCCTCGATACCTTCCGCCTGGACGTCGCCCTGTCCGCCCTCGAGACCTCGGGCAACGGCCGCATCATCTCCTCGCCCAAGGTGACGACGCAGAACAACCAGCCGGCCGAGATCATCCAGGGCCGCCAGATCCCGGTCCAGACCGTGGCCAACTTCACGGTGACCACCCGATACGTGAACGCCGCCTTGGAGCTCAAGGCCACGCCCCAGATCACGGCCGAAGGGACGATCATCATGACCGTCGAGCTTCAGAACAACGCCGCCGACTTCGCCAACCTCGTCAACGGCATCCCCCCCATCACCACCCAGAGCGCCAAGACCACGGTCATGATCCCGGACGGCGGGACGACGGTCATCGGGGGCATCTACAGGACAGAGGACTCCGTAACCCGGGACAGCGTGCCTTTCCTGGGCAAGATACCTATTCTGGGGAATCTCTTCCGCTCCTTCGCCCGGACCAAGCAGAACCGCGAGCTCCTCATCTTCATCACTCCCCGGATCATTAAGTAGGAGAGGACAATGACCAAGAAAAAAACGACTCTGGCCTTCCTGATCCTGGCCGTCCTGCCGTCGATCCTCGCGCTCGCGGCCTGCAACCCGCTCGAGGACAAATCGAAGTCCTCGACCTTCATCGTCGTCGAAAGCGTGATGGGGACGGACTACACGGGCAAAGCCGCCTCTTTCCTCCAGTCCGACGTCGTCTCTTCGACCGGCACCATTTACGCGGACATCGCCTCGGCGACGGTCCGGGCCAGCCTGCTGGACCCGGCCCCCATCCTCAAACCCTCCGGGTACAGCGACGTCATCCTGGACCGCTACATCGTCTCTTTCTCCAGGAGCGACGGGCGGAGCCGGCAGGGCGTCGACGTCCCCTACTCGTTCGAGGGCTCCCTGACCCAGACCATCAAGGTCGGGACGACCACCACCTTTTCCTTCGTTCTCGTCCGCGAGGTCGCCAAGATGGAGCCCCCGCTCGTCGGCCTGGCCACAGGGATCGGCGAGGGCGTCATCGAGATGACGGCCAAGGTCGAGTTCTACGGGCATGACCTGATCAACAACAAGGTCACGGCCATCGGGTACCTGACCGTATTCTTCGCGAACTACGCGGATGTAACTCCCGCGCCCGCGATCTGAAGAGGAGGACCGCCATGAACGTCAAGAAACTTGCTCATCCTTGCGACGGGTCTGGTCCTCGTCCTGGCCGTGACCGCCTGCACGCGGCACGGCGTCGACCAGCCCTCCCCCGTCGGGCCGTCGACGCTGGCCACGGTCCTGAAGATCTCCGCCAACCCCAACGTCCTGAACGCGGGAACGCATCGGCAGGGGGCGACCATCGTCGTCAGCCTCGTGAAGTACGACGGCACGCCCCTGGCCGGCAGGACCGTGTATCTCGAGATCAACGACGAGACGGACAAGCGCGCCAATATCGGGTTCTTCGACGGGCGGGTCAATGTCGCAACCAGGGTCACGGACGGCGGGGGCAACGCCTACATCACTTATTATGCTCCCATCAAGGACGAGATCAGGGCGAACTGTATCGTCCATATCTGGGCCTCTCTGCCCGGGGACGAGAGAACGTTCCTCCAGGAGTACGCCCAGATCTTCATCATCCGGTGACCTGAAGGGGCCGGACGGCCGGCCAAAGGGGCGGGCTTGACCGGTCCGCCCCTCACCAGGACACGCGGATCGAGCTTTTCACCCCGGTTCGTTCCAGCGCCCCGCGGAGGGCCGCGGCCAGGACCTCTTCGTTCCCCGCTTTGAGGATGACCTGGACCCGGTAAGAGCCCCGCGCCCTCGAAACGGAGGCCAGGGCGGGGCCCAGGACGTCGATCGCCTTCCCCGCTTCTCCAAGGGCTGCCGCGAACTCCCGGGACTTCCGGGCCAGAGTCCTGAGGTCCCGCCCCTGCAGGACGACCTCGGCCAGGCTCGTGAACGGAGGATATCCGAGGGCGCGGCGGGATTCGATCTCGGCCTCGTAGAAGGCAGGGTAATCCCCGGCCGCGGCCGCCCGGATGACGAAGTGCCCCGGCTCGGATGTCTGAAGGACGACCTCGGCCCTTTCGTCGTCCTCGGCGAACGCCCGCATCCGCGCCACGGATTGGAACGCCCTTTGTCCGGCCCTGTAATCCGCCAATCCGAGGAGGGCCTCGGGGGCGATCACGCCGACGAATGGGGCCGGAGGGACGTCGGCCCGATGGGCCAGGAGACTGGTCCCGAGGAGGATCCGAACCTTCCCCCGGCGGAAATCATCGACGATCCTGCTGCGGTCCTTCTCCCGGGCCGCCTCATCGGCGTCGAACCTCGCCGGTCGGACCCCGGGGAACACCCGCCTCAGCTCTTCCTCCACCGCTTCGATGCCTTTCGCCCTCCGGCGGACGAGCCCCGCGCCGCACTTCGGGCATTCGGGTGACGCCGTCCGCGTGGAATTGCAGTAGTGGCAGACCCACTGGTCGCGCTTTTTATGATAGCTCACGGCGATGTCGCAACGCGGGCATCGGGGCGAATGGCCGCACGCGGGACAGTAGACGGCCGGGGCGTAGCCCCTCCGGTTGACGAACAGGATGACGGGATCGCCGCGGTCGAGACGCCCTTTGATCCTCTCGAGCAGGCCGCCCGAGAGGGCGGCTTTTTCCCCGCGGTCGTCCATCACGCTCGTCCGGAACCTGGGAACCGGGCCTCCCAGAGAAACAAGGGCTCCCGCTTCCAGGGCTCCGTGATAGGCTTCCACGGAAGGAGTGGAAGACCCGAAGACGACGACCGCGCCCTCCCCCCCGGAGGCCAGGAGGCAGGCGCCGCGGCGCGCGTCGTAGAGCTGGCCCTCCTGCTGGGAGTATGAATCGTCGTGCTCCTCGTCGACGACGATCAGTCCGAGACCGTCAAGGGGGGCCAGCAGGGCCGAGCGCGGCCCGACGGCGAGGTTCGCCCGCCCTTCGAGGAGCGCCCTCCATTCCTCCTCCCTCTCCCGCCGGGGCAGGCGGCCGTGGACGACGGCCGCGCGAACGCCAGGCCAGCCGGCGGCCCTTTCCTTCAGGGCATCGGCCATGGAGACCTCGGGCGTCAAGAACAGGACCTTGGCCCCCCGTCCGACGGCGGCCCGGACAAGCCGGCCGTAGGCGGCCTGCCGGGTGGGGGCCGGCCCGATAAGACAGAAGGACGCGTACCCGACGCCCCGCGCCACCTTCGCTTCGATCGCCGCCAGGGCCGGGGGGACGTCCCGGGCGAAATCAAGGTCGAGCTGTCCGCTCCGCGGCCCCGCGGGCGCCGGCTTGCGGACCCGGGGCTTCGACACGGCGGTCCGGACCTCGATCGTCCCTTTGCCTTCCAGGCGCTTCAAGAGCGGGCCGGCATCCTTGAGGCCGAGCCTCTTGGCTAGAGAGCCCGGCGTCGCGGGTTCCCCGGCGAGGAGTCCGGCGAGCTCCTTTTCGCGCCCCGCGAGCCGCCCCGCTTCAAAGGCCTCGCGCCCGGTCGCCGTCAGACGGACCGTTCGTCCTCTCCTTCGGGACGAGGGCCGGAGGAAGAGCGGCCTGCAGGATCTCCCCCCACGGGGCGAAGGACCGTTCGCCCAGCCGCTTCGCGAAGGCCAGGAACCCTTCGGAAAAGGACGGTTCCGCGTCGAGGACGTCCCGGATGTCCTTGAGGTCGAACGCCCCGGCCGGGACCTCCGGAACGACCGCCACGACGAAGCCGGTCATCGTCCGGCGGCCGAAGGGGGCGAGGACGCGGCAGCCGGGCCGCACGCGGGCGATGAGGGGTTCGGGAACGCCGTAGTGGAACGTCCTGTCGACGGGAAGCGGAAAGACGACCTCGGCGAACACGGTCACTTCTTGCCGAGGAGCTCCATCACCTTCTGCATGTCGTCCCAGACCTGGCGCCTGAGCTCCTTGTTCCCCTCGTTGCGGACGAGGTAGGAGGGATGATACGTCGGCATGACCTTGATGCCGCGGAACTCGGCGAACCGGCCGCGCCTCTCGCCCATGCTCATCCTCCCGGGGACGAAGAAGTCCGTCGCCGTCTTGCCCAGCGTCACGATGACCCGGGGAGCGACCAGCTCGATCTGACGGAAGAGGTACGGCCCGCAGGCCTCGACCTCGGCGGGCAGGGGCGTGCGGTTCTCCGGCGGCCGGCACTTGACGACGTTGGTGATGTAGACCTCTTCCCTTCTGAAATGCATCGCTTCGATGATCTTCGTCAGGAGCTGGCCGGCCCGGCCGACGAACGGGCGCCCCTGGGCGTCCTCGTCCCGGCCGGGACCCTCGCCGACGAACATGAGCTCGGTCGCCCGGCTCCCCTCCCCCGGCACGGCGTGCGTCCGGTCGGCGGCCAGGGGGCAGAGCCGGCAGGCCAGAACCGCCGCCTCGAGCTCGGGGAATGCGAACTTGGGCGCGCCGGGGCCGGAAGGCTCGGGGCGCGGCCGGCTCGAGGGGACTTGCGCACGGCGGATCCGGGCGGCGCGGCTGGCTTAGTCTTGAGGGCGCGGCGCGCAACAAATCCGGCCCCGGCCTCGGAGAAGAAGGCCAGCCTCTCGCCGAGATCCTTCAGAACCTCACTTTTTTTTCGCATGGAGGGCGGCCTCGATCCTGTCCAGGACGATCCGGCTGATCTCGCGCTTGCTCATCCGCTCCGTCGCGGCGACCCGGCCCGAGGCGTCGACGATCGCCACGCGATTGTCGTCCGATTCGAAGCCGATGCCCGGCTCGCCGACGTCGTTGGCGACGATGAGGTCGAGGTTCTTTTCCTTCAATTTCCGGAGGGCGTGCGGGATGGCCGCCTCGGTCTCGGCGGCGAACCCGACCAGGACCTTCCTCCCCTTCTTCTTCCCGAGCTCCCTCAGGATGTCCGGCGTGGGGACGATGCCGACCGTGCCCGCGATCTCACGCTTCGGGACCTTGCGGCCGGCCGTCACGGCAAAGCGGAAGTCCGAAACCGCCGCCGCCATGACGACGACGTCGGCCTTCGGGAACGCGGCCAGGACCGCCCTTTCCATCTCCCCGGCGGTCCCGACCCGGACCGTCCGGACTCCGGCCGGCGGGTCGATCCGCGTCGGTCCCGAGACCAGGGTCACGTCCGCCCCGCGGGCGGAGGCTTCCCGGGCGATCTCGTATCCCATCTTGCCCGAAGAGGCGTTCGAGAGGAACCGGACGGGATCCATGTATTCCCGGGTCGGCCCGGCCGTGACGAGGACGCGCCGCCCCTTGAGGCTCTCCGTCCGCCCGAGGATCCTCAGGCCTTCGGCGACGATCGCCTCCGGCGCGGCCAGGCGTCCCCAGCCTTCGTCGCCGCAGGCGAGCCCGCCCCGTTCCGGCTCGACGAACTCGACGCCGGCGGCCTTGAGGGTCCGGACGTTCTCCCGGGTCCGGGGGTTGAGCATCATGGCCTCGTTCATCGCCGGGGCGACGAGGACCGGGCATCGGGCCGCGAGGTAGAACGTCGACAGGAAATCGTCGGCGACCCCGTTCGCGAACTTGGCCAGGATGTTCGCCGTGGCCGGGGCGACGCAGAGCAGGGAGACCTCGCGGGCCAGGGAGACATGGCCGATCTTCCGGGAGACGCGCGCGTCGAAGAGATCGACGATGGCGTCCTCGCCGGAGAGGGCGCCGAAGAGCAGGGGCGAGACGAGCCGGGCGGCGTTCGCGGTCATGACGACCCGAACACCGATCCCGGCCTTCCGGAATCCCCGGAGGACCTCGCAGGCCTTGTAGATGCTGACGGACGAGGTGACGCCGAGGGCGATCTTCGTTCCCGGCGCTCATGGACGCTCCTCCCCGGAAAAGCTGCGGAGGATCGCATCGATCCGGTCGGTCCGGACGCCGGGGCGGCACCGTTCGGCGCGGATGATCGACCGAAGCTCCGCCGACGGCGGTCTCCAGGGTCTCGTTGACGATCACATAATCGAATTCGCGGAACGCGAGGATCTCCTCCCGGGCCTTCTGGAGGCGGCGTTCGACCGCGTCCGGGCCGTCGGTCCCTCGCGCCAGGAGCCGGCTCCGGAGCTCCCCGAAGACGGGAGGCATGACGAAGACCAGCTTCGCCGGGAGGCCGCTCGCCCGGATCTGCCGGGCGCCCTGGACGTCGATGTCCAGGACGACGTCGCCGGGGCCCGCCCCGGACTCGACCTCGGCCCGGGACGTCCCGTAGCGATGGCCGTGGACCTCCGCCCATTCGACGAACTCGCCGCCCGGGACCATGGCGTCGAACCGCTCCCCGGATACGAAATGATATTCGCGCCCGTCGACCTCGGCCCCCCGCTTCGGCCGCGTCGTGTGGGACACGGAGAACCGGAGGTTCCCGGCGTCCGCGAGGACCCGCCCGATGAGCGTCGATTTCCCGCATCCCGACGGGCCGCTGACGACGAACATCATGATGCCCCTCGCTCTCTAGACGATGTTCGCGGCGTGCTGGCGGATGCTCTCCAGCTCGTTCTTGATGGCCAGGCCCTCCCTGATGATCCCGATGTCCTGGGACTTCGAGCTCGACGTGTTGGCCTCCCGGCTGATCTCCTGGGCCAGGAAATCCAGCTTCTTCCCCAGGCGGGCCGCCCGCCCCGGGCGAAGGAGCTCCCGTGAGAGTCGCCGAGTGGCTCTTCAGCCGGAGGATCTCTTCGGCCAGATCGTAGCGCTGGATGAAGGAAGATGTCTCCTCGGCCAGCCGCTCCTCGGAGACCCGGGAGCCGTTGTTCAGGTCGCGGGCCCTCTGTCCGAGTTTCCGCCGGATGACGGCCGGTTGTTTCCGGAACAGACCTCGATCCGGGCCGTCGAGCGCCCGATATTCCGGAGGTGGATCCCGAGCTGGCGGACCGTCTGCGCCCCTTCCTGGCTCCCTTTGCCGGACGACCTCGTCGAGGTGTCCGGCCGAAGCCTCGATTCGAGGAAGGCCGACCTCGGCGGCCGTGATCTCCTTCCGGGTGATATCGATGATCTGGGGAATCCTCAGGATCTGGTCAAGGGAAAGGTCAAAGCGTTTCCCAGCCGCGCGGAGACCCGCTCCAGGGACGCGAGGACCTTCTCGAGCAGGGCCTCGTTGACGGAGAACTCCCAGCTCTTCGGGTCGAGGAAGGTCATGTCGATGTTGACCTCGACCCGGCCCCTCTGGAGCCGCTTTTGGCAGGCGGCCCGGAGCCGGTTCTCGACGTCCCCCAGCGGCGTCCCCCTGTAGGACCAGTCGAAGAACCGGTGGTTCAGGCTCTTGAGGAGACCTTGAGGCGGACGGACTCGGAAGCGAACCTCCTTTCGGCGAAACCGGTCATGCCCTGGATCAATGCGATACCTCCTCATCCTCGGGGAACTGGAGCTCGTAGAGCTTGCGGTAGAGTCCGTCCCGCCGGAGGAGCTCCTCATGGGTCCCCCGTTCGGCGATCCGGCCGGCCTCGATGACGAGGATCCGGTCGGCGCTCCGGACCGTGGATAGGCGGTGGGCGATGATGATGGTCGTCCGGCCCTGCCTTAATGTCGCCAGGGCCTCCTGGATGAGGTGCTCGGACTCGGCGTCGAGGGCCGAGGTGGCCTCGTCCAGGACGAGGATCGGCGGGTCCTTGAGCAGGGCCCGGGCGATGGCCAGCCGCTGGCGCTGCCCCGCGGACAACAGGCCGCCGCGCTCGCCGATCATGGTCGCATACCCCTCCGGGAGCTGGAGGATGAAGTCGTGGGCCTTGGCCGCCTTGGCCGCCGCGACGATCCGGTCGTCCGGGGCGCCGTCGAGCCCGTAGGCGATGTTGTCCCGGATCGACTCGTTGAACAGGATGATCTCCTGGGTCACGAGCCCGATGCGGGAGCGGAGGGAGTCCAGGGTCACGTCCCGGATGTCGATGCCGTCGATCAGGACCCGGCCCGACGTCGGCTCGTAGAACCGGGCGAGGAGGTTGATGATCGTCGTCTTGCCGGCGCCGCTCAGCCCGACGATGGCGACGGTCTCGGTCGGCCGGACCTCGAAATCGATCCCGGTGAGGACCGGCATGCTCCGATCGTAGGAGAACGAGACGTTCTCGAACCGGATCGCGCCCTTGACCGGGGGAAGCGGGTAGGCGTTCGGGGCGTCCCGGATGACGGGCGTGTTCGCCAGGACCTCGGGGATCCTGGTGTGGCAGGCGACGGCCTGCTGGATGACGTTGTTGGCCTTGCTCAGGCGCTTGATGGGCATGTACATCAGGAAGAGGGCCGTGAGGAAGGCGCCGAAGTCGCCGGGGCTGATGGCCCCCTCGGCGATCCGCCTCGTGCCCACCCAGAGGATGAAGGCCCCGACGGCGCCGCCCAGGAATTCCATGAACGGCGAGGAAAGGCTGCCGATCCAGGCCAGCTTGATGCTCGTCCGCAAGTAGCTGGCCGTCGCCTTCAGGAACCTTTGGATCTCGAACCGCTCGGTCGTGAAGGCCTTGACGATCTTGTTCCCGGTGATCGTCTCGTGGAGGAGCCCGTAGATCTGGCCCATCTTGACCTGGGCGGAGAGGCTCTTCTTCTTGAGCTGGCGGCTGAAGACGGCCATGGGGATGGCGGCCATCGGAGCGACGATGAAGGAGACCATGGCCAGGCGGAAGTCCCGGATGAAGATCCCGACGAGCAGGGCGACGAGGATGAAGGCCTCCTCGACCATGTCGCCCAGGCTGCCGGACAGCGCCTCCTTGACCTTCTCGACGTCGTTGGTCAGCCGGGACATCAGGTCGCCCGTCGGCACGTGGTCGAAGTAGCTCGTCGACTGGTAGATGACGTGCTCGTAGAGGTCGTCCCGCATCGTCTTGACGACCCGGTGGCCGACGGCCTTCATGAAGAAGGACGAGAGGAACGTGAACAGCCCCTTGCCGAAAATGACGACGACCAGGAGGATCGGCAGGGCGCGGGTGACGTCCGCCTCGGTCACATGGAGCGTCCGGAAGACGGCGTCCATCAGCCGGGCCTTGTCGGGGACGGCCGGGGCCGGCGTCCTCAGGAAGAGCCTGTCCATGATGGGCTGGACCATGTCCACGAAGAGGTAGGTGAAAAGGGCCACGAACAGGGACGATCCGAACGACAGGAAAAGGAGCTTCTTTTCCCGGAAGGTCAGCTTGAGAAGCTGGAATACGTCTTTCATGAGTCGGCTCGGGAGGCGGGCCCGAGGGCCTTGGCAACGGCCAAGGCGTTCAGGGCCGAGCCCGCGGTCAGGTTGTCGGCGACGACCCAGAACCAGAAGCCGCCGGGGATGGACGGTTCCGCCTTGATCTCGCCGAGCACGATCTCGTCCTTGCCGGCGACCGACGACGCCGCGGCGACGCCGCCGGCCTCGTGCCCGGCGAGCCTGAAGGCGCGGTCGGCTTTGAAGAGGGCCGCGACGCTCGCGAGGTCCGCCCCCTTTCCAAGCTCGGCGTACACCATGAGGGAATAGGTGTGGAAGACGGGCGCCTGGACGATCGACAGGGTGAACGGGAACGCGGGCGCGGCCAGGACGCGGCGGACCTCGGCGGCGAGCTGTTTTTCGGGGGCCGAGAATCCGTCCCGGCCCGGCTTCCCGGTCCGCGACAGGACGTTGAAGGCGACCTGGTTCCGGAAGACCTTCCGGGAGACGGTCGATCCGGAGAGGACGGCACAGCTTTGCTCGACGAGCTCGCGGATCCCCTCGTCCTCGAAAGCCGAGGCCGGCCGGAGGACGAAGGCGACCGCCTTTTCAATTCCGAAATCCCGGCGTAGGGGGTAGAGCAGGCGGGAGAGGAAGACCGCGGCGGGGTTGGGAATGGCGACGAGGGAGGCTTTCTGCACGGCCGTCGCGCCGTCGTTGATCCCGGCCACGGCAAGGGGGACCTTCGGGTCCGCGTTGAACGTCTCGACGAGATCGATGGCCCGGTAATCGAGCTTGCCCGCGAGGAGTCCGTACTCGCGGTTCGCGGCGGGGCCGGAGGCCAGGAAAACGACGTCCAGGCCCTCCAGGAGCTTGGGCGACGGGTGGTGGATGACCTTCGGCTCGCCCCGGAAGTCCGTCAGCTTGCTGAACTCCTCGTCGACGTCGGCGTCGAAGAAGTCCATCGAGCGGAGGGGGAATTTCGTCCGGTCGAGAAGGCTCTTGAGCTCCTGGCCCCGGAGCGATTCCGTCCCGACCAGGGCGAAACGGAGTTTCGGATTCGCGGTCATTTCTCGTGCGCGAGCATCAGCTGATACATCCGGTCCTTGAGAGCGAGCTTTCGCTTCTTGAGCTCCTTCTCCTCGAGCGTCTCGGCGTCGGTCAGAAAGGGTTTGGCCTTCAGGCCCTCGAGGGCGGCCTCGCAGGTCCGGTGCTCCTCGAGAGCGCGCCGGAAATCGGGGTTTTCGCGGGTCAAAAGCTCCTTGAACTCGTTCTCGTCCATGGGGGCGTTCTCCTCCGCCGTCAAGGATACCATAAGAGGTATCCCCGTGCAATTTCAGGTCCTTCCGAAGAGCCCCTCGAGACGGGCGGCGAGGAAATCCCAGGTGAACTCCATGATCTTCGCCCTCCCGGCGGCGGCCAGGCGGCTCCGGAGGGCCTCGTGCCGTCCATGAGCTCCCGGACCCGTCGGCGGATGAGGAACGGCAGGGGCCGGGGCGTGACGAGAGCGGTCCGGCCGGTCAGGGCGAAATCGCGGTCCCGCTCTGGGTGCAGACGACCGGGACCCCGCAGGCCATCGCCTCGGCGTCCCGTTCTCCGGCGACTTGGCGATCAGTTCACAGCCGTTCCGAGAAGGCGCGCTCGCGGTCTTCTCCTAGTCGAACGAAGCCGGCGCAGGCGCGTAGGATCCGAGGCTTGCACGCCACAATCGCGGGAAGCGGCTATGGGTGAGACCCAAACCGGCAACAACATCGGGCAACCCGACGCCGTGAACCACAGCGACGCGAAGCGCAGGCTGTCAGGTCTCCCTCTACTGGCCGTCGCGCTTGGGGGGGGTCGTGCTTTTCGTGCAAGCGTTGTTCGTCCTCTCGTACATCGGTGCCCTCCACCATCCGACGCCTCACAAGGTGCCGTTCGGGGTGGTCGGGACATCACCGTTGCCCACGGTGGTCGGAAAACAGTTCTCTCTCGGCGTCACCCGCTACCCGAACAAGTCCGCAGCACCTCCGCGATCGACGAGCGGAAGATCGACGGAGCGCTCGTGGCCGGCCCGGCGGGGGCTACGTTGATCGTCGTCCCTGCCGCGGGAGTCGCCGGGGCGTCCGCCCTCGGCACGGCCTTCTCAACGGCGGCTGTCGCCCTGCACCAGAAATTGGCGGTCGTCCCCGCTCATCCACTGCCGCCCCGAGACGCGAGCGGCGCGGTGTCTTTCTTCGTCGTGATGGCGCTGATCGTCGGCGGATACCTAGCGTCGACGATCGCGCTGGCCTTCGGAGGGCAGGCGACGCGGCGTGGCCGACTCGGGTGGCTGGCGCTCGCCGCACTGATAGGAGCGCTGCTCACCGACACGCTCGCAGGGCCGGTACTTGGTGCCGCCCCGACCTCGAAGTTCCTCGTGCTGTGGGCGCTGTTCACCCTCGTGATGATGGCGGTGGCCTACGCGACGGCGGCTTTGCAGACTGTGCTCGGTGCGGCGGGAACCTTGGTGGTAGTGATCGTCTTCGTGATCTTCGGCGCGCCGGCCTCGGGAGGCACCGTGCCGGCCGTGTATCTCCCCGATCTCTGGCGGGTACTCGGTCCGTACCTCCCTGCGGGAGCAGGAACGACCGTTGTTCGGAACACGATCTACTTCGGCGGCAACGACATCGGACTTTCACTGTTCGTGCTCGGCGCCTACCTCGTCGGCGGAGCTGCAACTGTCGTGCTCGTCCGCCCGACGGCGCGCGCCGACCGCCGACGAGGCGGAGGTCGAGGCGTCCGCTGCGGCAGCCGCGATGGTCTAGCTCGCCCGTCACACGCTCCGCGCCTTTCTTGGGCGCAGCCATACGGGGGACTCCCCAACTGACGATCGTGAGGCAGAGAGTGCTGACTGCGGCCGGGCGACACTCTGCAGCCGCGAGTCATCGAAGCCACCGGAAGCTCTTCCCTGAATGAGAGCTTCCACCGGGGCTCGGAAGGCTCACGCGGGTCTACGACGGCCACATAGTCGGCCACCGTGTCGGCGTATTTGTCCGGTCCGAGGGGCCGTCGGAGTCTCGTATCGGCCAGGAGCCGTCCTCCACGCG
>CAWEYF010000017.1:0-130261 GCA_963813235.1 Candidatus Aminicenantota bacterium | reverse complement strand
GCCGCGAGCCTTGCGGCCAGGCGCTCCTTGCCTGCCTGGAAGTCCTTTCGGTCGAGGGGCGATGTCTCGAAGAACTTCAGGTAGTAGCGGCCGTCGGGTTTGAGACCATACTGAGCGGCCAGGAACTTGCGGTCGGCGGCGTCTGCGAGTTTCGAGGCCAGTCCCAGGTAGACGCCGGCCGGGAGGTCGGCCGGAACTGGATAGAGAATGTGAGGATCGGCGATCCAGCGGTCCCAGTCGAAGAACGATTTGAACCGGATGACGCCCATGGGCGAGTCGAAGAAATCCTTATAGCGATTCTGGAAATAGAGTCGGAAGCTGAGGAGTTCATGGTTGCCGAGGACAGGAAAAATCGGCTTCTCTCGGGCGAGGAGTTCGAGATCGGGATAACGAGATCCCGTCGGGCCCTTTCCCGGCGAGCGCATTCTCCAGGGCCGTCCACTGCCTGTGCGCTCGGGCCCCTGTAAACGAGGTCGCCGTTGAGAATGACAAAGCGGATCCTGTCATAAAGCCGCTCTCCGGTTCTTTCGTCGACGGCCTCGCGGACGCTCTTGGCGATCGCGTTGAAGACGTCGTGCCTGAAATTGTGGACACTGTTCTGGATGTCGCCGATGAGGACGAAATAATAGTCGTCGAGAGCGCGGCCCGGGGCGGACGTTCGCGTCAAGGAATCGTCGGACGCGGTCGAGGTTTCCTTCCTTGAACACGGGACCTGCGGTCGGGGCAGGCCGTGGACCGAACTCGCCCCCGAGGGACAGGGCCAGGAGAGCCGACAGGCCGGCCAAGGCGAATCTGACCTTGATCTTCACAAAATCATTCCTTCCAGGGCATGGATATGAATAACCATTATACTCCACGCTCTTTGGCTTGATGCCCTTATCAGGATCCCCCCAAAGGGTGATTGACATTGTTGCGGAGCAGGCGATATATTCGACAATGGTCGCAATAAGCGGCTAAATTATTTAATGGCAATTCTTTGACAAGGCGGGGGACTTTTCCCCCGAAGCCTCGTATGCCGAACGAACGGGGGCTGACGGAAATGTTTCTTCGAATGTGCGCGAGAAAAAAGGCGGTGATCCTGCCCGCCCTCATCCTCACGGTGTCGGGCGGGTTGTTCTCGTTGGAGCCGCCGACAAAGCAGCAATTGGCCGAGTACCGCCTGGACGGCACGCTCGCGCGGCGCGTCGCGGACGCTAGGGCCATCGGCAATGACCGGGTGAACCCGGGGCTTCTCCGGGAGTTTCAAACCAGGCTCGAGCGCATGCGCCTGAAAGGGCTCGGCATGTCCGAGGCCGAGATCGACGGCGCCCTGCCGGTGTTCCCGCCGGGAAATTGGACGGGCCTGCGCAACAAGGGGAATAACAAGGTGTTCGTCCTGCTCATCGATTTCCCGGATTATCCGGCGAGCCAGACCGCCGCCTCGATCGACGGCAAGATCTTCGGAGACGGCGCCGGCGAGTTCCCCCGGGAGAGCCTGCGCAATTATTACCGCCGCTCGTCCTACGGCCAGCTCGAGATCCTGGGATCGACCTTGGGATGGTACAGGCCGGCCACCAACCGGACCGGCGTCACCCAGACGACCGCGGGACGGGAGAACCTGATCAAGGAGGCCCTGACCTACTTCGACGGCGCGGGTCACGACTTTTCCCAATACGACAACGACAACGACGGCGTCATCGACTATTTCCTCGTCGTCTGGGCCGGGCCCCCGGGGGCCTGGGCGAGCTTTTGGTGGGGATATTTCACGGGATGGTCCTCGAACTTCGTCCTGGACGGGAAGCAGTTCGGCGGCGCGACCTATTCCTGGCAGTGGGAGTCGTATCCCTATCCCGGGACGTTCAGGCCGTATGTGACGATCCATGAGACCGGCCACGCCCTCGGCCTTCCGGACCTCTACGATTACGACGACTCGGTCGGCCCCAAGGGCGGCGTCGGCGGCCTCGACATGATGGACGGCAACTGGGGCGACCACAACGGCTTCAGCAAGATGCTCCTCGATTGGCTCACGCCGCAGGTCAGCGGCTCGGGGAGCCAGACATATGTCCTCCGGCCGACGGGAAGCTACCCGGACGCGGTCATATTCTGGCCCGATTACGACATCGACAGCCCCTTCACCGAATTCTTCATGGTTCAGAACAGGACCCGGGAAAATAACGATACCGGGCTCCCGGCCGACGGGCTAATCATCTGGCATATCGATGCCACGCTCGACGCCTGGGCCGGCTTTCTCTACGACAATTCCTACACCGCCCACAAGCTCGTCCGACTGATGGAGGCGGATGGCCTTGAGGAGATCGAGCAGAACATGGGCGCCGACGGCGGCGATTATTATGTCTCCGGAAAGACGTTCGGCCCGGGCACCGCTCCCGACACGAGGGGGTACGATGGATCCTTGACGGATGTCGATCTCGGAAGCATCTCTCCCTCCGCCTCCGCCATATCCTGCACGATCGCCGTCGGCGCGGCATCCGCACCGATCACGGTGGCCTCTCCCTCGGGCGGCGAGGCTTGGATCCTCGGCACCGCGCAGACGATATCCTGGCTTTCAAGCGGGGTCGGCGGAAAGGTCAATATCTTTCTGTACAAGGGGACCTCCAACCTCGGGGCGATCGCTTCGAGCGTTCCCGTCGGCAACGGCGTCTACAACTGGAAGGCGGGATATCTGAAGAACGGGACAAACGTCGGCGTGGGGAGTTCCTACCGCGTCTCCGTGGTCTCCGCGCTTAACAAGAATATCGCGGGCATCAGCGGCGCGTATTTCAGCCTGGTCAAACCCAAGATATCCGTCAAAACGCCCGTTAACGGAACGACCTGGAAGAACAACAGCGCCCAGCTCATCTCCTGGACCTATTCCGCGGTCAGCGGCACGGTCGATATTTCCCTATACCGCTACGGCGTCCTGAAGGGGCGGATCGCGGACGGCGTCCCGGTCGGTGACCTGAGCTTCTCGTGGACCGTTGGAGCCTTGAACAACGGCAAGACGGTCCCGCTCGGAGCCGGCTACTCGGTCTGCGTGACGACCTCGGACGGGAAGGTTTCCGGCAAGAGCGGCGGGACGTTCACGATCCGACGCTAAAAATGCCTCCCTTCCCCTTAATATCCCCCGGGGATTCACCTCTAAGGGTGATTTACAGTCCGGGGCGGCCGTGAGATACCCGTTGACGATGGACGGAAATTTCCGTTAAGATTCTTGGCAAGATTCTTTTAGGAAGGGTGAGGACCATGTCCAAAGTCGTCCTGATCGATTTCGAAGAAAAGGACCGCGAGCGCCTGCGCGCGGAGGGTTTCGACGCGGAGCTTCTGGCCTCGGGACCCGGGGAGCCGGCGCGTCCGGGCGTGCCCCCGGACCTCGAGACGATTTTCTTCCAGATGGGCCGGGCGGGGCAGGAAGGCAGGGCCCGGAACGGCCTGGCCTCGGAGATCGCCCCCCTGGTCAAGGGCGGGGCCCGGGTCGTCTGTTTCGTCGGAGAGGGCAACCTCGTCGAGCTGACCGGGATCATCGGTCAATATCCCGAGCTTCATTTCCGGCCGGCGGACCCGTCTGAAGGCATCGTTCTCAGGCCGAAGGTCCCGTTCAGCCTCATCTTCGACAGGTTCGGGGCCTCCATCGTCCATGCTTACAATCTCTTTCAAGACCCTGTCCCCGAGGCGTCGTGGGATAAGGGGTCGAGCGTCAACGGGAGCTACGAGTTCCTGGCCAAGGGCCGTGACGGGCGCCCCGTCTCCGTCCTCATCCGCAACGGCAGGGGCTTTTATCTCCTCCTCCCCTCGTTCGGCCCGAAGAACACCGAGGTCGCCGGTTTCTTCCTCAAGGATGTCGCCCCCCTGCTCGACCAGAGGGCGACGGAGGCCCCGGAATATGGCTGGCTGGACGGCGATGAATACACCTTCCCCGTCTTCAAGGACCTGCTCGCCCGCCGGGAGGCGGAGGTCAGGCGTCACGAACAGGCGCTCCGGGAGATCGAGGTGAGCCTCAAGGAGGCCCGGGCGACGGAGCAGGAATCCTTCAACAGGCTTCTCAAATCCGAAGGTCCCGAGCTCAGCAAGGCGGTCGTCCAGGCCCTCGATTACCTCGGCTGGGGGAAGGTCGTGGACGTCGACGAGTACTGGAGAAATGTCATCAGGAGCAAGGAGGAGGACGTCTGGCTCATCGAGGCCCGCGATCAGCCCGTCGAGGTCAGCCTCCAGAGAGAGCCTCTCATCCTCGTCCTTGTCCGGGGCGGCAGGAACTGGGCTACGGACGACGAATGCGCCCTGCTCCAGAAATATAAAGGTCGCCGGATGCAGGAGTTCGATAACACCAAAATGAAGGCCGTTCTCCTCGGCAACTATTACCTGGCCCAGGAAGGGGCGTCGCGGACGATCCCGTTCTCCCCCCTCCAGGTCGAGGAAGCCCAGAAGGACGGGAACGGCCTGCTGACAACCTACGAGCTCTTTAAGGCGGTCAAGGCCGAAAAGGAAGGCAAGGTCCGCAAAGAGGATATCCGGGGACAGCTCGCCGCAAAAACCGGGCTGGTCCGGTTCGAGTGGTAATTAGAACCTCCCGAGATAGCTGACCTTCAGGAACAAACCGCGCTTCGTCTCGAGGCGGCGGCGCCCTTCGACACATTCGCCACCCCGCCAATCCAGCCGGCTTCGGAAACGGCCGCCGCCACCATCATGGCGGCGGCCGTTAAAACACGGAACGCCTCCGGGAGGCTGGATTTCGTTTTCATCTTAATTATGTACGGACCCGGCGTTCAGAAGGTTGCCGCGCCGCTTCCGGGCCGTCCCCCGAGGGAGGGCCGGAGGATTTTTCGCTTGAGATTTTCCCGGGGGAACCGAATAATATACCTAAAACTTGGACGAAAAGATGAGGATAACCCCATGAGCTCGAGAAGGATGATTTTCACCGGCCTGGCCTTTTGCGTCGTGGCCGCGGCCGCTTTGCCTGCTTATCCGAGGACTGGTCCCGTCCCGACCGGGCCGGGCCTCGTCCGCGTCGATATCGGGGGAGATTGGCAATTCCGGCAGATCGGCCGGGAGGAATGGCATAAAGCCATGGTGCCGGGCTGCGTCCACACGGACCTCATGGCCGCCGGGCTCATCCCGGACCCCTTCGACAGGGACAACGAGCTCAAGGTCCAATGGGTCGATAAAGAGGATTGGGAGTACCGGAAGATTTTCGAGGTCGATCCCACTATCCTAAAGAGGGAGAGCGTCGAGCTCGTCTGCCTCGGGTTGGACACCTTCGCCCGGCTGACCCTGAACGGGAAGCCCGTCGGCGGGTCCGACAACATGTTCCGGGCGTATCGCTTCGACGTCCGGTCCCTCCTCGTCCCAGGCCGGAATGAGCTCAGCATCGTTTTCGAGTCGCCCGTGAAGCGGGAAGCGGCCCTGGAGGCGAAGCTCCCCTATAAGATCCCCGGGAACGCTCCCCACGTCCGGAAGGCGCCTTATCATTTCGGCTGGGACTGGGGGCCGCGGCTCGTGACGAGCGGCATCTGGCGACCCATCCTCCTCGAGGCATGGGACAAGGCTCGTTTGAACGACCTCGAGGTCGTGCAGGAGTTCGGCGCCAAGGGGGATGTTGTCCTCCGTGTCAAGGCCGGGATACTCGCCCGCGCCGCCGGGAAGGCCGGGCTCAAGGTTTCTGTCGTGGGCCCGGGAGGGGAGCGCCTGGTCAAGGCCCGATCCCTTCCTGTGGCCTCAGGAGAGAGCTCCGGCGACGTCGTTTTCAAGATCGCGAAGCCGAAACTATGGTGGCCGAACGGGATGGGCCCGCAGAACCTCTATGCGGTCCGGGCGGAGCTTTCCTCCGGGAAGGATGTCCTGGACGCCGGCGTCCGACGGATCGGGCTCCGGACCCTGATCCTCGAACAGAAGCCCGACGCCTGGGGGAAGAACTTCGCGTTCGTGGTGAACGGCATCCCGTTCTTCGCCAAGGGCGGCAACTGGATCCCCGCCGACAGCTTTCCGAGCCGCGTGACCTGGGCCAAGTACGAACGCCTCCTCAAGGATTGCGCCGCAGTCAACATGAACATGCTCCGGGTCTGGGGCGGGGGGATCTACGAGAATCCCGAGTTCTACGACCTCTGCGACGAGCTCGGCCTCCTCGTCTGGCAGGACTTCATGTTCGCGGGCCAGATGGTCCCGGGCGACCAGCCTTCCGGGACAATGTCCGGGCCGAGGCCGGGGAGGTCGTCAGGGCCCTGCGGCACCATCCTTCGATCGCCCTGTGGTGCGGCAACAACGAATGCGAAGAAGGCTGGTTCTTCTGGGGTTGGAAGGAACAGCTCCCGCCGATCCTCTGGGACGATTATCAGAAGGTCTTTGCCGGCATCCTGGCCGAGGCCGTGGCGCTCAACGATCCCGGCCGGTCCTACTGGCCGAGCTCGCCGCATTCCGAGAAGGACGGCGACCCGCGCTCCGACCTTTCCGGCGACATGCATTACTGGGGGATCTGGCACGGCAAGGAGCCGTTCACGGAATACCGCAAGAAGTTCCACCGGTTCTTCAGCGAGTTCGGGTTCCAGTCCTTCCCCCTGCTCGAGACGGTCAAGACGTTCACGCTCCCGGAGGATAGGAACCTGGCGTCGCCCGTGATGGAGCTCCACCAGAAGCACCCCGAAGGCAACCGCCTCATTCTCCACTACATGCTGGACGAGTATCGGCTCCCCAAGGATTTCGAATCGCTCGTCTGGCTCAGCCAGGTCCTCCAGGCCGGGGGGATGAAGACCGCCGTGGAGCATTTCCGGAGCCATATGCCGCGGATCATGGGAGCTTTGTACTGGCAGATCAACGACGTCTGGCCGGTCGCGTCCTGGTCCGGGATCGATTCCACCGGGCGCTGGAAGGCCCTTCATTATTACGCCCGGAGGTTTTTCGCCCCCGTGCTGGCTTCCCCGGTCGAAGAGGACAAGAATCTCGTCGTCTACGGGGTTTCGGACCTCCGCAGCCCCGTCGCGGTCGAACTCTCCTGGGCGGTTCTCACCTACGACGGGGAGACCGTGATGGGGGACCGGTCCGCCGTGAGCCTGGAACCCGGGACGAGCCGCCGGATCTTCTCCAAGCCCATCGCGGACCTTTTAGCCGGGCGCCCGGCCGAAGAGCTTTTCTTCACCTGTGAGCTCAAGGGGAAGGAGAAAACGCTGAGTTCCAACACGTTCCATTTCTCCCGCCTCAAGCGGGTTCCCCTTCCGGACCCCGGCGTGAAGGCGGAGGTTTTCGACGAGAGGGAAGGTATCATCGTCCGGCTGACCTGTGCCAAGCCGGCCAAGGATGTTCATCTCGCGGCGGAAGGGCTCGCCGGGCGGTTCGCGGACAACTTCTTCGACATGCTCCCGGGGCGGACCTACACGGTCGCCTTCCTGCCGGCTTCCGCCGCCGGCCGGGACGAGCTTGCCGGCCGCTTGAAGGTCCGAACGCTCCGGGATTCCTATTGAAAGCGGGCCCGGGTCAGGGCTCCCGGCCTTGGCTTTTGGGCCCGATTGTGCTAAAAGAGAGGGCTATGGTCTAGGAAGACGAGGAGATCTCCATGAAACGGGTAGAGCGCAGACACCTCAAAGAGGACGAATTCGTTTCGGGCATGACCAGGTTTCTCGAGCTCGCGAAAACGTGGGCACGGGAGATCCTCATCGGCCTGGGCGTCCTTGCGTTCCTGGCGCTGGTCTACCTGGGCCTCACGTTCCTCAAGAACCGGGGGCTCCGCGCCGAAAGCCGGATCGTCGGCGAGATCTTCTCCCTCCGGGCCGACCTCGACAAGAAGCCTGAGAACCTGCCCCGGCTGGAGAAGCTGGCCGGACCCGGGACGTATTCCCGCATGGCCTATATCGCCCTGGCCACTTACTGGCTCGAGAAGGGGGACCTGGACAAGGCGGAGAAGAACGCTTCGGCCGTCAAGGCGTCGGGCCGGGATTTTATCGCCTACGAGGCCCAGGACCTTCTGGCTCAGGTCCTCGTCCGGAAGAAGGACTTCGGGCGCGCCCTGGAGATCTACGCGAGGATCGAGAAGGAGAAGCCCGCCTCCTATCCTCTCGACGCCGTCCTGTTCCATAAAGCCGAAGCCCTGGAGCTCAAAGGTGACGCCCGGGAAGCGCTTGCCGTCTTCAAGAGGCTCCAGGAGGAATACAATCAGACCTACTACGGCTACGAGGCGTCCCTGAAGGTCGGCCGGCTCGAGAGCGCCAAGTAGGGCGTTCCCTTGAAAAGCCGGGCGATTGGGCTATAATGGTCACGTAATTCTCGAGGAGGAACCTGATGGCTTTCATGATCACCGAGGAATGCATCAACTGCGGCGCCTGCGAGCCCGAGTGTCCCAACCAGGCCATCACCGCGGGCGACGAACGCTACGTCATCGATCCTGCTAAGTGCACCGAGTGCGTCGGGCATTTCGAGGAATCCCAGTGCGCGGCGGTTTGCCCCGTCGATTCTTGCGTGGCCGATCCCGACCACAAGGAGAACAGGGAAGAGCTGATGGCGAAGTTCCACAAGCTTCAGGGCTGACCCCGGAGCTTTCGCGGATGACCTTTTTCCATGGGGCTCATGGAAAGGATCCGAATAAAAGCGGGACCCTGGCTTAACATACTCCTGTTCGTCCTGACGATAGCCTCCACGTTCTTCGTAGGCCTGAGCTGGAGCCTGAGCTACAAGTACGGGAATGCCGTCGACCAGGACTTCCCTTTCAATTTCCGGGCCGGGCTTTTTGGCGACCGCGGGATCGTCACCCTGAGCGCCCTCTACTCCGTCGTCCTTCTCGTCATCCTCCTCGGCCACGAGCTCGGGCATTACCTGGCCTGCCGGCGCTACCGGATCGACGCGACGCTCCCGTACTTCGTCCCGGCCCCGACCCTGATCGGCACTCTCGGGGCGTTCATCAAGATCAAGTCCCCGATCACGCGCAAGCGCCAGCTGTTCGATATCGGGGCGGCCGGGCCGCTCGCCGGCTTCGTCCTCGCCCTCCCGGCGCTCGTCGTCGGCCTGTCCTTGTCGAAGATCGCGCCCCCGCCCCAGGGGGAGGGGGCCCTGGTCTTCGGGGAGCCCCTGCTCTTCAAGTTCATAGCCGGGCTCATGTTCGCGGACATCCCGCCGGGGCACGTCATCCTCCCCCATCCCGTGGCCTTTGCGGGCTGGGTCGGCGTCCTGGTCACGGCGTTCAATCTTTTTCCCATGGGGCAGCTGGACGGCGGCCACATCTTCTTCGCGATGTTCGGGCGCAAGGCCATGACCGTGGCCAAGGTCTTCCTGGGGGCGTTCGTCGTCATGGGCGTCTTCTTCTGGGTGGGCTGGTTCGTCTGGGCGCTCCTCATCCTCCTCCTGGGCCTGAAGCATCCCAAGGTCGCGGACGAGGACGTCCCCCTGTCGCCGGGGAGGAAGGCCGTCGGCGTCCTCATCGTCCTGATCTTCGCGATCTCGTTCATCCCGGCTCCCATCAAGGGATTCGATCTCTTCGATCTGCTGAGGCAGTTCGGCTTATGAAACGGACCGCGACATGCGTGGAGAGGGCGCGGAGTTATTCACAGGAAGTGTGGAAAAATTGTGGATATCTACCATGTGGCCGTGCAAAAAGGCCAACGAATCCTTGAAGATACGGCGGTTTGCACAAGAATTCGTCATGGCATATAACTCGCTGATAATAAAAGATTTAATATGTCACTGAAAACAAACGAAATGCGTTTTCCGAAGCGCGGGTCCGGTTCGGGGGGAAAAATGGACGATAGGTTCAGGGATGTTAAAGCCGATTTCGATCGGATGACAAGCCGGTTCCGCGGCGGAGAGATCTCGCGGCGCGAATATATCGAGAGTCTCAAGCAAATGCGCTTCAAGGACGACGAAGGCCGGTTCTGGATGATCGGGGCGCAGACCGGGAAATGGTATTACTTCGATGGGACGGGCTGGGTCCAGAGCTCCCCGCCCTCCCTGGGCGAGAAAAAGGGCATCTGCATCTATTGCGGCTACGAGAACGACCTCGAATCCGCGGCCTGCGCCGGATGCGGAGGCCGCGTCGCGCCCGCGCTCGTTTGTCCCGGGTGCGGCTCTCCCTCTGGACCCGGAAACGGGAGCCTGCCCGGCATGTCCCGCACCGACGGCTTTGGATCCCGACGACCCGTCGAGAGCCGCGTCCTCCCGGACCGGAACGATGGGGGGGACTATGTCGTTCGCTACGTCCACCCGCTCTCATATCTTTGGTTCTGGGGCGGCATGGGGATCGTCGCCGGGGTCCTGTCGGGGCTATTGGCCGGAGCCACGTCCTTTGTCCCCGGGATCGCCGATGCGCTTCCCGCGTTCTTCAAGGAAATGCAGGGCAATCTGCTCGGCGGGATGATCTATGCCGGGCTCGGCGGGGTCGCGGGATTCGCGCTGTTCGGCTCGGCCGGCTTTCTGCTCGCCCTCCTGGCCAACGTGGTCCTCTCCTTCACGGGGGGCGTGAGAATGCGGATGACGGGGCCGGCGGAGAAAGGTCCCGAAGCCCGGGATTAGGATTTCCCGCGCTTTGCCAGGTCAAGGGCGAAAGCGATCTGGCCCAGGGAAACGGACTCATCGTTCGGCGAGTAGGCTTCATTGCGAAGGACCCGGAACCCGGCCCCTCCGAGCAGGCCCTCGGCGATGAGCAGGAGCCTCCGGTTCAGGAAGCATCCGCCTGCGAGGGAAACGGTCCCGATCCCGCATTCTTTCCTGGCCCGCCCCGCGACGTCGAGGATGATCCGGCCCAAGGTTTCGTGGAATTTCGCCGAGACCCGCGATGCGGGGACCCCGCGTCCGAGCTCGGCTACGATCTCCCGGACGGCCGGGGCGAAAGAGATCGTGAAGGGCGGCCCATCGCCGGACACGGCATAAGAATAGTGCGCGGACGTCCTGCGTCCGGCCGCGTCCTCCAGGCGCATGGCCGCCTCCGCTTCGTACTCCGTTTCCAGGGGAGCGAGCCCGCACAGGAAGGAGACCGCGTCGAAAAGGCGCCCGCAACTCGAAGCGGGGGGGCTCGCGACCCCGTTCTCCATCATGGCGAGCGTCGCTTTGATCTTTTTGGGGTCGATCGTCTTCAGGGGTTTGACGGGAGGAATGTCCCTTCCGAACGCGGCGCGCAGGTGAGACAAGGCCATCCTCCAGGGCTGGCGTGAGGCCAGGTCCCCCCCGGGGAGCGGGACCTCCTCGAAATGCGCCAGCCTCCGGGACGATCCGTAATCCGCGACGAGGAACTCGCCGCCCCAGGCCTTCCCGTCCTCCCCGTAGCCATAACCGTCCAGGGCCACGCCCAGGACCTTCGAGCCGGGCGGGACGCCGTGTTCCAAAAGAGGAGCAAGGACGTGGGCGTGATGGTGCTGGACCCGGACATGCGGGAGACCGGACCGTTCGGCGAACCGCGTCGTCCGGAAATCCGGGTGGAGGTCGGTGACGAGAACCTCGGGCCTGGCCCCGAAGAGCCGTTCGAGATGGGCGAGGGTCTCCTTGAAATAGCCGAAATTCCGGTAATCGTCCAGGTCGCCCAAGAACTGGCTCGTGATGACGTAGCCGTCCTTATAGAGGGAGATCGTATCTTTCAGCTCTCCGCCGAGGGCCGCGATCACCGCCCCCGCCCTGAGCCCTTCCGGGACCGGCTGAGGATAGGGGACATATCCCCTGGCCCGTCGGACGAAGAGGGGCCGCCGGCCCGCGGCCTTGACGACCGAGTCGTCCGACCGCATCTCGATCGGGCGGTCATGGGTCAGGATCACGTCGCAAAGGGCGCCGATGCCCTCTTCTTCGGACCTCATGATGGGCGCGTCCTTGGCGTTCGAGCTCGTGGCCACGATGAGCGGGACGCGTTCGAGGAGCAATTCGTGGAGGGGCGAATAAGGGAGCATGAATCCGATCTCGCCGAGGCCGGGAGCGATGCCCGGGATGTCCTTCCGTTTTCTAAGGAGGACGATGGGCCTCCGGGCCGAGCGCAGACAACCCGGTTTCCACGGGCGACACCCTCGCGTATCTCCGGATCGTCGCGAGGTCCGCGGCCATGAGGGCCAGGGGCTTCGTCCGGCGCTCCTTGATGCGCCTCAGGCGCCGGACGGCCCCGGCGTTCAAAGGGTCGCAGACCAGGTGGAACCCACCGATCCCCTTGATGGCCAGGACCCTGCCCTTCAGGATGAGGTCCGCCGCCTCGGGGATGCTCCCGGCGAGCGTCCGGCCCGTCCGAGGCTCGATCAGGCGCAGGCGGGGGCCGCAGACCGGGCAGGCGATGGGCTGAGCGTGGTACCTCCGGTCCAAGGGGTCCCCGTACTCCCGGGCGCAATCGGGGCACATGGGGAAGCCCGACATGGTCGTCGTCTTCCGGTCATAGGGGAGGGCGCGGACGATGGTATAGCGGGGGCCGCAGTTCGTGCAGTTGGTGAAGGCGTACCGGTAGCGACGCTCCCCGGGCGTGTGGATCTCATTGAGGCAGTCGCCGCAAACGGCGATATCCGGGGAGATGAAGACGAAACCGGCCGCCCGGCGGGTCTTCCGGATCTCGAACTTCGCGAGGCCCCGGAACCGGGCAGGCGCTCGGTCGATCCTCTCGATCCGGGCCAAGGGCGGTTTCCGCTCTTCCAGAGCCTCGACGAACCGGTCGATCGCCGCGGGCCCTCGGGCCTCCAGCAGGATCTCGACGCCTTTCCCGGCGTTCTTGACCCAGCCCGAAAGGCCAAGCTCCCGGGCCAGCCGGTAAACGAAGGGCCGGAAGCCCACGCCCTGAACGACGCCGAAGACCGTGAAGGCGACGGCATCTCCGATCCCGGCGCGACGTTCGTTCCCGGGCCTCTTGACCTTCAACCTCTAACCTCGAACCTTCATGCTGTACACGCAACCGCAATAATCCTGCCTGTAAAGGCCCGCCTCCCTGCTCATGGCCGCGCTCTTGCGGAAGCCGTCCTTTTTCTTGAAATCGGCCTCCAGGAATCCGATCCCGTGCCTTCGGGCGAAGAGCCTGCCGATCCGGTTCATCGTCCCCGCCTTCTTCCACGGGCTGAGGCTCATGACCGTCGTGAACAGGCCGAACCCGCGGTCGCGGGCCGCCTCCGCCGTTTTCCCGAGGCGCATAGCGTAACAGATATCGCACCGGCGACCCTTCTCCGGCTCGTCCTTGAACTTCCGCGTGATCGTCATCCAGCGGTCGGGGTCGTAGGGGCCTTCGATGAGCTCCATCCCGAGCATCCCGGCGACCTTCCGCGTTTCTTGGAGCCTCAGGTCGTACTCCTCTTGGGGCTGGATGTTCGGGTCGTAGAAGAAGCCCGTGACCTCATGGGTTTCGCCAAGGAGGCGGACGACGTACAAAGCATCCGGAGCGCAACAGATATGGACCAGGATCCTCGGCTTGGGCATACGACCATTCTAGACGCATGCGCCCGAACGGTAAAGTCCCGGCTAGCTGAGCTTTTCGATCCGCGCCTGCAGGTCCCGGATGGCGCGGTCGACGCTGTCGATCTGAAAATAGATGAGGGCGAGTTCCTTGTGCTCGACACGGGCCTCGTCGAGCGCCCTGCCCAGGCTTTCATATAGGGGTTCGGAGCTTCTTTTAGCTTCAATGATCCGGTCCTGGGCCTCTACCTTCCGCTTCTCCCACTTCCGGATCTCCCGTTCCTCGGCTCCGTCCGCTTCGGCGTGAGCCCGATGTGTTTCGCGGGCTTTCTCCAGGAGGCGCTCGATCTCGGCATTGACGGCCCCGATATCGGCGGCGATCCGCTCCGCCTCCCCTTCGATCCGGGCGTCCGTCCCCGCCGGCTCATCGCCCGCCCCGGGACGCCGCTTCGCGAGGTCCTTCTCACGCCGCAGGAGCTCCGCCATCCGCTCTTCCATCGGGCGACGCGCCCCTTCCTCGGCCTCCAGGGCCGCCTTCCGGAGCTTTCGGGCCTCTTCGTGCGCCGTTTCGAGCGCATCGATCCTATCGTAGACCTCCTGCCATTCCGCCTGCCGGCGGTTCATCCCCTCTTCCAAGGCGGTGAGGCTCCGGAAGGTCTCCTCGGTGCCCTCGATCCGGACGTCTTCACACCAGGCTTTCCGGCCGAGCTCCTTCCAGAGGCCCGCCTTCTTCTCTTTTTCGCGCCTGAGCCTGGCGGCCAGCCTCAGGCGGATCATCTTGCGCTTGGCCCCGGACAGGAAAGCGCTCAGCCGCCGCCTGAGGTCCTTGTCCCTGAGAAAGATGAAGAAGAGGAGGAGAATGATGATGCACAGGAGCAGCCACAAGGCCCAATAGGGGAGCCCTTCCTTGGCGGGGTCGGTGACCTCCCCGATGCCCGTGAGCAAAGCGTTCGCGTCGACCATTGTCCTCCGCGGCGGGGGGTGCCTTTCTATTTATATTTTCAGCGCCGTTTTGTCAACGTCCCGTCGCGCCGTCCCGTTGACCAAACGGCGCGACGGTACTTCTCCCTGCGGGCGGCGGCCCGGGCCCCTCCCGGCGCAAGGACCGCCCGGCGGGCCAGGGAGAGCATGGCGGGGAGATTCTCGCGGAAGACGCCGCCGATCTCCTGCCCGGCGTTGAAGAACCCGCCGTGCTCGACATCGACGGGGGGAAGTTCCACGGTGTAGGATGGGATGCCGGAAGTGGCGAACGTCCAATCCGTGGTATCCCCGTTCGTCAGGTAAAGCGACGCCGCCGATTGCCCGCAGGCGTAGGCGCGTCCGTTCACGGCTTCGATGAGTCCCGCCATTTCCAGCCCGATCTCCCGGAGCAGGCTGTTCCGGTCGGTGGGGACATCGGTGTAGCCCCAGGGATAGAGGATGGTCTGGGAAAAGCTATGATAGGAGACGACCGCCCGGAAGTCCCTGCGCAGGAACAGGTCCCGCACGGCCCGTGTCTCGGGTTCGGAAAAGGCCGACGGCCCCCGGTAAGTCTCCGATAGGGGCGACGGGCTCGAACCGGCGTCGTCCACGCCCCACATGAATCCGTAGTTCCGGTTGAGGTCCACGCCGAAGCTCCCGTCCGCGTTGGCCCGGCGGTTCTTCCGCCAATAGCGGTAGACGTCGATGGAGTACTCGAGGCCGTCCGGGTTGACCAGGGGGATGATCCAGATCTCCGAGCGGCCGACGAGGTCACGGACGCCCGCGTCCGTCTCGGCGTTCTCGGCCAGATACCGGGCGAGGAGGAGCGGCACCTCGACCGAGATCCATTCGCGGGCGTGGTGGCACCCGAGGAAGAGGACCCCGGCCTCGCGCTCGTCCCGATCCGGGGCGTCGCTGATCTTCACCGCGTATATGTTCCGCCCTTCGAGGCTCGTGCCGATCGTGAACAGCTTCACGGTCCCGGGATATGCGGATTCCAGGGCCTTGAGGTCGGTCTCGAGCTCCCGATAGGAATGGAATTCCCCGTTGACGCCCCCCGCCGCGGAAGTCGCGACGGGTCGCGCCGGGGCGAAGCGTGCCGTCTCGACCGCGAACGGAACCCCCTGCGCCGACAGCCGCCCGAGGTCCCCCGCGGTCGCCACGATATGGATCCGCCCGGCTGCGGCCTTCAGGACGTCGGCCCGCATCTCGGCGAGGACCCTCAGGTTCCCCTCCGTCGCGGCCACGCTCACGATCTCGACGGGTTCGTCCGGGACAGGAGGAAGGGCCGGGGCCCCCGCGGGAAGGACGCAGAAAGCGGCCAGGGTCAGGAAAAAGAGCTTTCTCATGGCCGGTCGCTCCCAAGGTCATAGCTTATCGTCATCACCGCCCGGCGGGCCGTCAGCCCGTCTCCAGAGCCGCGCTCCCTACCCAGTGCGGCCCCGAGGTCGACCCGGAGGCGCCCCAAGGCCAACCCGCTCCCGAACGTGAAGTAGACATAGGAAGAATTCGGAGTTTTCATGGGTTGGGGATCGACCGCGACACCGATCCGGAGGGGTGAGTGGACGATGCTGCCGAACAAGCGGTAGGAACTCACGTACTCCACCCCCACGGCTGCCGTCCAGACGTCCCGGAAATCCCGCTTCTTCGCTTCGCCGAAATAGGAGGCCCTGTAGGTGGACCATTTGATGAATCGGACGTCGGAAACGATCCGGAGATTCTCCGCCGGGCGCCAGGAGACCCCCGCGCCCGCGACCCAAGGCTGTTCGTACCGGTCCTTTTCGTCCGCGGCGATCGCGATGTCCGTTCCGGAAACCGGGACCCTGTATTCCAGAAGGCTCCGGCTCGACGCCTTCTTGACAAAAGGGGCCCGGAAGACCAGGCCTCCGGAGACCCGAGCCGAGAAAGCATAGGTGAGGCCGGCGTTCCAGCAGAATCCCGAAAACGTCTGCCGCCGGCCGTCATCGATCAGGACCCCGTCCGCGGTGAAATTCTCGGTGATCGTCCTCTCGAGCTCGCCCCGCAGGAGTCGGAACCCCAGCCCGGCCGCGAGCCGCCGGGAGATCGTCCTGGCCGCCGTCAGATTGAAGCTCCGGAGCCATCCGGCCTGTTCGACCCGGATGGAATAGACCTGGGCGCCCTGCGCTTCGGCCCTATATTCGAGCGGCGGCCTGCCGTAATTTTCCGTGAGGTCCGCCGAAGCGGCGAAGGCCCAATTCCCGAGCCGAACCGCCAGCCCCCCGAAATCGACGCCGTAGGACCGGTCCGTTAGGGGGCCGGGAGTGGAAAGGACGCCGGTGTTCAGGACCGAGTACCTCATGAGCGAAACCGAGAGATGCGACCCGCTCACGGCCGCCGTGAACCGGGGGAGGGCGCAGGCGAGGGCGGGATTGACGAGGACGGCCGAAGCGTCCCAGGCCGCGGCGATGCCGGCGCCCCCGCAGGCAAGGGAAGGCGCCAGGGCGATCCCCGGAGTGTTCCAACTGGCGAGGGGCGCTTCGTCCTCGTACTGCCCGATGACGAGCTGGGGCCACGCCCTGCCGGCGAAGACGAGAAGGGCGACGACGGCCCCGGCCAGGAAGATGCGCTTGCTCATGACCCGGGGAGGATTCTATCACCATAGATTCCGTTTTCCAAACGAAACTCCGTATGCTATTATATACGGCAATAATATGTGGAACTTGGAGCGAGCATGAAGACAGGTGAACGCAGGAAGATCAAGATCGTCGGCCAGGGTGTTGCCATCCCGGAAAAGGTCCTGACCAACGCCGACCTCGCAAAAATAGTCGACACGACCGATGAATGGATCGTCAGCCGGACGGGGATCCGGGAGCGCCGGATCGCCCGGGAGGACCAGGCAGCTTCCGACCTGGGCATCGAGGCCGCCGGGAACGCCCTGCGCAGTGCCGGGCTGGAGATCGGGGACATCGACCTCATCCTGACGGCCACAAATACCTCGGATACGATCTTCCCGTCGACGGCTTGCCATATCCAAAGGGGTCTCAAA
Organism: Candidatus Aminicenantota bacterium; assembly: GCA_963813235.1. Classification (GTDB taxonomy): domain Bacteria; phylum Acidobacteriota; class Aminicenantia; order Aminicenantales; family Saccharicenantaceae; genus JALHVH01. The sequence goes on along the minus strand of CAWEYF010000017.1, from coordinate 113,007 downwards.
GGCGGGCCCGTCCCCGCCCTGGACATCTCGGCCGGATGCTCGGGGGCCCTGTACGGGATGATCGTTGCCGAGAGCTTTATCCTGTCCGGGACCGCGAAGCGCATCTTGCTCGTCGCTCCGGAAATATTGAGCCGGGTGACGAATTGGGAGGACCGCTCGACCTGCGTCCTCTTCGGCGATGCCGCCGGGGCGTTCGTCCTCGAGGAAAGCACAGACGGCTCGGGAATGCTCTCCTATTACTGGGGGGCGGACGGGAACCTCGCCGACCTTCTGTCCATTCCCGCGGGAGGGTCGAGGATGCCCGCCTCCGAGAGGACGGTCGCCGAAAAGCTCCATTGCCTTCAGATGAAAGGGAACGAGGTCTTCAAACACGCCGTCAAGAGGATGGGGGAGGCCGCCGTGGAGGCCCTCAAGCGGGCCGGGGTCAGGAAAGAGGATATCGCCTGGCTCATCCCCCACCAGGCTAACATCCGGATCATCGAGGCCACGGGCGATCGGCTGAAGCTCCCGAAGGAAAAGGTCTTCATCAACGTCCACAAATACGGCAACTGCTCCGTGGCCACGATCCCCCTCGGGTTGGAGGAACTCGCTCGAGAGGGGAAGCTCAAGAAGGGGGACGTCATCGTCATGGACGCCTTCGGCGCCGGATTCACCTGGGCGGCCATCGTCTACCGCTGGTAGGCGCGACGAACGCCACCCTTTTCCCCCCGACCCCCTGGAACCAGTCCCGGTGCGGTTCCCCCCGCTGCGAACAGCGGGTCCCCCCTCCGCTAAGGGGGGCTTCAGGGCGGCATTCATCGCGCCGCAGGGAATTCCGCGAGATCGGGAGAATTGATTTATTTTTCTCTAATCAACTCGTTGAAGAGATTGACGAGAGCCGCCTTGTCGAGCTGGCCGACCTGGCGGTGCCTGATGATGCCCTTCCTGTCGACGACGATGGTCGCCGGGATGTAGTCCCCGGGTTCGTAATCCTCGACGATCGTCCGGTCGGCCAGGGCGACCGGATAATTGATCCCCGCCTTGTCGACGAACGCGAGGAGCTTTTCGGGAGCCATGCGGTCCACGGAAACCCCGAGGATCTCCAGGCCGCGGGGCTTGTTCTCCTTGTAGGCTTCGATGAAATCCGGGATCTCGGCCCGGCACGGCCCGCACCAGGTCGCCCAGAAGTTCAGGACCAGGACCTTGCCCTTGTAGTCGGCCAGCGAAAGGGCCTTTCCCTTCAGGTCCTTGATGGCGAAATCGGGGGCGGGAACGTTCTCTCCTTCGACGGCCAAGGCGGGGAGGCTGAGAGCGAGGAGGAGGGCCAGGGCGACGGCCGCGGTCGTGATGTTCTTCATCCGGAGCTCCTTCGATCAAACTCTATCATTAATATAGGAATTATACCCGGAAATTCCATCTTTGGCAAACCCGGCGCGTCCTCGCTTCGGGGCCGGGCCGATCTCAGCAGGCTTTCAACAGCCGTTCGTACTTCCGGTCGACCTCGGCCTGCATGCCCGCGATGTCAAGGTCCTTCAGGTGGCGGAAGCGCCCCTGGAGCCTCAGGTAATCTTGGATCGGCTTCCTCTCCTTGACCTTGATGCTGAGCGTCGTCCGCTCGCCGTCCTCGACCTCATAGAGGGGGAAGATACCCGTCTGGACGGCCAGCCGGGCGAGCTTGACGGTGTCCTCGGGCCGGCTCTTCCAGCCGGAGGGGCAGGGGGCGAAGATGTGCAGGAAGCGCGTCCCCTTAATCTCCTTGGCTTTCTTGGCCTTCTTGAATACGTCCTCGGGATAGGCCACGCTGGCCGTCGCGAGGTAGGGGATGCGGTGGGCGGTCATGATGGCGTCGATGTCCTTCTTCGGTCGATGCTTGAAATGCTTGACCGGTGTCGTCGTGGTCCATGCGCCGTACGGCGTGGCCGAGCTCCGCTGGATCCCCGTGTTCATATAGGCCTCGTTGTCATAACAGACGTAGATGATGTCGTCGTTCCGTTCGGCGGTCCCGGACAGCGCCTGGAGGCCGATGTCGAACGTCCCCCCGTCCCCGGCCCAGGCCACGACGGTCGTCTCGGTGTCGCCCAGGATCTCGAGGCCGGCCTTGACTCCCGAAGCCGTGGAGGCCGCCGCTTCGAAGGCGCAGTGGAAAATCGGGACGCCCAGTGAAGAGTGGGGGAAAGGCCCGTCGATGACGGCCCAGCAGCAGGCCGGGATGCAGAGGACGGTCTTTTGGCCCAGGGCCTTGAGGACGTACCTCATGGCCATCGTTGCCCCGCACCCCTGGCAGGCGAGGTGCCCGGGGCTCATCAGCTCTTCCTCGGGCAGGGTCAGCTTCATCGTGCGCTCTTTCTTCATCTCTTGACTCCTATCCAGCCGATCTCTTCGTCGGGCCGGTCCTTGGAAGCCGCCGACCGGTAGATCTCCTCGAAGTCCCCCGGAGTGATGTCCCGGCCGCCCAGCCCGGCGACGTAGCCGAAGACCGGCGGCATCCCGTCCTGTCCGTACAGGGCCGATTTCACTTCCTGGTAGAAGATGCCGTGGTGGCCGTAGGAGAGGTTCCGGTCGAGAACGGCCACTTTTTTGGCCTTTTTTAGGACGTTACGGATCAGGGCAAAGGGGAAGGGCCGGAAGAGCTTGACCCGGAGGTTCCCGGCCCGGACCCCCTCGGCGCGGAGGTCGTCGACGGCGACCCGGGCCGTGGAGCCGGCCGTGCCGGAGGTGAGGAACAGGAATTCGGCATCGTCGCACATGTAGGCATCGACAATGCCGAGGCGACGGCCGAAGATCCTTTCGTACTCCCGACCCGTCTCCTCGACGAGGTCGGGCACCTTCTCCATGTCTTTCTGAAGCTTGTATCTCAGTTCGAAGTAGTGCTCGGGGGCGGTCAGGCCGAAGAACGCGTGCGGGTCGGCCGGCGTGAGCTTGTACGGCGGCGCGAAGCGGGGGAGGAACCCGTCCACCAGCGCCTGGTCCGGGAGGTCGACGACCTCGTACGTGTGGGAAAGGGCGAAGGCGTCAAGGACGACCATGCTTGGGATGAGGAGCGCTTCGGAGATCTTGAACGCCTGGAGGACCGTGTCCAAGACCTCCTGGTTCGAGGCGCAGTAGAACTGGATCCAGCCCGTGTCCCTCTGAGACAGGCTGTCGTTCTGGTCCGTCCAGATGCTCCAGCCCGGGGCCATGGCCCGGTTGATGTTGCCCATGACGACCGGGAGCCGGCCGCCCGAGGCCCAGTGGAGGAGCTCGTGCATCAACGCAAGTCCCTGGGCCGACGTGGCCGTGAAGGTCCGGGCCCCGGCGAGCGAGGCGCCGAGGCAGGCCGCCATGGCCGAATGCTCCGATTCGACCTTGATGAACTTGGCGTCGAGCTTCCCGTCGGCGCACATCTCGGAGAGGAGTTCCACGACCTGCGTCTGGGGCGTGATGGGATAGGCGGCGATGACCTGCGAACGGGCGAACATGGCCCCGTAGGACAGGGCATGGTTGCCCATGATGACCTTTTTCATTTCTCCTCCTCGACCATGACGATGCACTTCGTCGGGCACTCCTCCGCGCAGATGCCGCACCCCTTGCAGTACTCGTAATTGACCGCCGGCCAGTTGTCCACGATGTCGATGGACGCGTCCGGGCAGAACTTCCAGCAGATGCCGCACTGGATGCACTTGGACCGGTCGACCTCGGGCCGGATGTTCCGCCAGGCTCCCGTCCCGTTGTAAAGCATGGAGCCGAGGGACATGGCCGTGACCGGCATCTCCTTCTCGGACGCGAAAACGATCTTCTTGACGTCTTTTTTCCAGGTCATGCTGATCTCCTTGAAAGGCCGTCGCCCTCACGCCTTGGCGTAGGCCTCCTCGGCCGCCCGGACGTTCTCCTCGGGCTTGACGGGCACCCCCTCGCGGATGGCCGCGATCAGGGATTCGAGCCGCGTCAGGCCCAGGACCTTGATCACCGCCCCGACGATGGCCGTGTTGACGATGGGCGCCGCCAGCGTCCCCAGCTTGTTGCGGACGGCGATCTCCGTGGCGTTAATGGTGGCCACCCGGAACCGCTCGGGGAACTTGAAATACTCCGGCGCGTTGTCGCTGTTGATGATGATCCAGCCGCCGTCCTTGAGGCCCTCCGTGACGTCGATGACCTCGACGAGCGTCGGGTCCACGACGACGACGTGGTCCGGGGCGTAGATCCGGCTCTTGTCGTAGATCGGTTTTTGATCGATGCGGAGGAAGGCGAAGACGGGAGCGCCGCGCCGCTCCACCCCGAACTCGGGATAGGCCTGGACGTAGCTGCCCTCCTTGGCGGCGGCGTCTGCCAGGACCTTCGAGGCAACGACGGTCCCTTGGCCGCCGCGTCCGTGGAATCGGATCTCGACCATGACGTTCTCCTTATCTCGTCAAGACGAATGCTCTTCATGCCTCGTCCATCAAATCCCCCGAAAAAAGGGAGTTTTCAGTTTATAGGTCCGGTGCGGAGGTGTCAAGGTTCTGGGGCCGTCGATCCCACCCGGGGGAAAACGGGTGTGCCGGAAGGGAAATTGACTTGGCGGGCCGGGGGAATATAATCGTCCTTGTGGGAACGATGAAGGCATTTTTCCCCGGGTTCGCGCGCCGGTTCGCGTTCCCCGTCGGCTTCCTCCTTCTCCTCTTTCTGTCCTATCCGTTCCTGCTCACCCGTTTTTCCTCCAGCATCCCGTATGCCGACGTCTCCGACCAGCTTTACATCATGAGCATCATCCAATACCTGATCCACACGCCGCTGGACATGGCCTACCACCTGCCGTACTTCTATCCCACGGCGTTCGTCACGACATACGGGCATCCGCTGTTCGGGATCGCGCTCATCTTCAAGCTCTTCCAATTCCTGGGTTTGAGCCTGACCCAGAGCGCCAATCTTTATATCATGATGGCGCTGATGGCGGGGACCCTCGGCTGTTATACTTTGATCCGGGAGGTATCCGGCGACGCTCGTTGGGCCGCGGCGACCGCCGTTTTTTATCTTGTCTGCCCGCGTAACTATAGTCACTTCGTCTGGTTCAACTTTCTGTCCAATTTCTGGGTCCCCTGGATCGTCTATCTCCTCCTGAAGTACTTCCGTTCGGGCCGCCGGCGCTATCTCGTGGGGGCGGCCTTTTGCGTTTTCTACCAGTTCTTTACCGAGATCTATTACGGCGTCCACCTGATCCTTATCCTTCTGCCGCTCCTTCTGGCCGCGGCCCTCTGGCAGAAGATGCTGTCCCCGCGGCGACTGATCGCGGTCCTGGCCAGCCTGCTCGCCGTCGGCCTCCTGATCATCGCGATTTTCTACCCGTTCGTAGGGAGTGCCCGGAGTCAGGGGTTCGACCGACAGTACCACCCCGATACGCTCATCCTTCCCAGGGAACTCTTCACTTCCAGCCGTCTTGTGAGCCATTTCTTCGGAGGCGAACAGGTGGTCGGCAAGATCATGTTTCCCGGGCTGGCCCTGGCCTTCCTGCTCCTGGCTTTTTTCGCCGGAAGCGGGAGAAAGCGGGCGTGGGTCCTAGCCGGATTGGGAGCCATGGAACTTCTCCTGGTTTTTTGGGCGCTCCGCGGCGGAATGCCCCTAGAGGTTCTTTTTGTCATCATGCTTGCTGTCCTTGCCGTCCTGGCCTGGCGGAACTGGGCGCAATTCAGCCCACCGGAAAGGGTCCTCCTTGCGGCTTCGAGCGCTTTTTTCCTCCTTTTGCTCAGCTTCGAAAACCTGGGATTCCTTAACGCCTTCCAGCCCTATGGTTGGGTCTACGAACACTTCCCCGGGATGACCGGATTGCGGGGGGTCAAGCGCATCTATCCCATGTTGTTCCCTTTCTGGCTGACGCTGGCCGCCGTCGCGGGCCTTCGCCTTGAGCGGACCGCGCGCGTGTTCCGGCGCGTCCCCCGCGGGGTCGTCCCGTTGTGCGCGTGCGTCCTCATCATCCTGGAGAACGTCCAGTTTGACAAGGGGGCTGTATCCAGGCCTCTGCCGAAGAAGGAAGCGGTCTATGCGGCCATTCCTTATGAGGGAAGCAAGGTCGTCATGGATTGGCCGTGTTCCTTCGGGCAGATTAATCCCGCGAACACCCGCCGCCAGATGTTCTCCTGGGTCTATCATCGCAACGTCCTCGTGAACGGCAAAACCTCGTTCCTGCCGGGATTCGTTCAACGGTTCGGAGCCCGCATAGGCTCGGTCGAGAGGTCCTTCCCGACCGAGGACAAGTTGCGGAGGCTGATCGTGAACAATTCCGTGGATTATGTGGTGTTCCATTTCGACGCGCACGAGGGGCGCCGTGGACACCTGGACCTCCGGGATGTCCGGGAGCGCATCGCGTCCATCCGCAATTACGGGGAGGTCATATACTCGGACCCCGACCATGTCCTTTTGCGGGTGAGAGAAATGCAGCCTGTTGCGCGGGCGGTTCGAACCTACGCGTCGTATCACTTGAGCCACTTCAGCGTTCGGGTGCGTTGGGAGGCTCCCTGCAGGGGGCCGATTCGTGTCCTCTTCAACGGTCGGGCCGGCCGCGAGATCGAGGGTCGGGGCCGGAATGAGCTCGTTCTCGATCTCCGTCACGAACGGCTCGAGGTCGAAGGGAACAAGCTCGAGATCATCTTTCCCGAGCCGGTCCGACTCGTCGAGGCCGCCCTCGTCCCCGGCGAGCCCGGTCCGGAGGGGTGAGGACCACCCTCATTCCGCCGCTTCGTCGGAAGCTTCCTCCCCCGAAGAGTCACGGGTCTCGTCGGGGAGCAGCCGGTAATGTGCGCCGAAGTACAGGTTGAAAAGCACGCGGAATGTGTTGACCGGGGATATCGAAGGATAGAGGACCTTCGTGTCGGCGCCCGGGAAATCCATGGCATTCAGGATCGGGAGGTGGACCTGTTTCTGCCACGGGGTCTCTCTCCTCAGGCTCCAGGGAACACGCCGCTTCTTCCCCTTGACCCGTATGAAGGGTCTTCCGGGCTTGGGCCCCTCGTCCGATTGCAGGATGATGACGGGCGGACGGGAGGACCCTTTTTGCAGCGCGTCGATGAGCTGCGACAGCCTGGCGTTGGCATAAAGCAGCTGGTCGAGATACGTAAACCCCTCCGCCGGGCCCCGTTCCTCTCCGTTCGGGCCGAATACATAGGGCGGATGCGTGATAAGGATATGGGCGAACACGAATTTGGGCCCCCTCCGGGCCGGCATCCGCTCCAGCTCGGCGAACTGTTGCAGGATCCTGTCGCGTTGACGGGGACGGAAAAAACGGCCCGAGGACCAGGGCCGTAAGGCCGTCGTCCCGACGAACTTCTGGAAGAAATCGTTCCAATAGCGACGGATCCCGGTCCCCCCCAAGTTGAGATCGGCATAGGGATTGAACGCGGTCCCTTCGAACCAGGAGCCCAGTTGGATGGATGTATAGCCCAGGGACCTCAACAGGCGCAGCACCCGGAAGTCCTTCAGGATCTTGAAGACGAACCCCGATCCGGGGGCCTGTTCTCCTTGGGCCCGATCGATATAGTCCATGTTCAGCGAACTGGCCAGGGACAGGTGGGTCTGGGGGTAGTTGCATCGGCTGTCGTCGGCCACAAAGAAACCTTTGGCCCGGAGGGAATCGAGGAATCCGCCGTTGTCGAAGCCGAACTCGCTTTTCAGGACTCTTTCGTTTGCGTACCGGTCCAGGACCAAGTAATAGATGTCCGGCATCCCGCCGGGGGGAAGCTTCCGCCCGGACAGCCGGGCATCTTCGGAGAGTTGGGTCAGACTCGAGGCGCGGCCGGACGGACGCGTCCAGGACCAGGCGATCTGAACCGCGACGGAGATGACGAGGACGGCGGCTAAGATATTGAGCCGCGGCGTCCATCCGGAAAGGTCCCGGCGCGTCCTCAGGATGAGGGAGGTCGCGACAAGGAACGCCGCGCCCCACGGATAGACCGTCCAGGGCGGAAGTCCCAGCAGGACGCTCAGATGGCCGTAGGAGAAGAACAAGAGACAGAACAGCAGGGTCGTCAAGGACGCCTTTAAGCTGCGCCGGGACACGGCTCGTGCCGCCAGCCATACGAGCAAGGCCAGGATCAAGGATAACGCCAGGGGGAGCAGCAATGTGATCGGCGCGGTCTCTTTGAAATTGCGCGCATAAAGATCGAGAACAGGAAAAAGGGCGAACAGCCAGGGAAAGAGCGACCGTTCTTTCAGGAACCGGCCGAACCGGGATAGATGACCGGTTTTCCGCATGTCAGGGCCCACGCTGTTTGGTTCCGATAATATCGTTGGCGGCCGGGCGCAAAGTCATATTCATCTTCGGTCACTCGCGCGGGGGAGGTGAGCCGGGGTCGTCCGACTTGGCCTTCTGCGCCTGATAGAGCTTCTTCAGCATCAGGGCATCCTCTTCGCGGTTCGGGCTCTCGCAGATCAGGAGGCCCCGGACGTCGAAGTCCGCGAGGGCCTCGATCCAATCGTCGAAATGGAAATCCGACTGCATCAGATCGAGGTGTTTCAGCTCGCCGGCCTCGTTGTAGTGGCTTCCCGAGATGTGGATGTGGGCGTTCTTGAGAGCGGCGCGACCGAGCTTCTTTTCGACCTTGGAGAGGACCCGGGCGAACTCCTCGTAGGAGTTGACCCGGCCTTCGCGGGCGTGGAGATGGGAGAAGTCGAGGCAGGGCTGGAGGCCTTCGATCTCCCGGCAGAGGTTGAGGACCTCCTCCAGCGAGCCGAACTGGGACCTCTTTCCCATCGTCTCGACGCGGAGCGTCACGGGGACGCGCTCCGAACGGAGGATGGAGACGACCTGGGAGAGCTCCCTCTTGATCTCCCCGAAGGTCTGCTCGGGCGAGCCCTTCCCGTAGAACCCGGCGTGGAAGACCGCGCTTCCCGCCCCGCAGGCATGGGCGATCCTTGCCGTCGCCAGGATCCGCTCCTGGCTCTGGAGGCGCTTGCCGCGGTCCTCGGAGTTGAGGTTGATGAAATAGGGGGCGTGGGCACTGAGCCTGATCTTCCGGGCGGCCGCCCCGGCCGCGACCTTGCGGGCCGTGTCCAGGCCCATCCTGACCCCGTTGACGAACTCGATCTCCTGGCAGTCGAGGCCGAGCGCGAACGTGTGCTCGATGCCCCGGACGGTCGAAGTGTCCTCGCTCCCGAGGGGGACCCCGGCCGTGCCGAAGAGGAGCGCCTCAGGAGCAGGCGACATCGGCCTTCCCCGCGGGGTCCAGGAACTCGGAGACGATGCGCATGGCGCAGAATTCCCCGCACATGGAGCAGGCTTTCGTCTTGGTCTTCCGTTCCCGCCGAACGACGCCGAACTTGCGGGGATCGATGGCGAGACTCTTCTGGGCCTTCCAGTCGAGCCGCTTCCTGGCCCTGGAGAGCTCGAGGTCCCTCTCGCGCGCCCCGGGAACGCCCTTGACGATGTCGGCGGCGTGGGCGGCGATCTTCGACGCCACGAGCCCTTCCCGGACGTCGTCCACGGAGGGGAGGCCGAGATGTTCCGATGGCGTGACGTAGCAGAGGAAATCGGCGCCGGCGGCGGCGGCGACGGCGCCCCCGATGGCCGCAACGATATGGTCGTAGCCGGGAGCGATATCCGTGACGAGCGGCCCGAGAACGTAGAACGGGGCCTCGTGACAGACGCGCTTTTGGAGCTTGACGTTCATTTCGATCTGGTCCAGGGGAACGTGGCCCGGCCCCTCGACCATGACCTGGACGCCCGCCTCGAGGGCCCGCTTCACAAGCTCCCCCAACGTCAGGAGCTCTTCGATCTGGGGGCGGTCGGTGGCATCCATGATGCTGCCTGGCCGGAGCCCGTCCCCGAGGCTGAGGGTCACGTCGTGGCGGCGGGCGATCTCGAGGAGGCGGTCGAATCGTGCATGGAAAGGATTCTCCCTCCCGTTATGGAGCATCCAGGCCAGATGGAAGGCCCCGCCCCGGGAGACGACGTCGGCCACACGGCCCTGCCTCTTCAGGCGGTCGATCGCCTTCAAGGTCAGACCGGCATGGACCGTCATGAAGTCCACGCCCTCGCGGGCCTGGGCCTCGACGGCGTCGAAAAGGTCCTCCTCGGTCAGGTCAACGACGGTCCCGCGCTCCTCTATGGCCTTGATGGCCGCCTGGTAAATGGGGACCGTGCCGAGGGGAATCGGTGTCGCGGCGAGGATGCATCGCCTTATGTGCCGGATATCGCCCCCCGTGCTCAGGTCCATGAGGGCGTCCGCCCCGTACTCGAGGCTGACGGCGACCTTCCTGAGCTCGACGGGGAGGCGCGGAAAATCCTTGGACGTGCCGATGTTGACGTTGACCTTGGTCCGGAGGCCGAGACCGATCCCGGCCGGGCGTGAAGGCGCGTGGGCGGGATTCCACGGGATGACGACCCTGCCTGTGGACACAAGGGCGGCCATGCGATCGGGAGACATCGATTCCTCCCTGGCGATCCTTCGCAACTGGGGGGAAAGGTTCCCTTTCCTGGCCTTGTCGATCTGTGTCATGGAGTCATTCCCGGGGACAAAAATTCAGTATAGATGAGGGGTATTACCCTGTCAAGGAAACGGAGGCGGTCCGGGTCCTTCCGAGCCGGCAGGTGACTACCGGCTTCCGGCCTTGAGGAGTGCCCAATCCCTTTCCAGCCCCTCTTCCGCGATGACTCGCCTGAGCTCGGTGAGGGAGACGTTCCGATCGAGGAAATCCAAGTAGGAACGCAGGCTCGTCTTCTGGCCCAATGCGCTCAGGCACAGCGTGATATAGACGGTCGAGCGGAGGACGGCGTCCTCCGAGACCTTCTCTTTCGAGGCCGGGGCGATGATCCTGTGGAACCCTTCGAGGGACTTTCTGTGGTCCTTCAGGAAGAACAGGGCCCGTGAAAGATGGTAAGTCGCCATGATCTCGTTCGGGTCTCTTTTGAGGAGGTCCCGCGCGAGCTTGGCGGCTTTGTCGTAGCTTCCCCGGCCGACGTATAGGGCCGCTAGGTCCAATCTCAGGGCGTCGTTATCGGGCTCCGCTCCGAGTCGGCGCTCCAGTTCTTTGATCCGAGCCGGATCGACCGTGGGCCTGGTCATGGCAGGCGGGGGGGGCTCCCGGGACTTTTCCCAGGCGGGGGGAGCGACCTCTTCAGGCTGGGCTTCGGGGGCGGCGGGCAGGTTCTCGAGGAGCCTTTCGTAGGCGTTCAGGGCTCCTCCGGCCAACCCTATGGATCCCGGGTCGTCCTTCCCGACGAGACCGACGGCGCGCCTCAGGAACTGGCGGCTTTTTTCGGGGTTCTTCAGGGAGGAGTGGCTCAGGGCGAGATAAATATAGGCTTTTGCTGAACGGGCCCGGTCGGTCGACAGACCGAAAACCGCGACTTCCAGGTCCTTGACGGCTTTGGCATGGTCTCCCGCGACGAACGCTGCTTCGCCGTCCTCAAAGAGCCTGAGATAAAAAGGATCTATCGCTTGGGAAGCGGCGAGGTCGGCCGCGAGCGGGAGGAAGGCCGCCAGGACCGCGGCGAGGAGAAGGAGAACTCTTCCGACCTTGATGACGCGCACGGGATACATGGGGGGAACTCTCTGATACGGGTCATATATATCCCGATACGCGCCCGCTTGTCAAAGCGTTGAGCGACCCCGGAGAAAAAGGGGGCAGGGAAGCGCACTCTTCCCTCACCCCTATGGGTGAGGGGCGAGGGAGGATTTTCACCCCGGGATTCATCCCCCCGGACGATTGCGGCCCCAGGGGTGGGAGATTAAGATTCAACCGGACGATGAAAATGACAAAGCCTTCGATTTCACGCCCGTCTTCGGATATAATCAGGTTCACCTGCTCCGTCGTCTTCGCAAAAGCTTAATCGTTCTTCACAATCGAGATAGAAGGGTTTTGCCAACGGCGGTAGCCTGCATCGATTCGGCTTATATCACGAGATCGACCATCCGATGATCGCCCCGACGACCCGGAAACCCGGCCCCATTGCCGTCGAGCTCCATAGCGCCGCTCTTGTAAAGAATACGATCATCAACTTCGTTGGAATGGCGCTCCCCTTGGTCGCGGGATTCGTAACGATGCCCTTTGTCATCCGGGGCCTTGGGACCACAAGGTTCGGGGTCTTGTCCATCGTTTGGGTCGTATTCGGATATTTCGGAATATTCGATCTGGGGCTCGGCAGAACCACGACCAAGTATATTGCCGAGGCTTTGGGAAGGGGAGAACAGGAAAAGCTCCCGGCCTATCTCTGGACCACGGCTCTCATGCAGGTCGTTCTTGGCATCGTGGCCCTCTATCGGCCTGGTGCTGGCCACGCCCGATCTTGACCGAACGTTTTCTCAAGATCCCTGCTGGATTTGTCAAGGAGGCGCAGCTGACTCTGAGACTCGTCGCCTTTTCGTTGCCGATCAATTTCCTCTCCTCGTCCTTTCGGGGCGTTCTGGAAGCGGCCCAGAGATTTGATCTTGTGAATGGCGTGAAGATTCCTCTCAACGTCGCTTTTTATGTCATCCCGTTGGCCGCGATCCTCATGGGCCTAAGACTCCCGGGCATCGTCGTCTTACTGGTTGTCTCGCGCCTGGCCGGGCTGGTGATCTGGTTCATTCTTGCGGATCGGGTTTTCCCCGTGCTCCGAACGCGACCGAAGTTCTCCCGGGAGTACGTGGGTCCGCTTTTTCCTTTAGCGGCTGGCTGGCCCTTTCGGGCATCCTCTTTACGGCGATAAGTTCCCTCGACCGTCTATTCATCGGGAACCTGGTTGATATCAAGGCGGTCGGCTATTATGCGGCTCCCTTTGAAGCCATCAGCAGGATCGGCATTGTCCCGGGGAGCCTATCCCTGGTCCTATTCCCGGCCTTCAGCTATTTGAACGGGGGCGGGGACGTCACGACGACGGAAAAGATCTTTTCGAGGTCCGTAAAATATCTTCTTGTCTTGGCGGGAACACCGCTCCTATTTTTTGCGTTCTTTGCGAACGATTTTTTGCGCTTGTGGCTCGGGGGAGATTTCGCCCTTCACAGCACGCGGGTCGTCCAATTATTGGCTCTCGGCTTTCTGGTAAATTCCGTCATCACCGTTGCCTTCAGTTATCTCCAGGGAATCGGGCGCGTCGATATCACGACGAAACTGCAGATGGTCGAGCTGGCTTTCTTTGCGCTCCTGGCCTGGCTGTGCATCCGTCGTTGGGGGATCGGAGGAGCGGCTTTCGCGACATGCATGCGCTTATCGATCTTCACGTTCTTGTATTTCTGGGCTTCGTTCAAGGCCGGAAGGATCCGTTTCGCACGCTTCAAGGAGTTTGGCGGCTTCCGATCGGCGATGGCCCTGTCCGTCCTTAGCTTGGGACTCTTGGCCAATCAGTTCGCGCGTCTGGGGATCGCCGGGGGCGCCGTGCTCTTCCTGGGGTTCATCCCGTTTACCTATGTCTATCTTCTTGACGTTCAGGAAAGATCGTTCGTGATGGAGCGGATCCGTTCCTGGAACCGTGGCTTGCGGAGACATCTGAAATGAGGGGGGCCCGCGCAGGATCCCCCTTTATGGGCCCGTTGTCCCCGGCCCTGAAAAAAGCCGGAAAGCCCGATTCCCAACTTGATCAAGATCGATGTTGAAGGATATGAGCTTTCGGTACTAGCGGGCCTGAAAAAGACATTCGCTCAGAAGGCCTGTTCCTATCTTTGTTGTGAGATCCATCCGGCTCTATTGCCGGCGGGGTGCCGCGGAGAGGATGTTATGGAATATGCGGCTCGTTTGGGTTTCGTCCCGATATTCATCCATCCTCGAGGCCTTGAGATTCACGTCGTGTTTGAAAAAAGGCGCGGATGAAGACCGATGCTCGCTCCTGCCAGATCCCGGACACCCGATCCCTGGGGATCAAAGGCCCGGCGGTGAGCGTCATTATCCCGACCTACAACAGGGCCTCTCTTATCGGCCGAGCCATCCAGAGCGTCATAGACCAAACATATCAGGATCTCGAGATCATCGTCGTCGATGACGGATCCACCGACGGTACCGGGGACATTCTCCGAAGATATGATGAAAGGATACGGTCCTTCCGTCATCCCAAAAAAAAGGGAGCGGGCTCGGCAAGGAACACCGGGATCCGCCAGGCCAAAGGCCAATATCTTGCATTCCTTGATAGCGATGATGAGTGGCTGGAGAAGAAACTGGAGACCCAAATAGAAGCCTTTAGAACGGCGTCTTCCATGGTTGGCGTTGTTTATACCGGGACTTGGAGAGTCAAGGGGGAAAAGAGATGGCTGATCCCCAATCCGGCCGAGGTTCCCGGAACGGCGCCCTTCGTGGATCTCTCCTTTCAGGGACCTACATGGTCCTGACTCCTGCCGCGTTGGTGAAGAAAGAGTGTTTTGAGGCCCTGGCGATTTCGATGAAAGGTTGACCGCGTTGGAGGAATGGGACCTGTGGATTCGGTTATCAAAACGCTATCGCTTCTTGTATGTCGATGAGCCTCTTGTCATCTGGCATAGCGTCCCCGGGAGTCTGTCCACGGACAGGAAGGCGTTCCTCGTGAGCACCATCAAGATCCTGGAAAAGAACGCCTCCGAGATCGCGAGGAAACCCGGGGTATTGCTCCGGCATCTCTTCCGCCTTATGCGATTGGGCGTCGGACATATCCTGCATCAGGGGGGATTCCGGGGATGATGGCCAAGTCCGCCATGGAACATAACAAGCTCGAGCGCCTCGGAACCGCGTCGGCCACGTGATCTAGGTCCATCCAGAGAATCGAGATGCTTCGGTTCAAGAACGCTTTAGCCTTGATCGTGGCGACCAAGGATCGGCCCTCGGAGATCGCCTGCCTCCTGCGGAGCCTCAACGAACAAACGTATCCGGCGGATCAAGTCATCGTCGTAGACGGCGGCGAGAGTCCGGTCCGGCTGGCAACGGAGGTCTATAAAGCCTCCTCGCTGGTCTATGTCCGCAAGCTTCCCCCGTCGGCCTCCGGTCAGCGAAACGAGGGAGTGAGCCACGTTCGGGCCGGAATTACGCTGACGGGATTCATGGACGATGACGCCGTCCTGAAGCCTACGGCGCTCGAGAACATGCTGAGATTCTGGGAGTCACCGCCGGCCGGGGTCGGCGGAGCCGCCTTCAACATGTCCAATCATCCCCTCCTGTATGCGTCCCGTCTGAAGAGATCCGCTCTGGCGACGCGCCTCGGATTGTACAGCGACGAGAGGGGCCGGGTCCTGCCCTCCGGATTTCAAACGATGATCGGCAGCGTCACGGAAAACGTCTTCGTCGAGTGGCTGCCCTCCGCCGCGGCCGTTTGGAGCAGCTCGATCCTCGGGACGTTCCGTTTTGATGAATGGTATGAAGGCTACAGCTATCTCGAGGATCTGGATTTTAGCTATCGCGTCGGTCAGACAGTTCCGGCTCGCCGTCGTCGCCGATGCCGTCTACCACCATCTGCCGGCCGCGTCGGGCAGGGGGAGCGGCGTCGCTTTCGGACGAAGAGAGGTTCTCAACCGGGTACATTTCGTGAAGAAACATCCGGGTTTCTTGCTTGGGAAATGCTATTTGGCGCTTGCCGTCCGTGCCCAGATGAGCCTTTGGGAGGGGATAAGGCACGGCAGCGCCTATGGTCTTCGCCGGGCCTGGGGAATCTTCTGGGACTGTGGGAGACCTTATGGGGTTGATCGGCACGAACATGCGCGTCCTTGTGTCGGCTTACGCCTGCAACCCTGCGGGATCCCTCCAGCTCCATCCCGGGAGGATCTGACGGGATGGAGGCTCATGGAGCAGCTTGGCCCGCTTTTACGATCTTTGGGTGATCACTCATCGTTACAACGAAGCGGGAATCTCCGAAGCGCTCGCGGGGAAGCCGTTGCCGAACGTCCGGTTCCATTTCTGTAGAGCTTCCCCGAGGGCTGAAAATGGCTTTACCGGATCGAGTTCGGTCAGCGGATCTATTATTATCTCTGGCAGATCAAGGCCTGGAGGGTAGCCCGGAAGTTGCATGCCGAGGTCCGTTTCGATGTGGCGCATCATCTGACATTCGGCAACGATTGGATCCCGAGCTTCATCGGAGCGCTTCCTCCCGGTGCCGTTCATCTGGGGCCCTGTGGCGGCGGACCCATCCGGACCTGTCCATCGAGTCGGGGATCCTGCAGAATCCGGCGGCCATCAGCGTTCGCCAAGGGCTCGAGAAATGGGTTTATCGGATCTCCGATCGGATCGTCGTCATCAGCGACGGTTTCAAGCCGCAACCTCCTGGCGAAGGGCGTCCCGCCCGCGAAGCTGACGCGTCATCCCGAATTGGGTCGATACCGACGTCCTGCGGCCGCTCGCCAAGGACAATCCTGTTCGCGCGCCGGCACGGCCTCCAGGATAAGTTCGTTGTCATGTACTCGGGCACGATCAGCATCAGCAGCGATATCGCCCTCGGAGGCGCCCTCGAGGCAGCCGAGACGCCTCGAAGTCGAGCACCGGATATCCGGATTCGTGATCGTCGGCGAGGGCTTGAGAAAAGAGGCGGTTGCAAAAGCGAGCCGCGGAGCTCGGGTCTAGAACGACGTCTGTTTCTGCCCTTCCAGCCCTACGCGGATCTCCCCTGCGCCTCCTGGCGTCGACCGACGTCCTCCTCGTCCCCCTGGATAAGGAGAAATCCCACATGTCCGTGCCCTCCGAAGCTCTATAATTTCATGGCCGCCGGGCGGCCCGATCCTGGCCCTGACGACACCCGACTCCGAGGTCGCGGCCGTCGTCGGCGAGACGCGGACTGCGGCGCTGCCGTCGCGCAGCCCGACGATCTCCGCAAAAATCGCGGATACGCTGCCATCCGGCTTGAAGCGACGCCCCCGAGTCCCGCGTGGACATGGGTTCCGCACGCCCGGCGACTACGTCGTCGACAACTTCGCCAAGGACACGGATCCTCGATGAACCGTACGACGTACTTCTCGGACTCCATCCGGAACAGGCGGACTCGACTTCGCCGGTTTCTGAACCCGACGATTTCGACGAAGAATTTCTGCAAATATCTGGCTGCCGCCCGTCCTCTCGGAGGCCGCTCGATGTTTCCCCGTCGGGAACCGTGCTCGCTTAGCAGCCGTATCTACCGAGATCTCGTACGGCCTTATTCCGCTGGTTTCTCCCGCACGCCTCGATACAGGCCGAGGCTTGTGCTACGTCATTTTCACGGAAGTCGCTGCACGTCATCGAGTACGGGATCCTGGCCGTGCCTCATCTATCGGGCGTTCCGCGGGCGGGAACAGACCCGACTGGAATCTCGCGCTGGGCTCTTCTGTGCGGCCGGAGCGTGGCGATCGCTTACGGATTCCTTGACGAGTTCCTCCAGCGCTTTGTCCCGAATCGCAACGTCGAGCTACGATCGACTGGGCAGTCGATTCGTTCGGGACGTTCTCGCCGCTCTGACTCTTGCGGCAATACGCTGCGTGCCGAGAACTCCTCGCGCGCCCGTTTCGGCACGGCGCGTTCTGGAAAGCGTCTTTCTCAAGCGTCGCCCTTACTCTCTTTCCGGGCTCGATTCTGTCTTCGCCGCTCTGGCTCCTGTATCTCCCTGCTCGTCTGGCTTCAGGACCGGGGGCCGGTCTTCTACGCCCAGGAACGGGTCGGGAAGAACGGCCGCATCTTCAAGCGCGCTCAAGTTCCGCTCCATGATCGTCGACGCCGAGAAAGGACAGCGGACCGGTCCAGGCCGTCAGCACGATCCCCGCGTGCACGCAGATCGGCCGGATCCTGAGCGCGACCGGCCATGGACGAGCTTCCCCAGCTCTGGAACATCTTCAAGGGCGATATGAGCTTCGTCGGGCCGCGAGCCCTGCGGCCGAACGAGAAGGAAGTCCTCGGGCGACCCGGACGCGCGGCCCATCGAGGATATCCCGGGTTATCGGGAACGTCATGCCGTTCGGCCGGGCCTGACCGGGCTGACCCAGGTCTATCTTCCCGGAGAGACACCGCGCCGGAAGAAGTTCCGCTACGACCTTCTCTACATCCGGAAGCGCAGCTTCTGGCTGGATCTGAAGCTCATCGTTCCTGTCGTTCTGGATCACGTTCCGGGGAAACTGGGAATCCAGGACGCATAAAATCTGACCTTCCGTGGCGAGCATCGGCGTTGACAATTCACGGACAAATCCTTTAAATAGAGACGAAACAACGTTGACAGGACAATGATGCTGAAATCGGACGTCATGCGTCGATCGGCGGCGAGGCCCCAGCGGGCTTCGCTTGGCCGGCCGTCTGGCTGAAGCCGGCCTCGCACGTCCGCATTCTCGAAAAGAAAACGGCCGTCGGATCCGGCGTCGTCTGCACCGGGATAGTCGGCAAGGAAGCCTTCGGCGAGTTCGGCCTGAACACGAACTCGGTCCTGAGAGAGACTCCAGTCCGTCCGCCTCGTTTCCCCGACGCATAACTCGATCCGTCTACAGCCATCCTGTTTCGTTCGCCTATGTCGTGGACCGGGAGAGGTTCGACCTGAACCTGGCGGCCAAGGCGTCGGAAACTCGGGGCCGAAATCATGCTTGCGCATGAGGGCCGAGGACGTCCGGATCGATCCGGAAAAGGTCGAGGTCCTGGCGAGGACGGAGGGGGGAGACGCCGTTTCCATTCACGCCAGGCTGGCGCGTTCTGGCGACTGGGATCGATTACGGCCTTCAGAAAAAGCTCGACCTTGGAAGGCCCAGGGAATTCCTGAACGGAGCCCAGGCGGAGATCGAGACGACAGAGAATCTCATGACCACGATTTTCGTGGGCAGGGGAGTCGCCCCCGGGGCTTTCGGCTGGGCAGTTCCGTCAGGACCCGGCAAGGCTTCAGGATCGGGATGCTGACCGGAAAAGATTCCGCGGACATGCCTGGCGGATCTCATCCGGGAATTCTATGCCGGGGAACTCCGCGGACTTCGCATCCGGAATCGATCCGGGTCAAAGCCATCGCCCAAGGCCTGCTGTCCAGGACTTTTAGTGATCGCGTCATCGCCCTCGGAGAGGCCGCGGGACAGATCAAGACGACGACGGGCGGTGGGATCTACTACGGGCTGGTGCTGCGCCGACATCGCCGCCGCCGCCGTCCGGGAGTGCTTCGCCACGGGGCGATTTTTCGGCTTCCGCGCTCGCCCGCCTACGAAAAGAACTGGAAAAGCCGCCCTGCAGAAGGAGATCATCCTTGGGCACATGACCCGGCGCATCGTGCGCCCGGCTGACGCGATTCCCAGATCGAAAGGATCTTTCGGCTCGCCCAGACGGATGGAATCCTCCCCATCGTCAGCGAAAAGGCGGACTTCGACTGGCATAGCGATCTAATCCTGGCCCTGGTCAAGAGGCTTTCGTTCATGAAAACCTTCCGGGGGATGTCCGAGAATCCGGGGATCGGGAGATCCAACTGATCCAGTCCTCCGGTCCCGGAGGCCAATGAAAATATTGGAAACCCTGAAGATAAAAAGAATCTGGCCCTGGCTGATCCATCGCCGCTCTGGCCTGGTATCTGGCCAAGCAGATCGTCGGTTGAAATTCGGAAGCAATAAATATGAAAAAACCATTCCTGGTCGCGGTGTCCCTTCTGCGTTGTATGGCCTTTGCGCCGACAGGATTACAAGACCTTCCGGTCCGAGTTGGACGAAATCCGCAACACCGCCCAAGCTGAGAATTCGGTCCCCTTCGGTTCCTGCCGTCGATTCAAATCAGGGATGCTGCGGCTATGACAACAACGTGTTTTATCGGAGCACGGGTGAAACCCGGATCGGGGATTATACCGGCGCGATTTCGCCGGTGATCAAGGGATGCATTCCGCGGGCTTACCTGCGCCCTTCATCCTGTAAAACGAAATCAAGCCTCATGGCATTGGCCTGTTTAGCGATGCTTCTGTCCATCCCCCTGGTTTCCCAGGATAAGTACATCCAGGAATACAAGGTCGGGCCCAAGGACCTTCTCGAGATCAGCGTATTCGGGGCGGATGACCTGAGCAAGACCGTCCGCGTTTCCGAGGACGGGAAAATCACCCTGCCGCTCCTGGGCGAAATCCCCGTGGACGGATTGACGAAAACCGAGGTCGAACAAAAGATCGCCCGGCTTCTCGGGGAAAAATACGTCGCAGAACCCCCAGGTGACCGTCTTCATCCGGGAATACCAGAGCAAGCGGGTTTCGGTGCTTGGCGCGGTGGAAAAGCCGGGCCCCTACCAGCTTCTCGGGCGCCAGACGCTCATGCAGATCATCTCCGAGGCCGGCGGGCTGACCCGCGACGCCGGGAAAGAGATCATCGTCATCCGCCAGATGCCGGACGGGACGAGCACTTCGCTCCACATTTCCATCGACGACCTGTTCCTCAAGGGGGAGGCCCAGCTCAACATTCCCCTCGAGCCCGACGACATCGTCAACATCCCCGTCGACAAGTCTGGTCGTGGTCTATGTGTTCGGCCAGGTCAAGAACCCGGGGCGCTCTGCAGGTCGAAGAAATCCAGTCTCCCGACCCTCCTGCAGGCGATCGCCCAGGCCGGGGGATTCACCGACCGGGCCTCCCGGGGGGCGTCGTCGTCAAGAGGAAGGACGAAAACGGCAAGGAAAAAGAGATCAAGATCAACGCGAGGAGCATCCTCCGGAACAAGCAGAAAGATCTTCAGCTCCTGGAGAACGACACGGTCTACGTTCCCGAGTCTCTTCTGATTCTGTAAATTTTCCGATCCGGATCAAGGAATACAGTCATGATCAACACCATCGAAAAAAAAGAGATCGACCTGTTGGAATACGGACACGTCATCCTGAAAAGGAAGTGGATCCTGGTGACGTTCAGCGTCGTCCTCCTCGTGTTCACGGCCGTCTTTTCGCTTACCTCCACGCGCCTGTACCAGGCGACGGCGACCATCATGATCGAGGAACAGAGTTCCGGCATGCTCAACATCCAGGACATGTTGGCTTCCGGAGGATACTACCAACAGGACTACCTGGGGACGAATTTCAATACTCAGCTTCGCCTCCTGTCCAGCCGATCGCTCGCGGAACGGGTCGCCAAGAAGATGAATTTTCCGGCCAGGCCCGAGTTCCGGTCCGCGGCGAAGTCCGGGGTGAACATCCTCGGCGGCGTCAAGAACCTGGTGACCTTCCGATGGCTCCGCGGTTCCGCGAAGCCATCGGCCCAACGGGAGCTTTCCGAGTCCCGGCCCAGTCCCTACTCGGCCTACGCGTTCACCGTGCTCGGCGGCCTGGGCGTCTCTCCGGTTCCAGAGACGAGGCTCGTGGACGTCAGCTATACTTCTCCCTATCCGGTCCTGGCCGCGGACGTCGTCAACACCCTGGTCGAGGAATTCGTAAGCTTCTCGATCGAATCCCGCTACGAGGCCACCCAGCAGGCTTCGGAGTTCCTGAGCGAAGAAATCGCCAAGCTGAGGGATGACCTCGGGGCCAAGGAACGGGACATGCAGCGCTACGGGGAAGAAAAGAAGCTCCTCTACCTGAGCAAGGACGAGAGCTCCGTCGTCAACAAGTTCGCCGACGTGAGCTCGGCCCTGACCGAGGCCCAGGTCGACCGGATCAAGAAGGAATCGCTGTTCCGGGAGCTGAAGACCCTCCGGTTGGACTCGCTTCCCCAGTTCATCGACAACGCCCTGATCCAGTCCATGAAAACGAACTACACCCAGGTCAAGAACGAATACGACCAGAAAATCAAGGTCTTCAAGCCCGACTATCCTGAAATGGTCCAGCTGCGGGCCCGGATGGACAGCATGAAGTCGGAGCTCGAAGCCGAGATCAACAAGGCCGTCGATGCCTCCGAGGCGGACTTCAGGGCGGCGCAGAAAAAGAGGCGTCCCTCCAGAATCTCCTCGAGTCCCAACGGACCGAGGTTTCCAAGACGGACAGCAACGCCATCCTCTACAACAGCCTGAGGATCGAAGTCGACAACATGCGCGAGCTCCTGGCCTCCCTGACCGCCAAACAGAACGAGACGCTGGTCTCGGCCCGGCTCGGCGGACTGAGGACGAGCAACATCAAGATCGTCGACCGGGCGCTCGTCCCGGGCGGCCCGTTCACCCCGAACACGAGGAAGAACCTCCTGATGGCGCTCCTGGTCGGGCTCATCGGCGGGCTGGGGCTGATCTTCGCGGTCGAATACATGGACAACACCGTCAAGGGGCCGGAGGACGCCGAAAAGCTCACCGGCCTGCCCTCCCTGGGCATCATCCCGCATCTCTCGGCCGACAGCACGAAAAAACACAACGGCCAGGCCGGGACCTACGGCTTTTTCCTACGGGGCGGAGAACGTCACCGGCGATAAGACGATGCCCGAGGTCAACGAGATCGAGCTGATCAATCATCTTTTCCCGAAATTCTCCATCTCCGAGGACTACCGGACGGTCCGTACGTCCATCCTGTTCTCCAATGCGGACCGCCAGCCGAAGACGATCTGTTTCACCAGTTCCCATCCCCAGGAGGGGAAGACGGCGACGGTCTCCAATATGGCCGTTTCGTTCGCCCAGCTCGAGGGCAAGGTTTTGCTCATCGACTGCGACATGAGAAAGCCCCGTCTGCATAAAGTCTTCAAGGTCCGGAACATGGTCGGTTTGAGCGGCTGTCTGACCGGCAAGGTGAGTTTCGAGGACGCGGTCCAGAAGACCGGAATCGAGAATATCTGGATTCTCCCGAGCGGCCCCCATCCTCCGAATCCGGCCGAACTCCTCAATTCCCGGAGGATGAAGGAGCTTCTGGCCGAAGTCCGGGAGCGGTTCGACGTCGTCCTCCTGGATACTCCTCCCGTCCTCGCCGTCATCGACCCCGTGATCATCAGTTCGATGACCGATTGCTCGGTGCTCGTCGTCCGGGCGGGAAAAACGACCCGCAAGCCCCTGGTCCGAGCGGTGGCGGAACTGCGGAAAGCCAAATCCGACATCGTCGGCGTGATATTCAACGAAGTCAAGATCGGCCGCCAGGGCGACGCGGGGCCCTATTATCACTACTACCAGTATGAATACGCCTCCTCGACCGATGAGCCGAAGGCTTCCGGGCAAAGGAAGAATTTCAGATCGAAACCGGCCGGCGGAAATGAGATGATCGACCTCCATTGCCACATCCTGCCGGGCCTCGACGACGGGGCCAGGGACATGGATCACGCGATCGCTATGGCCCGGATCTCCCTGCGAAGAGGGAGTGACTTTCATCGTCGCCACGCCGCATCTCTTCAAGGGCGGTTTTGAGTACGACGACCTGGGCGTGATCGAGGCCAAACGGCGGGACCTGGTGGCCGCGCCTGGAGACGGCGGGCGTCCCCGTCGAAATCCGGGGCGGCGCCGAGGTCCACATCTCCCACAACCTGGCGGATGAAATCCGGCGGCACAGGGAGATCCTGACCGTCGCCGGAAGCTCTTATGCTCTCTCGAATTCCCTTCGGACCACGTTTTTTCCGGGGTCAAGGATCTCCTGTTCGAACTCATGAGCGAGCGTGTGATTCCGATCATCGCCCATCCCGAGCGGAATCACGGTTTTTCGCCCAATCCCCCGGGCTTCTCTTCGAACTCGTCGAGCATGGGCGCCCTCGCCCAGGTCAACGGAGGGAGTCTCCTCGGGCAGAAACGGTTCCCAGGCCGGAGAATCCGCGCGGCTTTTTCTCGAATCCGGGCTGGTTCATTTTATCGCCAGCGACGGGCACAACACGCGCACCATGGCCCCGCGCCTCGCCGAGGCCGTCCGCCAAGGCCGCGGAAATCCTGGGAGAGGAGCCGGCCCAGGCGCTCGTCGAAGCGCAACCCTCAGGCCGTCCTGGAGCGATGAGGACATTCCCTGCAGGCCGGATCCGGTCAATCCCCAGAAAAAACGCAGGAAACTGGTCATGGGACTGCCGGGCCTGTTCAAATCCAAGAAATGAATTCCGAAAGAGCTGAATGGCCATGAAACTCAAGATCACCGGAACTCAAAAGACCGGCAGCGGCACGGTTTCCCCCGGGAACGGCCTCCTGAAGCGGCCAGATCGTCGATTACGGGCTCCTGGCATTGCTCGTCCTCAGCCCCCTCCCCGCGGCCTCCGTCCCCGAATGGTCGATCCTGGCCATCCAGTTCGACCGTGCTGGCGATGATCGGCGCCTATGTGCTGATGAACCGGAAACCTTCCCTCAACCCGTTTCTGGCGGAGCGGCTCAAGTGGCCGCGATACGCCTTCCTCGGGCTGTTCGTTTTTCTGGCGATCCAGATCGTACCCCTGCCCAGGTTCATCACCGGCATCTTTTCTCCGGGAACGGTCGCGTTTCATCGAGGATGTTCGCTCCGGACTTCGCGAAAATTGAATTCTTGAGCTTTTCCGTCGTGCCGGCCCAAACGCTCCGGGCGGGACTTGAGCTTGCGGCCTATGTCCTCCTCGGGTTCCTGGTCCTCAAGACCGTCACCCGGGGACACAGATCCGGAGAATCCTGGCCGTCCTTGTCGTCATGGGATCTTTCGAAGCCCTCTACGGGATGTTCGAGCTGACCACGAAGAATCCCCGTATTCTTTTCTATAAAAAGGTGTTCAACCAGGGGTTCCTGAACGGGCACGTTCGTCAACCAGAACCACCTGTCGGGTTACCTGGAGATGATCATCCCCCTGGCGATCGGGCTTCTCATCGCCCGCCTGGGCCTGTTTTCGCTGGGAGGGGAGGGGCTCAAGGAAAAAATCCTGCACATGACAGGCAAAGGGCTTTTATCGAACGCCCTCCTCTTCGTCGCGGTGATCGTCATGTCCATCGGGATCCTGCTCTCGCGTTCCCGTTCCGGCCTTTTCGTCCTCGCCTTCACCTTCCTGCTGTTCGTCGAGTTCATCGTTTTGCATTTCGGCCGTTTCGGACCCCGACGACAATGGATCAGGAACTTCGTCTGGATCCTCTTCGCTCTGGTCACCGTCGGCGCTCTCTACATCGGGATCGGCGCCACGATCCAGCGTTTCGCCATGGATAACCTCTCTATTACAGGGCGATGGCCGTGACCGGCGATCCCGCGGCGCGGAACCGCCTGCTCGAGAAGGCCGACGGCTTTTTCCCTTGGAACAGCCTCGTCCATTTCGAGTTCGCCAAGGCCTGGTTTGAGCGGGGCGCCGAGGACCTCGGGAACGTCGGCCGCCGCGACGTCGATCTCAGGAGGAGCTTCGCGAGCTTCGAACGTTCCCTCCGTCTCGATCCCGGAGCTCTGCAGACCCATTTCCAGTTCGCCCAAGCCCTTCTCTATACTACCTATCTCTCCCTCCCCGCGCCCGTCAGCTATTTCGAGGAATTCAAGAAAGCCTCGCTCCCTGACCGGGCACAACAGCCACACCTTCTTTGAGGTCGGAAAGGTCCTGCTGTCGCGCTGGGCGGTCCTTTCGCCCCGGGAACGGGAGTTCACCCGGGACATCCTGAAGAAGATGTGGCCCGGACGGATGAGGAGAAAGTTACCGCCGTCCTTCAGGTTTGGGACCTGAACGCGCGGGATTATGCGCTGATGGCCGCGATCCTGCCCGAGGATCCGGCCTCGCTGCGCTTCTATGCCCGGTTCCTCGGGGAGAAGGCCCTTTCCATCGAAGCCAGGCAGAAGGCCCTCTCCCGGGCCGAAGGCCTCGAATATTTGACGGCCGCGGGGGAGTCGGAGGCCGGACAGAGGGCCTTGGATTCGCTCCGGACCGTCGAGGCCGCCGCGCACTTTTCCGCCTGCCTGGGGATCCTTGGGAATATCAAGTTCTATCAGGCGCTCGCGGGCGAGATCCTGATCGACCCGAAGGATTATGCCGCCGCGCGCCGGTCGGCATATCTCAACCTCGCCAAGTGCCGGATCGAGGAGACGCGCAGCCTCGAGAGCGCCGAGTCCGACCTCGAAGCTTATCTGGCCCTGGAGGACCGCCCTTCGGCCGTCGGCGACCTCGAGACGTTCCTCAAGGAAAGGAACGTCCTCCCCGCCGAGCCGGCCCTGAACGCCAAGGACCTCAAGGCGCTCGTCTTCCAGCTTCGGCTGAGCTTCCGGCAGAACCGGTACCGGGAAATCACGCGCTTCGGCGTTTCTCTCGAACAAGGCCTCGTCTTCGTCCCCGAAGCCATGAAGGCCGACCTCCTCGAGGCGTACGAGATCATCGGCGACGCGTTCCAGAAGCTCGATTACATCTATGAAGCCGAGCGGTTCTACGACAAGGCGCTGGACGGCCGGCCGGGGAGCCTCGCCCTCGTGCTCAAGATACGGAAGGGCTACGAGCGCTTGAACGACGACGCCGGGCTCCGGAAGGCCGACGAAGCCATCAGGGCGGCCCTGACCCCAGGGGAACAGGCTCTCGGGGGCGTTCCCGTCCCAAAAGGGACGGAACGGGCCTTCCCGCTGGTTCTCGAATCCGGCAGGCTCGCCTTGGAACTTGCGTTCGCGGCGTCCGGGCAAGGGCCCGGCCCCCTCGCGGGCCTGGAGTTCAACGGGCGGATCGTCTGGGAGGGCCTGATCGGGCCCGCCGGGTGCACGTTGGAGGCGGAAGCCGCCACCGGAACCAACAGCCTCGTCCTCAGGGCCGTCAGCGGCCCGGTTTTCCCTCTCCGGCTGGCCTGGCGGCCGCTCCCGGTGCCCCGCTTGACATAGATCTTTGAATAACTTATGATTTCATAGGGCTTTCTTTAGGAGGATTTTATGGGCAGAAGTACGAAGGGTAAAGTAGTCTCTTTGGGGCTTGTCGCGGCGGTGCTTATCTTTCTTTCGCCGCATGTCCTGAAGGGGCAAGTCCCCGTTAAGGGCAACCTTCTTGGGTTCGTCTACGGCCAGGACGGGACGACGCCCCTCCCGGGCGCCGTTGTCATGGTCAAGAACATCTCGTCGGGTAAAGTCTACGAAAGCGCCGCCTCGGACGGTTTGGGAGTATTCAAATTCCAGGGGCTCGAAACCGGCCTCTATGCCCTCGGAGTCATGTCTCCGGACGGCAGCTACAACTCTACCGACCTGGTCGGGGTCGCCGCCAACGAAACGGCGAAGATCGCCATCGCGCTGAACCCCTACGAGAAGGACGTCCAGGAAGCCGTCAAACCGGTCAATAAGGATCAGCAGGAAAAGGGCGAAGCGCGGATCGGGATCGTCTCTGAGTTCAAGTCGGGCAGCGGCCGGGCGGCGGTCTTCATCGAGAGGGGCCTCCTGCAGGCCGGCGACAGGATCCATGTCAAGGGTGCGTCCACAGATTTTTACCAGGATGCCAAGGGCCTGACGGTCCAGGGCGCTTCGGTCAGGAAAGCCATGGTCGGAGAGACGGTCGATATCCCGCTCAAAAAGACCTGCGTTCCCGGCGATATCGTTTACATAGTCTGCAAACGGGGCATCCCCCCATTCTTCCTTGCGCCGCTCGGCATCGCCGCCGTGATCGCCGGCAGTGCCGCCCTGACGCCTAGCGAGAAAGAGCAACCCGCCAGCCAGATCAAGAACTGACCGCGCGATTCTCTAGGCTTCCCTGGCCCTTTCCGCGACGAGCTGTGCTATCTGTGCCTGCATGCCCAACAGCACTCTTACGCCCGCCTGATGTGGCTCACGGACATTGCCGGGCTCGGCTCGCGGGCGGAGATCGATCGGGATAAGGTCGTATGGATCGCGCGGCGGGAGGGGATCGGCGCTGTCCCCCGTCACAGCTTCGAGCTCGTGAACGCTCTCTGGCCCGGAACGATCCCGAAGCGGGTCGTTACGGAGTTCCCCATGGGGCCGTTCGAATCCATGCTCCTGTCCGCGTTCTGGGCGCCCGGCAGGGTCATCCGCCGGGCCGGTCGGGTTTCTATGCCCTATTATGCACCGACCTTCTTCTCTCTTCTCTCCCGGAAAAAGCCTCTTCTGGCCGCCGGGACCCTGCTGAGGGTCCTTTTCCCCCCCCCCCCATGGACTGGATCGCCGATTCCTATAATGTCGTCCCCTGGTCCGCGAAAGCCTGGCTCCAATATGCCCGACGGCTCGGCACGCCGTTTATTCGGCTTCTCAAAAGAAGGGAGGGCGCCGCATGACCGGAACCGCCGGCGTCCCGGCCGTCTCCGTCCGGGGGCTCATTAAGAAGTACCCGCTGGTCCGGGGATACCGGGAACTTGTCGCGCACCCGTTCCGGAGGAGATTCGTCACGGCCCTCGACGGGGTCGACCTCGAGGTGGGTGCCGGCCGGTGCCAATGTCTCCTCGGCCCGAACGGGGCGGGCAAGACGACCCTGATCAAGATCCTCGCGACCCTCGTGCTTCCCGACGGGGGGCAGGCCCGCGTCGGCGGGTTCGACGTGGAACGCGACCCCGGCAGGGTCAAGGGGGCGATCGACCTGGCCGTCGGCGACGAGCGGAGCTTCTATTGGCGGCTGACCGGCCGGCAGAACCTCAGGTTCTTCGCCGTCCTGAGCGACATCCCGGCCGCCGAATCCCGTCGGCGCGTCGACGAGATCCTAGGCCTAGCCGGCCTCGACGACGTCGCGGACATGCGTTACAACACCTATTCCACGGGCAAGCGGCAGATGCTGGCCTTCGCCCGAGCCCTCCTGACCGACGCCAGGATCCTCCTCGTAGACGAGCCCACCCGGAGCCTCGATCCGGGATTCGCCCGGAAGATCCGCGCGTTCATCCGGGGCGAACTCGTCGGGCGGCAGGGACGCACGGTCTTCTGGGCCACGCACAACCTCGCGGAGGCCGCCGAGGTGGCCGACGACCTGGCCATCATCGACAAGGGGCGCATCCGGGCCTCCGGCCGGACGGCCGATCTGACGAAGGACGGCAGGATCTCTCTTCAGGAGGTCTATGACGGCGCGGTCGAGACCGGAGAGCCCGTCCCGGACGAACGGGGGAGCCTATGAACCTTCCCTGGGGGATCCGTCCCGCCGCGAAGCGCCCGGGTTTATTCCAAAAGCTGGGGGCGTTCCTACGGCGCGACATCCTCGACGCCGCCAGCTACAAGCTCTCCTTCATCTTCTCGGTCGTCGGGGTCCTGCTTTCCTCGGCGACGTTCTATTTCATCTCCCGGCTGATCGCCCCGGGCACCGCCTCCCTCGCGGCCTACGGCGGGAACTATTTTTCGTTCGCCCTGATCGGCATCGCCTTCTCCGGCCCCCTGGGGGTTTTCCAGGAAGGATTGCCCCAGGTCGTCCGGAGCGCCCAGGTCTCCGGGACGCTGGAAGCCTTGATCGTGACCCTGACCCCGATGTCCGTCGTCCTCTTCGGGTCCTCCCTTTACCCGCTCGTGTTCGCTCTGCTCAGGACAGCCGTCCAGCTGGCCCTGGCCATGGCGGTCTTCGGCATGAGGTTGGGACACGTCAATATCCCCGCCTTCCTGATCGTCCTTTTTCTGACCGCCGCCTGCTTTTTGAGCCTGGGCATGCTATCGGCCGCTTTCCTTCTCATCTATAAGCTCGGGAATCCCATCTCCTGGCTCTTCGGAAGCATCTCGGGGCTCTTGGGGGGGATGCTGTTCCCCGTGGCCGTCCTCCCCCTCTGGCTTCGAGGGGTGTCCTTTTTCTCCCGGTCACCCACGCGCTCGAAGGCCTTCGCCTGAGCCTTCTCTCCTCCGCGACGTTCGCCCGGGTCCTGCCGAGCATCGCCGCCCTTGCCGTGTTCGCGGCGGTCCTCCTTCCGCTCGGTTTCTGGACCTTCCGGCTCGCCCTCCGCAAGGCGAAGAGGGACGGGACGCTGACGCACTACTGAACCGTCCCGAATCGCCCGCCGATCCCGAAAAAACCTCGATGGCGGAGCTTCGTCCCCGGAAGCCGTCCGCGGTTTTACTTGAGAGGGGTAATTTGCTAGCATGGGGGCGGGAGCTTCGAAAAATAATAAGATGCGTATCCTGCGGATCGCGGCCCTCGTCGCAGGCGTCCTGGCGGCCCTTCAGGCCGGCGGGTCCGGTTTCCGCTCCGAGCTCACGCCCGAGGCGCGCGCCGACGCCATGAAAGTCCTCCAGGCCATAGAAAGGATCCGAACGGAGAGCGGCGCGGCGCCCTCCGGCCGACCTCGCTCGATCGCGGTAAGGGAACGCGAGCTGAACGCCTACATCGCCTACCGCATCGAGACGGAGAAAGAGGACATCCTGAAGGACCTCCGGCTGAAGCTCTTCCCGGGGAACAGGATCGAAGGGCTGGCCGTCATCGACCTGCGGGACCGCAAGCTCCCCGCCTTCATCAAGCCGATGATGAACATCACCTTTGCCGGCGTCGTCGAGACGCGGCCCGGGATGGCCCGTGTGCGCTTCGAGAGCCTCTACCTCGAACAGCAGCGGATCGAGACGGCCCTCCTGGATCTGGTCATTTCCACGGTTTCAGAGCTCGAGGGGACGGAGCCCGTCCGGCTCGACGATTGGTACGAGCTCCCGTACGGCATCTCCGGCCTGGAGACGGGGTCGGGCAGGCTCGTCGTGGTCTACTAGGAGGGAGCCTCAAATGATCCGAGTCATCGGCGGAGAGTTCAAGGGGAGGCGGCTGAAGTTCATCCGGAGCCCGCTCGTCCGGCCCATGCAGGACAAGGTCAAGGGCGCATTGTTCAACATCATTCGGGACGACGTCCCGGGGAGCTGGTTCCTGGACGGGTTCGCCGGGACGGGTTCCGTGGGGATCGAGGCCTTGAGCCGGGGCGCCGAGCGCGTTGTTTTCGTCGAAGAGCTCCGGGCCGCCGCGAAGGTCGTCGCGGCCAACGTCGCCAGGTGCGGGGCCGACGACCGGGCCCTCATCGTCGAGAAGGAGTTCAACAGGGCCGTCATCGAGCTTTCCAAGTCCGAGGTCCTGTTCGACATCATCTGCCTCGACCCGCCCTACAAGCTTATGGAAACCCGCAATCCCCTCAAGGTCGTCCGGAAGCGGGGCATCCTTCGTGAGGGGGGGATGCTCATCCTGCGCCATTATTTCAAGGTCCGCCCCAACTCGGAGGGCTTCCTCCTCCGACGAACGGTCGCCCTCGGGGACGACATCCTCTCCTTCTTCGTCCAGGCCCCTCTCTCCGCCGAGCCCGGCCCCCCGCCCCTCCGGCCCTGACGGCCGGTCCGTCTTGCCAGTTCCCGGCAAATCGAATAGAATCCCTCTATGAAGCTCTTCGGCCCCAAGGTGAGGCCATTCGGCAAGGACGTCCCCCTAGTCGAGGAAGGGGAGATCTTCGCAACGCTGGCCGATCGCAAGGGCAGTTTCCTGTTCCTCGGTCGCTACTCCCTGAATGAGGTCCTGGCGGTCATGAAGAAGAGGAACTTCCTCAGGGAGGCCCACAAGAGGAAGCTCTGGCCCTTGGATTACGAGCTGGATTCCAGGGAATATCCCCTCCAGAGGCTGCAGATCTTCTACAAGGACAAGAGCCCGGAGAACCTGATCGTCGACCTCAAGATCCGGGAGGCGGAGTACCCCCTCAAGGTCCGGCTCGGCGGGCTCAACGCCGTCCTGTCGCCCAAGAGCCTCGTCCTGGAGTGGCTGACGCTCCAGAACCCCCTCGAGATGTTCACGGAAAAGCATTCCCCGCTGCCGGGCCAAATCCACCCGGGGCTCAGCGTGTCCAAGAAGATCATGGATACTTTCGTTTACCTCGCCCGACTGACCCGTAAGGACTGCCTCCTGGCCTTCCCGGCCTTCTTTCACAACGCCCTCCTGTTCTCGAGGTATTTCCGGTTCCTGAACCCCGAGAAGGAGGGCGAGGTCGCCGCCATCCGCAAGGCCTTCAGCCACATGCCGTTCAAGCAACTGGCCTGGATCGTCCACCTCAACTGCCTCAGGCGAAAGGACGGTACCGTTTACGAGTGGCGGTCCGAGGAGCAGGTCTACCCCCTGAACAGGGCCCTTAAGGAATATTTCGAGTCACGGGACTACCGTGACCGGATCAAGGCCGCCCAGAAGGGCCTGGAGTTCGTCGTGGACCGGGAAGGCTTTCTGAAGAAGGCCGAAGAGATCCCGGCGCTTTGCGGTCCCGGCGGGAATCTGCTATAATGCCGGATTCGACGAGGAGATGAATCCATGAAGAAAGATGTCCATCCGGAATACCAGGAGTGTCTCGTGACCTGCGCCTGCGGGACCCATTTCAAGACACGGTCCACCAAGTCCGAGATCCGCGTGGAGATCTGCTCCCAGTGCCACCCGTTCTTTACGGGCAAGCAGAAGTTCCTGGACAGCGCCGGGCGGATCGAGAAGTTCCGGAAGAAATACGGCGATGCAAAGAAATAACACCTATGTTCCGGGAACTGAAGAGACTCGAGGATAGATACCGCCAACTCACGCTCTCCCTCTCCGACCCGGCCTGCCTTACCAACCCCCAGAAGATCAGGGAGATCTCCAAGGAGCGGGCCGAGCTCGAGCCGGCCGTCCGCAGGTACGAGGAATACAGGCGGGTCGGGCGGGACAAGGAAGAATCCCGGAAGATCCTGGCCGACCCGGCCGCCGACCCCGAATTGAAGGCGTTGGCCGAAGGGGAAGTCGCCGCCCTCGAGAAGCGGGAGAAGGCCCTCGAAGCCGAGCTCAGGATCCTGATCCTTCCCAAAGACCCCTTCGACGCGAAGGATGTCATCCTCGAGGTCCGGGCGGGGGCCGGCGGGGACGAAGCCTCGCTCTTCGCCCAGGACCTGTTCCGGATGTATTCCCGCCACGCCGAGAGCAAGGGCTGGAAGTTCGAGGTCCTGGATGTCAGCCCGTCGCCCGTCGGCGGGATCAAGGAGGCCGTCGCCAACGTCCGCGGGCGCCGCGTCTATGCGTCCCTGAAGCATGAAAGCGGCGTCCACCGCGTCCAGCGCGTTCCGAAGACCGAGGCCGGCGGCCGGATCCACACGTCTACGGCCACGGTCGCCGTCCTCCCCGAGGCCGACGAGATCGACGTCCGGATCGACCCCAAGGACCTGAAGATCGAGGCGTTCGGGGCCTCCGGGCCGGGGGGACAGAACGTCAACCGGAACTACACGGCCATCCGCGTCACCCACAAGCCGTCGGGGCTGGTCGTCTCCTGTCAGGACGAGAAATCCCAGCACCGGAACAAGGAAAAGGCCATGAAGATCCTCCGTTCCCGGCTGATGGACGCCGCCCAGAGCGAGCAGCAGAAGAGGATCGCCAAAGACCGGCGGTCCAAGGTCGGCACCGGGGACCGGAGCGAGAAGATCCGGACCTATAATTTTCCGCAGTCCCGCATCACCGACCACCGCCTCAACGAGAGCTTCCATCGGATGGAAGCGATCCTCGACGGGGACCTGGACGCCCTCATCGAAGCCCTGACCCTCCGTTCTCAGACCCCGGGCCGCGGGGAGGAGGGCCCGGGCAGGGAGCCATCCGACGACCTTGAAGCCTGAGTCCCTGCGCGCCCTCTACCTTCGGGGAATCCGCGGGCTCAAAAGCGTCCCGCTTCCGGAATTCGATGCCCGGGTCCTTCTCCTTCACGCCGTCCGCGCCACCGCAGAGACTTTCTACGCCCACCCCGAAACCCGGCCTTCCGCCAGGGATGCGGAGAGCTTCCTCCGGCTCGTCCGCCGCCGCTCGGCGGGCGTTCCCCTCGCCTATCTCACGGGCCGGAAGGAATTTTGGTCGCTCGAGTTCCGGGTGGGCCCCGGCGTCCTCATCCCGCGGCCTGAGACCGAGATCCTCGTCGAAAAAGCGGTCGGCCTCGCGGCGGGGCAAGGGATCTCTATCCTGGACCTGGGGACGGGGAGCGGGAACGTCGCCGTCGCCCTGGCCCGGGAACTCCCGAGGGCTCGCGTTACGGCCGCGGACATCTCCGTCCGGGCGCTCAGGATCGCCGCGGCGAATGCGGCCCTTAACGGGTGTCCCGGCATCCGCTTCGTCCGCAGCGACCTCTTTTCGGCGTTCGGGCGGCCCCGGCCCCTATTCGACCTCATCGTCTCCAACCCGCCCTACGTCGGCCGCGAGGAATGGGCCCGGCTGACCGCCGACGTCCGGGACCACGAACCCCGTCGGGCCCTCGTCGGAGGCGTCCGGGGCACGGAGTTCACGGAGAAGCTCGTTCGCGCGGCGCGGCGTTTCCTGAAGCCGGGCGGCCGTCTCGTCCTGGAGATCGGCGCCGGTCAGGAAGAGACGGTCCGGGCGATGTTCGGGGCGGGATGGGATGCGGCGGAGGTCGCGCCCGACCTCGCGGGGATCCCGCGGGTCATCGCCGCCCGCAAGGCCGCGAGGGCGCCGGACACGGCTACGTCCGGGAGGCCAGCTTGTGGTAGTCGATGACGGAGGGGAGGAGACGCGTCGTCTCGAAACGGATCCTCTCCCACCGCGCGAGGGGCAGTCTTTCGAAGGCCTCGACGATCCGGGGATCGAACTGCGTCCCCTCGTGGCTCCGGATCTCCTCCCGGGCCGCGACGAAGTCGCGCTCCCGCCGGTAGGGGCGGTGGGACGTGATGGCGTCCAGGGCGTCGGCCAGGGCGAAGATCCGGGCTTCGAGCGGGATCTCCTCCTTGCGCAGCCCTTCGGGGTAGCCCGTCCCGTCGTATCTCTCGTGATGGTAGAGGATGATGTTCCCGGCCTCCTTGACAAGCTTGATCTCCTTGACGAGGCCGTAGCCGAGCGCGGGATGGAGCCGGACCTTCGCCCATTCCTGGTCCGAGAGCAGGCCCGGCTTCTTCAGGATGGAGTCCGGGATGGCGATCTTCCCCACGTCGTGGAGGAGGGCTCCCTTCCGGATGTTGTCCAGGACCTTTTCGTCCCGGATTCCCAGGAGCCCGGCAAGGACCTGGCTGTACTTGGCGACCGTCTGGGAGTGACCGAACGTCTCCACGTCCCTGAGGTCGAGGGCGGTCATCAGGTTCTCGAGGGTCGTGTCATAGATCTCCTCGAGTTCGAGCGCCCGGCGGAAGTTCCGGGTCCTTTCGATCCTCGATTTCGCCAGATTCTTCCGGCAGGCTTCGTTCTCGGCGGCCAGCCGGACCACGGTCAGGCTGCAATGGACGGCCGAATAGACCGCTACGTCGTCGCGGGGGCTTGCGACCTGGTCGATGACGCCCTCCCGGACGAGCGAGAGCAGGCCCCGAGACCTGGAGGCGGCCGAAAGGACGATGACGGCGGGACGCGGATCGGCGGCCCCGATCGTCCGGAGCCGTTCCGCCAGCCCCTTTGCCGGTTCCGTCGCGTCGACGACGATCAGTGAGGCCCGGACCGGTGCCCGGGCCAGACCGGAGGGATCGGGAAGGACGGATGTCCTTTCGACATCCAGCTCCAGTCCGGCCAGGAAAGAGGCCAGTCTCCGCGAATTCCCTTCGTTCTCGCTGACGAGGAGGATCCGGGGCTTGATCACGGGCGCTTCCATATGTGCTCACTTATACATTAGATCGTCCTGGGGATTCAAGGAGATTCACTCGGGCCTTGACAGTCCGAACGGCGGGGTTTATCATACCGGCAAGGCCAAGGAGACTTCGAATGTTCGAATCCGGGGAAACCGAAAAAGATTCCACCCTCGCCGTTCAGGAGATCGAAACCCAGCTGGACAAGCTGCTCGCCAGGAAAAAAGACGAGATTGACGCCGAGTTGGCCGCGAGGATCAGGGAGGAGCAGGAAGCCGCAAAGGCCCGGATGGACGGCGTGGAGAAGGAGATAGACCGGGAACGGGAATCCCTCCGGGAATTCCAGACCATGGTCTCCGAAACGGAAGGGGAGAGGCAGGCGGTCATGGAGGAGATCCGGGCGGGATTTTCCCGGGCCCTCGACCTCCAGTCCCAGATCGAGGGTCTCGTCAAACGGACCGTCGAGGAGATCGGGAAGGTCGGAGACCTGCAGCGGAAACTGGAGGCCCTGAGGCGGCAGACCCTGGATCGCGCGGCCTTCCTGAAGAAGGACCTGAAGGAGAGGTTCGGGATCGTGACCGATGCCCGCGGGGAAGAGGAGCGCGGGCCGGAACCCGCGCCCGACCTCGACGCCGAGCTGGAAAAGCTCAAGAGGATCCGGGTGCTGCTCGCCGGCGAGGCGGAAGGTCGTCTCGGGCCGGAGAGCTCCCCCGGACCGGAGCCGGAGGATGCCTGGCGGGCCGGGATCCCCGAGATTCCCGATCTCATCGAGACGACGAACCTCGTCGATGACGCCCTTCCTGCAGAGACTCCGCCGGGTTCCGGCCGCGCCGATGCGGCGTCGGCCTTGGAACGGCTGCGAAGGATCGAACCCGTCGCGGGGAGCGGGGAGATCAGCTATTACCAGCAGGGGGACAAAGTCGTCCTGGACGCCGGGAGGCTCATCGACGCCTTAGAGCGGGCTGTGGACGTGGCCCGTAAGCTGGCCGGAAAGCTTGAGGAAACGGAATCGCCCCGGGACCGCTTCTTCATCAAACAGGAGCTCATCAACGGCCAGGAGGGCCTCCGCAACCTCGTCCATAGGGCTGCGACGCTGTGCGGGAACGGGCCGATGGCGCTTCCCTCGGAGACCCTGAACGTCTTCGACTCCGCCGGGCTGAAGGGCCTGTCCGACCGGCTGAGCGTCGGGAACTGGGCGAACCCGGCGGACCTCGACGCCTTCGCGGCGGAAGCGAGAGCGCTGCGGGCGGCTTTCGAGGAACGGGCCGTCCCGCCCGAGCGGTATTCCTTGTCGATTCTAGAAGCGCTCGGCGGCGCGCCGTCAGTTGAGCGACCCGGCCTTCCGTAACGACTCGAAGTATTCCTCGAGCGCCTTCTGGTCGGCGGGCGACAGGTCCTTGAATTTCAGCCCCGAATAAAAATAAGGGGATTCCCCCCCGGCCCTGTTCGAATAGACGACGTCGCTCGCGATGCGGTTCGCCTTGTTGCCAAGGACGAGGATCAGGCCGATCGTCTTGGCGACGGGAAGCCGGGCATCGGAAAGGATCCTCGCCCCTCCGAGGCTCATGTTGACCGTTTTCGCCACCTTGAACCCGCCGTTCTCCTGGACCATCATGAGGGTGGACGTGCGGTATCTCTCGTACTTCCTCTTTTCCCGGTAAGACGTCTCCCGGTACGTCCGGATGATCCCGCCCCGCCGTTCCTCAGCCTGTTCCCGGGAGAAACCACAGACCTTGTTCTTCGTGAGGACCCGTTCGTCGGTGCCGGTCCCCGGCTCGAACGATCTCTTCCCCTTGGCCTCGGCCATGGCCATGTCCGCCTCCCCGGCCAGGAGCCTCAGGTCGGCCTTGGCGACGTCCGCGGCCTGTCCGGTCGCGTGCGGCGGGAACATCGTCACGCCGAAGGACATGGTCAGGTTGTTCCCGGGCTGGAACTCCTGGAACTCGAAATAGTGCTCTTCGACGTTCTTCCGGATGCGGTCGGTGAACAGGCAGGCGTCCTCGAGGTTCTTGACTCCCGTCAAAAAGAAGAGGAATTCCTCCCCGCCGTAGCGGCAGACGAGGTCCTCCTCGCGGATCGAGTCCTTCATGACGCCGGCCAGCTCGCGCAGGAGCTTGTTCCCCGCCTCGTGGCCGTTCCGGTCGTTGTAGTTCTTGAACCAGTCCACGTCCCCCATGACCAGGGCCGAGGAGCCTTCCTCGCGCCGGCGCTTGCCCCGGGAATTGATCTTCCGGACGACCTTTTCGAAGAAGGGGTCGGGCCGAAGCAGGCCGGTCAGGGCGTCGTACTGGATGAGGTTCAATTTCGTCATCGCGATGGCGATGTGTTCGGACAGCCCCCGGAGGATCTCCTGGTCCTCCCTCGAGAACCCGGCCCGGACGGGCTTTCCCCCGGAGGTCTTGTTGTAGATCTCGACGACGCCGATGACCTCCGTGTCGTAGCGGATGGGGACGGCCAACAGGCTCTTCAGCGGCGTCCGAAGGTGCTCGACGTACCTCCGCGAGAGGCGCCGGTCGAAGGAGAGCTCGGTGATGTTGACCTCCCGGCCGTGGAGGGCGACGGTTGCGGCGAAGTCCTGGGCGTCGAGGCGGGCGACGTACCTCAGGGACTCGGGATGGGTCAGAAAAGTATCGTCCCAGACCAGCGGCTTGAGGTACCGGCCGAGCGTCTCGTTCTCCTCCAGGATGTAGATCGAGGCCCCTGAGGCCTGGACGATATCCTTGAAGTCCGCGGAGATGTCGAGAAGGCTCGAGACGTCGTTGGCCGCGTAGATCTTGCGGAGGACCTTCTCGATCCTCTGCCGTTCCTTCCGGAACCAGACGTACTTGGCCTCGATCGCCACCCGCTTTTCGAGCTCCTTGAAGAAGTTCTCGTTGATGAGGCTCTTGATCTCCCGGATCTCGGCATAGACGTCACGGACCTTGGCCCCCTGGATGTCGAGGGCGCTCCGCAGGGTGCCGACCTCCGCGCTCATCGCAACGTGGTTGAGCGCCCGTTCGACCGACTTGGTGAACTGGGCGGGGTCCTGGACGGGCACGGACAGGGCGAACGTGTCGACGTACCAGTCGGAAGGCCAGTCCCGGGCCAGGGAACGGAGCCTTGCGTCGTCCCGGCCGGTGATGATGACGGCCGTCGCCTTGCCGAATAGGCTTCGGGCGGCAGGCTGCATCGCGGCCGACGCGTCGAGGACGGCCATCAGGGCATCCGACACTCCCGGCAGGACTGCGGCCGCCTCCAAGGAGGACGCGGCAATGACCGTCCCGTAAAGCTGGCAAAGCTTCGACAGGATATCGGCCTCTATAGGATTCGGATTCAGAACGAGGATCGGTCTCTGGTTCATGGCGGCCCCGGCCCGATAAAACCCATGGCCCGTATCCGGCCCCGTCGCCCGAGTCGGGCCCACGGGATCCGGCCGGGTCCCTTTCCTTGAAAACCTGTCAATACCTTACACCAGGAATTCCGGCCGCGTCAACAGCTTTTTTAGGGCGTGTGGAAGTCCCCCCGGGGGGTATGATATCATCGAAACGTCGAGGAGACGCTCATGAGCGAGAGAACGGGAGCTCCATCGAAGCCCATCCGGGCCTACCGCGGGAACGTCCTGCATACGAAGGGATGGTCGCAGGAAGGCGCGCTGCGGATGCTGATGAACAATCTTGACCCCGAGGTGGCCGAGAAGCCCCGGGACCTCATCGTTTACGGGGGCACGGGCAGGGCCGCGCGGAACTGGGAATGCTACCGGGCGATCGTCGAAAGCCTGAAGGGCCTCGGAAACGACGAGACGCTCATCGTCCAGTCGGGCAAGCCCGTAGCCGTGTTCCCGACCCATGACCAGGCACCTCGGGTCCTCATCGCCAACGCGCTGATCGTCCCCAAGTGGGCGACCTGGGACGAATTCCGGAGGCTCGAAGCCTTGGGACTGACGATGTACGGGCAGATGACAGCCGGGAGCTGGATCTATATCGGGACCCAAGGCATCCTCCAGGGGACCTACGAGACCCTGGCCGCTGCGGCCCGCCGACATTTCGGGGGGACCCTCAGGGGCAGACTCGTCATCACGGCCGGGCTCGGGGGGATGGGCGGGGCCCAGCCGCTGGCCGTCACCATGAACGAGGGTGTGGCCGTTGTCGTCGAGGCAGACCCGGAGCGTATCCGACGCCGCCTCGACACGCGGTATGTCGACGTCATGACCAAGAGCCTCGACGAGGCGCTAAGGCTCGCCGGCGCGGCCGTGAAAAAAAGGGAGCCCCTCTCTGTTGCCCTCCTGGGCAATGCCGCCGACGTTGTCCCCGAGTTCGTCCGGAGGGGGATCGTCCCCGACGTACTGACCGACCAGACCTCCGCCCACGACGAGCTCAACGGGTACGTCCCGAACGGCATCCCGTACGCTGAAGCCCTGAGGCTCCGTCGGGACGATCCGAAGGACTACATCCGGCGCTCCTTCGAAGCCATGGCCGTCCACGTCCGGGCGATGCTCGATCTCCGGAAGCTGGGGGCCCGGACGTTCGATTACGGGAACAACATCCGGGGCCAGGCCTTGAAGGCTGGCGTCGCCGACGCGTTCGACATTCCGGGCTTCGTCCCCGAATACATTCGGCCCCTCTTTTGCGCGGGCAAGGGCCCGTTCCGCTGGGCGGCGCTCTCCGGGAGGGCGCGGGACATCCATGCCACGGACGAGGCCGTCCTCAAGCTGTTCCCGGAGGACGAGGCCCTCGCGCGGTGGATCAGGAAGGCCCGGAAACAGGTCCGGTTCCAGGGATTGCCCGCGCGGATCTGCTGGCTCGGCTACGGCGAAAGGGCGGAGTTCGGCGCGGTCATCAACCGCATGGTCCGGAAGGGCGTGATCAGCGCTCCGGTCGTCATCGGGCGCGACCACCTGGACACGGGCTCGGTGGCCTCCCCGAACCGCGAGACCGAGGGCATGAAGGACGGATCCGACGCCATCGCCGACTGGCCGGTCCTGAACGCCCTTCTCAACGCGGTGAACGGGGCTTCCTGGGTCTCCGTCCACCATGGCGGGGGCGTGGGTATCGGGCTGTCCCTGCACGCCGGGATGGTGGTCGTCGCCGACGGCACCCCGGCCATGGGGAAGCGCTTGGAGCGGGTCCTCACCGGTGATCCCGGGATGGGGGTCGTCCGGCACGCCGATGCGGGCTACGACGAAGCAATCCGGTTCGCCCGCGAGAAAAAGATCAAGATTCCGATGATATGACAGGCCTCCGTCTCCGGTCGCCGGTTCACATCTTGTGCCTTCTACCGCCCGCCTAACCCGTGGTCTTCGAACAGGTTAGAGACCGCGTCTCATTTCGAGCGCCCATGGCCCGCCCCGAGACCGGGCGCCGCTTCCACCGGTGCACCAAGAACCCTATTATTATCAAGGGAATGATCCGCGACCGTTCCCGGAGGCGACCGGGCACGGAACCTGCATAGGAATCTGCCGAAAGGAGGTTCCGATGAAAAAAGCCGTTGCCCTCGCGCTTGCGGGGCTGGTCGTGTTCTCCGCGGTCTGGTTCTTTCCCCGGGCGGCCGAAGCCCGCGACTCCGCCGAGTGCTTCAGGAACTACGGGACGTGCCGCAACAACGCTTTCGGCATGGACGTGGGCTGGGTCAGGATGACGCTCTTTTTGACCGTATGCGACGTCGGCCTGGGAAGGTGCCTCTTGCTGGCCTGAAAAAGGGAAGGGGCCCCTGAGAATAAAGGGGCCCCTTTCACGTCCTTCCCGATGTCCGATGGAGGTACCCGATGAAGTACACTTTCGTCATGACCGCCCTTGCCGCCGTCATCGCCGCAGCGGGTCCGCCCGCCGCGGGGAAGGCGGACCTCCGGCGATTGACGGCCCGTGACGTCAAGACCGATCATGGCACCGACGCCGAGGCCGCCTTCGGCCGGCCCGTCTCCATATCTCACGATGCCGATGCCGTCTACGTCGTCGATGCGGAGGCCCACGAGGTCCGGGTTTTTTCCAGGGCCGGCGTCTTTCTCAGGGTTTTGGGGAGGAAAGGGCAGGGGCCCGGAGAGTTCGCCGCCCCCGCCGATCTGGACGCGCGGGACGGCCGTCTTTACGTTGCCGACAAGTTCAACGACAGGATCCAGGTCCTGGACGGAGCCGGGAAATATCTCGGCGGCTTCAAGGTCCCGTACAGCCCGGACCAGATCTGCGCCCTGGATGGGGGAAAGATCGTCGTGTCCCATCTTCCCTTGGGACTCAGGGGAGCCGAGCCGATGCTCCACTGCTACACGGGAGAGGGGAAGCTGCTTTGGGAAGGGATGCCGGGCCATGTATCGGGGGATAGGACCTATGACGCGTTCCGCAACCTCCTCGTCATGGTCCGGGGAGGGAGCGACGATCTCTACGTCGTCCTGAAGAGCGACGAGAACGCGATCCGCCATTTCGACGGATCGGGAATGCCGCTCGCCCCGATCGGGGTTCCGGATGCTTACCCCTTTAAAACGATCACCCTTCCGCTGCCGGGCCCCAACAAGGTCCTCCGGGCCTTCTGCTGGGACGCGGCCTTCGACGGGGGCCGGATCGGCCTTATAGCTCCCGATTACACGGACGAGGGGGATATCGGCCCCGGGCGGCGCGTCTATCTCGTCGGCCACGACGGGAGCCTCGACGGGCTCGTCGAGCTCCCTTCCATCGTCAGGAGGATAGATCTGGACGGCGACCTGATCAATGCCGTCGACGATGACAATAACCTGAGGATCTTCAGGACGGAATCCCGATGAGGCGGGCCGGGGCCCTTGTGGGCTGGACCGTGCTCTTTGTTTTTTCCTGTCTCGGGACATGGGGTGGCACCCGGCGATTCGTCCCGCATTCCCTGGATGAAGCCCTCCCGGCCGATGGGAGGCCGGCCCTGCTCGTGTTCTTTTCGACGGGCTGCACCCCGTGTTTCGACGACCTGCTGGAGATGAACCTGTTCGTCCGCCGACACGGGCTCGGCGCCGCGGTTGTGGGGATCAGCGGCGATACCGAGGCCGAAATTGATAAATTCGTCGAAAAACATTCCTTGACCTGCCCGGTCGTCCGGGACGAACGCGGGCGGATCCGCCGCCGGTTCAGGGTGGACCTCCTTCCCTTCAAGATCATCCTGGCCGGGGGGACCGAGGCCTATAGGGACGATTATTATCTGGCCCTGGATGAGCGGCTGAGGAGGGCCCAACGATGCCTGATCGAGCTCGCGGCCGGCTCGCGGTCCGGCTCACCGTCCTGAAACTGCGGAGGTCGCCGGCGACCCTCGTGTCGGCGCTGTCCCTGCCGGCGCTCGTCGCCTTTGTCTGGGCCCGGGAGTCCCGAGGGACCGCGTTGAAGATCTTCCTCTATCTTCTCCCCCACGTTTTCCTGGTCATGACGCAGAACATGTTCAAGGGCGAAGCCGCCGGGGGCGCGCTCGAGAACGTCCTCTTCGTCCGCGGCGGATTCAGACGGCATATTCTCTGGAAGAACGCGGCCCTCGTTCTGGCAGGCGTCGCCTACGCCCTTGTCGTGTTTGCGGCCATTCAAGCCGGCAGTCTCGGAGCGCAACGGGCCGGCCCCGCGGACGTGCGGGGGTTTGCGGCCTCCCTTTGCGTCGGTGTTTATTATATCGGTCTCGGCGGCTTGCTGGGGCACTTCCTCGAGGGAGGTTCGAACGTCCTGGTCCTCATCGTCGCCCAGGCGGCGGCGTTCGTCGGCTTGATCGTCGACGCCTCGGGCGGGCACCGATTCGTTGAAGCCCTGGCGACGGGCACGTTCTCCGGCACGGGGGAGCAGCTGAGATTCGTCGCTCTCGCCGGCATCCTTCCCAATATCCTCGTCGCCGTTCCCCTACGCCGCCACGTGCCTTGGATCGTCCTGGCCGCCGGGGCCCTGTTCCTCTATTCAGGTCCTGATCGTCAGGAGGTCGGAGCTGAGAGGACGATGAGCCGGACCGTCCTGGCCGTCCTGCGTCTGTCCCGGCGGTTCGGCTCCGTCCGGGCCGTCCGCGATATCAGCTTCTCTCTTGACGGCGGACGGGTCGCGGCGCTCCTCGGCGAGAATGGCGCGGGCAAGTCCACGGCCATCAGGCTCGCTCTGGGCTTCCTGTGCAAGGACGGAGGGAAGATCCACATCAATGCCGGGACCATCGGTTATGTCCCGGAACAACCGTCGTTCTTTCCCTGGGTCCGTGGCGACGAGCTCCTGGACTGCGCCGCGCTCCTCAACGGGATCCCGCGGGACCGGGCGCGCCGGAGCGTCCTCGAATGGTGCGAACGCCTGCCGTTCCCTCCGGAGCTCCTTCGGCGCAGGGTCTCGACCTATTCCCATGGGAACCGGAAAAAATTCGCCTACCTGCAGAGCCTCATCCTCTCTCCGGCGCTCTTCGTCGCGGACGAACCGTTTTCGGCCCTCGACCCGGTCTCCATCCGGAACGCGCGCGGCATCTTCCGGGAACTCGCTTCCGGGGGATGCGCCGTCCTGCTGAGCTCCCATATCATCGCCGAGGTCGGGAAGGTCTACGACGACATCATCGTCGTGCATCGGGGGGAGGTCGTCCTCCGGGAACGGCGGGAGGACCTGGGCCCCGGCGCCGACCTCGAAGCCCTCTTTCTGAAAGCGATCGGACAGGACGGGCCGGCCCTGCCCCAACCCTTGATCTCCAACCGCTAACCCGCTTGAACTATATGACCGTACCGTCGGGGATGACGGCGCTCTTCGGGACGACGAGGATGCCGTCGACGATGAGCGTAGTTGTCGGAGCTGTCGGCGACTTTTTTCCGGGCGTTGACGAGCCTCACCCCGGCGCCGATCCGGGCGTTCTTGTCGATGATGGCGTTGCGGACCTCCGCAGTCCCTCCCGAGGCCGATGTCGGGGATCCCCTTCGCCCGGTTCGCCTTCAGGCCCTCCGCGGATTCGAAATAGTCCGCCCCCATCATGACGGTCCGTTCGATGCGGCAGTTCTCGCCGATCCGCGACCGGACGCCGATGATGGACTGCCGGATCGTCGAACGGCTGACAATGCTCCCCTCGCAGAGGATGGACTCCTCGACCTCCGAGCTCAGGATCTTCGAGCCCGGGAGGAACCGGGCGTGGGTGAAGATAGGCCGTTCTTCGTCGTAAAAGTTGAATCGGGGGAGGGGCCGCGTGAGGTCCATGTGGGCATCGAAGAAGCTCGGGATGGTCCCGATGTCCGCCCAGTAGCCGTCGAAGGTGTGGGCGAAGACCTTCCGCTCCCTGATGGCGAAGGGGATGACCTCCCGGCCGAAATCCTCGTAGGTCGTCGAGGCGAGGAGGT
The DNA here is from genome assembly GCA_963813235.1 of Candidatus Aminicenantota bacterium. Lineage (GTDB taxonomy): Bacteria > Acidobacteriota > Aminicenantia > Aminicenantales > Saccharicenantaceae > JALHVH01. The sequence continues at coordinate 68,771 of CAWEYF010000017.1, read as the reverse complement.
CGGCGAGGACGTCCGAATCGAAGACGTAGATCCCCATCGAGGCCAGGTGCGTCGATCCGCCCGCGGTGTCGCCGAGCCGCGCGAACACCTCCTCGGGAACCCTCATCCGTTCGAGGTCCTCGGGCGTCTTCGGCTTTTCGAGGAAATCGACGATCCGGCCGCGCCGGTCGACCTTCATGACGCCCAGTTCCGGGGCCCGGTCCGGGCCGACGGGGATCACGGAGATGCTGATCTCGGCGCGTTTCCTGAGGTGCGACTCCACGAACTTCCGGTAGTCCATCCGGTAGAGATGGTCCCCGGACAGGACGAGGACCAGGTCGCCCGTCTTCTCGATGAACTTCAGATTCTGCCGGACGGCGTCGGCCGTCCCCTGGTACCAGTTCCGGTTCTCGAGCGTCTGCTGGGCCGACAGGATCGTCACGAAATCCTTGGTGAAGTTGTCGAACCGGTAGGTCAGGAAGATGTGGCGGTGGAGGGACTCGCTGGCGAACTGGGTGAGGACGAAGATCTTCCGGAAGCCCGAATGGATGCAGTTGCTGATCGGGATGTCGATGAGGCGGAATCGGCCGGCGATGGGAACGGCCGGCTTGCTCCGGACCCGGGTCAGCGGGTAGAGGCGGCTCCCCTGACCGCCGGCCATGATGATCGTCACGATATTGGCCACGGGCGTCGTCCTTTCGGCGGATTCGGCCCCAGTATACGTCAAAACGGGCCGCGCGTCATAGCCGCCGGACCTCGGGCGAGAGTTGACATCCGGGCCCTTTCCCTCTATAAGGAGTGGGATGACCGCAGCTACCTTTCCGGAAGGAGATCCTCGATGAAAAAGTCCGTCGTATTCCTGACCGTCCTGGCCCTCCTCGCGTCGCCGGCCTTTTCGGGCGTCGTCAAGAAGAGCCGGTCCGAGGTCACGTTCAAAGGGTTCGGCAAGCTGACCATGACCCAGTCCTCGAGGCTCGTGCCCGAGCGGCAATGGGTCGATTCCCAGAACGATTTCAAGGGCAAGGGCCTGCTGGGAGGCCTGGCCGGGAAGACCGTCCTCCGGTCGGGCAGTTTCGGCGAGATCACCGACCTTCCCGCGCTGACCGTCACGCGGCTCGACCCCAAGAAAAAGGAGTACACCGTCGCGCCGATCAAGAAGTTCGCTGAGGAGAAGGCGGAGGAGAAAGCGGAAGAGGGAGCGGCCGGGGAGAAGGCCGAAAAGCCCGCCGAAAGCGACATCCGCATCATCAAGAGCGAATTCCGCGTGGACGATACCGGAGAGGCCCTGGACGTCAACGGCTTCCCCACGAAGAAGTATGTCGTCACCTGGACCGTGGACTGGGAGAACGTCCGGACCGGCGAGAAGGGGACGAACAAGCTCGAGACCGACGTCCGCACGACGCCTCTCACCGACGATATCGTCCGGGCGCAGAAAGAGGAAGCGAAATATTTCCGCGGCTACATGAAGGCCGTGGGGCTCGACCAGGAAAAGCTCCAGCAGGACGTCCTCGGCACGAACTGGATGTCTCTCCTCGACAGCATGAACGCGGCCAAGGGGCGCCCGGGCGCTTCGTTCGATGCGTCCAAGACCGCCGCCGAGATGAAGAAGATCAAGGGCTATCCCGTGCTCATCGACGGAAAGTACACGGTGACCTCCGACAAGCCCAAGGGCGAGGCCGAGGAAGAGGGGGGCTCCAAGGGTCTCCTCGGCGGCCTGGCCAAGAAGGTCCTGAAGAAGAAGCCCGCCGAAGGAGGGCCCGCCGAGCCGTCCCTGGCCTACCGGGTCGAGATCCTGGAGCTGGCCCCGGCCGACCTGGGCGAGGCCGATTTCCAGGTCCCCTCGGACTATAAGAAAAAGGGCTGATCCGGACGAATCATCCATCCATAAGGAGATGATGATGCCCTCCAAAAGAATCGTACGCGCCTTCAAAAGGGGACTCGGGCTCGCGCTCGCGGCCCTCGCCCTCTTCCAGGTCGGGTGCGCGCCGAGACCGGCCGTCGTGATGACCCCGCGGAAGCCGCTCATCTTCGCCGCCCACGTCCTTATGGACCGGACCGCCGCGGGAGGCATGGCCGGGCTCAGGAAGGAGATCCCGGCCATGGCGAAAGCGGGCGTCAACCTCATCGTCATGGAGGTCGATTACAACTATGAATTCGTCTCCCATCCCGAGCTCCGGGGCGAGGATCCCCTGACCAGGGCCCAGGTCAAGGAGATCGTCGGGCTTTGCCGGCAGTACAAGATCCGGCTCGTTCCCGAGTTCCAGTCCCTCGGCCACCAGTCCTGGGCGGAGACGACCTTTCCCCTCCTCGTGAAGAACCCCCAGTTCGACGAGACGCCGGGCAAGTACCCGGGGAACAAGGACGGGGACAAGGAGATCTACTGCCGGAGCTGGTGCCCGTTTCACCCCGACCTTTACCCCATCGTCAATGCCCTCTATGACGAGCTTATCGACGCCTTCGAGGCGGATGCCCTGCACGTCGGGATGGACGAAGTGTTCCTGATCGCCGACCCCGACTGCCCGCGCTGCAAGGACAAGACCACGGCCGAGTGTTTCGCCTACGCCGTCAACCGCGCCTACGATCACCTCGTCAAGGAAAAGGGGGTCGAGATGTTCATGTGGGCCGACCGGTTCATCGACGGGACGGACACCTACGGCGAATGGGAAGCCTCGATGAACAAGACCTACCCCGCCGTCGACATGGTCCCCAAGGACATCATCATGTGCGACTGGCACTACGAGAGGAAGTACGAACGGATGAAGACGCCGGGCTACCCGTCGGTCGACATGTTCATCGGGAAGGGCTTTCGGGTCCTGCCCGCCACCTTCAGGGACACCAAGGCCGTCAAGATGTCCATCGATTATTCCATGAAGTTCCCCTCCGATAAGATGCTCGGCCACATGTGCACGACCTGGGGCGGCATCAAAGCCGGCTCGATCTACAAGTCGAAGCAGTTCAAGACGATCGCCAAGGAGTTGAGGAAGTACGGGCTCAAGCCCGCGAAATAGCGTCGCGCGGCGGTTCGATAGCGACTGGCGCGGGACTCAGGAGAGGACCTTCAACAGCTCGTAGTCGCCCGCGATCTCCATCGTCTTGGGCCGGATGGCCGTCGCCAGGGGCACGAGGACCGGCCTGTCGTCCTTCAGGCTGACGCATACGTCCGAACCCCCTTCGACGAGCGTCAGGACGGCCCGATGGCCGAGCTTGGCGGCCAGCAGCCGGTCGATGGCCGTCGGCCGTCCGCCCCTCTGGATATGGCCGAGGACGGCGATCCGGGTCTCCAGGCCCGTGTTCAGGGAGATGGCCGCGGCAACGTCTTCGGCCTTGGCCGTGCCCTCGGCTACGATGAGGATCCAGCTGACCTTGCCCTGGGCGTTGCCCGCCCGGATCTCATTCGAGATGGCCGTCATGTCGAACGCTTTTTCGGGAAGGAGGACCTCTTCGCACCCTCCGGCCAGGGCGACCTGCATGGCGATGTACCCGCTGGCCCGGCCCATGACCTCGACAACGAAAATGCGCTCGAGGCTGGTCGCCGTGTCCCGGATCTTGTCCACCGCGTCCAGGGCCACATTGACGGCCGTATCGGCGCCGATGGCAAGATCGACGCCGTTGATATCGTTGTCGATGGTCGCCGGGACGCCGACGGTCGGGATGCCGTACCGGCCCGCCAGGATGTGGGCGCCCGTCAGGGAGCCGTTGCCCCCGATGACGATGAGGCCGTCTATGGCCTTCCCCCGCGCCGACTCCACCGCCCTCTTCTGGCCCTCTTCCGTGAAGAACGCCTCGGACCGTGCCGATTTGAGGATGGTCCCGCCGAGGTTGATGATCCCGGAGACGGATCGGCGGTCGAGGGGGACGAAGTCCCCGTGGATGAGGCCTTCGTAGCCCCTCAAGACCCCCAGGACCTCGAGCCCCCGGGCGGAGGCCGTCCGGACGACGGCCCGAATGGCGGCGTTGACGCCGCCGCAATCCCTGGTGATGATCCCGATCCTCTTCAAGTTCATGGCAGCTCCCGTCCTTCCCGTTCGCGGACCCGATCCCTCGTTTTGAGCACCTCGAACACCAGAGGTTCCCCGGCGTTCACGGCGTGGGAAGCCGGGAAGGAGGCCTTTCCGAACCCGGCCAGGGTGAATGTCTTGAACGGGAGCCGGCCCCTCGCGACCGAGACCGTCACAAGCATCTTATCCCGGACCGGCTTCACCGCGACCGTGCCGTAGGCGTAGCCGTTCGACCAGAAGCGCATCCCTTCCGCAGCCGCGAATTCGAGCGCCCCGTCCACGGCCGAGTAACGGAACCCCGTCAGGGCAAGGACCGCCGCCCAGCCGGCCATGGCCCGGCCGTAGTGGTGCCCGCATTCGGCTTCGTCGAAGGGGTTGCGCTTGAGCCCGTCGTATCGGGACCGCGTGTCGGAGATGCATTTCAGCCCGTCTTCGATCTGCCCCTCGTAGAGCATACCGCTGGCCGCCGTGTACTCGAGACCGGTCCAGACCTCCGCGAAATAAGGGAAGGGATTGGCCGGCCGCCCGTCCGGGTAGCTCGCTATCAGCAGGCCCGGTTCGTCGCCGAGGGCGAAGCTCCTCATGCCATTGAAATGATCGGCGAGCGAATCGCGGTGGTTGTACGTCATGACGCTTCCGAGGGCGGTTTGGACGTTCTCCGGCCGGGCCAGGTACCCGAGCCCACAGACGTGGGCCATGAGCTGGCCAACGAGCTGGTCGACGAGACAGCCGTTCCCAAGCTGGTAATCGGGGTTCTTGAAGTCGGTCGAGCCCATCCCGACAAGCAGGCCGGGCGCGATGTTCGCCTGGTCCATCGGGGGGACGATCTTGTGGACATAATACCGGCCGTTGAAGAGGTTCGCGTCCGTCCAGAGACTGCCTTGGGCGAACAGGGAGGCGCAGGTCTTGGCGAACGGCCTGTCCCCGACGCGTGCGGCCATCTTCGCCGCGGCCTGGAGCGCTCCGAGGTACCAGAATTCCATCTCGGGGTTCGGGCCGTAATATTCGACGTCCATGGTGTTGTGCTGGCAGCCCTCCATGACGCCGTCCTTGTTCGCGTCCCAGCCTCCGGGGATCCAGCAAAATTCCATGGCCTTCCGGGCGTGAGGCCAGAGGGCCTTGAGCATCGCTTCGTCCCCCGAGAGCTGCCAGTCGCGGTAGAGCTTCATGACGCAACCCATCTGCCCGTCGGCCGCCGCCTTGCCCCAGCGCTCCGCGCCGAGGGGCAATTTCGCCCGGAAGCTCATCTGGCCGTCAGGGCCGGTCTCGTGCCCGAACTCGACCTCGCGCAGAGAGCGAGCGATGTCCCCGAAGAGGAAGGCGATGGCCTGCTCGTAATTCCAGACGTGGGTGCAGCTGCCGAAACAGCACCCCGCTTGTCGTTACAGCCCTCCCAGGCGTAGAAGTGCCCGTCCTCCGTCCGGAAACAGGTCTGGCTCCTGAGCGTGCTCAGGTTGAAGAGGGCGGCCTCCTTGACGGCCTCCGGAAGGTCGCTGCGGCAGAACGTCGACACGAACGCGACCGTCTCCTCCTCGAGCTGGACGACCTCGGCGGCGGTCCTCTCGGCCGCGTCCCAGGCGTCCTTGTACAGCGTCGTGTAATAGTTGCCGAGACGCGTCTCGGACCATGCGAAGCGGTTGGGGAAGTGCCAGGTCAGGAAGAACCGGAACTCCCTCTTCCCGCCGGCGGGGATCGGGGCCCGGACGGCCAGGGAAGCCCGGGGCATGTCACCCGCCGCAGTACGTTCGATGAGGGTGCCGTCATCGGCCAGGTCGTCCCAGAAATCGAGCAGGGGCGTTCCCCAGGCGTCCTTCAGCCAGGACGTCCTGTAGGAACAGACCTCGGACACGGGGGTCGTCAGGGCGATGGTCCCCCAGGATTCGGCGGTCGGGTCCACGCCCTCCGAGGACATCAGCAGGCCGCGGACGAACCGGCCTTCGCGATAGGCGTTCCGGTTCCCTTTCGCCAGGCTCTTCGTACCGTCGTTGCCGATGAAGTTGGGGAGCGAGCCGCAGACCGTGACGTCGAGAGCGGCGTTCGAGACGTTCGCGACCTCGTAGGTCAGGATCGCGACGGGGATACCGCTCGACTCGAGATCGGCCGGGGCCAGGGGGTTGAACGCCCGGAGGCGGACCTTCACCGGAAGGCCGGGGTCGGCCAGGTTGACCTGACCGAAGGGGTAGGAGGCGTCGAACGAGCATTCCCGAAAGCAGGGGAGGCCCGGGTTGGTGGCGTCCTCGACGCCCTCGGGCCCTTCGTATTCGAAGACTTCGACCGGGCCCTGCAGGGCCCGGAGGACGGAGGGGCGCCCTCGGCCTTGAGCCGGATGGCGAAGAATGCCCCGGCCGGATTGAATCCCTTGGCAGGGCGGTTGGCGATCTCCCAGTCCCGGAGGTCGCCCCGGCCGCCGAGGGATACCGTACCGGTCCCGATACCCCCCACCGGGAGGGCGATCCGGGCCAGGTGCGCCTGGTCGTAATGCTTCAGGAAGGGCCATTCCGCGGGCCCTTCGGCCCAAGCGTGGGGGATGAGGACGATCGCGGCGAACGCCGCCAGGAGGCCGGATACCGGAACGCTCGCGTTTCGCATGATCGCTCCTTCGGGAAAGAAGTGACCGGAATGGACGCCCCTTACTTTAGCGGAGACGGCCCCGGAGTTCAAGGATGCCCGGGCCCCCGGCGCGCCTCGTTTGACCGTGCCGTCCGGGTTGTGATAGAAAAATGGTTCATGGATTCTCTTTAGGAGGGCGGAATGAAGAAAGGGCTCGCGGCGCTCGCCGGTCTGGGAATGATCATCGGTCTCGCCACCTGCGCGAAGGAGACTCGACGGGTGAATTATCCGGTCACGAAGACCGTCGATCAGGTCGACGACTATTTCGGCGTCAAGGTCCCCGACCCTTACCGCTGGCTCGAGGACGACAACGCCGAGGAGGTCAAGGCCTGGGTCAAGGCCCAGAACGCGGTGACGTTCGACTATCTCGGGAAGATCCCGTTCCGGGAAAAGATCAGGGCCCGGATGACCGACATCTACAATTATCCCCGGTTCTCCTCGCCGATCCGGGCCGGCGAATACTATTTCTTCTCCAAGAACGACGGGCTGCAGAACCAGTCCGTCATCTACGTCCAGAAGGGGCTCGAGGCGACCCCGGAGGTCTTTGTCGATCCCAACGCCCTATCGGCCGACGGGACGGTCCGCATCAACCTCGTGGGCTTCTCGCCGGACTTTAGGTACACCGCGATCGCCCGCGGCGAGGCGGGCTCCGACTGGTCCGAGATCCGGGTCATGGAGATCGCGACCAAGACGGAGCTTCCGGACGTCGTTCGCTGGGTCAAGTTCTCGGGAGCCTCCTGGCTCAAGGACGGGTTCTTTTACAGCGGCTATGACGCGCCCGCCCCGGGCCGGGAGCTGACGGCGAAGAACGAATATCAGAAGGTCCGCTTCCACCGCCTGGGCGATCCCCAGGAAAAGGACGCTCTCGTCTTCGAGGATAGGGAACATCCGCTCCGGTATCTGGGCCTTTCCGTCAGCGAGGACCAGGCCTATGCCTTCCTGACGGTCTCCGAGGGCACGTCCGGGAACGAGATCCTCTGGAAACCGTTGGCCGCCAAGGACGCGGCGTTCAAGGTCCTCGTCAAGGGGTTCGACGCCGACAACGCCGTCGTCGACAACGTCGGGGACAGGTTCCTCGTCCAGACGAACTTTGGCGCCCCGAATTCCCGCGTCGTCCGGATCGACCCGGCGGACCCGGGCCCCGATAAATGGGTCGATGTCATCCCCGAAAGGCCCGAGGTCCTGCTCTCGGCGAGCACGGCGGGGGGGCAGCTTTTCTGCGCCCACCTCAAGGACGTCCTGACGCGGTTCTCCCAGCACGGGCTTGACGGGACCCTCGTCCGCGAGATCGAACTCCCCGGGCTCGGCTCGGCCGACGGCTTCGGGGGCTGGAGGGACGACAAGGTCGCTTTCTACGTTTTCACTTCCTACACCTATCCGCCTACGATCTTCAAGTACGACATCGCCTCGGGAGCCTCCGAAGTGTTCCGGAAAGCGGAGGTGAAGTTCGATCCGGCCGAGTACGAGACCAAGGAAGTCTTCTATGCGAGCGCGGACGGGACCCGGGTCCCGATGTTCATCGTGCACAGGAAGGGGCTCGAGCTCGACGGGAAGAACCCGACCTTCCTGACGGCCTACGGCGGCTTCAATATCAGCATGCGCCCCGCCTTCAACCCGTCCAACATCGTCCTGCTCGAGAACGGCGGCGTCTATGCCGAGCCGGCTCTCCGGGGCGGCGGGGAATACGGCGAAACTTGGCACAAGGCCGGGATGCTCCTCAACAAGACCAACGTCTTCGACGATTTCGTCGCGGCGGCCGAATACCTGATCCGCGAGAAGTATACTTCAAAGGACTTCCTGGCCATCGAGGGCGGCTCGAACGGCGGCCTGCTCGTCGGGGCGGCGATGACGCGCCGGCCCGATCTCTTCCGGGTCGCCTTGCCCGGGGTCGGGGTCATGGACATGCTCCGCTACCACAAGTTCACGGTCGGCTGGGGGTGGGTGGTGGAATACGGGTCAAGCGACGACGAGAAGAATTTCCGGAACCTCTTCGGATATTCGCCGCTCCACAACATCAAGCTTGGAGTCTGTTATCCCGCAACGCTGGTGACGACGGCCGACCACGACGACCGCGTCGTCCCGGCCCACTCGTTCAAGTTCGCGGCGACCCTTCAGGCGGCCCAGGCTTGCGCGAAACCGGCCCTCATCAGGATCGAGACGCGTTCGGGCCACGGGGCGAGTAACATCACCAAGGCCATCGATCTCCTGACCGACCAGTGGAGCTTCATGTTCCATAACATGGATATCGTCCCAAAGTATTGAACGGGGATCTTCCGAGATCATCGGACGTCGGCCCGCGCGCCCCTCTGGACGCCCCCCGGTCTTAAGACCGCCCTGGCGGCACCGGAGTTTCAGAGACCGGTATTCAAGAACGAACCGGACATTTTCACTTTACGTTGACAATGGCTTTCTTCCCCTTGACGGCGCGCACTCAGAAGATTATCTTTATGGCAAGCCGCTCTTATTCGAGAAGGAAAGAGGGAGTCACAGGGGATTCTTTAGTGAAGAGACGGCGCATAAGAAGGCTCCTTCTCATGACGGGAGGGAGTGTTTTATTCCTCGGGGCGTTCGCCGCTCAATTGATCGCCGAAGTCAGGACGGTTACCGTCAAGCTCGTCGCCGACGAGGAATTCCGGGCAGCCGACGGGGAAAGGCCCGGGGAATGGACCCATCATGTCCGCCGGCTGGCCTCGTCCGTCTCCAAAGAGTTTGATGAACGATTCGGCATCCGGTTCGCGATCGTCGGCGTCGGCGTGTGGATATCCCGTGACGGAAGACGCTCGGTGCAGGACCTGCTCGGCGACCTTTATCCGGACGCTCGGAAGAGCCGGGCCGATATTCTCATCGGGTTCACGGCCCAGGGGACGGTCAGCGACCGGTTCGCCGGGGGCACGTCCTTCGACCATCGCGTCGTCCTCGTGAGGATGACGTGGCCGGAATCCGTGATGAGGAACATCCTGAAACACGAGCTGTGCCATATCTTCGGCGCCATCGACATCCGGGAGCCGGGATCGGTCATGGACGTTGTGGACTCGGTGCGCGGGGACGGTTTCGACCCGTTCACGGAGCGGATGGTGCTCCTCTATAAGGGCCGGGAGTTCGTGCTCGGCGGCGGCCTTCGACTCGGGCCTGAAATGGACGCGGCCCTCGCCCTTTGCCTCGAGCGGCACGCGGCGAAACCGGACGAGATCCCCGTCCTGAGCCGGGTGGCCCACTTTTATCATGCCCAAAAGGATTACGCCGCCCTGAAGGAAGTCGCCACCGAGATCCTGTCCCGGAATCCGGAACTTCCCGAGATCCATAATTTCCTCGGGATCGCCTGCTCGAGCTTCGGCGAGGACGCCCGGGCGACGCAGGAGTTCGAGGAGGCCGTCCGTCTCCGCCCTGCGTTCCCCGAGGCTTACCTCAACCTGGCTCTCTGCCGCCTCAAGGCGGGCGAGGACGTCCGGGCCGAGGATTGCTATCGCCGGATCCTTAAGGTCCAGCCGGAGAGCTACGAGGCTCACCTGTTGCTGGGGAAGCTCCTGGAAAGCCGAAACCGCCCGGCCGAGGCGGTCAGCCATTATCGGATGGCCGTCCGCCTCTATCCCAGTCTGGGGGAAGAGCTGACGCCCCGGATCAAAAAGCTCTCCTGAAGGCGGGGCTCCCGGTCGCCCGTTGTCGGAAGCTCCCTGATTGCTGTATGATGGACCCGGAGAAATTTATGACAAGAGTTCGCTTTGCCCCGAGCCCGACGGGCTTCCTCCATATCGGAAGCGCACGGACGGCCATCTTCAATTGGCTTTTTGCCCGGCACACCGGCGGGAAATTCCTTCTCAGGGTCGAGGACACGGACCTCAAGAGGTCCGACGTCCGGTTCCTGGACGAGATCCTCGACGATCTCCGCTGGCTGGGCCTCGACTGGGACGAGGAGCCCATCTTCCAGAGCCGGAGGTTCGACGTCTACAAGGAAAAGGCCGAAGGCCTCGTGGCCGCGGGCAAGGCCTCAAGGGAAGGCGAGGCGATCCTCTTCCGAGTCGAGCCGGGACGGACGATCGAGCTCCGGGACATGGTCCACGGCCTCATCTCGTTCCAGACCGAGTCCTACAAGGACCAGGTCCTCATCAAGTCCGACGGTTCCCCGGCCTACAATTTTTCCTGCGTCGTCGACGACGCCCATCTCGGGATCACCCATATCCTCCGGGGTGACGACCATATCTCGAACACGCCCAAGCAGATCCTGTTCTACGAGGCTCTGGGGCTCCCGATCCCCGAGTTCGGCCACATGCCCCTCATCCTGGGGCGCGACGGGGCCAAGCTTTCGAAGAGGCACGGCGGCGTCTCCGTGCAGGAGTATCGGAAGGAAGGATTCCTTCCCGAGGCCCTGGCCAATTATCTCATCCTCCTCGGCTGGATGCCGAAGGACGGAAACGAGGTCATGTCACTGGAGACGGCCGTCCGGGAGTTCGAGATAACCTCGATGAACGACGTCCAGGCCAAGTTCGATCTTGACAAGTTGCGCTGGATCAACGGCGAATACCTCATGGCCGCGCCCGACAAGCGACTCCTTCCCCTCGTTAAAGACCACCTGCGGTATGCCGGCCTCGATGTCTCCGGCCGGGACGACGCCTACGTCGCGAAAGTCCTCGGCCTTTACAGGGTGCGCATCAAGACCTTAGCAGAGCTTCCGGCGATGACGGATTTCTTCTTCCGCGACGATTTCGCGCTGGAGGAGGAGGGCCGCGGCCAGCTGGACAAGCCGGGGGCCCGGGAGAACGTCGGGTTTTTCGCCGCGCGGCTCGAAGCCTTGGCCGAGTTCCGGCACGACGGCCTCGAGAGCGCCTGCCGGGAGCTCGCCGCGGAGAGGGGGCTGAAGCCCGCGGCCGTCATCCACCCGACCCGGGCGGCCGTCAGCGGAAAGACCAAGGGCGCGGGCCTCTTCGAGATGATGGAAATCCTCGGGAGGGAGACCGTGATCAAACGCATGAGGAGCGCGTCCCATGGATGAGACCACGAGGCCCAGGACGAACTTCGTCAAGGAGATCATCGATGAGCACCTGAGGACCGGCCGGTTCGGTTCGCGCAAGGTCCGGACCCGGTTTCCCCCCGAGCCCAACGGTTACCTCCACATCGGCCACGCGAAGTCCATCTGCCTCAACTTCGGCCTGGCAGCCGAGTACGGCGGGCTCTGCAACCTCCGGTTCGACGACACGAACCCGGAGACCGAGGAGGCCGAGTACGTCGGGAGCATCAAGGAGGACGTCCGGTGGCTGGGGTTCGACTGGCAGGACCGGGAATTCTACGCCTCTGGCTACTACGAGGAGCTCTATGGGCTTGCCGTGGACCTTATCAAGAAGGGCAAGGCCTACGTCTGCGACCTCGACGTAGAAAGGCTCCGGGAATTCCGCGGGACGATCAACCGGCATGGGAAGGAGAGCCCTTGGCGGAACCGGACGATCGAGGAGAACCTGGACCTGTTCGACCGCATGCGCCGGGGCGAGTTCCCGGACGGCTCGCGGTCGCTCAGGGCGAAGATCGATATGGCCGACCCGAATCTGCTCCTCCGGGACCCCCTCATGTACCGCATCCGAAGGGCGAGCCATTATCGGACGGGGGAAGCCTGGTGCATCTATCCGACCTACGACTGGGCCCACGGCCAATGCGATTCCCTGGAGGGCATCACCCATTCCATCTGCACCCTCGAATTCGAGGTCCACAGGCCGCTCTACGACTGGTTCCTGGACCAACTCGGCATCCACCATCCGCAACAGATCGAATTCGCCCGGCTCAACATCAGCCATACGGCCTTGAGCAAGAGGCGGCTCCTCGAGCTCGTCGAACAGGGCTTCGTCTCCGGATGGGACGACCCGCGCATGCCGACGATCTCCGGCTACCGGAGGCGCGGCTACACGCCCGCCTCCATCCGGGCGTTCTGCGACCTCATCGGCGTGGCTAAGGCCAACAGCATCGTCGACGCCGGCCTCCTTGAGAACTGCCTGCGGGAGGAATTGAACAGGACGGCGCCTCGGGCCATGGCCGTCATCCGGCCGGTGAAGGTCGTCCTGACGAACTATCCGGAGGGAAAGGTCGAGGAGTTCGAGGCTGTGAACAATCCCGAAGACCCCGCCGGCGGGACCCGGAAGGTCCCGTTCTCCCGCGAGCTCTATATAGAGCGGGAGGACTTCATGGAGGAACCGCCGAAGAAATTCTTCCGGCTGGCGCCGGGGCGCGAGGTCCGACTGCGATACGCATATTTCATCAGGTGCGAGGAGATCGTCCGCGACCCCGCGACCGGGGAGATCTCGGAGCTCCGCTGTACCTACGATCCTGCGACCCGCGGGGGGGATGCCCGGGACGGCCGCAAGGTCAAAGCGACCCTCCACTGGGTTTCGGCGGCCCAGGCTGTCGACGCAGAGGTCCGCCTTTACGACACGCTTTTCACGGTCCGGGATCCCAACGACGTCCCCGAGGGTGTCGATTACAAGACGAACCTGAACCCGAAGTCGCTCGAGGTCCTCAAAGGTTGTAAAGCGGAGCCGGCGCTCGGGGCCGCGGAACCGGGGAGCCGGTGGCAATTCGAGCGGTTGGGCTATTTCACGGCGGATTTCCGGGATTCGAAGCCGGGCGCCCCCGTTTTCAACAGGACGGTGACCCTCCGGGACGAGTGGGCGAAACTCAGCCGGACCGGAAGGACGGGGGAATAGGGCGCCGGCCGAAGCGCTCGGTCTCCGGCTCGGCTCCGGGGCAGGATATCCTGTCCCGGATTCGTGCCTATTCCAGGTAAAAAAGGGGACAGGGTATTGCGTCCCCTTATTACTTGTCCGCTATGGTATAGGCCGCGACATAGACCAACCGGGAGATCTTCTCCATGAGGTCGCCGCTCGCCTTCTCCACGCTGTCGCTGGTCTGATGGTAGTCTTCGGTCATGGCTGCGATGCAGAAGGCCCAAGGGACCTTGGCCGCGGAGAAGGACGAATGGTCGGACCCGCCGCCCCCACGCTCGTTGGACGTCGATTCACGGAGGAACAGGCTAAGTCCGACATAACGATCGGCATCCCGGAAGACGTCGTCCAGGCCGGCGCCCGCTGCGAACGAGATCGGGAGGAAATCGGCCGGTTTGACATTCTTCATCAGCTCCAGGCCTGCCGGGAAGTTGAACATCCGGCCCATGCGGACGATGGTCTTTTCGTCGTAAGGCCGGCTGATCATGTCCAGGTTAATGTAGGCCACGGTCTTGTCGATGGGGAAGGCCGGGTTCCGGACATAATATCGCGAGCCGAGGAGGCCTTCCTCCTCGCCGGTCCAGAGGCAGAATACGACCGTCCGCTTGGGTTTCTCAGGGTTCACGGCGAACGCCCGAGCGAGGTCCATGACCCCGACGGAGCCGGAGCCGTTATCGTCGGCCCCGTTGAAGACGTAATCGCCGCGTTTGCCAAGGTGGTCGTAATGGGCCCCGATGACGACGACCTCGTTCTTCAGGACGGGGTCCGAGCCTTCGACATACCCAACGACGTTCCGGCAGCGGACCAAGGCGGTCTTGGCGGTCGTCGAGAGTGTTACGGTCGTCCCGGGCAGCGCCATGGAGGCGGGCTTGTAAGTCGCTTCGATCTTCTTTTGCAGGTCGTCGACGTTCGTTCCCGAATTCTCGAGGATGGCGTCGGCCATCTCCCGCGTGATGGTGATGACCGGGGAGCTCTCCCACGGCATCCTGTCCCCGGCGCCGGGGATGAGCAAGCGCCGACGCGGCTCGTTGATGATCGGCTTGGCGTCGTCGACGCGCTCGGAGCCGGCCATGGACTTGTAAAGGTCCGCGTCCTTGCCCGCGGCTCGGACCTGGAGGACCGCGAGGGCACCGAGCTTCGCGATCTCGCGGGCCTTGTTGAAGCCACCCCTCATCCGGAAGGCGAAGGGCCCGTCCGGCGGGAAGTACTTCTCTTTGAGCTCTTTGGCTTGGAAGGGGGACTTGGGATCGTTCTTCCCCGGGGCCTCCGAGAGGACGAGGACGATCTTCCCCTTGATATCAAGGCCCTTGAGCTCGTCCCATCCGGCCGTCTTTTCGGCGATCCCGTATCCGGCGAAAACCACCGGGGCGGAGAGCGACTCCGGGGTCGAGCTCATGCTCTGATACTCGATGCCCGATTCGAAGGCGCGGGTCTTAACGGTCGCGCCTTGGCGGAGCTCCAGGGTGAGCCGGCCTTGAACGTCCGTGAGGTCCTTCATGGCGAATTCCTGGAGGTAACCCTTCACGGGCGGGGCGGGCGGCGTCCCGCCGAACATCGCGGACATCGACCGGGGCACGACCGGAAGATCGCCGGCGGGCGTAATCTTCCACAGCTTGAACAAGGACGCGGCGTATTCCGCGGCAAGCTGGATGCCGCGCGTCGCCGTCTCGCGGCCCTCCATCAGGTCCGACGAAATATAAGTGAGAAGGGCCAGCGAATCCCGGGCCGTTATGGACTCGAACCCGGGCTTCATCTTATCGGGCACGGGCTCGGTTTTGTCGACGAGGACCATGTTCTTCAGGACGTCCTCGGGTTTCGGCGGCTGGGCCTGTTGGGCCCCGAGGGCCAGGACCATAAACAGGACGAGGAGGAAGGACGAGAGCACTTTTTTCATGGATTCAGACTCCTATCGGGAGCCATTATATCCTAAAAGTGTCTGGACGGCGACCGGCTGGGTTTCTTCCCTTTGCCGTTCTCCCCGTGCCCGGGGCCTCCTGCCGTCAGCTACGGCCGGGGGCTTCGACCGCAGGCTTGGAGGTGGGCGCCCACAGCCTGTTGACGACCCAGATCAGGACCCCGCCGCTTACGAGGAAGGCCCCGAGAAGGACGAACGCATAGGTCCATCGCCCGTAGAGGATATTCCCCACGGTGAAGAGAGCCGACCAGATGGTCGCCGTGCCTGCCGCCCAGCCGACCAGGGCCATCGGGAAGTTGTCGCCGGAGCCGCGGGCCTCGGCCTTGGAGATCCCGGCTTCCTTCCGGATGGGTTCCCAGCCCGGGCCGAAGGGCCTGACCTTCTTGTAGAACCCGATGAGGGCCTTGCGGTCCGTCTGGGGCCCGAGGTACGTCGTCAGCACCCAGCAGGCCGTGGTCACGACGATGGTCAGGATGAGGGCGTAATGGGTGGGGATGATCACGCCGAACTTCCGGAGGACCAGAATGAGGATGGAGAAGCCGAAGGAGCTGATCATCGCGTTGACCTCGGCCCAGGCGTTGACCCGCCACCAGAACCACCGGACCAGGTAGAGAAGGCCCGTGCCCGCCCCGACCTGGAGGATGATATCGAACGTGTCCTTGGCCGTGTCCAGGAGGAAGACCATGCTCGAGGAGCAGAGGAACAGCCCGACCGTGACGAAGCGGGCCGCCCGGACGTAGTGTTTCTCGCTCTTGTCCTTCTTCAGGAACCTGCGGTAGAAGTCGTGGACGAGGTAGGAAGCGCCCCAGTTGAGGTGGGTCAGGATGGTCGAGGAGTTGGCGGCGATGAGACCCCCGACCATGAGTCCGATGAAGCCGACGGGCATGAACTTGAGCATGGCCGGGAAAGCGATGTCGTGCCCGATCAGGCTCGGGTCGAGGTGGGGGTAAGCGGCCTGGATGTCCGAAAGCTGGGGATAGACGATGAGGGAGCAGAGGCCGACGAGGATCCAGGGCCAGGGGCGGAGGACATAATGGGCGATGTTGAAGAAGAGGACCGAGCCGAGCGAATCCTTCTCGGACTTCGAGGCCAGCATCCGCTGGGCGATGTAACTGCCGCCGCCCGGCTCGGCGCCGGGATACCAGACGGCCCACCACTGGACGGCGATGGGCATGATGAAGATGGCCACGGCGATGTCCCAGTTGTTCTTGAAGTCGGGGAGCATGCTGAGGAAGTTGACGCCGTTGGGGCCGGTCTTGGCTGCGAGGGTGGTCATGAGGACGTGCATCCCGCCGATGTGCTTGACGGCGAAGTATGCGGCGGCGATGACGGCCGTCATCTTGATGAAGAACTGGACCATGTCGATGACCAAGACCCCCCAGAGGCCGGAGACCGTAGCGAAGACGACATTGAGAACGCCGACGAAGAGGAGTGTCTGCCATCGGGGCAGGCCGAACAGGACGCCGGCGATCTTGCAGGCGGCCAGGTTGACCGAGGCCATGATCATGCAGTTGAAGAAGAAGCCCAGGTAGACCGAGCGGAAGCCGCGGACGAACGCGGCCGGCTTCCCCGAGTAGCGGACCTCGTAGAATTCGAGGTCCGTCATGACCTCGGAGCGCCGCCACATCCGGGCGTAGAAGAAAACCGTCGCGACCCCCGTCAGAGTGAAGGCCCACCAGACCCAGTTCCCCGCGACGCCGTTGCGCCGGACGATGTCGGTGACCAGGTTGGGCGTGTCGCTTGAGAAGGTCGTGGCGACCATGGACAGCCCGGCCAGCCACCAGGGGATGGCCCGGCCGGAGACGAAGAATTCCGTGGTGCTCTTGCCCGCCCGTTTCCCGTAGAACAGGGCGGGGATGAAGCAGATGGAGAGCGAGATCGCGACGATGATCCAATCGAGGAGATGAAGGTGCATGCCGGCTTCCTTTCAGGTCGATTCCCGCAGAGTATATCGCCCCCGAAAAAGGCCTGTCAACACAATTCCATAAGGCGGGAAGGACTTGCGCGGATGAACATCGGCATTCGTGCCCTCTTTCCCATGACCGAGGCAGGGAAGAAGCGGCTTCCTAGTGCCCTGTTTAGTTTGGTGTGCGCTCGAATCCTTACTCCCCCGTCTTCGTAAGGCTTGGCGAACGACTTGGGACGAGAACCCCCGGTCGTTTTACTTAGGGCCCGAGATGCTGTAAAATGCCTTCTCTGTGTGCCTGTAGCTCAGCTGGATAGAGCGTTGGACTCCGGATCCAAAGGTCGGAGGTTCGAATCCTCTCAGGCACGCCATCTTATTCCCTTGTTTTTCAGTGGCTTTCAATCGAATTTGGCACACCGGTGGCACACGGGGAAATGTCTGTCTCTTCACTTAGCTCGCCAACTGATTTCAGCTTTGGCCTTTGAAAACCCGGAACACCCGAGACCCCGTTGCCGGGTCATCCGGGGGGAAGAGGGGATGGTCGACATACCTACAAAATTGCCCCTATAGGTTTTTTGGCCTAGTAGTTGGACCCTAAGAACTCATCGGCCTTGATTTAGAATTAGGGCTAGGCTAAAGAATGAGATGGAAAGGGGGACCTCATCCCTTAAAAATGGACCAAACCAAGGGGCAGGTTCAGAGATAACGCTCGACGACCTCTTGGACGATCGAACAAAAATAGCCGTAGGCCTTCTTAAGCCTAACAACTTAACGGGTCATCAGGCTTCGATTATTTTGGCCTTGGTTTCCGCTCCGCCTGCTTTGATGGCGACCTTCACAGCATCTTCCATCGGATCTTTGAAGGGCACCTCGATTCGGAGCAGGCCGTTCTCGTAGGTTGCTTCGGCTTTGTCCGGCTTCACCGGCCAACTTAAAGCCAGAGCTGAAACATACTCGATGTCCCTTGCTGGCGCTGTCAGGTGGACGCTGTCTTCCAGGATCTTCACATCGATGGTATCCGTTGGCGCTCCTGGGATGGCGAACTCCACTACTAGCTTGAGATTCTCACGGTCAGCATACGCTACCGTATTGGGCGCAACCTTAATTCGAGATTCCAACATCTTGGCACCCTCCTTTTAGAACATATTTTTTGAGTGAAACTCACTTCTTGATACTGTGAGCATACTGGGAAGGCGGTTGTTTGTCAAAGGAGTGTGGATACGAGCATGACCGGTTACACCGAGAATCCGACTTTCTCTCGAAATCGTTCATACGGAGTCTGTCCTCCTAGAGCGACGTGGGAGACCTCATCCCTTAAATTGGCCCAGACATAATGTTAGATTTCTGACAAAATATTTCTTCAGAAGCAGTAAATTGAGCAGGGGCAGGTCATGACTAAATTATCGATCTTCTAATATCTCCAAAGTTACTCTCTTTATCAGCTTCATTCCAGCTGCACCAAGAATGACTCTGATAGCTTGAGCTGTTCTTCCTTGTTTCCCAATGACCTTGCCCACCTCTTCCGGAGCAACCTTTAATTCTATGACCGAGCTTTGTTCCCCGTCCAGTTGGGAAACCTGAACCTTGTCCGGGTTGTCTACTAATGATTTGGCAATCAACTCGACGAGTTCTTTCACTGCTACCTTCTTTAATACCTAGACGTTGGTTGTCTTACCACGTGTCTAATAGGGTCTGGAGATACTCTTCTGAAAAGATCGGTCCTTAATAATAAGCTCAAGTGCTCCGCTAAAAAAGTACAAATCGTTATAGCTTGTTGACTTGTCCGCGTCTACTCCCCATAATGAAGTCATCAGGTGGAAGCGCTCTTCCTGCTCGGAGCAGGAGGCCATCATGGGTGGGCTGATCGGCCTCTCTCTGATTTTTATCTTCCTCGGCATAGCCAAGATCCGAACAAGGAGGCGAACATGAACTTCTTTACGGCGCCCATCATCATCATCGGACTCGTAGTTCTCTACCTTCTGAACTCCATCAAGATCCTCAGGGAATACGAGAGGGGCGTGATCTTCCGGCTGGGCCGGTTGCTTCCCAAGCCCAAGGGGCCGGGCATCATTCTCGTTTTCTCCCCCATCGACCGCATGGTCAAGATCAGCCTGCGGCTCATTACGATGGACATCCCGCCGCAGGACGTCATCACCAAGGACAACGTCACGGTCAAGGTCAACGCCGTCCTGTACTTCAGGGTCATCGACCCGCTCAAGTGCGTGATCGATGTCCAGGATTATATCTACGCCACCTCCCAACTGGCCCAGACGACCCTGCGGAGTCTCCTCGGCCAAGTGCCGCTCGACGACCTTCTCTCGGAACGGGACAAGCTCAACGCCCGCCTTCAGGAGATCATCGAACAGCACACCGACTCCTGGGGCATCAAGGTCCAACTCGTGGAGATGAAACAGGTGGACCTTCCGGAGAACATGCAACGGGCCATCGCCAAGCAGGCCGAGGCCGAGCGCGAACGCCGGGCCAAGGTCATCCACGCCGAAGGCGAATTCCAGGCAGCGGACAAGCTCACCAAGGCCGCCGACATCATTTCCCAGAATCCCCAGGCCCTCCAGCTCAGGTTCCTGGGGACGCTGACGGAGATCGCCGCCGAGAAGAACTCCACGATCATTTTCCCGCTGCCGATGGAGCTACTCAAAGCGTTCGCGTACGAAAAACCCCAGGAGAAAAAATAGCATCGAGGAAAACGACAACCTTCTGACCTTATCCCTTAAAAAAAGTCCAGACATAATGTGAGTCTTCTTGATCTTGTGTCTGCTCCCCGGCCTTGCGGGACGCCCCTCGCGGGGTAGCTATCTTAAGCCTCGCGGTGATAGACTATAAGAAAGATGAGAACAAGGGATGCGGATAGAATTAGGGAGTATGTTTACGATCACTATATCAAGCCAGCAAAAGAAAATGGGTTATCCCGCGTTTCATTTAGGGCGACGGATATTCATCAAGGAATGGGTTTTATAAAACACGACTACCCTAATATCATCGGAGCTCTTTGTAGTGAAATTATAAAAACACGGTATGGAGTGAAGAAGATTCGCAGAGAACCGCCTTCTGATGCGCCAGACATCCTCATTATCTATGAACTATAATCCGCTTCCTGTTACAAGGACTGAGGCCGGATAAGACGGCCCGGCCGGGAAGCCCTTCAAGGAGGCGGTCACGCACATCGGGAGGGTCTGGAAAAGCGTCGCTGAGATCCGCCCGTACCAACCCCGTGGATGCCCTGCGCTTCGATTGAAACGGCGCGGACGGAAAAACCGACCTCGGAGACGTATTGACAACCTCGTTGGGCCTGAAATATCGTACCGCCGTGATTTAAAAGGAATCTGATGACAAAGAAACGATCTCAGAGGATTAGCTACGAACTCGCGGGAGATATCCAGGCACGGTTCGAGGATATCGTTCGAACGCTGAACCTCCGGTACATCGATCCGGGAAAAGTCGTCTGCATCAGAAGCTTCGGATCCTCGGCTAGGAGAGTCATCGCTCGGTGTCACGGGATGAGCAAAATCCTGCAGGTCGCGATGCGAGTTAAAGCGTTCTATGCCCTCGAATTCATCTCCGAGCGGTTTGACAGGCTCTCGGACGATGATCAAGAGAATACGATCATCCACGAGATGATGCATATCCCGAAAAACTTCGGCGGCGGCTTCCGGTTTCATAACCATGTCACGACGAAGAACGTCGTCGGAATGCTCGAAAAATACCACGCCGCCTAACGAGCGCACGTCGGGGGGGCGGGCTCTTAACTATATCAATCCGGGGATTCGATTTTGACCCAACCCTCGTGTTTAAAATCCCATCTTTTTTTGAACCTTTCCTTCATGACGAACATGAGAGTCAGGGCAGAATTGATTTCATCTCCCGTAAAGTATTCCTTGACCTTCCCGGCCATCCTCTTGTCCAATAGGTAGGCTTGGAGGTCTTTTAAAATCAACGTCATATTGCGATTCAAAGTATTACTGAACAAAGGCCGGGCCCGAAGCTGCAGGTCGTTCGGGATCCAGTAAATCCCGTTCAGAAGCTTTTCCCTCTCCTTGATTTTCAAGCCTTCTAGATGCAGTTCTTTGGAAAAGCCGTCTTCGTATTTTCCCTTTTCACAACAATCATTCCCATCTCTCCATGCGGTGGGCCACAGTTGCTGAATCTCGTCCGCGGTACCGCACATCTTCTTGTAGAGATGGGAAAAAGTGTTGATGGGGACCTGCTTCGTTTCCTTTCCTGCGCCGTCACTAAGACTATATTCCTATTTTATGCATAATACAACGTTCGCCATCAGATAGCGTTAGCAAGCACTTGGCGAAGAACACGGTCCATCACGCTATTCCTTTAAAGCCATCGGATTCAGTACAAATCCAATTGGGAAGTATGGAGACCTCGCCGGATGGGGAAGACGTTAGTTCTGTCGCCGTTTGGCGCTTGCCTGGCCCCTACCCGTCTCCCCCGGCGCACAGATTGCGTGGAACAGGGCGCCCGGAGATGCACAATACCGAAACCGTACACCCTTGGTCCGAGACCTCGCGGGGCAAAGCGTCGATATGCCTCTATTTCGCTCAAAGACGCCCGCGTGACATGGGGAAAAGTCTACTTATTCACCCGGGGCGTTATTCTACCCTTCGAATTGACATCATATCTTTGCGGCGTTATGATTAGACCAGCAAGAGATTGGGGGAATTCGAAGGCAACCTTTAGCGAACATCTCTCTTTGCCGTCCCCGCGTCTCTGCATCGCTTTAAAAGGAGGGGTTCTATGAAACGCTTTGGGTTTGCGGTCGGCCTCGTCATCTTGGTTTTTGCGGGCGCACTCCAGGCACAGACAGCTGCTCCGAAGCCTGGGCCGGAGCAAATGAAGCTGAATATCTGGATTGGGGACTGGAACTATGAAGGCGAGAACCAAGCTACTCCGCTCGGACCCGCAGGAAAGTATATTGGGAAACAGACGGTCCGGCCAATCCTGGGGGGGTTCTTTGTGGAATGGCGCGGGGAAGACGGAATCTCCAGTTGGTATGAGATTGATGGCTATGACGCCTTGAACAAAAAGTTCTTCTGGACCGGCTTTAGCAGCGACGGGAGTGTCAACGCCGTTACCTATACCATTGACGGCACGACCGTGGAATATTCCGGTACCGTTCGTTTGGGAGAGAAACAGTATAAGATCCGGGGGAACGCTGTCTTTGCCGCTGATTTCATGAGCTTCATCGACAAGCGCGAACTCTCTGTTGACGGCCAGACATGGATGCCAAACTTCCAAAGCAAGTCGATTAAGACTAGAAAGAGCCCGTAAAAAGTCGAGCTAGACAATCTTTCCCCACGTCAGTGGGGGGAGGGGCTGGCGTGACTTGCGCTCCCCAGTCTTGCGGGACGCTCGAGGGCGGACCAAACTCCACCTTTAAGGACGGGAGAGGGGCCCTAGTAACTCGATGCCTTCTCTGCCAATATAGTTTTCAGCCACGATAGGCCTCGAAAATACGCGACGCATTCCTCTCTAAACCGCGAGGTCCGAAATCTTGCGGGGCAAAGCGTCGATATGCCTCTATCTCGAGCCAGGACGCCCGTAGAGCGATTTCGTGTCTTTCGGCTTCCCCATTATGAGTATTTCGCCCGTAGGGGGTAGCCACTCCATTTTTCCCCCATATGTAACATCCCGAAGATCGCCCTTCCTACGCGATTCAATACGAGGATTGTCTCAATTATTCACGACATGGTATTATTCCGCCCGTGAAGGATTCGCCCCAGAGAATCCGGATGAGCTGGGTCCATTACAAATGGGATTATTGTCACGGCGAGGGAGGGGAAGATGGCCTCGTCATGTCCTAAGTGTGGAGCGGGTTTGTTCGGCAACGTTTCAAGCTGTTTTAAGTGCGGTGAGCCCGTCCTTTCTCCAGATCAGGAGGCCCGGGAAAAGGCCAAGGATATCCCGAGAATCAGCGAGGAGGACCTTTCGAAGGCGAAGTATGCCGAATATATCATCAGGGATCAGATCAATAAGCTTTCGGAGTTCATTGAAAAAGGGGGGGACGTCCAACACGCACTCCTTCTGGCCGCCGAGTCCGGAAGCGCCGAGGCTGTCAAATTGCTGATCGGGTCGGGGGCTGATCTCCGGGCAAAAAAGGTCCGCGGCACTGTAGAATGGACGGCCCTGGAAATAGCAGCAAGAAGAGGCGATGAGGCGATTCTCAGGCTGTTGATCGGAGCCCCCGGCGGGCAGGAGATTCTCAAGAAATACGGTGGGATTGCTCTATGGATGGCCGCCTCGGACGGACGGCCCTCAACTGTAAAGATATTGGCCTCGGCAGGCGTTGGTCTGGAAGGCCAGGGTCCCTATGGGTCCGCGTTGACACGGGCGGCGGAAAACGGACACAGGAAGGCCGTAGAAGTTCTCATAGGGCTGGGGGCCGACATCAATGCCGGAGGATACCGGGGCAGAACCGCCTTGATGGAAGCGGCGGCGAATGGTCATGCCGATATTGTGCGAGATCTGATCGGAAGCGGAGCCGCCGTTAACCAAAAGGGCGAGCATCACGATACCGCCGTCATGGTCGCCAGACGGACAGGTCACACAAATATCGTCGAAATCCTGGAGGCGGCGGGCGCGATCTCCGACGAGGTCACCCTGGCTGATATGGAAGCCTTGAGGACCTATATGCAGGCGCTGGCCCGGGAATGGTGGTCCAAAGGGCAGAGGGCGGAAGCCTGTTGCGACGTTTGCAATAAGAGAATCAATTTCGGCGAGGGGTATCTGATCGGATCGTGGTTGAAATGCGAGGACTGTTGCGGGCTCGGACCCGACGCTCTCGTCCGGCTGAATGCAGACCAGAATCATTTCGGCAAGGGCACCCTGGAGGCGGCTCGAAGATTCTACGCTAATTTTAAGCGTTGAGCGATCGAGGAGCGTTTAACATGACCACCGTGACCTCTTATTACTGCCCAAAATGCAGAAAGGGACTCAATTTCGACCTTGGATATCTGAAGGATGGGAACCTGCTGGCTGATTGTTATAAATGCAAAAAGACCGTTTGCCTGGAACAGAACGTGAAGTGCCGGGAGTGCGCCAAGGCGGCGACTCATTTCTTCACCAAGGGCCTTTCGCCGGTCTATCCGTTCTATTTCTGTGACGAGCATTTCGCGTCCTACCAGAAGAGCCGTAAGAGGGCTAAGAATAAAGCGAAAGCGATAATCCTGCCCGTCATCGGGACGGGGCTTATCATTGCTTCGTTCCTTGATAGATCCTCTTCAGAGCCCTTTGTTCCCTTTATCATGGCCGGGATACTTTGCTGGGTGGTGGCGATCACCTCCTGGAAAAGCCGTCGAACTTCTTCTAAGGGGGACTCGGGGGAGGAGGATTCAGATGCGTAAGGGAGACGTTTCTGCCTGAAAAAAGGACTGGCAGAAGATTCTCGGGCGATAGCCCAAAGAGCCATTTGGCCGATCTGCTCATACGGGACAGCGCCGAGAGTTGAAGCCAGGAAAGGCAGCGGGGCCGGAATTACCCAGATTTGCGGGACGCCCGAGGGCGGATTAGGCCTCACTAAAGGAAAGGATCATTTGAAGTCGGGGATGCGTGCCTTTTGTTTCAGCTTCCCCAAAGCGAGTTGAATCTCTATATCATTCTTCCCCTCGAACTGGATTGTTTTATCAGTTCCCGCTAATGCGCCTACTGTCAATCCGACCACCCCTCCGACAACCCCGAGAGCAAATCCGGTCCAAAGGGCTTTTTCTCCCGCTGAAAACCTAAACATATTACCCCAAAAATCTTCCCTCTGCGGATCGTCCCCGGAGGCAAGACCTATGATGGCGCCCATCGCTGCCCCTCCCAGCGCGCCGAATCCGAGGCCAGCCCAAGCTCTTGATTTCTTGACAACTCTAATAGCGCTGATGTCCGAGACTTCAATGGAGACGTCTGCTCCTGAGAGCGAATTCAAGAGCAAAAGAGAGCTCGGTTTCACTGCGATCAATTCGCCGTCTTCTTGATGGCCATCCTTCTTCTGTAACGAAAGCATAGCCCCGTGTCTTTCGCCGGCGATAAGGTTTTGTGAAAACCCCAAGAGTGAAATAACCAGCAACACAGACACGGCCCTTCCCATTCTCCCGCTAAGTCCTGCTTTTCTCATAATAAATCCCCTTTACCATTTATTCTCTGCCAATAATCTAGATACGTCCCGGGGGGAAGTTGTGAAAAAGTTGTTAAGAAATTGTCGAAAGTCAGCGGTAATGACCAACCCCCGTTCAATGTATTACCTCTGAGCTGAGATTTTCAAGCCTTATGGTCCCTGGGCTGGAGGCCTATACCTTAGAGAGCTATTTGCCCATCTGCCGGGGTTGAGAGGTGAGGCCGGTGGAGTCGGCCGGGTCGGAGCTCCACGGTTCTGCAGGGCCCTTTATGGGGCGGACCAGGCCTCACTTAGATAGACGGGAGAGGGGCGGGGAAGGCCCGGATTCCGGAGGGCTGAGCGCTTCCCCTCATATTCTGACCCAGTTTAGGCTAATTGACATCGCCAAGCGGCCGAACGTATATTACCAGCGTGGTTAAGGGGGGAGATTCATCGGTCGGAGCGAGAATTCGTCCCGTCGCGGAAAAGGGAAATACTTATCCTTCAGTGGCACGGTATGATCGACGCACCCGCGAGAACTTGGGCCGTTTCTACGGTAAAGATATCTCTACAAGCGCATCGAAGCGCATTTTTCTGCTTACGCAGTGGTAGCCCTAAGTGGCGATATTGTCACAGTCGGACACCGAACCCGTCGCATCATTTGCAACTGAGGAGAGGTCATGACAACGCATTATGAAGAAAAGAAATGCTGCGGTATTTGTGGATCAGAGAATAAATATACGGGGATCGGAAGCACAAACACCTTTGGATCAGCAGACTTGGATACACGCCCCCCAGAAATGTATCGATCCACGATCTTCGCCTGGGTGCAGCGGTGTCCCGTCTGCGGCTACTGCAATTCTGATGTGAGCAAGTCTCGCCTTGGTGAGCAAGAGCTAGTTAATAGTGCGGATTACAGGACTCAGTTAAGTGATCTTACGTATCCGACCCTAGCTAATTCGTTTTTGTGTAAGGCAATTCTTGATCGGGTGGCAGGGAGTTATGCACATGCCACTTGGAACCTAATCCGAGCTGCGTGGGTTTGCGATGACACGGATCAATCTGAGCAAGCCGCGACATGCCGAAAAACGGCAGCGGACATGCTTGAACTTGCGCGACAGCATGACCAGAAAGTGGTGGGACAAGACCGAGCGGACACGGCGATTCTTGTTGATTTGCTTCGCAGATCAGGGCAACCAAAACGGGCACGACAAATACTTGCGACACAACAAGACAGTACTGCTGAAGACGTGATCGGGCGTGTTCTAAATTTCCAAAGAGTTCTACTCGAAAGAAACGATGTTTCGTGCCATACCATCGGGGAAGCTCTTGAGAACAAGTGAATAAGGCGACCCAGATGGATGCACATGCCGAGGTTCCTTCATGGCGAACCACGTTTTTGTGCCTACCAGCTAGATAGTCCATTAAACGAAGGAAATCGAAGCTGATCAGCGACAATTATAATTCCCGGCCTCCGTTGCCTCAATCAGAAATGTAACTGAAGAATCGGCGACTTCTCGAGGCCTATGGGAGCAGCCTCGGCCGATACTTTAGATGCGTTTTGTCCACCGAAGACAGGACCTCTTGCCATCACATGACGCCAGGTCCTGACCCTGCGCTGGCCACCAACAGGCAGGGGCGGATCATCGTCGAGGCCATAGTCAGCAAGGTTGTCCGGCAGGTCCGGAAGCTTATCGCTCTCAAGTAGAATCCCGGCCTTTCGCCCGGCGATACTGCTCGCGCGTCAGCTTGATTTTCTTATCGGTGACGACGTCATGGTGCCGGAATCCCCCGCCGAAATTCTTCGGGATGTGCAGCAGCTCATGGATGATGACTTCTTCCTTCCCCTCTTCGCCGAGCTTGTCGAAACGCTCAGAGATGAATTCCAGAACATAGAGAGCTTTCGTCTTCAACGCAACTTGTAGCACCTTGCTCATCCCGTGGCATCTGGCCACGACTCTTCGCGCCGACGACCCATGACTCCTCAGGCATACGACCCGTTCCAAGTCGACGTGCCTGAGATCAAGGGTCTGGACGATATCAGCAAAACGGGCTTGGAGGTCGGGCGCGACTTCATAGCGGATATTTCCTGATCTTTTCCTGTGCATTTGAGCTCGTACTCCTCTTAGAGGTGGTATCGTGAATGGGGGCCGGTCAACTCTACTAAGCATATTTGAAGGCTAAGAATTTTTTTCACATGATAGAAAAGACAGCTATCGTGGCTTTTACAAATAGGAATACGCCGAGCAATAATAATATTCCCCCCGCAAATATATTAAGCTTGTTTATCGTTGTCTCATTAATTCGCTTCTTATTACCTGTGATGAGCTTCAATAGGGTGTAATACCACGCTAAGGTCCCTGCAAACGCTCCTATTGAGAATAAAAGTCCGCCAAGAAAAGAGGAATTTAGAATATTGTATCCTTTTAAATATCCAACAATGGCAATCCAAGAAGCCGGCAGAGTCAGCGAAGATATGCATAACAACACGCCCATAAAAAATAATCCAATTAAGCTTGGCTTCTTAATTTCAGGAATCTTGAGATGCCTTGCCACGCTTTCCGCTTTTTCTCTCAGTTTGTCCGCCTTGGCAAGAGCCGAATCAAGCTTGGCAGAATTTTCTGTTTCCAGCCTGTTGTATGTAATCTTTAGTTTCATAATTTTCAAACCGGAAATAATAACAATGACGCATCCGGCAAAAGTCAGTACTATTTCTATCCAATGAGCATTTTCAGCATAAAAATCAGCCGCCCTTGAAGGAAAGATGGAAATGATCAAAGTCATTCCGACGAAAGCAATAAGACAATAAAAGAAATCCATGAAGGCAGCGCCAAAGGCAATGGCTCTACCCTCCTTTATCTCATTTTTAAATCCTTTAGAAATAATCGCAAAGGCGGTGGGTCCCATCGGAGGTATGGAAACAATAAACCCTGTTAATATCCCTGCTATAAGATTAATGATCATAATAATCTTAAGTCCTTAAAATAAGGATATCGCAGCAACAGCCGATAGTAAAGTTCCTGAATTTGGACCTACCAATTCCAGCGGTTGGGTTGCCCGGATCATAAAGGACGGCCGTGCGGTTAGCGGCCTCAGTAATATGAGGCCGGGGGAGACGGCGGGGAGATCAGCCAGGCGCTTGCCTCATGACGGCTGCTTCTTCAGCGCGAGATTGAACTTCGGCTCTTTCGCCAGTGTATAGATCAAGTCGAGAATCGCGTTGCTGATCGTCTCCTGGTAGTTCACTTCATCCAGCGAACTTCCCCAGTTCTCGCCAATGCCGGCGATAACTCCGCCCCAAATCTCCTTACCCTCCGGCGTCAGGACCTGCACTTTGACCCGAATCACACAATGGTAGCTGGTCGATTCGATGGCCCACAGTTCGATTAGTTCCAGCGTGATGACGCGCTCGGGGTTATCTTGTGTTATCGTCAGCCCGAGGCCATGCATCTTATCCGTAATCCACTTGTCCAGAAACGTGCCGACATTGTCGTTGGTAATGATCGGCCTCGGCCTCTTGCCCTCGGTATTCTCGCCAATTTGTCGTCCCTTGTTGCGCTTGTCCGCCACGGGATCGAAACGGACTGTAAACAGGCCACCCGTGATGTCGAGTACGGAAGGTTGATTGTCCGTCTCATTCGGAATCCATTTGAGCCGCACAAGCAGACTATCTCTAAACCCCAACTCCCACCTAGTCCTAGACACACAGGCAGCCAACGCAGCGACAACGAGCATAACACTGACCATGCGAATTGGTTTCATGCTTCCTCCTTTGTACAGAAGTCTTCTTTGTTGCGCTGCATGCATGCCCCCGACGTGACCTACCCGCGCTCAATATACCACCTCTGAAGTGAGAGGTACAAGCCATAAAGCCCCTGGCACAAGAGGCCTGTATTCCAGAGAGCCGAGAGGCCAATCTACTCTACCCATAGAGTGCCGGGCTGAGACATGAGGCCAGGGGAGACGGCTGAGCCGAAGCTCCCCGGATCTACGCGACGCCCGAGGGCGAATTGACAGGGACAACAGGCCGACGATATACTTCCGTTATGCTCATGGGGGGAGATTAATTAGCCGGAGCAGGAATTTAGCTTGCGCGGAAAAAGGAGGACCCGAATCGCCGCCAACACGCCTGAGGTAAAGATTGAGATCGAGTGGCAATACGCGCCTCCAGGCTATTTTGAAGAAAAAATTATCTGGGAGCGCAAGAATTGTCTTATCGAAATCGAGGCGGGACATATCACTGCCCGCATGAGTGCTGATTTATTTGACTCGGAACCAGGCCTTCGTGACTCGCTAACGAAGGAATTGAACTACTATTTTCTTGGGGCGCAACTGATCCGACGACAAGCGTTTGATATTCACGGCGGAGCCATCAATCGTGTGTGGCCCGATGGTAGAAGAGACACGACTCTCGTGGTGCACGCCGCGTACCAAATGATGATAACAGATCATGCGGATATTATTTCCACCAATGATAAGGGCGTAGTCCATGATACGCGCCGAGATCGGATCGAGGCCGCGAAGAACCTGGCAGAGCTTTCAGCGTGTTATTGCGAGACCGATCCAACAGCGCGCAAGATACTGGACAGTTTTGATGATGCAGTAAGAGATCCTGGAAATGAACTCGTATATTTATATGAGGTTTGGGAAGCATTGGGGCAAAAATTTGGATCCCAGGGCAAGGCTAAGGCTGCTCTCCATATCGATCAATGGAGGAGGCTCCGGCATCTGGCATGTAACTTGCCACTGAACCAAGGACGCCATCGTGGACTGTTTGCCGCTAGACTCCGTGATGCTACTGCTGAAGAGCTTGATGAGGCTCGGACGATTGCTCGGGACATGGCTATAAAGTATCTAAGGCATCTCGACGAGCAACAAAAATCCAAATAAGGCAAAAGAATGACAGCCCCTCTAGGGCTAGGAGCGCCAGTTCATGTACTTCCCTCCTCGTTCGACCTCCGACAAACCATACTCCTTTTGAGATATAGCACGTGCAATATCTACTTATCGCCCTGTCCAGTTCTTGGGGACTAGCTAAGGTTATCCCGCGCGATCGCGATCACTTTTTTACTCCGGTTCTACCTACTCGCTTGCACGAAAAGCCAGCCTATATCTAACGCTGTAAGTAGTCACTTCAATAAAAGTAATCTCTACCCCACCAATAGTGAGAGATTTCTCTTTTTTGGGGTCAAATTCAAAATCGGTTTGATCGGGGGCTGAATTTTCTCCTATATTTATTGTGCTACTAGATGAAACATCTACTTTATTTGCCTTATATCTAGTCATAGTACTTTCCGTTGACGATTTATTAATATCGGTAATCTGTAAGATTAAGTTTCCATTCTCGTTAATTCTTTTGAATTTTAGCTCTGTATAACCTTTGTCAACCTTTCCGCCAAAAAGGTCAGCTTTACCAAAGGCATTTGGCAGGTTGCTTGATTTATTCATCCTAAAAAGTGTGCTTCCAATACTTGCTGTCAAAATTCTACCTTCGGGTTGTTCTAACTTATTATAATTTCGTATTGTCGCACACCCGCTTATTAATATTGCTATAACGAATAGATAAATTAGCTTTTTCATTTATCTGCCTCTTATCATTGACTAATACTTGTTATTGGCTCGCCCTTTTCTTGAAGGCCTCTACATTTTGATAGCTTTCTTCTCGTTGTTTCGCTTTCAGTTCCTTAGATTATGCTATCCCATACTTCTAATGGATAAGAGTTTCCTTTTCGGCGACAATACGAATTCCCGCTCCGGACAATAATTCCCTCCTCTAACTCCGCTGGAAGTATATGGCCGATACGCGGCCATGTCAATCGGCGCTATAAGCAGCTTGGTCTCAGCTCCTCTAAGATCGCACTTCCTAGGGCCGAGAGTTGAGGCAAGGGGAAATGGCCTGGGCCGGAGCTCCCCGATGCTGCGGGACGCCCGAGGGCGAAGCAGGCCTCAGTTATGGGGACAGAGGTGGGGCGGGGAAATTCTCATTTGACTCCAATAAATATCTTTGGCATATATGTTGAGAGGAGCAGGAATGGGAATATTTATGAGCAAGGAAGGCAATCTATTCGAGGCAGTAAGAGCGGGCAAGCTTGCCGACGTGATTAGGTACTTACAGAAAGGCGCGAACGTGAACACTAAGGATAAAGAAGGCTTGACGCCGCTGAGTTCGGCCGCCCTTTGGGGCCACAGGACGTGGCCGAGCTGCTGATCGCCAAAGGAGCGGACGTGAACGGCAAGACTGGCAAGGGTGCGACGCCACTATTCAATGCCGCCGTTACTGGTAACAAGGTTATGGCCGAACTCCTGATCGTCAAAGGAGCGGATGTGAACGCCAAGCTCGGAACGACGACGCCACTGCACGTTGCCGCTATTTTGGGCCATAAGGACGTGACCGAGCTGTTGATTGTCAAAGGTGCAGATGTGAATGCCCGGAACTCTACAGGAAAGACACCGTTGGACTTGGCCGTTGAGAAGGGCAAGAAGGACGTAGTCGAGCTTCTCAAGCAGCATGGGGCACAGTAACGAGGCGGAGGGGCTAATCTCAGCGCTAACGCCTTGCTTATAGGGCAATTTCCAGTCCTAGATGGTGCTGTCTCTGGGGGACGGAGGCTTAGTCGTTCTTCGCGGCAATTGACATCGTCGCTCCGCCGGCGATATAGTCCCGGCGTGGTTAGGAGGGGAGATTCATCGGCAGGAGCGGGCATTCGCCATCCCGCGGGAAAGTAGATTCTTATCTTTGAGGAGAAAAACATGACCGTTCCGCTTGATGCCATTCGGGCGATTCATAACGCGTTCCGCAAAGACATGGCCGCGATGGATGCGTCCGCCTATGAAGCGGCTCGCGGACGCGCCGGCTTAGGCTTGGTCTTGGATCGTCATTTCTTCTTTAACGAGATCCTTGTCTGGCACGCAAATGGAGAGGAGGAGTTTGTATTCCCGACACTTGAAAGCGTTGCCCCGCTCATGGCCGAAGCGTATGAGCGGGACCATCGTGGTCTCGATTCATTGTTCGAGTCGCTCCACAAGGCCGTCGCGGAGTCTGATCCCATAGCAACAACGCGATCGACGGCGGCCTTTAACTTCCACTTGGGCATTCACCTGAATAAGGAAGAAGCACATCTTTATCGAATATTTAATGAAAGGGTGTCGCTTCCGAACCAGGGGGCTATCATGGGGAAGATGGCCCAGAAAATTCCCCAGAATCGCTTCCCCGACGTCGTCAACTGGCTTTATCCGCTCATAGGGCATAACGATCGGGAGAACATGACTAGGATTTGGCGGCAGGCTTTGCCCGAGCCTGCCTTCGCGGGAGCAATCAAGCTTATCCAGGCGGCTATTGGAAACGACTGGGCGGAACTGACCCGTCGGATCCCAGAGCTTAAGTAGCCTGCGCCTGCGTCCAGGCCTCGGCCAAGACAATCGAATGGCTCGTCCAGCTAAGGGCAGGATAGTATTCGCCCTAAGGGGTACAGCGGGGAAGCAAAGATTTGGCGGACCTCATCCCTTAAAAATGGTCCGGACATCATGTGAGTTTTCTGGCGAATCGAAGCGGCTTCCCGATTAGTCTCATCCAATAAAAAGAAGGACATTCTGGAACTTCGGATCAAAAGGCCGGAGGGCGGGATAAGTCTGTCCATTCAATTGACTCGCCAACCGAGCTCAGCTTTAGCCGTTGAAAACCCGGAACCCCCGAGCCCCTCTTGACACCGTTTTTCTACCGATCGTTCTCCTTTATTTGGCAGGCTAAAGACGCTGCCGTCTTTCATCACGAATTGGACGTGTTGAAGCGAGCGGATGTTGTCAAAAGGATTATCGGACGTCGCGATGATATCGGCGGCCATCCCTTCTTTGATAAGACCCCGCTCCTTCTCGATCCCGAGCAGGCGTGCGCCGTTGATGGTGATCGCCCGCAATATATCAAGGGCAGGAATGCCCGCCTCTGCCCAAGTCTCCAGAGAGGAAAGCGACGCGCTGCCCCAGTTGTGTCCGGGGATATTGGCGATGATATCCGAGCCGAAGGCCAGCGGAACACCGATACGGTGAGCCCGCTTCAGCCGGTCGATAATCCCGGCGTGCGTCTGGGTGAAAAAACGGTATTCGTCCATGATCAGCGGGGTCAGTTCCGTGGCGACGAGCACGACGCCATTTTTCTTCGCGAGCTCGAGGGCTTCATCGCTCATGTCGAACCCGTGTTCGATCGAGGCCACGCCGGCTTCGGCGGCATGACGCGCCCCTTTTTCCGTGACGCAGTGGGCGGCCACCTTCAATCCCGCCATGGCGGCCTCTTCGACCACGAACCGGATTTCGTCGGCCGAATAAATATAGCGGTAGTCATCGACAACGATCTTGATCCAGTCCGATCCAAAATGGATGTTCTGACGGATGCCTTTCAGGAGTTCATCGCGGGTATCGGCATATATATAATCCTGTTTGCCGACCTCGGGGAATTCCGGACCCAGAAAGAACTGGCCGCCGAAAGGGGCGATGATCTTGCCTGAAACGAACAGTTTCGGCCCGGGAACGGCGCCTTCATTGATAGCCCGGCGAAGCGCCACGTCGGCGTAATTACCGGCGTTTCCCATGTCCCGCGCGCAGGTAAAGCCGGATTCAAGCATGGCCTTGGCGTTCGCGGCTCCATGCATGGCGCGGTCGGCTGTCGATACGGACAGGCTATACAATAACAAAGCGGCGCCCACATCTCCTTTAGCGTCGAACCTGTTGCACAAATGAGTATGACTGTCTATGAGACCGGGCAAGACAGTTTTGTCCGAGAGGTCGATGATCGATGCTTCCTTAGGGATCTTAAGATCCTGGCCGACGGCTTTTATTTTTGAGCCTTCGATCAGGATGATGACCCCGGACTGGACCGTGCCCGTGACGGGATCAGCCAATCGGCCGGCCTTGATGGCCGTCACCTGCCCGGACGCACCCGAGAGCAAGAGAATGATGGCCAAACATCCGGTCAGATTCCTTAACAGGCAGGTTTTCCTCACGGTCTTTTCTCCTTTTTATTTATTTTTGGGGAAATTCTCGAGGAATTCCAAAGCGTTCTTGCATCGGCGGAAGAATTGCCGACGATGGGCAAGCACGGGAGAACCGGCCAAAAGAGTTTTTTCGCCAAGCGGAGCCTCCTTTATTGCTTGAATGAAAGAATGGGATGCGGCTGTCCCTAATTTTTAGATTTCCTTTCTAGAGTATAAAGGTCGGCGAAACTAAGTGTCAACAATAACAAAAGGATGCTCTTTAAAGGATAAGAGTTCCCTATTTCCGCGCCGCGACGAATTCCCGGCCTCGGCGCTGAATTCACCCTCCTCACCATAGCGGAACCGTCCCTCCGGCCGGGCGGCACGGTGGACCTCATTCCTGAAAAATGGTCCAGACATGACGTGAGTTTTTCAAGCACTCTGGTCTCCGGCTCTGGCGGCTTATAGCCCAAAGAACAATATGGCCAATCTACACATAAAGGAAAGGGCCCAAAGTTGCGGCCGGGGGAGACGCCTGGGCCGGAGCTGCCCGATGCTGCGGAACGCCGGAGGGCGAATTAGCGTGAGATTGGGTCCCCGAAATTGTCTGATAACTGGCGAGGCATATCGGCCTCCCATTGACTGGCCCCTTGCTTATTGATAACCTTAGGTCAGTCAGACGGGGATTCAAATGCTGGAGAGACGATGAGCCCTTCGAACGGGGGGATAGTTCCTTCCAGTGAT
Source organism: Candidatus Aminicenantota bacterium (assembly GCA_963813235.1). Classification (GTDB taxonomy): domain Bacteria; phylum Acidobacteriota; class Aminicenantia; order Aminicenantales; family Saccharicenantaceae; genus JALHVH01. The sequence continues at coordinate 33,851 of CAWEYF010000017.1, read as the reverse complement.
AAGGAGAAGACTTCCCTCGGGGCTTTCCTACAGAAGCTTCGAAAGCGGCGCATTATTGAAACGTTGGCCGCCTTCTTCGGCGGCGGATGGCTGCTCGTCGAGGTCGTCGAGCGGCTTCTCGTCGGTCATTATAGATTCCCTAAAGAATCGATCGACCTGACGGTTGTTTCGGTCATCGGAGCCCTGCTCTCGACCCTCGTCTGGCGCTGGTTTGGCGGCGCGGAAAAGCGGCCGGGAAACATCAAGATCGAAGTGCTTCTCGTTCCCTTGATTATCTTGGCCACATTTTCCATCGACCTTACGATTCTTCTAAGGATTATCGGTGTCTCTAGCAGGACGTTTCTGATCGTCGCAGTCGCCGTCTGCCTGGGGATCGGCTGGATCATCCTCAAGTCTCTCCAATGGGCGGCCGCCGGGCCTATTCCGGCGCCGGGACTCGAACAAAAAGCCGCAAGATCTGCGAGTTCACCCCAAGCGCCCCCCGAAAAATCCATCGTCGTGCTTCCTTTCGCCGATCTCAGCCCGCAGAAGGACCAGGAGTATTTCTGCGACGGGATGGCCGAGGATATTATCGACGCCCTGACGCAGGTGCCTGGGCTGCGCGTGATGGCGCGGACCTCGTCGTTCGCTTTCCGCGGCAAGGAGGCGGACGTGCGCGAGATCGGCACGCGGCTCAACGTCGAGCATATCCTGGAAGGAAGTGTGCGCAGGGCGGGCAATCGCATCCGGGTGACGGCGCAGCTGGTAAAAGCGAGCGACGGGTACCACCTGTGGAGCCAGCGCTTCGATCGGGAGATGACGGACGTCTTCGCCATTCAGGACGAGATCTCGCAGGCCATCGTGGAGAAGCTGCGGGTGCGGCTGACAGGGGACCGTCCGCTCGTCAAGCGCTACACGGAGAATCCCGCTGCCTACGACCTCTGTCTGAAGGCTCGGTATCACCTCTTGAAAATGACGCAGGAAGGACGCGAGGCGGGCCGGCGGTATTGTGAGCAGGCCATCGCGTTCGACCCAAACTACGCCCTGGCGTATGTCGTGCTGGCCGAGTCCTACTTGTGGAGTCTCTATTGGGGATCCACGAATCCGCGGGAGGCCTTCCCCAGGGCCAAGTCGGCGGCGCTCGAGGCCCTCAGACTCGATGACACGATCGCCGACGCCCACAACGCCTTGGGAACAGTCCTGGGCAGCGGCGAGTTCGATTGGCCCGGGGCCGAGCGCGAATTCCGCCGGGCCCTGGAGTTGAGTCCGTCCTCCTCGGTTGTCCGATACGACTACGCCTGGTGTTACGCCATGTGGTTCCTATACCCACTGGGGCGGGTGGAACAGGCCTTGACCGAGATGCGGCGGGCGCTGGAGCTGGATCCGCTCGATCCATTCTACAACACGCTCGTGGGGTATCTCCTTCAGGCCACGCGGCAATTCGAGCCGGCAGTCGCGCAACTGCAGCACGCGGTCGATCTGGACCCGACCTTCTTCTTCTCCCATTGGTTTCTGTCGGTCGCCTATGTACATTATGGACGGTTCGACGAGGCCATTCCCGCGGCAGAGAAGGCGAACGAACTCTCCGGGGGCAATGCGCTGACGTTGGGAGCGCTGGGCATCTTTTACGGTCGGGCCGGCCGGACCGCCGAGGCGCGGCAACTTTTGGAGGAGTTGACGGCGCGACGGCTGTTGGCCTATGTGCCTGCGTCCGCCCTTGCATGGGCCCACATTGGCGTGGGAGAACTGGACGAGAGCCTGGAATGGATCGCAACGGGTATCGAAGAGCGGGATCCGCTCATTGTGACAGCACTCAAGTCTGCACCGACCTATGATCGCCTACGATCTCTCCCGGCCTTTCCGGCCCTACTGAGGAAGATGAACCTGGAGCCCTGAGCAGGCTTTCCACTTACGCGCCGTTAGCCCAGATACATAAGATTAGACACAATTTGTGACACGGTGTAGAGGTCTATCTTCCTGCCAGGCAACGGAATCTGCCCAGCTCGCATAGAGCTATTCAACGCATTCCCAGACGAAAACCGGACCTCATTCCTGAAAAATGGTCCAGACATAATGTGAGTTTTCTGGCAAATCGAAGCTGCTTCCCGATTAGTTTCATTCAGTAAAAAGAAGGACCTTCTGGAACTCCGGATCAAAAGGTCGGAGGTTCGAATCCTCTCAGGCACGCCATCGCGAATCTAGAAAGAAAAGAATCCTCGAAAACGGAGATAGCGGTGCTTATCACCTCATCCCGTTCAGGACATCCAGGACCTTGAACAAATAATCGTATTCCGGCCGGTCCACCGTGCTCTGGCCGAGGTACTTGAACTGGAGCGTCCCTCCGGCGTCCACGATATAGACGCTCGGAATGTTCTGTTCGGCCTTGCCGCCGCCCCATTCCGTCATGAAAAGCCCGAGGCCTTTTGACAGTTTCCTGTCCGCGTCGATGAGAATGGGGAAGGGAGTCGGGACCTCGCCTTTCTTGACGTTCAGGTCGAGAGGGAAAAGCTGGCGATATCGCTCCATCGATTTTTTGCCCTTCTCGTCGAGCTTGGCGGGGTCGGCGGGGTACTTTCGCTCCTTGACCTTGTCCAGTTGTTCGGGCAGGACATCGACCCAAGCCTTGACAACCTCCGGACCGTAGGGGAGGACGATGAGGATCTCGACGTTATATTTCTTTTGGATCTGCTGCGTTCTCTCGAGCTCGACGAGCTCGGCATACTTGTAGTTGCAGATCGTACACCAATAGTTCTCGGCCGCGTAGCCCCGGGGGAATATGATCATGACGTTCTTCCCCTTGAGGGCCGAAAGGGTGACGGTCCCCCCCTGATAGGCGGGCAGGGTGAAGTCGGGCATGGGCTGACCGACGGTCACGGGCTTGGTCTCAACTTCCTGTGCGGCCGCGAGCCCGCAAGCATAGACCAGTACGATTACGGCAAAAAAAGCGGCTTTCTTCATGGTTTCCTCCTTCCTGGGATCCTAACCGGGAGAATATTCCACCCACGGGGCAGCGTCAAGAGAGGGATGCCGCCCCGGTGGACCTCCTAAGATACAATGGCTTTTTGGCGAAGATCCTGATATATATACCTTCGGCAGCTATCTATCGGCAGGCAAAAGAAAGCTCTAAATGATCTATGATCTGCTGGAGAAAAAGCAGCAAAATCGGACAGGAGGATGAGATGGGATCAGAGCGGAAGCGGATGATAATGCGGCAAAAGGCGTCTTTTGAAAATGAACTGCAAGATCGGCTGCTTTTCCTGTCCGGGAAGGGGATCGAATCTCCCAAGGCCGACAAAGATACTCTCGTTAGAAAATTGCAGGCCGATATCAGGTCCGCGAATAGTAGGCTGAGGCTGATCGCCGACAACGAAAAGAGAACGGAAGAAATGGCGAAGATCAAGGCGGATAGGGCCGCAGCCCCCCAGAAAGAACTAGAAGTCGGAAAAGGCGAGAAGCCTAAGAAAGGCCCCGAAGAGGGCAAGGGCAAAAAGATAAAGCCGGAAAAGAAAGCCGTCCCTCCGAAAGCACCGGAAGGCGGCATAAACGAGAAAACGACGGAATCCCCCCAAGCCGGCAAGGCAACAACGAAGAGGAAAGGCGAAGAGACGGGGGAGCAACCGGCAGGCCAGGCGAAGCCGGATAAGTGATCGGCAAGTGCGCGGCAATTACGAGGACTCTTTCCCGGCCTGTTCCGGTCTAGGCCTCATAGATCACGGGATCTTCAAGGCCGCCAAGCGACGGGGATAGTCCCCGCGGGCTTCCGGCCGCGATTGAATCCGCAGTCCTCTATCGTCACCGCCGGACTATTTTTTCAGCACGTCCCAGTGCATATCCCAATCCCATTGGTCAAAATAGAGATTGCCGCCCCTCCATTCCACTTCGCCGCGCTGTGAGTCCACGGTCTCCGAGCGGAAATGATCCTTCTTCGGGGTGAACGGCTGGGAGATCGCATCGTTGAAAATGAGCCGGTAGCTGTCCATGCCGCTCAGGTAAAACCATTTGAGCTTTTCCTCATCGGTTTTGCGCAGGCCGTAAGTCACGTCCATGGGCACCCAGCCGTAGGGCTCGAAGTAGATCATGCCCCAATCATGCATGCTGTCGTCCGGAGGCTGGAATTCCCAACCGGACTGCCAACGCGCCGGTATGCCGTTCATCCGGCATAGTGTGATGAACAGCATGGTCTGAATGCCGCAATCCCCATGACGGTTCTCATAGGCATACATCGGCAGGTTGGGGATCGTTGAATATTCCCGGGCTGATGCCCAGGGGACGTTCTCATCGACCCACGCGAACAATTTCTGCGCGACACGGTATGGATTCGTCTCCGTACCGACAAGGCGCTTCGACAATTCACGCAGGGGGTCCGTAAAGACGATGTGCGGATATTCCTGCTCGAGATAGGGTTTCAAGGCGCCTTGCGGATCGACGGGCTTGACCAGGTCCGGTTCGATATCGACATGGACGCCGTAACTCGTGTATTCGTACTCTGCGCTGAACCCCGTCGGCTGGCCTTTCACGGCGCTCTTTTCAAAATAGATCATGCGCTGCAGGTCTTTATCGGGCGCGAGTCGGTGATCGACCGGATCGGTTCTTATCAGGCGGATATCGGTCTGGCGATTCGGGATCTCCCGAGGATAGGGGATCCAGCAACGGATCGGTTCGCCGGGAGGTGTAACGTCAGGTTTAACGGTGATCGCATAGCGGATTCTCATCTGGACGGGCTTCACAAAAGCCTGCTTTTGTCGCAGAACTTCCCCTTGGACCGTCTTTATGTGCTCATCGAGATTCAATGCTCCTTCCGCCGGAGGCTTGGCCAGTTCTTCCGCATGTTTTTCATTCCAGATGCGAAGGCACTCCTTATCGATCCGGAAAAGATTGCGGGCGGCATTATTGAAATAGCGCTTCTCGCCGTCGATCATCATGCATTCAAGGGATCTTTCCTTCTCCCAGCGGTCGAGATCCTGAACGGCGGCGTTTGGAATGTATTTCTTGATGAAATCGACGACATCCTGCCGCTTCTTCGTGAAGTCCTTTCGTATTCGCTCCATCCGTTCAATGTCGAATTGCATTTCGACACGTAATGGATCGCTCACCGTCCCGTCATGCAGGAGGCGACTCTCGATCACTTCGCGGGCCTTGGCGAATTCACCGTTCGCCATCAGCGTCCGGTAATCGGCTTGTTGATCGGATGCGCCGCTGAGCCAGCAGAGGGAAGCCGTTAAAACCAGGCTTACGATACCTTGCATTGAAGATCTCCCTATCCGCTAAGATTAATCAGCCATTTTTTGAGGTGCGATGAATCTCCGCTCCTGATCACGGGGGAATCCTACCGCCGGCCGCATAGCCATGTCAATCACCGCGAAATGCTATTGAATGACCCAATCAGTAAATGAGGGGGTATAAGTCCCGAGTCAGGGGCATTAAATTGGCAAAAGCATAGGACAAGGGAAAACAACAAAGTGCCCACCCGGGCGCTCGATCTCCAAAGCGACCGGCGGAGCGGGGTTGACGCCGTTCCCGGGCCGGGAATATCATTATCGCATGAGGCGAGAGAGCTTCTTCGATCATAAGAATTTAATGAGAATTTCTACCGCTGCGACATTCATTGCGCTATCCGTGAGCTTGGTAACCTTAGCCGCGCCTTGGGCCGCCGAGCGGGTTGAGGACGTGGCCGATCCGCTCGCGACATCCGGCAAGTACGTCGGGGATGGCGCCGGCGTTCTCGGGCCCGCCTATGCGGACCTCATCGACGGCGTCTGCATCCGCCTCAAGAACGCGACCGGCGCCGAGCTCGCCGTCGTCACCGTCCGCGGCCTGGGCGGGACGGCGCCCGAGGACTTCGCCGAGCGGCTCTTCAAGCGGTTCGGGATCGGGGCGAAAGGCAAGGACAACGGCCTCCTGCTACTTTTCGCCCTTGACGACCGGGCCGTCCGGTTCGAAGTCGGCTACGGCTTGGAGGCCATCATCCCCGACGCCAAAGCCGGACGGTTGCTTGACGATCATGCCATGCCCTTCCTCGCCCGCGGGGAATACGGCCGCGGTCTTTACGCCGTTTCGAAAGCCGCCGCCGAGGCCGTCGCAGCCGCCTCGGGTGTATCCCTCGGGTTGGGAGAACCCGGCGTTTGGCCCGAACAACCCAGGCCCGGTCCGATCGCCGAGTCCGGACATCAGGCGCGCGGATCCGGATCGACCGATGGGCCAGGGCGTCGCGCCTCGTCCCTTCGGTGGCTCATCCTGGCTGGCCTCGTTCTCGGCCTGACAGGACTCTGGATCGTTACCGCCCTACGCCGTTTCGACCGGGCGCGGTCCAAGATAGACCGGATCAAAGCCGCGGGCGCGGGGATCGGATTCATGATCCTGATGTGGATCGTGGCTTTGATCGCCATGATCATTCTTCTCGCGGGCGGAAGCCCGGTCCTTGCCTTACTTCAATTCGCGCTCTCTCCCGTTGCGGCCAACGTCCTGTGGTCGTTGACCCGCCGGAGGATGAAGGAGCGTGCCGCTCATTACCGTCTTCCTTGTCCGTCCTGCGGCTCGCCCATGGACCTCATCCCGGAAGACCAGGACGACGCTCAGCTTTCCCCAGAGGAATCGGCCGAAGAAAAGGCCGGCGGGATGGATTATGAGCTGTGGGTTTGTCCCCAATGCGGGGCCAAAGAGCGGTTCGCGGTCAAGCTCGGGAAGGCGAGCCCGTGCCCCAAGTGCGCGCGGCGAACGCTCGTCCGAACTCACTCGATCCTGGTCGCGGCGACGACGAGCCAGGGGGGGCGTGAGCGCGTCATGGACGAGTGCAAGAATCCCAAATGCGGTTATAGCAAGACCTGGGAGAGGAATACGAGCCGGATCGCCCCGCCGACCGCGGGCTCGAGCTCAAGCCGATCGGCTTTCTCGAGCTCGTCGAGTTCGAGCCGGTCCTCGTTCGGGGGAGGGCGCTCGGGCGGCGGCGGCGCCACCCGACGGTTCTAGCGGGCGGCGAGGGTGCGGCGGGAAAAAGGAAAACGGCATGAAGAAAGTGATTCTGTCGATCGCATGCTTCCTTGTCATTGCGACAGCCGACCCATCGGCGATCGTTGTTGCCCAGATCTCTCAAGGATCCCAGACGCTGACTCCAATTCAACTTTTGGCCCGCGACATATTCAGGGAACTGATCGAGATCAACACGACGGTGAATGCCGGCAGCACAAAGGCTGCCGAAGCGATGGCCGCACGGTTGAGAGCGGCGGGCTTTCCCGTGAGCGATGTCCAAGTCATCGGGCCGCAGCCGCAACATATGAACCTTGTCGTGCGCTACCGGGGCAAGGCCGTGCTCCGTCCCATCCTCTTTATCGCCCATCTGGATGTCGTTGAAGCCCTGCGGCAGGACTGGTCATTCGATCCGTTCACCTTCCTCGAACAGGGCGGCTATTTCTACGGGCGCGGAACGACCGACGTCAAGTGCGAAGCTGCGGATCTTGTGGCGAATCTGATCCGCCTCAAACAAGAAGGATTCGTGCCAAACCGAGACATCATCGTAGCGCTGACCGAAGACGAAGAGAACGGCAACGCGAACGGAGTGGAATGGCTGCTGGCCGACCATCGGGAGCTCATCGACGCGGAGTATTGTATCAACACCGATGGTGGAGGCGGCACGATCAAGAACGGCAAGCATGTCGTGATGGATCTCCAGACCAGCGAAAAGCTATATTCCAGCTACAGCCTTGAGGTGACCAACAAAGGGGGCCACAGCGCCCTCCCCGTGAAAGACAACGCGATCTACCGGCTGGCCGGCGCCCTCACGCGCGTCGCCGGGCTCGAATTTCCCATCAGGCTCAATGAAACGACGCGCATGTTCTTTGAACGAAGCGCTCGCCGTGAAACAGGCCGGACCGCGAGCGACATGATGGCGGTCGCGAAGACGCCGATCGACACGGCGGCCGCGATCCGACTGTCAAACTCCTCCGCATCTTACAATGCGATGATGCGTACAACCTGCGTGGCGACCATGTTGAATGGGGGGCATGCGGAGAATGCGCTCCCGCAATCCGCCCTCGCCATTGTCAACTGCCGGATGCTTCCCGACGAGAACCCGGAGAACGTGATGGCCGCGCTGACATCTGCTGTTGCCGATACTCAGGTCACCATCACGTGCCTTTCCCCGCCGACGAGGGCCCTGCTGTCGCCGCTCCGCAAGGACCTGATGGAATCCCTGGAAAGGCTCACGGCATCCATGTGGCCCGGTGTCGTCGTCACGCCGGTCATGTCCGCCGGAGCCTCTGATGGAAAATTCCTTCGACTCGCGGGAATTCCCGTTTATGGCGTCTCAGGAATGTTCGGCGACATTGATGATGTCCGGGCGCATGGAAGAGACGAACGCCTCGGAGTGAAGGAATTCTATGAAGGCGTGGAATTCATGTATAGATTCATGAAGGCGCTGACTTCCGTTTCATAACTCGACCCGGGGACACGACGCTGTCCCCTGGTTTTTAGCCTTTGAGCCTACCTATGTTACGGAATTGAATCCCCAGGGCTGAGCCACGTTGATACGTTTGCGGAGGCTAAGGTCGTGATGGGAGAGCGGAGACGGGGATAGCGCCGGCATCGGTCACAGAGTTTTTTAACCTCCCAACCTCATACGCCGGAGACTTTAAAGCTTGATACATTCCACGATCATGAGAACGCCCTCGGCTTTTTCACGACGCCGGCGGGCCTGAGGCTGGACATGACGGTTTTCCATGACGCCGAAGGGGCGTTCCCCGTGAACCAGAACTGGAATACATTCTGGGATGTGAAAACGGTCCGCAACAAGGAGGGGTGGTTCGTCGAAATGCGGATCCCGTTATCAAGCCTTCGGTTCCAAGCCGCCGAACGGCGGGTCGTCATGGGGCTTACCGCCTGGCGCTATATTGCGCGGAAGAACGAAACCATCACCTCTCCCGCCATTTCGCCAAAATGGGGATTCTGGGGATCTTTCAAACCCTCGCAGGCCCGGGACGTCGTCCTGGAGGGCGTCTCCAGCCGCCGGCCGCTCTATATAGCTCCTTATTTGCTCGGCCGGATACGGACGTTCCCGCGAGCTCAATGACGCTGGAAACGGCTTACGAGCGCAAAGACAAGTTCGTCCGCGAGGCCGGCCTCGATATCAAGTACGGGCTCACGAATAACCTGACCCTGGACCTCACCGTGAACACCGATTTCGCCCAGGTGGAAGCGGACGACCAACAGGTCAACCTGACGCGCTTCTCTCTGTTCTTCCCGGAGAAAAGGCTGTTCTTCCAGGAACGGGCGAGCGTCTTTGACTTCAATTATGGTGACGCGAGCAGCCTCTTTTACAGCCGGCGCATCGGCATTCATGAAGAGACCCTTGTCCCGATCTATGGGGGAGCCCGCGCCATCGGCCGGGTCGGCGGGTGGGATCTCGGGTTTCTCGAAATGCAAACGGCGGCCGTCGAGGGCCTGCCCTCAGAAAATTTCGGAGTTCTGCGCGTTCGGCGGCGGGTCATCAACCCCAATTCGTGGGCGGGCGCGATGGTCACCAGCCGGATCGGGGAGGACGGAACGTACAATACGGCCTACGGCTTCGACGGCATCGTCAGGCTTTTTGGCGATGATTACCTGTCGTGGAATTGGGCCCAGACCTTCGTGGAAGGGAAAAGGAACAAAGCTTTTTCGCTCGATCCGGCCAAGTTCCGCGTCAACTGGCAGCGCCGGACCCTTGAAGGTTTGGGCTACGACCTGGATCTTTCACGAGCGGGCATCGATTATGAACCCGGCATGGGGTTCGAGTTCCGGGACGACTACAGCCGGATTGGAAACCGTCTCCTCTACGGATGGCTTCCTGGAGAGAAGTCCTGGCTGCTGCGCCACAACGTTTTTATCAGCGGGCTCCTCTATCTTCGGAACGCCGACGGCGCCGTGGAGTCCTCCGAGATCGGGCCGGGCTGGGAGTTCACTTCGAAATCCGGCTATTACGCCATGATCAAGCCTAAATTCTGCTATGAACATGTGTCCGAAGGCTTTTCCTTATCCGACGAGGCCGAGATCCCGGCCGGCCGATACCGTTTTTTCGACCTGGGTTGCACATTTAACACACCGTCCACGAGGGGCTATTACCTGGAAGGCTCGTTGCACGCAGGCTCGTTTTACGACGGGAGAATAGTCTCCGTGGAATTTTCTGTCTTCCGGTCCGTAGCTCGACCCGGGCCCGCCACGCTGTTTCCTGGTTTTCAACCATTGAGCTTTTCCGTGTATTGAGCTTGAATCCCAAGGGCTAAGCCCAGTGGATACGCTCTTGGAGGCCAAGGGAGCGATGGAAGAGCGGAGAGCGGAATATCGCCGGCACCGGCCACAGAATTCTCCGGATGCTGGGGATCGGGTCTTCCCCAAAGTCCGTCCATTTTTGCGGATGGACGAAAACCGCTTATTTAGCTTGCTTCTGTTCCACCCTTCCGCCGAGGTGCTTAGCGAGGAACCTCTCCATGGCCCGGTAAAAATCGAAACGATTCTCTTCGTTCCGGAAGCCGTGGCCCTCGTTGTCCTTAACCATGTACTCGACCTCGATGCCCTTCGCCTTCAGAGCCTCGACGATCTGGTCGGACTCGTTTTTATTGACCCGTGGGTCATTGGCCCCCTGGGCCACGAGAACCGGCACCTTGATGTTGCCGGCGTGGAAAAGGGGCGAAACTTTTTCATAGAGTTCCTTGTCTTTCTCGGGATCTCCGAGCATTTCGTAGAACATCTGGCGTAAAGGTTCCCAATACGGCGGAATGGTCTTAATGAATGTGAAGAGGTTGGCGACGCCGACATAATCCACGCCGCAGGCGTAAAGGTCGGGAGTGAAGGCCAAGCCGGCTAGGGTCGCGTAGCCGCCGAAGGAGCCGCCATAGATCCCGATGCGCTTCGGGTCTGCGATTCCTTCTGCGATGAGCCACTTGGCGCCGTCGGAGATGTCGTCCTGGATCTTGAGACCCCACTCTTTAAATCCTGCTTGCCAGAATTTTTTCCCGTATCCGGTGGAGGTCCGGAAATTCACCTGCAGAACGGCGTAGCCGCGGTTGGCCAGAAACTGGACCTCTGGATTGTAGGTCCAGTAATCCCGTGCCCAGGGCCCTCCATGGGGGTTGATGACGGCCGGGAGGTTCTCGGACTTTTTGCCGGGAGGCAGTGTGAGGTAGCCATGAATGGTCAATCCGTCGCGCGATGTGAACGATATGGGTTTCATCTCGGCCAGCTCGGCTTCGTTGATCCAGGGGCTGACATCGGCGATCTTCTTGAGATCCAGCGTTCCCAGTTCATAGAAGTAGTAGGCGCCCAGGGACCTGTCACTGTAAGTCCTCACCAGGGCCTTGGTTTCCTCCCTGTTCATGCCCGCCAGCGCGACCTCGGTGCCCGGCAGCCGCGCCTCCAGGTCTTCCTGGATCTTCTTCCTTGTTTCGTCGAGGAAATGATATCCTCTCTTGTCAATGAAGTAAGCGACTCCGGTGATGATCTTCCGCTTCTCGGATCTGAGCAACGTGTCCACATCGACGTCGGGATGCTCGTAGATGAGGTTCGTGAGCTTCTTCGTCTTGACGTCGTACTCGTAGATCGCCTGCTTGTCGCGGCCGAGATTTGACGACACATAGAGGTTCTTGTTGTCGAAGGTGAAGAAAAGCGGCGCAAGGGTATCCTTGAAGCTCATGGTCGCCAGAGTCTCGAACGGGTCCTTCTCGTCGTCCCGGTAGAGCAGGCTCGTGTTGACTCCGTCGGATGTGGTCGCGACGCGGAGCTTCCCGGCGTGGTCGGTCTGCCAGCCGACGATGTTCCCGGGGTTTTCGGCGATCATCTCCATCTCCCCAGTGACGATGTTGATGCGATAGGCGTCCATGAAGCGGGCGTCCCGCTTGTTCATCTGGATGAGGATGTGGACGTCGTCGTCCTTGAGGTCGTCGATCAAGCCGACCTGGACTTTTTCGAAGGGGGTGAGGTCTTTCCATCCCGAGCCGTCGATGTTCACGGCGTATAGGCGGAAGTTCTCGTCCCCGCCCTTATCCTGGACGTAGGCGATTCGGGTATTGCTGGCCCAGAAGTATCCGGTGATGTCCCGTTCGGTCGCGTCCGTGATCCTGGCTGCCGTTTCTTCTCCGGCCTTTTGGACGTAGACGTTCAGCCGCGATCCCCACGGTTGAAGGAAGGCAAAGTGCTCTCCGCTCGGCGAAAGCTCAAAGCCCGCTTTCGCCGGGTTTTTAAAAAAATCCTCCATGGGGATGATGCGGGGCATTCTCTCTTTCGGGGCGCAAGAGACGGCGAGAAACATACAGACCAATCCTGCCAGGATGTGCCCTGCATGGATCTTCATGTTTGTCCTCCCTTTCTGTCGATAAGCGATAGTTTCAGAATCATAACGGGCCGGTGAGGAGATGTCAATCGTCCCACCGAGACTCTATCCTCGGGATCCAAAGATCGGAGGTTCGAATCCTCTCAGGCACGCATTTTATGGCGTCCTTGACACAAGTCTGCGGCCGGCGATATCATCGTTTTTGGTGTGAGGCCTCAGTTCCGAAATGAAATTGAAATAAAAGGGGGTCCTTCATGAAATGTTGTTCATTTCGCCGGGTGCCGTACTTTCCGGCTCTGGCCGCCGTGGTGTTGCTGGCCGCCTCAGCCTTTGCCGAAGAGGGCATGTGGACGCTGGACAGTCCGCCCCTTAAACAACTGAAGGAAAAGTACGGCTTCGAGCCGACGCCCCAGTGGCTGGAGCATATCCGGCTGGCTTCGGTGCGCGTCGGCGACGGCGGCTCGGGATCCTTCGTCAGCCCCGACGGCCTGGTGCTGACCAATCATCACGTGGCTTTGGGGCAACTGCAAAAAATTTCCACGCCCCAGAAGAACTATGTGGCCGACGGCTTCTATGCGCCGACGCCGGCCGAGGAAATGGCCTGCCCCGACCTGGAGCTCAATGTGCTCTATTCCATGGAAAACGTCACGGAGCGTGTGTTGAAAGCCATCACGCCCGGCCTATCGCCCAAACAGGCCCTGGACGCCCGAAAAGCCGAGATTGCCAGGATCGAAAAGGAGAGCTTGGCCGAGACCGGCCTGCGCTCCGATATCGTGACGCTCTACAGTGGAGGCGAATACTGGCTTTATCGTTACAAAAAATATATCGAGGTTAAGCTGGTATTCGCCCCTGAGCAGCAGATCGCCTTCTATGGCGGTGACCCGGACAATTTCACCTATCCCCGCTACGACCTCGACATGGCCGTCTTCAGGGCCTACGAGAACGGCAAGCCGGCCAAGGTGGTCCACTACTTGAAGTGGAGCGCCAACGGTGCGGCCGACGGGGAACTGGTCATTGTCTCCGGCCATCCCGGCTCAACAAACCGCCTGATGACCTTGGCCCAGCTCCTCTATCAGCGCGACTTCTCCTACCCCAACCGGCTGGCCTCTTTGAAACGCAGGCTGAAAGTGTGCCGCGCCTATGCCGCCCTGGGCCCGGAACAGGCCCGCCAAGCCGCCGGCCAGATATTCGGCATCGAGAACAGCCTGAAGGCTTCAACCGGGGAATATGAGGGACTGAAGAACCCACAGTTGATGGAGGTGAAAGCGAAGCAGGAGAAAGAGTTCCGCGGCCTGATCGATTCCAAGCCCGAACTGAAGCTCGCTATCGGCGAGCCCTTTGAGACCATCGCCGCGGCCATCGAAAAATTGAAACCCCGGTTGAATGAATTGAATTATCGCAATTTGCCCGGCCCGAGCCTAGGCAGGATGGCCCTGCAGATCGTGAGGCTGGTGGCCGAGATCAAGAAACCCAACGGCCAGAGGCTGGACGGCTTCCACGACTCCCAGCTTGATTCGCTCAAGTTCCGGCTCTTCTCTCCAGCGCCCGTCTATCCCGGCCTCGAAGAGGCCTTGGGCATCGACACCGTAAAACAGATGATCGAGAAGCTCGGACCCCAAGACCCCTTCGTCAAAGCAGTCCTGCAGTTCGGCCCTACGCCGGAAGAAGCGGTCAAGGCCCTGCTGGCCGGCACCAAGCTGGCCGACCCGAATGCGCGCAAGCAGCTGGTGGCCGGCGGCGAGAAAGAGGTGTCCCGATCGACCGACACGTTCATCGTCCTGGCTCGCCGAGTGGACCCCCTCCTGCGCGAAACGATCAAGTGGCAGGAGGACAACATCGATAGCTACACCAAGCCCGCCGGGGAAAAGATCGGCCGGGCACGTTTCGCCGCCTACGGCAAAAACAGCTATCCCGACGCCACTTTCACCCTCCGACTGACCTACGGCACGGTCAAGGGCTACCCCATGAACGGCACGCTGGCCCCTTCCAAAACCACCTTCTTTGGCCTCTATGACCGGGCGGCGAGCTTCGATGATAAGCCGCCGTTCCAGCTGCCGAAACGCTACCTGGAGAACAAAGACAAGCTTGACATGGCCACTCCGCTCAACTTCGTTTCCACACTGGACATCATCGGCGGCAATTCCGGATCGCCGGTCATTAACCGCAATGGCGAGTATGTCGGCCTGGTCTTCGACGGCAACATCGAAAGCCTGGTCGGTTCGTTCATCTATGATGAGACGGCCAACCGCTGCGTAGCCGTGCACTCGGCGGCCATGATCGAAGCCCTGAAGAAGATCTACGGCGCCGAAAACCTGGCCAAAGAGATCCTGGGCGAAAAGTAAGCCCGGGATCGGCGCCGTCTCTGCCGCTGAGAGGCTTATGGACTTGGACCTCCGGCCGGCCATATCAACATTTCGGGATGGGGGCTCGGTTCCAAGACTTGCGGTTTGGGTTTGCCCCCGCCGCGAAAAAGGAATTTGCTGACCCATCCTGAACGACGAGGAGGGGAATCCATGAAGCGCCTTCTCTCAATCTTCATCGTCATTTGCCTCCACGTGCCAAATGGTGTTCTGTGCGTGTACGGCGCGTCCTGTGGGCATACCCGACCGCCACGGAATGGACATGGCTGGTCATAAAGTCCAAAAGCATGATCACTCCCAAGGTCGACGCGTGCTTCCCCCTCCACGAAGATGTGCCGACCAGGAGCGCCGTTGACTTGGTTCTTGGCCTCGGCTAGAATCTAGCCAGCCCAGGGAGATATTGCTCGTGACCATCGTTCGAAGGATAACGTACGGCGCGCGGCACGGACGCGGAGGCCGGTGGGCCTCCGGGAGATCGAGGTCAACATGAAGTCGACCGAAAACAAGCTCCAAGAACTCAGGGAGAGACGGAAGGCCGCCCTGCTCGGCGGAGGGGAAGCAAAGATCAAGAAGATCCGCGACTCCGGCCGGCTCACGGCCCGCGAGCGGATCAGCATCCTCTTCGACCCGGGGACGTTCCGGGAGTTCGGCGCGTTCGTGACGCACCGGTGTGCCGATTTCGGAATGGAGAAGCAGAAGATCACCGGGGACGGCGTCGTCGCCGGCCACGGCAGGATCAACGGCCGGAGCACCTACGCCTACGCCCAAGACTCCACCGTCTTCGGGGGGACGATGAGCGAGGCCAACGCCGCGAAGATCTGCCGCCTCATGGACCTGGCCGTGCAGAACGGCGCCCCGATCATCGGCCTCAACGACAGCGGCGGAGCGCGGATCCAGGAGGGGGTGGCGAGCCTCGGGGGGTACGCCGACGTGTTCCTGCGGAACACGCTCGCTTCCGGGGTCATTCCCCAGATCTCGGCGATCATGGGCCCCTGCGCGGGAGGCGCCGTCTACTCGCCGGCGATCACCGATTTCGTTTTCATGGTCGACCATACAAGCCACATGTTCGTGACGGGCCCCAACGTGATCAAGGCGGTCACCAACGAGGAGGTGACGTTCGAGGAGCTCGGCGGGGCCAGGACGCACAACGTGAAGAGCGGCGTGGCCCATTTCATGGCCAAGAACGACCAGGACTGCATCCTCCAGGTCCGGCGGCTCCTCCAGTACCTGCCGCAGAACAACCTCGACGACCCCCCGCGCCTGGACACCGGCGACGATCCCAACCGGAGCGACGAGGAGCTCAACGCCATCATCCCCGACAACTCGAAGGAGCCCTACGATATGCTCGAGGTCGTCAAGCGCGTCGTCGACAACGGCGATTTCCTCGAGGTCCAGCCCCTCTACGCCCAGAACATCATCATCGGGTTCGCCCGTCTCAACGGCCGCTCCGTGGGGATCGTGGGCAACCAGCCGAAGGCCCTGGCCGGAGTCCTCGACATCAGGTCCTCCAACAAGGCGGCCCGCTTCGTCCGTTTCTGCGACGCGTTCAACATCCCGATCGTCACTTTCGAGGACGTGCCGGGCTTTCTCCCGGGCACCGAACAGGAATTCGGCGGGATCATCAGACACGGGGCTAAGCTCCTCTATGCGTACTGTGAGGCCACGGTGCCGAAGATCACGGTGATCACCCGCAAGGCCTACGGTGGGGCCTACATCGTCATGTCTTCGAAACACGTCCGCGGCGACTACAACGTCGCCTGGCCGACGGGGGAACTGGGCGTCATGGGGGCCGAGGGCGCGGTCAGCATCCTCAACCGCAAGGAGCTCGAAGCGGCCGGGAGCCCCGCGGCCCGCCGCGAGAAGCTCATCGAGGAGTACAACGAGAAGTTCGCCAGCCCCTACATCGCGGCGGAACTGGGCTACCTGGACGACGTCATCGAGCCAAGTGAGACGCGGCCCAAGATCATCGCGGCGCTCGAGAGCCTGAAGAACAAACGGCAGAGCCTGCCGGCCAAAAAGCACGGCAACATACCCCTTTAGCCGGACTTGACGGCACGGCGGGAAGAGGACCGGTGTTCAAGAAGATACTCGTAGCCAACCGGGGTGAAATCGCCATCCGGGTCCTGCGGGCCTGCAAAGAGATGGGGATCACGGGGGCCGCGGTCTATGCGGACGCCGACCGGCTCGCCCTCCATGTCACTTACGCCGACGAGGCCTATCACATCGGCCCCTCGCCGAGCCGGGAGAGCTACCTGGCGATCGACAGGATCATCGGCGCGGCAAAAAAATGCGGCGCAGAAGCCATCCACCCCGGGTACGGGTTCCTGGCCGAAAGCGCCGACTTCGCGGCCGCATGCGGGACGGCGGGGATCGTCTTCATCGGCCCTCGGCCGGAGTCCATTCGCCGGATGGGCCACAAGCTCGAGGCCCGTGAGACCATGAGGGCCGCCGGGGTCCCCGTGATCGCCGGAAGCGATGTGCCCATCCGCTCCCCGGCGACGGCGGCGGCCGTGGCCAAGGACCTCGGCTATCCCGTGATGATCAAAGCGGCCGGCGGGAGGCGGCGGCAAGGGCATGCGCGTCGTCCGGGCCGAGGCGGAGTTCGGGGCGGCCCTGAAGATGACGATGGGCGAGGCCGAGAGCGCCTTCGGCGACCCCAGCGTCTACCTCGAGAGGTTCATCGAGCGTTCGAAGCATATCGAAGTCCAGCTTCTGGCCGACGGCCGCGGCGGCATCGTGACGCTCGGCGAACGCGAATGCTCCATGCAGCGCCGGTTCCAGAAGGTCATCGAAGAGGCTCCGTCCCCCGTCGTTGACGCGGACCTGAGGGCGTCGCTCAGCGAAGCGGCCGTCCGGGCGGCCCGGGCGGTCGACTATCTCGGCGCCGGGACCGTCGAATTCATCGTGGGCCGGGACCGGATGTTCTGGTTCCTCGAGATGAACACGCGGCTCCAGGTCGAGCACCCGGTGACGGAGCTCATCTACGGCGTCGACCTCGTCAAGGAGCAGATTCCGGATCGCGGCCGGCGAATCCCTCTCGATCCGGCAGGCGGACGTGAAGATCCGGGGGCACGCCCTGGAAGCCCGCCTCTACGCGGAGGACCCCCAGTCGAACTTCATGCCTTCGACGGGGCTGATCAAACACCTGATGTTTCCCGAGGGCCCCGGCGTCCGCAACGAGAATGGGATATACCCGGGCTTCGAGATCTCGATCCACTATGACCCTCTCTTGGGAAAGATCATCGTCTGGGCGGAGGACCGCGCGACGGCCCTCCGGCGGTGCAAGCGGGCGCTCGAGGAGTGCCAGGTGGATGGGGTCAAGACGAACATCGAATTCCTCCTTTGGGCCCTCGACGAGCCCGGCTTCATCGACGGAAGCTACGACACGACGTCCGTCGACCGGCACTTCAAACCGAGTTGTCTTCGCCACCGGCCCGACGATCTCGAGCTCGCCGCCATCGCGGGGTGCATCACGGCTTACCGGAGTCTCGAGCGAATGAACCTCGGCCGCGGCCCGGAGACGTGCGAGAACGCCTGGCTGCGGGCTGCCCGCGCCGAGGGCCTGCGGAAGGCGCGCGCCGGAAACGCGGCCGTCCCCTGGGGCGAGAGGCCTATCATGAAGTTCTGGGTGAAGATCGAGTCCGAGGAGAAGAGGGTTCGGATCGAAGAGAAGGGCGGGCTGTATTCCGTCGAGATCGACGGCCGGGAACGCCTCGTCGACTGCCGGAACGCGGGGCACCGGGATCAGCTCTCCCTCATCATCGACAACAGGTCCTACCTCATCGAAAGCGCCCCGGTCACGGTCGACGAGGGCACGTACTACGCGAAGATCGCAGGCCGAAGATACAACCTCGAAGTCCTCGACGAGCGGCTCGTCGCCGCCCGCCGGGCGAGCGTGCGGACGCGAGAGATCGGCCTGTGCCTCATCCGTTCTCCGATGCCTGGGCTCATCGTCGATGTGCGGGTCGGTCCCGGCGACCGCGTGACCGCGGGATCGGTGGCCGTGTTGATGGAAGCGATGAAGATGCAGAACGAACTCCTTTGCGAGGTGGACGGGATCGTCAGGACCGTGAACGTCAAACCTCGGGACACCGTAGAATCCCAGGTCGTCCTCCTCGAGATCGAGAGAACGGAATGAGCGTAAATCCAAAAGGCGAGCGCAAGGCTTCGTTCGAGACGTCGTCGGGCATCCCCGTCCGCCCAGTCTATGGTCCCGCCGATGCCGGCGAAGGCTGCGGTCCTGAAGATCTCGGCGCTCCCGGAGATTTTCCGTTCACCCGGGGCATTTACCCCGGCATGTATCGCGTCCGTCCCTGGACGATCCGGCAATATGCAGGCTTCGGGTCCGCCGGGCAGACCAACCAGCGGTTCCGCTACCTCCTGGACAAGGGACAGACCGGGCTTTCTGTGGCCTTCGACCTGCCGACCCAGCTCGGCTACGATTCGGACGACCCCATGGCCGCGGGCGAGGTGGGCCGCGTCGGCGTCGCCATCGACTCGATCGAGGACATGCGGGCCCTGTTCGAAGGCATCCCGCTCGACAGAATCAGCACCTCGATGACCATCAACGCGACGGCCCCCGTTCTCCTCGCCCTCTACGTGGCGCTGGCCGACGAACGGGGGATCGACCGCCGATGCCTGAGCGGAACGGTCCAGAACGACATCCTGAAGGAGTACATCGCCCGCGGGACCTACGTCTTCCCTCCGGAACCTTCGATGCGGCTCACGACCGACCTGTTCGCCTGGGCCGCCGGAGCTGTGCCGGGTTGGAATCCCATCAGCATCAGCGGCTATCACATCCGCGAGGCGGGATCGACGGCCGTCCAGGAGGTCGCCTTCACGCTCGCCGACGCGATCGCCTATGTCGAGGCGGGGATCAAGGCCGGGCTCGACGTGGATGTCTTCGGGCCGCGGCTATCGTTCTTTTTCAGCGCGCACAACGATCTCCTCGAGGAGGTGGCGAAGTTCCGGTCCGCCCGGCGCATGTGGGCGCGGATCATGAAGGACCGTTTCGGCGCGAAGCGGGCCGAGAGCCTGCTCCTCCGTTTCCACGCGCAGACGGCGGGCAGCGCCCTGACGGCCCGGCAGCCGGAGAACAACGTCGTCCGGGTGACCATCCAAGCCCTGGCCGCCGTGCTCGGCGGCGCCCAATCGCTCCACACGAACAGTCTCGACGAGGCCCTGGGCCTCCCCAGCGACCGCGCCGCCCGCGTCGCCGTCCGGACCCAGCAGATCATCCTGGAGGAATCGGGCGTCGCCGATACGGCCGACCCTCTCGGGGGGAGCTACGCGATCGAGGCTCTCACCAGAGAGATCGAAACCCGGGCGGCGGCCGTCCTCGGGCGGATCGAGGACATGGGCGGGATGGTCAAGGCCATCGAGCGGGGCTTCCCGCAGCGGGAGATCGAAGAGGCGAGCTATGCCCAGCAGAAAGCCATCGAAAACAAGGGAAAGAAGGTCGTCGGCGTCAACGACCACGCCGAGGACGGCGAGATCGCCATCGAGGCCTTTTCCGTTGATCCCGAGATCGAAAAGAAGCAGGCCGCCGAGCTTCGGAAACGGAAAGCCGCGCGGGACGGGTCGGCGGTCGAAGCGGCCCTCGCCGGGATCGACAGGTCCGCGGCCGGGAAGGCCAATCTGCTGCCGCCGATCCTGGAGGCCGTGAAGAGGTCGGCGACGGTCGGAGAGATCTGCGCCGCCCTGGCCAAACGCTTTGGACGCCACCGGGAAAAGACACGTGTCGGGTAAGGGACCATGAAGATCGATCATATCGCCATCGCCGTTGAAGATCTCGACGAGGCCGTCGCGCTCTACGAACGCATCCTGGGCCTCGCCGTGACGCACTGCGAACGCGTAGCGGACTCCGAGGCCGACACCGCGACATTCGAGCTGGCGGGGACGGCGATCGAGCTCGTGCAGGGGACGAGCGAGGGATCGGCCATCCGGAAATTCGTCAAGGCTCGCGGCCCCGGGGTCCACCACATCGCCTTCGTTGTCGAGGACATCGATCAGGCTCTCGCGGACCTCAAGGCCAAGGGGGTCCGCCTTATCGACGAGACGCCTCGACGGGGGAAAAAGGATTCGCGGGTCGCCTTTCTCCATCCCGAGTCTGCGCAGAAGGTCCTTTACGAGCTCGTTCAGCGGAAGCCAGAAAAGTAGAACGAAACCGCTGAGCCTAAAGAAGATCGCTCCCGGCGCTCTTGGAACAGGATAAGAAATTGCATGGCGAAGCCGCGCGCGAATATGGCGGGCTAGCCGATCTTCTTAAGCCTGGGACCGCGTTTGATGGGGGTGGGCTTCCAGTCCTTGTCGACGGCGACGAAAACCACTTCGGCTTCGGTGACTTTCACCGTCTCCTGGCTGTCCGCCCGGGTGGCCTCGACCTCGATCTTGATAGTGATCGAGGTGCGGCCGAGCCTGACCGTATCGGTGTAGAAGCTGACCACATCGCCCATGAAAACCGGCTTGTGAAAGACGACCTTGTCCATGGCCACCGTGACGAAATTGTATGGGCCGCAGGTTTGGCGCGCCTGGACGGCGCCGGCCAGGTCGATATGGGTCAGGATGATGCCTCCGAAAATCACGCCGTGCTTGTTTGTATCTCGGGGAAGGAGGGTCACCCGCAGTGCGGGGTTGCGATATCCTTTCATGGCCGCGGGCTTTCTCATCATCTTCTCTAATAGCATGCGCGGCTTGCTCGGTCAATTGATTAATTGGGGAAAATACTCTTTCCACCGGGAGGATGCCAGTTCTCGGATCGCATTCCTAAGCAAGGGATCTCTCGTTCGAGCTCGGGAGGGCCCTTCAATTCTCTCCGGCCCCCCCAAAGTTTAGAGAGCGATGGATCGGGTTTCGTCAGCGAAAGTCGGGAACTCGTGCCTTTGGGCGAAGCCTGTCCATGGTCGCCTGGATGCTTTCCGGAGACTTTCCCTCCATATCGTATGTCTCCCATTCTTTTATATGGGAACCGATCAACAATCCGCCTCCCCCTCCGACCAACCCGCCGAGGAGGCCTCCGCCGATCGTGGCTGCCGTACTGACATCCAATAAACCGCCGCGGTACTTTCCGATTTCGGAGCCAAGCAGCGCCCCCACGCCTCCTCCTACCAGTAATCCTACGATAGCGCCGTTCAACGCGTTCGATTTCTTGGCGATCTTGATGGAGCGTATCTTCGAAACGGATATGGGCTCGTCGATATTCGCGTTAGAGGTCAGCAGGACCAGCGAATCCTTTCTCACGGCGATGAGCTCCCCCCTGACCTCCCGGGCATTCGTCGTGGCGACGATCGTATCCGCGCCCCGTCTCTCCTTGGCGGCGAGGTTTCCCGAAGCGATCCCCAGGCACAGGATACAAACCAAGAGTCCGGGTTTCCTCATCTCGACCCTCCTTTTCATTGCTTTCTCCGCCCATAATATGGGGTTCTCAGCAGGGAAAGTTGTCAAGAGTCTGTAAAATGATTGTGAAGGGGCCGACGCTCTGAGGCCTGGAAGATAGATGTGATCCGCGCGGTGCCTGCTCGAGCTGGGCCCCGGGGCACCGCCGCAAACAGCGAATAACTTGATAAATTATATGGGAATAATTTAGAATTACAGGCCTATCCAAGTTCCGCGAGGGGAAGGAGGAACCGTGGTCCAAACACTGCCTCAACTTTTCCTGAATACGGTCGCGTCCTACCCGAAGGACGACTACATGATGTACAGGAAGGACGGGAGCTACCGGTCGCTTTCGACCGCGGAATTCGCCAAGCGGGTGCGGCAGTTCTCGCTCGGCCTCGCGGCCCTGGGACATCGGCCCGGGGACCGGCTGATCATCCTGGCGGAAAGCAGCCCCTGGTGGGTGATGGCCGACCTGGCCAACGTCTGCGCCGGAGGGGTCACCGTCCCCATCCATTCCGTCCTCACGCCGGAGCAGGTCAAGTACATCATCAACGACTCGGAGGCCGGGATCGTGCGTGTTTTCCAACCGGGAGATCTGGACGAAGCTCGAGGCCGTGAGGCCGGGACTCCTCCGTATCCGGCATTTCGTTGCGTTCGCCGAGGACGCCCCGGAGGGAGCCCTCTCGTTCGACCGGGTCCGGGAGATGGGGGAGAAGGCCGACCGTGAGAACCCCGGCCGGTTCGAGTCCGCGGCCGAAGCCGTCCGGCCCGATGACCTGGCGGCGATCATCTACACCTCGGGGACGACCGGGGTCCCCAAGGGTGCGATGTTGACCCATGCCAACTTTGTCAGCAACACGATCAGCGCCTCGACCGTCATCAAGATCTCGGACAAGGAGATCGGATTCTCTTTCCTCCCCCTGTCGCACACCCTGGAGAGGATCGGCATGCTCGCCTACCTTTACAACGGGTGCTCCGTCGCCTTCGCCGAAAGCATGAACACCCTGCTCGAGAACCTTCTCGAGATCCGGCCTCACCTGATGGTCAGCGCGCCGCGGATCTTCGAAAAGATCTACGCCGGCGTCATGAACAAGGTCCTGTCCAGCCCCCCGCTGAGGAGGAAGATCTTTTTCTGGGCCCTGAGGGTCGGAAAAAAGTACGGATCGAAAACGCTCGGGGGGAGCCCGTCTCTCGCTTCTTGCGGGCGAAACGGAACCTGGCCCACAAGCTGGTCTTCAAGAAGATCGTCGGCCTGACGGGAGGGAGGATCCGCCTCTTCCTTTCGGGAGGCGCCCCCCTCTCCAAGGACATCGCCGAATTTTTCTACGCCATCGGCCTCCTGATCCTCGAGGGCTATGGCCTGACCGAAACCTCGCCGGTGATCTCCCTGAACGCCATCGGGCATATGAAGTTCGCGTCGGTGGGGAAACCCATTCCGGGCGTCGAGGTCCGGATCGCCGAAGACGGCGAGATCCTGACCCGCGGGCCCCACGTGATGAAGGGGTACTACAAGATGCCCGCCGAGACCGCCGAGGTTTTCGACGGCGACTGGTTCCGGACCGGGGACATCGGGCGCTTCGACGGGGAGGGATTCCTCGTCATCACCGACCGGAAAAAGGATATCATCGTCACCTCGGGGGGGAAGAACGTCGCCCCGCAACAGATCGAGAACCTCCTCAAGACCAGCCCTTACATCACCAGTGCCGTCGTCACGGGGGACCGGAGGAAATTCGTCTCGGCCATCATCGTCCCCAATTTCGAGAAGATCGAGGAATACGCGGCTTCCCGCGGCCTCCTGACGGCGGACCGGCCCGCGCTCGTCCGGAACCTGGACATCGTCAGTTTCCTGATGGGCGAGGTCGACAGGACCACGGTCGATCTGGCGTCCTACGAGAAGGTCAAAAAGATCGTTGTCCTCGACAAGGACTTCGAGATCGACGCGGGCGAGTTGACGCCGACCCTGAAGGTCAAGCGCAACATCATCGAAAGCAAGTACCGGGACCTGATCGATGCCCTCTATGTCGAGACCGCCGGGACGGACGCCGGGTAGCTTCGGTCCTGAGGACGCGGCGGCAGAGGCGGGATCTATTGCCTTTGAGCGAGCGCGGGATATTTGTTATCCTTTAAGAAGACAAAGGACACCGCCATGAAAAAATGGGGTTTCTATGTGAACGGTCGGTGGATGCAGTCCGGCACTAGCTACACACTGCGCAACCCTTGGAACAACCGCGCGCTGGCCCAAATATGCCGCGCGGAAGCCGGCCATGTCGAACTGGCCATTCAAGGCGCGGTCGATGCCTTCCGGACCACACGGAAATACTCTTCGCACGAGCGCGCTGAAATATTGGGGAAAATTGCCACAGGCCTGGAAAAAAGAAAAGAGGAAATGGCCCGTACGATCACCCTCGAAGCCGGCAAATGTATCGGGCACGCCCGGGCCGAGGTGGAACGGTCCATAGCGACGTTCACCATTGCCCTGGAAGAGGCCAAGCGCATGGGCGGCGAGATCGTGCCCCTGGACATCTCCGCGGCAAACAAGGGGCGCATGGCCCTGGTCCGGCGCTTTCCCGTCGGTCCGACAGCGGGCATCAGCCCTTTCAATTTTCCCCTGAACCTGGTGGCGCATAAACTGGCCCCGGCGATCGCCGTGGGCAACCCGCTGGTGCTGAAGCCGGCTACGCAGACCCCTCTTTCAGCCTTGAAACTGGCCGAGATCGTGGCCGGGTCCGGGCTTGCGGCCGGCGGATTCTCCGTCGTCACCGCCGCGTCCCGGGACGCCGCCGCCCTGGTCGAAGACCCGCGGATCCGGAAACTGACCTTCACCGGCAGCCCCCGGGTCGGCTGGGACATGAAGAAAAGATGCGGCATGAAGAAGATCACGCTCGAACTGGGCGGCAACGCGGCAGCCGTGGTCTGCGCGGACGCCGATCCTGGCTGGGCCCTGAAACGGTGCGTCATGGGAGGCTTCGCTTTCCAGGGTCAGATCTGCATCCATCTCCAGCGGCTGTTCGTCCACGACAGCCTTTATCCGTCGTTCGCCAGGGCCTTTATCCGCGCCGCTAAAAAATTGGAGGTGGGCGATCCTTTGCAGCCCCTGACGGAGATCGGCCCGATGATCGATGTGAACGAGGCGAAGCGGGTGGAACAATGGGTGGACGAGGCCCGGGGATCCGGCGCCAGGATCCTGTGCGGCGGCAGGCGCCGCGGCGCCGTATACTGGCCGACGGTCATCGAGAATTGCGATCCCCGCCAGAAGGTCAGCGACGAGGAGGTCTTCGGCCCCGTGGTGGTGCTATACCGTTTCCGCGATCTTGACGATGTTCTGAGTCGGGTCAACGATTCCCGGTTCGGCCTGCAAGCGGGGATATTCACCCGCGACATCCGCGCGATCTGGCGGGCTTTCGAGGAGGTCGAGGCGGGCGGACTTGTGGTCAACGACGTGCCCACCTTCCGGGCCGACAACCAGCCCTACGGCGGCGTGAAGGAATCGGGCCTCGGCCGCGAGGGCGTGCGATACGCCATGGAGGAGATGACCGAGCTGAAGGTGCTTTCGCTCAACCTTCAGTGAGCCTCTATTCCTCGAGCGTCGAAATGTCGCCCTCAGGCATGCCTAGCGCGCGGGCCTTCAGCACGCGGCGCATGATCTTCCCGGAACGGGTCTTTGGCAGATTGTCCACGAACTTGATGTCCTCGGGCTTGGCGATGGGCCCCATCTCCCTTCCCACGTGCTGTTTGAGCTCCTCTTCAAGCCTGGCCGAAGGCGCGGCCTTGTCCCGCAGCAATACAAAGGCATGGATGGCGGTTCCCTTCAATTCGTGGGGCAGGCCGATGACCGCCGCTTCCGCCACGGCGGGGTGGCTTACGAGCGCGGACTCTATCTCAGCCGTGCCCAGGCGGTAGCCTGAAACCTTGATGACATCATCGACCCGGCCGATGATCCAGAAATAGCCATCCTTGTCGCGCTTGGCGGAGTCGCCCGTGAAATACATGCCCGGATACTTGCTCCAGTATTGCGTGACATAGCGCTCCGGATCGCCGTAAACCGTGCGCATCATCGCGGGCCAGGGCCGTTTCAGGACGAGGTAGCCCTCTTCCCCGTCCTTTACCGAGTGGCCCTTTTCATCAAGGACGTCCGCCTGCTGGCCGAAAAAGGGACGGGTGGCCGAACCCGGCTTCAGCGGGACGCAGGGGAGCGGGGTGATCATGAAGGATCCGGTCTCCGTCTGCCACCACGTGTCCATGATGGGACATCTTCCCTTGCCGATGTTCTTGTAATACCAGCGCCAGGCCTCGGGGTTGATGGGTTCGCCGACCGACCCGAGCAGTCGCAGAGAAGAGAGGTCCCGCCTATTGGGCCACGATTCGCCGAAGCGCATGAGGCCCCGGATCGCGGTGGGCGCGGTGTAAAAGACCGATATGCCGTATTGCTCAACGATCTTCCACCACCGGTCAGGATAGGGATAGGTCGGCGCGCCCTCGTAGAGAAAACTCGTGGCGCCCAGGATGAGGGGGCCGTAAACGATGTAGGAATGGCCCGTGACCCAGCCCGGATCGGCCGCGCACCACCACCGGTCGTCGTCTCTCAGGTCAAAGACGTACTTGAGGGTCGCCGCGATCCCCACCTGGTAGCCGCCGTGCGTGTGCACGATCGCTTTGGGCTTGCCCGTTGTCCCGGACGTGTACAGCATGTAGAGGGGGTCCTCCGCGTCCAGGATCTCAGTGGGGCAGCGTCGGTCCGCGATCGGAAGGGCCATAAGGTCGTGGTACCACATGTCGCGCCCCTCTTCCATGGGGACGTCTTGTTTGGTCCGCTTGACCACGACCACATGCTCCACGATCCCACACCGCTTGATGGCCTCGTCCGCGATCTTCTTCAGTTCCACCGTCTTGCCGTTCAGGAAAGCGCCGTCGCACGTGATGACCACGCGGGACTGGGAGTCCTCGATGCGTTCATGGAGGGCCTCCGTGGAGAAGCCGCCGTACACCACGGAATGGACGGCGCCGATCTTGGCGCAGGCGAGCATGGCGACGGGCAGTTCGGGGATGCGTCCCATGTAGATGGTGATCCGGTCGCCTTTGACCACGCCGAGGCTCTTCAGCACGTTGGCGAACTTGCAGACTTCCCGGTTGAGCGCATAGTAGGAGAGGGTTCGCTGTTCTCCGCGCTCCCCCTCCCATATCAACGCGAGCTTGTTCTTGCGATAGGTCTTCTGGTGCCGGTCCAGCGCGTTATGGACGATGTTGGTGGTGGCGCCGACGAACCACTTGTAGAAGGGCTTGTTCGAGTCGTCCAGGGCCTTCGTCCAAGGCGTATGCCACTCCACCAGCTCTCGGGCCTGTTCTCCCAGAATCCGACAAAGTCCGTGTCCGCCTTCCGGGCCGTTTCCGCCCAATCCTTGATGTAAGCCTGGGCGATGACCTCGACGGAAGGTCTGAACCATTCCCCGTCCGCATTCTTGATGTCCACCATGGCGTCCCTCCTCAAGGTGAATTCTGCTTCCGGCCTGTTTTCCTAGTAATATTATAGGATATCTCCGTGATAAGATTCAACCCTATTCTGTTCACGGAAGAGAACATTCCGGGGAGCGTCTCCGGGAATGCTTATCGAGCGGTGCGGGGCGAAAAGGCGAGAGCCTGAAACGGCTCCTCGTCGGGCCGGCCCGGAGATATATGAAGCTCGGGTTTCTCGCCCAGGACCATGATGGTGCAGCCGTAGGTCCCGGCGTTGTTGATCCCCGAAGCGCGGTTCCGGAAAAGAGTCTTGAGAGCTGTCGAGGTCGATCTTGGCGGAGTTGTCCTTGAGGACCCGGCCGAGAAAGTTGAATCGCGGACAGAGGGTCCGGTAGTTCTCCAAGGTTATCCCCCCGCGCTTCAACGTTTCCGGGAATCTCGGGTTGAAATCGTCATTGGTCATAGGATGGTTCGTATGGTAGGTGAATTCGGCGCCGGCGAACGGGATAAACGGGGACATTTTACCGGCCGAGCGCTCGAAGGCGGCGGCATCGGCCGGCCCGCCGATGACGTAGTTCTGCGGCGCCGCGGGCTGGATGGCCTGAAGGTACTTGACCGCCTGGGCGTAGGATTTCTGGCGCAGGATCCCCCTGATGACGAAGGCGACGGGGAGCCCCTTCGGGGAATAGGCGAGCTGGGTCACGGCATTGACGCAGACCGCGACCGACCGGCTATTCAACCCGTTGGCGGCGACGACCCCCGGGATCGTAAAGACGAGGGTTTCCAGATCCTCCTTCTTGTCCCGTATCCGAAGGACCGTCTGAAAACCATGATAGAAGGTCGGGATATCCAATGTTTGGGCGACATAAGCGGGGGTCCCGTTCCTTTTTCCGGCGGCTATGGAAGTGCACTTCGATACGCCCAAGTCGGCGTCCATGGCCCAGATCTCGTCGACGAGCTGATAGGCGTACATCGTATCGAAATCCACGCCGGCCCCGTCGGCGATGCCGCGGACTTCATCGAGGAGGCCCGGGGTCCAGCGCGCGATTGCGGGCTGAAAATCCGTTTTCTTGAGGAGATTCCGGACAAAACCCTCCGCCGGGACCCGATAGGTCTTCTCCAGGTCCTCTTTCCAGCGTTTCAGCAGGACCTGAATTTCCGTCTTGAGAGTCTGGCCGTGGATCTTCCCCATCTGATAGGGCGTTCCCTCCAGATCGACGATCCTGAGCTTCTCCGCCCGTCCGGGCATGGCCCGGTCCCCGGCCGCTGACACCAACGACGGCAGGCCGGCGAGGGCAAGCAGGAGTGCGATCCCCTTTATCGATAATGTCGTCGCGTGTCTCGTTATTTGCATCGGATCGTATCCCTCACCCGCCGAAGCGGACCCGGGTTCCGCAGGCCGGCCAGCTCGTCCGGCCCGGAAATGCCTTGGCGATCTCGACATAAGTGTCTATTCCCGTGCAATGGCAGAGCATGACCTTTTGGAGGTTAAACTCGCGGACCGCTTCGATCGTCTTCTGCAGGCGAAGGGGCGAGGCATTGCGCAGATGGGTTCCGCCCATGATCGCGTAGATCTTTTGCCCGCCGACGAGTTCGTTGACGTACCGGATCGTGTTGACCACCCCCGAGTGGCCGCAGCCGAGGAGGATGACCACTCCCTCGGGGACGCGGAAGAACATCGCCTGGTCGTCGAGGATGGGGTTGGGGATCTTCAGGTCCGCGTCGAGGAAGGCGAACTCGCGCACTCCCGTATCCTCGAAATCGGTTCGCCGGGGGATCTGGCCGGTGACCATCATCCCTTCACAGACCGGAGTCGGGTGCGTTGTTTCGACGAGGTTGCGGACGCGTCCGAGCAGTTGATCCCGAGAGAAGGGCATGACATCCGGGACCGCGCGCCCGCCCTCTTTCCAATATCTTTTGACAAAGGCGGCCGGATGGACGAACAGATCGACGGGACCGCAGGCCTCGAGCGCCTTCGCGAGCCCGCCGGTATGGTCGTCATGCCCGTGGCTGATCACGATGGCGTCGATCTTGCCGAGGTCAACACCCAGGGAACGGGCGTTCCCCAGAAGGGTCTGGCCCCCGCCGGTATCGAACAGGATCCGGCGGCTGCCCGTGTCGACGAGAAACGACACTCCCCCCTCACCAAGCTCGGTCCCGCTTCCGGCCATGTCTTCCACGAGGACCGTGATATCCACTCGGGAGAGCGGGGCCAACTCCAGGGGACGCTGTGACCGGACTTGTCCGGGCAAAGCCGCAACAACACATAATGCCAAGACAAAGGTATGGAAAAGACGACGCATGATATCCTCCCCGGGTGCGCGGCTCTCCGAATCAAGCTTTGACGCCAATTCCCCCTTCACGGAGTTATGTTATCCCCGGCTTGGAATCGGTGTCAACAACGTAATAACCAGTCCTATTCCTTTGCGGCGAACGAAAAATGCTGTTGGACCATCACCCAGCGGCCGTCCCTCTTCTCGAGAACGCCGGTCCATCGGGTATCTGCCCAGTTCGCCGGCTGGCCCTTCCATTCGTTGATGTCATCGAGGATGGCGAAGAACCAGGCCACGTCACCGGACCTCGACAGGCGGATCCTGAGGTCCCGGATATCATACCGGACGGCCTTGAAATCGGGGCTTCCCCAGAACTTCTCCGCCTTCTTGAACTCCTCGAACCCCCTGACGACGTTGCCGTCCGGATGGACCTCGAGGAAATCCGCGTCGTTCGCGATGACGCCGTAGAGGCGGCCGAAGTCCTTGGCCCCCGCCCAGCCGATGCAGGAATGGATGGCGCCGGTGATCTTTTCGATCTCGGTGTCCCCGCTTTTCTCATCTGCCGCCGGTCCTCCCGGCGATGAGGCGCCCGGTTTGGTCAGCTCCAGAAAGAACCACTGTTGCGCGCTCTTCCTGGACACGATCGTGAAGCCGGCCTTTTGGGCCAGGTCCTCGAAATGGGCCGGGCCCTGCTCCTCGCCGGGCAGATGGACGCCGTAGCCCGTGTTGATCTCGCGGTCCGCCAGCTTGATGGTGAACGGGTAGAGGGCGACCGTCTTCTGCTTGTCCTCCAGCTTGGGCAATACGACATCCCAGATGAGAAGCCGCGCACCCGGCGTGAGGACGCGGTGGAGCTCGCGGAAGACCTTCTCATGGTCGGCCGGGGCGATGTACATGAACGTGAAAAAGACCGTGGCCGTCGCGAACGAGCCGTCGAGGAACTTCAGGTCCCTGGCGTCCATCACGATCTTGAGGAGAGGCCCCGCGGGCGCGTCCTCGAGCTCGCGCTTGATGAGGTCGATGGCGATGACCTGCCGGCCCTTGAGCTGGCCGATGACGCCCTCGCCCCCTCCGCCGATGTCCAGGATCGGCCCCCGTGCCGGGAAGTCCTCGACGCTGACCAATTGGCGCTCGGCTTGCCAGATCGATTCCGGAGAGGGCTCCTTATGCTGAGCGGTCACAACCGCGGAGACGATGAGGGCGGCGACCGTCGCCAACGGGACGATTCGCTTCAATGTCATGATGACAGTTCTCCTTTTGCCTTCCGTATAAATATTTATACGAAACCGCGGCCGGAAAAGGTTGCCGGAACGCGGCAAGATAGACAGGATCAGCCGGCCAGGACAAGGTCCGCGGCCAGGCTGCCCGGTATAAAGAGCGGTCGGGACGCCGCCCAGGAAGAGCTCGGAGGCCGCGTAAGCGCCGGCCGCGAGAAGCCCCGGGACCGGGGTTTGGACAAGGATCTTTCCGGGCAGGCGGGCGGAATCCCGTCCGGCCCACGTCCAGCCGGCGATCGATCCGCCATAGCGGTTTCCCCAGTCGCGGTAGGTGAGCGGCGTCGCGGTTTCCATGACCTCGACGGCGCCGGAGAGTCCAGGGAGGACGCTCTCCGCGGTCCGGATGAAATGCCCGGCCAAACGGCGCTTGTACTCCTGGTATCCTTCCTTGCGCAGCCTGTATCCCGCGCTCCAGGCTTCGAAATGGCGGTAAGGGAAGCCCGCTCTCAGGACCAGGGAGGCCCGGCCGGCCGGGACCAGGTCGGGCGCTTTTCTAGACCAGAAGCAAATCTCGACCTCGCGGTTGTCGAGATCCTCGAGCTCCGGCTCCGGACCCCCGCGGATCTCGCGGCGATAAAAAAGGTGCTCGGCCCGGATGGCGCCGAGGTCCGCCTCGTTCGGACGCAGTCCGAGATAAACGCAGAATTCGGACCCCGTGTACGGCACGTCGCGGACGGGGCTCAGGTCGAGGCCGGAGACATCCTCCGCGTCCAGGAGCTCGAGGAACGTGGTTTTGTAATCGGCGTTGGAGATCACCCACCGTGCTTCCAGGGCCTCGCCTCGGCCCGTCACGACCCCGGCGGCCCGCCCTTTCCGGACGAGGATCCTCCGCACCGGCGCCGAGAGCCGGACCTCCGCGCCCAGATCCCGAAGCCGCCGGAGCAGAAGGTCGGTGATGCCGTGGACGCCGCAGGAGGGGAACCAGATGCCTTCCACGGCCATGACGTTCCACATTGAGGCGAGGGTGAGCATGGACATCTCAGGATGGGCGGTGCCCATGGATCCCAGGAAATTCCTGAGCGGCACGCTCCCGATCAGAGCGTCCAGGACCTGGGCGGCGGGAAGGCGGGAGAGACGGCGGACCTCCTCGATCCTGTCCGCTTCGTCCGGGACGGCGCGCCGTTGCGCGCGATTCGCCGCGGGAGGGAGGGCGAAGTCCGGATGCCAGCCGTCCATGTCCCTGGACATCGAGATGGCCGCTCCGAGCTCGTTGAAAAACCGGGCGAGGCCGTCGCGTTCGCCGGGAAAGACGCCGGACAGTTCGGATTCGAGGTCGGCGAGCGACTGCGACATCATCACATCGAGATCCGGTGTCCGCAGTTCGAAGCCGCTGCGTCGGAACGCGACCTTCTCTACGATCCCCGCCTCCTCGAGAAATCCCCGGACGCGCCCCGGAAAGCTGAACGATAGGGGCCCCATGGGAAACGAGTAGCCTGCCCGGCGGAAAATATAGCTCGTCCCGCCGGGCAAGGGCTTTTTCTCCAGGACGAGGACCTTTTTCCCCGCGGCGGCGACC
Source organism: Candidatus Aminicenantota bacterium (assembly GCA_963813235.1). GTDB lineage: Bacteria > Acidobacteriota > Aminicenantia > Aminicenantales > Saccharicenantaceae > JALHVH01. Next base: position 1,326 of record CAWEYF010000017.1, on the reverse strand, counting down.
TTCGAGGCCGCCATCAGGCCTCCGAGGCCCGCGCCGATCACGACCGACATCGATCATCGGTCCCCAACTCTTATCACAAACGGCCCCAACCATCCGGCCGCCGCCAAAGCCGCGCTTTCCATCGCGCCCCCGTTTTGTATATAATCGGGGCGGAACAGAGGGTGCCCGATGAACAGCAGGAAAAGGCTCCGTCTCGCCGTCATCCTATTCGTCGTCGTCTTCGCGTTCGGCGTCGCGGGCTTCAAGATCTTCGGCGGGAAGGACTGGTCGTTCCTCGACAGCGTCTACATGACCGTCATCACCGTGGCCACCATCGGCTACGGCGAGGTCCACGACCTCAGCCGGCAACCCGCCGGCGCGGGTCTTCGCGATCGTCTATATCCTCCTCAGCCTGGGGACGATCGCCTTCGCCGTGACGTCCATCACGGCCTTCGTCGTCGAGGGGGAGCTCAAGAACATCCTGGGGAGAAGGAAGATGGAAAAAGAGATCGCCCGGCTCAGGGACCACTACATCGTCTGCGGCGGGCGACGAGACGGCGCAGACCATCATCCGCGAGCTCCACGAGACGAAGCGCGAGTTCGTCGTCATCGAGCCCTCCAAGGAGAAGCTCGACCGGCTCCTGGCCGCCCATCCGTGTCCTCTACGTCCAGGGCGACCCGGCCGAGGACGAGATCCTCGTCAAGGCCGGGATCGACGAGGCGCCAAGGGCGTCCTCCTCAGCCTGCCGACCGACGAGGCCAACCTCTTCGTCACGGTGACCGTCCGGAGCCTCAATCCCGAGGATTCGGATCGTGGCCAAGGGGATCGACGTCAACGCCCATGCGAAGATGCAGAGGGCGGGCGCCGACTACGTCGTCTCGCCGACCTTCATCGGCGGCATGCGCATGGCTTCCCAGATGGTCCGGCCCGCGGTCGTCACCTTCCTGGACACCATGCTCCGGGACAAGGAGAAGAGGCCTTCGCGTCGAGGAGATCGCGGTCGCCGGCTTCCCCGCTGGCCGGGAAGACGCGTCGGCGAATCGCGGCCTCAGGGAAAGGACGCGGGCCCTCCTCGTCGCCGTCAAGAGGGGAGGGAGCGGACGGCTTACGAATTCAATCCGCCGGATTCGGCCCAGCTCCGGGAGGGCGACGTCCTGATCTTCATCGCGTCGCCGGAAAGCCTCGGCGAGATCCAGGGGCTCCCTGAGCTCGATCGCGGCCGCGGCGATTCCGGGCCATTGACAAGCCGCGCGAAGCTCATCTAAACTAGGTGCGTTTTTCGGCCCGTTAGCTCAATTGGTAGAGCAGCAGACTCTTAATCTGCGGGTTGTAGGTTCGAGTCCTAC
>CAWEYF010000016.1:0-301484 GCA_963813235.1 Candidatus Aminicenantota bacterium | reverse complement strand
CCGCAATCTTCTTTGAGGAGGCGGTTCTGCCACCGTGTCTAGCGCGCAAAAATCGTCCCCCTGAGCGTATACGAAGGGTGTTCAGATTTGAAAACTGCGTCCCCGTCATTCCGAGCCCCGTCCGTATTGTTCTTCGGGGAAGACGGGGCGTAGGAATCTGCCGTTTGGACCATCCGGCTCCCTTCGGTTCTCATCGCCCCTCCCATTGTGAATGCGCAGGGCGAACTAACCGGTACCGCCGGCTTGACCTGCTACTCAAACATTTCCTATATTCTCCTTACCGGTCGATGATGACCGGCGAAAGACCTATATGCCCACAACTATCCCGGATCCGGCCGTCTCCCGCAAAACGCTCATGTATTCCGCCGCTGTCGTCTGGGGAGCGGTAGGGCTATTCCTGGCTCTACGTGCCTTCATCTGGTTCGCGGCATCGGAAACGACCATCTGGTGGATGGTCGTCGTGGCGTTGGTAATCGGAATGCTCAAAGGGAGATACATTTTCAGCCGCCTCGCAAAAAATAATGTCGCCCGGATCAAACAGCTCTCCCCGCAGAAAGAGAAGATTTGCATTTTCGCCTTTCAGGCGATGAAATCGTATCCGATTATCCTCGGTATGATCACGCTTGGAATTCTCCTTCGGCTGTCCCCCCTCCCGCGCGAATTGCTGGGAGTGATCTACCTCGCGATCGGATCGCGGTTGACGTACGCGAGCACGGAGTATTGGGGGGGGGGGTGAGGGAAGGCCAGTATCAGACTTTGTGGAGGAATAGCGCCAGACGATTGTATTTGTTGGCCTTCGTCGCTCTGATGGCCTTCTGGCTTGCGAGGTGTAGCACCAACGTGGACAATACGACAACTTGCGAATGCACTTATGTCGCGGAAGACAGCATTGTATACCAACATATTGGAATCACAATTCTAGAGACTCCAGTTGAAAAGCGGCCGGTACTATCTGGTGCCTGTGTCACAGGTCGCAAGCGATGCCAAAGGGAATGTTGACGAGAAGTTTGAGCCGCTGCGAGCCTACCAGGTCTATAACCTGAGACTCACTATGGTTGACAGCGGCCTGAGCATTGGAGCACCCTTCGCAAACTCCGACCTGTACAGCTATTCAATTGGCGGCACGATGGGAAGCACCACCGGAGATACTGGATTTGTGGTTGGCAAGACGGAAAACTGATGGTCCCACTGTACAAGACGCCCGATCTTCGGGGTACATTTGTTCGGACGACAGCGACAGTAGTTCGGCCGCCGCTTAGGCGCCCGACAATGAATATCTTGGGAGGAAGAAACGATGAACAGACTTTTCTTTTTCGCTGTACTCGTGCGTACCGCTATCACGATCGGCTTTATGGGCGGTTATTACTGGCACCAGTCGCTCACATCTTCGGCTGGGATGCTGCCGCACAATCTGTACTATACCTGGTATCCAATCTATGAGCTGGTGCCGCCCGCTATGACTGATACGTCAAAGATTGGCGTGCCAATCCGAAATTCACTCGACTTGAAACAGAAGCTCGTCGCCCTCGCTACCCAACTCTCCGCATCGTTCGGAAACAACATCATCAGCGTTGATTCGCTGGTACGTCGTAATGGCAAGAAAATCGCCTTCATAAATCTCATCGAGACCAAAGCCGACAACGCCGAGCGGGGCTGGTATCAGGCGTTCCAGGGCACTACCGGGGGGGCGTGTAGCCAGCACATGCTGCAGAAGACATTTCTGCAACCGGAGTACGCCGGCGCAATGGATTGATGCCGTTCAGTTCTGCTATAACGGCGTGCCGTTTGACGAGAATTGGGACCATATCAACCTGAGTGGACTCAAATTGCGGGAGATGTACAAGAAATCACCGAAGGGGATTTTGCCCTGAGTAATGTAGGTCGAGGCTCAGGCAAGTATTAGGGAAAAAGCGGCGCGACAGCAGAATTAATTCGGCCGCCGCTTAGCCGCCCGACAATCCCCGGTCTCTCGTCTCCGCTTGAACCGACACCAGATTGCTAGTAACAAGAATCTGCTGTCGGGCTCATGACACGGAAAACCAGATGGTAGCCCGACCGAATGTAAACTAGTTCTGATAAGGTAAGGGAGCGCCACGTTTTGGAGTCGAATTGAACCCGATTATGATTGCTGCTCCGCGCGGCGGAGGCTCCCTTCGAGTTTCCCCGAAGTTATGAGCGCAGTAGCTAATAATACCCAGCCGATAATCGCCACCATGTCAAGGATCCGCTGATTGGTGAAGAAACCTGTCTCAGGTACTGAATTCGCAATGTCATATGTGTGTCCCCAGGCATTTGTCGCCGCATGCATCAGGGCCGCAACGAGAACACTGCCACGCGTATTATTGAAGACCCACGTGAACACCACAGCCAGCGCGCAAGCACGCACGAGTTTCTCTACATGGACGTACGCTAAATCCACACCCGCATGGTGACCAAACCAAAAGGTTGGAAAGTGCCACATCGCCCACAATATGCCGACTATGAGAGAGGTCGCAAGAGCCCGACGGTGCTGTTGGAGGTGCGAAGTCAGGTAACCTCGCCAGCCGAACTCCTCGCCCATGCCTCCGCCAAGAAAGAAATACTGCAGTAGCACCGGTATAAACAGATATGCCGTGGAGTACGAATAGGTCCATGTGATCTCATATGTGCTTCCGGTAAGTCTACTCACTGCGAGAGGTAATAAATCATCAATGACCAGTGGAAGCAAAAGAGCTAGAAGGTACCATCGCAGGTCGATCCTCCAGACCACGAATCGCTTGAGCAGTCCAATCAGACCTGCTATCCCGCCGCACAGCAAAGCCACGATCATTCCTGCGAGTGATGGGCCATATTTGGCAACCACTTCGGCTGCACGCTCCGAAAACGAACCCTTAGCCAGCCCGCCAAGAATCACTACTATCAAGCCCGATATTGGAATCAGCAGCGATAGAACGAAGTAGACTGCAACCTGGTAGCGGGTAAGAATCCGTTTCATACGATATTCAGAAGTGAATTGGGGAGCTAGCCCTGTGCCTGCTGGGCCTTCATGTGCCCCTTCCTCAACGCCAAGTGAATGAACTATTTCAGGAAACGAATTGTACTTCGAAAAGTTGCATTAATTTGGCATCGGCATTTGGAATTCGTGCCGAACGGCACAATTGACTCGTGAGCAGCGTCAGAACATCAGCCTCGGGGATTTGTCAATTTGAACAGCGAATCGATCGTATTGTCCAAACTAGGAACACTGGAAACCATAGCAACTGGCTCACGCAGAATTGCGTGGGCTTCGTCTCCGCTCAGCCCGATGCTGAGGAGAGGCAATTTGACTCCTGGATCACGCTATTCTGTTCGGTTCCTCGGCGGACTCCCGGTGTAAATGCGCCGGGCAATCCGAATCCACATGTGGGCGTCGCATTGAGCGGTGCCAAAATACAACATCCCTGGAGTTCAACCGAGTAGCAGATTTCCACGTTGTCATCCCGCTCATAGCGGCACTCCTCCTCGCAATGACCAGAACGGAATTTGTGTTACTGCTTCCCCGCCACCATCTCCAGCCATCCGACCCCGCGAAGGCCGATGTACGATTCCGATTGTGATAGACATCGTCGGTCATGGCGCTGTCGAGCGTGATGAACTTGTAGCCGTGGTCCTTCAAGCGCCCCAAGAATATCATCCATGAAAGATCGCGTTCAGCGGTTCGCCTGAAGCAGCAAAATCTGTTTCACCGGGCGGGCGAGCAATCTTCTCCGCCAGAACCTCTTCCTTGCTCCGACAACGTCGAAGAGATGATTCAAATACTCATCCCGGAGCGGAAGCAGCCGCGATGAATCAGGCATCTTGCCCGAGTTTCGCCAGTGTGGAATTGTAAACGAAGTCTTCGGGAATCACGGTCGCGGGACAGACGATCATCGCCATGCGGATCGGATGAAGTCCCGGGCGTCCCTCTTTCGTTGGCCGGTGATGGCGCCATACTTGTGAAACGGAAACCGGAAATACCGCTTGGTCTGGCCGAACCCACTCAGGAGCATTCTCGATCTCGTTCTCCCCTTTGACCACTTCGTCCTTGAACTGATCCGGGGTGACTTCGTTGATATCCTGATTGTCATAGGTCATGGAGCCGAGCGCGTGGCCGGCATCGAGCCACTGCCCGAGAAGATCGGCATATTTCCTCGATATTGTTGCCCACCACAAAGCCGGTCGCCTTGACGTCGTACTTCTTGAGACGCCTCAAGGATGAGATAATTGATCGCATCCGGATGAACATGCTTCAAACGATGGCGCCGCCGGCAAGTTCATTAATCGTGATCGCGATCTGTTGATCCCCGGCCAATACTGCCGACATGCAAAGCAGAATGGACAAGCATGAAGGCAGAGCAACGGTCTCGAGCATCCCGGTTCTCATTTCACCTCGTGGAACATCATGAAATTGGTCGCCACCGTCGATCCAAACGGCGCCCCGCCGGTGATGATGACATGCTGGCCCGGTTTGGCCAGCTTGTGCGTCCGGCTCAGCCTGTTGACCGCTCCTGAGCATCCCCTCGAACGAGCCGGGCTGCTTGATCTTATCGGATAGACCGAACGAAGCAGACTGCACTGGCGCGTTGGACCTGTTCATGCGGGGTCAGAGCAATCACCGGCTGCGGCGGGAACAGATTGGAGATGAGCGCCGCCGTAAATCCGGAAGTCGTGAACGCGAATATGACCGGCACATCCTGGTTGTCGCTGGCCCGGCTCACCAGTCGCGCAATCGCCATCGAATCGGAGAATCTGATATTCTGCGCGACTGGCGACTCGGAATCCGCTGGCGAGTCTTCCCCGTTCGGTAGCTTCGATCACCGCGGCCATCGTCTTGAACCGCTTCGTAGCGGATACTGGCCGGTGGCGGTTTCGGCCGAGAGCATGACGACATCGACCTGATCGAACACCGCCGAGGCGACATCGTTGATCTCAGCCCGGGTTGCGCGTGGCGAAAACCGCATCGATTCCAGCATCTGGGTGGCCACAATCACCGTTTTGTGCTGGCGATTCGCCATCGCGATGATCCGCTTCTGCAACCGCGGAAGTTCTTCCGGCGGCAGTCTCCACCCCCAGATCGCCGCGCGCCACCATGACGCCGTCGGACGAGCTCCATGATCACATCGAGCTCTTCGATCGCGTCCCGTTTCTCGAGCTTGGCGATGATCTTCTGGTTGTCCGCCGAACTGCTTTACCAGTTTGCGGGCGAGCTGATGTCGTCGGGGGATCGCACGAACGAAAGCGCGATGAAATCTGCGCCAAGTTCGACCGCCGACTTGATATCGGCGCGGTCCTTGGCGCCGATGGTCGGGATCTCGATTTTTGAATCCGGGAGGTTGACTCCTTTGCCGGAACCCAGCAGTCCCGGATTCATGGCGCGAAGCTTGGCTGAATCTGGCTCCGCGCCGATGCAGGACCTCGAGGCCGATTTGCCCGTCATCGATATAGACCCGCTCCCCTTTGGAGACGGACTTGGATTATTGCCGGGTGGTTGACGCCGATTACACGCTTGGGCAGGTCCGATTCGCCCCACCGTCAGCGTCATAGACGTCTCCCTGAGACAGTTTCAGCTCCCCCTCGAACCTGGTCCAGGCGAAGTTTAGGGCCGGAGATATCGAACAGGATTCCGACCGGATAGACGGCGCTTTCTGGCGCCTGCCCGGATGACTCTGACCGCCTCCGCAAAACTGGTCCGGTCGCCGTGGGAGCAATTAACCCTGAAAGCCGTTGGCTCCAGCCGTAACTAGCCGTCGCACTGAGGCTTGGCTGGCAATCGCCGGACCATATGTGGCAAGTATTTTGGTCTTTTCTCATCGAGGTCAAACTGCCGCCTGCTATTCCTATGCAAATCAACAAAAAACGCCCCTATGCTTGGGAACAGAGGCACAAGCACGCGCCGGTCTGTCCGCTGGAAAGGCATTAATTCGCAAACGAGTTACAAGTTCAAACAGGTCAAGTCAACAACATTTTCGAGGGATTACTTGGCAAATGACGTAAAAGGTGTATATTATTGTCCCCGATACATAGGGAGGATCTGTAACAAGAGAAAGGGAGGTCCGGAAGGATCAATGGCTAAGAAGGTACTCATAGCCGTCAACAACATGATTTTTACGTCCAAGATCATGTCGGTTCTGGACAGCATGGAGGCCGAAGGGATCAAGGCGATTCGCTCCGACGAGATCTTCACCAAGGCCCAGGAGCTGCGCCCGGACCTCATCATCATCGACCTCAACCTGAATGGCATCGAGGCGCCGTCGCTGATCAACAAGCTTCGCTCGTACGGAGCGACCGCCAAGATTCCGATCGTCTGCTACTCCCCGCATATCATGGTGGAGCAGATGAAAGCGGCGCTGTCAGCGGGCGCGACCGAGGTTCTGCCGAATTCGAAGATGACGACTCGGATGAACCAGATTCTCGGCAAGTACATCAACAACTAGGACCAGCATCTTCTAATCATGTTTGAACCGGGCGAAAGCCCGGTTTTTATGCGCCCCCGAGTAGTCAGCGACCCGAACTGCTAAACGTTGACTCAAGTGCGGTGTTGCGTTATTGTTGACCACCATTCGAGAATCTCCGGCAATGGAGAGGAAATGTACAGAGCATGCTCTTAACCCGCTTCAAATTTTTGCGCCAGACTCTGGGTCTGATTGAGACCGGCAATTTGCTGTTTCTCAAACTGCTCGTTCGGGACCAATCGAAAGCTCGTCTGTTTTCCCGGAATTGTATTCAGAGACTACATGGCTCTGGCCGGGGCTGGTAACTGGACCTCGAAACAAATTCGCGACGTCGTCCCGATCCCCGAAGGAACTCGAATCACGCTCGAACATCTCGCCGGCGCAGGGATTAGCACACCCGTCGATGAACTGGCCTACCTTGCTTTGATTTCGGCAGCCGTAAAGCCCCAGACTATCTTCGAAATTGGCACCTTCCGCGGTAGAACGGCGCTCAACTTTGCCCTCAATTCCCCGGAGACTTGCGTTGTGTGGACCATGGATCTGCCTCCCACCGATGCTAACGACCTGGCGACCGAAGTGCTGACTGCCGACAAACAGCTGATCCATTCCGCGCGTCCGGGCGTTGATTATGAGGGCAAGGACGTAGCACGGAAAATTCGCCAACTCTTCGCCAACTCGCTTGAATTTGACTTCGCACCCTTTGAGAACAGCATTGATATCGTTTTTGTCGACGGCGCTCATCACTACCGGGCGGTTCTCTCCGACACCAGGAATGCTCTGAGAATTGCTCGGTCGGGAGGATATATCATCTGGCATGACTTCGCCAATTACGGTGACTATAATGATGTTACGCGCGCCGTGCTCGACGCCCTCCCCACCGATGAGATTGTTCAAATAGCCAATTCTCAATTGGCCGTATATCGGGTCCCGTCGACACCGGCACGTCGATGAGACCTGGTGCCCGCCTGTCGCAGAGGAAAGTAGAATGCGCTTTCTGGAAATGCATATCGAAGTTGAAGACGTGGAACGATCCTTGGATTTCTACTCTCGTCTCCTTCCCCACCAACGGATCGGTCGATGGTCGGATGGCAATGTCGCCGCCATTGTCCTTCCCGACGGCTCAGCCTTCGGCATTTGGAAACACGGAACGCACGGGCTGTTCAACGGTCAGGCCGGCAAGCATCTGCACTTTGCATTTCAGGTGGATGAAGAAGAATATGAACGCCTCAAAGCGCGCCTGAGCGAGTTGGGGCTGGAGACGTTTGAGCACCGCTGGCCGAAAGGCGGAAAGAGTATCTATTTTTTCGATCCCGACGGTCACCAGGGGGAATTTATGACCGTGGACTGGACGGGAATTTGAATGAGAGTTTACCTTTTGGCGACCCGATATATCCACGCCCCGTTGGAGCGATTGTGCATCGGGTTCAGAAGATGTAATGTCCAGTCGATCGCCGATGGAGATACGTATTGCCACTCCGTAATCGGCCCCATAGCCGCCTGTACCGAATCCACGTACCGAGGAAGGCTGGCGGAATCGGGCGGATACAGCACCGCATAACGAATTTCGTCCCGATGCGTCTCCGGGGCACGGAGTCGCGCCATGTCGCTCCAGCTTCCGACAATTTCACGATTCCGAAATTCAAATCCGGCATAACTCCACGGATAGAAACGCCCAACTTCGGGCGAGAACAGCAGGATCGACCCCGCAGCGCCATCCTTCTCAATCAGCGCCAGCGGCTCAACATCTCCCTTCTTGGAATAATTGAGCGTGAGAATCGGCAGCAAGGCCAGATTGATGGCCACTGCCGGTATAACACAGGCGTACAGAAGCCATCGTTTTCGCTTAGTCACGCCGTTCTTTTCGCGGTCTTCCCGCACGGCGAGAATCACCATCACGAGCGCCGGGACCAGCATCGGAATGATATACCGTTCCTGGCGGCTCTCCTGAATCGTGTGAATAACGGCAAAACTCAGGATGGTCGCGATCAGCATAATATGTTTGCGCCAGAAACCGTTTCGAAAACAGAGATAGAGTCCCAGAAACGAAAACGGCGGCACAAGCAGTCCGAACAAAGCAGAAGATAAATAAACGGGGTCGTATCATACATGGCCGATTCGGCATTAATCTGGCCGATGTGGTTGATGGTCGACGACGCAAATCCCCCCAACAACATCCGATCCATCACACCGGATAATAGCAGCATGATGGCGACTCCGGCGCTGTACCAGATAGCCGGCTTGATACTCTTCTCCAGATACCAAATGACAAATGGCACAATGACCGCGGCTGTAGCAATCTCAAACCGGATCATCCAGGCCAGCCCGGTCAGGAGTCCCCCCACGACGAGATACGAGTTCTTCTTTTCCCCGTACTGAAAACTATACAGGCAGACCAGTGACAAAAGCCAGATATGTCCACTGACCATCTCAATCAGATTCCTAACCCCCAGATAGGGTAAGGCAAACTGAGCCGCCACCGCCAGCCCGGCGAACATCCCCCATTTCTTTGATCTGGTCGCGATTTCAGCCAGCTTAAACGCTCCCCAGACCGAGAGCAGCGACAAGAGCGCATGAATCGCCCGAATACCGTACATCATGGTATCGAGACTGGTGATCCCGACCGCTTTGTACGTTTTCATAATTCCGTACAGGAAGAGATTGTAAAGCGGAAAACGAGCCGTCTGGATTCCGGGGCGACCGTCCCATGACAGATGCCCATGATTGTCCCACAGCCCGCTCTGCAGCCATTTGTATGAAATAGCCACCGTCTCGTAGTGATCGTCGGACGCCATAAACCCTTTCGAGTAAATCACGGCCGGTATCCTGAGCGCCAGAGCCAGAAGAATAACAAACGCCAACGGATGGTTTTTGATAAACAGCTTCATCGCACGATTTTCGCCAAAATGATCGCCCGATGATACTGGCTTCGGGGCGTCCGGGCAAACTAATTCCTATGAATCAAATTCGGAACCAAAGCCCGCTTCTTTCGTTTACTACCACATACCGTCTAATCTATGAACATACCGTCCCAAAACACTCGAATCTCAGTCCGCAAAGTTTTCCGTTTGTGTGAGCTGACACCCCAATCTGATTTCACGCGGCCGGTACTGTTTTGCTTGAGAACCCCTAGACAAGGAGTGACAATATGACCCGTGATCAACGACGCGAACGAATCGAATCATACGGCCGAGGACACGCCCTGCTGGTCGAGGCGCTCAAGGAGTTCCCCCGCTCCATGTGGGAGTATAAACCGGGGCCCGACCGCTGGTCGATCCATGAAATAATCGTCCACCTGGCCGATGCCGACCTGAGCAGCGCTGTCCGCTGCCGCTTCTTCATCGCCGAGCCGGGAAAGAAAGTCACGCCTTACGATCAGGAAGCCTGGGCGGAGAAACTCGATTATCACACGCAGAACACGACTGACGCCCTCGAGCTTTTCAAGTGGATTCGCAAAACGACCTACGATCTGGTTAAACTTCAGCCGGATTCTGTGTTTGCCAACACGATCAATCACCCGGAACATGGTGATGTCACGATGGACTGGTGGCTGGAAGTGTATGACGAGCACGTAAAGAAGCACATTGAACAGATGCGCCGCGTTCACGAGGCCTGGGCAACAAGTCAGAAATAACGATCACGACCGCCCCGTGATCAGTTGGCCCGGAATTCCCCGGTGACTTCGATCTCGATCGGATACCCGTCGATAGCTTTGGGAATCTGGGTCTTGATGGCCGAGGTCAGCGAATCGGCCAGAATCTTGATGCACGGCTTGCCGTTGCATTCGCCGATAGCCGTCCCCACTACTCCCGGTATTTTCATCCAGGCGGAAGTATGGTCGGCCTGAACCTGTTCGATACTCTTCTGAGCCACTTGAACCTTCCCACTTTCTCCCGCTTTATCGGCCTCGGATTTGCCCGAACAGTTGACTAACAATCCGGCCAGCAATCCGAGCGTAACGGTGACTGTCGCGAGTTCTCGTCTCATATGTCACTTATACGGTTAATTGACGCGTCGCGCCATAACAAATGCGGGAGCCAAAACCGGCTCCCGCGATTAGATCCAATAACGAAACCCGTTTAATGGGTAACGATCGTAACTCCAAATTTGCTCAATACGGGGCCGATCGGGTTGCAGATCGCATTTCCGGTCTGCGAACCGGCGAAGAGCAGACCCACCGGATTGTTCTTACCATCATTGGTCACCACCAGCGATCCGGAGTCACCCGATTTGGTGAAGTTCTTCGTCGTGACGAACTGTCCCACAAATGTGGCGGTCCCACCGGTATAGCCCACATTCACGGTGGCATTGATCGAGGAAATCGTGCCGGTCGTCAGTGACGTCGTGCGTCCGACTTTCTTCACTTTCAAATTGACCGACGGGGCAATAGTCGTGCTCCCCGGGAAACCGTAGTACGCGGACGGAGTCGAACCACTGTAGGCGATTCCGGAAACAAACTGAGCGATGGCCGCATCAATAGTGTTATTGCCGCTGAAGCTGATCGCCTGGAAATCGGACAGAGTAGCGACCTGTCCCGAGGCCTTGCAGCGCTTGTCGTAACGGCCCGGCTGGTCGATCTTTTCACCGATTCTGGCCGCATTCTCCCTGGCCAGAACGTGATTATTGGAGAGAATATAGGTCACGCCCCCTTTGGTGACGAGACAGCCGATTGTGCCGGAAGCACACTCGTTATCGTTACCAACAGACACGCCGATTACGACCGGACGATAGGTGCCGGTGAGAGCGTTGGCGGTAAACGGACCGGTCTCTTCGTACACGATCGGAATACCATCGGAGGTTTTCGCGATCTTGGGCAGGGAAACTCCCTGGGTATTGGTGAATACGCGAATGGCCAGATTGCCGTTATCATCGGTCGAAGTCGCCACACCGACCACGCCGGGGGTCTTCATCATGGCAGCTTCGATTGTCGTTTGAGCCTGCATCACTTTCTGTACGGCCTGCGGATTGTTGGCCGTCCAATCGGTAATACTGGCGTTCGGGGCGGTTGAATTTTCCGTGCTGCAGCCAACCCAGACCACGGCGGCCAGAAGCGCAAGAGCTAACACGGTTAATAGAGTCAGACGCATCTTTCGCATTTCGTTCTCCTCCAAGAGAGTTGTAACAGTAAGGATTTTTTGTCGCCCGGTGATGCGAGGGCCGAGGTGGCGGAATCGACAGGCGACACTCGAACGACCAGACACGCAAACTGCGCTCCGGTCACATTTGGTGTGTACCGCTTCGAGACTTCTCCCCGAAACACCTCCTTCTGACAAACGGTAAGCGTAGCATCCGCTCAGAACCAAACAAACAAACCGACGGGTCCGGGGGAACCCACTCGGGAACGGTCCGTGGATATTGTCATGTTAAGGAACTTGTCGTCAGGTTGACGCTCATCGCCGGGGGCACAGTCGGTCGGAAGTCAAGGAGCCAATCGTACCCGTGCGTTGACTTTCTTCAATTAAGTCCATGTTCAATGTTATGCAACAGAAAACTTGACGTCACGAGCCCGAACATCCCCTCCGGAGTCTAAGTTTGTCCACCTTGCGATATTCGGAGTGTCGTCTGGCGCGGTGCCAGTCGGCATCAGTAGGGTATTGATATTCAGATGGTTAGATTGAGTTGGCACTTGAATGTGTGCAATCAATGTCCCGCCATATTTCAAAGTGACAAAAGGTGCAAGGGGGAAAAGCAGCCAGAAGCAATTCGCGGCCGATCTCGAATACTCTGCCACACTTCAGTTACCGCGAAGGAGCTCACTGATTCCTGTGAGTCCTTAGTGTACTTCAGAGGGCTGCTCAAGGTATTTTCGAAGCTCTGGATGCTTCTCCAGTTGGTCTTGAACCTGAGTTGTATCTAAACCCAACTTCGAACCGTCTCGATATGCAGCGGCCGCTTTTTCGACCTGGCCAATCCGCAGATAGGCGCGGAATAAATCCCCGAACATTTCCTTGGTAGCGTCAGATTTCCCTGTTGCCCTCACAAGGTAGTCAAGCTGCGTATCGTACTGTCGTCTTGAAGCGGCCATCTGGGACAGACAGAAGAGCGGATAGGCGTTCGTGGGACCATCGTTAGCCGCTCTCCTGATGAGATCTTCGCCTTCTGAAAAGCGCCCTTGTTGCCAGCGGATGGTCCCCAGCATCGAGAGCACTTCAACATTGTGAGGGTTCAGGCCGAGAGCGGTATCGAAGGCTGCGCCTGCTTGCAATGGCCGGCCCATGCGGTAATAGGCTGAGCCGATGTAGTTATAGGCCCCTGAGGACATAGGATTCGCCGCCACCGCCAGTTCCCCCAGGTGGAGAGCATCGGAGTATTTGTTCTGAGCGAGCTTCTGATCTATCTGCCGGTACAGACGCTCATCCGGAAAGGAATTGAAAGCTCGCACCATTGAGTCAGCCTTCAAACTGTCGCCGTGATCACGGTAGTAATTCTCAAGGTAGCGAAACGCATTCTTTCCCTTGGTTTTGTCGAGCTCGATGTAGTCGGTGATCTGGGCAATCGCCGGACCCGGCATAGCCTGAGTCGCCACCCGTGCCCCAAGGCATAACGCTCCCAACGCGATGGCAAGGGTAGCCGCCAGCCTTCCCCACCACGGCAGGAAGCGTTTGTCCAAAATTAAGAAATAGCTCATGGTCGCCAACGGAATCGCGGCAAAGGCAAAGAGGTCCCAGTCACGCGGCATCCCTAGTTTGGGGTCGAAGATAAACGCCAGCCCAAGCGCTGAGAGGACGAGCAGAATCCCAAAGCGGTACTCCGGCAGCTTTAGCGCATTCTTCATAGGGAGATGAAACATCACCACCACCAGAGTGAGCGCGCCCGGCAACAAGAGCGACAGAAGGTTCAGATAATCCGCCAGGTGCGAGAGTGAGAACAAAGTGTAACCGCTTATGGTCAGCTTTGTTGATTGTAGCTGCATGAGCGCGAAACTAAAGAAGAGACTTTGCTCAAGGCCCATCCTGAGAGCGACCGCAGCACCGAGAAGTATTGCGAGTGCAATCAGGATTCTAACAAATACGGTAGTTCGACCGAGCGAACGCCCGAGTTTGGTGTCGCGCAGGATGAGATAGATTACGGGAGGAATTAAGACGACTCCGAAGATGTGCGAGAAGATGGCCAGAAGGGCGGGCGGAATTACCCACCACTTGGCGACCTTTCCCTTGATGCTGACCAGCCCCACAAGGCTAGTCATGGCGGTAAACAACGTAAGCAAGCTTCGATTTTCGACATAACCGAAAAACAACAGCATGTACCCGGCGGTCGCCAGCCCCAATACGAACAGGATCTGATCCTTGCGTTGCTCAAAGAGCTTGCTTCCCGCCCACATGACGGCCGCCAAAAATATGACTCCGGACAGGACCGAAATGATTTGATAGCTCAGGAGCATCTTCTCGGGCGTGTTCCC
The DNA here is from genome assembly GCA_963813235.1 of Candidatus Aminicenantota bacterium. Classification (GTDB taxonomy): domain Bacteria; phylum Acidobacteriota; class Aminicenantia; order Aminicenantales; family Saccharicenantaceae; genus JALHVH01. The sequence continues at coordinate 287,639 of CAWEYF010000016.1, read as the reverse complement.
GCCAATCGCTTGAGCGAGCCAAAGGTGCGAGAGGCATTCACCGGTCTCGTGCCACTTGATAATCGGGCTCTCACCCGCCATCGCGGTCAAGTGCGTGTACCCGTTCCCCAGAAAATGCGTCGAACCTCGGAGTAACCACAAACTAACTCCGACGAGCAAAATGAACAAGACCGCTGCTTGCCACGGTATTGATGCAATCTTGGAAGAGCCTTGTGTTTCGTTGTCGACGAATTCGAAGCGCAAGGCGAAAAAGAGCGCGATAATCCCCAGACACGCCATCACTCCTCGACCCCAAATCGGCAAATATGCCCACGTGCTGAATCCCCAGATCCGGAGCTCAGGTACAAATGATGTGGCAAAGAAAACTAGAAGTGATAGCCCGTAGCTAACAGGAATCCAGAGGCGCAAACGTAGGTGACGGTCGGTTGCAGATGATTTCCTGGGCATTTAGGCGGGTCGCAAATCTATGACGACATATTTTCCACTAAGCTAAGTGAGGCCAGGCCCTCTCGCAACGGCTTTCCGATATCAAAAAACCCGCCGAGTCTCACTGACTCAGCGGGTCAAATATGCTTGGTGCGGAAGAGGGGACTCGAACCCCTACGGATTGCTCCACTACCCCCTCAAGATAGCGTGTCTACCAGTTTCACCACTTCCGCGTAGTCCGAAGATCACAAATTACTTCTTATCCGTCGCCGGTCGGCTGTAGCCGAACCCGGGGTCACCTGAATCGGCGCCTTGCCACTCGTGGTGTCAACCGGCAGCGGCTGCTGCTGTTGCTGCTGGCGCTGCATCTGTTCCTGCGCCTGCTTGGTCACGGCCGACTCCGCTTGTCGAACTCGCAGCTGTTCCACTGGTGGTCCCGCGCTGATCTGGCCGACATGCACGCCAGAACGCCGCAACTTACGAAAAAGACAATCGCCAGATACGTCGTGGCTTTGGTCAGAAACGACGCCGCACCGCGGCCGCCGAATACAGCGCCGGACACGCCGCCCGCAAACGATGATCCGGCCAGACCTTCACCCTTACTCGACTGCATCAACACGACAAGGATCAGGGCGAGACAGATCAGAATGTGAAAAACTACAAAGATTGCAAACAAGGAACTAACCTCCGCTCACGCAGCATTAATAATCGCAATAAAATCATCGGCCTTCAGCGATGCTCCGCCAACCAGGGCGCCATCGATATCGGGCCGACTCAATAAACCTTCAGCGTTGTCCGCTTTGACTGAGCCGCCGTACAGAATCGGGACAGTTTGACGCAGCCTCTCGGTCGATCCGCGCTGATCCGGTCCCGAATAAACCGATGAACATCCTGAGCCATCCCAGGAGTGGCGGTCTTTCCGGTGCCGATCGCCCAGACTGGTTCGTACGCGATGACCGATTTTGTGATCATCTCGGGCGAAAACCCGGCCAGAATACCATCGATCTGAGTTCCGACCACCGTTTCCGTCCGTTCCCCTTCGCGTTCAGCGAGCGGTCTCGCCGACGCAAATAATCGGCGTAAGTCCGGCTGTCAAGGCCACTTTGGCCTTGGCATTGATCTTCTGGTCGGTCTCAGCATGGTACTGCCGACGTTCCGAGTGGCCCAGTATAACGTAGCTTGCCCCAACTGTCAAGAGCAGCTCGGCCGAGATATCCCCGGTAAAGGCCCCCCGGGGCTGGTCAGACATCTCCTGCGCCCCCAACAAGATATGGCTCCCCTTTAGGAGCTGCGAAGCGCGTGCAAGAGAGCGTAAACGGGGGACAGACGACAACCGTGGCCATGGCATGACCCGGTCGGTCCCGGCTAGAAGAGCCGAGACCAGCGCCTCGGTCTCGGCGATGGTCCCGTTCATTTTCCAGTTTCCGGCGATGACTTTCTGGCGCATGTCAGTACGCCTCCACCTTGTGGGCATCGGTCAGGGCTGCCACACCCGGCAGAACTTTACCTTCGAGGAATTCCAGCGACGCGCCACCGCCGGTCGAGATATGGGTCAGCCGATCATCGAGACCGGCTTCGGCTCACGGCCGCGGCCGAGTCGCCGCCGCCGACCACGGTGATGGCTCCTTTGGCGGTCAGATCAGCCAGCAGTTTGGCAATTTCGAGCGTCCCTTGCGCAAACGGCTTGTGTTCGAAAACTCCCATCGGACCATTCCAGACGATCGTCTTGGCCGGCGCCAGAGCTTCGGCAGAACAGACGAATCGAGTCGGGTCCGATATCGAGCCCTTTCATCCCGCGGGAATCTTGTCGATCGGGACCACTTTGGTCTCCGCTGTGTCGGAGATCTCGGTGGCGACGACGGCATCAGTCGGGAAAACCAGCTTCACTTTTGGAATTCTGGGCACCTTGCGATAATTTCGCGCGCCAGCTCGACTTTGTCCGCTTCAAGCAGCGAATCGCCGATCTCGTATCCCATCGCTTTGGCGAACGTGAAAGACCATTCCGCCGCCGATGAGCAGCATGTCAACTTTATCGAACAGGGATTTGATGACATCGATCTTGCCGGAAATCTTGGCGCCGCCAAGAATCGCCGCGAACGGACGCTTGGGATTGACCGAGCGCCTGACCGAGATACTGCAGTTCCTTTTCCATCAGGAACCCGGCCACCGACTGCTTGAAATACTGCGTGACGCCCTCGGTCGAGGCATGAGCACGGTGAGCGGAGCCGAACGCATCGTTGACATAGATGTCGCCAGCGACGCCAGCTTTCTGGCGAATTCCGGATCGTTCTTTTCTTCCTCGGGTGGAAGCGAAGATTCTCCAGCAAGATGACTATCGCCGGCGTGCATCTTGTCGACCAGGTTGCCGGCTTCCGGCCCGATGCAATCCTCGGCGAACTGCACCGGCTTGCCGAGCAGCTCCACTAAGCCGTTTGGCGCAGGGACGAAGCGAAATTTCGGATCGGGTCCCCCTTTGGGACGTCCCAGGTGCGAGCAGGCGATCACCATGCCGCCATCACCGATGATCTTCTTGATCGTCGGCAGCGCTTCGCGAATGCGGCGGTCATCGGTAATCTGCTGCTTGTCGTCGAGCGGCACATTGAAGTCGACGCGAAGCAGCACTTTCTGTGCCGCGGAAATTGATATCACGTACGCTGACTTTATTCATCGCTATCTCCTCATCCTGACTTACATCATGCGCAGCATATCGACCATGCGGCAGGAGAACGCCCACTCGTTGTCGTACCACGCAGAACATCTTGACCATATTGCCGTGGCCGACGGTCATCAAGCTGTCGTACACGGAACCATGCGGATTGCCGATGATATCGGTCGACACAATCGGATCATCGCAATACTCCAGCGTCCGTCCAAGCGGGTCGGAGGCGGCCGCTTTCTTGAAAGCCGCATTGATCTGCTCGACAGTGGCTTCTTTTTCGAGAATGACGGCCAGATCCACCAGCGATGCGTCCGGAGTGGGCACGCGAATCGCGCAGACCATCGAGCTTTCCCTTCATCGCGGGAATGCACTTCGGCGATCGCTTTGGCGGCGCCGGTGGTGGTCGGAACCATCGACATCGCCGCCGAGCGGGCCCGGCGAAGATCCTTGTGCGGAGCATCCATCAGACGCTGGTCGGCGGTGTACGAATGGATGGTGGTCATGAATCCTTTCACGATACCAAAATTGTCCAGGAGCACCTTGGCCACCGGCGCCAGACAATTGGTCGTGCACGAGCCGATCGAAATGATATGGTGTTTGGACTTGTCGTAATCCTGGGAATTGACGCCGAGAATAAACGTGCCGTCATGCCCTTTGGCCGGAGCGGAGATGAGCACTTTCTTGGCGCCGGCCGCGAGATGCTTGCAGGCATCTTCCTTGGTCGTAAACTTTGCCCGTGCATTCCAGAATGACATCGGCGCCGAGCGATTTCCACGGCAGCTTGGACGGATCCTTTTCCGCGAACACCGGAATCTTCTTGCCGTCGACAACGATCTTGTCGCCATCGACCGCGACCTCGCCCGGATACTGGCCGTGAATGGAATCATATTTCAGCAGATGAGCCAGTGTCTTGGCATCGGTGATATCGTTGATCCCGACAATGTCAAGATCCGTGTTGCGCGCCGCTCGAAGCACCAGACCGACCAATTCGACCAAATCCATTAATTCCGACTTTCATGAATCCTCCTTGAAAAGTGCGCCCGTTATCTTTTTGCGCGAAGTGTAGAGATACTTGACACCGACCGTGACGGTAAGAGCGCTGTAGTTCTTCGCACGCAGTAATCCACTTTGAGAAATTGTATCGGCATATAATTGAAGTTAACATCGAGGCCTATCTGATTGGCGATCGGATAATCAATCCCCGCCCCCAGCATATAATTGAACTTCGGTGCGGGACGCTCCATGTATGGGCGAAGTAATCGTTGGAGAACTGGATGCTGTTGCGGCCGTAATACACCCCCACCCACCATAACATAGGGCTGAACTTCAGAGCCAGCGTCCGCCAGCGGATACAGTTTGAGACGAAGCTCGAATCGGGTAAAGAATCAGAAGTTGCCGATAATAGACTGATGCCGAGCCTGAAATCGTTGACTGTTGACATCGCCGCGATTGACGATTCCGAGAGCGAGTTCGAGCATGAGCGGACGGCTCAAGCCGGAATCCGAAATACGCCTCGGCGTAAAAACTGGCCCCCTTGACATCGGTTTGGTAGTGGGTCTGGTTTACGGTGTCGCTGGCGGGGCCACGGTGTGTCTCCCAGATTTCCCCAGACGCCAAGTCGGACGCCGCCTGATGACTGACATTGAACTGCTGCCTTTGGTCAGCTGCGCATCTTGGCCTACGCACCGACACCGCAACAACCAGAATGAGGACGGAAGAAGTAATTTCTTACCCAAAAAATACCTCGGCTGTCTGATACAATTCCGGATCCACTGTCTTGGTTGACTTGGCGACTTCGGACAGCGGAACGGTGACAATTTCATACCCTGCAAGCGCGGCCATTTTGCCGAATTCACCAGTCGAACGAATTCGACCGCAACGATACCATATCTGGTAGCTAGAACACGATCAAAGGCACTCGGGCTGCCGCCTCTTTGAATATGTCCGAGACGGACCGATCGACAATCAAACCCGGTCTGCTTGCGGATCAGGTCGGCCAGCTTGTCGGCGACACCGCCCAGTCGGGCGTGACCGAATTCGTCAATGTCGTGATCGATCGTAACTCGTTTGGCGTTCCCTCCCGGCAACTCTGAGCTGCGTCCCTTCCGCGACCACGATAACTGAGAATTCGTTGCCGCGATCGTGTCGATGTTTGACGTTTTGTACGACTTTGTCGACATCGACAGGAAATTCCGGAATGAGAATCATGGTGGCGCCACCGGCAATGCCGGACTCGATGGCGATCCAGCCCGCGTCACGTCCCATGACCTCGACAACAAAGACGCGATTGTGGGCTTCGGCCGTAGTTCGAATTCGGTCGATCGCTTCGGTGGCCACATTTACAGCCGTGTCAAAACCAAATGTCCGGTCGGTCCCCCATACGTTGTTGTCAATCGTCTTCGGGACCGCGACCAGTTTGACTCCCTCGGTGAAGTTTGGCGGCCACGCCAAGCGTATCAACGCCGCCAATCACCATGAGAACATCGATATTGTGCTTCGCCATGTTCGCCTTGATCTGCGGAAAGCCGTCCGGAAGTGCAGCGGATTGGACTCGCGATGTCTTGAGTATGGTGCCGCCGAATTGGAGGATATTGGCGACATCGTCCACCCTCAATGGCGTGACCACGCCATCAAGCAAACCCTTCCAACCTTCGTGGACCCCCGAAAACTGGAGCCGTGACGGCTCGTTCCCTTATATACGATAGCCCGGACGACGGCGTTGAGTCCCGGACAATCGCCGCCACCGGTCAGAACACCAATATTCATAACGTGTTATCCTCGTTTCATTTCCTATAATGAAATATAGGACCGCCCCTATGGGTGTCAAGATAATATCCGGTCGTAGGACGTCGCACACAACAAGTTATCGGGTTGTCGCACACTAAGATACGAAGACGACAGCCGCCAAGCGTGGACGCTTTAGTAGAAAATCAGACGTCTCCCCGCATAATCAAGAAGGATCCGATACCGTTCGAGAATTTCGTTCCCGAGATTCCCGGCAATCGCCGAGGATCCGGTCATGCCGGAGCTGGATGATGAAAGAATGGCTGGAAGAGAATCGATCTTCAGATTGCCGACTTCCAGCCGATCCAGAATCGCGCGCGCACCGGAGATATCCGCCACCGACGCCACCAAACGACCGCGCATTGCTCGTGTCCACGGACATTCGACGCACCAGATCATTCTGCTGCACAAATCCGTCGTGCAGCAACAATCCATAGGCGTTCCCCAGATCGACTATGAACTCCCCGCGCTATCCCAAACAGCGATGCTTTCACGGTCGGAACCTGCATCGTTAACGTGAACGGGACTTCGGTCCCTCCTTCTGGAGGCGAGAATTGCGCGGGATCAAACAGGGTAAGTGTTTCGCCGTGGTAGTCGATCAGAATCGGAAAGCGGGACAAAAAGTCATATCCGAGAATCCCGCCAAACGGAATCGTGTCCCCCTTCCCAATTCCGCTCAGATCGCTCGAGCCGCCAATCTGGCGAAAGAGTGTGACGGGGCCTATCTGAATCGAGTCGCTTCTGAGAAGGGCTACCGATTCATATCCGCCAACCCCTTTAGCCGGCATCGATCCGGCAGGGAGAAGATTCATTCCCTTGACAAATTCATCATGGAAAATCGTCGCCGAGCAGCCGGAGTCCAGAATGAAAAGCCCCTTCTTCACGCCGTTGACCGTGGCCACGACATAAATATGTCCGTTGCGGTAGCTGAACGGCACCGTCACTTGACGCATTCCCGCCGGAAACCGAAAATCTGATTCACCTGATCCGGGCTCTTGAAAGATCGTCGTGTCAAACGGAACATTGAATGTGACTTTCTCGGTCCGGAAAAATCGGCCACGATCGGCGCGCCAACTGCCCAGGTAGTGGAATAGAACGGCATCGTCACCCCGTTCACGACCCGAAAGTCATCACTGGAAGTAATCGTCTGGGTATTGTCCAGATCGGAGAGCCGAATTCGCGGAAGTCGATGACCGATTCGACCGGTCGTTCCGTGTAGCTCCTCTTCTGTCCGAGTGGATTGAGACTGAATGTACAGAACTTACAGTTAAAAGGACATCCCCTCGTTGAGAGTATCGTGTCGAACGTGTGGCTGCTGAGCCGAACGCCGTCATTTAGCGAGACAATAGTCTTGCTTTCTCAGGGACCGGTCCGGAAACGGAATACGCGTGATGTCAGGCAGAGGATGGATCTCATTGTGAACGATTCCTCCGTTCTCCCGATAGGAAAGGCCAAGGATATCCTTGTACGGGATCCCGGTGACGATCTGCCTGATGATCTCTTCGCCCTCACCTCGTACGACCATGTCGATATTCGGGCAACGGTCAAACAGATACTCGACTTCTTCGGTTGCTTTGTAGCCTCCGACGACTGTGCAAACCTCAGGGGGCAGCTGAGAGACGAAATCACAGATATCCTCGAACCGAGATCGCCATCGGATGCTCACGCATAGAAGATCGATCTCGTTCCTGATGAACTCGCTGAGTGCCTTTGGGTCCTGGTAGGCCTTCTCATACCGAAGGTCGAGAAGCGTCACTTTACCGACCAGATCTTTCATGCTTGCGGCGATGTACTCAAGGCCGGTCGGAGGGAAAACCCCCATGGCGAATGCTTTTTAATCCCCGAAATACGGGTTCAGTGCGAGAACGTGCTTGTACTTGATCATGTTGGGATCCTTAGCGGGCAATGATAAGAACTCGTTTTAAATTGGATCAAATATGCTCCAAACAGGGTTGAATGTCAATCCAAGAAAAGGCCCCAAGATATGAAGAAAAGTCTTAGGCGAGTATTGAAGATAACGATTATCAAATGACCTTCCCCCGAATTGATGGACACAGCCTAAAAATTTGTATGATTGGATAGGAGGTGCCTATGGGGGAAAAGAATCGTCATTTCAGCCGTGAGTTCAAGCGAGATGCAGTGCAGTTGGTCACAGAGAAAGGGATGCCGGTAGGTAAGGTGGCCCGAGAGCTTGATATCCATCCGAATCTTCTTCATCTATGGAGGAGAAGGTTCTTAGCTCAAGGGGATAAAGCCTTCGTAGGGAAGGGCCGTGTCACGCCAGAGGAAGCGGAAATCAAGGGACTCCGGAAGCAATTAGAAAAGGTGAGACAAGAGAGGGACATTTTAAAAAAAGCCTTGGCCGTATTCTCCAAACAAAACAGCTGAAATATCGGTTTATGGGAGAGCACAGAGAGAGTTATCAGGTAAAGAGTATGTGCGAAGTGTTGAAGGTATCCAGGAGTGGTTATTATGCGTGGGAGAGTCGTCAGCCGAGCCTACGTCAGAGAGACAATGAGGAGCTGCTGAGACAGATACGGGAGGTCCACACTCAGAGCAGAAGGCTCTATGGGAGTCCGCGGGTTGCAGCGGAGCTAAAGAGGCAGGGGGTTCGATGTGGGAAGAACCGTGTGGCCAGGATCATGAAAGAGCACTCGATACGGGCAGCCGTGAAGAAAAGGAGATTCAGACGGACCACCGATTCACGGCATGATTATGCCTTGGGCCCTGGCTCAATTACTCGTTCTTGCTGCACTAGCGCTGCACTGCAGAACCCCTAGGCCGGTTTTCGGAAGGCAGGTCATAAGGCTTCTCTGGGGTACATCATCGCAACCGTACTTCTGCCTCGGGCAGGAGCACCGTCACGGGACTGGACGTGTCCCACGCTTCTTGAAAGGCGACCTAGGAGAGAAGAAGGAATAAAATGCCTCTTATTCCCCTGGTCCTTTAAAGAATGAGGAATAGAGGGAGCATGAACGCATCGTTTTCTCAGGTTGGCCCTCTCACCGTTGCCAAATGACCCATGCAAATGTTACGGTTGAATCCAAGTGGTGTTATGCGATCTCTATGCAGTTTCATCTTCTTCTTGGTGGCTTCGAAGATAACCTCTTCGTAATGTATTGGATATATGAGAACCGTATTAACCCTATGACGAATATCACAAAGATGGAGGTGTCGCATGCTGGAACGTGCACTTGTAACCTTGACTTCGTCAGAGTCCAAGCGGCTTGTAGGTAAAGGGATTGCAAACCTGCCTGAGGTTCAGACCGCTTTTAAGGACGGGCATTATCTTCGTTGCAACTAGTACCTCAACGGGGTATGTAGCTGAAGAACTTCTCAACAAGCCCATTGAAAAAGGGTTCTTCACATCAGGGGTCGTGGTTCCAAGGGGTATCTGCACCACTTTTTATAAGAGACGTCTCCGATACATAGGAATCCGGAAAGGTGTGGCAACCGACGTAACGATGCCTGAGATGACGGATCAATGGCTTCCTGAGATGGGGCCGGGCGATGTTTTCATCAAGGGTGCCAATGCCATCGATGTCACAGGGACCGCTGCTATTTTCTTGGGGAACGATCGAGGTAAAGGGACCGGGGGAACCATCGGCGCAGCCATAGGCTGCCTTAATGCTAAAGGTATTCCCCTCATCATCGCCGCCGGGTTGGAGAAGCTGGTTCCGGGCCCTTTGACGGAGACCGTCCCCCACGTGGGTCGCCCTTTGAGGTACGCTGCTGGTTTTCCCTCAGGCATGATGCTTGTTAAGGGAAAGTTGGTTTCCGAGGTTGAAGCCTTTAAGACATTGACAGGGGTCAATGCGATACCTGTTGCCGGGGGTGGAATCAACGGGGCTGAGGGATGCCACACCTTCATACTGGAGGGGACGGCGGAAGAGGTTGATAAAGCATGGGGACTCTACAAGAGTGTCAAGGGTGAGCCGCCGCTGACCACCGTAACCGCGAACTGCGATGAATGTGAAAGGAACTGCCAATTCAACATAGATCCTGACCTGAAAGCCTTGAGGAAAAGTCGACCCCAGTTAGGCGGTTACCTCTAATCCTTCCGGATTTTCCGCTTATGATGTGGGTGGGACTAAACATAACACCTACAAAGAATTAGGATACACCCTCTACATCACCTGAAGATTTACGATTGAAATCAAGTATAACGGTAAGGGTGAGCGGGCTTATCCCCTGTCCGCTCAACCCGCTGGTTAGCATTTCATTGTTTTTCCGCTATTATCAGCATTTCAAAATCTTCGGTTGATAATTTATCGTTTCGACTGAAAGCGCCAAGTTTCGCTCCATAAATATCGACTGTTTTGAAATTCAGAGTCTTTAATAGCCAAGTTATTTCGGATGGCACATAATACCTTTCGTTGCATTGCAGTTCTTTTTTGTTCCCAAGATCATCTTCAACATATACAGTGTTATGCTCTCGAAAAGTCATCAGATCAAATGAAAGACTATCGCATTTCGCATTCCCTTCTTTTGTTTTTGAATCAAGGAAATCTTTGACGGAATGAAACAGAGGAAACAAACCGTTTAAGGTGGTAAATATCAATTTCCCTTTTGGCAGTAAGGCATTGGCAGCATTTTGGAGAATCTGAAAATTCATTTCGTCAGTTTCCATCAACGGGAATGCGCCTTCGCATATCATGATGATCAAATTGAATTCATGCAGAAAAGGAAGGTTTCTCGCGTCATGTTTTTGAAAAACGATTTGCAGCTTTTGTTCAGATGCTTTTTCTTTTGCCCGTTTTAAAAGCGATTCTGATAAATCAATTCCGACAACAGTATATCCTCTCTTGGCTAATTCAATGGAATGTCTGCCAGTGCCGCATCCTATATCCAGAATTCGTGTAGCTTTGTTATATTCGATTTCTTTTTCAATAAAATCACACTCTCCGATGGTTCCTTGTACAAAACTCTCGTTATCATATTTCATTCCGTAGTTTTCAAACAACTCTTCATACCATTGTTTCATATTGTGTCCTTTCTATTCAGATGCTAAATATTATACTGCAATTTGTTATTTGTAAGAATCCTACCCATTCAACTGCTTCTTGTCAATGACAATTCAATCATTGAGGCTTTCCATCTGAAAGATTGCATGGAACAAGTTCATACGGATCTGATGGCTACAGGAAGGAATGGTGAAGAGGGATGAAGGTTGACCCTGGGGAGATCGTGGCTCCCGGGGCATCTTTATGTGGAGGAGGTGACCCGTAAGGAGATCGGAGCCTATGCCGATCATCTCCTCCGAAAGAGACGAACGCCGAAGACGATCACATGCCATCTTCAAACGATACGCCTCTTCTTCGATTATCTCATGAATGAGGAGGGCAGATCGATGGTCAATCCTGTCACCCGGATCTCGCTGCGTCTGCCCAAGCCGCTGCCTCGGCATCTGAAGGACAACCAGGTCACGAGGCTTTTTGCCCACATCAGGGATCCAAGAGACAGGGCCATGTTCATGTTGATGCTTCGCTGTGGCCTCCGGGTTCAAGAGGTTGCTGAGCTAACCATAGATGCAGCAGAGTACGGGGGAAGACAGATTTTTGTCTTCCATGGGAAAGGGGCTAAAGATAGGGTCGTCTATATGAGTGAAGATGCCCGCTCAGCTCTTTTGGCGTACCTCGAGAAACGATCATCGAAAGCGAGAGCATTGTTTTTGCTGCAGGAGGGAACGATGAGGGGGAAACCGCTATCGGTGCGAGGCATCCAGAAGAAGAGGATCGAATATTATTCGCGAAAGAGCAGCCTGGACGTCTCATGTCATCGGCTTCGCCACACCATGGCCACGCAGCTTCTTAACGCCGATGCTGATCTTGCTACGATCCAGGACCTCCTGGGACATGGCCAGATTACCACAACCCAACGCTACTGCCGGGTAGCGAACCTCAAGGTCCAACGAGACTACTACAAAGCAATTAAGGTGGTCTTGCAAAGGACGCAGGCACAAGAAGAAGATAACGACGAAGGGGAGATCATGGATCCCCCATAACGAATTGTCTTGACAGGGATATAGAGAAAATGGATAATGGGAAACAGTGTATAACTATTTAATACCACAAGAGAAAGCAGGATATGTTACGTATAGCACCTACTAACCCTCAGAGGGAATCATGTCAAGGAATTGCGGATTACGAGTTGAAGTAAAGAACCTCCTCATCGGACGATAAGAGGGCTTCTTACTCATTCGTTGTCCTCTTTTTTGAATGATTATTTGACCTTTTATCTTCCAACATTACCTATGGTCGGCAAGACTCTGGCCTAATAAGGAGCACAGGTATATGGGATTGATGGAGAACACCGAATGCGACGCTGCCCAACATCAGCTTTTTCAGTCCGGTATAACCGTGGGTCCCAATGATGATCATATCCATACCTTTTTTCTGAGCGTACTCAGTGATTGTATCGGCAGGCCGGTTACCCTCCAGTGACTCCGTTTTTACCTTAATCCCCTCGGAACCAAGCCGGGATTCTATATCTGCAAGATACTTCCTTGATGCAATGAAGAGCGGTTCCCTGATCGCTTGGAGATCAATGCGCTCTGGTGGGAATGTCATCGGACCCCATTTTGGCCCATGGCAGATCAAACTTGACTACATTTAGAAGGGTCACCTCTCCCACGGAACCATCTTTAAAAAGGTTTTTGACATGAGACAACGTACACTCTGCTAACGCTGAACCATCAAGTGGAACTAAGACTTTTTTATACATGTCTATACCTCCTTTTTGATATTTTCACTTAAAATGGATGTAACAATTACAGAATACATGGGGTAAGGACTCCGTCTCGGTCAAAAAAAATAGGCCCTTACCCCCTGAATACCGCTAATCTCGTGAAACCATTTGCAACGCCTAGCAGCAGACATCACCGCAGCAAAGACTGTAGTAACATGGGTCACACCAGCAGCAATCATATGTGGTAGTTGCTGCAGTTTTCGATCTTTTCGTTTTCGATTTTTTGTCATTTTTGTTCATGATTAACACCTCCTATCCAACTTAAATTTAGTAACTAAATCTGAAAATTCAAGGTCAAAAGACAGAAATCAAAGCCTACCTTCAATCATGCATCTGATGAAGTTCAAGACATATCTTCTTAGAGAAGCCCGTGACTAATCCATTTTTATCTGGGGACACCCCTTATTCTACCGATAGCCAATTCGCTGCAAGAAATTTTTCTGGCAGCGATCTGAGGATTACCGCTTATAATTTCCACTTTTGGTGCAAAATCCTTCTTTGAGGATTTCAGGAGAGACTGTCGAAAAAGGTCATTTTGAGGGTGGGTTGCTCGTCAGAGTGGTTTTTTTCAGATTTTTGGAATAATTCATTTACTCATGAACAAGAGTATGATATCTGTTAGCACGTCTGCAGTGAGGATGATGATTGATATCCCCTTTTGAGAGAATGGAGCTATGGCCAAATACAAGAGTTACAACTACTCCCAAAATGTTCTGATTCCAGTTTCTCTTGAAGAGCAGTTGATGCCGGGGACATTGGAGTTTGCGATTCACACGCTAGTGGAAACCCGGATCAATACTTCGATCTTTGACTGCCGATACGGCAATGATGAGACGGGGCGGTTGGCGTATGATCCGAAGATTCTGCTGAAAGTCGTCTTGTTTGGTTACTCACGGGGATTAATCTCTTCACGGCAGATCGAACGGGCGTGTAAAGAGAACGTGACGTTCATGGCACTGACCTGTGGCGAGCAACCGGATCATAGTACGATCGCGGGCTTTGTATCGTCGATGAAGGAAGAGATTAAGTCGATGTTTAGGGAGGTGTTATTGGTGTGCGAGGAAGAGGGGTCTTCTGGGCGGGACGTTTTTTGCGTTGGATGGTTGCAAGCTTGCATCCAATGCTTCCAAGGAGTGGAGTGGGACCCTAAAGGATCTGAAGTGGAAGAAGGAGAAGATCGAGAAGAAGGTGAAGCAACTGGTTGAAGAACAGGTGAAGCTGGATCGGGGAGACGATGGGGATGAACCGGGGAGAAGATCATCAGGGGGAGCAGAGAGGGAAAGACAGGTCGAGAGACTTCTCAAGAAAGCAGAGCGCGTGGAGAGGTGGTTGCAGCAGAACGGTCCCAAGATGGGGAGACAGGGCAGAGAGATTAAGAGTAATGTGACGGACAATGAGTCCGCGATCATGGTTACCTCTCACGGTACCATTCAGGGGTATAATGGGCAGGCACTTGTGGATTCGAAGGATCAAGTGATAATCCATGCAGAAGCGTTTGGAGAATCCCAGGATCTTCATCTGATCCCTGCCGTCTTGGATGGGGCGAAAGAGAATATGGGGGCGATTGGGTGTGGAGAAGATTACTTCGTGGGGAAGACCTTGACGGCGGATAGCAACTACCACAGTCCACCGAATTTGAAGAAGTGCGAGGAAGAGGGATTGGATGCGTATATTCCGGATAAGCGGTTTAGACGTCGGGATCCCAGGTTTGAACGGGAACACAGACAGCGGCAGCGTCGAACCGATCGATTGACTTTAGCTGACTTTGAGCACCAGGAGGAAAGGGATGAATATTGTTGTCCTCATGGAGAAGTCTTCAGGCTCCAGGTGAAGACAGCGATCGCGGACGGGGTGATTTATAGAGGGTATCGCAGCGATGGAAAGGGCTGCAAAGGGTGTGAGCTCAAGGCCAGGTGTGTCAAAGGGAAGAATGTAAAACGCAAACATTTGATGGTTCCTGTGGGGAGTGTTTTAGGCAATTTGACCAAGGCCATGGCGGCAAAGATCGATAGCGAAAAAGGGCGAAGGATCTATCATCAGCGCATGGCCATTGCAGAACCGGTATTTGCCAACATCCGGGTCCATAAAGTAATGAATCGGTTTACCCTAAGGGGGAGGATTAAGGTCAACATCCAATGGTTACTCTACTGCATGGTTCACAACATAGGGAAACTTCGACCCGGACCCAAGTATGCATTCACTTGAAAGGGGACGCAGGAAGAAATAGGCCTTAATACCAAAGGATTCGTTAGAGAACCGCATCATTCCGTCCTACTGAACTGAAATTGATCTCACCCAATAAGGCAAATCAAAAAAGCAAGGGATGCGGAAGTACCCGATTTGTAAATTCACCTTTTTCGACAGTCTCGGAAGTACTCTACCCCCCTCTGTTAACTTCCCGTCAGCCCACATTTCCATCGATCTTCCTCACCAGTCTCACAATGACCACATCGTTCAAATTGCTCCTACCCCACTGGTTGGAAGTGGAATATCTCGGTGTTTCATCCTTGGGGAATGACTCAGAGGGATCCCTTCCGGCGTCGGGCAACCAAATCTTTTCTTGCGGTGGTTTGTCCATTGTCTGGGCAAGAATTAACAAATCGTTACTGCATCATTTCAACAGAGTTTACTCAATTTTACCGCATTTAACTGGCATCCCTTTTGCAACCAACAGTTAACCGTTCTACGGGTTCTTCCTCCTGGAAAATAGCCTTTAGATTTCCTTAGATAGTGGAGCTTAGAACACCTCCTAGAGCGGTCAGTGACTTGGGACCGGAAAAACTGTTTTGATATGAAAAAGCCGTAATAAGAGGGAGTAAATCCGTGTGTAGTTACACAGAAGCCCGTGTATATCTTACAGGAGAGGTAGCTGAAAAGAATTTAGAATAGAAAAATCTCAGAAGGATGAGGAGGGTTAAGTGAAAACCGTTAGCACTATTTCTGGTGGTACTTATTGCAATAATGTTCACCGGCGTTACCTGTCACGGCGCCGAAGATGTGATTTATGGGTGTTACAAGAAAGTCAATGGCCAATTGAGAGTTGTAAAAGACGCCGGGCAATGTCAACCGTCTGAAGTCCTCACTTCTTGGAATCAAACAGGACCCCAGGGACCTTCAGGACCAGAACGGCCTAAAAATCCCCCCGGGCCTACGGAAACCCCAGGCACCGGAAACGTCTGGATCAGACATCAGGGTAACGCTGTTGCCTTGACTGATAGCGTAGCACAGGTCATGTCGCTCATAGTCCCTGCGGGAACCTATACCATCAGTGCAAAAGCCTCAGTCGCTAACTTTGATTCTGCTGTTCAGTCGGCCTACTGTGCGCTAAGCACAGGCGATATTAGTGGAGTTGAGCTGGCAGGTGGGGCGGAAGACAACGAGCAAGTGATCTCCCTGCTGGATGCTGCCACGTTTTCCTCCGATACGGCGATCACCCTCTCGTGCTTAACGTTGAATGGGAGCGTCACGGACGGCGTTCTCACGGCGATCGAAGTGGAGAACCTCACCCAGCAATCCAGTTTGAGGAAGCCCAGATAAACGCTTTTTCGGGGAACTAACCTGACCATCGGCGATATCTCACCAATAAACCAATCAAAGCACTCACATATCAAAGAGACGATGGGTCTACCTTTCAGATAATCCTGGTACTTCATGATTTACTAAGGTAGAAGAATGGCTGCCGCGACAACGGTTGTCCATTTGCCGTGTTTATTTACGATAGCGGATTGGGTGATATTCCGGCTGCCAACCATCTTGCCACTGATTTTCCAGAGCTGTCGCTTGTTGTCCCAGCTTTCATCCTCATCAAATTCCACACCCAGCGTTGAAGCGAGCATAGCTGCGGCCAGATCTTCAGCGTAATTTCCGGCTTCTTCATCCGTTCTTCCAAAGGCATGGTACTCGCTTAGGTACCCGTAAGAACTTTTGTCGATCGGGCGTGCCAAGCCGATGGATGCGGCCAGTTGACGCCTGGGTTCATTGCTGCTGGCCCTGGCCAAGACACAGAATGTAATCTGGCCTGGATGAATCAACTGCAATCCTTTTTCTTTGCTGATCAATTTACAGTTGGGGGGATAGATACTTGATATTTTAGCCAAATTAAGCATGGCAATTTCTGCTTTTCGGAGTGCAAGCTCAAAAGACTGCAATTCCTCCTTGTGTTCACCAACTCCACGAGTCAAGAACAATTTTGTCGGGACAAACACTTTCAGTTCCTCCTCTTCATGTCCTGATAAGGACTCGCTTTAGGGTAGGCGAAATATACGAGAAACAGAGTCACATGTCAAGAAAGAGAAGCATCAATGCTTACAATTCAAATCGTGCCAAAGTCCCTGGTTGTCGAGTTCAGAAGGAAACAAATGGAGTGGCGATGAAGAATGCTAAACTGTAAGGTCTGGATAGCCTGCCAAGATCCAACCCCTCTTATCAGATGGGATATGAAAGGCAGATCCAACCTTTCAATAAGAGGACGATAAACGTCTATCGACCGTCAATTGAAATCGACCATACTTTGCCAAGTCGTCCAATTCGCGGTTACAGGAAGGAAGAGGTGGAAAATTTGGTTGCAGGTTCCACCTACCTATACGTAACAAAATTAATTGACCCTAACAACGGCTAAGGGTCATGATCAACTCACTTTCTCTGAGAAGAGAAAAGGAGGAGATATGACCCGAGTAGAACCGAGCATCCCTGAGGCAGCTGGAACAAACAAGCAAGACCCGCATCAGCAGCTACTTTCATCCACCCCAATCGACCGAATCCTTGAAAGGCTCTCAGCCCTGGAGCTTCCCGCCAAGGAGCACTTGGAGCGCTACATGCGCCACAAGTGGCGCCTGAACCACAAACCAAGTACCCTGCGCAATTCTTTTAACTCCGTCAGGCTCTTCTTGGACTTTTATGCAAAGTCAGGCAAGAGAGAAATCGAGAAGGTCGAACGAACGGACCTGGAAGCCTTCATCGAACACGAGCAGGACCGGGGATTACGAATCTCCACGGTTCGGACGCGACTGGCCTTCCTGATAGCCTTTCTGCACTTTTTGATGGAACAGGATATCATTGCCGTCTCTGTCCTCAAACGCGGCATTCGTCTGAAGTTACCGGAGACCCTGCCCCGAGCCATCCATCCCGCCGATATCAGAAAACTGATTTCCGTGATCGACAACGTTCGGGACCGGGCTCTGATCCTGCTGCTTTTACGGACAGGCATCCGGATCGGGGAAGCCTTGGGCCTGAGATTGAATGACCTGGACGTCCAGGACAGGAAGGTTCATCTCTTCCAGGGAGAAAAGAACAGCATGGGCAGAGTGGTCTACCTGAGTGAGGATGCCCTGTTTGCCCTCAAACGCTGGCTTCAAGAAAGGGACAAGAGCAAGGAGTTTCTCTTTTACGGTCAGAGTCGTGGGCACATCTGTTACAGCACTGGCAGAAGCCTTTTCATTAAATACCTTCACAAGGCAGGACTCGACCAGAAGGGCTACACGGTCCATTGCCTTCGGCACACGTGTGCCTCCGAACTGCTCAATGCCGGGATGCGTCTGGAATGTGTGCAGCAGCTGCTGGGTCACCAGGATATCGAGGTGACCCGCCGCTACGCCCGGCTCACGGATACAACCCGAGAACAAGAGTACTTCCGGGCCATGGCCGTGATTGAAAAGGGGGAGATCGATGGAACCTACTGAGCTGATCCAGTACCGGAGAGCCTTGAAGAGAAAAAACTACTCGGTCCACACGCTCAAAAGCTACATGAACATCCTGGGTCAGTTCAGCAGGTGGCTCAGCGTCCCTCTCTCGGAGGTTACCCGCAAGGAGATCGGACTCTATGTCGATCATCTGCTGGGCAAGAGACGAACCCCTAAGACCATCACGTGCCACCTGCAAACGATCCGTCTCTTCTTTGACTACCTTGCGAACGAAGAGGGCAGACCCATAACCAATCCCGTGACCCGGATCTCGCTGCGTTTACCCAAGCCGCTGCCCCGGCACCTGAAGGACGACCAGGTCAGGAGCCTCTTTGCCGGTATCCGGGATCTCAGAGACCGGGCCATGTTCATGCTGATGCTCCGCTGCGGCCTCCGGGTCCAGGAGGTGGCTCAGCTGACCGTGGATGCGGTAGAGGTACGGCAGGAGACAGATCTTTGTCTCTCATGGGAAAGGAGGCAAGGACCGGGTGGTCTACATGAGTGAAGATGCCCGCTCGGTCCTTCAGGCTTACCTGGCCAGACGATCCTCGAAAGCAAGAGCGTTGTTCCTGGTACAGAAGGGGCCGATGAAGGGAACTCCCCTATCGGTCCGTGGGATTCAGAAAAGGATCGAGTACTATGCCCGAAAGAATCATCTCAGCGTTTCGTGTCATCGGCTCCGGCACACCATGGCCACGCAGCTTCTCAACGCCGACGCCGATCTGACGACCATTCAGGACCTCCTGGGGCACAGCCAGGTGACGACCACGCAGCGCTACTGCCGGGTGGCAAATCTCAAGGTCCAGCGAGACTACTACAAGGCTATGAAGTTGGTCCTGCAAAGGACGCAGTCAGAACAAGAGCAAGATCACTCAGAGGAGAGAAACGTGGATCTGCGGACAACGGCCGAATCATCAACGAATTGTCTTGACAGGAATCGATGACAAAAAGCATAATGGAAAACAACGCGTAACTAACCAATTTCTCAAGAGAAAGTAGAGTTTGTTACGTATAGCACCTACAAAGAGTGAGGGTCGGCTATCTTTATGATCTGATGATTTCAAATTACAGTCGAGTACAACAGCAAAAGTCAACAATGGCAACGGGTCATCTGCAGAGAGTTAAGCAAATTCACTTTCGTGGATGTTCTTAGGTGTGACCCCTGAGATGCGATCAATCAACGGTAGAAGGATTTTGTGAGGCTATCCCAGGTATCGTAGGAAATAAATGGCTTGGAGCGTTCAATTGGGATGACAGTGGTTGTAACTACTCCAGGTAGGCTGTCTATTTCCTTGGCCACATATTCCCTCAGAATATCCTCACTCTACGACAATATCGAATACTGGAGACTATCAGACGATTGATGGAAGGTAAAAGCGAAATACACTTTCTTCATTCCGTCAGGGATGTTGGGGTTAATCAAATTCTTGTAAACATCCGTTAGATACTGAGCTTCAACCTTGAGGTTGATGACAAAACGCCTGTATTCCCTGGTGTCGTGAGGCAACGGATAGAACTTGGGTTTGAAAAGATGATGGATAACAAAATTGTCAACATCTTTGATTTTGGCTAAATGGGAGATAAGTAAATCACCCAGTACGGAGTCATCGGATACGTCCACAAAAAGGCTGGCTTCTTTATGGAAACCCTGCCGCTGGGTCAAGTAAAGCATACGGCACTTGTCTGCGAATGCCTTCTTCGACGGGTTCTTGCAGCTGAATAATCTTGTCCCAGACGAACTCAAGAGGTCCCTTGGAGTGAATTCTAATAATAACCAGCATAACTACCTCCCTCTCAAGTTCCACGGGCTTTGCCCGTGGGTGAATGTGAACTCGCTCAAAGGGCGCCAAGCATCGCTTGTGTTTTGGAATGAGCGGCACGAGCTCTGCTCGTGGGTATTTACACGGATTTCTCCATCTTGTCGAATTTGACGAAAATTACCACATTGTTGTTTAGTCTGTCAAGGCTTGTGGAGGTGAACATGGAACCACCCCGATAAGGTAGCCCTTTGAGTCTGCAAAGACGAGAGGATGTTGCCGCTCTGCACTATCCCCAAATTGATGATATCGGGTTGAAATCTTCAATGGGAAGAAAAGAAGACATTTCGTTGAGTTCAGGAAGAAATGTGGGAAATATGGACTAGGAATCCTATGTCCTAGATTCTGGTTTTCCTGTCTTCTGAGATGGCAGAGGCGATTCTGCGGTGGATTCGGGACATAGGGAAACGAGCCAGATCTCGAATCAACACCCAACGACCCATGCCTCTACCCCTCCCAAGGTCTGGCAATGATACACATGGAGGGTCAGTTTGAAATGCGAGTAAGTCTGCTCAAAAGTTCCAATTCGATCTCCGACGGTAACTTTTAAATGTGTTTCATTCTTGATCCATTTTTTTAGGTCTACCCTTAGGTTCTCTTGTCTCGCTATCTTCCAATTTGGAAACTCCCAGAGACCACCCGAAAATCCCTCTTGGAGGTCTCTGATGGAGGAGAACCTTTCCGTCTCTTACGATCACCGCCGACACTCCTTCCACATGGGGGATTTTTTTCCTCTTGGCCCTGGTCTGGGTATTTCCCTGGATTCCCAAGAACTTGTGCCTTGCAGAAACTTCGAACAGGGCAGAGATTACAAAGAGACTCCTTGGGCGTGCAGACCGTGGCGCCGAGATCCATCAGCGCTTGGTTGAAGGGGTTAGCCTGTTTCTTTGGAAGGAGGCATTCCGAAAGGTGCCAGAGGTGCTCTTGGATTCTGCCTTTTGATGGATCGCCGGCAACGGCAAAGAGTCGAGAAAGCACTCGCTTCACATTGCCGTCAAGGATGGGAACGTCTTGATTGTAAGCGATCGAAAGGATTGCACCTGCGGTGCTGCGTCCGATTCCAGGAAGATTGAGGAGATCCTGGAGCGACTCCGGGATTTTTCCTCGAAATTGATCAAGAACCACTCGTGCGGCACGATGAAGGTTTCTCGCCCTGGAGTAGTACCCCAGCCCTTCCCAGGCCATGAGTACCTCCGAGAGGTCGGCATGGGCGAGACGGCGGACGGTTGGAAAGAGTCTCAGGAATCTCCGAAAGTAGGGGATGACCGTGGCAACCTGAGTTTGTTGAAGCATGACTTCTGAAACCCAGATCGCATAGGGATCTCGAGTTCTTCTCCAGGGAAGGTCTCTTGCTCTCTTCGCGAACCAGCGAAGAAGTTGCGTTTGGATTCTTGTCTTTAGTATCTGATGGATCAAGCCGTCCTTTTGCTCCATCGTGTGGGCTTCATTCCCCGTTCGGCAGCGCCAGGCACAGACATTTGTGCCAAGGAGCCGAAGGGGTGACTGAATAGCGTTAAGGGTATAGCTTATTTTACTCCGTCCTTCAATGGACAGGATATGTCTTGTGCCAGGATGCCCTTGTTTCTCAACCAAGTTATGAACCAATAACATTCCAGTTCGGGGATCCGGAAAAGTCGAGGGGGTTGACAAAAAGAAGTGGATGGACTATAGTTGTATCCTACAACTAATTGGGAGGAAGGATGGGTCGTTGGCACCGTGAAATGGAAGAGGTTCTCTCGAGCCTCACGCTGGCTTTTCTCCAGTTAGAACGGTCGGGAAAATGTTGTCATGGTTTGACCCTCTCCCAATGTCACACCTTGGGTCTCCTGTCAAAGAAGGGGAGTCTGACCATGAACGAACTCAGCAAACAGATGGGTCTGGCCAAAAGCACGATGACACGCGTCGTTGACACCATCGTTCGGGAAGGGTGGATCGAACGTGCCAAGACCTCCGGGGACAACCGGCGGGTCAGTGTGCGTTTGACCCGCAAGGGAAGAGTGCTGGCTGAAAAATTGGAGGCTTCCTCCCAGGGAGCGGTTCAGGATATCTTCAAATATATCCCTCCCGGACAGCTTCCCCGTGTCGTGGAGTCTATGAAATGGGTCGTCCAGGCTATGGAGAAAGGAGTGCAGAAGAATGAAAGGTAAAGCGAAGAAGAAAAATCCTTGTTGTTCGTCGGAAGGGATTAAGGAAACGGTCAAAGAGCACTACCGGGGATTGATTACCAGGCCGAAGAGTTCGTGCTGCGGACCTTCGAGTTCATGCTGTGGGCCTTCGGTTGAGGAAAAGATGAGGGGGGGACTGGCTCCGCTGGCTGGATATGGAGAGGAGGAACGTTCCCAGGTTCCAGAGGAGGCCTATCTCAACTCTTTCGGATGTGGAAACCCGGTGGCCTTCACAGAGGTCAAGGAAGGAGATGTCGTCCTCGATCTGGGGTCAGGAGCTGGCCTGGATGTGCTCCTTGCCGCGAAGAAGGTGGGACCCAAGGGGAAGGTGATCGGACTGGACATGACCCCCGAGATGATTGAGAAGGCACGTGAGAATGCCAGGAAGGCCGGTGCCAGAAATGTGGAATTCAAGCTTGGGGAGATGGAGGAGATGCCCGTTGCCGATGCCAGCGTGGACTGGGTGATCTCCAACTGTGTCATCAACCTTTCTCCTGACAAGAAGAAGGTGTTCCAGGAGATCTACCGTGTCTTGAAGCCGAATGGCAAGATGGTCGTTTCGGATATTGTGGCGGAAGGCATCCCAGAGAAGTTGAAGGGGATTTTGTGGTCCTCTTGTGTTGGCGGGGCACTTGATGAAGCCAGTTATCTTCGGGCCATTCGAGAAACAGGGTTGAAGGATGTCCGGGTCGTCGACCGCCTGGACTACGACCGCCCAATGATCCAAGGACTCCTGGGTTCCGGTTGTCTCGATCTGCCACCGGAGGTGAGAAAGCAAATCGAGGAGGACCGAGAAGAATGGAAGGCCAAGATATCGAGCATCAGGGTATCAGGAAAGAAGAGCTGAAAGGAGGAATACATGACCGTTCACAGCCGAGCAGAATCTGTAGGCAAACAGGCCAGGAAATACTCTGACCAAGGATTTAACTGAGCCGAGTCAGTCTCCTTGAGTCTCAAGGATTACCTTGGGTATGAAGATTCTCTCCTTCCAAAATTGGCAACCGGCTTTGGCGGAGGCATCGGACGGCGGGGGTCCATTTGTGGGGCTTTGAGTGGATCCGTGATGGCCCTCGGGATGAAGTTTGGAAGGACGGATCCCAATGACAAAGAGACCGTCACACGATTGTACGAGAAATGCCGCCAATTCTGGGACCAGTTTGAGAAGGAATTTGGGAATGTCCATTGTCTCCATATCACGGGCTTCCTCCTCGAAAACCCTGAAGAACTGAAAAAACACCTGGAGGCCGGGGGAAAGGCAAAGTGCGGTGAGCTGATTGAAAAGACGGCCCGGATGGTCTGCAATTTTATTGAAGGGATTTCCTAGAAATGAAAAATGTCTTAGAATGCGGTTGAACTCATTGGATCCCACCCACGGAAGGAGGAAGCGACTATGGCAGAATTGAACCCTTTTAAGATTGCCCAGCAACAGTTGGATGCCGCGGCAGCATAATGAAGCCGGGACGTGTCTCCGCAAGACGTCCGCTCGGTCCGTCCCGTCCGTGCCCCAGCCCACGGACTTTAGCCTAACGAGACGGATCGCCGCGCGAAGGACGGAGGGGAAAACGGCGATCAAGGCCGCCCTGAACCCCCCTGTAGCGGCGGGGGGAACCGCCGGGACTGGTTCCGGGGAGTCGGGGGAGAGGGGTGGCCTTCATCGCCGCAGCCCGAGTCCTGAGAAGGCGATCTCCGGAAGTAATGGATCTGGTCTATGCCTTAAGCCGGCCGACAAGGAAGGCGAGAGCGGCGGAAAGGTTGATCTCGGCCTGAGGTGAAAGGCTTTCGCCGATGTCCCATGCGTAGCCGCGGATGGCCAATATCCAGGCCTTGGGGCGCTGTCCGTAGAGCTCCTCGCACAGGGCGAGGACGGCGGCCGGGGAGAGCTCGTGGGTCGTGAAGGCGATCTCACGGGCCGGTTCGAGTTCGGTGAAGGAGAAGGGCGCTTCGGCCGTCTCGGACGCGTCGGCGAAGATCACCGTGCCAAATTTCGAGCAGGCCAGGGCGTCCTCGATGTTGAGCTGAAAGTTGGAATCGAGGGCGACGCCCTCGAGCCGCGCGGCTTCCAGAAGCTCGACGAGCACGGGGCCCAGGCCGTCGTCGCGGCGGCCGGGATTTCCGATGCCGATGACCAGGGTGCGTCCGACAAATCCCCCCAACCCCCCTTTTCCAAAGGGGGGAAGTCCGTCCTTCTCGTCCATCCTGTCGGTCCCGTCTACCCCGCCTGTCTCGCTTGTCTTACCTATCTCGCCCGCTTTGTCTGCCTCGCCCGTCTCGCTCGTCTTGCCGATCTCGCCTGCTTCGTCTGCCCCGCTTGACTCGCTCGTCGTGCTTAACTCGCCCGCTTAGTCCGCCCCCCCGGTTTACTCGTCCTGCCTAACTCGCTCATCTCGTCTTTTTATCTATGACCGTCCCTGCCGCGTCGACGAGCTCGATCGCAAGCGGCATCTGCCCCAGGGCGTGGGTGGCGCAGCTGAGGCAGGGGTCGTAGGCGCGGATGGCGACCTCGACCCGGTTGAGCATGCCTTCGGTGATCTCGGGTTTCCCCGAGATCATATTCATCGCCACCCAGTTGACCGCCCGGTTCATCGGCTCGTTGTTGTTGGTCGTCGAGACGATGAGGTTGGCCATCGAGATCAAGTCGTTCTCGTCGACCTGGTAGTGATGGAAAAGGGTCCCGCGAGGGGCCTCGACCAGGCCGACGCCTTCGGACCGGCGTTTCCCCTTCCGGACGAGCTTCTCGCCCTGGAGGTCCTTGTCGTTGAGCAGGTCCCGGATGACCTCGGCCGCGTGGAGGAGTTCGATCGAGCCGGGCCCAGTGCGTGTGCAGGCTCATGTTGTTGGGCTTGCCGTCCGTGTAGGCCTTGTAGATCTCGAACTCCTTCTGGGCCAGGGGCGTCGGGATGAAGTCGCACGTGTTGAGCCGGGCGAGCGGCCCGACGCGGTACCACCCGGCCGTCTTGCCCAGGGCCCGCAGGTAGGGGAACTTCATGTAGCTCCAGGGGCGTATTTCCTCGCCGATGTGGTCGAGATAATTCTTGTAGTCGACGTCGTCGAGGACCTTCCGCCCGTCGCTGTCCACCGCCCGGAGGACGCCGTGGTAGAGGTCCAGGGCGCCGTCCTTGCGGACCAGGCTGAGGTGGTTGCTCGGGAACGGGGCGAACCCGTCGATGAGGGCCGCGTTGTCCTTGTGGAAGGACTTGAAGAAGTCCAGGGCGCCCTGGGACCACTCGACCATCGTGTCGGCGTTGAGCGGGGCGGGGGCCTTGAGGAGGGCGTCGCGTTCGGCGACGGTCAGGTTCTTGTTGATGCCGCCGGGGATGGCCCCGGTGCCGTGGATCTTCTTGCCGGCTGTGGCCAGGATGACCTCCTGCCCGTACTTGCGGAGGAGGACCCCCTGGACCGCGAGGTCCCGGTGCTTGAGGGCGACACCGATGACGTTCCGGATGGCCGGGTCGGCGTCCATGCCGAAGAGGAGGTCGGGCGATACCAGGTGGAAGAAATGCAGGGCGTGCGACTGGAGCATCTGGCCGTAGTGCATGAGCCGGCGCATCTTCTCGGCCGTCGGCGTGAGCTCCTCGGGGCCGATGCCGACGATGACGTCCATCGCCTTGGCGGCCGCCAGGTGGTGGCTCACGGGGCAGATGCCGCAGAGCCTCTGGACGAGGACCGGCGTCTCCCAGTAAGGGCGGCCTTGGACGAATCTCTCGAAACCGCGGAACTCGACGACGTGGAACCGTGAGCGGGCGACCTTGCCCTCGTCGTCGAGCTGGATGGTGACCTTCCCGTGGCCCTCGATGCGGGTGATGGGTTCAATGGTGATCTTTCTGGCCATGGCGTTGTCCTTCAGTCGAATTTGAAGATCTCGTAAGACGGGGCGATCGGCCGCCCCTCGAGGAGCGCCGTCAAGGCCTCCCAGATGAGGTCGGCCGACGGCGGGCACCCCGGCAGGAAGTGGTCGATCTTGACGATCTCGTGGCAGGGGTAGACCCTATCCAGGATGACGGGGAGCTCATCGTCGTCGGGGATGAGCCGGTCCTCCGGGGCGACCGTCGGGCTATTGAGATAGGCCTCCTCGAGGCATTCTTTGAGGGGGATGCCGTTCCGGAGCGCCGGGAGCCCGCCCATGATGGCGCATTCGCCGCAGGAGATGAGGACCTTGCAGTTCTTCCGGAAGAGCCGCAGATTCTCGACGTTCTCGCTGTTGCAGCAGCCGCCCTCGATGATGCCGACGTCGCAGGGCTTGGTGAACGTCTTGATGTCGTCGATCGGCGATTTGTTGAACTCGACGAGCTCGATAAGCTTGAGGATGCGGTCGTCGATGTCCAGGATGGACATGTGACAGCCGAAACATCCGGCCAGGGACGCGGTGGCGATGACGGGTTTGCTCATGGTCCTACCTCTGCGCGGACTCTTCGATGTCGCTGCCGATGGGCTTCTTGTCGTACTTCCGCTTCCCGACGGGCACGGCGAAACCGACCTCTTTCCTCAGGAGGGCGCCCGTCGGGCAGACATCCATGGCCTTTAGGGCCGTCTCCTCGGCGAGCTTGGCGCCCAGATGCCGGTCCAGGCCGATCTTCACTCGGCCGGTGCGGCCCTGTACGGCGAAGACCTTCTTCCCGTCCTTGGTCTGGATGGCCCGGACGCATCTCTGGCACTGGATGCACCGGTTGTGGTCCATGACGATCTTCGGGGCTGCGCCCTCGCTCTTTCGGACGGGCCACTGGTAAGGGAAGCGCGGGACCGCCATGCCGAAGCGGTAGGCCAGGGCCTGGAGCTCGCAGTTCCCGCTCTTTTCGCAGATCGGGCACATGTGGTTGCCCTCGACGAAAAGCATTTCTATGATGGCCCGCCGCATGTCCATGAGGTCGGGGGCTTCGTTCTCGACGGCCATGCCTTGGGCGAGCGGCTGGGTGCAGGCCGCCATGTAACGGCCGTCGACGCGGACCGTGCAGACCCGGCAGCTCCCGGCGGGCTTGAGGCCCTCGTAGTTGCAGAGCACGGGGATGTAGACTCCGTTCTCCTTCGCGGCCTCGACGATGGTCTGGCCCGGGCGGGCCTTGCATTCCCGGCCGTCGAGCGTGAACGTGATCTCATTCATGATGGGTCTCCTCGCAGGCGGGTTTCCTTCCGGCGGCCGCGCACCCGACCGCCATGGATGCGGCCAGGTCGAACTCGGGGACGAATTCGGCATCCTTCCGGACCCGGGCCTCGTAGAGCTCGGGGAAATTCTTGAGGGTCGTCAGGATGGGGTTGGGGGAGGTCTGGCCGAGGCCGCACCGGCTCGTGGCCTTGATCATCTTCCCCCAGCTCTGCGATCTCCTCGAGGTCCAGGCGCGAGGCCTTGCCCCCGGTGATCTTTGCGAATTTGCGGAGCAGGATGGCATTGCCCGCCCGGCAGGGGGCGCACCAGCCGCACGATTCCTCGACGAAGAATTCCATGAAGTTGCGGACCACCTCGAACAGGTCCCGCCCGGGGCCGAAGACGATGATGGACCCGCCGGTCGGCAGGTCGGTGAACGAGATCTTCCTCTCGAACTCCTTGGGGGAAATACAGTTCCCGGAGGGCCCGCCGACCTGGACGGCTTGCGCGTCGGGGGCGCCGACCATGTCCAGGAGCTCCCGGACGGAAAGGCCGAACTCGACCTCGTAGACGCCCGGCCGGGCGCAGTCGCCCGAAACGCTCAAGAGCTTGGTTCCGGCCGAATTCGGGATGCCCATGGACTTGAACCAGGCCGCGTCGTGGGCCACGATCTGGGCGGCCGTGGCAAGCGTCTCGACGTTGTTGACGGTCGTGGGCTTGTCCAAGTATCCGGTCTGGACCGGGAACGGCGGCCTGTCCCTGGGCGCGCCCCGTTTGCCCTCTGCGGATTCGATGAGGGCGGATTCCTCGCCGCAGACGTAGGCGCCGGCGCCGAGCTTGATCTTGATGTCGAAGTCGAAGCCCTTGATCCCGGCGACCGATTTGCCGAGGACCTTTTCCCGGCGGAGCTCCCCGAGGACGCTCTCGAGGTGGGCCTTGAGGTAGGCATACTCGGCCCGGAGGTAGAGGATGCCCTCATCGGCCCCGACGGCATAGCCGGCGATGGCCATTCCCTCGAAGACGAGGCGGGGGAGTTCGGTGAGGATGACACGGTCCTTGAAGGTCCCGGGTTCGCCCTCGTCGGCGTTGCAGACGACGTAGTGCTTCGGGCCCTTTTCCCGGCGGCAGAAATCCCACTTGAGCCCCGTGGGAAAGCCCGCGCCGCCCCGGCCGAGGAGGTTCGCATCCTTGATCCTGGCGATGACGCCCTCGGGTTTCAGGACCGAGGCTCTTTGTACGGCCGACCCGGAGGTGAAGGGGTGGAAGAGGACAGGGCCCCTCTTGACGACGTTGTTCACGACCATCGCCCGGACGAGCTCGGACTGATTGGCGCCGTCGCCGTAGGCCTGGATCATCTCGGCGACGGGCTTGCCGGCCCTCATGGCGGCTACGAGGTCACGGGCTGCGGCTTCAGTCAGGCGGGTGAAGATGACACCGTTGATGACGGCGGCCGGCTCCTGGTCGTTCATCCCGATGCAGGAAGTATCGTGGAGGCCGATGAGCCCGTCTGCCGTCGTCTCGCCGAACCGGCAGCCCGCCGCCTCGGCAAAGGCCCGGGCGACCGCCGTCCGGCCGTTCATCCGGGCGGTGATGGAATCATTGAGGTAGACGGCGTAGGTCCCGGCCGGGGTCAGGCAGAAGAAGTGGTAGAACGTCACCACTCCCTCGACGTCCGCCTCGGAGAGGCCCAGGGACCCGGCCAGCTCGGCCACGGCTTCCCGGGGAACGTGGCCCCTGGAGGCCTGGATGTCCCGGATCATGGCGATGAGCTCCGTCCGGTCATTCCCGTGCCCGCCGACGATGCTTTTCACGCTTTTCATGCTCGACACCTCGCGTCACTATTCAAGCAGGATTATATAACATAAAAAAGAACAAGTGTTAAGTTAAAGCTCCGCTCCGGCCATCTTAAGGCTTGCATTCCGGCCACGAATCACTGTAGAATCTGGGGGTCCCCTGTAAGCGCGAATTTTTGGGAGGAGGAACAATGAGAAGAAAGAGTCTGATCGTCATCGGCCTGGTGCTCGTCGCCTTTTCGCTCCAGAGCTGTTCGTCAAATCCCGAGGAAGGGCTCCTGAAGAAGTATTTCAACGCCGTCCGGTATAACGACAACGCCACGATGTCCTCCATGGCGCTGGAGCCCCTGACCATGGATATCTCCGGGTTCGACATCGTCAGCGTGAGCCCGACGAGGGTCGAGCCGGCCGTCCTCGCCGCATTGGGCGCGAAGGAAGCCGAGCTCAAGAAGAAGCTCGAAGATCACGTCGGTCCGACCATCGACGCCAAGGACGCCGTCGACGTCGCCAAGGAAGAGCTGGACACGGCCCGGACCAAGGCCGCGAAGCAGGCCGCCCAGAAGAAGGTCGACGAGATGCAGGCTAAGTACGACCAGGAATTCGGCCTCCACAAAGACCTCCAGAAGGCCTATAACGACGCCAAGGCGGCCGCCGCGAGAGAAGAAGAGATCACGGCCTTCTCCCTGGGCGCCAAGAACCTGGCCAACATCCGCGACCTGACCGGGAACGTCAGCGCCAAGGAAGTCGAGATCAAGGTCCACCCGAAAGCCGGCGGCGACAAGTCCTACAAGCTGTCCATGCGCAGCTACAGCTTGAAGGAAGAGGGGTCGGGCCTGAAGCACAACGGGCGCTGGGTCATCATCAAGTTCGAGCCGCTGGGCTGAACCCGGCGGCCCCCCCCGTCCGGGGGCCCTTGACTCTTCGTGGACATTCGTCTATTAATAGTCGTTCGTTAAGGCGGGCCGTTAGCTCAGAGGGAGAGCACCGGCCTTTTAAGTCGGGTGTCGCTGGTTCGAGTCCAGCACGGCTCACTTTCTCCGCCCCTGTCGTCTAGAGGCCCAGGACATCGCCCTTTCACGGCGGCAACGCGGGTTCGAATCCCGCCGGGGGCGCTACCGCTATCGGTGCGACGAACATAATCCCGGTCCCCTGGCTACATCTCGTTCGATGGACCGCCGCCTGCGCGCGGTTCATCCGCTTCGGACAAATCCGTCTCGCGCGATCCCGCAAGTCTCGCCGGTCTCGCTTTTTCTTATATAGCCAGAACACGACGAACGCAGGGAACTGGTAGACCACGAAGATCACCGGGGACAGGATGAGCCAATATATGGTGAAATCCCTGACGAACAGATATATGAATCCCGCGATGCCCAAGAGGGATAGGACGACGGCAAGGAGGGGCCGGGGATCAGGTCTTGACATGGAACATTTCCTCCCGACGATCGTCGTTGCCCCAAGCCTAACATAGGCCCGGATCAAAAGCTAAGACCTGACCTTCAAGAAATCCTCGTCGCATCATAGCCGAGGCCCCGGAGCATGTTTTGGATGTCGCGGGCGACGAGGCTCTCATCTTCCACGACGAGGATGCGAATCTTCGACATCTCCGCCCCTGGCTCCTGATCTTAAGGCTTTTGCGGTGATCACGAAGGCCCCTTGTGATCCCCGGCCGGGCGCGGCCCGGCTTTCCCTCAGATCCTGGGCTTAACCTTGAGTTCCCGGAAGGAGATGCGGAACGTCGTCCCGGGCTTCTTTTCGAGCTCGATCTTGCCGTCGAGCTGGTCGACGAGCATGGTCACGAGCTGCATGCCCAGCGTCTCGGTCTTGCGGAAATCGACGTCCCGCGGCCATCCGACGCCGTCGTCGCCGACCGTGAGGGAGAACCGGCCGTCGGCTCCGGGGCGGAGCGTGACGCGGACCTCCCCCTTCCGCCCGCCGGGGAATGCGTGCTTCAGGGCGTTGGTCGCCAACTCGTTGATGATGAGGCCGCAGGGGATGGCCGTGTTGATGTCCAGGGCGGTGTCCCCGACATCGAGCCTCAGACGGACGCGCCCGGCATCGACCTGATAGGAGTGGATGAGGTACACGACGAGGTTCTGGAGGTACTGGCCGAAATCGATCCGGGACAGGTCCTTGGACTGGTAGAGCTTCTCGTGGACGAGGGCCATCGACCGGATGCGGTGCTGGCTGTCCTTGAACATCCCGATGGCCTTGGGATCCTCGAGGTGCCGGGACTGGAGGCTGAGGAGGGAGGAGATGACCTGCATGTTGTTCTTGACCCGGTGGTGGATCTCCTTGAGCAGGACCTCCTTCTCCTGGAGGGAAGCTTTCAGGGCTTCCTCGGCCCTCTTCCGCTCGGTGATGTCCCGGACGTATTCGATGACGCCTTTGACCGCGCCCGTAGCGGCGTCGATCATCGGGAACGCGTAGAGGTCCTGCCAGCCGAGCCGGATCCCCCCGGGACCGGTCATCGGAACGACTTCGTATGCGGTCCGGCCGGTCCGGAAGGCCTCGACGCTCGGGCAGACCGTGCATCGTTCGGTCCGGCCATAGTAGATCTCGTAGCACTTCTTCCCCTTGAACGGCATGGCGTGGGCGTACCATTTTTCCATGGCCGTATTGACCTTGAGGATGTTGAGGTCGGGGTCGAGGACGCTGATGCCGTCCTGGATGCTGGAGAAGACGCCCGTCAGGAAGCGCTCGGTGTTCCGGAGGACCTCCTCGGCTCTCTTCCGTCTCGATGGCCACGGCGGCCTGGGTGGAGACGTACGTCAGGATGTCCATGTCCTCTCGCCTGTAGCGGACGCCCTCCGTGTATGTCTGGACGACCATGGCGCCGATCGTCCTGCCTTGGGCCTTCAGCGGGACGCCCAGCCAATCGATCGAGGGAGGGCCGATGGACTCCACCTCTCCCGCCTTCTCGAGCTTGAGGAATTCGGCCGGGTCGGCCAGCAGGGGCTCGCCTCTGCGGAGGACGTAGTCCGTGAGACCCCGCCCCAGGGGCTCCGGCCCGGGGGGGGCATCGAACTCGTCGACGAAATAGGGGAAGCTGAGCATTCGGGTCTCGTCGTCGTACATCGCGATGTAGAAATTGCGGGCCGGCATCAGGCCGCCGACGACCTCGTGGATGGAACGGAACAGCTCGCCGAGGCTTTCGGCCGTTTGAGCGATCTCCGAGATCCTGTAGACGGCGGCGCGGATGTCCTCCGCCCTCTTCCGCGTGGAGACGTCCCGGAAGCTCCAGACGCGGCCGATGATCCGCGTCTTGATCCTTTGGGGCAAGGACGTCCGTTCGAAGACCCGGCCGTCCTTGAACTCGAGGACATCGGAGCTTTCCTGTGACGGGTGGGCGTACAGCCATTTCACCTTGGACAGGAACGCCTCGGGGTCCTGGAGCTGGGCGAGGACGTAGTCGAGGAGGAGCGCGTCCTCCCCGGCGTTCGCCAGGGCGGCCGGGATGTGCCACATCTCCAGGAACTTCCGGTTCGTCGTCTGGATCTTGCCCGCCCGGTCCACGACCAGGATGCCGTCGGCGGTGGATTCCAGCGTCGCCTTGAGAAGGGACGATGAGCTCTCGAGGGCCTCTTCAGCCCGCTGCCAATCGGTGACGTCGGTCATCGTCCCCAGCATCCGGGTGACCCGCCCCCCCTTCCCTTTGATGAAGACGCCCACGTCGCGAATGCGCCGATATCCCCCGTCCCGCATCCGGAACCGGTACTCCGCCTGGAAGCGCGAGCCTTTCCTCCTGGCGGCGGCGAGCAGCTTGACGGTCGGGGCCCGGTCGTCGGGATGGATCATCTCCTCCCAGTCCCCGATGCCCGACGGGAACGCCTCCGGGGCGAACCCGGTGACCTCTGTGACGGCCCCTCCCCACTCGATCTTGTTCGTGCGGATGTCGTAATCGTAGATGAGCTGTCCGGTCTCCCGGGCGATGAGGGCGAACTTTTCCTCGTTCTCCTTGAGCCTCTCGGCCGTGACGTTGCGTTTCATCCCGGACTCCATCCTTCGAACGGATCGCGCGGGAGCAGCCGGGGTGTCGGGCGACGGGCCCGGGCGGCCTCGGTCATCCGGCCCTCCCGGCGGCTCCGGTTTCGGGTCCCGGGTCCGGCGGAGCGAACAGCTTGAACATGTTCCGTCCGCCTTCCTTGGCGGCGTACATGGCGATGTCGGCGTTCTTGGTCAGCGATTCGACGTCCTGCCCGTCCCGGGGGTAGGAAGCGATCCCGATGCTTGCCGTGATCGGGAGCTTCCTGTCCTCGAGATCGAACGGCTGTTTGAAGGCCCGCAGGATGCGCCGGGCCACGCGGCCGGCCGAGCCCGGGCCCGAGACCTCGGGGAGGAGGATCATGAACTCGTCCCCGCCCAGGCGGGCGACGGTGTCGGTCTTGCGGAGGAGCCTTCCGAGGCGCTCCGCGACGGCCTTGAGGAGGCGATCCCCTACGGAATGGCCCAGGGTGTCGTTGACCTTCTTGAACCGGTCGAGGTCCAGCATCATGACGGCGATCTCCTTCTCCCGGCGCGCCGCGTTGGCGAGGGCCTGTGCCAGGCGGTCGTTGAACAACACCCGGTTCGGGAGCTCGGTCAGGGCGTCATGGATGGCCAGGAAGGCGAGACGTTCTTGCTGTTGCCTGCGCTCGGTTATGTCCCGGAAGACGAGCACCGTGCCGTCGACCCGGTCCCTCTCGTCGCGGATGAGCGCCGCCCCGATCTCGACCGGGAGCTTGTCCTCGCCCCGCTGGAGCAGGAGGCCCTGGCCTTCCGGAATGCGCTCGCGTTTCCGGGATGTCCTCCGGGCGGAGAAACGGACCTTCCGGCCCGTCTTTTCCCCGAGGATGGAGAGGACCTCGTCGAGGTCGCGGCCGAGGCACTCGTCCTTCCCGCGGCCGATCAGGCCCTCAGCCACGGAGTTCATGAACGTGACCCGGCCCTCCCGGTCCGTGGAGATGACCCCGTCACCGATCGAGGCCAGGATGGTGGACAGCCAGCGCTCGCGCTCCTTGAGCTCACGGTCCGTCTTGTGCTTGTACAGGGCTATTTCGATGGCCGTGTAGAGCTCGCGTTCCTCGAAGGGTTTGAGGAGGTAGCCGAACGGGTCGGTGATCTTGGCCCGCTCGAGGGTGGCCTCGTCGGCGTAGGCCGTCAAATAGACGACGGGGATGGCCGCCTTGTCCCAGATCTGCTCGGAGGCCGCGATGCCGTCCATGTCTCCCCGGAGCCTGATGTCCATGAGGACGAGGTCGGGAAGGGCCTCGAGGGCGATCCGGACCGCGTCCTCTCCGGTGGCGGCGACCCCGGAGACCTCGTAGCCGAGGCCCCGGACCATGTTCTCGATGTGCTTGGCGACGAGGCGCTCGTCCTCGACCACCAGGATCCTTCTTTTGTTCATGCGCTCCGGCCCCGGGCGGGGGGCCCTTGGGGTTCTTATAACAGAGAATCGGCGGGAATGTCAAAAAATTGACAAACGGAACCCGTTTCTTTACGCTTAAAGAACGCGGTAGAAACCTGCGTCCGCGTCGGGCGCCGGACTCGTGGGCGGTTAGCTCAGCGGTAGAGCATCGGTCTTACACGCCGGGGGTCACTGGTTCGAATCCGGTACCGCCCACATCCCGTCTCGCCCCTCTCGCCCTTCTTTGATTGACATAAACCCGGCCGTATGCTACATTTAACGTCCTGTTCTTATTTATTTTTGGAAAAGGGTAGGCCCATGTATGCTGTGATCAAGACAGGCGGGAAGCAGTACCGCGTCAAGGAAGGCGACGTTCTGGACGTCGAGAAACTCGGCGTCGAACAGGGTGGGACGGTCGTCTTCGACCGGGTCCTGCTGATAGAGGACGAGGGAAAGGTCCTCGTCGGGACCCCGGACGTGGCCGGAGCGGCGGTCAAGGCCGAGGTCGTAGAGAACTTCAAGGGAGACAAGGTCCTCATCTTCAAGAAGAAGAGGAGGAAACAATACCGGCGGACGAAGGGCCACCGCCAGCAGCTCGCCAAGGTGCGGATCGTGAAGATCTATCCCGACGCGACGCTCGTTCCCAAAGAGGAACTGCAACCCCATCCGCCCGCGGCCAAGCCCGCCGCCCCGGCCCCCAAAGCCCCGGCGGCCCCGAAGAAGCCCGCGGCCAAGCCGGTCCCGATGGAGCCGCCCGCGGAGAAGAAGACGAAGAAATCGGCCGCGACCGCCGAGAAGGCCGCGGCGAAGAAGAAGGCGTCGGTCAAGCCCAAGCCGGCCGCGAAGCCGAAGAAAGCGGCGAAGGAGTAGGTCATGGCCCAGAAAGGCGGAGCGGCACGGAACGGAAGGGACAGCCAGTCCAAGAGGCTCGGCGTCAAGAGATTCGGCGGCCAGCAGGTCAACGCGGGGACGATCATCGTCCGCCAGAGGGGCACGCCCATCAAGCCCGGCGTCAACGTCGGCAAAGGCAAGGACGACACGCTCTACGCGCTCGTCACCGGAACGGTCCGATTCGAAGACAAGGGAAAGAAGGGCAAGCGCGTCGCGGTCATCCCGGCCTGATGTCCAGAGCGCGGAAGGATTCGCGTAAGGCCGGGAGCCGGCTTTCGGGGGAATAAGACTCCGTTGTTCGTCGATCAGGTCCATATCGTCGTCAAGGCGGGAAAGGGCGGCAATGGATGCGTCAGTTTCCGCCGCGAATCCAAGGTGCCGAAAGGCGGGCCGGACGGCGGCCGGGGCGGCGACGGCGGGAGCGTCCTCCTCGTCTCCGAAACGAATTTGAACTCCCTCGTCTACTACCGGTTCCACCCCATCAACAAGGCCAAGAACGGCAAGCCCGGTCAGGGGAGCAACCGCCAGGGGAAGCGGGGCGAGGACATCGTCCTCCGCGTCCCGGTCGGGACCATCGTCCGTGAGGAAGGCCGGGCGAAGATCCTCCACGATTTCCTGGAGCAGGGGGAGGCCTTCCTCGCGGCCAAGGGCGGCAAGGGCGGGCGGGGGAACGCCTCCTATGCCACCTCGACGCATCAGGTGCCCAGGGAATTCCAGCCGGGCCGGCCGGGCGAGGAGAAGGAGCTCTTCCTCGAGCTGAAGATCATCGCCGACGTCGGCCTCGTGGGCTTCCCGAACGTCGGCAAGTCGACCCTGATCTCGGGGATCTCCGCCGCCCGGCCGGTCATCGCCGACTACCCGTTCACGACGCTCACGCCGAACCTGGGGGTCGTGGACGCCGGCGGGCCCAGGCGCTTTGTCGTGGCCGATATCCCGGGGCTCATCGAGGGCGCGCACGAGGGGCACGGCCTGGGGATCCGGTTCCTCAAGCACATCGAACGGACAAAGGTCCTCGTCCACCTCATCGACGTGTCCCCGGCGACGGGCCGCGACCCTGTCGACGATTACGCCGTCGTCATGAAGGAGCTCGAGGCCTACGGCTCCTCCCTGGCGGCCCGGCCGAAGATCATCGTGGCCAACAAGACCGACACCCTCGGGGGCCAAAGGTCCCGGCTCGACCGGGTGCGGCGACTGGCCGCAAAGGAGGGCGCCCCCTTTTTCGCGGTCTCGGCGCTCACGGGAAAGGGGCTCAAGGAGCTGGCGGACGGCATGGCCGGCCTCTTGGACTCCCTCGCTGCCGCAGCGGGGAAGGGCCCGGAATGACGGAACGGATCGGGCTCTTCGGCGGGACGTTCGATCCCATCCACCTCGGGCACGTCCGGGCGGCCCGCGAGGTCCTGGAGAGATTCTCCCTGGACAGGATCCTGTTCATCCCGTCCTTCATCCCGCCCCACAAGGAGAGGAAGGGGATGGCCTCGGCCCGGGACCGCCTCCGCATGGTCGAGCTGGCCTGCGCCGGAGAGCCGCGTTTCTCGGCCTCGTCCATCGAGGTCGACGCGGGCGGGAGGTCCTATTCCATCCTCACCCTGGAGCGGATCCGGGGGCTCCATCCCGGGGCCCGGATCTTCTTCATCCTGGGCGCGGACGCGTTCCTTGAGATCGGGACGTGGCGCGAACATGAAAGGGTCCTTGAAGAGTCCCTGTTCATCGTCATGACGCGCCCGGGGACGCGCCTCGAGGACGCGGAGGGGGTCGTCGGGGAGCCCCTCCGGAAGAGGATCCGCGCGGTCGCCGACGGGGAGACCGTCGACGAGGCCCTCACCGGGGACTATCGTATATTCCTCCTGCCCATCCGGGCCCTGGACGTCTCGTCGACCGAGGTCCGGAGGCGCGTCCGGGCGGGGGAGACGGTCACGGGCCTGGTCCCGGAGGCCGTCGGGGACTACATGCGTTCCCATGGACTTTATCGAGAGCTGGAGGCATAGAGGACGATGACCGAAAAGACAGCGAAAAAGTTCGGCAAACGAAACCTTCCCGCGGAGGTCCGGCTGGCGGTCAAGGCCGCCCAAGCGAAAATGGGCGAAGGCATCCGGGTCCTGGACCTCCGGGAGATCTCCGCGTTCACCGACTTTTTCGTCATCATGAACGGGAATTCCTCCCGGCATATCGCGGCCCTCCTCGAAGCCGTCGAGGACGGACTGAAAGCGTCGGGCCTGCGGCCGCTGAGCGTCGAGGGGAGGAATTCGTCCGACTGGGGCCTCCTCGACTACGGGTCCTTCCTCGTCCACATTTTCTCCGGGACGGCCCGCGATTATTACTCCCTGGAGAAGCTCTGGGGGGACGCCCGGAAGGTCGAATATTAAGCCTTGACTTTTCCTTTCCGAATCATTATTTTGTATGGACCTCGACGGGCTGTCGTCGGGCTTTCCGATGGAATTGAGATTCATCTGGCCGGGAAAGACGAAGAACCCGGGGGCCAGGGCGCTCCAGGAATTCTACCTGGGCCGCATCCGCCCGATGGCTTCCTGCCGCGTCCATGAGACGCGCGAGGCCCGGGGGCTGGACGAGCGCGCGGCGACGAAGATCCTGGACGTCGAAGCCCGGGGCATCGAGGACCGGTTGGCCGGGAATTATGTGGTTTGCCTCGTCGATGCGGGGAGAGAGATGACATCGGTCGAATTCGCCCGTTTCCTCGCGAAGCGCGCGGATGCGCCGGCCCGTCCCCCGGCCTTTGTCGTGGGTGGTTTCCTCGGCCTGGCCGGGAGGATCGTCGAGAGGGCGGATATGCGCCTCTCGCTGTCGCGGATGACCTTCTCTCACGAGCTGGCGAGGGTCGTCCTTTTGGAGCAGATCTACAGGTCCCTGACCATGATGAAGGGCACACATTACGCCAAATGAGGGAGTCGGAGAAGTGATAAAGAAGATGACCAAGAAAGAGAAGCAGGAATTCCGGCAGACGCTCCTAGAGAAGAAGGAGCGAATCGTCTACAAGCTCAGCCAGTTCATCTCCGAGAGCAAAGAAGTCGAAATGAACGTCGCCCAGGACCTGGTCGACAAGGCCGAGAGCTCATACACGAAGGAATTCCTCCTGAGCCTTTCGGATACCGAGCGCGATCAGCTGATGCTGATCGACGAGGCCCTCCGCCGGCTGGAGCGGGACGGCTTCGGCTTGTGCCAGTTATGCGGCCAGGAGATCGGGAAGAAGAGGATCGCGGCTCTGCCCTGGACGCCCTACTGCATCAACTGCCAGCAGAAGGCGGAGGAAGAGTCCGCCTCGCAGTGACCCGTTCGGGCCGTCCGGCCGCGGGCGCCTGGCTCCGGCTGGCCGAGCTCGTCCTCTTTCCCTCTTTTTGCCGCCGCTGCGGGCGACTCCTCGACCGGGCCGGCGAACGCGTTGTCTGTCGGGCCTGCTGGGCGGAGGCCCGCCCCTGCCGGCCCTCATCGTGGTGCACGGTCTGCGGCCGCTTTTTGGAGGGCGCCGGTGAATCTCACGTCTGCCGGGCCTGCGTCGAAGCCCCTCCGCCTTACGCCGTCCACCGGTCCTGCGGGGCGTACGACGGGGCCCTGAAGGACATCATCCTCCTCTTCAAGTACCGGAAGCTTTCCGTCCTCGGCCGGGGATTGGCCGGGATCGCGAAGGAAGCCGTTGGGGGCGAAGAGGAGCTCTGGCGGGGCGTCGAGGGCATCGTCCCCGTGCCGCTCCACCCGCGGCGGAAGCGCGAGCGCGGCTTCAACCAGTCCCGGGTTTTCTCCGGGGAGCTCGGAAAGCTGATGGGGGTCGGCGTTTGTGATGGGGTCCTGGTCAAGGTCCGTAACGCCCCGCCGCAGACCTCCCTGGAGGGGCACGAGCGGGCGGGGAACGTCCGGGGCGCCTATCGGGTCAAAAAAGGAGACTGCGTCCGGGGAAAAGTGCTCCTTCTCGCCGACGACGTCTACACGACCGGTGCCACGATCGGGGAGTGTGCCCGCACTCTGCTCGAGGCCGGAGCCAAAGAAGTTCGGGCGGTCACCATCGCCCGGGCATAACGAACCCGGGAATGGTATCACTTCTTCGTCTTTTCGGGCGCCGCGGGGGTGAGGATCTTGACCTTCTTGGGCTTGGACTCGGGCTTCTTATGCATGTGGATCTTCAGGACCCCGCCCTCGTGCCGGGCTTCGATATGTTCCTGGTCGACGGTGCCGGGCAGGGAGAACGACCGGTAGAAGGACCCGTATGCCCTTTCTATCCGGTGATAGTTCTCCTCGCGGGTCTCCTTCTCGAACTTCCTTTCTCCCTTGATCGACAGGGTGTTGTCCTCGATCCGGACCTCCATGTCCTTTTCGTCGATCCCGGGGACCTCGGCCGAAAGGACGAGCTCGCTTTCCGTCTCGTAAATGTCCACGGCCGGAGACCAGGAACCGGTGATCATACCCTTTTCCTCGCCCCTGGCCGCGACGGCGTCCTCGAACAGACGGTTCATCTTTTCCCTCAGCGTGACAACGTCCCTGAAGGGATCCCATTTGATAATAGCCATTTTTTACCTCGTTTATCTTAGTATGTTAATAATATAATATATGAGCACAAGTATGTCAAATATATTGTCAACATGATTCTTTTTGTCGGATAATAAATCCCCCTAACCCCCCTTTATCAAGGGGGGCTAAGGGGGTCTTGATTCCTCCCCCCTTTGCAAAAGGGGGGTTAGGGGGGATTTGATTCCTCCCCCCTTTACAAAAGGAGGGCTGGGGGGGATTTCTTGCGCCGTGGATGAGGACCGTAGCTTCGCCCTTGAAGGTCCGTTTCCCGGCGGCCTCGAGGAGCTCGGAGGCGGCGCCCCTTATGAACTCCTCATGGAGCTTCGTCAGCTCCCTGGCGATAACGGCCTTCCGGTCGCCCAGGGTCTCCAGGATCGCTGCCAGGAACTCCGGGATGCGGCGGACGGGAAGGTAGAAGACCAGGGTCGCTTCCTCGTCCTTCAAGGACGCCAAAAGCTTTCTGGTGGCCTCCTTTTTCGGCGGGGGGAAGCCGGCGAACAGGACGCGGTGCGTTGGGAGGCCGGCGGCCGAAAGCGCCGCCGCGAGCGCCGAGGGCCCCGGGATGGGGACGACGTTCATTCCCTCTTTCAGGGCCTCCCGGATCAGGGGGAACCCGGGATCCGAGATGCCCGGCGTGCCGGCGTCCGAGACCAGGGCAACGTCCTTTCCGGACTTGAGGAGGGCGATGATCTCCGGCACGCGCTGGCGTTCCCTGGGCTGGAAATAGGAGATGAGCCGCTTCCGGATATCGTAGGCGTTGAGGAGCTTGATCGGTCTGGCGCGTGTCCTCGCAGGCCACCGCCTCGACCTCTTTCAGGACGCGGAGCGCCCGCAGGGTGACGTCCTCGAGGTTCCCGATAGGCGTCGCTACGATGAAGAGGATCCCCTTTCCAGAAGCACGGCCGGGGCGCGCGTCCACGCTCACTTCTCCCGGTCGAAGGGGTAGAGAAAGTCGTGGCCGACGGTTCTGGACGAGACCTTGGCGATCGGCGGAAGTTTCCTCTTGAATTCCGAATTCCGGACCATGGCCGCAACCCGCTCGACGACCCCGCTCTTGAAACCCATCGCGACGATCTCGGGAACGGCCTTCCGCCGGTCCGCCATCTCATAGAGGATGGCGTCAAGCTCGGCGTACGCGATCCCCAACTCGCCCTCGTCGGTCTGGCCGGGCCAGAGCCCGGCTGTGGGCGTCTTCTCCAGGATGGGCTTCGGCACCCCCAGCCAGGCCCCGAGCTCACGGACCTGGGTCTTGAAGAGATCGCCCATAGGGTTGATGGCGCAGGCCATGTCGCCGTGGAGCGTCCCGTAGCCGATGAGGAGCTCGGTCTTGTTGCTCGTTCCCAGGATAAGGGCCTTCTCCCGGGCGGAAAAGTCATAAAGGATGGACATCCTCTCCCGGGCCATCTTGTTCCCGCGGAGGACGCCGGCTGTCGGTCGGATACCGTGAGAAATAGGCGTCGACCTGCGGGGCGATATCGACGGTTTCGGACCTGATGCCCAGGAGTCGGGACAGGGCGGACGCGTCCGCGACGTCGGAGGGGAAGCCATCGCCGTAGGGCATGATGAGGGCCAGGACGCTCTCCGGGCCGAGGGCGCGGGCCGCGAGGACAGCGCATACCGCGGAGTCCACGCCCCCGGAGAGCCCCAGGATGCCCCTCGAAAAGCCGAACCGGCCCAACTCCTCGCGGATGAACCGCGTCAGGACCTTTTCGACGAAGGCGCCGTTAATCTTCATAGCCGCGGACGATCCTTTCCAGGGAGTGGAGGATGACCTCGGGCCTTTCGTCCCGCTTGAACGTCCATCTCTTCCGGACTTCTCGGACGAGACCAAGGTCGATATCGCAGGCCAGGACCGCCTCGTCGAGGTCGGGGGCACGGGCCAGGAGCGTCCCTTCCGGGCCGAAGACGAAGGAGCCTCCGGCGAAGGTGACCCCGTCCTCGGAGCCGACGCGGTTGCAGTACAGGACGAACGCGGTGGAAAAATGGGAGACGGCCTCCCCCATCAGTTCCCACATCCGGCTCGTCTCGAAGCCCGCCGTCCCGGAAACCCCGCGGCCGGGCGCGGCCGATATGACGATGAAGACCTCGGCGCCGCCGGCAAAGAGAAGGTAGCTCGCGCCGTACTGGAGGAAATCCCGGCAGATCATCATCCCCGCCTTTCCGAACGGGGCCCGGAACGGCAGGACGTTCCGGCCCTGGGCGAAGATCTTGGCCTCCTCGAACATCCCGAACGTAGGGAGGAAGACCTTTCGGTGGACGTGGACGACCCGGCCCTCGGCCAGGAACGCCGACGAGTTGTAGAAGAGGCCGCGCTCGTCCTCCTTCTCCTCGACGAAGCCGACGACCACGGACATCCCCCGGCCGGCGTCCAGGAGCTCCTTGAAGAGGGGGCTTCGGGCCGGATTCAGGGCCAAGTCGGGGACGAGATCCTTGAGCGTGTAGCCCGTGAGGCCGAGCTCGGGGAACACGACGAGATCCGCCTTTTCCTCGCGGGCGCGTTCCAGGGCTTCCAGGTGCCGGTCGAGGTTCGCCCGGAGGTCGCCGAGCCGCGAGGCCATCTGGACCAAATGGGCTTTCATGTCCCGAAATTAGCACAATTCGGCGGCCAAGTAAAATTTCCGGCCGGGCCGGCGGGGATCCGGCGCGTCCGGGAGCATTTGTCTTGCAAATCCTCCTCGAATCCGATATATTTATAAAAACAAGGATGAAACACGTCGCCCTTTTCCTCCATGATATCTATTTTCACAAGCGGTCGGGGCGGCTCGTCTTCAAGCGCGGGGACATCGAGAAATACTTCTTTTTCCGCGAGGGGGGCCTCCTCCAGATCAAGACCAATCAGCCCGAAGAACGGCTGGGAGAGGTCCTGTTCCGGCTGGAGAAGATCACGCGCGACGACCACGCCCGGATGGACGATTTCATCGAGCCCCACGCGAACATCGGCGAGGTCCTGAAGAGCAAAGGCCTGATCTCGGAAGGGGACCTCGAGGAAGCCCTCGTCTATCAACTCAAGGAAACGACCCTCAACACGTTTTCCTTTTTCGACGCCGAAGTGGTCTTC
The DNA here is from genome assembly GCA_963813235.1 of Candidatus Aminicenantota bacterium. GTDB lineage: Bacteria > Acidobacteriota > Aminicenantia > Aminicenantales > Saccharicenantaceae > JALHVH01. Next base: position 244,646 of record CAWEYF010000016.1, on the reverse strand, counting down.
CAGGAGCGCGCCGATGCCTCGGCCGAGAATGGCGTCCACCGGATCAGCGTCCCCTTCCTCATCGAATACGGTATTCGCCGCATGGCCTACGACCCGGCCATCAAGACCTTCCTGGCAAGAAAGACTCCCCGGCTGCACGCCCGGTCGATGGTCCACCTCCTGACGGAAGAGGAGAAAAAGGTCCTGGGCGCGGTCAACGGCAAGTCCCCCGCCGAAAAGGTCATGGCGGGACTCCCGGTGTCCGCCGAGTTCTTCTGGAAGAGCCTCTTCCTGCTTTACTGCCTGGACCTCGTCGACCTCGGGCCGGAGGCGGCCTCGCCGCAGGCCGGGGCCCCGGAATCCGAAGCCGCCCGCGGGGCCTCCGCGGGCGATAAAGCCGCGGAGATCGTCGAGGTCATCGAGATGCATGAGAGCCTAGGGACGAAGACCTACTACGAGATCCTGGACATTCCGAGGACCGCGATCGACGAGGAGATCAAGAAGGCATACTTCAGCCTCGCCCGGAGGTTCCATCCCGACCGGTTCGACCGCAAGGTCCAGGCCACCCACCGCGACCTGATCGACGAGGTCTTCGACGCCATCACCAACGCCTACCGGACCCTCATCAGCCAGGATAAGCGCAGGGCCTATGATTCGGGCCCCGGCGGCCGCGGAGAAGAGCACCAGGACGTCCTGAAGACGGCGGACATCAAGTTCCGGCAGGGGAAGACCCTCTATGTCCAGGAGCGTTTCAACGACGCCGTCTCCCTGCTCGAAGAGGCCGTTCGCCTCCGGAAGAACAAGGGCGACTTCTACCTGCTCCTGGCGATGGCCGAGTCCAAGATCCCGGCCTACCGGCAGAAGGCCGAATTGGATTTTCTCAAGGCCATCGCCCTCGAGCCATGGAATCCCGAGGGCTATGTCGGGCTGGGATATCTCTACAAGAACGAGGGGCTCATGGCCAAGGCCTCCCGGCAGTTCCAGAAGGCCGTCGAGGCCGACCCCGAACACAAGCTGGCCCTCCAGGAGCTCCATCTGATCAACAAGGGGAACCGGCCGAAGGGCCTCAAGGGACTCCTCTCCACGTCTTTCTTCGGCCCCAAGAAGAAATAGCCCTCAGCGATCGCCGAGGAGCTTCAGGAATTCCTCTTCATCGATGACCCGGATCCCCAGGGCCCTGGCCTTGTCGAGCTTGGAGCCGGGCGACTCGCCGGCGACGAGGCCGGTCGTCCGGCCCGAGACCGAGTCCGCCGTCTCTCCCCCCAAGGCCTCGATCCGCCTTCGCGCCTCGTCGCGGCCGAAGCTCCGGAGCGTCCCCGTGATGACGAAGACCTGGCCCGCGAGCGGGCCTCCGGCGGCGGCCTCTCCGCCGGAGGCGGGGTCGAGCCCCGCCTTTTTCAACCGGTCGACGAGCTTTCGGTTCTCGGCCTGGGCGAAAAAGAAGACGACGCTCTCCGCGACCCTGGGGCCGACGTCCTCGACCGTGACGAGCTCTTCGGCCGGAGCCGCGGCGAGCGCGTCGAGCGTCCGGAACTGCTCGGCGAGGCTCCGGGCGAGGCGCTCCCCGACGTGGCGGATGCCCAGGGCGAAGACGAGGCGGGCGAGGTCCCGCGTCTTCGACTCGGCGATGCGGGCCAGCAGGTTCCGGGCGCTCTTGGGTCCCATGCGGTCCAGGGCGGCCAGGTCCTCGAACCCGAGGGCATAAAGGTCCGGGATCTCCCGGACGAGCCCCTGGGCGAGGAGCTGGTCCACGAGCGCCTCCCCGAGACCGTCGATGTTCATGGCCCGGCGGGAGGCGAAGTGGAGGACGGATTCCCGGATCCGGGCCGGGCAGGAGGGATTGACGCAGCGGGAGACGACCTCGCCCTCGGGCCGGAAGACGGCCGACCGGCAGATGGGGCACTTCGTCGGCCAGGCGAAGGAGCGCTCCCTCCCGGTCCGGCGCTCCTTCATCACCGAGACGACGTGCGGGATGACGTCGCCGCTCCGCTCGAGGAGGATGACGTCGCCCGACGCGGATGTCCTTACGGCGGAGCTCGTCCTCGTTGTGGAGCGTCGAGCGGCTGATCGTCGTGCCGGAGAGCTTGACGGGCTCGAGGACGGCGACAGGCGTCAGGGCCCCCGTCCGGCCGACCTGGATGACGATGTCGTTGATCCGGGTGGTCGCCTGCCGGGCCGGGAACTTGTAGGAGATCGCCCACCGCGGCGACTTGGCCGTCGTCCCCAGGGCCTGCCGCTCGTCGGCCGCGTCGATTTTGACGACGATGCCGTCGGCCTCGAAATCGAGCGTGTCCCTTTTGCCGGTCCATTCGCGGTAGTAGGCAAGGACGTCGTCGATCGTCGGGCAGCGCCGGGAGTGGGGATTCGTCCTGAAGCCGAGCGCCCGCATCCGCGTCAGGCTCTCCCACTGGGAATCGGGCTCCCGCCCGTCGATGAAGAGGGTGTAGAGGAAGACGTTCAGGTTCCGCGCCGCGACCTCCTTCGCGTCGAGGAGGCGGATGGACCCGGCCGCCGCGTTTCGCGGGTTGGCGAAGAGGGGCTCCTCGTTCTCCTCGCGCTCCCGGTTGATCGCGAGGAAGGCTTCGGTGGGAATGTAGATCTCGCCCCGGACCTCGACGTCCCGGGTCTCGGCGACGGACAGGGGCAGGGACCGGATCGTCTTGACGTTGGCGGTGACGTCGTCGCCCCGGACGCCGTCGCCGCGCGTCACGGCCCGGGCGTACTTCCCGTCCCTGTAGAGAATGGAGATGCCGAGCCCGTCGATCTTGAGCTCGGCCACGTAAGAGATCTTCTTGTCGGGAAGGAGCCTGAGGACCCGGTCCTCGAAGTCCCGGAGCCCTTTCTCGTCGTAGCAGTTGTCGATGCTCAGCATCGGCCGGTCATGGACGACCGGCACGAAACCTTCGACGGGCCGTTCGCCGACCCGCCGGGTGGGGGATTCGGGGGTGACGAGGTCGGGGAATCGCGCCTCGAGGCCGCCCAGCTCCCGCATGAGCGCGTCGAACTCGGCGTCGGCAACCTGGGGGTCGTTGTCGATGTAGTATTTCTGTTCGTGGTAAGCGATCTCCCTGCGCAGGTCCGCGATCTTTTTCGCGGCGGACCGTCGGGAGATGGACCCCGTCAAATGCTCTTCCCCGAAACCGCGGGATCGAGGGCCGGGGCGATCAGCTCGTCCCGAGCCTCTTCTTGACGTCCTCCATGCGCTTCGTCCACTTGCCGGTCATCTCGCTCGACGACGACTGGAGCTTGACGATCTCGGCCTTCTGGACGTCGATGTCGGAAAGGATCTTCTTCATCTCGGCCTTCTCGGCGTCGGTCAGCTCCTCCTCGTTCTTGTCGGCGAACTTGGTATTGAAGGACTTCGTCAGCTCGTCGATCCTCTTCTGCTTTTCCTGGATCTTGTTGATGACGTCGTTGATCTTGGCGTCGGGAGACGAGGTGAAGTACAGGTTCTGGGCCATGCCCAGGGCGTTCTGGGCTTGGGCGGGGTACCGGAGACTGGCCACGATGAGGTAATCGATGGCCTCTTGGGGGGCCTTCTTGGCGAGGATGATGCCGATGTTGTAGGCGAGTTCCCCGGTCTGCTTCTTGGCGTAGGCTTCCTTGAAGAGGGTCAAGGCCTCGTCGGCCTTGTTATTCCGGTAGAGGGTCTGGCCGAGGATCAGGGCGCTATCGGCGTCCTTGGAGTGGTTGTAAAGGGTGCGGAAGACCTGCTCGGCCTGGGCGAACTGCTTGGCGTCATAGAGGGTCTTGGCCAGCTTCTTGATCTGGGCCATGATCTTCGGGTCCTTCAGGATGACGTAGGAGGCAATGTACGCGTCGGCGGCGGCGCCCATATCCTTGGCCTTTTCGGCCGCCTGGCCCTGGAGGAAGTATCCGGCGCCGATGAGCTTTCCCCACTGGGCCTCGGACGGGTCCTTTTCCTTGTTGGCCTTGGCGAGGTCGATGAGCTTGCCTGCCGCGGCCTTGGCCTTGTCGAGGTTCTGGCCGCTCTGGAGGTAAAGGCTGGCGACGGTGATCAGGAGCTGGGTCTTGGTGCTATCGTCGACCCCTTCCATGGTCAGGGCCTTCTCGCCGTACTGGATCTTTTCGGCCGCCGGCTGGCCCGGGCAGGGGGTCAGGCACAGGTAAACGTTCGCGAAGTTCTCGTATTGCGTACCCTTGCCGGCGTATTTCTGGACGTAGGCTTTGAGCGCCTGGACCTTCTGGCAGGGGTCGCTCTGGGTCATGGCCTTGACATAGGCGTCGTCCGCCTCGTTCTGGGCGGCCAGGAAACCCGTCGCGACGACCGCGAGAAGAAGGACCGTCATCAGGATTCTTTTCATGCGCTACCTCGTAACTAAATTTCAAAGATGATAGCTTGTACCCATGAGAATGTCAATATGGCGCATCGCCCAAAAATTATAGCAAAAAATGTGCCAAAGGGATACAGACGCGATTAGACTTCAGAGAGGGCGATGGTCTAGAATAAGCGCATGGACAGGAATGCCGAACTGGCCGCGGGGTTCCTGGAAACCGTCGGGAAGCCGCTGTCGAAAGACGTATCCCTGAAGGAGCTGTCCAGTTTCCGGATCGGCGGCTCGGCCGACCTCTTCTTCGAGGCGGCGACAAGCGAAGAGCTTGCGGCCGCTGTCGGGTTCGCCCGCCGGGCCGGCGTCCCCCATTATGTCATAGGCGGCGGGTACAACATCCTGTTCGCGGATGGGGGGTATCGGGGACTCATCGTCCATAACCGGGCGCAGGGGCTGACACCCGGGCCGGAGCCCGGCCAGGTCGAGGTCCTTTCCGGAACACTCCTGTCCCGATTGCTCCAGTCCGCCCTCGACGGCGGCCTTCAGGGACTGGAATTCCTGGCGGGCATTCCCGGGACCGTCGGTGGAGCGCTCTACGGAAACGCCGGGGCGTTCGGGCGGGCGATAGGCGACGTTTTCGTCCGGGCGGTCCTCCTGGGCGACGATGGGAACGAACGCCCAATGATCCGCGAGGACATGGCCTTCGGCTACCGGCACTCGGTGCTCAAGACAAAGCCCTTCATCGTCCTGAACGCGGTTCTCGAGGCCGTTCCCGGAGACCCGGAACTTATCAGGAAGACGGTCCTGGAGAACCTGGAATGCCGTCGGGAAAGACAGCCCGCCTGGGGAACGCCGTGCGCCGGGAGCTATTTCAAGAATCCCGTCCTTGCGGACGGGAAGAAGGTCCCGGCCGGGCGCTTGCTCGAGGAGGTCGGGGCCAAGAAGCTCCGCGCGGGCGGCGCCGGGGTGTTTTCGGGGCACGCGAACTTCCTCATCAATCTCGGCGGCGCAAGGGCGGCCGATGTCCTGGCACTGGCCGCCGAACTCAAAAAGAGGGTGAAGGAACGCTCCGGGATCGTTCTGGAAGAGGAGGTTATCTATCTTCCAGAAGCCGTTTCAGGGATCTGACCGTACTTAGGGAAAGCGTCCTTTTTCCGGCCATCTCAAGGCCCGCACGTCCCAATGCTGCATACAGTGCGCGGGCCGGGCCCTCTTTGGGCAAGGCCGCGACATGGGCGCGGACCGCCTTCGCGTCGCCGCGGGAAACCGGCCCGGTCAACGCCCCCGCCGCGCCAATTTCCTTTACGTTCCGTAAAGTCCTTTGGGCGAGCGGAAGGAGGACGCGTGCCGCCTCGTCGGGGCCCAATCCCGTCCGCGCGAGAAGGCCGGAGGCGGAATCGAAGAGCGCGGCCGCCCCGGCCGAGCAGAGCACGCAGGCCGCGTGATACAGCGCCTTTTCCTTTTCGGCGAGGATGAGGGCGGCCCCGCCGAGCCTGCGGACGAACCCCAAGGCTGTCCAAATGGCCTCAGGATCCCCTTCGAGCCCGAAAAAAATGCCGCGGAAGAGGCCGGGGTCGGCCTCCTTGCGGGCGAACGTCTGGACCGGATGGAAGGAGGCCGTGAGCGCCCCCGCGCGCGCGAGGGGTTCGAGGACCCGGGCGGGGACCAGGCCGCTCGTATGGAAGACCGTCCGCTTCCGCCAGTCCGTCGGGGAAGCGGCAAGCGACGCGGCAACGGCCGGGAGGGCGCCGTCCGGCACGCACACGAAGACCACCGGGGAATCCCCCGCCGCTTTCACGATGTCGGTGACCGCGCGGCCCGCGCCGGCGATCCGGGCGCTTTCGCGGGCCGAGCGCAGGGTCCGGCAGGAGAGGGACCGAAGGTCGTAACCTTTGCGCGCCAGGGCGTGGCCCAGCGAAGCTCCGAGTCGTCCCGCTCCGATGATGGAAACCCCGGTCATGTCATCCCGGCGGCCATGTCATCTTGCGTCCCCCGAGGACATGGAAATGGATGTGGAAGACGTCCTGGCCGGCGTCCCCGGCCGTGTTGAGCACGACGCGGTAGCCGCTCTTCGCAACGCCCTTCGCCTCGGCCACGGCACGGGCCTTCTCGAGCATCCGGCCGAGAAGGCCCTCCCGGCCTGCCGGGAGCTCGTTGAGCGAAGCGAAGTGTTCCTTGGGGATGAGGAGGACGTGGACGGGGGCCTTGGGGCTGATGTCGTCGAAGGCCAGCATCTCGGCGTCCTCGTAGACGACCGAAGCCGGGATCTCCTTCGCCGCGATCCTGCAGAAGATGCAGCCGACCATGGCCCCTCCTCAGTTCCGGATGCGCTCTATGGAGGCGCCGAGCCCCCGGAGCTTTTCCTCGATCCTCTCGTAGCCCCGGTCGAGGTGGTCGATCTCGTTGATGACCGTCTCGCCGCCGGCGATGAGGCCGGCCAGGACAAGCGAGGCCGACGCCCGGAGGTCGGTGGCGATGACCTCGGCGCCCGAGAGCGGGGTTCGGCCCTTGACGGTGGCTTTGTCCCCCTGGACCTCGATATTGGCCCCGAGCCGGAGGAGCTCGTTGACGTGCGAGAACCGCCGGTCGAAGATCGTCTCCGTGATGATGGACGTGCCCAGGGCCTGGGTCATCAGGACCATGAACTGGGCCTGCATGTCCGTGGGGAAGCCCGGGTAGGGGGAAGTCGTGATGTCCTGGGGACGGATCTCCCGGCTCCCGACGACGCGCAGGGCGTCCCCTTGGACCGGCTCGAAGACCGCCCCGGAGTACTTCAGCTTCTGGATGACCGTCTGGAGATGGGCCGGCTGGATGCCGGTGAGCAGGATGTCGCCCCGGGTCAGGGCCCCGGCCACGAGGAAGGTCCCGGCCTCGATCCGGTCGGGGATGATCTCGTGGCTGGCGCCGCCGAGCTCCTTGACGCCCCGGACGCGCATCGTCTCCTCGCCGATCCCGTCGATCCGGGCCCCCATCTTGACCAGGAGCTCGCAGAGGTTGACGATCTCCGGCTCGCAGGCGCAGTTCCGGAGGACGGTCTCGCCTTCGGCCAGGGCGGCGGCCATGACCAGGTTCTCGGTCCCGGTCACCGTCTTCTTCTCGAACTCGATCTGCGCTCCGGCTAGCTTTTTCGCCTGGGCCTGAATGTAGCCGTGCTCGAGGTTGATCGTCGCGCCGAGCTTCTGGAGCCCGCTGATGTGGAGGTCGATGGGCCGCGAACCGATCGCGCACCCCCCGGGAAGGGCGACGACGGCCTGGCCGTAGCGCGCCAGGAGGGGGCCTAGGACGAGGATGGAGGCCCGCATCGCCCGGACCAGTTCGTAGGCCGCCTCGTCCGAGGTGATCTCCCCGATCCGGATGTCGATGGCGTTCCCCTCGACGGAGTATTCGGCGCCCAGCTGTTTCATCAAGGTGAGGATGGTGAGGACGTCCTTGACGAGGGGGACATTCGTCAAGTGGAGATTCTCACGGGTGAGCAGGGCGGCCGCGATGGCCGGAAGGACGGCGTTCTTAGATCCGCTGATGCGAACCTCGCCCCTGAGGCGCAGGTCGTGGTTTCCCCTGATGCGGATGCTTTCCATGCACCCTATTTTACATTAAAAGGCCGGGACAGGCGAGAGGGGAAGTCAAATGGGACGGGAAGATCGTGGATATGGACTATGACAGGTCGGTCGCAACACGAAGGACGCAAGGGATATCCCGGAAGAACACGGGGATGAAGGCCGCCCTGAAGCCCCCCGTAGCGGAGGGGGGACCCCGCCGCTTACGGCGGGGGGAACCGCCGGGACTGGTTCTGGGGGGTCGGGGGGAGAGGGGCGGCTTTCATCCCCGTCCCCCTTTGTCCTTGGTGCCGCGATCCGTCCCGCTTGCCTTGCCCCTCTCGCTATATTTTGTTAAGCGCCTGGTCGAGGTCGGCGATGATGTCGTCCGGGTCCTCGCCGCCGACGCAGAGGCGGATGAGCTGGGGCGGGATGTCGGCCATCCGCCGGGCCTCCTCGCCCTGCTGGGAGTGCGTGGAGATGGCCGGGATGGTCGCGATGCTCTTGATCGCGCCCGAGGTCGGTGGCCCGAAAGATGATCTTGAAGGCGTCAAACGCCTTTCGGGCGTTTGCCGGCGGGCCGTCCACCCGGAAGCTCATGAGGTGGCCATAGCGATTGACTTCTTTCCCCGAGCCGTCGCCGGAATCCACAAGCTTCATGTATCTTTTCGCGACGGCATGGAGGCGATAGCTGGGCAAGGCCGAGGTAGTCGACCTGGTACACCTTAGGGTGGGTCTGGAGGAACTCGGCCACCTTCTGGCAGTTGCGGCTGACGAGGTTCATCTTGGAGCGGAGAGTTCGCAAGTCGTTCAGGGCGAAGAGGGCGTTGAAGGGGGACGGCGACGGTCCGTTGTCCCGGAAAGGCCAGAACTTCACGTACTCGGCGAAGCTCTCCTTGAACCGAGGGTCATCGTTGCGGACTTTGGTGACGATGGGCTTGCGGCTGATGAGCGCGCCGCCGATGGCCAGGCCGCCCGAAGTGATGGACTTCGTCAGTGAATGGACCACCACGTCGACCCCGTGGGCGATGGGCCGCATGAGGGCCGGCGTCGCGCAGGTCGCGTCGAAAATGACCGGGATCCCCCACGAATGGGCCAGGTCGGCCAAGTCCTTGACATCACAGAACGACTGCTGCGGGTTGCTTGGCGCCTCCATGTAAAGGAATCGCGTGTCCTCGTCGATCTTCGACCGCCACTCCTCCATGTCCTCGGGGTGGAGGACCCAGCGGCACTCGATGCCCCTCTCCTTCATCTTCCGTACGGAGAAGTGCTGGTAAGCCCCGCCGTAAACCTGGATCGACGAGACGAAGTTGATGCGCTCGGGGCCGTTCTTCTGCTTGACGAGGAAGGGGTCGATCGCGGACATGATGGCCGACATCCCCGACGCGGTCACGAGGCAGGACGTGTCCGAGCCCGTCCGGTAGCCCTCGAGGAGGGCCAGCATCCACTCCAGGTAATAGGTCGTCGGGTTGGCGATCCGCGTGTAACACCAGGTCGGAATGAGGTAGCCGAGGGCGGCCTCGAGCTCGTCGGCATCGCGGTAGGCCTGCGAAGTGGCGAGGTAGAGGGGTTCGGTGACGGCCCCCTGGTTCCGGTTGATGGCCTCCTCCATCGAATAGAGCCCGTGGACGGCGACGGTATCGAACTTCATCGTCTTCATCCGGGCGAGGTCGGCCTCCCGCTCGGCGATGAGCTTGGCGGCTTGCTCCACGTACTTACGGACTCCAGGGCTGTATTGCGGGTCAGGACACATGATGCCTCCAGGATAGGGTTATAACGTGGCGGGTTTTGGAAGAAAGAAAACTTATAAGGCCAAAATGCATGACACAGAGTATTCTAGAGCCCTAACGTACTCTTAAACAGGGTACGCCGTCAAGTTGCGGCCTCGGCCTTTAGCCTGAGCTCGGACAAAATCCCCCCGGAGCCCCCCTTTACAAAAGGGGGGTTGGGGGGGGATTTATCGCCCGTCTCGCTTACTTATGACACCTGTGAATGGCGAGCATGTCCGACAAGATGGAGAACCCGGTCTCGATCTTGCCGGCCCCCGCGCCCTGGATGGTGACCTTCCCCATGAGGTCCGTGTCGAACGTCAGGGCGTTCTGGGCGCCCATCACCCCGGCCAGCGGGTCGGATAGGGGGAGCTTGACGGGGGCGACCGATGCCTCGATCTTCCCGTCGATGAGGGCGGTCCGGCCGATGAGCTTGTAGCGGAACCCCTGGTCCTTGGCGGCGAGGACGTCGGCCCGGGAGATCGCGGAGATGCCGGTCCGGGCCACGTCGCCGGTGCCGATCGACCCGCCCATGAGGACGTTGGATAGGATGACGACCTTGGCCAGGGCGTCGAAACCCTCAACGTCGGCGGTCGGGTCGGCCTCGGCGTAGCCCAGCTTCTGGGCGAGAGCCAGGGCGTCGGCGTATTCCATCCCGTCCTGTTCCATCTTGCTCAGGATGAAGTTCGTGGTCCCGTTGAGGATGCCCCGCACCTCGCGGATGCCGTTGCCGGCGAGCCCGCACTCGAATAGGTGGAAGACGGGCGTTCCGCTCATGACCGTCCCCTCGATCCGGAACTGCAGGCCGTTCTGGCGGGCCAGCTCGCTGAGGTCCTTGTAGTGGAGGGCGGCCGGACCCTTGTTCGAGGTCACGACGTGCTTGCCCAGGCGCAAGGCCTTGCGGATGTAGGAGGTCGCCGGCTCGCCGGTCTTGATGTCGGTGTAGGTCAGCTCGGCGATGATGTCGGCCTCGCACTTCTCGATCATGTCCAGAGGCTCGGAGACCTCGACCTGTGCCTTCCGGCCGGCGGGATACTTGGAGAGGTCCTTTCCTTCGGCGAGGAGCGCGAGGAGTCTCGGGATATCGATGCCGTCGGGGACGAGGAGCGAGCCTTTGAGTTTGTCGCTCACGGCGACCAACCGAACTTCGAAGTCGTAGGCGTCCCGAAGGTGCTCGCGCTTCGATTCCAGGATCTCGAGGAGCCCCTGCCCCACCGTGCCGCAGCCGATCAGACCCAGCTTGTATTCCATGGTTCATATCCTCCGACGGAGAGGTACGATGTTAGCATAATCCGGAGCGGGAGGGAAATTCCCTTGTCTCCCGCACTCGCGGGGGTCAAGGGCGACGTTTATCGCCGCTAAAAAAAGGGGCCGCCCTTCGCCCGAAGGGCGGCCCCATGTCTTCCGTTCTTCCGTCCGGGCCGACGGGCCCGGCCGGGCCCTCAGGTTACTTGGCCGGAGCGGCCTTGATCTGGTTCTCGACCCACTCGGTCGTGATGCTCTTGGGTCTTTCGATGGGCAGGCCGAGGGCGCGATCCCAGATGAGCTGGGACAGGACGCCGATGGCCCGGGAGACCCCGAAGAACACCGTGTAGAAGTCATACTCGGTGATCCCGTAGTGGTAGAGGAGGCAGCCGGAGTGCGCGTCGACGTTCGGCCAGGGGTTCTTGGTCTTGCCGTGCTGGGTCAGGATGTCGGGCGCGACCTCGTAGACGGCGCTGACAACCTTGAAGATGTCGTCGTTCGGGAGGTGCTTGAGGGCGAACTCCCGCTGGGCGACGTAGCGGGGGTCGGTCTTGCGGAGCACAGCGTGGCCGTATCCGGGGACGACCTTCCCGCCGTTGAGCGTGTCCCAGATGTACTTCTTGAGCTGGTCCTTCGACGGGACGCCGCCGAGGTCCTTCATCAGGTCCATGATCCAGCGCAGGACCTCCTGGTTGGCCAGCCCGTGGAGAGGTCCGGCCAGGCCGTCCATGGCCCCGGACAGGGAGTAATAGGCGTCGGAGAGGGCCGAGCCGACCAAGCGGCAGGTGTGGGCGGAGACGTTCCCGCCCTCGTGGTCGCAGTGGATGACGAGGTAGAGCCGCATCAGGTCGACGAATGCCGGGTCATCGGTGATCCCCAGCATCTTGGCCATGTTCCCGCCCCAATCGAGCTTCGGGTCGGCGGGGATGTGCTTGTCGCCCTTGTAGCTCTTGCGGTAGATGTACGCGGCGATGCCCGGCAGCTTGGCCAGGACGTTCATCACGTCCTCGTACATCGGGTCCCAGTAATCCGCCTTGTTGATGCCCGTCCGGTAGCGCTCGGCGAAGACGGAATCCTTCTGGAGCTGGAGGATGGCGAGCGAGAACTGGGTCATCGGGTGCGTGTCGGCCGGGATGGCCTTCAGGACGTCGATGAGGTACTTCGGGAGCGCGCTCCTCTTCCGCCATTCCTCGGTGATCTCCACGGTGTCCTCGTAGGTGGGCAGGTCGCCCGTGAGGAGCAGGTGGAAGATGCCCTCGGGGATGGGCTCTCCGCCGCCGGGGGCTTTGGGGAGCTTCTGCTGGAGCTCGGGGATGGTGAAACCGCGGAAGCGGATGCCTTCCACCGGGTCCAGGGCCGAGGTTTCCCAGGTCATGCACTTGACGCTGCGGGCGCCGCCGTAAGCCTGTTCGATGGTCACGTCGGAGATCTTCATATCCCCATGTTCCTTACGGACCTTCTGGACCCGCTCGCGCATCGGGGCCATTTTCGAAGCAAACTTTTCCTTTAGGTTAGCCATAGATCATCCTCCTGATAAATTTAAATGATGGAAGACAAAATATAGCACGGGCCGTATCGCAAAGTCAATCAAAAAAAGCGGCCAGGCGACGCGTCCCGGGGCGCGAAATTCCCTTGATTTTTAGACCGATTGCCCCTATTTTAAAGAGGAGTGCCCCCGAAAGCCTGGGGGAAGGAGGAACCCATGGGATTCGCCGTCGTCCTGCTCATCATCATCGCCGCCGTCGCCCTGATGGCCGTCGGCATGTACAACAGCCTCATCACCCTGAGGAACCGCTGCGACAACGCCTGGTCCCAGGTCGACGTCCAGCTCCGGCGCCGGTTCGACCTCATCCCCAACCTGGTCGAGACGGTCAAGGGCTACGCCAAGCATGAGAGCGGCGTCTTCGAGCGGGTGACCCAGGCCCGGACCCAGGCCATGGGGGCGGTGACGCCCAAGGAGGCCGGCCAGGCCGAGAACGTCCTGACGGGCGCCCTCAAGTCCCTGTTCGCCGTCGCCGAAGCCTATCCCGACCTCAAGGCCAACCAGAACTTCCTGATGCTCCAGGAGGAGCTGGCCGGGACCGAGAGCAAGATCGCCTACGCCCGCCAGTTCTACAACGACGTCGTCATGAAGTTCAACATGAAACAGCAGGTCTTCCCCTCCAACATCATCGCCAACATGTTCGCCTTCAAGGAGAAGGAGTACTTCGAGATCGGGGACGAGGCGGCCAAGGGACCGGTCAAGGTCTCTTTTTAGGGACATAAAGCCCATTTCCGAATATTTCGGCCCCGTGGGCCGCGCTCGCGCCGGTAATCCTCATGTATGAACAGATAGCCCGGAACAAGTGGAAATCCGCCGCCCTGGTGCTGTTCTTTGTCGTCTTCATCTTTGTCCTGACCTGGGTCTTCGAACAGGTCACGGGATGGGGGAAGGGCGGCCTCGTCCTGGCCCTCGTCGTCTCCATGCTGATGGCGGCCGGAGGGTATTTCGCGAGCGACAAGATCGTCCTGGCCATCAGCCGGGCCCGGCCGGTGACGAAGGAAGAATTCCCTTACCTCTATAATGTCGTCGAGGGACTGACCATCGCGGCGGGCATCCCGGCGCCGCGGTGCTACGTCATCGAGGACACGGCCCCGAACGCCTTCGCCACGGGCCGCGATCCGAAGAACGCCGTCATCTGCGTCACGACCGGCATCCTCCAGAAGCTCAACCGGGTCGAACTCGAGGGCGTCGTCGCCCACGAGATGTCCCACATCAAGAACTACGACGTTCGCCTTCAGACCGTGGTCGTGGTCATGGCCGGCGTCGTGGCCCTGTTGAGCGACTGGATCCTCCGGAGCTTTTTGTGGGGCGGCGGGCGGAGGCGGAGCCGGAACGACCGGGGGTCGGGCGGGGCCGGGGCCATCCTCATCGTCGCCGGCCTCGTCCTCGCCCTCCTTTCACCGCTTATCGCGACGATCATCCAGCTCGCCGTCTCCAGGAAGCGCGAGTTCCTGGCCGATGCGAGCGCGGCCATGCTGACCCGCTATCCGGCGGGGCTGGCCTCGGCCCTCCGGAAGATCTCCGCCGACACCGAACCCCTCGAGGCGGCCAACAAGGCCACCGCCCACCTCTACATCGTCAACCCGCTCAAGGACATCAAGGGCGGCGTCAACAAGCTCTTCAGCACCCACCCGCCCATCGAGGAGCGGATCGCGGCGCTGGAGCGGATGTAATTCCCCTGATTCCCGTCGGACCATTCCGCTTGCTAATTAAGGGATAGGATGTTATCCTTTAATTAGCCCTTGCCTAATTAAACTGATCTTAATTCATCAAGCGGGGTGGAGTTGGATATGGAAAGAGGCTTGACGGGCCGCTTTCACATCGGGAAGCACGGGGACGAGACCGTGCGGGCCTTTATCCCTTTTCCGTTGCCCCCCAAGCCTGAACTGAAGATCGATGCGACCCTTGGGGAGGAGATCAACCAAGCCCATCTGTCGTTGGGACGTTTGGACAGCATATCGGCGCTTCTGCCGAATATCGATCTTTTTCTCTATATGTACATCAGGAAAGAAGCGGTCCTTTCTTCCCAGATCGAAGGAACCCAGTCCTCGCTATCCGACCTGCTTTTGTTCGAGCTCGAGGGAGCCCCCGGCGTCCCGCTCAACGACGTTGTAGAGGTCTCGAATTATGTTGCGGCGATCGACCACGGTCTGAAAAGGCTCAAGGAAGGCTTCCCCGTGTCTAATCGACTGATCCGCGAGGTCCATGGCATCCTGCTCTCCAAGGGCCGCGGGGGGGACAAGGATCCCGGTCAATTCCGGCGCTCGCAGAACTGGATTCAGGGGACGAGACCCGGAAACGCGCTTTATGTTCCGCCGCCTCCCGACCAGGTCGCGGGGACCATGGGCGAACTCGAAAAATTCATGAATGATGTGCCGGCGAAGACGCCCGCCTTGATCAAAGCGGCCCTGACACACGTTCAATTCGAAACGATCCATCCCTTCCTGGACGGGAACGGCCGGATCGGACGGCTCCTGATGACGCTCCTCTTTTGCCGCGAAGGAGTCCTGAGACAGCCGTTGCTTTACCTCAGCCTCTATTTCAAACAGAATCGACCGAAGTATTTCGAACTCCTCATGAAAGTTCGAAAGGAAGGAGATTGGGAGGCATGGATCCGTTTCTTCGTCATCGGGATCCGGAATATGGCTGAAGGAGCCGTGGTCACGGCGAGGAGGTTGAACGATATCGGGGACAGAGATCGAGCGAAGATCTGCGATCTCGGAAGGAGGGCGGGTTCCGCCCTGCGGATCCATCAGGCTTTGCAGGAGCGCCCGATCGCCAACGTTTCATTTCTCTCCCAAAGGACGAAGCTATCGGTGCCCTCGGTCATCGGAGCGCTCACCGCCCTTCAGGCGGCCGGTCTCGTCCGGGAGGTCACCGGGCAAAAACGTTACCGGGTATACGCCTATGATGAATATCTGGAGTTATTGAAGAAGGGCACGGAGCTTTGACCACCCATCCCCATGATCACTCGCCCGCCAAGGATGTCAAGGCCCTGCGCACCGTTCTTCTGATCACGACCGTTTTTCTGGGCGTTGAAGTTGCCGGCGGGATTCTGAGCGGGAGTCTGGCCCTGCTGGCCGACGCGGGACACATGCTCACGGACGTTGCGTCCCTTGCCCTGTGCCTGATCGCCTTCAGGCTCTCGGCTCGTCCCCGGTCTCCCGACAAGACGTTCGGCTGGCGCAGGACCGAGATCTTCGCCGCGCTTCTCAACGGGGTGGCCTTGTGGGGCCTCGCGGGCGTGATAGGTTACGAAGCCGTCAAGAGGATTCGGAACCCGCACGAGATCAACGACGGCCTGATGACCGGGGTCGCCGTCGTCGGGCTCTTGGCCAATCTCGCTGGGGGCCTCCTGCTCCTCCGGGCGAGGGACCGGAACCTGAACATGAGGGGGGCGTATCTCCACGTTCTTTCGGATGCCCTGGGAAGCGTGGGCGTCCTGATCGCTGCCCTGTTGATCGCCGTCACGGGCGAGTCCCTCTGGGATCCCATCGTGAGCCTCTCCATTTCGGCCCTGATCGTCCTAAGTTCCGTCCGGCTCATACGAGAATCCGTCAATATCTTTATGGAGGGCGTGCCGGCCCACATCGACCCCGCGGCCCTGGAGCGGGCTCTGAGAGCCGTCCCAGGCGTGTCGTCCGTCCATGACCTGCATGTCTGGACGATCACCTCGGGCTTCGTCTCCCTGAGCGCCCACCTTACGGTCCATAAGGGGGCGGACCCCGGGGCCGTCCTTCGGGTCGCTAACGAGGTCCTGGCGTCCCGGTTCGATATCCGGCACTCCACGCTCCAGACGGAAGAGACCGGCGAGCCCTCCTGTCCGACCGGAACGTGCGAGGATTAGGACTGAAGCCGGGACCGTAAAAGGGAGATGCGCCGGGCCCATCCGCAACCATATGAGAGGCCGCCGCGTTTTTCCTGTTAGACAACGATTTCAAGGCGAGGAGGCCGGAAGCATGAAGAATGGGTTTGTCCGCATATTTGCGGTCGCTGTTCTGGCCGTTGCCGGTCTTGCCCAGGAAACCGAGATCGCACTTCCCGATACGCCGGCGGGAAGGCATGTTGCGGCCTATATCCAGGCTTTCAACGCCGGGGAAGCGGCAATGAGAGAGTTCCTCGAGGGCCGCGTGGCAAAGGAAGCGCTCCTCAAGACGCCGGTCGAGGCACGGTTGGACCGGTACCGGCAGATGCGGGACCGGATGGGCGCCATCGAGCTTCAAAAGGTCGTCGAGTCGCGCGGGGCCTTCGTGAGCGTCGTGGCACGAACGGCGAACGGCCCGACCGTCCGGATGGATTTCGAATTCGAGCCCAACGAGCCCTTCGGCCTCCTCGGCATCCGCATCGAGGCCCTTGAGGAAGGCGGGGAGGGACGCGTCAAGGCCGATCCCAAGAAAGACTTCGGGGAACTTGTCGCCTCCGTTAAGGAATATGGGGAACGGATCGCCCGGGCCGACGAATTTTCCGGGGTCATTCTTATTGCCAAGAGCGGAGCGCCCGTCTTCGAGCAGGCCTATGGTTATGCCGACCGGGAAAAGAGTGTTTTGAACCGCGTCGATACGAAATTCAACGTCGGCTCCATCAATAAGTCCTTCACGGCGCTGGCGGTCCGCCAGCTCATCGCGCAGGGGAAGATCGCGCCCGGCGATACCATCGGTAAGTTCCTGCCGGACTATCCGAACAAGGACGCGGCTGCCAAGGTGACGGTCCGCCATCTTCTTGGCATGACCTCGGGCATCGGCGACTTCTTCGGCGAGCGATATCAAGCGACGCCCAAGGAGAAGATCAGGTCGCTCGAGGATTACCTTCCGCTCTTTGCCGACAAGTCCCTTGAGTTCGAGCCGGGAGCCAAGGAGCGGTACTCGAACGGCGGCTACGTCGTCCTGGGCCTCATCGTCGCGAAGGCCTCGGGCCAGGATTACTACGACTACGTCCGAGACCATGTCTTCAAGCCTGCAGGCATGAATGATACGGCCTCGTACCCAAAGGACGCCGACGTCCCGAACCGGGCGCTCGGCTATGTGCGGGAGAGATCGGCGTGGAAGCCGAATTACGCGACCCTGCCCGGGCGGGGGAGCTCCGCGGGCGGAGGGTACTCCACGGCGCATGACCTTCTCAATTACACGATCGCCCTCGGCAACGGGACGCTGGCCGGGGTCACGGAGGAGACGCGCGGTGGGTTCGGTATCGCCGGCGGCGCCCCCGGCCTCAACGCCACCCTGGAATGGGACCCCGAAAGCGGTTACGTGATCGTCGTCATGTCCAATTTCAGCCCCCCGAGCGCCGAGAAGGTCGGCCGCCAGATCCGTGCCTGGTTGCCGCGCTGAACGCTCCGTCAGAGACTGGATGGCCGTCGAGATGCGGGCCATGGGCCACGCTCCGTATCGAGGCGCTCTCCCGACCGGCTACTTCTTCTTTTTGATCCCGCTGAGCTGGGTCTTCGCGGTATTGACGGCCTTCTTGATCTCGGCGTTATCCGGGTCGAAGGCGAGCAGGCCCTCCCAGACGGTGATGGCCTCGGCCAGGTTCCCCTTCCGGTATTCCGCGAGACCCGTTTGGGTCAGGATCTCCCCGCAGGCCGAGACGACGTCCTTCAGGGCCTCCCGGCTAAAGGCGACGGGAGGCCGCATTCCTTCGAATGATGCGTAATCCCTTAGAAGGACGGTATGGACTCTCCCGGCTTGGGCGAAATCCTTGGCGCCGAAGGCATTGTCTCCGATGGCCTTGATCTGGTTGACCGTCCCCCGATATTTCGCCGCGAGCTCAGCGTCGCCCGGACTCTCCTTGAGAGCGGCCTGGAAAATGTCGAGGGCTCGGGCGAGGCTTCCGGCCTTCACGGCCTGCGCGGACGGGTTATAGACCGCCCCGATCCGGCATTCTTTCAGCGCCGTCTCGAGCTGGGCCTTATTGAACGAGAGCGTTGGCTCCAAGGCCCCGAAATCGTCATAGCTGTTCAGGAGGACGCGATAGATGGACCCCGCCCGGGCGTACTCCCGTTGGCCCAGGGCCAGGTCGGCCGCGCCCTTGATCTCTTCGACCGTCCGGACATAGTTCGCCGTCATCTCCTTGCCGCCCGGGTTCTTTTCGTAGGCCGCCTTGAAACCATCGAGGGCTTTCTGAAAATCGCCATCCGCCAACGCCTGCCGGGATTCGGCGGACGTTTGTTTCGTCAGGTTCTTGCCGGCCGATGCGCAGGCCGAAAAAAAAAGGCAGGGCAGGACGGCCCAGGCGAGCGCACGCTTCAGGGGTCGTCTGAGCATGATGTCATCCCATCTTTTTGACGATGCCGAGCAAGAGAGGAGTAAGCTCCGGGCTGAACTGCTTTCCGATGTACTCCTCGATCGTGGCCATGGCCTTCTCTTTGCTCAGCGCCTTCCGGTAGGGCCGGTCCGAGGTCATGGCGTCAAAGGCGTCGGCCAGGGATATGATGGCCGCCTCCCGGGGGATCCTCTCCCGACTCAATCCGTCCGGATAGCCGCTTCCGTCGTACCACTCGTGATGGTGCCGGACGGCCGGGATGAACCGGCGAAGGGAGGGCGCCTTGCGCAGGATCTCGGCGCCGTATTCGGGGTGTTTCCGCATCTCCTCCAACTCGTCCGGGTCGAGCCTGCCGGTTTTGTGGAGGATGGCGTCAGGAATTTTGATCTTGCCGACGTCGTGGAAAAGACAGGCGATCTCGATGTCCTCGAGCTCCCGTTCGCGTAGCCCGAGCTCCTTGGCCAGGGCGACGGCCAGCTCGGAGACACGGGTAGAGTGGCCGAGCGTGTAGGCGTCCCGGGCGTCGATGGCCGCGGCCACGACCCGGACGGTGGAGACGTAGGCCTCTTCGAGCTCCTTGGCGTTCTGGGCCAGCCGGTCCCTCTGGTTGGTGATGAGCCCCGACATCTCGTTGAAGCTCGCCGTCAGCCGGCCGAGCTCGTCCTTGGAAAAAATCCGCAACGGCTTGAACGCTTTTCCGCGCTTGAGCTCCTCGACACCGGACGAGAGCTCCTTGATCGGCCGGGTCAGGCTGGAGGACAGGAGGACGCTGCTGACGGTGCCCAAGGCCAGGATGACGGCGAAGAGCCCGATGACCTTGCGCCGGGCGACGCCTTGGGCCGTCGACAGCACGGACCAATCGAGCCCGATGATGACGGAGCCGAGGTGCTTGTCCATGAAAACGATCGGGCTTTCGATCTCGATGAGCGTGCCCGGCGCGCCGGAGATCTTGCGGACCACGGTCCCGTCCTCGCTCCGCTCGAGGACTTTGCCCTGCGGCGGCTCCATTTTGAGGCCGCGCTCCTTGATATCGCTGTGGACGATGATATTTCTCTCCGGACCGAGGACGCCGATCGACTTGATGTCGGGGTTCGCGTTCCTGATCTGAAAAACCATGTAGTCGAGGCCAAGCAGGTCCTGGGCGCCCATGAGGAAACCGGCCGAGGGAGCGATGCTCCGGCCCAGGGATTCCGCCGTCCGGATGATCTTGTCCGTGACATGGCTGTTCATGACGCGGATGGTGATGACGTAGGACAGAAACGTCGTGGCCGTAAGGAGAATGAGGATCAGCAGGGCGGCCTTGGCCCGGATGTTCGGGAAGGAAAGTGGTGCCATTCTTTTGCTTAAAAATCCCCACCCATATCTTACGCCCCGAATTTAAATTTTGTCAATCACCGACGTCGGCAGTCACCCGCACTTGTATTTACGGCCCCATATCCGTATAATGGCGGCGCCCATTTTGCGGGGTCGTAGTTCAGCTGGTTAGAACGCCGGCCTGTCACGCCGGAGGTCGCGAGTTCGAGTCTCGTCGGCCCCGCCATACCACTGCCAAAGCTGCCGACCTTTAGTCCCCCCTAAATATAGAGGGGGGTAGGGGGATTAAGAAATCAAATCAAAGTCTTAAAGGCAGCTTTGTGTGTCCTCTACCCGAGACGCTGTCCTTTTTTCCCCCTTGTATGGACCAACGGGGGTAGGAGGAATAAAGAAATCCAATCAGATTCTTGGAAAGCGTCTCGGTATGTCTTCATACCTATCTTAATCCCCTCTTAGTTCGCTAAGAGGGGTAGGGGAGATTAATAAGTGCGGATAAATTCTTGGGGGCGTTTCGGTGACTTTCCCCGCGGCTTTTAAGCCTCCATCCTCGTTTTCCTTTTAAGCTCCATTACGCCAGACTCGGCGATTTTAGGCACAATCTGTTACACAGTTGTTACACGGCGGGGAGGTTTGCCTATGTTCTAACGGCAATGGATAGTGTCTAAAGATATCCCCGGTCTGCCGCTCGTTGCGGTTGTTGACAGCTCCGCGCGGCCGACGATATACTTTTAACAAGGGGTAATTAGGCCAAGGGCGGAAATTCGCCATGCCGCGGAAAAAGGATTTTTTTCTTGGGTCGAGGTTTTCCAGAACCTGTTGGACAACGCCGGCAAGTTCACGGGCAGGCAAAAGGCGCCGCTGAAACTTCCAGGGGGTGCAGTATGAATAAAAAGAAGAAAACCGGACACGATGATTCCGCTGACCTGCGCGAGAGCGAGGAGCGGTACAAGGCTCTTTTCGACCGTTCGCTCGACCTTGTTTACATCAATGATTTCGAAGGTCGCTTCATCGATGCCAACGACACCGCCTTGAATCGGCTTGGCTACAATAGAGAAGAGATTCGCGGCCTCGATTTTGCCTCGCTGCTGAGCGAGGATCAGTTGCCGCTTGCATTTAAGGCACTGCAGGAGATTCGGGAAACAGGTTTTCAAAAGGACTTGATTGAGCTCAGGTTGCGGCATAAAAACGGCAGCAACGTGTACGTGGAGACAAAAGGATCTGCCATCCTTTCCAAGGGAACATTTGTAGCGATCCAGTCGATTGCCAGGGACATCACCGAGCGCAAGCGGGCGGAGGAGGCGCTGCGCGAGAGCGATGAGCGGTCGCGGCTTATCTACGAGAACTCGCGAGACATTCTGTGGCTTATGGACATGAGCTTCAAGACCACCTGGATCTCGCCCTCGGTTGTCCGCACCCGGGGATTCAAACCCGAAGAGTTGCAGGCCTCGACTTTAGACCAACACATGACTCCGGCTTCGCTGGCAATCATGACGGAGGTGGCTGCGAAGCAGCTCTCTCCTGCCAACCTGGCCGACAAAAAAAGGGAGGTTGTTGTCGGTGGGGCGTATGAGTTCTACCGAAAGGACCGTACCACTTTTTGGGGGGACACAGTAGCCACGCTGCTTCGCGACAGGGAGGGGGCTCCTATGGGTTTCCTCTTTGTCGTCCGCGACATCACCGAGCGCAAGCGGGCGGAAGAAACGCTGCGCGAAAGCGAAGAGCAGCTCAGGGCCTTCATGGAGAATGCTCCCGACGGTGTCTACCTGAACGATCTCGCCGGGATGTTCCTCTACGGCAACCGTTTAATGGAGGAGATCATCGGCTACAAGCGCGAAGAGATCATCGGCAAAAACATGATGGAGCTGAATCTCATTGCCCCAGAAGGACTGGCCAAGGCCGCCGAGCTTTTGCAGGCCAACTCCAGAGGCCAATCCACTGGTCCCGATGAGCTGACACTCAAAAAGAAGGACGGCAGCCAGATCATTGTAGAGATCAATACCAGCGTGGCGCAGCGCCACGGCCAGTTGGTCGTGGTCGGCTTTGTCAGGGACATCACCAACCGCAAGCGGACGGAGAACGAAATCAGAATGCTTTCAACTGTTGTCAAGCAGTCAAAAGAAGGCATGGCTATTGCCGACCTGGAGGGCAATCTCACCTTTGTAAACGAGGCATGGTGCAGAATGCACGGCTACAAGAGCCCCAAGGGGCTTCTTGGCAAGAATCTTATTATTTTTCACAATCAAGAACAAGTCGAGAATGATGTCAAGCCATTTACTGAAAAGGTCATGGAGCTTGGCGCCTACACCGGGGAAGTTGGGCATATCAAAAGGGACGGGAAAGCGTTTCCGACCTTAATGACAACGACCTTGTTGAAAGATGAGCAGGGCCGGCCCTTTGCTATGGTTGGCAGCGTTACGGATATCACGGCGCGCAAGCAGGCGACAGAGACGCTGCGGGAGAGCAAGGAGAAATATCGGACTCTGGTCGAAAACGCCTCCGAAGCAATTGTCGTCGCACAAGACGGTATGCTGAAGTTCGTCAATCGCATGGCGCGTGAGATGACCGGTTATTCGGAGCCAGAACTGCTTTCTTCGCCTTTTCTCGAGCTCATTCATCCGGATGACCGGGACATGGTGGGCGAGCATTATTTGAGGCGCCTCGAGGGCGATAGGACTCTATCCAGATATGCATTCAGGTTGATTATCAAAGACAGGAGTATCAAGTGGGCGGAGATTGATGCGGTCTTGGTTGTGTGGGAAGGCAAACCTGCGACACTGAATTTTCTCAGCGACATCACCGAACGCAAAAAGGTCGAGGAAAAACTCGAGGAAACCCTTAGCAGCCTACGCAATGCTCTCGGCGGAATCATCCAGGCCTTATCCGCAACGATCGAAAAGCGAGACCCCTACACCGCCGGTCATCAGAGACGGGTGGCGGATCTGGCCCGGGCCATCGGCCAGGAAATGGGAGTAACTGCGAACCGGGTGGAAGGGCTGCGCATAGCCGGGATCATCCACGATATCGGAAAGGTGGCCATCCCCGGCGAAATTTTAAGCAAGCCGACCCGCTTAACTGAGATCGAGTACAAGTTAATACAGACCCATCCCCAAGTCGGCTACGACATTCTCGACAACATCGATTTTTCCTGGCCCATCGCCAAGATGATTCTTCAGCACCACGAACGGATAAACGGGTCCGGGTATCCTAATCAGCTGAAGGGCGAAGAGATTCTTCTCGAAGCTCGAATCCTGGCGGTGTCCGACGTCGTGGAGGCCATGGCTTCTCATAGGCCCTATCGTCCCGCTCTGGGGATTGAGGCCGCTCTCGAGGAGATCGAAAAAAAGAAGGGCGTCTTCTACGACCCGGACGTCGTATCGGCCTGCTTAACCTTATTCCGGGAAAAGGGGTTCAAATTCAAGTGAGAATCGCGGTAGCCGCTCGGTGTCATTCTTGGAGCCTGGAAGCTTACCGATAAGAATGGCCTCCCGGTCTCTGATCCTGCAAGCTTCATCAGGATCACATCTACTCGCCTAGGCTGCGCATCTCTTGAGGAATATCCTGTTAATTATGTAGATGAGCCTGCAACGGGTTCTTCGGGCCTGCAGTACCTGAGCGATGGCTGGTGGCAATTCAACTGGAAGACCTCAAAGGACTATAAAGGCCAATGCCGAACGATGAAGCTTTCCCTTGATGATCTTAGCGAGGACACCGCACCATTTTTTAGGGATGAGGCCCCCTGGGCTACCTGCTGCCGGACGGGAAGCACCCCATCAAGTTCGGAGTCCTAAATCCCCCGCAGGGTGAACTGATCCAGGTCGACGACCTGATCACCTAAGCCGCCCAGCCGCTCGAACGGGCTTATTGACGGGCCCCCGATCGCGTGGCCCGGGGCCGCTCCTTCGCAAGGCGTTATCGCCGCGAACTAGTCGGGAGGACTCTGGCCCTTCCGACGTGGGGCAGGGCGCGGGGGAGTGATCGGGCCGTCGGCGACGATCCTAATCGGCGTGCCGTCGGCAATGTATTCGTAGAGCTCGCGAATATCCGGGTTGAAAAGGGCGAGGCACCCCTCCGTCCAGTCCTGGAACTCCTTGACGGTCGCGGGATCGGCGTCGCCGACCTGGAGCCCGCTCCGGAGACGGCCGGGGTTCTTCCTATGAGAAGCGGCGAGTTCCGCTGTGTATTCCGGGAGCTGACCGTGGACGAGAAGGTTCCCCCCGAGCCTTGTGTGCTGGGGTGGGCACCGGCCCTCCTTGAGGGCTGCCGCCACCTCTTTGAATTCCCGCGGAGCGATCAATCCTTCCTTGAGGCCCCGGCGCGCGTCCTTCAGGTTCGGATAGGAAATCCAGAGAGCCAGGTAGTACGCGCTTCCCTTATGGGCGCAGATGAAATAATCCCCTTCCGGGGTCTTCCGATCTCCCTGACGCATCTTGGCGCCGCGCGGCACGATGCCCAGCTGGAGCCTGTAGGCCTTCGCCATCCGCCGCCCGACCCAAAGCTCGAGACGCCTTTGGGCCTTGATGGCCAGCAGTCGGGCCCCCTTGAGCTTTCCGTTCTCCCGGCGGAGCCGATATTCCCCGATCAGATCCGCGAGAGGACGCTCGGGTCCGTAGAGGGCCGGCTCATATAAGGCGATGGTGATGTCCCAAGGCCCGACGCGCTCCGAGGCCGCGGCCGGCGTGGGAAGCGTCTTCGGCCTCTCCGGGCCCGCGGCACAAGCGGCCAGGACCAGCGCCGGTGCCGCCACGGCCGCGAACTTGAGGCCGGAGACTCTCACCCTCACCCTTCACTCCATCCTGATTCGATTATAGCGGAGGCCTCCGAGGCCGGCAAGGCGGGTCCCTGGCGGACGGGCCTCATGTGGTCCAGATCCTGTTCGCCGAGACGGGCAAAACCGCCTGTTCCGTTTCCGCCCCTTCGGTCGTAAAGTGCGAAAGGACCGGCCTCCGGTGCGATTCCTGATCGGAGGAGGCTCGGAAGACGGCGGCGGATCTCCCTGATAGGGCGGGACCCCCGAGAGCGGACGAGTCCTCACAAATCGGGTCGGAAGAGGGGTGAGCCTCCATCCCAGGATGTTGCCGCCGCGATCGAGCGGAGCGCTTATGGCGAGGCAATAGAGGCTGAACAACCCTGGGCTTTCGTATATAATGCTTTTGGCATACCTGATCGCGGAGGGGATCCTGCGTTCATTGACTTGGTCTCTCATGAGCCTGGTCGTTGCCCTAGCCGCCAGGCTTTCAGTTCTGTTTCTGGAGCGAGGGAACTATCATGAATGAGAAGAATCAGGCCGGGCCGGGAAAGATATCGGCACGACGGGTTTATTTCGACAACATGGCGAGCACGCCGGTCGACTCGAGGGTGGTCGAGGCGATGATCCCGCACCTCCGCGGGACTTTCGGCAATCCGTTGAACGTCCATGACTGGGGGCAGGCGTCATCGGATGCGATCGAGGAATCCAGGGAAAAGGTGGCCGGCCTTATCGGCGCGGCCGCGGCCGAGATCATATTCAATTCGTGCGGCTCGGAATCCAACAATCTTGCGGTCCGCGGCATAGCCAAAGCCTATGAGAAAAAGGGAAAGCACATCATCACCTCGGCCGTTGAGCACTTTTCCGTGCTCTACCCTTTGAAACAACTGGAGAAGGAAGGATTCAAGGTAACGTACGTGCCGGTGGATGGCAACGGGACAGTGGACCCGAACGCGGTCGAAGAGGCGATCACCCCTGGGACGATCCTGGTCACCATAACCCACGCCAGCAACGAAATCGGCACTATTGAACCGATAAAGGAGATAGGACGAAAGGCAAGAGAGAAAGGGGTCGTTTTTCATGTCGACGCGGTCCAGACCGCCGGGACGATTCCGTTGTCGGTTTCCGACCTCAATGCCGACGCCTTGACCCTTTCCGCCAATCAGTTCTATGGTCCCACCGGCATCGCTGCGCTTTATCTGAAAAAGGGGACCAGGATCGTGCCTTTTCTCCTGGGCGGCACGCAGGAGGAGGGGAGAAGGGCGGGGACGCAGAATATCCCCGGCATCGTGGGCATGGGCCGGGCGGCGGAGCTGGCGAAGCTTGAAATGGCGGAGCGGATCGGCCGGTTGGTCCCCCTAAGGGACAGAATACTTTCCGGCCTCAAGGAAAAGATCAACGATTTCTTTGTCACCGGGCACCCGAACGCTCGCCTGCCCAATCACGCCAGCGGCTGCGTCAGGTTCATCGAAGGTGAATCCATATCCATGTTCCTTAACATGGAAGGCATCGCGGTCTCGACAGGCTCGGCTTGCGTCAGCAAGGCGCTCAAGGCATCGCACGTGCTATTGGCGATCGGGGTGAGCGCCGAGAACGTGCACGGCTCATTGGTCTTTTCTCCCGGCAAAGAGAGCGTGATGGAAGACGTCGCATATGTCCTCGAAAAGCTCCCGCCGATCGTTGAGCGGTTGCGGAGCCTGTCGCCATTGTATAAGAAGAAAGAGGGAGGATAGGGTGGAAAAAGAAAAATTCAACATCGTGTTGTTTTCCGGGGATATGGATAAGGTCCTGGCGGCCTTTATCCTTGCCACGACGGCGGCTTCGATGAACATGGAGGTCAACATGTTCTTCACGTTCTGGGGATTGAACGTCCTTCGCAAGAAGAAACTGACCAGCGGAAAGAATATCCTGCAAAAGATGATGAACTTCATGAACCGGGGCGGGGCGGGCCGGTTGCCGCTCTCGAAGTTCCATTTAATGGGAGCGGGCCCGGTGATGATGAAGATGCTGATGAAGCAGTCGCACGTGCCGTCCATCGGCGAATTCATCCGGATCGCAAAGGAGCAGGGTGTGAAATTCATCGCCTGCACGACCACGTTCAGCTTCATGGGCTTCGTCAAGGATGATTTTATCGACGGCGTGGATGACTACGCGGGCGCCGCGACCTATCTGTCCCTTGCCCGCGAAGGCAGGGTGAGCTATTTCATTTAGGGGTGCAGCATGAAAGCGGACGTTGCTCTCGATTGTTTCGGCCTTTTGTGCCCGATGCCGGTCATCAAGACCGCCCAGTCGATAAAAGAAATGAAGATCGGCCAGGTCCTTGAGGTCTCGGCGACCGATATGGGGATCAAGAACGACCTTCCCGCCTGGTGCCGGAGCACCGGACAGCAATTCCTTGGCGTGGAGGAAAAGGACGGCGAATACCGTGCTTATATAAAAAAGCTGGTTGATTTGTCTTAAGTCTCTTCCCTCCGCTGAGTTTAAACGCCTGGAGCGGACGGTCCTCTCCGGCTGTCGGGCTTGGCCTCTTCCCCGTTCGTGTACAATGGAAGCAGGCGGTCCGATGGAGAGGAGAACGGCTATGGAAGAGCTCAACAAGGTCCCCGTTTCTTGGCTTGAAGCTCCGGCGGGCGGCGAGGATCCCGCCTTTTCCCAGGGCCCGGATGAGACGAGCTCGGGCCCTCAGGATGCCGAACTCCTGGACGCCTACTCCCGGGCGGTCATCAGCGTGGTCGGGGCGGTCGGCCCTTCCGTTGTCAGCATCTCCATAGGGAAGACCTCCCGCGCCGACGAATTCGAACCGATCGGAGCGGGGTCCGGGTTCGTCATAGCCCCCGATGGATACATCGTGACCAATTGCCACGTCGTCCAGGGGGCCCCGAAGATCGAGGCCGCTTTCACGGACGGCGGTCGGCGCAAGGCCTCGCTCGTCGGGAAGGATCCGTCCACCGACCTCGCCCTGATCTGCGTCAACGCCTCCGGCCTGCCCTTCGCCACACTCGGGGAATCGGGAGGTCTGAAAGTCGGCCAGCTCGTCATCGCCACGGGAAATCCTTTCGGCTTTCAATCGACCGTTTCGACCGGAGTGATCTCCGCTCTCGGCCGCTCCCTCCGCAGCCAGCACGGCCAGCTGATCGAGAATGTCATCCAGCATACGGCCCCTCTCAACCCGGGAAACTCCGGCGGCCCGCTCCTCGATTCCCGGGGCCGCGTCGTGGGGATCAACACCGCCATCATCGCCATGGCCCAAGGAATAGGCTTTGCCATACCGGCCGACACGGCCCGCTGGGTGGTCTCACAGCTCATCAGCCAAGGACGCGTCAGGCGGAGCTACCTGGGAATCGTGGGCCTCCGCCGTCCCCTCGACCGGAGGTTCGTACGCTTCTATCAGCTGGCCAGGGAACATGCCGTCGAGGTCGTCTCCATGGACGATGCCGGACCGGCGAAAAAGGCCGGGCTCAGGGTTGGAGATATCATCTTGAACCTCAATGGGGAGAGCGTTTCAAGCATCGATGATATTTACAGGATCCTGGGAGAGTGGCCTGTGGGAGAGCCAATGAACGTATCTGCCCTGCGCGGCAAGGACCTCAAGGAGTTCAGCGTCGCACCCGTCGAGGCCGCCTGACCTTTTTGGTGACGCGCTCGCATGGCCTAACTGGCAGTCGTTTGCCTAGTACATTTGTGGCTAGGGCGTCGCCGCCCCGGTGCTTTTCAATCGAGCTGTTCCCGGATATAATGGTCGGTCTCGAGGACGCATCCGCATGTTCCTTCTGACCGAACTGATCTTCTCGTCCCCGCTCGCTATCTACACGTACATCCGTGTCCTGAGGCTGTTCTCGCGGAACGTCGCTAGGATCCTGTTCACGGCGGGCTTCGGCGTCCTCCTCGCGGGGTTTCCCGTCGCGGAAACCCTGTCCCACCGCGGGGCCGGCGGCTTGATGAAGCTCGTCATGATCGCCGGATACGACGCCCTGCCCCTGCTCATGTATCTTATCCTGACCGTCATCGTGTCCGATCTCGCGATCGGCGCGGCCCGCCTGCTCAAGATCCTCTCCCGCGAGGAGGTCCGCAGCCCGCGTTTTCGGCGCTCCCGGCTTGCCGCCGTCCTCATCGTCCCGGTGCTGGTCGTTGCCGCCGGGATCATCAACTATCACCACCTCAGGATCAAGGAATACACCATCGAGGTCCCCCGGAGATCCTCGTCCGCAAAGGAGCTAACCATCGCCTTCGCTTCCGACTTTCATCTCGGGGCGATCACGGAGGACGGCTTCATGGAAAGGTTCGTCGCCAAGGTCAACGCCGCGGCCCCCGATATCGTCCTCATCGGGGGGGATATTCTGGAAGGCGACCGCCGGGACGAGGACACGGGCAAGTTCGAGGCCCAGTTCCGGCGTCTTCACCCGAAGTACGGGGTTTACGCGGTCCCGGGGAATCACGAGGGGCACGGCGGGGGGAGGACGGATCTCTTCGAGGGGGCCGGGATGACCCTGCTGGAGGACGCGGTCGTGAGGATTGATGACGCGGTTTATCTGGCCG
The DNA here is from genome assembly GCA_963813235.1 of Candidatus Aminicenantota bacterium. Classification (GTDB taxonomy): domain Bacteria; phylum Acidobacteriota; class Aminicenantia; order Aminicenantales; family Saccharicenantaceae; genus JALHVH01. The sequence goes on along the minus strand of CAWEYF010000016.1, from coordinate 215,430 downwards.
GCCGTAAGGACGCCCATTCCAGGAACCGGAAGTCCGCCGCTGATCTCCTGCGGGACACGCCCGGGGACCTGCCGGTGATCCTCCTGGAGCATCGCCCGACCGACCTCGAAAACGTCAGCCGCGCGGGCGCCGATATCCAGCTTTCAGGCCATACCCATCACGGCCAGCTCTTCCCCATGAACTGGATCACGAACCACGAGTACGAGCTCAGCTGGGGGCATATCAAGAAAGGCGGGACGCACGTCTTCGTGACAAGCGGCGTCCGGCTTTGGGGCCCGCCGGTCAGAACGACCGGCTCCTCGGAGATCCTTCTTCTCCATGTTAAGATGAGTCAAAACGAGCAAAGGAGGCCCGATCGATGAAGATCCTGGGCAAGGAAATTGAAACCCATCCCGAGGTCCCCGCGCCCCTTCCCGTTCCGCAAATTCATGGTCTACATCGGCCCGGCCATGATGACCATCGCCCTGGGCCTGGGCACGAGCGAGCTCATCCTCTACCCGAGGCTGACGGCCGAGTTCGGCACGGGCTGGGTCGGGCATGATGGTCCTCTCGCTCATCTTCCAGACCGTCTGGGCCCAGGAGATGGCCCGCTGGACGGTCCTGACCGGCGAGCACGGCGTGAAGTTCAACTCCCGGATCATCTCCTCGGTGGGCGCGCTCGTCTCCATCACCTTCTTCATGTTCATCGCCTTCGCCATCCCGGCCTGGGCGAGCGTCGCCGCCACGGCCCTCCTCGAGCTCGTCAAGTGGCCGGCGGCACCGGAGATCGGCACGGTCTTCTGGGCCTACGTCTCGTTCCTCCTCGTCTTCGCCGTCGTCTTCCTGTCCAAGGTCGCCCGGAGCTGGATCGAGCGCATCGCCACCGGGGCCACGCTCCTCGCCTGGGGCCTTGCTCATCATCGCGGCCGTCACGACGATCAAGTTCGGGACGCGTCGCCGACATCGGCAGGCACCTCATCATCTGGGACATCCCGGAGAAGATGAACTGGTGGATCCTGGGCTCGACGCTGTCCTGGGTCGGCGGCGGGCCGACGCTGCTCTGGTACACCTACTGGATGAAGGACGCCGGCTGGGGCATGGCCCGCAATTTCGGCTCGATCCCGGGCGGCACTGGGCAAGGCCGTCAAGATCCGGTCCGAGGGGCTGTTCCCGGAATTCACCCCGGAGAACGTGTCGCGGCTCCGGGTCTGGCTCGGCCGGTCGAACCTGGTCCTGTGGGGAGCCTATTTCATCGGGAGCCTGATGACGATCCTCATCGTCGTCGGGCTTTCGGATACGATCCTGCGGCCGCTGGGGCCTCGTCCCGAGCGGCTTCGACGTCATCAAGCACCAGGCCCTCTTCTTCAAGGAGCCGCTGGGAGCTTTCGGCGCGGTCCTCTTCCTGGTCATGGCCTGGCTCTTTTTCTTCAACAACCAGATGGCCATCTCCGAGGCCGTGGTCCGGCAGAACGCCGACGCGACCATGACCTTCCTGCGCAAGTACGACATCAAGAAAGTCTACTTCGTCTGGTGGGGGATCTACCTGGCCATCTCCTTCGTGCTGATCGCGCTCCAGTACTTCGGCGGGAAGATCAATCCTTTCAACTTCGTCACCTACTCGGCCATGCTCTCGCTCGTCAGCCTGGTCGTCTCCGTCTTCGCCACGATCATCGGCAAGATCGTCCTCTACAAGGACTTCCCCAAGGAGCTGAGGCCGGGCTGGCTGTCGGTGGTCGTGCTGTGCGCCGGGTTCGTCTTCTACGTCTACATCATCGTCCGGGCCCTGCTGAGCTTTTTCGGGAAGGCCTCCTGATCGTCGAGGGGCGATCCGGTTTCAGGCAATCAAAAGAGATCTTATCCCCGAGCTTGAGGCCGTGCTTTTCGATGGTCGAATTTTTGAGCTCGAGGATGTAGCGGGCCTTGCGCTTGAGGCGATAAAAAGAGAAGGGCCGGAAGCCCGGTTTGAGCTCGACGATCTCTTGCCGGCCGTCCAGGAAGACGACGTCGATAGGGTAGAATACGAAGATCATGTGCATGGTCAATGACCTTTCTCGAGGCAGGACGAAGATCAGGTTCCTTTGCCGGGAAAACATCAGCCCCACCGCCTGTCCCAGCCGCGAGGTGACGAGGTCGGCCTGCCCGATCTTAAGCGGCCCCAAGGTCATGGTTCGCTGCACGGCATTATTCTAGTACAGCCGACAACGAGTTGGGAAGCCAGGAGGCACGCAGCGTCACGTCCCGGCCTGGCCCGCCGCCCGGGGGATCCTTCCGTTTTTGACATTGGGCGGATGCCTTCTTATAATCCTAGTCTTTCGCCCCGGTGAAATATCGAATGTCCGGTCAACGCGTCATCGAAACAATTTCGCGCGCCTACGGCAGGCTGCCCGTCACCTGGAGGCGCCGGTTCATGCCCGAAGCCGAAGCCGCGTTCGCCGGCATCAGGCGCCTGACATTGATTATGTCCCAGCTTCGGCTGAGAGCATTTGCGCTTCGCGGGAACGAGCGAGCAGGCGGCCGGGCCATGACCGTCCTGGTCCTTGGAAACCGCCGTTCATGGACCTACCCTGGCGGAGGCGGTCTTTTCCCGCCTGGACGACAGAAAGGAATCGGGAGGAGTGTTCATTTGGCGCGCGCGACGCTATCTGGCCTCATTGGCGCCGGCGCCGGACATTGTCATTGTCCAGGCCGACATGATCTTTCGACGCTTTTTCAAGGGAACAGGCACGGTCCATCTCCCGGAATGGGTCACGTTCCGGTTCGATCTCTCCCGGCCGGAGAGCCGGACCTGGGAGGTCGCCGACAATAAGAACCTCCGGGAAAACCTCCGAAGGGTCCGGAAGCACGGCTACAGCTCCGCAGATCACCACGGACCCGGTTCAATTCGATTCCTTTTATCGCGAAATGTACCTGCCCTACATCCCCCGGAAATTCGGGGAATCGACGGAACTGGTCGGGCCGAGGTTCATGAGGCTCTTTTTCGAGGCCGGGCTTCTGCTCCTGGTTAAGAAGGGGGCCGAGGCTGTTTCCGGGAGCGTCATCACGGTCGGCGATCGGAGCGTGAAGGCCATGGTCATCGGCGTGAAAGAAGGGAGCGAGGGCCATATCAGGAAAGGGGCCCTGGCGGCCTGCTATTATTTCACCGTCCTGTGGGCCAAGGGAAAGGGATACCGATCCGTGGATTTCGGCGAATGTCGGCCCTTTTTCGACGACGGGCTGTTCTATTTCAAGAAGCGTTGGGGCATGCGCCTGGAGAGATATCGCCATCGGAGCAATGTCTTCGGAATGCGGGTCGGGTCACCGACGTCAGCGGCCCTGGATTTCCTGGGAGCCAATCCCTTCATTATCCAGGGCCGTGAGGGCCTGGAGGGACGGATTCTGACCGGCTCGGCGCACCCTCTTTCCCTGGAGGAATTGAAAACGATCCTGAGGTCCTACCTCGTCCCCGGGCTCGAACGGCTGATCGTCGTCTCGGTCCGCGGCTTCGACCCCGATGCGGAGGAATTCGGGGCGGGCAACGGCGCGCGAAGGGTCGTTCTGATCAAAGGCCCGGCCGAAGTTCTCTTTTCGGATCGGACATGATGCGGGGCATCACATACGGATCCCTTCCTATCGAGGGGGCTGGCCGGTTTGGCATATTTTGTGTTATGAGAGGGAAGCGGAGATAGCATGGAATTCTCTCAGGCCGTAAGAACAGGCCGGCTCTGGGCTTCCCTGATCCTGCTTGCGGCTTGGGGCGCGCGACCCGCTATCCTCCCGGCGCGCGAGGACCAGACGCCCCGACAGATCGCCGCTATGCCCTCGGCCGAGGAGATCGAGAGGAACCTCCTTCTGGCCGTCAACCGGGAACGGGTCACCCGGAACCTCCCCGTTCTGCGCTCGTCTCCGGAACTCGTCCGACTGGCCCGGAAGCAGAGCGCGGACATGGCCGAGCTCAGTGTCCTTTCCCATAGTTCGGCGTCGGGGAAGTCCTTCACGGAACGGTTGGCCGAAGCGGCAGTCACCTTTGCCGCGAACGGCGAGAATGTCGCCCGGGCCAACACGTTCGACGCGGACCTCATCCACCGATCCCTCATGGAGAGCCCCGGCCACCGGGAAAATATTCTCGACCCCGAATTCGACGAGGTGGGGATCGGGATCTTTCAGGCCGGCGGGAAGATCTGCTACGTCACGGAAGATTTCCTAGCCAGTCTGGTGCCGAAGACGCCGGGCGAGGTCCGGGCCTTGGTCGCCGGCGTTTTGAACGCGATCAGGGCGGAGAAGAGCCTGCCCCCCGTGATCCTGGTCGACGAGGTCAACAGGGCCGCCGATGCCCTTGCCCGGGACCAGGCCGCCGGTCGGCCTCCGCTCCCCATGTCAGTCTTTCCAGAGGGGACGTTCATGCTTTTTGTCTCCGGGCCCGAGCTGGGCCGGATCGCGGCTACAATCAGGGATAGATGCCGCGAGCCTTACGGAGAGAGCGGGATCGGCATCCATTTCAGCCGAAGCCCGGATCACCCCGGCGGCGCCTATTTCATCTGCATCATCAGCAAGAAGAGCTGATCCCCTACCAGCTCTTCATGATCTCCGCGAAGCACATCAGGCCGCTCGGGATGACGGCGCCGTAACCGCCGCCGGGATTCGTCCAGGCGCCCGCGAGGTAGAGGTTCTTGACGGGCGTCTTCTGCGGGAAGCGGGAAGGGCCGGAGTTATCGAGCGTCTGGTCCCAACCGTAGATGGCCCCGCGCGGGTTCGCGGTGTAGCGGATGTTCGTCAGCGGGGTCGCGGCCTCCCTGATCTCTATGGCTTTGCGCAGGCCCGGCAGAAGGACCTTCTCGGCTTGGTCGATGAGGATATCGGCCAGGCGCTCCTTCGCGGCCCGGTACGCGTCCTTCTTCCCGGCGAAATAATCGGCCGCGTACTTTTCCCAATGGTCGAAACCCTGGAGGGTCATGATGGAAATGGTGTTCTTCCCCGCGGGCGAATATCCGTTATAGAGATTGTCGTAAAGCGTGGCCGTGAACCCGGGGTTCGCGAAGTCGCCGCGGACAGCGGAGCTATAGTCGGCTTCGATGTCGTAGCTCGTGTTGGCGAAGATCTCCGTATCCTCGAGGCCGAGCTCCCCGACGAGGTCCTTTTTCAGGCCGAGGAAGACCTGGAACGCGCCGAGGCTCATGCTCAGCTTCTCCATCCGGGCCAAGGTCGTTTTGGCGAGGTCCGGTTCGTCGAGCATCTTTCCGAACGTGTCCGGGGCGTTGGCGTTCGAGACGACGACCTTCGCGCCGAACTCCCTACCGTCCTCCGTTCTCACGCCGACGGCCGTGCCGTCCTTCACGAGGATCTTCGCCACGCGAGTCCCGAGCATGACCCCTCCGCCGCCGTCCTTGATGTACTTGGCGAAGGCGTCGCTGATCTTCTGCGACTTCCCCACGGGATAGTAGCCGCCTTCCTGGAGATAGCCGATGGTCGGAAGGGCATAATAATAAGGAGACAGCCTCGACGGCGGGAGCCCGTAGTAACCCCACAACGCGGAGAAAATGGCCCTGAGCTTCGGGCTCGTGACACGGGCGTCGACCATGGCTCCCCATGTCTTGCCGAAGGTCTTGGCGAGCGCGGGATAATCCTGGACGAAGCGGGTCATGTCGACCTTGCCTCCGGCTGCGGAATACCTGCCGATGTCCGAAGCGAGCCCCCGCATATCGCCCACGAGGCCCTCGATGCCCGCCTGTTCTTCGGGGAAAAGGTCCGAGAGCCCGCGGACGTATCCTGCGACGTCGCGGCCCGGCACGCGGATATCGTGCTCGGGATAGATGACGCGGTACAGGACTTTGTGCGGGACGAATTCGATGCCCTTGATCTCCGGGAATCCCGGAAGGAGGTCGCGGACTCCGTTCCGTTCCCCGACCGTGGTCGAGTGCAGGGACGCGTCGAAGACGAAGCCGCCGGGACGGCCGAACGTCGTGGCGTATCCGCCCGGCTTGATGTGCTTTTCTATGACGAGAGGCCGGAAACCCTGCCGGACGAATGCGGCGCCGCAGCTCAAGCCGCCCAACCCGGCGCCGATGATGACGGCGTCATAGGCCGGGCCGCTCTTGGACACGGCTTCCTGCTTCCCCCTGGGGAAGCTCTCCCAATCCAGCGCGACGACCGGAATTCCCGCTAGCAGGGATGTCAGGAAATCCCTTCGCGGCATGTGTTTCGGGGCCATAATCCCTCCTTGCGTTGACACCGGAAATATAGGCGCGTTTCCCTCCGGTTGTCAAACCCCTAAACTCCTCCTCAGCCTACTGCGTCACTGATGTCCTGACCCCATTCAGATCATTGACATTGCCGCCCGGCGGGAGGTACAGTTCCACTATCGACATGATGGCAAATTCAGTACCGGGAGGGGAAATTCACGATAGGCCGGGAAAAGGAATTTCTTATCCTACGCCTTGCTGTTTTCTCAAACACAAGGATCATTCTATGTTTGATATTTTCTTTCTTTATTTTGCCCCATTTTTTAAGTAAAGAGAAAAAGCCTCTGTCAAATCTTACAGCGATTAACTCATCCTTATTGTTTAATTTTAAGTTGCGGAATTCACGATGTATTTTTTGCTGGGGTGCGATTTTGCCTATGATGTTCATATCGGGGTTTGGGCTAGGGTTCAATGATGATATTGCCCAGTTTGACGGTGTGGGTCAGGAAGGTTGGAGTCCTCAATTAGAGGGTAAGATTGAGAATTTGCCGGCAGATTATGGCAGGGTTTATAATTTCTCGCGGGATGCCTTCCGGCCATTCTTCCAACAGCTGCATCCCGCAGGAGATTTAGAGAAGGGTTATAAAAGATGAAACGACATCGCTTACGTGAGATAGAAGATCATCTTTGGTTTCCCAGTATGTTTCGTAACTTTATGACGGATATTTTAGAATTTATTATTGTCCGATATCGGATCTACGAATCTGTTACTCCCCTTATTAAAGAAGTTATGCAGCATATGAAGACTAACCAGATCATAGATTTGTGTTCCGGGAGCTCGGGGCCTTGGAGTCAAATGAAGGTACAATTGCAGGGACAAAATGAATCGGTCTCTGTCACCCTAACTGACAAATACCCTAATGTGCGCGCTTTTAAGAAAATCAAAGAGCGTTTCGGAAATAGGATACAGTATATATCTGAAGCAGTAGATGCCACGAACGTACCTCTCTATTTAAAAGGAATGCGTACTATTTTCTCTGCCTTTCATCATTTTGAACCTGATGCAGCAAGCAAGATATTACAGGATACGGTGGATAGCCGTAGCGCTATTGGCATTTTTGAGTTTTCAGAAAAGCGCTTAGATAAAATTCCATTTGCTTTTTTAATGCCTCTGTTTGTTTATATTATTACACCATTTATCCGGCCAAGAACTTTTAAAAGGATTTTATGGGTGAATATTATCCCCGTTATTCCCTTCATGTTTACTTATGATGCGATTATTTCTTACGCAGCAACATATTCTCCCAAAGAATTAAAGGAGCTTGTTAAAAGCATTAATTCTGAGGGATATGAATGGAAGATAGGCCAGATTCCTTCTAAATTGAGAACGATGAGGATCACATATTTAATTGGTTTTCCTAAAGACCTCGTTATGTTGGCAGGGCCGCTGCCGCAGTAGGCTTATAAAGATCATGTTTTGTTTTTCATCGTTAACCCCCAGCCGGCGCGTCGTGAATTTGCCTTGTCTCCTCCTGATATATTCCAATCCATATTGGCCAGTCGCTCGACCACGGGCCGCAGATCACGATGGATGACGGCGCCGACCTCGTTTCCATCCTCCATTCGACCCGGAGGAAGCCCGGACCGTACCCATACCCGTCAGGCGCCTAAAACCACTCAAGTACACACCGCCTCCGACCTATCCCTGGCGGCGCTATGCCGAGCGGTTCCCGAGCCGTCTCCCCGAGCGAACGGTGCTTATGACAAAAGCGGAAAGATGCACGTTGCTTTGACAACCCCATTCATCGCATTGACAGTCCCGGGAGCCGTGTGCTATATTCGGGCGACATGACTCCGCCGGCGATCGACGGCCGGGCCGATTCCCGTTATGAACCATAGCGATGTGTCGCGGATCCGGAGCGTCCGATGGCCTGCCGCCGTAGCCGCCGCGGCCGCGGTCATTCTGCTCCTTTCCATCGTTCCCTCCCTTATAACCATCGAAAATGATGTGCTTGCCGGCCTGCCCGCTTCCGATCCGATTATCGCCGATACGCGGTACGCCGTCCGCCAGCAAGGCGTTCTCGACACGATCCTCATCGACCTCAGCCTTCCGGGGGGCCGGACCGACCCCAACGTTCTCGTCGCCGCCGCGGAACGCGTCGCCTCCTCCCTCGAAGGGAGCGGCCTGTTCCTGACGGTGGGCGGGCGGGAATACGGGGAGAGCCTGACCGGGCTTCTTTCGAGCCTGGCCGGCCATCTTCCCTATCTTTTGGATGAACGGGACCTCCGGGACCGGGAGGATGACCTCCTGCGTCCGGAGCGGATCCGAGAGGCCCTCCGGGCCGACGCCGCCCTCTTGCGGTCTTTAGAGGGAATCGGCCAGGCCGATCTCATCGCCCACGATCCGCTCGGGCTGAGAAACCACATCTTATCCCGCTTGGGCTTCGTTCTGCCCGGCGCCGGGGCCCGGATCATGCGAGGGCAGATTCTCAGCATGGACCGGCGCCACCTCCTGTTGCCGGCCCAGCCCTCGAAACCGGCGACCGATACGGTTTTCGCCGGCCGTCTCGCCGGGGCGGTCTCCGCGGCCGTCTCCTCTCTCCGCCTCGAATCTCCGGAAGCCGGCCGGGATGTCCGGGTCATCTCCGCGGGGGCCTTCAGGTCCACTCTGGATAACGAAAGGATCTCGCGGCAGGATGCCCGTCGCGCCGCCCTGATCTCTTTCCTTGGGATCGCTCTCCTCCTCGTACTCTGCTTCCCCCGGCCCTGGCTTGGATTGCTCTCCCTGGTTCCCGCCGTTGCCGGAACGGCCCTTTCGTTGTTCACGATCTCCCTGCTTCGCCAATCGCTGTCCATCCTGGCCCTGGGTTTCGGGGGAGCCCTCATCGGGATCGCCGTCGATCAGGGGATCGCCTACTTCACGTTCCTCGACCGGGAGGATAAGGCCGTTTCCGGATGGGAAGCCTCGACCTCCGTGTGGGTCGTCAGTCTATCCGCCACGCTGACCACGGTCGGCTCTTTCCTGGCCCTTCAATTCTCCGGATTCCCCATGCTCAGACAGTTGGGGCTATTCGCCGCCCTGGGCGTTTTCTTCGCCTTTCTCTTCGTCCACCTCGTCTTCCCGTTGATCTTTACGACGGTCCCGCCGGCAGGAAGCCGAAAGAAACAGGCGTCCCGACTGACCCGCCTGACGACCGCCCTGGCACTCGGCGGAGGAGGCGTCGCCGCGTCTATCGCCCTGCTTTTTTTCGTCGTGATGTTCGGGTTTTCCAGGCCGCGGTTCCAGGGAGACCTTCGCGCCCTCAACAGCGTCTCCCCTGAAACGATCCAAGGCGAACGCGCCGTTGAGGAGGTCTGGGGGAACGTCCTGGGCAACGTCTATGTCCTTCTCGAGGCGGATTCGCCGGCCGGCCTCCAAGCGCGTTCCGACGAGCTGTACGCATTCTTGCGCCGCGAGGAGGCCGGGGGGACGATCGGGTCCGGGTTTACGCCGTCCATGATCTTTCCGGGCCGGGAGGCCGCCGCCGCCAACCTGGCGGCCTGGCGGAATTTCTGGACTCCGGAACGGACCGCCGCCGTCCGGGCCGGGATCCTCGACTCCCGGGCCGAATTCGGTTTTTCGGAACGGGCCTTCGAGCCGTTCTTCCGGTCGATCGAGGATCCTTCTCCCTCCGCCCTCGCCGTCCCGCCGGCGTTGTATCCGCTGATGGGGATCGTTCGATCCCGGGACGGGACCAAGTGGATGACCCTCAATCCCGTCGCCGCGGGACCGGCGTTCGATAACGAGATGTTCGCCCGCAGGGTCAAGGGCATTCTTCCCGGCGCGAGGATCCTCGACACCGAACTGTTCGCCGACCGGCTGGCCGCCCTCCTGGTCCGAGGGTTCGGCCGCATGCTGCTGATATGCGTAGGGGGATTGGCGATCGTCCTCTTCCTCTTCTTCGTCGAGGCGACAATCCCGCTCCTCGTGCTGGGACACACCCTATTCGCCCTGATCTGTACGCTCGGCACTCAGAACATCCTCGGCCTGCCCATGAATATCCCGGGGTTGGCCCTGGCCATATTCATCCCTGGCATGGGGAGCGATTTCGCCCTGTTCTTCGCCCGGAGTCACCAGCGCTATCTGGATGAGCGCCAGCGGGCCCCGGCCATTTTCCGCAACGCCGTTTTCCTCTCGGCGGTTTCGGCGATGATCGGCTTCGGCGGCCTGGCGGTGGGACGCCACGTCCTCCTCCGGAACATCGGATTCACCGGTCTCTTGGCCATCGGCTACTCGGCTCTGGGGGCGTTCACCCTGCTCCCGCCTGCGCTGCGCCGGATCTTTCGTTCCCGGCCCTGGCCGATCCCCCCCGGAAGCCCGACGCCTGCAGAGGTCCGGGCCCTGGTCCGGCGGCGGTACCGCCACTTAGAGATTTCTATCCGTCTCTTCGTCCGCTTCAAACTCCGAATGGATCCCATGTTCCCGGGGTTGCGGGAATTCGCGCCGTCCCGGGGCGCGGTCCTCGATATCGGCTGCGGGTACGGGGTGCCCGGATCCTGGCTTCTGGCTCAATCGCCGGAGCTTCGCCTCGTCGGCCTGGAACCGGACCCGGGCCGGGCCACGGTCGCCCGGCGGGCGTTCGGAAACCGCGGTGAAGTCGTCCTCGGTGCCGCCCCGGCGGTTCCAGATATGGCGGTCGCCGCCGATGCCGCCCTTCTGATCGACGTCGTCCAACATCTGTCAGACGAAGCTCTCCGGGACACGCTCCGGGCCCTCTTCTCCCGCCTCAAGCCGGGCGGCCGGCTGATCCTCCGCGCCACGGTGCCTGGGCCGGAAAGGGGATCTTGGCCCGTCCGGATCGAACACTGGAAATGGAAGGTGGCAGGCCGGAAGCCGTATGACCGGACGGCGCAGGATCTGCAGACGGCAGCCCTCGCGGCCGGATACGCGGTGGAACGCCTGGAACCCTGCGCGCTCGGATCGCGCCTGATCTGGATACTCGCGACGCGCTGACGAGCCCCTTAGGGATTCTTAACTGGACCCGTCGTTTTCCGCAAGATATCGGGCGTAAAAGCGGGCCACGAGCCGGTGGAAGAGCCGTCGAAGATATCGTAAACCGTCCTTTCCCGCCAGTCCCGCGCCCAATAGCAAGAGAAGAGTCGAGAGGCCGTAGGACACGGGAGCGCCGATCAAGAAGATTTCGGACCGATGCCGGCGAGCGGCCAGGATCCCCAACACGCTGACGAACGGCCAGCCCAGAACATAGCTCAATCCCAAGACGGCCATCCCGACGAGGAACCGGGGCGTCAGCTTTTCCTTACGATCCTTTTCGATCGCGGCCTTTTCCAGGGCTCGCCGGACCCAACGGGCGCCGGCCAGCTTCCGCTTCCAGAAGGGGATGATCGATATGGAGCGATCTCCGCCGGATGGAACCCCGCCCCGCGGAGGCTCCTCCGGGTTTCCGGACGGGGACGGAATGGGTTCGAACGCGGGCCGGCGGATCGTCTCGGATAATAACGCGGGCCGCAGGCCCTTTTGAGCCATCTTTTCCAGGACGCCTTCGACCGCGGCGAACCAAGCGCGGGCCCGCCCTTCCGGTTGCCCCGGGACCCCTTCGTGCATGAGCAGGATATCCCCAGCGGCGAGGTTTCTGACGACCCGTTCTTTCAGTCGTTTGATCCGCCGGTTCCCGAAATCGACTGGCCGGCGCCGGAAACAGACACAGATCATCCCGGCATCACCGAGCGCACCGATGAGCCACGGGTTCGTGATTCCGACGGGGGGACGAAAGACAAGCGGGCGTATGCCGAAGGGCCGGAGCACGTCCTGTGCGCGAGCGATCTCCCGGCGCAGCCGGGCCCGACCGCGAAGCATTAAAAACACGTCGTGATCATAGGTGTGGTTGCCGATCTCGTGGCCGCCGGCAAGGATCGCGCGGACAAGGTCCGGATATCGTTCGGCCTTGGCCCCGATGACGAAAAACGTGGCCGGGGCCCCGTGCCGGGAGAGCAGGTCCAGGAGCATCGGGGTCGTGACCGGATCGGGCCCGTCGTCGAAGGTGAGGGCCGCGACGGGTTGTGTCCGGGTCCCCCGAGTCAGGACCGGAAGGAAAAAACCGAGACGGGGAACGAACGGGGCGATCAGGCAGGCCAGAAAAAGGAGGGCTAATGGTAGAAGGGCCAGCCGGGGATCAAAGATCAGGATCCCGACGGACGCTAAAGTCGCCGCGCCGGTGCAGATTTGAAAGACGGAGAGGGGACGTCGGAGAGACGTCCTTTTCTCCGCACCGGGATCATCTCTCATCCTGGCTCCGGTCGTCCCCAATACGTCTCGTTCTCTTCGATGGCATCCATGACCCTCTCAAGGATCGCCTCCGGCGAGGCGTCGGGCGCGAAGAACAGGGGGCTCTTAAAAGTCACCGACAGGTCGATCCCGATCTTCCGGAGCCTCAGCCCCTTTCTGCCGAAGGCCCGGTCGAACCCGCGGGCCACGACGGGAATGACAACCGGACGGCACTGCTTGATGATTTGTGCCGTCCCTTTCCGGCCCGGCGCCTGCGCCCGGGTCGTGCCTTGGGGAAAGGTAATGACCCAGCCTTCTTCCAGCGCGCGGATGATCTTTTCGGTATCGCCGGGATCGCGGTCCCTCTTGAGTTCCACCTCGCCCATGCGCCAGGTTCGCTTGATCTCCACCGCCCCCGCAAGCCTCAGGAAGCGGGCCAGGGCGCCTTTCTTCATCGTCTCTTCGGCGGCCACGAAAGAGCATCCGATAAAGGGGCTCAAAAGATAGTACGGGCAACCCAGCCGATCGACTTTACCCCATTTGACGGCGCAAAAAACATGAAGATAGGCGATGACCTCGGAGAAATAGGTCGCATGATTGCTGACAAAAAGGACGTTCCGTGCGGGGAGCCCGAAAAGGTGGTCCGTGCCGGAGAGCCTCATCGTATTGACGAGGGCCAATCCGGGGTAGGACAGGGCTCCGACCATCGTATGGATCATGGATCTGAGGACCGGATTCGATCGCCACCCTGTGTCTGAAATGCTCACGTCTGCCCTGAACGAAAAGCCATTTTATCTAAATCGGCCTCGAGATACAATGCGCACGGGAGGGGCTTGGAACAGACCTGCTGAAGCTGTTAAAATGGCTGCGGAGTCGGAATGAGATTCGCTGGCCCAGCAAAACCCGATATCCTGATGATCGTCGTCGACTGTCTGCGCTCCGACCGCGTGTTCGGTCCTGGCCGCACCTGCCGGACACCTCGGATCGATGAATTCTCCCGGAGGGCCGTGGCTTTCCCACGCATGTTCGTCGAAAATCCCATCACCTCGCCCTCGTTCGCTTCTTTCTTCACAGGATGCTACAGCCCGACCCATGGCGTCTCCAGCCTCCTGGGCGTTCAGATGAACCGCGCATTGCCCACCCTGGCCAAGATCCTGGCGCGCGGCGGCTATCATACCCATGCCGAGGTTACCGGCCCTCTTCTCCCGATGCTCGGGATCGGGAGGGGATTCAAAGAATACATCCATCGGGACCAGAATGCGCTTGCGTCCACGCGCTGGGGAAGCCGGCTCCTCAGGGATCTCCGTGCCCGCCGCTACGAGTCGCCCTGGTTCCTGCTCGTTCATCTCTGGGAGATCCACGAACCGCGCCGGGTCCCCCCCGCTTTCAACTCGGCAGCGTGGGGCGCTTCGCCCTACGATCGGGCTTGGAGCGCCCTGGATGGATTCATCGGCGAATTGATCGATGCCGCGGGGCCGGACGCGCTGGTCGTTCTCACCGGCGACCACGGGGAGCGTGTCGGAGAAGAGGTCCCCGACGGAACTCTCCTGCCTTACTTCACGGACAAGCTCAGGATCCCGCGGCCCGATCATGAAGAGGATACTCGGGTCCAGGAAGATGTCGCCCTTTACAGAAAGCGGGGCCGCGAGCTCCATGACGCATCTCTCCGCTTGGACCGTATTACGCGTCTCGAAGACGGCTGGATTGCCCCCAGGGAGAGGGCGGAGATCCTCCTGGATCTCATCCAGGTCGTCCTCACGCGCTTGAGAACACAGCGCCTTCGGCCCACTCTGGAGGGAATGAGGGAGATGTGGCGGCTGAAAAAAGAGGATTACCGCATCGGCCGGGCCGTGTGGCTGGGCGACAGCCGAGCCGCACAACGCCAAATGCTCCGGGTGACCTTGTCCCAATTCCATCTCCAGCACGGATACCATGTTTACGATTACCTGACCCGGATCCCGTTCCTCATCGCCGGCCCGGCCCTGGGGACGACGCCGCGGCTCCAGGAAAGCACCGTGCGCCAGGTCGACGTCATGCCGACCCTCTGCGAGATCCTCGGTTTCGAGGTGCCGTCTTTTCCCGGGCTCGGGACCAGCTTCGGCCCGCTGCTCGGTACGGGCACGGTCAAGGAATATCCGCTCTATATGGAGGCGCGAGGCGGCGCCCAGGCCCCGCATGAGTTCTATATCAGGGGAATCCGGTCCGGAGGTTGGAAGATGGCCTTCGCGCCCTACGATCCCGGAGCTCCCGCCGAGCTTTACGATCTTCGTGCGGACCCGGAGGAGCGCGTCAATTTGGCCCGGAGGAGGCCCGAGATCGCTGTCCGGCTGAAAAAAGAAGCCGACGTTCTGGCCGAGGCTCTGCGATCCGGCGTTCCCGGGGAGGAGCTGTCGGCCGAGGACCAAACGGTCCTTGCCGAGACCCTCCGATCGCTCGGTTATCTGTAGGCCCCGGCCCGGCCCGATCGATCCCGCCGTTCTTCCTGGGCCCGCATGATCATGGTCAAGCTCTCCAGGCAGGGGGTTGGGGATCCGACGGCCCGGCCGAAGTCGATGATCGGCTGGAAGGCATACTCGACCGGATTTCCGGCTTCGAGATCGACGGAGGAAGAGGGCTTGTGGTCTCCGGCCTCGGCCAAATAGCGGAGGCATTCGGAGAAGAATCCTTCCCCGAAATCGTAGCCGACCCTGGCCGCTACGGCGATGCTTTCCTCGAGGATCTTCTCGCAGAGGGACCTCGTCTCGTCGAGCTCCAGGGCTTCCTTCATGGTCAGTCCGGTCGGCCCGCAGACGGGCATCAAGGCCGCTGCCAGGATGGTCTTGATCCACTCGTATCTCTTGATATCGGGGACCGAGCGGGTTTCGAGTCCGGCCTCGGTCAGGACCTCTGCCAGGCGGTCCGAAACGGGCTCGCTCTCGGGCGCCAGAGCGCCCACGTAGTTCGGCGGATTGAAGAAGGAAAGATGAACGACGCCATCTTCCTTGAGCCTGCCGGCAAAATTGATGACGGCCCGGAAGACGTTCGGCCGCCCGAAACGGAGGGCGACCGGCTCTTCATTGTCCAATCCGTTTTGCATGATCAGGAACTTCGGACCGGGCTCGACGATCCCGGAGAGTTCATCCAACAAGGGGAGAAGGCTGAAGGATTTCACGCCCACGAAGATCCAATCCGGCCGGAAAGTCGGAAGGCCGGCCTTGGAGGCCTCCGCGAGGGAAGGCTGGACCGTGAACGGATCCGTCTTCCCGACGAGGGACAAACCCTTTTCCCGGACGGCCTCGATGCGATCGGTCCGCAGGTCGGTCAGAAAGACGGACTTCCCCGACCGGGCCAGGAACGCGGCGGAGATCGACCCCACCGGTCCCGCACCGATGACGGCGATGCGCTCGAAACCGATCCCGTTCGTCTTGTGATCCATTTCTCTGTACGAGCCCTTAGTTAAACTCCGTCCTTCGGACAATTCTAATGGATTGACCTCTTCCCGTCAATCCGCCGAAGCGGACCGTACCCGGATCCGGGCGTCGACGACGATCGCGCCCAGCCCTTCCCCGAGGGCGATGACGGGATTCAGATCGATGTCCCGGATCTCGGGAATGGTCGCCGCCATTCGGGCCACGCGCACCAGCATGTCTTCAAGAGCGGCAAGGTCTGCCGGATCCGATCCTCGGAGGCCGGCCAGGACGGGGAAGCCTTGAATGGATCGGATCATATCGACCGCCTCTTCGGGCGAGACCGGCGCCAGCTTGAACCGGACGTCCTTGAGGGCTTCGACCCAGATCCCGCCCAAGCCGAACGCTATCGTGGGCGTCAGTCCCCGGTTGGCCTTGGCTCCCATGATGACTTCCCGGCCTCCATGGACCTGACTCTGCACGAAGAAACGCGTTTCCTCGCCGGGCCATCTTCCCGACATGCGGTCATAGGCGGCTTCGAGCTCACCGAGGTCCCGCAAGCCGAGGACGACCGCTTCCGATTCCGTCTTGTGGACGATCGCCAGGGAGGCCGCTTTCAACACCAGGGGGAATCCAGCCCGGGCGGCGGCCGAGGCCAGGCCGTCCCGTCCTCGAACGGGAATGGGTTCGACCGCGGCGATCCCGTAGAGGCCAAGGAGTCGATGCGTATCCGTCGGCGACAGCAACGAATCCCGGCCGCGGTAATGCTCGAGCACCTCGGCAACCCCTGCCGGAGGCTCGGATTGAGGTGCCATAAGGGCCGGATTCCGGGCCGCGAGCATCGGGTATTGCGTCAGGGCCGCTAGGGCTCTCGCCGCGGTCTCCGCATACTCGTATACCGGGACGCTCCTCCCCCGGAGCGTCCGGACAACGTCGCCCGCCGGATCAAGAGTGATGACCTGGCTGACGACGGTCTTGCCCGACGTCGCGGCGACATCGGCGAGCCGCCGGGCAACCGCGGGGCTGTCGATGAAAGGCGCCGTGACGAAGACGAGGAGCAGGGAATCCACACCGGGATCGGCCAGCAGGATCTCCATAGCGGCCCCGAAGGCTTCCGGGCCCGCCGTTGCCAGAACGTCCACCGGATTGGAAAGGGACGCCTCCGATGCCAGGACCCGGCTCAAGGCGGTCAAGGTCTCCGGACCGAGGTCCGCCGGCCGTAACCCGGCCACCACGCATTCATCGATCGCGATGATCGCAGGTCCTCCCGTATTGGTCAGCACGGCCACCCGCCGGCCCTTGGGACAAGGCTGCATGGAAAAAGCGGCGGCGGCCTGGATGATCTCCTCCTGGGTCCTGAAGCTGAGGACTCCGCTCTTGTCGAAAACGGCCTCGGCCAGGTCATCCGGTTCGATGAGGCCTCCCGTGTGGGACGCGGCCGCGCGCGTTCCTTCGGGGGTCCGGCCTGTCTTCAGGGCCAGTATGGGCTTGCCGGCGGAGATCCGCGAGGCGACATCGAGAAATCCGGCCGGGTTCTTGAATGTTTCCATGTGGAGCATGATCGCCCGCGTGCCGGGATCGCGGCCGCAGTAATCGAGGAACTCGTTCAGTCCGAGGTCGGATTCGTTCCCGTAGCCGGCGTACATCCGCAGGCCGAGGCCGGCACGGAACAAATGAAGCTTCAGGGTCTCCCCCACTCCCCCGCTTTGGGCCAGGATGGAGATGTTCCCGGGGATCATGGGCACGAAGGTGAAGTTGGCGTAGACGGGGAACGCGGGATCGGACATCTGGACGCCCTGCGAGTTCGGCCCGCAGAGGCGCATCCCATAGGCACGGGCGATCGATAGGATCCGATCCTCCAAGACCCGGCCCTCTTCGCCGGTCTCCTTGAAGCCGGCGGCATGGATCACGGCAAACCGGACACCCTTCCTTCCGCATTCCTCCAGGACTCCCGGGACGAGAGCGCTCCGGACCGCGATGTTCACCAGGTCGACGTCCCCGGGCGCGTCCAGGATCGAGGGATAAGTCCGAAAGGACCCGATGGACGCGGCGCGTGGAGTGATCAGGTGGATCCGTCCCGGGTATCCGTGGTCCAGAAGGTTCTGAAGGATCCGGTGGCCGATGCTCAGCGGCTCACTCGAGACACCGATGATGCCTATGGATCGCGGCCGGAACAGCAGATCAAGCATGGGGTCCGCTCCGGGCTTCCAGGGCGTAGATTGCCGCGCCCAGCGCGCCCGTGAACTGGGCTCGCGCGGGGACGATGACGGGGCGGCCGAGACGGATCTCGAACATGCGGATCAGGAAAGGATGGTGGGCCGCCAGCCCGCCGGTCATGACCACGTCCCCTTCGAGAAGGTCCATCTCCATCGTCCGCTGGATGATTGATCCGAAGAGACCCTTGACGATATCCGGCATCCCGATCCCGCTCCGGATCAAATTAAGGATCTCGGTAGCGGTGAATACGGTGCAGTAACTCCCGATCTCGACATCCCTGGTCGAGCTCCGAGCAAGATCGTCAAATGTTTCCAGGCCGACGCGGAGCCGCAGGGCGGCCTCCTCCAGGAATGCGCCCGTCCCGGCGGCGCATTTCCGGTTCATCCGGAAGCCCGTCCTTCGTCCCCGGCCATCGATCCGGATGATCTTGCAGTCCTGCCCTCCGATGTCGACGAGGGTATGGGCGCGGCGGACATCATGATAACTGCCCCTGGCGTGACAGCTGATCTCGGTCCTTGCGGCCGTCGCCTCCGGCCAGGCGGACCGGCCGAATCCTGTCGCGACGAGGCCGTCAAACGAGGGCCCTTTAAGCCCGGCCTCCCGCGCAGCGTCGTCGAGCGCGTCGGCGGCCGCCCGCCGGAGGTCGCTCCCCAGGGTCCGGACGGCGTGCCCGGCGAACGATCCGTCCCCGTCCAGCAGAACGACCTTGACGGCCGAAGACCCGATGTCCAGGCCGGCGAAGATCCCTCTTCCGCCCGGGGGCCGATGTTCCGGCATTCAGCCCTCCTCCAGGCGTTCGACGAACGCCTCGATGGCGGTCCGCGTCTGGTCCTCGGAGTAGCAGCGAAGGTCGTTGACATCGCCGTGGATGGTCAGCGTTGGGATTCCCGTCGCTTTCTCCAAGCGGCCGGGAAGGCCGTAGCGATTGTTGGAATTGTGGGGGCAGGTCTTGGCGTCATGAAAAATGAAGCCGTGGACGCCGTACGTTTCAGCCATGTCCCTCAGGTACCGCTCTTTGGCGTCCTCGTCCCGGGCGATGAACAGCCCGGCCGAGGAGCGGGCCAGGTCCAGGAACGGATCGGCGAGGTCCCCGCTCTCGAAGATCCAACTATTGCCGTATGTGGACGCGACGACGGCGGTCCGCAGGCCGATGAAGAACTCGGCCAGGTCCCGCAATTTGCCCCAGATGGGCATGCCTTCCCAATAGAGGCGAAATCGCTCCCCCTCGACGGCGCCTTCTCTGCGGGCCACGCGGCCTTCGACCTCACTGAGCAGGACCCTATAATAGGCGAGGGCCTCTTCCGTGCCCCTCATGACGACCGCCGGCCCCATATGGATGACGGCGTCGAAAAAACTCAAAGGGGCGGGACGAGCCCGGTTGGCTTCGAGGACCCGTTTCCACGTCTCGCTTCCGTCCCTGGACAGGCTCATCACGGCTCTCAGCCGGTCGACGTCGAATCGGCGTCCGGCGATCTTCTCGAGCGGCGGGACAAGAGCCCGGAGCTGCCCGGCGATGCCGTCCAGAAGCCCCGGGGTGATCGCGGCGATGTTGCGGGGTGTCGCCACGCCGAGAACGGGGACGGCGAATTCGCGACCGTACCAGGAGAACCATTCCTGGACGTCGCGGCATTGAACATTATTGTACACGAGGACATCCGGCCGGGGGACGGAGACGATCTCGGGATAAACCTTGGAGAGAGGCGTCTCCTTCCGCAAGAACGCGCCGATGTCGCTCGTAAGGTAAGAGCAGATATCCGGCGAATATCCGGCCGCGTTGGCCGCGGGAATGGTCTTCCGCGCCTCCCGCGTCGCCCCCAGCATGGCGGCATGGTTCTCCGGATAGAAAACGGCATAGCCCAGGCTGAGCAGGAGCTCGGCCGGCCCGACGCTGGAACACCAGGCGATCTTGGGCCTCCCCTCGAGCGCGGCCCGGTTCAGGTCCTCGAAGTAACCGGCCATCAGCTCCCGCATGCGGGCGCTCGATTCGAGCGGTTTGAACGTGGTGATCCTCCTGCCGTCCCAAGTATTCAAGAAGAGTGTATTATTTATCAGTTTCGCGCAGGTGCGTCAACCCGAAGGGGGCTCCGCCGGCAGGACTCTTTTCAACGGGATAACGGGATGAATATCAGAAGGTAAAGGCTCCACCGCGATTTATACTCGGCGGGCAGGCCCCTGACGGCGAACGAGGCCACGCCTTGGATATAGGACCTCCAGGGGCCGATCGTCCCGAAGTCGAATTCCAGGCCCTGGAAATCGAAAGGACGCCTGCCCGACATGTTCTCCGTACACCTGGCGAAGCTGTAGAATCCGTCGATGCGGATCAGGTCGAACGCGGTGAATCCCAGGTTGAGACCCAGGGACGCGACTTTGTCCAGGGACACCGTTCCGCTCGGGATGCCGCGGATCTTAGGTGACGACCAGACCGATGGCTGGTAGCTGGAAAAGCGGTCCAGGTCCCGGCCGGTATAATACCCGAGGTCGACGCCGAACCGGACGAAGCTGCTCAGATAGAACTGTTTTCCGAGCCGTCCGGAAGCCCTCAGGTAGGTCCTGATCGGCTTCTCGGGGCGCTCGGGCATGCCCCAGGACCGCCATCCCAGGCGATCGTACCAGGAAAAGTCCAAGTTGGCCTCATAGCCTCCGCTTGTGAACATCAGGCCGAGATTGGGGTTCAAGGTGGCGCCGTTCCTCGGGAGCCTCATGGTGTCCAAGGTCGTCTTCGCCCGAAGGTAATGTTCGTAGATCAGATATCCCGTCGCGGTCGCCGAAAACCAAAGCTTCGGCTGCCAGCGCAACCGGGCTCCCAGCGCCTCCGAGAAATAATAGAGCTCCTCGTTTTCGACGCCGACCCCGTCCCGAAAGACACGGTCCCGCCTGGGGAGTGCCGAGAGATAAAGGTCCGCCCCCCACGTCAGGCTGGACGCGCCTTTCCGGGAGTAATTCAGGGCGAAAACAGGGCCGGCCCAGAAGGTCGACATCTGACCCCGGCTGTGGAGGAAATCGCCGTCTATGGCGCTGAGCCCGGCCATGGGTATGGGAAAATCAAAGGTCCCGTCATAGATCAGGCCCGTGATCAGGGACCAGACCTGGGTGCCGGGATTCTCCCGGATCCGGCGCTCGCCGGCCTTGTCCTTGGCCAACTCGCGCAATCCCAAAGCCGTTTCGGCCAGCATGGGCCGATCGCCTCGGAAGGCGGATTGGAGGGAGGCGTCATAGTCCGGACTGTTGCAGGAAAAATCCGAGAACCGATATTGCCGTTCCAACAGGAATTCGCGCCCGGCCGCAAGCATTTTTTGGCGGACGTCGCTCCGGACCAGGAGATCCCAGGACCCGCCGTCCTTCCCGGTCACCTGTTCGTAGAACTGCTGTTCCGTCTGTCCGACGATGCTTCCGCTGCTCCGATCCTGGACGAGGAGCATCTGAACTCGACGGAAAATGTCGGCGTCGATCCAGATGCGGCCGGAATAAAGCCGTTCGGAGGCATCCGGACGGGGCTTGAACGACACGACGTAACACTCACGGCCGCGGATCGTTTCCATCCCTTCCAAGGTATAAACGTAGCTGTCCACGAGCTTGATCTCCAGGGGGCGGATCACGATCTTGTCCGGTTCGAGCTGGGGCAACGGGATGGTCTGCTTTTGGGGCAGTTTGATGCCGTTGAGGTACTGGGCTATCTGCTCCCAGTATCGGGACCCGTCGTTTTTCCAGAAATACCGGAAATGCAGGGCGATGTCGAACCCCGATCCCAGGCCCGGGGGCTGGAAATGCATGTCCATTTGGACCGCGGCGGAGTATTGGCGGAGCCGGCGGCCCTGCTGAGCGTCATAGCGCTGCCAGCGGGCGATGATCTCGGAAACGGAGAGGGCCGCTCGAGCCTTGACGTCCACGGTATTCCGGATCCGGAGATCGTACGTCTGCGATCTCCGGGCTTGGAGCAGGAGAAAAGATCTGTCCCAAACGATGTTCGCCGTGCCCATCGCGACTCCCTGGGATTGTTCATCGGTCAAGGGGTCGAAGCCCCGGGCTTCGTAGGTCTCGCCCGTTCCGGAGACGAAACGCCAGGGATCGGTTCTTGAGGGGGGGGCCTCGACCCGGGCCAGGACCATGACGGTGTCGAAGGTTTCGTCGATAAAAACCGCTTGAGGCGGGCGGTTCCCCGCCTTGTCTTCTAGGCGGAAGAGGGGGAGATGGTCGACCAGGATCGAGAGATCGGGACTGATCTTGGATCGCAGGCGATCCCGGACGCCTAGTAGGGAGGCGACCTTCGCGGGAGCCTCCGGCCCCAAGGCGAATATGTCGGCCCGGAACTTACCGGCCGTGACCATCGTATCCAGATAGATTTCCTCCGCGGAGCGCCGGTCGTCCTTCCGTCCCAGCCACAGCGTCGGCCGGAGGATCTTGATATCGGAGAGGTGCTGGAGAGACTGGCGCCAAGGTCCGTCGGACTCCACCGTGTATCTGTCGATATGGGCGGCGATGGACAGGCCAAGTCGGTCCGCGTCCCCGCACGGGAGGGCGATCTGAATGGCGTTGCCGCCGGCCTTTCGGGCGACCGAAATGGACGTTACGACAAGCTGCAAAAGATTGTCAGGGACGGCTTTGCCGGGTTCCAGGATGATCCCGGTCAGCGAGGGTCCGAGGCTCCCGGTCACGTCGTCGGCAAGACGTGCGACCCAGCCTTCAATATCTTTTTCCGTCAAGCCCGGGGGAGGTGCGGCGAGCGTCAAACGAAGCCAGACCTGGCCGACTTCAGGGAAAAGCTCATGGACGAGTTTCAAAGCTTCACGGGCCGGCTCCCAGGACGGCATCTCTCCTGGCCCGACCGGCAGAGGCGGCAACATAAAACCGTCCAGGGCGCTCCCCGCCGCCGCCAGAGCCCTCAGTTCGTCGGCCCACCCCTCGACAGGTAAAGAGGAGACCACGGAGGGCAGGCCCTCCTGCGCGACGGCGCTTCCCGTCGCCAGGACGAGCCCCAAAACCAGAACTGCGAGGCGGCGGCTCATCGCCGGACCTCGCTTCTGCGGAAGGCCGTTTCGTCGACGGGCCGCATGTCCATGCGGACGAGAGTCACTTGCATGGCATAGCCCCACCGCCGGTTTTTCACGGTCCATCGGTCCGGGACCGGGCCAAGCCATCCTTCGACGGTACGGGCGGAGAGGACGGAGATCTCAGAGACGGACTTTCCGGCCGCCGAGACGAGGGTCATGGTCGCCGGACCCTCCATCGTTCTCCGGCCGGCGGGCGGAAGCTCCCCGTCCTCTCCGGAAGCGGACTTCCCGCGTGGAGCGAATGCCGCCTCGATCTCCCGCATGACACCGTCGATCAGAGCCTTTCGCGGAAGTCCCGGGGGGGAAAGCAGGACTTCCGACCGGCCGTTCTCATGGATCAGGTCGAAGATCCGCCCTCCCAATTCCGAGAACCCGACGGCCCGCCAGCGATCGTTCGACACGGCCAGGTAGCCCAGAAAATCGAGGACGCGCCCGTGGACTTCCAGATGGATCCTGAAGGATCATGCGGTAGGACGACGGCAAAGCGGTCCAGCCCGCGGCCCCGCCGATCCGGATCGTCGGCGGGCGCGTCTGGACGTCCGGTAGGAAGCACCCGGGGCAGGATATGACCGCCAGCAGGACCATCAGCCGGACGAGCCGCCCGGTTCCGGTCATCGCTCTCCCTCGGTGAGAAGTCGGGGGCTGTCCGCGTCAAAGAGGTCGTCGGGCAAGGGGGCGTCCACGGCCAGGTCGAGGAAATGGATGACCGTGACGTCGTTTTCGCCTTCCCACAGGCTGATGGCCTGAACCAGGTAGCTCCGGCTGTCGATCTCGAATTCGATCTTTGACAAGAGCGCGGCCAAGGATTCCGATCTCGGCCGGAGGATCAGGCGGACCTTCGCCCCGCGGTGCATTTCGACATCGAAATCCCTCATGGCATGCTCGAAGTCGCCTTTCAACCAGAGGGAGATCTGGGTCAGGACTTCGCCGGAGACCTGGCGGTTATCAGTCCGGGCCTTGACGGCCCGCCCGCCGACGATCTCGAATCGCTCCGTCCGGCCGTCTTCGAGAAGGAGCATGATCGATGCATAGGGATCGATGAACTCCCACCGGATCCGTCCCGGCTTCTGGTAGTAGAAATAGCCTTCCATTTTAAGCACGTCGTCGAACAGGGCCAGCCGGCGCTCCTGGAGGAAGCGGGCTTTCAACGTGCTGTGCGCCTCGATGGACTGTGCCATCTGCTTAAGGAAGGCCCGACACTCAGCATCCGGTAAAAGGACCTCTGTTGGCCCGGCGCCGGCAATGGAGAGCATCGCCAGGCATAGCCCGATCATCAACGTTCCTCGCCGGACAGGATTCGTGTTCATGTTTCAGCCTTCGATGGAGATCATGGTGACGCGGTCCGGGCCGCTGACGCCTGCCACGGCGGCGGTCCTTAAAGTCGGGACGGCGGCTTTTCCCGTGATCGCCAAAGCCGCGATCGCAAGTTCGATTCCCAGGCTTATGGCCAGCGAACCGTAGAGTGGGCTATGGCACGCGACCCGACGGGATTTCGCCGCCAGTTCCCGGTAAGCGAGGCTCTCGTCGGCCCGGCCAGAATCCGCGCAGAACAGCCCGTCGGCTTGGCCGGCGCGTTCGGCGGCTTCGGCGGCGGTCAAACCTTCCTCGACGTCGACGAGGCGGGCATACCCCGTCCCTTCAAGACCCAGGACCAGGGCGATGCAACCCGGACGGGCGGTATAGGAGCAGTCTTTCGAAAAGGGCCGGACGCCGTCCGATCCCCCTCCCATCCGGCGGACGGCGTAGGCCATGACGGGCGATGTTTCCTCACCCAGGACGACGAGGACCCGGTCGACGCGTCCGGAGCGGATCCAATGACGGGCCGATAAGAGGGACGCCCCCACCGTATAACCGAATGCCGTCAGGGTCCGCGTCGGGCCGATGACACCCAACGCCAACGAGATCTGGGCCGCGGCCAGATTGTGAACGGAGTTGGTAAAAGCCAGGGACGAGGCCATTTGGTCGCCGGCGTCGATGATGCCGTCCAGGTAGGCGAAGGTGCTGGACTGGGGGCCGAACGCGGTGCCGAAGACGATCCCCGTGCGATCCGAACGCGCCTCCTCGGGAGCGATGCCGGCATCCCGCAACGCAAGGAAGGAAGCGAGCAGGGCCATGCGTCCGAGCGGATCGATGCGCCGGATCCGCGCCGGGGGGAGGAATTTGGTCAGGGATTCGGTGGGCACGTCATCGTTCGGAGGGCCGCCCCCGCCGCTCAGGGCCTTCTCTAGGGCCTCGACCCCCTGGCCGCAAACCAGAACGGGACCGAGGCCGAGGATCCGGACGTCGTTCATTCCACGGCCTCGAACAGGACGGCGGCATTCCCCCCGCCGAAAGCCAGGGAGGTAGAGACGGCATATGTTCTGGGGACTTCGGTCACTTCCCGGGTGGGGACGACGGCGCAGGCGGGATCCGCGTCCCGGAAACCGGCGGTCGCCGGCAGTGTCCCGGTCCGCAAGCCCTGGACCGTGAAAACTGCCTCCAGAGCCCCCGCCGCGCCGAGGGCATGTCCCGTGTAACCTTTCGTCCCCACGACCCGGACACCCGATCCGAACAGCCGGGCCAAAGCCGTTCCCTCGATGGCGTCATTGAGGACCGTGGCCGTCCCGTGGGCGTTGACGAAACTGATGTCGGCGGGGTCGCGCCCGTTGAGGGCCTGGCGCAAGGCCCGCTCGAGGCCCGCTCCCCCGGGATGCGGAGCGGTCATATGATGAGCGTCCGCGGAACAGCCGTAGCCTCCGAGCCGGGCGAGCGGACGGGCGCCGCGTCGTTCGGCGGAGGCTCGGGCTTCGATGATCAGAACGCCCGCGCCCTCACCCAGGTTGAGTCCGTCCCGTCCCGCATCGAACGGACGGCAGGGACGGTCTGAGGTATTAAGAAGAGATGAAAAGCCCAGGTAGGGCACGCGGGACAGCTCGTCCGTGCCGCCGGCGATGACCAGTTCGCAGAGCCCCCCCTCGATCCATTCCGAAGCCTGGCCGACGGCATCCGTGCCGGAGGCGCAGGCGTCGTTGATCGTGCTCACCGGGCCCCTCAAGCCCAGGGCGCGGCTGATGTAAGGAGCCGGGTTGTATTCAAGGAAGCGGCGGATCGCCGCCAGGTCGGGTTCGGCGCCTTTTTTAAAGGCCCGGTAAAATTCTTCATCGTTCAGCGTACATCCCACGGTCGTGCCCATGGAGACGCCGATCCGGCGTCCCCGCAGGGAATCGGCACGCAGGCCGGCCATGGCCAAGGCCTCGTCCAGGGCGGACAGGAAGAATTCGACGCAGAGGGTCGGGGAAAGTTCGGCCTCCGGGACGGTCCGGGAACGGGCCCACGCTCCGGCCGATACCTCGAAGATGGGGCTTTGGCGCGGCGGAGCGGCCTGAAAGCGGGATGGAGGACCGCACGAAACAACGCCGGCCATCATGGAGGCCCAGGCGGATTCCAGGCCGGCGCCTCCGCCGAGAGACATCCCAGCCCCGTGACGACAGGTCGATCGGACATCATGTCGAAGGGGTTTTTCGGGACAGGAAATCCGCCAGGGAGTTGATGGAGGCGAAAGCGGTCATAGCCGTGCTCTGGTCGCCGATCTCGACCCCGAACTTCTTCTTCAAAAGGACCACGAGCTCGACGGCGTCCAACGAATCGAGGCCCAGCGCGCTCTCGCTCCCGAACAAAGGCCCGTCGTCGGAAATGTCGTCCGGCGCGACGTTCGTCAGTTTGAGCTCGGCGATGATCATTTCTTTCAGCTGCTGTTTCAGTTCCACGTTCATCTCCTCGGGCTCCGACTCCTGTTCCTCCCTAACGTCGCGACGCTCCCCCGGAGAGCGCTTCCTTCAATCGGCCCAGAAATCAAAGAAATTAAACCACATGTAGGGGTGCTCCCTGATGTGATCCTCTAAAAGCCCTACGTATCGACGGAGGAGAAGCGATCGGGCCGCGTCCTTGTCCATGGCCAGCCAGTCATCCGTCATTCGGATCGTCACGGCCCGCAGGCGAAAGCGCATCGGGCCGGTCCGGCTTGTCAGGAGAACGACGAGATCACTCTTCGTGCTCAGCGCCAGGTGGTAAGGCAGGAGAGGGAAAGAGGCGTCCTCCCCGAGAAAAACGGCCTTTTCGCACGTCGCCGATCCGAAACCGCGATCGCCCATGATCGCCACAATATTACCATGAGCCAGGGCGGAACTCAATTCGGGAATCCCTCCCAGGAAGCCGTCCGGAGAGATCACCCGCGGCCCGTCGTCCCCGAACTCGGCCAGGCCCATGGATTCGGAGGACGGGTCTTGGCGGAGATGAAGATAGACGGTTCTTTTCATAAAGCCCAGGACAGAAATGGCGCGCTGCCAGATCCCGACGTGGCTGGTGATGAAGACCAGGCCGCGGCCCTCTCCGGCGATACGACTCAGGTCCTCGGCGTCGGGGAATTCGATCCGCAGGCTCTCCGGCCCCAGGATGCCGGCGGCGGCCTGATCGACCAGGCACGCCCCGAACTGGTAGTAATGCCTGTAGATCTGCCACAATCTTTGGAAGCGCCCCTTCCCGGGGAACCTCCGGCGGATGTAAGGAGCCGCCGCCCGGACCGCGCTCGGCCGGAAGAGAACATAATAGCCGATGACCGGGACGAGGACCCTGTAGGCGGGCCCCATCCCAAGATGACGAATCACCCAGCGGAAGATCTGATGACCCGGTCGATTTCCGTATCGGGGCTCGCGTTTAGACGGGCTCATGATCTCTGTCCAAGGCCCCTTTTTTAGGTTTGGAACCGGCCAATATGATGAGAAAAATAACGGTCCCTGCCAGGAAGCCGATCCGGATACCCCCGGCGATGTACTCCAAGAGTCGCCAGGGGAGTTCCTTGCCCAGGATTCGGAACACCGCTTCGAAGTCGGGAAAGTCAGCTGGTCCGAAGAAACGGCCGGCGCGGAGATAATGCCCCCATTCTACGGCCAATGGGGCGATTGCCGTCCGCACCCAAGGCGATCCTAGCTTGTTGACGGCCAGCGCGATCCTCGAGTCGAGTCCGAAACGGGCTGCATAGAGACGCACCGTCCGTGACATGATCCCGAAAAGCGGCAGGGCCGTGAAAAAGCCCCCCAACCAGCCCGCCAAGGCCTTCTCGAGCCTGGATTCTCCGTTTCTTGTTGGCTCGGCCAGGGCCCTCTTCAGGGACCTTAACCGGGTTTCCCGCCCCGGGCCATCCTTCCTTGGCCTGCCCGCTCTCTCTAAGGGCTCGGGGCATGGGAAGACCCGGCGGACTCCCCGCCGTCGAAAGGGGAAAGGCAGAAGATTCCTGATCACGAGACCGGTATACATGACCGTGATACGGAAATTGTCCATGAACGGGCGGAAATGGGAGACACGGCCGGACGGAGGGTAATATTGAAGGGAGACGTCCACCCAGT
Organism: Candidatus Aminicenantota bacterium; assembly: GCA_963813235.1. Classification (GTDB taxonomy): domain Bacteria; phylum Acidobacteriota; class Aminicenantia; order Aminicenantales; family Saccharicenantaceae; genus JALHVH01. The sequence goes on along the minus strand of CAWEYF010000016.1, from coordinate 187,002 downwards.
CCAAGGGAACTCCGGTCCAAACCGCGCGGACGAGGATCTCGACTTCAAATTCGTAGTGGACTCCCAGGTACTTGAAGTCGGCCAGGGGATCCAGCGGATAGGCCCGGAATCCGCTCTGGGAATCCGGTGTCCGGCCGCCCGAAGAGATGCGCACCCACATGTTGGACCAGCCCCGGCCAAAGCGGCTCTTGCCGGGGACGTCGCTCCGGAAGTTCCGGCGGCCGACGATCAGGCAATCCGGGGCCTGGCGGATCTTTGCGGCAAAGCGTGCGATATCCTGTGGCGAATGCTGGCCGTCGGCATCGAGAGTAACGGCATGCGTGTATCCCCGAGTCCGGGCCCACCGCAGGGCCAGGCGCAGAGCCCTGCCCTTTCCCCCGTTGCGGGTCAGGTCGATGCGTTCAAGCGGCATGCCTTTCAGGGAATCGGGCCCTCCGTCCGTGGACCCGTCATTGATGACAAGAAGCGGCAAACCCTGAGCCGTGATCTCCGTCACAATGTTCGCCACGGTCCGGCCGTTGTTGTAGAAAGGGACAACGACCAGGATCCGAGGCTCTTCGCCGTTCATTCCTTTTTCCTTACGATCCCCGATAGTCTCGGCACAGTTCCAGGAACGAGCCGAGGTTCCCCATGAACCGCCGCCAGCTGTCGGGCGATCGCCAGATCATGGGGATATAGCCGGCCAGAACGTGCCAACGCTGATAATAGCTCCTATAGATGTCCTTGAACATGTCGTCGATGCATCCGGCCGTCAAGCCCCGGGGGACGAACAAAGTATTCAGGCAGTTGGCCAGCTCCCAGTCCTCCCGAAGCTCGCCGTCCTGTCCGAGGTCCTGGTAGCACGGCGCGCCCGGGAAAGGGGTGAACTTGGTCAGGTTGAAATCATCCAGGGGAAGGCTGAGAATATACGCTCGTGTTCGCGCCAGGCTCGCCTCCGTCTCGCCGGGGAGGCCGATCATGAACAATCCCTTGACCCGTATCCCCTCTTCCCGGATGAGACCGATGCGTTCGCGCATGGTCTCCAGGTCGGCCGGATGACTGCGGTGTCTCCGAAGGATCTCCCAGTCGCCGCTTTCGATGCCCAGGCTGATCATCCAGCATCCCGCGCGTTTGAGGGCCCGGAGGAGCTCGCGATCGAGGACCTCGGCCCGCGAGGCGCAATTGAAACTCAAGCGCAGGCCGGACCGGGCCAAAGATTCGCAGAAGGCCAGGATGCGCCGGCGGTGGACGGTCAGGTTATCGTCGTAGAGGTTCAGGTGCCGGATCCCGAAGCGGTTGTGCAGGAAACGGAACCACTCGATGATGTATTCGGAACTGTGATACCTGTAGGAACGTCCGAATACGGAACGGTCGCAATAACTGCACTCGTAGGTACAGCCGCGGCTGGTCACTGCGATCGTCGCCGGTGAATGGGGATAGCTGAAAAGCGGCATCTTGTAATGTCCGGGAAACCCTGCGAGCTTGCCGTAGTCAGGGAACGGCAGGCGATCGAGATCGGGAATGAGCCCGGCCGTCCCGCTCGACGCGATCTTCCCGTCCGCCCGATAAAAGATCCCTCCGGTCCCGAACGGCGGCCGCCCGTCCTTGTCCAGGATCTCCCGCAGGGCCTCCTCTCCCTCCCCGGCCACGGCCAGGTCGATCTCGGGATAATCCCGCATCAGCCTCTCGGCCAGCGAAGATACGTGCACGCCTCCGAAAACCGTCCGGATCCCCGGGACCGCCTTAACCATCCGCGCCAGGCGGACAGCGTCCGGGAAGCTCGACGTTGTGACCGAGAATCCGACGAAATCCGGCCTTTCCGACGGGAGGCTCTCGAGGAATCGGGATTCCTCCCCGGGATAGGCATAGAGATCCTGGATCCGGGCTCGGTGCCCGTGCCGTTCGACCCACGCCGCCAGGGAACAAAGGCCGATCGGCGGCATGATATTGGCGATACGGGACATATCCCTGCGTTGCGGCTCCCAGTTCATGCCGCAGGGTTGAACGAGGGTGATCACACTCACATTAACCCCAGGTCCGCCGCCGGGCTTTGAGGACGAGATCCCACAACGGCCCTTTCAGCCCGCGCTTGTGGAGGGCGGCGATAATGGCTTCGCCGGCGGTCTGCGGATAGATCCGGCAGATATTTTCCCCGAACGACCGGCGGATCATCGCATCAACGGCTTCCCTCCGGAGGCCCGGAGAAAAGTAGAAAGTCTCCCGAAGACTGTCCCAGTCTTCGGCGACGAGGTCCTCCTCCCGGGCGATCCGCCAGACCTCGGTCCCCGGGATGATCCGGATGCCCAGGAAGGCGAAGACGACGCTGTGGCGAAGCCCGTCCAGGTTGGACAATCCTTCAGCCACCGAGGCTTCGGTTTCGCCGGGGCCTCCGAAAATGACGAAATGACCGTTGGCGATGTCCTGGTCGGCGAACATGTTGTTGCTCTGCAGGACGGCTTCCCAGTCGAATCCCTTTTTCAATCCGGCCAGGGTGGCGTCCGTCCCCGCGTCGGTGCCCCACTCAACGCATTCCAGGCCGGAACGTTTGAGCAGGGCGATGTCGTCCCGGCGCCATCCCGCGCGGGGCCGGAAAAAGCCGGTCCATTTCCCTTCCCACCCGCTCCGGGCGAGACCTTCGGCAATCCTCAGATAGCGGTCTTCCGGATCGTTGAAGACGGAATCCGTAAAATAGATGAAGCTGGCCTTGTCGCGGGCGACAAGTTCCAGGCATTCCTCGACGACCTCATCGGCATCGCGGAATCGGAACGAGGTGCCCTCAAGGAGTGGATAGGAGCAATAGGCGCAATCGAAAGGGCATCCCCTCTTGGATTGAACGCCCATCAGGCCGCCGAATTGAAGATAATGCGCGACGAGATTGGCCGGACGGAGAGGTGCCCCGAAGTCCGCCGGAGAGTTCGGCCGCCAGGATCGATACAGCCGGCCCCGGGGGGGAGTCCGCCCGGCATCCAGATCGGACAGGAGATCGACGAAGGCCGCCTCTCCTTCCCCCCGGATCCCGTAGTCCGCCCCGGTTCGGAGCAATAGGGCCTCAGAATACAGCGAGAACCCACTCCCGCCGAGGACGATCGGAGCGTCGGTGACTTCGCGGATCGTTTGAACCAGCCCGGCGTAATAATCGACGTTCGAAGCATAATCGGAACTGTCGCAATTGTCGGTGTTCCGGATGGAGAGCCCGACGGCGTCGGGCCGGGCCGCCGCGATCCCCCCCCGCAATCCCTCCGGCCCGCCGAGCTGGATGTCCAGCTGAGTGGCGTCGTGCCCGGCGTCGGCGCAAGCCCGGGCTATGTACCCCAGGCCGATAGGGTAGATGGGGAACGGAAACCGGGTCGGATTCGCCGAAACGAGGACGGTCTTGGCCATCGCTCAGCCGTCCTTCCTCCGGCCCGGCAAGGTCCGCTCCCGTCGCAGGACGTTGAGGTAGAGCCGGCCCATCTTCAATTCCTGGGATTCACCGGAGTAAAACGTGTCCCAGGCGTAGTCGTACATCTTCCGGAGGTCTTCCGGAGTGATGCGCCGGGGCCGATAGACGACCTGGTCGCAGGTGTAGTCTTCGTAGCGGTCGCTGAGGATCCGTCCCTCGGAGGCCAGCTTGGCGCGGATCGGCGATCGGGCGAACGGGGTCAGGATCGTGAACTCGGCCAGATCCAGCTTGACTTCCAGGAGGAAGTCCACCAGGCGCTTGATGGCGTCGACATCGTGATCGTCCGTTCCCAGGATGACCGTCGCCTCGACCCCGATGCCGTGGTCATGGTACCGCTTGATGCGGCGACGGATGGTCTCCGAAGTGTCGAATACGGCCTGGTAAACGTACCAGCAGCCGGCCTGGAAGGCCAGGTCCAGGAGGCGGTCGTCCTCTTCGATCGGATGGCTGACCCATTTTTTGCCCAGGGGGATCATGGCCTGGAACAGGTCCTCCTCCCAGCGGCTGTCCTGGGCCAGGGAATTGTCGACGAGGAACAGCCGGTCATTATCGATGGAGGCGATCTCCTCCACGACCTTGTCCAGGGGGCGCGGCCGGAACATCCGGCCGCCCAGATAGCCCGTGCAGCACGGGAAACAATTGAACCGGCAGCCCCGCGACGCGTGGACCAGGTCCGCCATGCGGATGTTGCGATAGATGTAGGCTTTCCGGTTCAGGATCTCACGCCTCGCCGTGCCCACAAGGCCGATATCGGGATACCGGTTCATGTAGTCATAGACGGGCTTGAGGGTCCCGTTCCCGACGTCCCGGACGACGTCTTCCATCCGTCCCTCGGCCTCGCCGAGGAAAACACCGTCGAAGAAAGTCCGGAGCTCCTCGTGGTGGAGCATGACGGCGATCCCGCCGGCCAGGACGCGGATGCCGCGGCGGCGATAGGCCGCCGCGATCTCCAAGGCATGGGGGAGTTGCGCCGTCAGCATGATCGATAGGCAGACCAGGTCGGGCTCGTCGTCCAGGGCCAGGACGTCGACGTTGGCGTCGACGAATGAGATCTCCACTCCGGCGGGGACGGCGGCGGCGAAAACGACGGGGCCGTGCGGCGGAAGATGGAACGGCGTCTGGCGATCGAGCTTACGCCATCGCGGATAGATGAGCTTCCATTTCATGGCGTGTCTCGCGTCTCCAGAAGTCCGGGGGCCAGGCCGGGATCCCCGAGAGCGCTCAGGATGTCGTCGATCGTCATGATCTTTTCTCCTGAGGCCAAAGCCAATCCGCTCCGCCCCGTGAGGTCCAGCACCAGGAGCGGCCGGCGCTCTTTCCGATCAGTTTCGATAACGATCACCGTGCGCCTTCTGCTCCCCGAGGGGCCCATTCCGGCCGGAGTTCCAACCATGCCGCCAGCATGGCCTCCGAATGCCCGCCTTCGAGGCATGCGGCCGCTTCAGCCAGAGCCGCGTCTCCTCGCCCTCCTTCGCCGTCCAGGACATACGTCGGGCCCGTCCAGCCGAACTGCAAGGCGCATTCGCCGATAACGATATTGGGAAGAGTATACGAAAAGAGGTTCGGGCTGGCCAACTCCGGCACGTCCTTTGTCGTCGCATAAAAGGCCTCGTCGGTCTCGAAGGATCCATATTGGCCGGATAGGATGACGCCGACGTTCCGCAGGGGGCTTCCCGGACGGAACCCCGCCTGCCAAGCCGCGGCAAAAACGGCGGCACAGCCGATCTGCGTGTACTCGTCGAATCGTCCGAACCTGGGAAACCGCGCGGCGATCTCGCGCTCAAGATACGGGAACGAACGGCCGCGCCTTCTTGGAATGACCGCGGCGCCCGTCACATAAGCGATCATGCGTCCGCTCCCGCCGCGGATTCGAGGAGGAGGGCGACGTTGACGCCGCCGAAGCCCGAGCTGGTCTTCAGGATCGCCCCCGTCCGGAAATTCTGCGGAGCCTCCGAAGCGCGGCCCACGGCCCGAGACTCCGGCGAACGGAGCCCTGAGGTCGGCGGGACGATCCGTTCGGCCAGCGCCCGGACGCTGATCAGGGTTTCGATGCATCCCGCCGCGCCCAGGGTGTGACCCACCGCGCCCTTGACTCGAAAAGACGGGGAATTGGCGTTCCCCGAAAATGGTCTCGACCGCGGTCAATTCCATGGCGTCATTATATACAGTCCCGGGTCCGGTGGGCACAGACGGCGCCGACGTCATCCGGCTTCAGGCCGGCGCCCTGCAACGCCGCTTGGATGGCCGCGATCAGCCCCCGGCCGTCCCTGGCCGGCGCCGTGATGTGGTTTGCGTCATTGGCCATGCCCGCCATCCGCTGACAACCGGGCGAGCGGAGCCATTCCTGAATCCCGAGCGTACCCTCTCGGACAGCACGATCGCGCCCGCGCCGTCTCCGAGAAGCAGGCCGTCGCGCCCGGAGTCGAAAGGTCGGCACGTGTCCGGCGTCAGGGTGTTGAACGCGGAGAACCCGGTGAAGCTGGAACCGTAAACACGATGTCGGCCGCGATCACCAGGGCGAACCGGCAGCGGCCCGAGGCGATCCTGCTCGGCGCCGAGCGCCAGGCCGAGGGTGGACGAAACACAGGCGGCGTCCACCTCCAAGAGGCGGGCCTGCGGCCATCCCAATTCTTCCCTGATCCAACCGCTGTAGTGTCGGGGCAGATGGGGATACGGGCATGCGCATCCCGCCGCTTCCGATGAACTCCGCGTTCCCCTTACCCCGCTGCCCAGATGATCGAATCGACGGGGGGATGGAATAACCTCGGAAAAAGCCTCCGCAACAGGGCCTGCGTCGAGGTTCTCTCCGGACTTTCGTTCCTCGGGGGGAACGTCGACGCAGGCCGCCTTCGATGCGACGAGCCGGGAGGCATCGAATCGCGTGACAGGCGCAGCCCCCGAACGGCCGGATCGAAGCGCCTCGAACAGATTCGCATCGCCTCCGCCGAGGGCCGTTTCGGCCGACCCCGCGAGAAGGAAGACATCAGACATGCCCGTCTCCCGTCAAGCCGAGCCGCCAACGGCTCCGGAGGCGCTGAACAGTAATCCGGCCAAAAAAGGCAGACGAGATCGTCCCGGTCGAGAAGGAGTTGTACGGTCCTGGCTTCGGTCACGATCCGGCCGTCGGGTTGTCGCCGGATTCGGTATTCATGATCGAGCCGCACGGCTTCCGTCCAGAGAAGGTCGGCCTCGATGACGAACGCGTCGCCCAGCACAAGAGGCGAAATGTACTTGATCTCCAGCCTGACGATGGGCGCTTTCAGGCCCTCGCGGTGGAAGTCCGCGTAGTCGAGCCCGAATGCTTTCCCGATCGCCACCCTCGCGTCATCGAGGAATTCCGGGTAATGGCCGTGCCAAACGACCCCCATCGGGTCCGCCTCCTGGAAGCGAACCGATCGAAAAGCCCGGCCCTGCAAAGGCGGCGGACAGCCCCCGCTTGCCGGCGCCCGGCGTTCCCAACCACCCCTCATCCTCGGCCTCTTTTCTTCGGCTCCGCACCGAACTCGTATTTAGCCGTCAACTCCCCCCGGAGTTGGATCTCCACGTTGGCCCGGATCCCGGATTCGCCTTCGCGGGGGGAGATGCGGACGGAGAGATCGATCGGGACGGACGGCCAGACCGGCTTGAGGAACTTGGCCCGTTTGAGGGACAGAAGCTCGAGCTTCTGTCCGATTCCCATCTCCGCCAGGAGAAGGCCGGCATATACGAGGACGACTCCCGGGACGACCGGGTGTCCCGGGAAATGTCCCTTAAAGCCGATAAATCCCGGGGCGAAACTCAGGGTCGCCCGGATGGCCCCGTCGTCACCGACGTGGAATCGCTTAAGGCTCTGAAGGATCCCCCGCCCGATCGGGTCGTAGGCCCCGGCGCGGGCCGGAATGCGGAAGCTTACGGGAGGATCCGTACTCTCGGCTTCCTCGGCCTTGGCCCTGGGAAACCACACTTCGGCTTTGAAGAGGGTCAATTCGGCCCGGGCCACCATTTCCGCTCCGCGAAAAACCTCGCCCTCGACCCTTTGGATCTCATTCATCTCCAGTGTGTTCCATACGATGAGCCGGACCCGATCGCCGGCCGAGACCGGCTTCCGGAACCGGACGTGGTCGATCCCGACAAGATAGCCTCGGACCCGGCTGCCGTCCTTCTCGTGAAGGTCGTGAGTTCTTTTAACCGCACACAGCTGGGCCAGCATTTCAATGAAAGCCAGCGGCATGAGCCTGCCGTTGCGGGAGACAAAGACGCCCGACCGGGGAAGGCGCATGGACAGAGTCCCCTTTTTGGCGTCGAGATGGGCCGTGCCCCGAAGGAACCTCATGGGACCTTTGTGGGGGAGCCGCCGGCTTGCGTCGACCGCATTGACCTCCCCGACCGGCACCGCCTTTTCCCAGCACTGAGGGTCGGAGGCCAGCCCATCGCCCGTCCAAAGCAGGGCCAGGGCTCGACAGCCTCGGCAGGTCGCAGCGAACTCGCAGGTCCGGCAGAATCCCTTGATCGACGTCCTGGCATTTCGCAGTTCGGCGAGATAGGGATCCTCGCCGAGGACGCGCTCAATAGTTGTTTCCCGGACGTTCCCCAGCTTCAGCCCCGATCCAAGACAGGGGGATATGTCGCCGTTAGCCGTCACGGCCAGAGAATACCGGAATCGATCACAGCCGAAAAGGGAGGCGAAGGTTCGCGTTCCCCACGCCAATCCGAACTCCCGCTCGTCCACCGCCGCCAGCCGTTCCGCGAGGGCCTTCAGATTGCGGGGAGAAGCGACAGGGCCCCGGCGCGCCTCCCGCGGGCCCCCCACCAACATCGTTCCAAGGATGGGATCAGGCCGCGCTCCCGGGACCAGCGCCAAAGCCTCTCGACGCGCGCCCGGTCAAAGCGACCCACGGGGATGCGCACGCCGAGGGCGCGGTCGGGGCCGGGATATCCGGCGTTCAGAAGATGGATCAAGCCCGGCGGCGGGGCGACGCGCGTCTCCGGCCAGCGCAGAACGACATAAACTCCCAAGCCGGCGAGATCCTTGGCCAGCCTCCCGGAGATCAATCGAGTGTCCGGGATCAGAACGGCCTCGGCCCCGCGCGATCGGACGCGGGAGAGAATCGCCAGGATGTCCCCCCGGCCGTGCGGGCCGCTGCGGCCGCGGAAGATGAAACGGCGGGCTCCAAGGTCGATGACTCTGATCGACGACGGCGGCGGCCTCCTTCGACGAAAGTCCCGCGGAGGTCGTCCGGGAGGGGATCTCCATCTCCATCTCAAAGAGAAGTTTTTCGGGGAGCACAGCCTCGACGCGGCACTCGCTCCGGGCGCCCGGCCAATCCTGGTTGCCGCCGCAGCTATGGAGGCTCATATTCGGCCCCGTCCTCGCGATCTCACCGGGCTCCTCCGGGTTGTCCGGCTCCGGACCCGGCCCCCGCGTCCGACATCCTGTAAACGTCCTCTACCCGGCGGCGAAACGCCCGGATCGAATGGAAATCCAAGCCTTCGGCCCGGACAGGCGGATGAAAAGTCAGCGTCACGCGGCACGGGCTGAGAAGCTTCGATCGATATCCGCCCAGGTATTCCGTGCCCGCGATGGTCACCGGCACGACGGGCACGTTGTTCCGGGCGGCGATGAGGAAGGCCCCTTTATGCAGGGGCTGCAGCCGTCCGGTTCGCGAACGATGTCCCTCGGGGAAAAAGAGCAGACAGGCTCCGGACCGGAGCGCCTGCGCAGCCTGGTCGAGGATGTCCCGGAAGGAACTGGCCTCGACGTCGATATACCGGGCCCAGCGCATAAAGATATTGAAAATGGGCATGCGGAAGGGCCAGGAGCGAATGGCGATGACCGTCTGAAACCCCGGGAGGAACCCGCAGAAATAGACGTCGACGAAGGATAGATGGTTCAGGACATAGACACAGGGCTCGACGCCAACGGCCGCATCCCGGGACGCGACACGGACCCGGACGAGAGGCCGGGACAGGCGGATGACCATCCGGCCGTAGAACTGGATGAACCGCCGAATGGCCATGGGAAACCGGTCCCGAGTCCAGGCCCGATGGCGGAGGAGGAAGAACGGCACGCCCCCGGTGATGAGAACGATCGTGAACGCGAGATACCAAACGCCGTAGACAAGGTCGAGCCCCATGAGGCCGAACGAGGCCGGTCTTCTCAGAATTCCGGCCCCCGGCGTCACGATCTTGTCCGATCGGCTCATGTTTCGGGCAACCTGATGTTGAGAGCCTTGACCTTCTCTTCCACGTAGTCGCAGAAATCCTGGACCGTCCGGATGGATCGGATCCTTCCCTCATCCGCCGCCCTGTCGAACGTGAAACCGAACCTGGACTGCAGTTCGACGGACAGATCGACCATGTCCAGGCTGTCGAGCTCCAGATCTTCGAAAAGCGTCGCTTCCGGCCGGACCCGGCGTTCTTCCAGCTCGAAAAAATCCACAAAAATGTCCTTGACCATTCCATAAATTCGGGTGTCGGTCATTCGGTAAACTCCTTGACGACGAGAACGGCGTTGATGCCCCCGAAGGCAAAGCTGTTCTTTACGAAACATCGGACTCGGGTGTCTGATCCGGAGGCGGGAACATGGTTCAAACCCGCGGCTTCCGGGCAGGGAGATTCCAGGTTCAGGGAGGGCACGAGCCGCCCCCGGCGCATCATCTCCAGGCTTCCGACAAGCTCCAGGACCCCGGCCGCAGCCAACGTATGTCCCATGTGCCCCTTGAGAGAGCTCAGGGGGACCCGGGGCCCGAAGACCTTCTCGATCGCTTGCGCCTCCGACACATCACCAGCCAACGTAGCCGTAGCGTGGGCGTTGACGTAGTCGATCTCCTCCGGTCCGATGCGGGCGTCGTCCAAGGCCGCCCGGAGGCAGGCAACGATGCTCTCTCCGCTCGACTGGGCCATCGACGTCGGGTCGATATTCGTGGCGTACCCGACGATCTCCCCCAGGATTCGGGCATTCCTCCCGCGGGCCGAAGCCTCGGTCTCCAGCACCAGGGCGCCGGCGCCCGCTCCGCAGACAGTCCCGTCGCGGAGGACGTCGAACGGGCGCGGCGTTCGGGACGGGCTGTCGTTGAACTTCCACGAGGCGGCCTGGAGAACGTCGAAGATCAGGACGGTCAGCGGATGCATCTCTTCGGAGCCGCCGCAAAGGATCATCTCCTGGGCGCCGTTCCGCAGCATATCGTAAGCGAGGCCGATCGCCTGCGTCGATGAGGCGCAGGCCGAACTGACGGAATAGGCGATCCCGCGCAGGCCGAGGGCGTGGGCCACGTTGGCCGTACAGGTGTGGCTCATGATCTTGAAGAAACTGCCGGAATTCGGAACGCCCCCTAACGTATCCTCAAGATAAGCCCGGAAGGATTCTTCGAGGGCCTCGGCGCTCCCCGACGTAGACGAATAAACGATGCCGAACCCCGGAGATCCCAAGGCGCTCTCGGGGAGGGCGGCATGGGCGATGGCGTCGACACAGGAACGATAGGCCAAAATGGCCAGAGGGCCCATATTGCGTCGAAAGGTCCGCGGCACGTCGCGCGGATCAGGGCTCTCCTGGAGCGGCGCGGCGACCTGGCAGTGGAACGCCGGTGCACGGGCCCCCAGCCAATCCCGGATGTTGACGACCGCGGAACGATTGGCAAAAAGTCCCGCGAACAGCTTTTCCGCTCCGATCCCATAGGGAGAGACGGCTCCGTAACCCGTGATCATGACCCGGTTCATGCCGTCCTCCTTCGGAGGACGTGCTGGCTGGCCATGCAGGCGGAGACGAGCGTCCCGAAGATGCCGGGAGCGATGATGCTCTGCCCCGCCAGATATAACCCTTTCATCGGTCCCCTGGGCGTCAATCGCATTCGACTGGAGTTGCACTTCAATCCGTAGAGGGATCCGTTCCAGGTGGCGCTTAACCGGTCCAAGTCGCACGGAGCCGTTATTCCAATGATCCGGTACGCCTCTCGAAAATCGGGGAACCCTTCCTCCAGCCGGGCGACGAACCTGTCCCGCAACCCGGCCAGATAAACCGGTTCCTTGTTCTCGCCCCCCGCGGGCCCAGCCGGGGCGTGTTCTTGGCAAGAAGGGCCTTTCCCCCCGGGGCAAGAGTCGCCCCTGTCGTTTTCCCAGACGGAGACCATAGCGGTCATTTTTGTCTCAGAAGCGGTCGGGTCCGGAGGACGAGTGAAATCGGGAAGGATGGTGAGCCGATGCTGTAACCCGCCGGATCCATTGCGATGGAAAAGATGATAATTGCCTGCGAGCCGCTGAGCCGCCTCGCGGCGGACGGCCAGATGGAAGAGACAGACGGCCCTCGTGTCCCGCAACCCCGATATGCGATGGGCGAAGAGATCGAACGACGGGCCGTCCTGAAGCAGGGCAAGGAGGCGCTTCGGATGGATCGTGCTGACGCACGCGTCGGCCGGAACGAATTCCTCCCGTCCGTCCCCGGCCCGCAGGCGAAGGCCGACGAAGCGGCGGCCGGAATCGCTCTCGATCCTTGTCGCCTCCCAGCCTGTCCGCAGAAGGACGCCGTTCTCCACGGCCTGGGCTTCGAGAGCGTCGGCCAGAGCTCCGCCTCCGCCCTCGAACGTATGGGCGGAGAGGAAATACCCGCCAACGCCGAGCAGGTGCGTCAGGAACGAAACTTCCCGCGCGCTGACGCCGAGGAGCATATCCGTATAGACACTCAGGAATTCGACCAGGGCGGGGCTGGCCCCTCGATCGGCCAGGAAATCGGCCAGGGACCGGTCGATCAGCGCCGGATCGACCCGGATGAAGTATTCCCCGAGATTCATAAAATCAAAATCACGGAAGGCCTTTTCCAACTCCTCGCAATAGTCCGCCAGAACCGCTTCGTTCCCGGGGAAGGCCTGGCCCAGGACGGCCCGAACCCGGGCCGCCCCCACGGGGACGGCGATCGGATCGTCGCAAATCCCCTGGAATACGTCGAATCCGTCCCCGTTGATGGGGACGGGATTCAGTCGATCGCGCAATCCCAGCTCGCCGAACATGCGGTGGAGGGCCCCTCCGGCGGCGTATCCCCCAAGATAGTGGAAGCCGTTGTTGACCTCGAAACCTTGGCAGTCATAGTTGCGCAGGAGAGGGGCGACCTTGGCGTTCTTTTCGACGACCGTAACGTTCATCCCGGCCCGGGACAGCAAGAGGGAAGAGACGAGCCCGCTGAAGCCGGATCCGATCACGATGATCTTTCTCATGGTTTCGGTCTTTCCCATGAGGGCCCTTCCTCGCCGGAGGGCACTCGCTTCAAGAGTAGATTCCGCCGTTGATCGAAAAGACTTGGCCGGTGATATAGCCGGCCTCTTCCGAACAGAGAAAGCTGACCAGGGCGGCAACTTCTTCCGGTCGGCCCAGGCGTCCCAGCGGGATGCGCGAGAGGATCTGCTCCAGGGGCATGTGTTCGATCATTTCCGTTTCAATGAATCCCGGGGCGACGGCGTTGACCAGAACGTTCCGGCGGGCCACTTCCATGGCCAAGGCCTTTGTCGCCCCGATCAGACCGGCCTTGGCCGCCGAATAATTCACCTGGCCGGGCACGCCGCTCAAGCCCGAAGTCGAAGAGATGGTCACGATCCGGCCCCGGCGGCGGTGGATCATCTTTTGGACCACGGGCCGGGTCACGTTGAAGAATCCCAGCAGGGAAGTGTCGATGACTTCCTTCCAGTCTTTATCCGACATTAATCCGAAGATCGTGTCCCGAGAAACGCCGGCGTTGTTGACCAATATATCCGGGCACCGCTCCTCGAGGAGCGGATGAAGGACCTGCGCCGTCCGGGCGGCGTCGGCGACGTCGAACTCGAGGAACCGGCATTCGCGGCCCAATGAGCGAACCTTCTCGGCCACGTCTGAAGCCCTCTCCCTGTTCCGCCGGAAGTTCAACCAGATGTCGCATCCGTCGGCGGCCAACCGGATGGCGATGGCCGCGCCGATTCCTCGACTTCCCCCCGTCACCAGCGCGATTTTTCGGCAGCTATCTTCTCGGTTTTCAGCCATGGGCTTAGGCGACATTATTGCTTGCTGACGACCGCGTTGTCAATAGGCCGGAATCTTCTCGACGCCCGTGCCTGGATTGGATAAGGGTGCGGCGGGATGGATGTAAACCATTGAATATAATTTGGATATCATGAGGCCTGCCCCCTCAGTCTCTGCTTCAATTTCCCCCCACAACGTCTCGAACGGCCTCACAAGCCCCATTGGTCCGCAGAGCATGATGGACTGGTTCCTGATCAAGGATTCCGGGTCGAGCGCGTTCAACGAGGACCCGAAGGGATACTACTTCCTGACGGAAGATTACGTAAAGCTGAAGATGATGGACTTCATGGTCCCCAAGGGCGCCGTCAAGGGGTTCATCGAAGGGAAATGAGGCAAGGCCGGACGAACGCGGCGCCGCAGCTCAAACCTCCCCAGGCCTGCGCCGATGATGATGGCGTCATAGGTTGCGGCGCCCCCCTTCGAAACGGCGTCTTTCTTCCCCCCGGGAAAGCATTTCCCAATTCAGCGCGACGACCGAAATTCCCGCCAGCATGGATGTCAGAAAGTCCCTCCGCGGCATGTGTTTCGGAGTCATGGCCCCTCCCTGCGAGGACACTCAAAATATAGGCGCGTTTCCGGCCGGCCGTCAAACCCTCAACAGGAAGCTCCGGGCCGGCCCAGCCTTTGGCCTTGACCATGCGGACGAGCTTGACAAGCCCGTTGCGACGGGACTAATCTCCGGACAATGGATCCGCCGATCCCGTCAGGGCCGACCTCGACCATGGCGGGGCGGGGAAGCGAAGGAGGTCGACGATGGGATTGTTCGATCGTTTCAAGAAGTCCGGTCCCGTGGACCTGACCGCCGAAGTGAAATGCCCTAAATGCGCGCACGGCTTCGTGCCGCCGCGAGTTCTCCTGGTGACCCAAGCGGTCGTCGATAGATACGGCCCCAATCCGGTCCAATGCCCGGAATGCAAGCATATCTGGAGCCGGGGGAAATAGGCAAAAGGAGGGGTGCATGGAAAACCAGGTACTCGAGATCGAAGGGGGATCGCTGGACGAGGCCAGGGCCGAAGCCAAGGCCAAGACGCCTCCCGGGCTCTTCATTCTTTCCGAAAAGGTCCTATCGGACGGCAAGACGATTCCGGCCTCGGGGCTGGCCGATACGGCCGAGGAGGCCTTGGCCCTTGCGACGGGAAAAGTTCCCGCGGACGTAACGGTCGTCGGGGAGAAGCTGACGGTCGCCCCCGGGCGAAGGACCATTGAAGTGGAGGCCTGGGACGAGGCCGCCGCTGAAGCGAAGGTCAAGGAACAGATCCCCCGCACGAACCGGGTCGAATCGATCGTATTGAAAGCCCTGGGCCGCAAGGGCGTCCTGGGCATCGGGAAGACGCCGAACACCTATTCCGCGGCCGTCTTTCAGCCCGCGCTTTTCGAGGTCTCATATAAGGGAAAGGCGAGGATCCGCGTCGAGATCGGCGAGAGGACCCATCCGCCGTCGGGATATTGCCAGTTCTGCGGGAAGGCCGGCGTGCCGGCCAAGGTCGGGAAGGAGGACGTCCATTACTTCTGCTCTTCCGATTGCAGCGAGTCCTATCTCCGGTCCGAGCTCCGCGATCTCATCTCCGGCGGGCTCATAATAAACGTCTCGGGAGGGGATATCAGCGGCATGCTGGCGGCCGGCCGGGAGGCCGCCGATCAGGCGAGGATCTATTGCTGGTCGTGCGGGAAGGAATTTCCGATGAAAGTGAAGTCGTGTCCTTCCTGCGGCAAGGCAAAGAGCCTCCCGGCCTGACGGGCTCCTGGAGAAACACGCTCTCAAGAAGCGAGAAGAGGGGGACTCCGATGGGTTTATGGCGAAATCTTTTCGGGAAAAAGCCCGGCGCGGGGGCGCCCAACGGTGGAACGGGTGAAAAACAGCCTCCATCCGGATCAAGTCCGGAACGCGTGGATCTCGGACCGCTTCTGGAAGGCCTCGGCCGGTATGAAGCTTCGCTCCAGGTGCTGGTCGGCAACCTCGGGTCCGGAGGCTCCAGGGCGGCGATGAACCTGCAGCTCCAGCGGCTTACGGGCCTCGACCTGGGGTGCATGATATACGAAGGGCTCGAGTTCGAAAAGGCTTACGGGCCTCAGATCGAGCGCCTCCGGGTCTCCCTGGAGCGCATAAAGGCTGCCGCCGAGAAAGCCGGCGGACATATTGAAGGAGGCGCTCGTCCTCCGAGCAGCCTCCAGGACGTGCTCGATTCAGCCATGGGAGGAGCCGGCGGCGACGCCGACCTGCCTCCGGCGCTGCGAGTGATCATCCCGAGCATCCTGATGATCACGAAGTCCACGCTGAACCGTATCGCGAAGCTGACCCCCGTTGTCTCCCTCGCCTCAGGCGAGGCGGGGCGAAAGCCCGCTAGGGGGACTCCAATGGACGCCGAGGAATTTGACCGGCTGGCGCGGGCTTGCTACATAAGCCTGGAAGAGTGGTACGTGCGCTCGGTCATGACGGTTTCCGGGGGCTCACAAGCCGAGATGATCAATAAATTGCGAAGTCACATCGACGCTTTTGCCAGTCAGGTGCCTCAGGTAAGCGGAGAGATGCTCGAAAATATCCGGATCCTGGACGAGCGCCTTCACCTCGGCGGCCGAGTGATCGCTCTTTGCCGGGAAGCGTCCGATCAGTTCGTCCAGTTTCGGAAGACCGTCAACGGCGCCGATTGGCAGCAGGCCGTGAAGAAATCACACGATGCGGCGGAGGCTCTTGATGCGGCGCGAAAGAAGCTCGTCGGCTCAGGATTCGGCGGCGTCAGCGTCACAATCAACCCGTGAGGGGGCGATCGATCTGCAGAAGTCGCGGAATGCCTGGCGGCGAAGAAGCCCACGGATGCCTTGGGAGAGCGCCGTGCCGTCGGACTCGCATAAACAGCCGGGCCTTCCCGCCCGCTGTGATCTCTGCGGCCGCGAAGCAGCGCCCGCCAAGCCCTATACCCTCCTGTCACGCGTGGTCCCGGGGCCGGAAAAAACGATCTCCCTCGCGTCGCCAGAGACCGCGTCCCTGACGTCGGATACGAAGTTCAAGGCCCACGACTTCGCCGTCTGCTCGCGATGCCACGGCCGAAAGAACGTGTATCTGATCATCAGCCTCGCCCTTCTGGCGGGCTGGGTTTGGATGGCCGTCGAAAGCAAGGGCCCCCTGTTCCCCTTGCTCGGCTTGTTCGTGATCTTCGGGTTCGCAATCCCTCCGCCACGATACGGACACGAGGTTCCGGGGCTCGGCCCGGTCAATTGACAGGGCTACGCGGCCGGGGCTATATTGCGAGTCTGCCCGCGCGGCGGCCCCCCGTCCGGAGCGGGGACGACGGCTCTGAGGAGAGAATCATGAGAAAAACCCTATCCGCTCTGATCGTTATCGTCCTTATCGTCCCGGCGATCGCCCTATCGCAGGAGAAGACGAAGGACAAGGGCATTTTCGTCGAGCCCAAGAACGCGTTCTGGGACGAGATCCAGAAAGACGACCGAAGAGTTCGGGAAAAAGAAGCCGGCGCCCGAGAAGGTCTTCATCGTCGACCTCGGTGCGTTCGATGCGCCCAAAAGCCTGGAAGGGTTCAACGCCGTCTGGCACAATCCGCCGACCTCGCAGGGCGCCACCAACACCTGCTGGTGCTTCTCGACGATCTCGTTCTTCGAATCGGAGATCTTCAGGATCCACGGGAAGAAGGTCCGCCTCTCGGAGGCGTACACGGTCTACGGCGAGTACCTGGAGCGGGCCAAGCGGTTCGTCCGCGAGCGGGGGATTCGGCCGTCGCCGAAGGCTCCGAGGCCAACGCGGTCACGCGGGATTGGAAGCTCTACGGTTGCATGCCCTGGGACGTCTATTCCGGATTGAAGCCCGGCCAGAAGTTCCATGACCACGCGAAGCTGATCGCCGAGGTCTCGTCCTACCTCGCCCAGCTCAAGAGCGCGAACGCCTGGAACGAGGACGAAGCGGTCGCGACGGTCCGGGCGATCCTGAACCACCATCTCGGCGTGCCCCCGGACAAGTTCATGGTCGAGGGCAAGGAATACACGCCCCAGAGCTATCTGCAGGGATTATCTGAGGATCGATCCTGACGATTATGTCGATGTCCTGTCCTATATGCAGCAGCCCTACGGTCAGCAGGTCGAATACGAGGTGCCGGACAATTGGTGGCACAGCAAGGACTACTACAACGTCCCTCTGGAGACCTACATGAAGATCCTGAAGAACGCCCTGGGCCGCGGCTATTCGGTGAGCCTCGGCGGGGACGTCTCCGAGCCCGGGAAGAACGCCGCAAAGAAGGTCTTCATGGTCCCGACCTTCGACATTCCTTCGGAGTACATCGACGACAACGCCCGGCAGTACCGGTTCGGCAACGGCTCGACCACCGACGATCACGGGGTTCATCTCATCGGCTACAAGGAAGCGAACGGCAAGGGTTGGTTCCTGATCAAGGATTCCGGCTCGAGCGCGTTCAACGCGGACCCGAAGGGATACTACTTCCTGACGGAAGACTACGTGAAGCTGAAGATGATGGATTTCATGGTCCACAAGGACGCCGTCAAGGGCTTCCTCGAGGGGAAATGAAGAAAAGCCGGGAAAGTGGGCCCCGTGTGGTATAATGGGGTCCGCTGACGAAAAACCCATGGACGAGAAGAATCATGAAGACGCCAGCCCCCTGAGGTCCCGAGCCGAAGGCGGTTCCTCGGGTTGGGCGTGGCGGCCTTGGCCCTGCCGATCCTCTCCCGCCTGCCCGCCTTCGCCGAACCGGCCCCCCTTCCCCCCGACCGCGATCTTTCCTTATTTAACATCCATACCGGGGAGTTGGCGGCCGTCGAGTATTGCCGTTCGGGGCGTATCGTCGCCCCCTCGCTCGAGAAGATCAACTATGTCTTGAGGGACTATCGGACCGGCGAGATGAAGGACATCGATCTCCGGCTCCTCGACCTGCTCAACGCGCTCTCCCGGAAGACCGCCGCGGACCGGCCGTTCCATGTCATCTCGGGGTACCGGTCGCCCCGGACCAATGCCTTCCTTAGGGCCAACGGGCGGGGCGTCGCCGAGCACAGCCTCCACCTCCTCGGGCGGGCCGTCGACATCCGGGTGCCCGGCTTCGGGCTCCGGGACCTCTACCGGGCCGCTTTGTCCTTACGGGGCGGGGGCGTGGGGATCTATCCCGCGTCGGATTTCGTCCACGTCGACGTCGGCCGCGTCCGGACCTGGTAGAGTCGCTCGTCCGGCCCGGCTGGCGCCGCGCGGCTGCTCCAGGGCCTTATACAGGGCCGCATCCCTCTGATAAATATCCTCCCGGAATTCCACCTGGCCGTCTGCGGTCCGCCATGCGGTCCAGTACAGGAGATGGACGCCGATGGAGTTCCGGAGGACGATGACGCGGGTCATCCCGTCGTCTATCGCCTCCAGGATCTTCTCTCGGCTCCAAGCGGGGTCGTCCCTCAGAACGTATTCGGCAAGGTCCAAGGGCCTCTCGACCCGGATGCAGCCCGAGCTGAAGTTCCGGACGGCTCGGGAGAAGAGACTCCGTTCCGGCGTATCGTGCAGGTAGACGTCGAACTTGTTGGGGAACATGAACTTGATCCGGCCCAGCGCGTTCTCGGGTCCCGGGTCCTGGCGGAACTTGAAGGACATGGTTTCGCCGTTCAGCTTGGACCAATCGATCTCGCTCCGGATCGATCTCCGGGGCGCCCTGCGGACCATCCCTGAAGACCCGGATACCCTTATTTGCGAGGTAGCTGGGGTCCTTCCTGACCTTGGGCAGGATGTCCTCGCGGGCGAGCTTCGGCGGGCACGGTCCAGGTGGGGTTGATCTCGACGTAGGACAGCTTTCCGCTGAATTCCGGCGTGCGCCGGTAGGTCGTGTCCGACGATGGCCGGCATGGACATGACCTCCCGGCCCCCCTCGACGACGACGAGCCGGAAATCGGCGACGTTGATCAAGGATATAACGCTCTCCCAGGTCGGGGGTGATCCAGCGCCAGCGCTCGAGGTTGGCCCGGATCTGCGCCACCCGCCCGGAAGCGGGGACGTTCAGGGCGGCAACGGTCGTGGCGCCGCGACGCCGTCGGGCTCGAGGCCGTGGCGTCGCTGAAAAGCTTTTACGGCGGTTTCGAGGCCGTCGTCGAACGCGGACCGGTTGCCGCCCTCCGATGGGGCGAGATTCCCCCTCGCTTCGAGGGATCTCCTGAGGGCTTCGCACCCTGGCGTCCCGGTCCCCCTTTTCGAGCTTCGGTCCCGGCGGGAGCTCCGGCCAGCCGCCCGCCGCGGCGACGGCCCGGAAGTCCCGATAAGCCCTTTTCAAGCCCTTGTACACGGCGTTTTGCGGCCGGAAGGAATCGATTGCCGCGGCGATGTCCTTGCTCGCCAGCCCCTTCTCCAGGGCGGCGGCCAAGTCCTCGATGCGGCCCTTGACGGACCACTCCGACTGAACGGTCTCCGGGTTGACCTGGCCGTGGACGAGGTGCGACCCGCAGAGGAAAAAGGCGTCGGTGAGGAGCATCTCCAGGTCTACGAGGGTATCGGGTCCGACCTTATTGCGCTTCTTTCCCCGGCTTGCCTGGATCTCGGCGATCAGGGTTTCGATCGCGGCCAGATGATAGTTCCCCGGGTCCAGGCCGTCTTCGCCGACGAGACGAAGGGCGGCCAGGAAGGACGCGGCATCGGAGAGGGTGAGGCCTTCGTCGATCCAGGCCGGGCGGAAATCCTGGGCCCTGTAGAATGCCGGGACGACATCGGAGCCGCAGATCTGATCGTACCGGCAATACACAGGCCCCTCTGTTCCGACAGGACCGACCCGGGTTTCAAGGACGCCCCGGGTCGCATCGACCGGTGAGGCCGGAGGGTGCCGGCAAGCGGGAGCCAAAACTGCCGCGCAGATAAGGGCGCATAACATGATCCCGGAGGTCGGTCGTTTCAGCGTCATCCCGGATGAAGTTCCTCGCAACGATCTTACCACGCTCGCCGGTTTCTCAGAACATAAAGGCGAACTTCAGGAACAGCGTGTTCCCCTGGGACCCGCGGACGCCGAAGTGGGCCGTGCCCTTCTGGAAGGCGAGTTGGACCATGCCGAACGGCGGCTGGAACCGCCAGACGAACAGGACCTGGACATTGTGTTTGTCGATGGACGAGTTCGTCTGATAGAAGATCTTGAGGAACAGGTCTTTGGTGAAATAATTCGTCGCCCGGATGACGTGGATCCAGGTGCTCTCTCTTTCGGGGTCGGGCTCGAAGGCCAGCCTTTCCAGGCTGTACTCGAGGCTCAGGTTCCGGGTGAGCATATAGTTCACACCGGCTTCGTACAACCGGTAGTCCCGGTCGAAATTCCTGCCGAAGGCGTATTCGATATGCGCCGATTGCCACTCGCGTTCGTTGTAGCTCAGGGAGAATTCGGTCTCGTTGTTCCGAAAGTCCTTTTCGTAGAGCTTGTATTCCCGGGTGTGGTCTATGCCCAGGCTGAACTTGTTCTTGAGGTCGAGCCTCAATGCCTGGTCGACCTGCCAGCTTCGCAGGGTCCCGTCAAAACCCCAGTAGATGTTGTAGTTGGATTCGTAGCCGATCCGCTCGAGCGGCCCTTTTCTGAGCCAGAAGGTCTTGGTCAGGGCCGAATCCAGCTCCCGTCGATTATCGTCCGGGACGAAGCCCACGGCGTTGGCGTTGTCGGCGAACCTCTCGCCGAGCTGGCTGTAGCGGACATGAAAGTGGAACGTGGCCGTGTCGTAGCTCGGTCGCAGGAAGAACGCGAAGTCCGCCTTGGCTTTGTCGCCGTAGCTTAAGGCCAGCTGGCCGGTGAAATGGAGCTTGTCGGTGAAATTGAGACTGGCGTCGACCCCGGCCGTGCCCCGGTTCCTGCCGTCCTCCAGGCGGTTGGCGGCGAGAAAGCCGACACTGGACGACTTCATGACGTCGCCCTTCACGCGGACCACGGTGAAGTTCGCCGAATCCAGGCCGAAGGCATCGTCCTTCTTCGTCTGGGCGCTCAGTCCCGAGAACTCGAAGCGCCCTGACTTGCCGTAGAGCTTGACCCCCGCGTCGATGTCCGCCACCCGACGGGAATAGAAGAGGTTGATCCTCTGCGAGTAGATTTCGGACCCTTCCTGGAAGAAGTTGCGTTTTTCGGGAAGGTTGAGCTCGAACCGCGTGAGGTTCACCTGCTCCTGGTCCGCTTCGACGGTGGCGAAATCGGGATTGACGGTCAGGTTGCCCGAGACCGTCTGGGAGAATGCGTAACGGGCGTCCAATCCGGCCTCGAACTCGGAACTTTTTCCCTCTTCGAACTTGGTGATGACGTGGGGGATGACCTGGTATCTTTTCCCGGCCTTTTCCAGATCCATCCCCGTGAGCGACCCGAATTGGGAGACCCTCCCGGGTTGTTCGAGAGGCCCGGTCCAGAAGCTTTGTTCCAGGGCCCGGGGCAGGAAGCGGCCGGCTTGGAACCCCCAGGTCCTGCCTGGGCCCGGCTCGAACTTGAGGCTTTGAAGTTCCACGGCGATCTCGGCGCTCCAGCCGAACTCGGTCCTCCGGCCGCCGGATTTCCAGACCCCGTCCCAGGTCGTGTCGGTCGTGTTCCCGTTGTCGACGATGCGGCCGTCGTATTGGGTTCCGAGGATATTGGTCATCAGGACATAGCATGTGCGTTGGTCATGGAAGGTGTCGAGGCCAACGACGACGGCGTCGTCCGTCCCCAGGTCGGCGTCGCGCTTGGTCACGCGGCTGACGATCTTCGCCGGCTCCGGATCGTAACAGAGGAACCCGAAATAAATATATCGGCTGTCGTAAAGCACCTTGACCACGGTCCGGACCGAAGCCGGCGTCCCGCGGCTCGGCTGGAACTGGACGAAATCGGAGATGTCGCCGGCCGTCTTCCAGGAGGGCTCATCGAGCGCGCCATCCACGGCGATAGCCTCGGCGATCTTCAGCGCGGCGGCGACCTTGGCCTGCTCCTGGCCAAAGGCCGGGAACAGCATCCCCATGGCCAGGATGATGAGGGCGATCGTTCGTTTCACGAGGACGATTTATAGCATAAGGGCGAGGTCCCTGTCATTGACATCTCCGAACGGCCGGCGGTATATTCCCGCCGTGGAAGGGAGGCGACCCGCCCCCTGGCGGAGGCCTCGAACAGAGGAGGTTCCCGATGGCGATCGATCGTCGTACATTCATCCGCGACAGCGCCGTGCTTGGAGTCGCGGCGGCGGCCGCCCCGATTCCGGCCGGGGCCGTGGCGGGCACGCCCGCGCCTCGCGGCGCGGACGCGCCGGGACCCTTCGAGCTCGACGAGCTGACGGTGGCCGATCTTCAAGAGCGGATGGCGTCCGGCCGGGACACCGGGAAGTCGCTCGCCGAGAAGTATCTCGTGCGGATCGAACAGCTCGACGCCCGCGGTCCGGCGCTGCATTCCGTGATCGAGATCAACCCCGAGGCCCTGGCCATCGCCGAGGCTCTCGACGGGGAGCGCGCAAATTCCGGCCCCCGCGGGCCGCTCCACGGAATCCCGGTGCTCATTAAGGACAACATCGGGACCGCCGACCGCATGACGACGACGGCCGGGTCCCTGGCGCTCGAGGGCTCCATTCCCGCCAAGGACTCGTTCGTCGCGGCCCGGCTTCGCGAGGCCGGGGCGGTCATCCTCGGCAAGACGAACCTCAGCGAGTGGGCGAACTTCCGCTCCTCACATTCGTCAAGCGGCTGGAGCGGGCGTGGCGGCCAGGCGAAGAACCCGTACGCCCTCGACCGCAATCCGTCGGGCTCGAGCTCGGGCACGGGCGTCGCCGTCGCGGCGAACCTCGTCGCCGTCGGCATCGGAACCGAGACCGACGGCTCGATCACGTCCCCCGCCGCCAGCTGCGGCCTCGTCGGCCTCAAGCCGACCGTCGGCCTGGTCAGCCGGTCGGGCGTCGTACCGATTGCCCATTCGCAGGACACCGCGGGCCCGATGGCCCGGACGGTCGCGGACGCCTCCGTCCTCCTCGGCGCGATCGCCGGACCGGACGCGGACGACGCCGCCACGAAGGACGCGCCCGCGGGCGGCCGGATCGACTACACCAAGTTCCTCGACCCGGCCGGCCTGAAGGGCGCCCGCATCGGGATCCCCAGGAAGGGCTTTTTCGGGTACAGCCACCACGCCGACCGGGTCGCCGAGGAGGCCATCGCGATCATGGAGCGCCTGGGCGCGGTCATCGTGGACCCGGTCGAGCTGCCGGACGCCGAAGAGCTCGGCAAGGCCGAGTACGAAGTCCTGCTCTACGAGTTCAAAGCGGACCTGGACGCCTATTTCGCCTCTCTCGGGCCGTCCGCGCCCGTCAAGTCCCTCCGGGATGCGATCGACTTCAACGAACGGAACCGCGACCGCGAGATGCCGTACTTCGAGCAGGAGATCTTCATCGAGGCGCAGGCCAAGGGGCCGCTCGCCGAACAGGCCTATCTCGACGCCCTGGCCGCGTGCCGGCGCATTTCGCGAACCGAGGGCATCGATGCCGTCATGGACAAGCACGCGCTCGACGCCCTCGTGGCGCCGACCAGTGGGCCGCCGTCGCTGACCGATCTCGTCAACGGCGAATCCGGATCGGGCAGTGCCACCACGTTCCCGGCCGTCGCGGGCTATCCTCATATCACGGTGCCCGGGGGGTTCGCGTTCGGCTTGCCGGTGGGGGTGTCCTTCTTCGGCCGGGCGTGGAGCGAGCCGGTCCTGCTCAAGTTGGCCTACGCGTTTGAGCAAGCGACCAGGCACCGGCGCCCGCCGGCCTTCCTGCCGACGGCCGTGCTCTAGCCGCAGGCCGGGTGCCTGATCCCGCCGCGTGCCGGCGCCGATTCGCGGCGGATCGCGCCTGCCGGAATGCCTTTGGCTGTGCTGGGGTCGCCGCCCGGGCTCTTGACGCCGTCTCGAGACCGGAATATCCTCTGGATGAGGAGGGGCCCCATGAAAACCATCAGGACAGGTGTGGTCCCGGCGGCCCTCTTGGCCTTTTCCGTCTCCCTTTCCGCGAAAACGATATCCGTCACGCAGCCGACGGGCGGGGAATTCCGGGCGGGGTCCCCGATGACGATCGCCTGGACCAAGAATTTCACCCCCATCGGCCCCGGCGCGGGCCGCCTGCTCATCAAGCTTTACCATAGGAACGGCGATATCACCTCCGATCTGGGCCTGATCGAAGAAGTGGACGTGACCGCGGGCCAGTTCGTCTGGCCGAAAGTCGGGCATACGAAGACCGGAGAGGTTCCCGCCGGCTCGAATTACTCGATCTTCCTGGTCATGAAATCGGACCCTTCGACGTTCGCTTCGCAGCCCGGAGTTCGCCATCAAGCCGATCTTCAAACCGAACGCGAGCGCGGTGCAGCTGAAGGTCATCAGGATCTATTCGCCGCCGCAGGACGTGGTCTTTCTGTTCGACAAGCCCAACCCCGTCCAGTGGGACCGGAGCCTGATCACGGCATACGATAAGGTCTATTTTTATGTGCGCCGTCCGGACGGGTCGAATGCGGCCTTCAACCAGATGTTCGCCACCGCCCCCAATACGCCTTATTCTCAATCTTCAACGGATCCGTTCTGCTGGTCCGGCAACTGCGGGCTTTACATGATCACGATCTCCCAGGACACACTCCTGCCGTCCCCGAACGACCAGTACTATCTCGACATGTTCACCCCGGACCGGAAATATATGGGCAAGAGCAAGCTGTTCTACTGGAAGAAGGGCTGATCAGAGCCCAGCTGCGATAACTAGGCCGGGATAAAAAGCAAGACCATCCAGAGGTCATAAAGGTGCGGGTTTGCGAAAGAGCTCGGCTCGGCTGAAGCGGATCGGGACCGGGTCGGCCGACACGAACCCTGCCTTAACGGCGGTCCCGGCGATCCCGGCAAACGCTTTTGCGTTGACGTGAATTCGCGGCTCGGCCAGAAGCAGAGTCCCGCCCGGCGCGAGACAAGCCAGGATCTCTGAAAACAGCCTCTCCTTGTCCGGCACTTCGTGCACAACCCAGAAGGCCAGCGCGAAGTCCACGCGATCTGAGGGGACATCGAGGCGACCGGCCCGCGCGAGACGGAGGCGGACCCGCCCCGACAAGCCCGCCTTTTCCAATCGCCTTCGGGCTCTTTCGAGCATCCAGCCCTGTATGTCCGTGGCAATGACATGGCCGTTCCCGCCCACGAGTTCGGCCATCGCCGTCGTGAAATATCCTGGGCCGCAGCCGACGTCCAGCGCGGTATCGCCCTCCTTGACGAACGGCCTCAGTATCTTCGCGGGGTCCTGGGACAGGCTTCGGACGGGATTGATGAGCGTCCAAGACAGCCAGGGCGGGCAAACATGCTCACTATTTTTCATGCGGCTCGAGCTCTCTCCTCGACGGGATGATGGCTCGGCACCCGTCGGAAGTCAAGAATTGTCGGATGATGCGAATGGCGCGGCCCGGATTGACCGTCCGCCCGTTTCCTGTTAACTTGACCGCGTGCCCGATAAAAGGCGCGCGGAGGTGACCGTGAATCGATTCCCAAAGCTGCTTCCCGTCGCTATGCTCGCCGTGTCCCTCTTATCCTGCGGCGTCCGGGACCAGACCGTTGCGTTCGACAAGGCCATCGACAAGCTGTTTGCGGAAGGATTCCCCCAGGAGCTCGTCAAGTTCTTCTGTGCGCTCGGCACGAACCCCGACCTGGGCTTCCGCTGGGCGGGGACGACCGCCGAGCGCGCCGTCGGCGACCGGGTGGCGGCCGAAATGCGGGCCATGGGGCTCTCGAACGTTCGCCTCGAACCCTTCCCCGTCGATGTGTTTGAGTTCGAGAAAGCGGGTGTCACCGTCGGCGATCGCGCGATGATCGCGTCCACGATCGCCGGAGCTCCTCCGACCCCGGACGACGGCGTCACGGGGCCTGTCGTCTACGTCAAAGGCGGCACGGCGGCCGATTTCGATGGCGCCGGCGACGTCGCCGGCAAGCTCGTCCTCGTCGATACGCGCATGAGCTCGTGGTGGTTCTTCTGGCCGGCCCTCGAGGCCGCGCACCGGAAGGCCGCGGGCGTGATCTGCACGTACACGACGGAGGACGAAAAATACTTCTCGGTCAGCGACGCCGCCCTCGGAAGCTTCGACGGCCAGTATGACCTCGACGCTCCTCCCTGGGTCTATATCTCGCGGCGCGACGGGGACTGGCTCAAGTCGCAGCTTGCGGCCGGGCCCGTGACGGCGACCATGATCCTCAAGGAAAAGGTCAGGCTTGAACGGGACGGGGGCGTCGCCTACAACGTGATCGGCGAGCTTCCCGGCGAGCGCGGCGACGGGCAGATCGTGCTCATGGCCGCGCATCAGGACGCCCACTTCCGGGCCGGCGTCGATGACACGGGCGCGCTCGCGAACATGCTCGCTGTCGCCAAAGCGATGCGCGCCTCCGGCCATCGCCCGAAGAGCACCGTCGTATTCCTGGCAACGGCCGGCGAGGAATTCGGCTGGACGAGCTCCAACTACGACTGGCTCGCCGGTGCCTGGTGGGCCGTCGCCCGCGCCCACCAGGACTGGGCCGGCCGGGTCCGGGCGATGATCAATCTCGAGAGCATGGCGGTCAAGGGCGCGCCGCTCGGCCTCCGGTCCAATCCCGAGCTTCAGCCCTGGCTGAAGAAGCTCGTCGCGCGACACCCGGACCTGGTCCCCAACGGATTCGAGCCCCTGGCTCCCGTCAGCTGCTGGAACGACCAGTGGCCCTTCACCGCATCCGGCATCCCCAGCGTGAAGTTCGAGACGTTCGACGACGCGTACGACAAGCTTTATCATTCGAATTTCGAGACCGCGGCCCTCGTGGATTGGGGCTACCTCGCGAAACTCGCGAAGTTCGCTTTCCGGATCGCGGAAGACCTCGACCGGGGAGTTCTCCCCTTTAGCCTCGGGGCGAGGGCCGACGACCTCGCCTCCGCCGTGAACGCCGCAGAGCTCGGTGCCGCCGGCGCCGACCCGGCGAGCGTGTCCCGACTGCGCGCAGGGGTCTCCGTGTTCAAGGTCGCCGCGGCCGCTTTCGAAACGGCATCGGTTTCGATCCCCGCCGCAAGGGTGGAAACCGCGAACGCGGCGCTCCTTTCCGTCGAGAAGGACATCAACAGCGGCTTCACGTCCCTCTCTCCCGCCGACGACGACGTCACGGTCTATCCGCACCAGGCGATCCTCAAGGAAGTTCAGGGCCTCCGCAAGGCCCTCGCCGTCCTTCAGGCGGCGAAACCCGACCGGGCCGCCGCGCTCGAAGCGCTGGCCGGAAGCGGGATGACGCGGTTCGGCATTCGCTTCAGCTACCCCGTGTATCAGAAACAGCTTTCGCGTCTGGCTCCCGGCTTCCCGCGGCTCGGCTTCGGCGAGCTGGGCCAGCTTCCGAAGCCCCTCGACATCGTGCCCCAGTACCGTAAGATAGAGTCCGGCGACGTGGCCGGGGCCGTGCCGGAGCTTGAGGCCGCGCTTCGCGCGCGGCTCGCCCTTCTCGACAAGCGACTTTCGGAAATGGCCGATGTCCTGGCGCGGGCGACCACCCGCCTCCGGGACCTGACGGAAGGTCGACCGTGAGAAAAGAAATCTTGCATCTGTTCAAGAAGGACCGGCGGGCGCTCGTTCTTGCCCTCGTCTTCATCGTCCTGACTTCCGGCTTGGCCTTCGGCCGGGGCGCCGGGGTCGATAAGCCGGCCTTTACGCTGGGCGTCGCCCAGGTCGACATCACCCCCGCGAAACCCGTCCTGATGAGCGGGTACGAGACGCGGAAAACCCCGTTCACCGGGGTCCACGACCCGCTATACGCTTCGGCCCTCTATTTCTCAGGCGAGGGGACCGCCGTCCTTCTGATCACCGCGGACGTGATCGGGTTCCGGGCCGAATTCGTCGACGATCTCAAGTCGAAGATCTCGGCCAAGACCGGGATCCCTCCCGGGAACATCATGCTCACCGCCGTCCACAATCACGGCGGGCCGGCCGTCAAGGCCGACGAGGATGAGATCCCCAACGCAAACGAGGAGTACGTCAAAGTCCTCAAGGGGAAGCTGATCGTACTCGCCGTCGAGGCTTCGAAGGAGGGCGTGCCATTCCGGATGGGGATCGGGAAGGGCGCCTGTACCATGAACATCAACCGGCGCGCGGTCTTCGCCGACGGCGGTGTCTGGCTCGGCCGGAACCCCGACGGGCCCTGCGACCACGAGGTCGGCGTCGTGAAGTTCGAGGACATGAGCGGCGCGACGCTGGCGGTCCTCGTGAACTGGCCTTGCCACGCCACGACGTCCGGGCAGGACAATTACCAGATCACCGGGGACTGGCCCGGGGCGGCCGCCCGGACCCTGAAGAAGCGGGCCGGGAAGGATGTCGTCGTCGCCGTTACGGCCGGGGCTTCGGGGGACATCAACCCGATCTACGGGCCCGGGACCGATTTCGACGAGATCGAGGCCGTCGGCTTCCACGTCGGAACCGAGGCCTGGAAGACGCTGGCCGGCATCGAAACGATCCCCGTCCACTCCCTCGGGGTCGCGAACGCGGCGATGACCTTCCCCGGCAAAAAGGCGTGCCCTGACCGGTACCCGCGCGCCGCCTACGAGAGCGGGCCGGACGCGGAGGTCCGCCTGACGATCCTCAAGATCGGGGAACCGGCCCTCTGCGGCGTCTCGGGCGAATTGATGAACGAGATCGGCATGGAGGTCAAGAAGCGATCGCCGTTCTCCGGGACGTTCGTCGTGACCCACGCCAACGGATCGAGCGGCTACATCTGCACGGACAAGGCGTTCACGGAAGGCGGCTACGAGGTCCAGGTGACGCGGCTCATGCCGGGCGCCGAAGGCCCGCTGGCCGGAAAATTCCTGGAGCTCATCCGTTCTTTCTAGGACAGCCGCCCCGACTCCTGCTTCGTCGGAGCCGCGACTACCGGCCCTATTCTTCCGCGCCCTCGCCGAGCATCCGTTCCGCTGCAAGCACCGTGAATAGATACGTCGACGCGCCGCCCATGACGTACTCCGTCTGCTGCCAGAGGAAAGGGAACGGCTCCTTCAGCTCGGGCAGGTCGGGCCGGATGAGCGCCGGGCCGGATACGCCGCCGCCCGGGATGTGCGACCATTCGTTGACGTTCGTGCCATAGGCCACCATCAGCGATTGCGAGCCGACCCCGGAGACGAGAGAAGTGTTCGAGGCGGGATGACAGCCGAGAACGTAGTTCAGAACCCTCAGGACATTCTCCCGCGGGAATTCAGCCGGATAAGCCTTGTTGAGGAAATACTGCTGGACGGCGTAGTTCTGGATGCTCCAGGTGACACCCCAGACGCGGGGCTCGAAGGGGACGCCGAAGGGGTTCTTGGCGAGTTCGCCGTCGAGTTCTATCCCGTAACGAGCAAGGGACACGCCTACCCGGCGCGCGAACTCCGCGTCGCCGACGGCGGGAACGGCCCGCGCAGCCATCCAGCCGACCGTCCTCACGTTGGCTTCGATGAACGGGAGAAGCGTTTTGAGGCGATCGGCGAATCGCGGCTCGCGCGTCGAGAGCAGGAGCTCGACCGCGGCCATGATCTCCTGCTCGTCGGGCCGGGCGGGGACGGCGGCGCTGGGCTGATGTACGGGGGGATGGCTGTGCTCATAGTCCCATGCCTTGATCGCGGTGTCGAGGCACTCCCTGGCGAGGGCCTCGTCGAACCCGGCCAGGGCCCGGCCGGCGGCCGCCAGGGCCGCGGCGACGCGGTATTCGACGCCGGTGTCCCGGCTCGTGAATGCCAACCGGTCGTCCCGGCGGCCTGAGCGGTCCGGAGTGACCCCGTCCGGTGCCAGGGCCGGGTCGAAGACGCGATTATCGGTCATGGAGCCGGCGTCGCCTTGCGAATGGTACTGCTCCAGGGACGGATCCGAAATGCCCAGGAAACTGTGGCCGGCTATGCGGTATCCGGAGAGGAGGTTCTCCGCACCGTGCGCAAGCTGCTGGAGGATGTCGGGCTTCCCATCCGGGACGTGCAGGAGGACCTCTCGCCGCCGCGGGTCAATGGTCGTCTGGTCCGTGTCGCAACCGAAGTTCTCGCGGACGAAGGCCAGCATCAGCGTCGCCCAGGCCTGGGAGCCGGCGGCCAGGTCGAAGTCTCCGGCGTCGTGCCAGCCGCCCCGGTCGAGGCCGGGGATATGTTGGCCGGCGGCAAAGGGTGTGTCGGTCGTCGGCCCCTGCCGGTATTGCTCGATATAGGCCAGATCGATGTTCGGCGGCGGCTGGAGGGCGTCGTCCATGTGGCAGAGGCCGTGCCAGATCCGGCCCCGGTCGACGACGCGCATATGGCACATCTGCGCGGCGAAGAACGTCTCGAGGGTCGGCTGCCAGACCCCGTTCCCGTAGACGTCGTCGCCGATGCGGAAGGGCGAGGTCTGACCGTCGCCGCAACGCACGACATAAATGCCCGGCTCCCGGACCTCGGTGAAATCGAAGACGGCGTAATCGTAGCGGAGGAAACGTCCCCAGGGCTTGAGGGGTCGGGCAAGCACGGGGACCAGGCCCTTGACCCCGTCGATTCGGAGGAGCGCGCCTTCGCCCGGGGCGGCCGCTCCCGGGTCGCATTCGATGATGGCCCGTTTCTCCTGGTCAGGGTGATATCCGACCTGGGAGTGCGCGATCACCGGGGGCCGGTGCCATCCCGGCACGGCGTTGGGCGTGATGCGCCAGCGCACGGCGCCCGCGGTGGCCCCGGCGGGGATGACCGAGCGGACGACGAACCAGCCGTTGGTCTCGGTGTCGCGGCCGTCATAAAGCTTCAAATCGCCGCCCAGGGACTCGATGGTCAGGCGGCGCAGGGGATCCTCGGCCGCGGCCACGAGCTTCGTCCCCTCGGCCAGCGGGAGGGGCGTCGCTTTTCCGCTCGCGTCGCGGCCGAGCGGTCCGTTGCCCTGGCGCGGGAATACGCCGGCCGTCTTGCCAAGGTGGTAGGACTTGGCGAAGTAGGTCGGAGGGAACAGTTCCATGTTGAAACCGGCCCGTCCCTCGAGTTCCGCCGGCAGGGGGCGGGCAAGGTCCACGGTCACGCAGATGGCGTCGCCGCAGGGCTCCACGCGGACGCGGTAGTCGAATCCCTCCTTTCTCGTAGCGCAGCGGCACTTCAACCCGACGCGCCTTTCGGTCCGCGACGCGCGTTGCCGACCGCCGGGAACGGGCCCCATTGGCCCGGCGTCGCTTCGAGGCGGACGTCGCCGACCGCGGCGACACGCTCGCCGTGCTGGACGATCTCGACGCCGCCCTGTTTGCCCTCGGGGTATTCGTCGTGAAAGACCAGGACCGAGAGCCCCGGCCTTTCGAAATATTCGAGTTCGTTGAGCGTCCAGCCCGGCTCCGGCCGGGCCGACCGGTCCGCGGCCGGTCCCGCCGGCGAACCGACGAGAAACAGGACCAGGGCCGCGAGAACGAGAATGGTGAAGGCTTTGTTATTCATAAGTGGGATTCTAATAAAGAACCGGACCCGTTTCAATGTTGACTCGCCGCCCCGTTCTTGCTAATCTTCCATCGTTTCCGTACGTATATACATATAGATGACCGGAGCCGACGTGAACTGCCCCAGATGCCGCCTCGAGAACCCCGAGACCGCGCGTTTCTGCGCGGATTGCGGGGCCCCGCTCCGCGAGACCGGGGACGCCCCGGACCAGACCATGACCCTCGAGACTCCCCGGGAGGAGCTGGCCACGGGGTCGACGTTCGCCGGGCGGTACCAGATCATCGAGGAGCTGGGCAAGGGCGGGATGGGGCATGTATACAAGGTTTACGACCGGGAGATCCATTCCAAGATCGCCCTGAAGCTCATCAAGCCCGAGGTCGCGGCGGACCGGAACACCATCGAGCGCTTCCGCAACGAGCTGCGGATGGCCCGGGACATCTCTCACAAGCATATCTGCCGGATGTACGACCTCGGCCGCGAAGGCCGGCTCTATTACATTACGATGGAGTACGTCTCCGGGGAGGACCTCAAGGCCATGATCCGGATGTCCGGGCGCCTGGGGATCGGGACGGCCGTCACCTTGGCCCGTCAGCTCTGCGACGGCCTGGCCGAGGCCCACCGCCGCGGCACCGTCCACCGGGACCTCAAGCCGAGCAACATCATGATCGACCGGGATGGCCAGATCCGGATCATGGACTTCGGCATCGCCCGTTCGGTCCGAACGAAGGGACTCACGGGAGCCGGCATCGTCATCGGGACGCCCGAATACATGTCCCCCGAGCAGGTCGAGGGCGGGGACGTGGACGCGCGCTCGGACCTCTATTCCCTGGGCATCATCCTCTTCGAATGCCTCGCCGGCCGGGTCCCTTTCGAGGGCGACACGCCTTTCTCGGTCGGCATCAAGCAGAAGAGCGAGAAGCCGGGCGATCCCCGCGACCTCAACCCCGATATTCCGGAGGACCTCGACCGCCTCATCCTGAAGTGCCTCGAAAAGGACCCCCGCCGGCGGTATCAGACGGCCGAGGAGTTCGGCGCCGAGCTCGAGAAGATCGCGAAGCGCATCCCGACGACCGAACGGATCCTTCCCCGGCGGAAGCCGTCCACGGCCCGGAGCATATTCCTGCCCCCCGGGCTGAAAAAGGTCCTTGTCCCGGCCGTCCTCCTCGCGATGGCGGCCCTGGCCGCGGCCGGGTGGTTCTTCCTCCTGAAAAAGGGCGGCTCCGCTTCGCCTTCGCATCGCCATTCCGTTGCCGTCATGACGTTCGAGAACCAGACCGGGGATAGATCCTACGATTACCTGGGAAAAGCGATCCCCAATCTTCTCATCACGAGCCTCGAGCAGTCCCCGGACCTGTCCGTCGTCACCTGGGAGAGGATGCGCGACCTCCTCAAGCAGATGGGCCGGGACGAGTCGGAGACGATCGACGCGGACTTGGGATTCGAGCTCTGTCGGAAGGAAGGCGTCGGGAGCATCGTCCTGGGGAGCTTCGTCAAGGCCGGCGACGCGTTCGCCACGGACGTCAAGGTCCTGGACGTCGCGACCAAGCGTCTCCTGAAGAGCGGCGGCTCCAAGGGCGATGGGCTTCGGAGCATTCTCGACCGGCAGATCGGCGAACTCAGCCGGGAGATATCGAAAGGGGTCGGGCTCTCGGACCGGGAGTTCCCCGCGGGCAAGATCCCCATCGCCGAAAAGACCACTTCGTCCATGGAGGCCTACAATCTTTTCCTGAAGGGCCGGGACGAGTACGAGAAGTTCTATTACGACGACGCCCGGAAGTCCCTCGGCCAGGCCGTCGCATTGGACCCGGAGTTCGCCGTCGCCTATCTCGTTCTGGCTCGCGTCAACGGCGCCCTGACCGATATTCAAGGTCAGAATAATGCCTACGAGCGCGCTATGGCCTTGTCGGCCAAGGCGACGGAAAAGGACCGGCTTTACATCGAGGCCGCTTATGCCGGCGCCGTCGAGATGGACCAGAAAAAGAGGCTGGAGCTCCTCCGGCGGCTCCTCGATGCCTATCCCAAGGAAAAGGACGCCCACTATGAGCTGGCGACCTTCTTGCGGAACCAGGGCAGGCTCCAGGAAGCCGTCGCCGAATACGATAGGGCGCTGGCCCTGGACCCCAACTACGGATACGCCCTGAACCAGATCGCCTATAGCTACGCCGATATGGGTGATTATGGAAAGGCCATCGCGAGCTTCGAGCGATACGCGGCGCTTTATCCTGGGGACGCGAACCCCCTGGATTCCATGGCCGAGACCTATTTCCGCATGGGGGACCTCGATCGGGCCGCCGCCGTCTATTTGAAAGCCATCGCCGTCAAGCCGGATTTCTTTTCTTCTTACGCAGGGCTTGCCTATGTTGCGGCGCTCCGGGAGGATTATCCCGGAGCCCTGGGGTGGCTGGACCAATTCATCGCCACGGCCCCCTCGCCGGGCTTGAAAGGGACCGGCCATTATAACAAGAGCCTCCTGCTCTATTGGACCGGGCAGTACGGGCGGGCCGAGGCCGAGCTCCGGAAGGTGGCGGACCTGAACGCGGCCTCCGGTCTCCCTCAGGGGAAGTCCGGGATCGAGCTCGGGATGGGCTGGATAGCGGAGGCCCGGGGGGAATTCGAGCCGGGCCGGAAGCACCTGAAGAGCTGGTTCGATTCGAGCACAAAGGCCCCGGGCAAGGCCTCCCTCGGCGCCCGGGCCTATTATCTCTTTTTCCTCGGCATCCTCGATATCGAGGCCGGGAGCCTGGACTCGGCCCGGGCGGAACTGAAGGAGATCGATGCCCTTTTGCCCCAGACAGAGGCCCACGGCAAGGATCAGCTCGCCTATTATCGAGAGCACCTGAAGGGCGAGGTCCTGCTCGCCGAGGGCGCCGCCGACAAGGCCGCCGTCGTCCTGCAGAAGCTGCCGCCCATCGGGAAGCCGCCGACCATACCGGGCATCCTTCCGTTCTACAGCACGCCGTTCCTCAAGGACGCCCTGGCCCGCGCCTATCTGGCCCAGGGGGCGCTCGACAAGGCCGTCGCCGAATATGTGCGACTCATGACGCTCGACCCCGGCAAGGACGATCGGTCCCTCATCAATCCCCGGTATCACTACCGCCTGGCAAAGCTCTACGAGCGGAAGGGGCTCGCGGCCAAGGCGCTCGAGCAGTATCGCAGATTCCTCGTCCTCTGGAAGGACGCCGACCCGGACCTCCCCGAATTCGTCGACGCTAAGAAGCGCCTGGCGATTCTTGAAAAGCGCTGACCGCGGCCTATTTAACGACCATTTTCACGAACGGATACACGTACGCCTGAAGCGTCACCAGTAGACCGACGAGGGAGGCCAGGGCCAGGCTGTGGAAGAAGACGTAGCGGAGGATCTCCCCCTCGTGGCCGTACCATTTCGTGGCCGTCGAGGCGACGACGATGCTCTGGGCGTCGATCATCTTGCCCATGACCCCGCCGGAGCTGTTGGCCGCGGCCATGAGGACGGGACTTAGGCCTATCCGTCCGGCGGTGATCGTCTGGAGGCTCCCGAAGAGGACGTTGGACGAGGTGTCCGAGCCGGTCAGGGCGACACCGAGCCAGCCGAGCAAGGTCCCGAAGAACGGGTAGAGGACTCCGGTCCCGGCGAAGGCCAGCCCCAGGGTCGCGTCGAGCCCGGAGTAGCGCGCCGCGTACCCCAAGGCGAGCATGGCGGCCACGGTCAGGAGCGAAAAGCGGACGCGCTTGAGGGTCTTCCGCCATACCGCCGCCGCCTCCCGAACCCGGTAGCCCATGATGACGGCGGAGATGATCGCCGTGACAAAGATGCCCGTCCCGGTGAAGGACAGGGCATTGAAGGCGAAGACGGCGCGCTCGGGCGCGGGCGCCGGGACCACGGGCGGCATGCGGCTGATCAGCCTGTCCAGGCCCGGGACGGGGATCTTCAGGCTGAAGAGCCCGTCGAGGAACGATTTGACCTGGGGAATCCCCCAAACGAAGATGACCGCGCTGAGGACGAGCCAAGGCAGCCATGCCTTGAGCACCGCCCCTCTCCCGTGGCTGGCGCGGGCCTCCCCGGTCTCGGCGGCTCCCTCATGCCTCCAGATGCGTTTGGGCTTCCAGACGAGCAGGAGACCGATGAGGGCGAAGATGGAGACCACCGCGGCGCCTATCCCCGCGAGCCAGGGCCCGTGGAAATTGGAGATCAGGAACTGGGGGATGGCGAACGCGACGCCCGCGATGAGAAGGGCCGGCCAGACCTCGATCATCCCGCCGAAACCGGCATAGGCCCAGACAAGCCAGAAGGGGACGACGACGGAAAAGACGGGCAGCTGCCGCCCGACCATGGCCGAGAGCTTCAGGACGTCGATCCCGGTCACGCCGGCCAGGGCGACGATCGGCGTCCCGAGCCCCCCGAAAGCCACGGGCGCCGTATTGGCGACGAGCGAGAGGCCCGAGGAGGCGAGAGGGGAGAAGCCCAGGCCGATGAGGATGGCCGCCGTCACGGCGACCGGCGTGCCGAACCCGGCGGCGGCTTCGAAGAAGGCGCCGAAGCAAAAGGCGATGAGGAGGAGCTGGAGGCGGCGGTCGCCGGTGATGCCGGTGAGGCTGTCGCGGAGGACCTTGAAATGCCCCTTTTCCTCGGCCAGGTTATAGAGGAAGATGACGTTCAGGATGATCCAGCCGATGGGGAACAGGCCGTAGGCGGCCCCGAAGAGGGAGGCGGCGAGTGCTTTTCCCGCCGGCATCCCGAAGGCGAGGACCGAGACGGCCGCGGCCGAGCCGAGGCCGAGAAGGGCGGCCAAGTGGGCTCTGATCTTCAGGAACGCCAACGATCCGAGGAGGACGAGGACCGGCAGGGCGGCGAGCGCCGTCGACTGGGCGGGATTGCCCAGCGGGTCGTAGACCTGGTTCCAAGGCATGCGGGCCTATTTTCTTGATAATCGGGGGGAGAGTCAATATTTGACAAGCCCGATTCCCGCCCATATAATGAGCTTTGAAAGGACATGGGGGCGAACTGGTCTCGACGGAGGTATTGAGACCGGGGCTGCACGTCGAGGTCCCACCCACCTCGAAAAACAGGTGGAAAAAAATTAACTGCACAACCTTTAGCAGTCGCCGCCTAATAGAATAGGCAGCCGTTCCCCGGGTTCACTCCTGCGGTTCCCGGGGAGCGCCAACCAGCAGGATAGCGAGCGGGCTAAGTCCTGGAGCCCGGGAGCGAAATTTCCGCAGGGCTGGTCCTTCGGGTCTCCTTCCTCTTCGGAGCCCGGGGGACGAGAATGAAGAAGGGGATATGCGTGTAGAAGGCCTCGGTTGAATGTCTTCGGACGCGGGTTCGATTCCCGCCGCCTCCATTTTTTTTATGCCGATCAAGGACGAAGGAACGTGAAGAGACGGGGCACATGGACCTTTCTGGGCGTCTTCTTTCTCCTGTCCGCCGTCGGCCAGCCTCGGCCTCTTTCCGGTCCGGGGTCCCAGTCGAGCCAGCCGTCCGTCCTCGTCGTCTCCGTCCATGACCTGGGCGGTTCGAGCCGGGTGACGCTTTCTTCGAACGTGCCCCTGCCCTATTCGTTTCAGAAGAGGACGGGGGCCCTTCAGGTCACCTTCGCGACGCCGCTGACATTCCGCGTCCGGCAGGCCGCCTTCTCGGCCGGATTCGTCAGGTCCGTGGGGTGGTCCCAGGGACGTGGAGCCTACGCGTTCACGATCGAGTTGGCCTCGGAGGCGTTCTCCTATAAGCCTTTGGTCCGGGAGGATCCCTTCGAGCTTTCCATCGACCTCGGGCCGGCTCCGGCAGAAGTCCCGATGCCCGTGGCGGCCCCGGTCGCGGCCGCCTCGGCGGCCGCGCGAAGGGAAGCGCCGGCCGCTTCCGCGCCCGTCGCGTCGCCCGGGGACCAACCCGCCAAATTCAAGACCATCGTCATCGATCCCGGCCACGGCGGCATCGAGACGGGGGCTAAGGGGAAGTTCGGCGCCCTCGAGAAGGACATCACCCTGGCCATCGGGCTGAAGCTCAAGGCCATCATCGAAAAGAACCTCGCGTTCCGGGTATTCATGACCCGGGACAAGGACATGGACGTCAGCCTGGAGAACAGGTCCGCCCTGGCCAACAACCACAAGGCCGACCTGTTCATCAGCGTCCACGCCAACGGCTCCCCGCGAAAGAATTCGCACGGCTCCGAGACCTATTTTCTGAGCCAGAACGCGACCGACGAAGAGGCGCGCCGGCTGGCCTACCTGGAGAACACGTCCGGTGCGCTGGAGGGACGGATCGATGAGGACGACAAGGACGACATCAAGCTGATCCTCTGGGACCTGGCCCAGGCCTCGTACCTGAAGCAGAGCAGTCAGCTCGCGGAAAGGATCCAGGCGGGCCTCAACGCCCTCCTGGGAACCGCGGACAGGGGGGTCAAGCAGGCTCCCTTCAAGGTCCTGTCGGGGGCGGCCTGCCCGGCGGTGCTCGTGGAGACGGCGTTCATCTCGAACCCCGAGGAGGAGAAGGAGCTCGGGACCGAGGAGTTCCAGGACAGCGTCGCCCAGGCCATCTATTTGAGTCTCGTGGAATATCTCAAGCTTTATCCCTAACATGACCAAAAAACGCATAAAAAACCCGAAGGTCCTGCTCCTCGCGGCCCTGGCCGTGCTCCTCGTCGTCCTGGTCGTCGTCTACTTTTCGGGCGGCGGCGGCGAGAAGATCCGTCACGAGTCCGAGCCGTCCGCACCGGGGGGCCGCGCGGTCGAAGGCGAAGCGCCGACGACGAGGACAATAACGCTCTACTTCCTTTCGGAGGACGACGACCTCCTTCATGCCGAAAAACGGGAGGTTCCGGCCGGAAGATCCGTCGCCGAAGACGTCGAGACGACCGTCGGCGAGCTCCTCAAGGGCTCGTCGGGGGACCTCATCTCCCCGTTCCCGCCGGAGACAAAGGTCAGGCAGGTCTTCGTGGACGCCGACGGGACGGCTCACGTCGATTTTTCGAAAGAATTCGCGGAGAATGCGACCTTCGGCGCCTCTTCGGAGATGTCCGCCGTCTATGCCGTCGTCAACACGGTGGCCATCAACCACAAGTCCGTCAAGAGGGTATCCGTTCTCATCAATGGCGGGGAGAGGGAGACCTTGGGGGGGCACATCGACCTGAGCCGGCCCCTTCTCCCGCAGTACTCCCTGGTCGCCAAATAAGGGGCGCCGTCGCATCATGAAGAGAATACCCAAGGTCGCCATCGTCGGGTTCCCCAACGTCGGGAAATCCACCCTGTTCAACAGGCTCATTGGCCGGAAGAAGGCCCTTGTCCACAACCTGCCCGGCATGACCAGGGACTGCGTGGCTGCCCGCCACCGGTTCGGCGACCGGGCGTTCGAGCTCGTGGACACCGGCGGGATCTTCGGGACCCCTGACGAGCCCCTGTCGGAGAAGGTCCGCGAAAAGGCCTGGGACGCCGCCCGGACCGCATCCGTCATCGTCCTCGTCCTCGACGGGAAGAGGGACCTGGCCCCGGCGGAGGAGGATCTGTACGTCGGTTTGAGGAAACTCGGCCGTCCCGTCCTGGTCGTTGTCAACAAGATGGACGCCCCCAGTGGGGAGGCCCACCTCGCCGAGTTCTACAGGCTCGGAGACAACGACATCATCCCCCTCTCGGCCGAACACAAGGTCAACATCGACGAGCTTCGAGAGAGGATCGCCGCGCTCCTCCCCCCGGCGATCGAGGACGACGAGGCGGAGCCCCTTCGCATCGCCGTGGTCGGCCGCATCAACGTCGGTAAATCCTCCATCATCAATCGTTTGTGCGGCGACGAACGGCTCCTCGTCAGCGAGGTCCCCGGCACGACCCGGGACAGCACGGACACGATCATCCTGAGGGACGGGAGGCCGTATTGCCTGGTGGATACGGCGGGCATCCGGAAGCCGGCCGGGGCGAGCGACAGCCGCGAAAAGGCGGGCATCGTCAAGTCGCAGAAGAACATCCTCCAGGCCGACGTCATCGTCCTCGTCCTGGACGCCCGGGAGTTCCCGACCCGCCAGGACGCCCATATCGCCCGCATGGCGCGGGATTCGGGCAAACCCCTCATCCTCGTCCTGAACAAGTGGGACCTCGTGGACCGCCAGAAGGTCGATCCCGAGGAGGTCCGGGACCTCGTCCGGACCAAGCTCGAGTTCGTCGGCTACGCGCCGCTCCTCTTTGTCTCCGCCCTGACCGGCCAGCGGGTCGTCAAGATCCTCGACATGGCCGACAAGGTCCACCGGGACTCCCGAAAAAGGGTCGACACGGCCCGGCTGAACGAGTTCCTGGCCCGGCTCAACGAGGAGCACCCGCCGCGGGGGAAGGACGGATCCAAGATCAAGGTCAAGTACATGACCCAGCAGGGCGTGGCCCCCCCGACCTTCGTCCTCTTCGGGCACTCCCGGACCACCCTTTCCCCGGCCTACGAGAAGTCCCTGGCCGGCCTCCTCAGGCAGGAATACGATCTCTGGGGGACGCCGATACGGATCTTCTTGAGAAAAAGCTGAAGCCGGTCAACCCGTATTTTCTTCGCTTTTTCTTGACTTTAAAAGCCCGTTCATCTATAAATTAGGTTCGGTCCTTACGAGCTTTACGGACAGGATATATGACGATCAAGGAGGTCAGGATGTTTCGCAAAAGGACGAACGGTCTTCTGATAACGGCCCTCGCGCTCATCCTCGTCTTTTCCGCCGTCGGGTGCGAAAAGCTGAAGGTCGGCAAGCTGAGGTCGAGCTACCATTTCAACAAGGCCAACCAGCTCTTCACTGAGAACCAGTACCGGAAGGCCATCGTCGAGTACGAGTCCGCCCTGAAATATGATCCCAACCTGATCCAGGCGTACCGGTTCCTCGGCGAGAGCTATAAGCAGCTATACAAGCCCGCCGTCGAGACGGCGCTGAACAAGGACATCGAGAAGAAGGCCCTGGCCGCCTTGACCAAAGCCCACGAGATCGACCCCAACAGCAAGGATATCATCTACTCCCTGGGCGATATGTACGACAAGCTTCGGAAATTCGAAGAGTCCGAGAAGCTCTACCTGCGCATCATCGAGCTCGAACCCGGCAACATGAGCAACTACTACGTCGTCGCCGAATTCTACAAGAGATACGCCGGAGAAAGGCCCGACGCCGCCCGGAAGGCCGAATCGATGTACCTCCGGAGGCTCGAGGCCGACCCCGAGAATCCCCAGGGGTATGCCTACATTGCCAACTACTACGAGAACCTCCCCGCCTCGGCCGACAACATCGACCAAGCCATGAGCAATTTCGACCTAGCCAACGACTTCCAGGATAAGCGCATCAAGCTCCAGCCCGACAACCCCGAGGCTTGGCTGGCCAAGGGCATCAACCGCTGGTCCAAGGCCTTCAGGTTCCAGAACCTGGCCAAGGAGCAGAGGCTGGCCGTGGCCCAGGACGCCCTCCGGTCCGTCGAGAAGGCCCGGGATCTGGACCCCAATTACCCCGAGCCGTACAGCTGGCTGAGCGTCATCTACAAGAGCGTCCTCACCAAGCTCGAGCCCGATAAGGAAGCCCGGTATGTCGCCGAGGGCGACAAGAACCTCGACAAGTTCCAGGACCTCCGGAAAAGGTCCGCGGAGCGGAAGAAGCTTGAAGAAGAGCTCAAGAAATCCCAGTAAGGGTCCGTTCATCCCATGGGCGGGCGCTTTCACGGCGCCCGCCGCACCTCTGCCGGCGACGCGGTCGATTTCAAGGCCCCCTTCTCTATTGAGAGAAGGGGTTGGGGATGAGAAGAAATACAGGCGAAGTCTTGGGCGCGTCGCCGCGCCTCCGGGATATCCCCTCCGTCCTTCGCAGGGCGATCCCCTATGGCGACACCTCCAACCTCCTGTTTTGTATTGACATTCCCCCTCGAAAACCGTATCCTGTACGGGTATTTGGCTCTTTGAACCCCCGTCTTGCCTCTTCTGGGTGAATAACCAAAGCCGGGATCGAGCGCTCTGTCGCAAGAGTTTGACTTTTAGGGCCAGATTGAGTATTGTAATCCATCACTAAAGTTCTGTTTTAAGGTTGACAGGCATGAAGACATACAATCCGAAAAAGGAAGAGATCGAGCGCCGGTGGTGGCTGGTCGACGCCGAAGGCAAGGTGCTCGGCCGCCTGGCCACCGAGATCGCCGTCCTGCTTCGCGGAAAGAACAAGCCCGGGTTCGCGGCCCACGTCGATACGGGGGATTTCGTTGTCGTGATCAACGCCGAGAAGGTCCGGGTCACCGGGAACAAGCTCGAGGAGAAGATGTACTACAACCACTCCCTTTATCCCGGCGGATTGAGGGAGCGGACCATGAAGGAAGTCCTGACCAAGAAGCCCGAAGAGGTCGTCGAGAGGGCCGTCCGGGGGATGATCCCGAAGAACAAGCTCGGCCGCGCGGTCTTCAAGAAACTGAAGGTCTACAAGGGCCAGGCCCACCCCCACGAAGCCCAGAACCCCCAGGAATACAAGTTTTAGGAGGCATCTTGAGTCTAATCCAGTACTACGGGACAGGCAAGAGAAAGACGTCCATCGCCCGCGTCTTCCTGAGGTCCGGCAAGGGCGACCTGACGCTGTACGTCAACAAGAGGCCCCGGCCCTTTCAGGAATATTTCAGCATGGAACCGCTCCGGTACATCATCAAGCAGCCGCTCCTCCTGACCGAGACGGAGAATAAGTTCGACATCTTCATGAGGGTCAACGGCGGCGGGACGAAGGGCCAGGCCGAAGCCATCCGGCTCGGCATCGCCCGGGCCCTCATCGAATTCAACCGCGAGCTCCGGCCCGTCCTCAAGGCCGCCAGCCTCCTGACGCGGGACGCCAGGATCAAGGAACGCAAGAAGTACGGGCTGCTGGGCGCTCGCAAGGCGCCTCAGTACCACAAGAGATAACAGGAAGGAGTCGAGTTGGTATCCGTAACCATGAAAGAGCTTTTGGAGGCCGGCGTTCATTTTGGCCACCAGACGAAGCGCTGGAACCCCAAGATGAAGGAGTACATCTTCGGCCAGAGGAACGGCATCTACATCGTCGACCTGCAGAAGACGATCAAGAACTTCAAGGAAGCCCTGCAGTACGTCAAGGGGGTGTCCGAGAGCGGGAAGGACATCCTTTTCGTCGGCACCAAGAAGCAGGCCCAGGACATCGTCCGGGACTACGCCGGAAAGAGCGAGTCGAGCTACGTCAACCAGCGCTGGCTCGGCGGACTCCTGACGAACTTCGGCGTCGTCCGCGGCTCCGTCGAGAAGCTCAAGGAGCTCGAGGAGATGAAGGAGGACGGCCGTTGGGAACTGCTCTCGAAGAAGGAGCAGTCCCGGCTCGAGAAGGTCTACAAGAAGCTGTCCAAGAACCTGGGCGGCATCAAGAACATGACCTCGCTCCCCGGGGCCATGTTCGTCATCGATTCGTCCAAGGAGGACATCGCCCTCGCCGAGGCCCACAAGATGAAGATCCCGATCGTGGCCGTCGTGGACACGAACGGCGACCCGGACAATATCGACTATGCTATCCCCGGCAACGACGACGCCGTGAGGGCCATCGAGCTGTTCGCCGCCAAGATCTCCGAATCCATCATCGAGGGCAAGAAGAGCCGGATCAGCCGGGAGCTCGAGGAGGAGAAGAAGGCCGAGGTCGCCTCCGGAGACCCGTCCGCCGACGGCGGGGCGGGGAAGCCGGAATAAGGAGAATCCGATGGAAATCACCGCGGAGATGGTCAAAGAGCTCCGTCAGCGGACGGGGATCGGCGTCATGGAATGCAAGGCCGCCCTCAAGGAGGCCGACGGCGATCTCGAGAAGTCCATCGAGATCCTGAGGAAGAAGGGATACGCCCGGGCCCAGGACAAGGCCTCCCGCCGGGCCAACGAGGGCCTGGTCGGCTCGTACATCCACTCGAACGGCCGGATCGGCGTCCTCGTCGAGGTCAACTGCGAGTCCGACTTCGTCGCCCGCAACGGGGAGTTCCAGGAGCTCGTCAAGAACATCTGCCTCCAGATCGCCGCCGCCAACCCGAAGTACGTCGCTCCCGAGGACATCCCCGCCGAGGTCATCGAGCAGGAGAAGGAGATCGTCCGGGCCCAGTTCCAGGACAGCAAGAAGCCGGCCGAGATCGTCGAAAAGATCGTCCACGGGAAGCTGGGCAAGCTCTACGAGGAGGTCTGCCTCCTCGACCAGGTCTACATCAAGGACGACAAGGTGACCATCCGCCAGCTCGTCCAATCCGCCGTTGCCAAGATCGGAGAGAACATCAAGATCGGCCGGTTCACCCGGTACGAGATCGGCAAGTCCTGACGGGAAAGGGGGGAGCGCCATGCCGGAGCCGAAACCCGCGTACAAGAGGGTCCTCCTGAAGCTCTCCGGCGAGGCCTTCCTCGGAGCCCGGGGCTACGGCATCGATTTCGAACGGATCTCCGCCATCGCCCGCGAGCTCAAGGAGGTCTGGGACCTCGGAGTCGAGCTCGCCATCATGATCGGCGGCGGGAACATCTTCCGCGGCAACCGCGGCACCGAAGCCGGGATGGACCGGGCCTCGGCCGACCAGATGGGGCTCCTGGCGACCGTGATCAATGGGATCGCCCTCCAGGACGCGCTCGAGAAGCAGGGCGTCGTCACCCGCCACATCTCCGCCATCGAGATCAAGTCCGTGGCCGAGCCCTTCATCCGCCGCCGGGTCGTCCGCCACCTCGAGAAGGGCCGCGTCGTCGTCTTCTCCGCGGGCATCGGAAGCCCCTATTTCACGACGGACACGGCCGCCGCCCTCCGGGCCCTCGAGATCAAGGCGGAGATCATCCTCAAGGCGACCAAGGTGGACGGGGTCTACACGGCCGATCCCGTCACCGACAGGACGGCCGAGAAGTTCGAGGCCATCTCCTACCTC
Organism: Candidatus Aminicenantota bacterium; assembly: GCA_963813235.1. Lineage (GTDB taxonomy): Bacteria > Acidobacteriota > Aminicenantia > Aminicenantales > Saccharicenantaceae > JALHVH01. The sequence continues at coordinate 142,400 of CAWEYF010000016.1, read as the reverse complement.
GACGTCCTCCAGAAGGGCCTGCGCGTCATGGACGCGACGGCCATCTCGCTCTGCAAGGACAACGCCCTGCCGATCGTCGTCTTCGACCTCAACGCGCGCAGGAACATCATGAACGCCGTCCTGGGACGGAACGTCGGGACGAAGGTCTCTTAGTCCGGGAAGAGGGGGGCTCGCCATGGTCAGGGAAGCGCTGAAGGAACTCGAGAAGAAGATGAAGGTCTCGACGGAACACTTCCGCAGGGAGCTCAGCAAGCTCCGGACGGGGCGGGCGAACATCAACATCTTCGAGGACATCAAGGTGCCCTACTACGGGACGCTCACCCCGATCAACCAGGTCGCGACGCTCGGGGTCCCCGACCCGACCCTGATCGTCCTCCAGCCCTGGGACCCTTCGGTCCTCGAGGCCATGGAGAAGGCCGTCCGAGGCTCGGACTTCGGGTTCAACCCCATCAACGACGGCAAGGTCCTCAAGGTCCCGATCCCGCCGCTCGACGAGGAGCGCCGGCGTGAAATGGCCAAGCGGATCGGCAAGATGCTCGAGGAGGAGAAGACGGCCCTCCGCAACATGCGCCGCGAGAGCAAGGAGTTCATCGAAGAGCTCGAAAAGGAAAAGGAGATCACCGAGGACGACAAGTTTTCCGGCCTCGAGAAGCTCCAGGGCCTCCTCGATGAACACGTCAAGAAGATCGAGGAGCTCGCCGCGGCCAAGGAAAAAGAGATCCTCGAGCGCTGATCCTCCCCCGCTGGATATCGTGCGGGCTGGTGAAAGGGCCCCGAGGGAACGGCCTCGCTCCCCTCAATACCATGAGGATAACCTTCGAAGGACTCAGGGTTGCGGCGATAAAGGCCGCCCCTCTCCCCCCGACCCCCCTGGAACCAGTCCCGGCGGTTCCCCCCGCCGTGAACGGCGGGGTCCCCCCTCCGCTACGGGGGGCTTCAGGGCGTCCTTCATCGCCGCATTCTCCGGAATATCCATTCGGTCCTTCGCGTGGCAATCCCCTCCTGTTCCGTGAAAAAGCACTCCCGCAGGCTGCTGAATCGCTCAGCCATCGGTCTGTCCCGTCCGCGCCCGCTTTCCAGTCCATGCCGGATTAGCTGTGGGATGTCCCCGAGTCCTTCGCAGGCGATCCCTTAAACAGAGCGGCGGGAGACGGCGGCTTCCGGCCGATCCAGACGTCGGTCGTCCCGAACTTCGTCCGGATAACGGCGCCCCAGCCGAGGATGCTGAGGACCAGCGTGAAGAGGAAGCCGACGAACGGGATGAACCCGACGAGGCTCACGACGAGAAGTCCGGCGAGGGACGCGCCGATAGCCGAGACGTTCTTCGCGCCGAAGGCCTTGAGGAGGCTCTCGCCGAGGACATAGAACAGGACGACCCGGCCGAAGACCTTGACGACGAGGCCCGCCCAGAACAGGGCGATGACGATGGGGATGCCGATGAGGATGAAGCAGAGGAGGGCGGCGAAGATCGCCAGGCCGGTGAAGATGATGACGGCCAGGAGCCCGCGTCCCGAAGACGGGCCAGAAGGACGTCCGGATCGCGGCGGCCGCCCGGGCGATCGGGCGCGGGAAGAGGGCCGCGACGACGAGGGCGGCGATGAACCAGAGGAAGACGCCGATGAGCTTGATGACGAGGAAGATCGGGAACAGGGGGAAGGCGAAGATCCCTTTGAAAAATCCCTGCTTGAAGAGCCGGCTCCCGAGCTCCGAGGCCTTGAAGTAGACCGTGTCCCCGGCGATGGAGCACCCGGGCTCTTTTTGGAGCAGTCCGCCGATCGAGACGACGTCGCCCCGGATCGCGGCCGTCGGCTTCAGGGTGATGTTCGAGCCGATCCCGATGACGGCTTCCCCGACCTCGCCGCCGACGGTGATGGTCCCGCCGAAGGCCACGACGCTCTGCTTGACGCGGCCTTCGACGACGACGTTGCCGCCGAAGGAGATGACGTTGTCCTGGATTTCGCCCGCCGCGACGAAGACGTCCCTCTTGACGCTGAACTCCTGCTGGGCGCCGAGCGGGGCGGCGAAGCCTATCGCGACAAGGGCGAGGACGGACAGGAGGGCTCGTGTTCTTTTGGGCGTCATGGGCGTTCTCCGTGGGCGAATTTTCTCCGAAGCCCCAGGAAGCAGGCCGCGGCGGAAGCCAGGGCGATGAAGAGGGCGGCGGCGTAGACTTCGAGGCTGATCGCGGACCCGAGCCGCCCCATGCCCTCCACGAGGTCCCCGGCGAATCGGGCGAGGAGGGTGAGGGACAACGCGGCGAGTTTCATAAGCTTGACGAGGGCGAGCGTGAGGTCTTGGACGGCGCCCCAGGAGGATTTCCCGGCGCCGAGGAGGAGACCGGCGAGGTTTCCGCCGGTCGCCAGGACATAGGCCAAGCCTCCGAAGACGAGGAGCGCCATCCCGCCTGAGAGCGCGAACAGGGCACCGGGCAGGCGGGACGTCCGGGGAAAGGCGCGCGCCAGGATCCTCGCGGCGAGGTCCGGTGGGACCTCGAGGTCGGGAAGCGAGCGGACGGCCTCCAGGAAGGCCTTTCGATCCTCCCGGACCGCGCTGCAGGGCGCGCACGCCGCCACGTGTTCTTCCATCCGGGCGGCCGCGGAGGGGGGCGCCGCGCCCTCGAGCCAGAGGTCGAACTCTTCCGGGCGAGGGTGGTGGTTCATAGCGTGTCCCCGAGGAGGCCGCGGACGAGTTCCTTGGCCTGGAAGACGCGGTTCTTGACCGTCCCCACCGGGAGCCCCTTGATCTCGGCGATCTCCTCATAGGAGAACTCGTTGACGTGTCTCAGGACGAAGAGCTCCCGGAGGCCTTCCGGGACCCGGCACAGGGCCGCTTCGATCCTCTTCCGGATCTGGGCGAGTTCGTAGACTTTCCCCGGCGGGGGGGCGTCGTCCGGAACCTGGATCATGTACGAGTCGTCCCCGTCCGTAACGGGCTGGTCCAGGGAGACGGCGCCGACCTTCTTCTTCCTCCAGTGATCGATCATGAAGTTCGAGGCGATCTTGAAGAGCCAGGTGCTGAACTTGTACCGGGGCTGGAACCGGGGCAGGGAGGCGAAGACCTTCAGGAAGACCTCCTGGGTGAAATCCAGGGCGAGCTCCCGTTCCCCGGTCATCCGGCCGAGGTAGTTCAGGAGGGGCTGTTGATAGCGGTTGATGATCATCTCGAAAGCCCTCTTGTCTCCGCGGAGCGTCCTCCTGACCAGCGCGTTGTCGTCATGCATGGTTCTATACGGATTCCGGGGGAAAGGGTTCAGCGCTCCAGAGGGCCGTCGTCCTCGATGACCTCCGTGCCGGGGGGGACCTTGAGGTCGAAGAGCCCGGGAGCCAGCCGGGGGTCGACCTCGATGCGGCTGAAACGGAATTCCTGCTTGTTGCCCGCCCAATCGAAGAAGACGGCCTTCCGGATAAGCCAGGTCGAGGCGTCCGTCTCGAGGAGAACGTACGTGAATTCGCCCTCGGTCTTCGGTGTCAGCCGGATCTGGACGGCGTCCTTCGCCTCGGTCGGGAACGGGCTGTTGTCGACGACATAGGCCTCCGTGAGGCTCTTCCTCCCCGAAAGCAGGGACAGGATCTCTATCTCGGACCCATCGCCCGAGGCCCGGCTCCGGATGAGCTGCTTCTCCCCCGGGATGTAGTAGAGGATGAGGCCGTCCTTGTAGAGGAACGTCTGCGCTTCGGGCTCCCGGGAATCCCAGCGCATCCGGTCGGGCTTCTGGAAAAGGAGGCGCCCCTTCTCGCGGAGGGGGTCGGACGCGGTCATCGAATAGTAAAGATGCTCGTATTCCGAGCGGAGGGCGGTGGCGGAGCGAAGCCTCGCCTCGATGCGGGAGGCCGCCTCTTGGGGCGTGACGGCGGAGCCGGGGGCCGCAGCGCACAGGAAGGCCAGGATGAATACCGGGGTTCTCATCGCCGCCCATTATAACACACGGGCCCGGAGGGGAGACGGCGTCAGCCCGGCCGGCCTTGCGACGGCGGCTCGCTTCGGCTATCATTCGGACGCATGAACGCGCTCGCGAACCTTCGATGGGTCCTCGTCGGGACCCTAGGCAAGGCGCTCCTCTGGCTATGCGCGAAGACGGCCCGGATCGAGGTCTCCGGCGGCGAGGCGTACCGGGAGCTCCGCAGGAAAAAGAAGCCCGTCATCCTGCTCGTCTGGCACGGCCGCATCTTCTTCGCCCCCTATTTCTTCCGGAACCGGGGCATCATGCCCCTCGTCAGCCCGAGCCGGGACGGCGAGATCGTGACCCGGATCGTCAGCCGGTGGGGCTACAAGGTCCTGCGGGGGTCGAGCTCCCACACCATCGTCCGGGCATGGTTCGAGATGAAGCGGGAGCTCGAGGCGGGCGGGGAGGTCCTCATCGTCCCCGACGGCCCGCGCGGTCCGGCCCGCGAGCTCAAGCCTGGCTGTCTCAAACTCGCCCAGCAGACGGGCGCTTCACTCGTCCTGTTCACGTTCGCGGCCTCGAAGAAGAAGGTCTTCGCGAGCTGGGACCGGTTCCTCGTCTTCAAACCGTTCTCCCGGGTCCTGGCGGTCCTCGGCGAGCCCATCGCCGTCGACCCGGCGCTCCGCGGCGAGGCTTTTGAGGCGGAACGGAAGCGGGTCGAGCGCCTCCTCGTCGACCTGGACGAGCGGGCGGACGCCTCCTTCGGCGCCGCCCCTTGACATTTTCGCCGAAATCCATAAGAGTCTATAGGCATCGGAGGGAAAAATGAAAAGAACGATATTCTTCGCGGGCGCCCTCGTCGCCGTCCTGGCGCTGGTTGGGACCGGATTCGGGCAGACGCCGGCCGAACACATCGTCAAGGGGGACGAGTACTTCGCCGCGTTCGAGGACCAGAAAGCGCTCGACGAGTACCTGGCGGCCGTCCAGCTGGAGCCCGGCAATTACGAGGCCCTGTGGAAAACGGCCCGCGGAATTGTGGACGTCTCCGACCTCATCGCCGGGAAGGACAAGGAGTCCAAGGAGAAGCGGCGGCAGATGTACAACGACGCCGTCTCCTACGCCAAAAAGGCCGTCGCGGCCAATCCAGGCGACACGTGGGGGCATTTCGTCCTGTCCTCGGCCATGGGCAACAAGGCGCTCCTGATGAGCACCAAGGACCAGATCGACGCCTCGAAAAAGATCCGGTCCGAGATCGACAAGGCCATCGAGCTTGACGGAACGAACGACCTGGCCTGTCACGCCCTCGGCCGCTGGCACCGGCGCATGGCCGAGATCGGCGGGGCCAAGCGGTTCTTCGGCGGCCTGATCTACGGTTCCATCCCCAAGGGGACCTTCGCCGAGGCCGAAAAGGCGTTCCAGAAGGCCATTGAACTCAAGCCGGAGTACGCCAACCACCACATCGAGCTCGCCCGGACCTATATGGCGATGGGCAAATTCGACCTGGCCGTACCGGAGTATCAGAAGACGATCGACCTCCCGATCTCAGGGTCCAAGGACAAGGACCTCAAGGCGGAGGCCGCGGCGGAGATCGAGAAGGCGAAGAAGAGACAGAAGATCGATTGAGGCCCCGGGCCTCAGCGCTCCTCGGAGAAGACCCGGGCTTCGAAAACCTCGATCCGCGCCCCCTTCTTCCATTCGTCGGGGGGAAGCCCGGCTTTGAGACAACCGTGCCGGAGGAACTCCTCCCGGCTCCAGCCGTACTCGCCCGGGACCTGGGGGAGGAGGAGCCCCCGGCGCGACCCTTTGGAAACGACGATCCCGTGCCGGCCGACGACCACCTCGTCGGGGCTCCCGACGGGCTTGGGAACGGTGAGGACGGAGATCTCGATCGTGGTCCGGGCGAGTTCCTCGGGGGTCAGGGGCTCGAAGCGGGGATCCTGGGCGGCCGCGGCGACGGCCATCTCGGCGACCGTTTCATCGAGCGCCTTGTAGGGGAGCGGGTAGCCGATGCATCCCCGGAGTTCGCCACCGATCTTGAGCGTCACGAACGCGCCCCGTTTTGCCTTGAACGCCGGGTCGGGGTCTTCGAGCCTGAGCCGCCCGCCGGCCGCAAAATGGTTCTCGATGGACTGGCGCGCGAGCTCGAGGAGGACGTGCTCCTGGTCCCGGGTCAGCCCGGCGCTCATCGCGCTGTCCTCCCTCCGGGCGATGCGATCGGGACGATCGACAGGGCGAATGCGCCGTCGTATTCCACCGAAAACGCCTTGAGGACAAGGTCCTTCCGTGCTTCGAGGCGCCCTTCAAGGAAGAGCTTCCCGCAACCGAACGGCTGAAGGGTCTCTCTTTTCGCGGCGGCCCGGCCCTGACCGACGGCGAAGAAGCCTATCGCCGGCGGTCCCGAGGACCCGCTCCAGGTGACCGAGGTCCGCTCCCGAAAAGGACCGGCCGCCGGCCATGGGGACGAGGGATTCGACGAAGAACCTGGGGCCGCGCCTGTGGCCGATGAGATAGCCCCGCCCCCCGCCCAGGAGCGCGAAGGCTTCGAGGAGCCGGCGGGCCTCCGACGTCAGATAAGCATCCATGGGAACATTATATCCCTTTTTTTGCCAGCACCATGATGCTGTAGCCTTTGAGAAAGAAAAGGAATACGTCCAGGCGCGACAGGAGCCAGACAAGCGGGTAGACGGCCGAATAGATCTTGAGCTTGCCGGATTGGGCGTCGTATTCCTCGGCCGTGGAAGGCCTGATGTGCCCGTCGCGCAGGGCTTTCCCCGTCGCGCCCCGCGAAGTCAGCTTGATATAGACGAAGTTGAGGACGAGCTCGATGAGCTCGGATGCGAACTTGGAATAGGTCCTGGCCCGGACGACCTCGAAACCCGCGGCCTCGAGCTTGCCGACGAGCTCCTTCCGCGAGTACCCTTCCCGCTTATGACCGTAGAATTCGAGCTTCATGCCCAGGACGGCCCTCAGCCGGTGGAGCAGGAAAAGGCGGCCGGTGTGCGGGGTGACAACGATGAGCTCGCCTCCGCCCTTGAGGACCCGGCGGCACTCCCCAAGGCACGCGTCGTCGTTGTCGATGTGCTCGAGGTAGTCCAGGCACGTCACGAGGTCGAAGGCCGCGGAGCGGAACGGCAGGACGCCTTCGGGCATTCGGACGAGGCCCTTCCCCAGGAGCTCTTTGGCCGCCTTCAGGTTGACCATGTCCTGATCGGCGCTCGCCCAGAAGCCGCCCTTCTTCCGGAGGTACCAGCTCAGGATCCCCTGGGCGCAGCCGATGTCGAGCGCCCTCCGCGACGAGTCGAATGCCAGCCACTTGTCGAGGAGCCGGATCTTGTCCCTTTTCTTGATGGACCTCTCGGCGATCCGGACCTGCCAGGGGACGTCCCTCATGCCCGCATTATATTTTCGCCGCCCGGAATTCGCAAGCCAGTGTATTCCGGCCATTAGGGAGCGCCGAGCGAAGGAGGACGGAGGGGATAACGGCGATGAAGGCCGCCCTGAAGCCCCCCGTAGCGGAGGGGGGGCCCACCGTTCACGGTGGGGGGAACCGCCGGGACTGGTTCCAGGGGGTCGGGGGGAGAGGGGCGGCCTTTATCGCCGAGCCCCGAGGCCTTCGAAGGCGATCCCCCGATCCAATCGCGGCGCCTTGACTTGGCCGGCGAATCGGGGCTAAACTTGGGCAAGGGCAAAAGCAATGAAACACGAGCTGGTGATCGTCGGAACGCTCGAGACGAATTGCTACCTGGCCTACGACACCCGGACGCTCGAGTGCGCCATCATCGACCCCGGCGCCGAGCCCGAAAAGATCTTCCGGGTCATCTCGCACCTCGGGCTCAAGCCGATGATGATCCTCAACTCGCATGGGCACACGGACCACGTCGGGGCCAACCTCGATATGAAAGAGCGCTTCGACGTCCCCCTCCTCATCCATCGCCTGGACCTGCCCTTTCTCGAGGCCATGAAGGATTCTGAATTGAGCCTTATGCTCGGGGCGAAGGAATCCCCGGCGCCCGACCGGTTCTTCGAGGACAGGGAGACGCTGGCCGTCGGCAAGGCCTCGTTCAGCGTGATCCATCTGCCGGGCCATTCGCCGGGAAGCGTGGGTTTCCACGGCCACGGGACCCTCTTTTCCGGGGACACGCTCTTCAGCGAGGGCGTTGGGAGGACGGACCTCCCCGGCGGGTCGCGCAAGGACCTCGAGTGTTCCATCCGGACGAAGCTCCACACGCTCCCCCCGAAGACCCTGGTCCTGCCCGGCCACGGACCGCTGACCACGATCGGCCGGGAGATCGAATCGAACCCATCCCTGACATGAAGGGCCCCCCTTCCCCCCCGAAGCGGCCGTCCGCTCGTTCCTCGATTACCTCTCCATCGAAAAGGGGCTGTCCGTCAACACCCTGTCCGCCTACGGGCGGGACCTCGGGAAATTCCTCCTCTTCCTGGGGAAGGAGAAGATCGCCTGGAAGAGGGCGAAAGAAGAGGATCTCATCGGGTTCGTCCGCGAGCAGAGCCGGAGCGGGCTCTCCGCCCGGTCGCTGGCCCGGCTCATTTCGGCCGTCCGGTCGTTCTATAGATATCTCCTCCTTGACGGGATCGTCGCCGCGGACCCGACGGAGCGGCTCTCGTCCCCCTCGGTCTGGCTCTCCCTCCCCAAGTTCCTGACGCTCAACGAGGTCGAATCGCTCCTGGCCGCGCCGGACCCGGGCAAACCCCGGGGCGTCCGCGACCGGGCCATGCTCGAGGTCCTCTACGGCGCCGGCCTGAGGGTATCGGAGCTCGTCGCCCTGAAACCCGGGGACGTCAATCTCGAGGACGGTTTCCTTATCTGCCGGGGCAAGGGGGGGAAGGAGCGGATCGTCCCTTTGGGGGCGTCGGCCTGCCGGGCGGTCCGGGACTACCTCGCCGGGGCGCGTCCGCTCTTCGACAAGCGATCGGCCGGGCCGCTCTTCCTCACCCGGCGTGGCGGCGCGTTCACCCGGCAGGGATTCTGGAAGCTCCTCAAACAGCACGCCCGGGCGGCGGGCATCGCCTCGAAGATCAGCCCGCACGTCCTGAGGCATTCCTTCGCCACCCACCTGCTCGAACGCGGCGCCGACCTCAGGTCCGTCCAGCTCATGCTCGGCCACAGCCAGATCACGACGACCCAGATCTACACCCACGTCAGCCGCGACCGCCTCCGCCAGGTCTACGACAAGTATCACCCGAGGGCCTGACCCTTCAGTGAGGCGAGACGGTCAGGGTGACCATGACCGTGTGGGTGTGGTAGAGCGGTCCGGCGGGCGACGGGGCGGAGGAGGGGGTGTAACGCTTCCATTCCCACTGAAAGACCTGCTCCACGGGCCCGTTCCGGAGCTCCCTTTCGTCCAGCGAGACATCATTGGAACCCTCCGAGACGGCGCCGTCGTAGCCCGCCGCGGACGAGGCCGGGAATTCCTTCCGCGAGCAGGGCAGAATGAGAGCGAACTTTTCCGGCGAATCGTTCCGGGGCACGGGGAAGCCCTCGACGGTAAAAAAGAAGCAGAGCCGCCCTGCTTTGCCGAGGACGTAGTTCATCCGAAAGACGGGATGGATCGGGAAGTCCTTCTCGGACAGGAACCCCCCGGCTCCGTCCCGCCCGGACCGCTCCTTCATCTCCCACCGGAGGGTTTCCAGAGAGGCATGGTACAGGATGTAATCAGGGCCGTCGCCTTCCATGCTCCCGGACCACAGGGCTTCGTAGGCGTATTCCCCGGAGAAGTCCGTCGTGTCCCTGGTGACGGCGTACCGGCCCCGGGTCTCGAGGCGGATCCGGACGTCCCACCATGCCGGGCCGTCCCATCCCGGGACGCCCCGGGATGGGACGGGGGCGGGGAGGAAGACCAAGGCGGCCAGCCCGAGGACGGCGACGCTCCGCGGCAGGGCGATCTTTGGAAACCTCATCGATCCCTTTTCCGGCCGTATTGTAAATGATTCGAAAAGCTCTTGACAAGCCCGGGGCTTTCGACTATTCTAGTTGAACTCTAGGGTCAAGTAATTAAACCGGGGGGTTCAGTTGGTAAACGAAAGAGTTTAACGTGAGCGTGATCGACCTGAAGAAAGAGCGCGAGCGGAAGCGGCGCGAGGCCAACAAGGAGACCATTCTTCATGCGGCCGAGTCCGTCATCATCCGCAAAGGCGTGGGGGCCGCGACGATGGACGACATCGCCCGCGAGTCCCAGTTCTCCAAGGCGACGCTCTATCAGTATTTCCGGAGCAAGTCCGAGCTCGTCGACGAGATCGTCCTGCACTATCACGACGACATGCGGACGATCCTGGAGAGGATCCGGGCGCGCGACCTCAGCGCCGTCGAGAAGCTCCGCCGGATCATCCGGTCCTCGATCGAGTTCCGCGACGCCAAGGAGAACGTCTCCCGGGTCCTGATGACGGACGGGGCCTTCCGCAACCGCATGATGGCCTTCCTCTCGCACGGGAAAGAGGGCCTGTCCCCCGACGAGAAACGCCTGTGCCGGCTCATGTACGAGAAGCTCAAGGCGCTCCTGGACATCAGCGCGTCCATCCTCCGGGAGGGCGTCCGGAGCGGCGAGTTCCGGGAGATGGACGTCGACGCCGCCCTCACGTTCCTCGGCGCCGTCCTCCAGGGCCTGTTCCACATCACCGCCGTGCACGTCCCCAGGCTCGGCCCCCGGGAAAAGACGGAGATCATCATGGAGTTCTTGATGAACGGGATCGCGGCCGCGCCCGGTCCCCGAAAAGGAGTGTCGTTATGAGGAGAATCGCGTCGATCGCCCTGACCGTCGTCCTGGGTCTCGCCCTGGCGGCGCCCGGGCATTCCCAGGAGAAGCTCGTCCTGACCCTGGACGAATGCCTGAGGCTCGCCCTGTCCGGGAACCCCTTCGTCCTGGCCACGAAGGAGAGGGAGGCCGCCGCAGCAGGCGCAGGTCCGGGACGCCGCGTCCCGGTTCTTTCCCGTCCCTCAACGGCCAGGGCTCCGATATCCTCGACAAGAAGGTCTTTACCATTGAATTCCCGTCCTTCGTCCCCGGGGAGCCGCCTCAGAGGGTCAAGTTCGACTTCACCAAGACCTACCAGTTCACCTTGGCCTTCTCGATGCCCATCTTCACGGGCGGCCGGCTGATCTCCGGATTCAAGCAGGCCAACTACAACCTGAAAGCCACCCGGGAGACCATCCGGCAATCCCAACAGGAGACGGCCTTCAACGTCAAGAGGGCCTTTTACGGCTATCTTTTGGCCCGAGACTTTTCGGCGGTGGCGGGCGAGGCCGTGGCCCTGGCCGAGAAGCACGCCGCGAACGTCAAGAACCTCTACGATGCGGGGGTGGCCTCCAAATTCGACCTGCTCAGGTCGGAGGTCCAGGTCGCCAACCTGAAGCCCCAGCTGATCCGGGCCCGCAACAGCCTTGAACTGGCCGAGCTCGCCCTGAAGAACCTCCTCGGCCTCGACCTGGCCCGGCCCGTCGAGGTCCGCGGAGAGTTGGGCGCCGTCCCGCTCGACCTGGACATCGAGGAAGCGGTCGTCCGGGCCCTCCAGCAGAGGCCCGAGATCAGCCAGCTCGACTTCCAGCGCCGGATGGCCGTGGAGATGGTCAAGATCGCCCGGGGCTCCGGGCTCCCGTCGCTCGCCGTCGGGGGGGCGTACAATTTCTGGTCGAACAACTTCAATTTCCGGAACAAGAACTGGGAGAGCTACTACACCATCAGCCTCAACCTCAACGTCCCTATCTTCAACGGGTTCGCGAGCCACGCCCAGGTCGGCCAGTCCAAGGCCGTCCTTCGGGAGCTTGAGCTGACCGGCAAGGGCCTGGCCGAGACGATCAAGCTCGAGGTCCGGCAGGCGGTCCTGTACTACGGGCAGGCCAAGGATTCCCTGGCCTCCCAGGAAAAAAACGTCGAGGAGGCCGCCGAGGCCGTGAGGATCGCGGAACTCAATTACGCCGAGGGCCTGGCGACGGGCCTGGACGTCAGTACCGCCCAGGTGGCCCTGAGCCAGGCGAAGACCAACCGGTCCCAGGCGCTCTACGACTGCGTCGTCTCCCTGGCCCAGCTGGAAAAGGCCCTCGGAGAGAACGTCGATACCCAAGATGCGAAATAACGGAGGAACCCCGATGAAACGCAACGCTTACGTCGCCATCCCGGCCGTCACGGCCATGGTCATAGCCCTTGTCTCCTGCAAACCCGCCAAAAAGGACGCGGCCGCTGCGCCGGCGGCCGATAAGGCCGCCGCCGTCAAGACCTATACGGTCGTCCGGCAAAGCGTCTCGGAGAAGATCGCTTACTCCGGCACGCTTGAAGCCTCCAAGAAGACCAGCATCACGCCCGAGGTCGGGGGGAAGATCGCCCGCATCCTCGTCCACGAGGGCGATGCCGTGAAGGCGGGCCAGATCCTGGCCGAGCTCGAAACCGAATCCATCCGGCTCCAGCTCAAGCAGGCCGAGGCCGGGCTGGCCGTCGCCGAGGCGGGTTATAACGACGCCCTGAAGAACAAGGAGCGCATGGACCGCCTGATCAAAGAGAACGCCGTGTCCGAGCAGCAGGCCGAGAAGGTGACGCTGGCCTATGACGCCGCCCTCGCCCAGCGCGAGCAGGCCCTGGCCGCCCTGAACCTGGCGAAGTATGCCCTGAACATCTCTATCATGAAAGCGCCCTTCTCAGGCGTCATCGCCGCGAAGAACGCCGAGGTCGGCGACGTCATCAACCCGATGATGGGCGGCTACTCCGGCGCGTCCGGCGTCCTGACGCTCATGGACTTCGCCAAGGTCAAGACCGTCCTCGACGTCGCCGAAAATGACGCCCTCCGCCTCCGCCGGGGCCAGCCGGCTCTCCTCCGGGTGCCCTCGTTCCCCGGCCGCGAATTTCCCGGAGAGGTCACCATCGCCAATTCCACGGCCGACCCCGTGACCAAGAAGTTCCGCGTCGAAGCGCTGTTCGACAACGCCGGGGGCGAGCTCCGGCCCGGGACGTTCGGCGAGGTCGTTTTCGAGGTCAGCACGCACGAATCGGCCCTGGCCGTTCCCCAGAAGGCCGTCCTCGACAATTCCTACGTCTACATCGTCCAGGCGGGCAAGGCCGTCCGGCGCCCGGTGACCCTGGGCCTCCAGAACTCGACCGTGGTCGAGGTCCTCGAAGGCCTCGTCGAGGGCGACGTCGTCATCGTCGAGGGCAACTATGGCCTCGGGGACGGCGCCGCCAGTCCGTATCGCCGAAAGGTGAGATCATGAAGCTGCCTGAATTCTCGGTCAACCGCCGCGTCACGGCGACCATGATGGTCCTCATCCTCGTCGTCATCGGCGGCATTTCGTTCTCGAAGCTGGGGCTCGATTTCTTCCCGGACATCGAGTTCCCGACGGTTTCCGTCGTCACGACGTATACGGGGGCCTCATCCGCAGGACGTCGAAACGACCATCACCAAGCCCCTGGAGCGGAATCGTCAGCTCGGTCAGCCGCATCAAGAAGGTCACCTCGACGACCTCGGAAGGCGTCTCCGCCGTCATGGCCGAGTTCGAGTGGGGGACGAACCTCGACTTCGCCGCCCAGGATATCCGCGACCAGATCGGCCTCTACAAGAACTACCTTCCCCCGGACGCCTCCGACCCCCTGGTCGTCAAGTTCAACTTCAACCAGTTCCCGGTCATCTTCTGGGGCGTTACGTCCGACCTGCCGCCCTTCCAGCTGAAGAAACTCCTGGACGACGAGGTCAAGCCGCGGCTCGAGCGCATCGACGGCGTCGCCTCCGCCTCGGTCTTCGCGACCGACATCCGGGAGATCCTTGTCGACGTCGACAAGGCGGCCGTGGAGACCCGCGGCCTGACCCTCGACCGCATCGTCCTGGCCCTCCAGGCTTCGAACGCGAACACGCCTGCCGGCAACCTTGTCGAACGCCACTCCGACCTCCTCGTCCGGACCCTCGGGGAGTTCCAGTCCCTCGACGATATCCGGCGCACGGTCGTTGGGGCCTCGCCGAAAGGCGAGCCTATCTACGTGTCTGATGTCGCTGAGGTCAAAGACACGCTCAAAGACACCCGCTACGAAGCCCGGGTCCAGGGGAAGAAGGGCGTCTTCCTCATGGTCAGCAAGCAGTCCGGGGCCAACACGGCCATCGTCGGCGACGCCGTGAACCGGGAGATGGCGGCCGTGCGTCCGTCCCTGCCGCCCGGCATCCAGTTCCACACGGTCATGGACATGTCCGACATGGTCAAGAGGGTCACGAAGCGAACCGCGGACAACGCCTGGCAGGGCGGTCTGCTGGCCATCGTCCTCATCTTCTTCTTCCTCCTGAACTGGCGGCCGACCCTCATCATCGGCCTGGCCATTCCCTTGTCCATCGTCATGACTTTCATCGCCATGTACGCCGCCGGCTACACCCTGAACATGCTGACGCTGAGCGGCCTCGCCCTGGGGGTCGGGATGCTCGTGGACAACGCCATCGTCGTCATCGAGAACACCTTCCGCCACATCCAGGAGGGGAAGGACCACAAGACCGCTTCCATCCGCGGCGCCTCCGAGGTCGGCATGGCCATAACGGCCTCGACCCTGACGACCATCGTCGTTTTCCTGCCCATGGTCTTTGCGTCCGGCATCACGGCCAAGTTCACCCGGGGCCTCGCCCTGACCGTCACCTTCTCGCTCCTCGCATCGCTCTTCGTCGCCCTGACCATCGTCCCGCTCCTTTCGTCATTCCTGTTCCGTAGGGGTAAGGCCATCTTGTTGGCCGACGACGCGGCCTCCAGCAGGAACGGACTCAAGGGCAAGCTGACGAGCTGGCAGGGCTTCGAGAAGGCCCGGGCGAGATACCGGCAGGCCCTGGAGAGCACCCTGCGCAGGCGCAAGCTGGCCCTCGGCCTCGTCATCCTGGCCTTCATCCTGTCCCTGGCCGCGGTGCCCTTCCTCGGCACCCAATTCATGCCGCCCATGGACCAGGATATGCTCTTCATAAAGCTCGGCCTTCCGGTGGGGACATCCCTCGCCGAAACGGACCGGGTCTGCCAGATGATCGAGGACCTGGCCGGGAAACAGCCCGAGGTCAAGATCGTCACGGCCCAGGTCGGGTCCCAGGCCGAGGTCAACCCTTCGGACGCGGCGTCCGAGATGTCGGCCAGCGGTACGCACGAGGCCGTCCTCTATATCGGGATGGTCAATAAGGACTTTCGGAAGCGGAGCGGCGCTCAGGTCCTGGAGTCCATCCGGAGCGGATTGCCGAAGATCCAGAACCTCAAGTTCGATTCCCTGGACGTCTCGTCCAGCTTCATGGGAGGCACGCGGAACCCGGTGGACATCAAGCTCTTCGGGAAGGACCTCGACCTCCTGAAGACGCTGGCCAACACCATGGTCGAGCGCATCCGCGACGTTCCGGGGATCCGGGACGCGACCCATTCCATGGCCGCCGGAAAGCCCGAATACCACCTCCGTCTCGACCGTGTCCGGGCGGCCCAGTTGGGCTTGATGGTCGGACAGGTCGGGAGCGCCGTCCAGACCGCGACCATTGGAAAGGTCGCGACGCGCTACCGCGACGCCGACGAGGAGATCGACGTCCGCGTCAAGTTCCAGAAACGCTATCGCGACAGCCTGGACGAGATCCGGACCATCCCCCTCGTGACGGCGGCGAATAAGACGGTTTACGTGGACCAGATCGCCGTGGTCGAGGAGGGGATCGGTCCCATCAAGATCACTCGAGAGAATCAGTCCCGGAGCGTCTCGGTCACGGCCAATGTCGTCGGCCGCGACCTCGGCAGCGTCATCCGCGACGTCAAGGGCCGGCTGGCCGGGTTCGATATAGGCCTTCCCCAGGGCTACTTCCTGGAATACGGCGGCGCGTATGAGCAAATGACGGACGCGTTCAAGGTCCTCCTCGGCGCCTTCCTTCTGGCCACCCTACTCGTCTATATGGTCATGGCCTCCCAGTTCGAGTCCCTGCTCCATCCCTTCATCATCATGTTCACCATCCCGATGGGCTTCATCGGCGTCGTCATCGGGCTCGCCCTCTGGGGACTTCCGGTCGACATGCCGGTCGCCATCGGTTTCATCCTTCTCGAAGGCATCGCCGTCAACAACGGCATCGTCATGATCGACTACACCAATCAGCTCATCAGGAGCGGCGTCCCGAAGCGGGAGGCCATCCTCCGGGGATCCGCGACCCGTCTGCGGCCCGTCCTCCTCACCGCGCTGACCACGGTCCTGGGCATGCTCCCGATGGCCCTGAGCCGTTCTTCGGGGTCGGAGATGCGGGCCCCCATCGCGGTCACTGTCCTCGCCGGGCTGACGGCCACGACGTTCCTTACCCTGTTCATCATCCCGGTCATCTACAGCATGTTCGAAAAAGTATCGTTCAGGAAAGCGCGAGACTAGATCTTATATTTCAGGAACGCACTGATCTTCCCGTACCGGTCGAGCTTCGTGGGCGGCGTGACCTGCCGGACGGCGCCGCCGCGCTTCGCGGTCGTCTCGATGGCCTCGTCGACGATGTCCACGACGGGGTCCGTTTTCCTCAGGCATACCGGGCAGATCGCCTCCTCCAGGTAGAGGAAGCGGCATTTCGGGCAGATGTGCCCTTCGCGCGAATAATTGTGGGTCACGACGAGCGACCGGACTTCGAACTGGTTGAGCCTCTGCAGCGTCTCCTTGATCCCGGAGCAGGCCTTGCCGCCGCGCTCGAGCTCGGCGATGAGCCTGGCGACGACCTCGACCTCCTCGTCCGTGTTCAGCCGCTCCTCGAGCTCGACCGCCTCCTTAAGCACTTTCGCGGGCGCGTCGGACGGTTTGGCCTTGATCCGTCCTTTGAGGCGCTCCTTCAGATAGGGATGGAGGACGGACTCCGCGTGCGGGCTGGAGTCGGCTTCGCATCCCAGGAACAGCCAATCGAACCGGCCTTTCTTGAACTGGTCGAAGGCCAGTTGGGAGGCCTTCTTGAAATGCTCCAGCACGTGGGCCTCGATATGCCGTTCGATCCGCCTCGACGCCGAGCCCTCGAAGCCGGCTTCCTTCACTTTGCCGGGGACATCGCTTGTCAGGCTCTCCAGGAGCTTGATCCCGCCCATCTGGACCTCGTAGAGCCGCGCTTCCCTCCGGCTGACAAGGAGGACGCAGATACGGCGGTATCTTTCCAGGATGGCCAGCAGAGGGCGGACATAGAAGTTCTGGTCGAAGACGATCCTGTTCCTGGGGCCGTGAGGCAGGTCCAGGATCTCGCGGAAGCCGCGGCGGGAGCAGGAGAACATGGCCAGGCCCGCATGATTGTGCGAACCCAGGCTTTGGGCGCCGAAGGCGGCGATGGCCTCGAGGTCCCCGGCCAGGGATTCCTTCTTGTCCCGGCCGAGGTCGGAGGCCTCGAGGCGGCTCCGGCCCTCCTGGAGGAGCCGTTTGAGCGAGCCGGCGATCTCTCTCTTCGACAGCCGTCCCTTGTCCGTATCCAAATAGAACGACGTGGCCGGCAGGCCTCCGCCGTCGAAGCTCGAGAGCGTCTTGATCCGGGTGCGGCCGATGATGGTCATGCAACCTCCTTTGGATTTGCCTGGAAACCGGGTTCCCGCGAAGGGGACCGAAGGGATGAAGCCACTGGCTTAAAGATAAGAAACGGGCCGGGCTTTGTCAAGTCGGCGCCTTTACTTGGGCGCGAGTTCCGGATATAATACCCGCCTGAATCCTGGGACGGATCCGATTGCGGAAGTGGCGGAATGGCAGACGCGTAAGCCTCAGGAGTTTATGGCCGTAAGGCCGTGGGGGTTCAAGTCCCCCCTTCCGCACCATCTCTTCCTGCCGTCATTGTGATACAATGGTCCGAAGGGAAAATATACATGAAAAAAACGCCATGGCTCGCCGTCGTCCTGGGCTTCGCGTTCGCGGCTTCCTGCCGCCTCTACAACCTCGAACGGAAACTGAAGCCTGAGGATGCCTCCTTTTTATCCAAGGTGCAATACATCATCACCGGGGATGAGCGCAAGATCTTCCTCGAGCTCCCGGACTCGGAGCGGGCCGCTTTCCAAGAGGAATTCTGGAAGCGCCGCGATCCCGACCCCGACACTCCCGAGAACGAATTCAAGACCGAGTACTTCCAGCGGGTCGACCAGGCGGGCGCGATGTTCCGCGGGGAGGGGCGGCCGGGATGGCTGACCGACCGCGGCCGCATTTTCATCCTCTTCGGCCCCCCGGGCGAGAGGATGACCTACCCCATGGACGCCTCCGGCTACTGCCGCGAGATCTGGTATTACGGGAGCTTCCCGGTCATCTTCATCGACGAGCACTGCGCCGGGAACTTCGTCCTGACGGCGGTCAACCTGGAGCACCTCCAGGAGCTCAACATCGCCCAGGCCCACTTCCAGAAGACGTTCACCCAGGAAAAAAAGCTGTTCGACTACGACGTCACGGTCGCCGGGAAGACCGTCGGCGAGGGCCGCTATGAGGGGAGCCTCGTGATCGAGATCCCGTACCGGAGCCTGTGGTTCACCGCGAAGGACGGGAAGCTCGCGACGACCCTGACCTTCGAGGCGGAGCTGAAGACTCCGGCGGGGAAGTCCTTCTGGACGAACGTCCGGGCGTTCGACATCGTCGCCGACGAGGCCGAGCTCAAGGCGCACCGGGACGAATCCTACAGGATGGAGCTCCCGATGGTCCTCGAGGGGGACCTCGGGGCGCTGCGGCAGGGCAAGAACCTCCTCCAGGTCAGCCTGAAGAATTCGACCGAGGGCGAGATCCTCCGGAAGGCCGTCGAGTTCCGCCTCGACAAGAACTAGAACTGCACGCTCAGACTGAGCCGGAAGGAACGAGTCCCCAGCAGGGAGACGTACTTTTCGAAGGTCGGGCTGAGAACCCGCGTCCCGAGGCTCGAATTCGCCGCGGCCGGATACCAGAATCCGCCGTCGTTGAGGTCGAGAAGGCTCGATTTGTTCCCCAGCAGGTTGAACACGTCCGCCGTCAAGGTCAGCCTCTTCCTGTTCCGGAACATGAACTCCTTCTCGAGCCTCGCGTCCAGGCTGTGCTCGGACGCGAACCGCCTCGAGCCGGGCGATTCCAGGAATACCGTGACCGGCTCCGCGACGGCGGCGTTTTCCGCGGCCCATCCGTCCGGCGGGAGGACCGTCACGGTCCGTGCCCAGGGGGCCCCGCTCCGGCGCGTGTACATCATGGTCAGGTAGAAGTCGAGCGGAAACCTGTAGGTCGCGAGGAGGCGGATGGCCGACGGCCGATCGAGGTCGAGGCGGGAATTCCCGGGGAGGTTGACGAACGTGTTGGGACTGCCGGCGAGCGGCGAAAAACCCGAGCTCGCGTCCGGACCGAGCCCCGCGTTGCCCGTGGCCCGGCTCCAAACCGCGGAACCGAAGAACTGCCAATTGTCGGACATCCTCTTCCGGACCGTGAGCTCGAACGCCGAATACTTCCGCTCGAGCTCGGGGACGTTCCGGAGCTGGTCGAAGACGGCCGGAGCGGCCTGCGACCGGTAATAGACCGTCACCGGCGTCACGGGGTATTCGCCCGCGGCGGGGACCGAGGTCGTGAACGGAACCCACCAGTCGGCGGTCGCCCCGCCGGCCTGATACCAGGCGGCGCCCGTGGCCGGGTCGTAGAGGACGTTCTCGACGATATCTTTTTGGGTCTTGGATACGTATCGGGCCGAGACCGAGAGGTCCCTCACGAGCTCCTGGCTGAGGCCGAACGTGAGCTCGCCGACCGAGGGCGCCTTGATGCCCTCCGCGACCCGCTTGCTGCTGAACTCGGTCTTATAGATCCTGAAATCGTCCTGGTATAGGGCGTACGTGTCCGTCGCATCCACGGTCCCCTTGCCGTCCTCGTCGTACCAGACGAAACTGTGGGACCGGGTCGGCAGGAAGGGGGAGAGCCCCCGGACGTATCCCAGGGACAAGTAGTCGGCGTACCGCGAGAAGGAGGACCTCAGGATGGTCCGGCCGTCCCCGAAGAGGTCCAGGCTCAAGCCGATCCTGGGCGACAGGGTGTTCCAGACCATGAACTGGTCCCACTCCGCGATGGTGTTCGTGTCGTACGGATTGAGGCCGGCGATCGGCTTTATCAGCGAGTTGCCGATCGCGACGGATATCGCGTTCCCGCTCGCCAGCTTGGCGATCGCCGGGACGCGGCCCGTCGACCGGTCGAAGCGCAGCCCGAGGTGCAGGGTCGCCCGGTGGGCGATCGTCACGGCGTCCTGGGCGTAGAAGCCCAGGCGCTTCATCTCGTTCTTGAGGACGAATTCCCCCGAGTTCTTCGCTGCCATGGAGAACGAGACCAGGCCCTTGCCGACCGTCTTGCCGGTCTTCGGCGAGACGCCGGTACCGAAGAAATAGGGACTTCCATCGAACCAGGTCAGGCCGAGGTTGTTGTCCTTCCAGGCGGAGAGGTCCGCGTAGGCGTCCTCATACTCCGCCCCGGCCTTGATCTCGTGGCTGATCCCGAGGGTGTCCTGGAGCCGGGTGATAGAGGCCGACGCCTTGAAACGTCGGTCCGTCGAGGTCTCGTTGAAGGGGGCGTTCCCCCAGACCCGGCCGGTGGCCGCGTCCGTGTAGTAGGGAAGGTTCGAGGCATCGGCGTTGAGGGAGAAGGGCAACTGGCGCTGGGCGAGGCCGAGGCCGACGTCGACGAACGTGTCCTGATTCATCCGGTAGGTGAAGGAGCCGGCCGCCACGAACAGGCCGTCGTGCTTGAGGGCCCGGGAGGCCGTTGCCGGGATGTCCCACGTGAGGTAGGATGCGTCGATCGGCTGGTAACGGTCCTGGAAGTTGATCGAGACCGTCGCCCGGATCTGGGACGTGACCTGGGTGCTCACCTTGAGAAAGGACAGGAAGTCGCGGTTCCGCCAGTCATAGACGGGATGGAGCATTCCCAGGGGGTCGGTCCAGGGCACGAAGGGCGCGGGCATGGACTTGAAGGCCAGGCGGAAGTCGGCGAAGTACCAGGCCCGGTCCTCGATGATGGGCCCGCCCATGCCGAGGGAGAAATCCCAGAGCTTGGGGCTCGCCGCAGGGCGACCCGAGGTTATTGTCCTCGAAGTCGGCTTTCGACCAGAGACTTCTTGGAAAGGCCGTCGCTCGTGTGATAGATCCTGAATTCTCCGAGGAACGAGTTCCCGCCCGACCTCGTGATGACGTTGACGAACGCGCCCTGGGCCGGGTAAGTCTCGGCGGGGCGGGCGGCGTCGTCGAAGTCGACCTCTTCGATGAGGTCCGTGTTGAGCGCCGCGAGGGGGGCCATGTCCAGGGGGTTCGTGACGTCCGTGCCGCCGAGGGCGAACGTGTTCGCCCGGACGGGGGAACCGGAGAACGAATAATACCCGGTGGAACCGTCCCCGGCGGGCACGGCCCCGGGGACCAGGCCGAGGATCGCCGAAAAGTCCCTGGGCAGGGGAGCGCGGCGGAGGAGGTCCCCGTCGGCGACGAACGAGGCCCCCGCCGACCGGCCGTCGATCGTCGGGGCGGCGTCGAGGCTCGTGATCTCTTCCTCGATCTCGGTGGCCTCGAGCCGGACGTCCAGGGAAAGGACCTGGCCGGCATGGACCCTGAGGGCGTCGACGTTGACCGTCTTGAAGCCGGGCATCTCGACCGTCATTTTGTAGGCCCCCGGGGGGAGGGTGATGAAGGCATAATTCCCGGTGTCGGCGGTGATATAATTCTGGATCCCGAGCAGAGCCGGAGAAGAGACGTAAATGAAGGCGCCCGGGAGGGGAAACCCGGCCTTGTCCGTGATCCGGCCTTTAATGGAACCCGTCTGCCGTTCCGCGAACGCCGGGGACGCGGCGGCGAGAATGATGGCGATGGCGAGCAGGGCGCAACCTGATTTCTTGACCACTGAGGCCTCCTTGAACGGGCTCATTATACATTAATTCCGGTCTTGGGTATCCATGTATTTAACGGTCCGGGGCCCCGATCGGTTTCAACGCTCTCGGGGAAATCCGGGAGATCAGGAGCCCGGACGGGCTGCCTGGTCGCGAGCCCAGGCGGCCGCGCCGATGAGCCCGGCGTCGTTCGCCAGGCTGGCCTTGGCGATGGTCGCGCAGGCGAAGGATACCCGGTGGGAGCGCTTCCGCGCCTGCGCCACGGCGGCTTCCATGAGGAATTCCCCGCCCGCCATGACCCCGCCGCCGAGGACGATCATCCCGGGGTTGAGCAGGTTGATGACGATCCCGAGCCCGATGCCGAGGTAGTACCCGCAGGCGGAGAAGCTCTCGAGGGCGTGAGCGTCCCCCTGTTTGGCCCGGTTGTAGACGTCCTCGGACGTGAGCTCTTCGTCGCTTCCGGCCAAGGCGACGTAGTTCCGGACGATACTCGGGGCGGAGACTTCCGTCTCCAGACAGCCGAAGTTGCCGCAGTTGCACTTCGTGCCGTTGTTCGGGTTGACCGTGATGTGGCCGATCTCCCCGGCGAACCCGCACCGTCCCTGCCAGAGCTTCCCGTCCAGGATGATGCCCGAGCCGACCCCCGTCCCGATGGTCAGGAGGACCAGGGAATGCGCGTCGCGCCCGGCCCCGTGCTTCCATTCCCCGTAGGCGGCCATGTTGGCGTCGTTGTCGATGCGGAACGGGGCGTCCAAGACCTTTTCGAGGGCCGGGACGAGGTCGAAGCCGTCGAGGCTCGGGTAGTTGGGGGAATGGAGGACCTTCCGGTCCTTCAGGCTGAAGAACCCGGCGAACCCGAAGCCGGCGGCTCGCGAGCCGCGCCCCGTGTTCCGCCCTGAGTCTTCTGCCAGACATCCCCGATGAGGCCCATCAGGCCCTCGATGGATCCCGGGCTGGGGGCCTTGTCCTTGAAGACGAGGGCTCCGCGGCCGTCGATAAGGCCGTACTTGAGCTGGGTCCCGCCGAGGTCGAAACCGGCGTACAGCGGATCGCTCACGGCTTCTTCCCGATGACCGCGTAGTTCGGCGGGGCGTAGAGGAGAGCGTTGAGCTTGTCGATGTCGTCGTTCAGGACTGCCGTCCGCTCGTCGGCGCCCGGGAGCTCCCTGAGGCGCTCGTCGCCGAGCGGGGTCGAGTACCTGACCTCGACCTCTGTGAATCCCGTGCTCTCGAGCAGGAACTTGAGAGCCAGGGGGTGGATGGGCTTTTCGTGGGAGAGGTCGAGGAAATAGATCTGGACAAGGGCGAAGACCGAGGTCGGGTTGACGGTCTCGAGGACGATCCGTCCGCCCGGAGCGAGCTTGGCGTAGGCGGTCCCGATGAGCTTGCGGAGGTAGGCCGGGGCCAGATGCTCGACGACCTGCGAGGAGAAAACGCCGCCGAGGGAGCCGTCGGGCGCCCCGGCGAGCCGTTCGAGGATGTCGCCCTTACGGCAATCGAGTCCTTTGTCGATGCAGATGTCGATCATCGGCTGTTGAGGTCCACGCCCTCGCCCTCGACGCCCCGTTCTCCCGGAGGAGGTCCAGGAACTCTCCCCGGCCGCAGCCGAGGTCGAGGACCTTGCCCGCCCTTCGGGAATAGCGAAACGTAGCCGAGCCTGCTGTTTCCGGATGTCCTCTTCGGAGCCGCGGAACCGGTTCTCGAAGCCGGCGTAGCGCCAGTCCTCGGAGCGGCTCGAGGAGGGCCCGGACGTCCGTCGCGGCCGGCGGTCTCGGCCTTTTCCAGGGCCGTGAGCAAGGCGTCCAGCTTCTTCCCGAGGAGCAGGAACTTCTTCATCAGGATCTGGACGTCCTCGTATTCGGCGGCGAGCTTGTCGACCCGCCACTCCATGCTCTTGAAGATCATGCCGACGTGGTTGCTTCCCAGGGCGTCCCACTCCCTGTCGCGGGCATCGCCCAGGGCGGATTGCTTGCCGATGAGATCGACGAAGCCGGATACGGCCTCCTGGGTCGCACGGACGTGGGCCTCGAGGAGGGCGGCGAGCTCCCGGACGGCGGACACGGCCAGCCCGAAGTCCGCGGCCGGGACGCCGGCGCGCTTGAGCCCGAAGACGGACTTGCCCTGTTCGGGCAGGGCGTGGAGGGAGCCGGCGGCCTTTTCCAGGGCCGCGACGGCTTCGGTCGAGACGGACGGACCCGGCCTTGAGCTCCCCGAAGGCCCCTGCCTTCAGCGAGGCTGAGCTCCGGGCGAGGTCCTCGTCCTTCGACCGGCGCTCCTCGGCGAGCTTCTCGAGGGTCCGTCTCATGACGGATCAGTTGGCGGGGGGGGCGTTCTTCTTCGAGGGCTTGTCCTTGTCGTCATTCCTTGGTGTTCATGGATTTCTTGAAGTTCTTGATGCCGTCGCCCAGGGACTTGCCGAGGTCGGGGAGCTTCCGGGCGCCGAAGATGATGATGACGATGAGCAGGATGAGCAGGAGTTCCGTCGGTCCGATGGAGCCTAGAAATAACATCATTTTCCTCCGTAAATCTCAGTCTCAAAGGTACTTGAGTCATGGGGAAATGTCAAGGAACGGCGCTGGCTCCGCCTGCGACGGCCGCCGCGCGCTGATTTCATATATACTGGTCCGCGTGAAGAACATCCGGAATTTCTCGATCATCGCCCACGTGGACCACGGCAAATCCACCCTGGCCGACCGGTTCATCGAGCTGACGGGCGCCCTTTCCGCGCGGGAGCTGAAGGAGCAGGTCCTCGACACCATGGACCTCGAGCGCGAGCGCGGCATCACCATCAAGGCCCAGACGGCCCGGCTCCCCTATCAGGGCGAAGAACGGCGAGGATTACATCCTGAACCTCATCGATACGCCCGGCCACGTGGACTTCTCCTACGAGGTCTCGCGGAGCCTCTCGGCCTGCGACGGGGCCGTCCTGGTCATCGACGCCTCCCAGGGCGTCGAGGCCCAGACCCTGGCCAACACCTACCTCGCCGTCCAGAACGACCTCGTCCTCATCCCGGTCATCAACAAGATCGACCTCGCCCAGTCGGACGTCGAGCAGACGCTCGACCAGATGGAGAACATCATCGGCCTCGACCGCAAGGACGCCCTGATGGTCAGCGCCAAGAGGGGGACGGGCGTCGATGCCGTCCTCCAGGCGGTCGTCGACCGCATCCCTCCGCCCAAGGGCGACCCGGACGCCCCGCTCAAGGCGCTCCTCTTCGACTCCTGGTTCGACGTCTACCGCGGCGTCGTCGTCCTCGTCCGGGTCCTCGACGGCGAGCTCAAGACGGGCGACAAGATCCTCCTCATGGTCCAGGACGCCGAGTACGAGGTCGAGGAGGTCGGTTACCTGACCCCGAAGCCGGTCAAGACGGACAAGATCGCGACGGGGGAGGTCGGCTACCTCATCGCCGGGATCAAGAAGCTCGGCCACGCCCGGATCGGCGAGACCATCACCCTCAAGTCGAAGCCGACGGCCCATGCCTTCCCCGGATTCAAGGAAGCCAAGCCGATGGTCTTCTGCGGCATGTTCCCGGCCGGCGACAGCCGCATCGAGGACCTCCGGGACGCGCTCGAGAAGCTCCGGCTGATCGACGCCTCGTTCCAGTACGAGCCGGAGAACTCGCCCGCCCTCGGCCTCGGGTTCCGGGCCGGGTTCCTGGGCCTCCTCCACCGGGAGATCGTCCAGGAGCGCCTCGAGCGGGACTTCGGGCTGAGCCTGGTCACGACCGCGCCGAGCGTCAGCTACCGGGTGACGAAGACCGACGGCGCGGTCATCGAGGTCCAGAACCCGTCCGAGCTTCCCGACCCTCAACAGATCGCCGATGATCGAGGAGCCGGTCATCGGGGCCCTCATCCTGACGCCGGACAAGTACCTCGGCAACATCCTCAAGCTCCTCGAAGGCAAGCGCGGCGAGCAGAAGAAGATGGAATACATCAGCGCCCAGCGCATCCTCCTGACCTACGAGATCCCCCTCAACGAGATCGTCTTCGACTTCTACAACCAGCTCAAGAGCATCTCGTCGGGCTACGCCTCGATGGATTATGAGCTCGTCGGCTATCGCCCGGACAAGCTGGTCAAGCTCGACATCCTCATCAACCGCGACCCGGTGGACGCCCTGTCCCTCATCGTCCACGAGGACAAGGCCTACACGATGGGCCGGGCCCTGGTCGAGCGGATGCGCAAGGTCATCCCCCGCCAGCAGTACGAGGTCGCCCTGCAGGCGGCCATCGGGAAGCGGGTCATCGCCCGCGAGACGGTCAAGGCCTACCGCAAGGACGTCCTGGCCAAGCTCTACGGCGGCGACTACACGCGCAAGATGAAGGTCCTCGAGAAGCAGAAGGAAGGCAAGAAGCGCATGCGCCGCGTCGGCAAGGTCGACATCCCCCAGGAGGCCTTCCTGGCGATTCTGGATCAAGGACAAGTGAATATTGGTATTGTATCCCGAATGACGACCACCAGAGTCACGTCGTCCCAGGGCTCGGTCACGCAGGCAAAGTCGTGGGCTTCGGCAGAACCGTACGGTAAAGCTCGCTCGCCGATAGCTCGGGACGTCCTGCGACCATGGCACGGAGCCGCGCTCGGAGTATTCTTCGCCCGCCCCGTTCCGGGCTTCCGTGACCCCGTCGGTGAATAGGACCTCAGTATCTCCCGGCTCCAGCCGGATGCTCCCGGGCTCATGTCCAAGGTTTTGCCGCTCCCCGTTCGAATGGTGGACCGCGGGTCCAGGGGAAGTCAAGGACGGCGCGGGACGCACGTTTGATCATCGACCTCCCGTGCCCATAACCTAAAATTCCCACATGAGCCGGGCCCCCAACCAAGGAGATGCCGCATCTCCCGCCCGGGCTTGTCCGTGACCCGACCGTTAGGCGCGAGCGGCAGGCCGACAGGCCCGCGGGAGCGGAAAATCCGGTTGCTTCTTCCCCCCGAATAAAGTAAAAGATACCTGATGGACAAGAAAAGGGCCGAACATGTTCTCGACAACGGGGTCAAGATCCTGGCCGATATCCTGCCGTTGAAGACCTATCTCTACTTTCCGCTCCTCTATTCCATCTGCGTCTGGGCCGTGCGGCGGATCTTCGACCTCAGGGAGAGGGTCTTCGCCTGGCAGGTCTGGCTCGACCCCGGGATGATCGAAACCAAGCCCGAGGCGTTCGTCCTCAACTTCTTCCAGGGCCACATCGGCATCCGCGAGGCCTACGCCGCCGAGCTCGCGGCCAAGGACATGACGGCCCTCAACACGGCCTTCAAAGCCCTCTACCCCGTCTGCGGGCTCGAGGACGCGTTCCTCCTGGCCCTCTTCAAGGAGGAGCTCGAGGCCGACGATTACCGGAAGATCGCCGCCGAGTTCGAGGAACGGGCGCGCCGGGCCATCGACGACGTCAAGCCGGCCTCGGAGGTTCCCGAGTTCTGGAAGGGCCTGCAGGGCTTCGGCATGGACATGGCCAGGATCGGCATCCACGTCATGTCCGACGCCCAGGTCCGCAAGCTCATCCTCGAACGCATCCGCAAGCGGGTCAAGACGGAGGACTGAGGCGCCGCCGCGGCGGCCGGGCGTCCGCGGCGCGCGACGCGAGGGGCCGAAGTCTGTGATGGGAAGAAGGCACGGGGAGGTCGGTGGCATGGGCCGAACAGGATCGCCCGTCTCGCGCGTTCTGACTGTATCTTCAGGCCTCGCGATCCTTCTGTTCGCGGCGTGCGCGACGCATCTCGAACGGGCCAAGCTCCACTATTCCAAAGGGCAGGAGTTCGCGCGGACCTATCGGACGGTCGAGGCCGCCGCATCCTACAAGCGGGCCCTCGTCGAGGCAGGGAAAGCCTCCGGGTCCGGCTCCTCCGCGCAGGCCTTCATGATCAAGGGCCTGGCCGAGACCAGCCTCGAGAGATGGGCGGACGCCGAAACGAGCTTCCTCCGGGCGTCGGCCCTCGGGTTCCCGGAAGGCCAGGAGTGGGCCGCCGACGTCTCGCGGCTCGGCCTGGCGATCTCGCTCGCGGAACTGGGCTTCGAGGACGCGGCGCTCCGGAGCCTGGCCGGGCTCCTCGACCGGTCGACGTTCAAGCCGGTCGTGCCGGAAGCCGCGCGGCGGTGGCTCGATCTCAATCTCGCGCGGGCGGCGAACATGGACGACAAGGAGCGGGCGAAGGGCCTGGCGCGCGATCGTCCGGACCCTCGAAAAGCTCGTCGACGACGATTTCGCCTGCGGGTTCCACCACTACCTCCTCTCCCAGGCTCTCAGCCACGCCCGCGACTACCGGAGGAGCTTCGAGGAGGCCGCGGTCGCCCGCGGCCTGGGCCTCCCGTCGGAGAAGGCGCTCCGCGACAACGACCTGCAGGCGGTCTTCTGTTATGATGCGCTGAAAAAGGAGCTCCCGCCGGACGATTGGCGGGAATTCGAGGCGCTCTACGCGCGCTGGACGAAGAAGTGGGGGTGGAAGGACGCCCGGACCCCGGGCTGGAAGAAGGAGTGAACGATGCTGCCCGCGCTCGAATGGAAGAACGGCCGGCTTGTCATGATCGACCAGCGGAAGCTCCCGCTGAAGGAGATCTACCTCGAATATTCGGACCACAACGGCGTCGCCCGGGCCATCGAGACGATGGTCGTCCGCGGGGCGCCGGCCATCGGGGTCGCCGCGGCCTACGGCGTCGCGCTCGGAGTGCTCACGCTCGGGAGCGCGGCCGGCCTCGACCGGCGCTTCGACGCCATCTATCGGCGGCTCGAGCGGACACGGCCGACGGCTCGGAACCTCTTCTGGGCGCTCGAGCGGATGCGCCGCGCCTTCGGGGCGAACAAAGGCCGCGGGCTCGCGGGCCTCAAGCGGGCGATGGTGGCCGAAGCCCGGGCCATCGAACGCGAAGATGTCGAAACGAACAAAGCCATCGGCCGTCACGGCCGCGACCTCATCAAGGACGGCTGGACCGTCCTGACCCACTGCAACGCGGGCGAGCTGGCCACGGCCGGCTACGGGACGGCCGTCGGCGTCATCCGTGCGGCCCACGATCAGGGAAAGAAGATCCGCGTCTTCTCGGACGAGACGCGGCCCTTCCTCCAAGGCGCGCGGCTGACCTGCTGGGAGCTCGATAGGCGCGGCATCCCGGTCGTCCTCATCACGGACAGCATGGCAGGTTGGTTCATGAAGAACGGTGAGATCCAGGCGGCCGTCGTCGGCGCGGACCGCATCGCCCGGAACGGCGACACGGCCAACAAGATCGGGACGTACTCGGTCGCGGTCCTGGCGAAGGAACACGGCCTCCCGTTCTATGTCGCCGCGCCCATGAGCACGGTGGACGCGAGCCTCAAGACCGGCGCCGAGATCCCCATCGAGGAGCGGAACGCGCGGGAGGTCCGGACGATCGGCGGCCGCTGCATCACGCTCCCCGGCATCGCCGTCCGCAACCCTGCCTTCGACGTGACCCCGGCGAAATACATCACCGGCATCATTACCGAAAAGGGCGTCTGCCGGGCCCCCTACCGCTTCGAGCGCTGAACCGGGGCGGACCGCCGCGATTCTGATATACTAGGATTCTCATGCACATCCTCGGCATCGAAACCTCCTGCGACGAGACGTCGGCCGCCGTCCTGACGGACCGGTACGAGGTCCTGAGCAACGTCGTCCTGTCCCAGGACGAGGTCCACGCCCCCTATGGCGGCGTCGTGCCGGAGCTCGCCTCGCGCCAGCATATCAAGGCCATCGATCTCGTCGTCGGCGAGGCGCTGGCGAAGGCCGGGGTCGCGCTCGCGGCCGTCGACGCCTACGCCGTGACGCAGGGGCCGGGGCTCATCGGCTCGCTCCTCGTGGGGCTCTCGTTCGCCAAGGGCCTGGCCTACTTCCACGGGAAGCCCCTCTTCGGAGTGGACCATCTCGAGGGCCATATCGAAGCGGCCTTCCTCGAGAACAGGGATATCGCGTTCCCCGCCCTGGCGCTTCTCGTTTCGGGCGGCCACACGTCGCTTTATCTGCTCGAAAGAATGCTCTCCTACCGCCTCCTCGGCAAGACGCGCGACGACGCGGCGGGAGAGGCTCTCGACAAGATCGCGAAGTTCCTCGGCTTGGGCTATCCGGGCGGCCCCGTCATCGAAAAGCTGGCGGCCGGCGGCGATCCCGAAGACATTCGCCTTCACCCGGCCGCGGATCAAGGACGCGCCGTACGACTTCAGCTTCAGCGGGCTCAAGACGGCGGCGCTGAAACACATCCGGGATTCGGGCGTCACGAAGGACGGCCCCGGGCTCCCCGATTTCCTGGCGAGCTTCGAGGAGGCGGTGGCCCGGGCGCTCGTCGAGAACGTCGCCCGGGGCGTCGAGGAGCATCGACCCGAAATCGCTCGTCCTCTGCGGCGGGGTCGCCCGGAACAAGCGTCTTCGGGCAAGGTTCCAGGAACAGGCCTCCCGCCTGAAAGTGCCCGCCTACGTCCCCTCGCCGAAGATGTGCACAGACAATGCCGCGATGATCGCCGCCGTGGCCCTCGAGCGGATAAATGCCGGCCTCATGGCTCCGGTCGACCTCGACCTCGACGCTTATCCACGATAGATGCGGGGTGGGCCTTTCCCGAGGCCGCAGGCTTTAGCCCACGGCTGCTCCCTCGCGCGACCCCGGACCCCCGTCCGCGCATTTTCCGGAATGCAGGCTGGAGCCTGCGTCCACCAGCAACACGGCTACCGGACCGGCGTCACGGAGAGAAAGTAGGGGTCGATCTGCATGTTCTCCGTCGAGTACTTCACGAGGTCGACCTCGATCTCGTAAAGGTACAGTCCCTTGACCCGGTAGGCGGCCGGCGGCTCGAGGGCGAGTGCCTTCTTTTCGAGGATCGTCCGGTCCTCGAAGAGCGGCAGGTCGAAGAACCGGGCCGCGATGCCGTATTCCCCCTTTTCCGAACCGTAGGCGATCTTCACCCCGTCGAGCGGGCGGCGCGAGCTGAAGAGGAACCGGTAGCGCTTCGGGGCGTGGAGGTAAAGTTCTCCCGGCGGGCTTGACGACGACGCCTTTTCCCATGGAGAAGGTATGGAGCCCAAGCGTCCGTGTCTCCGAATAAGTGATGGTCTCGACCGGATAGAGGGGAGCCCTCGGGTAAAGGGCCCAAAGGTACGCGCCGGCGGCGGTCAGGGCGAGGACGAACGCCGTCCGGACGACGGGCGCGGCCTCGCGCTCCCTTTTCAGGGACACGTAGAGAAGGATGAACCCGAGCAGGACCGCCACCCAGGCGTAGTTCGGCGCGTAATGCGTGTTGTCGATCTTGATGAACGACGGCAGAAGCGACGGCAGAAAGACGTGCATGTTCCCGAGAAAGAGGAAGAGGTCTCCCGGCCTCTCGGTGAAATCATGCGTCGTCGGCTGATAGAGGAACGAGGGATGGAAGAGCATGACGAGGACCAGGGAAAGGCCCACGAAGGCCGCGAGGCGGAACGCCCCCGCGAAGAAGGGCTTCCGGTTGAAGGCGAGAAAATAGCCGATGGCGACGGCGGCGACCCACGAAACGGGCATGAGCACCCGGCCTTGGGGCGAATATCCCTGCCGATGGGTGAAAAAGCCGTAGTTCAGGATGAAGGGGAGGGCGATGAAGACGAGGGCGCAGAGCTCGCGCTTCGCCTTCCGAAACATCTCGACGAGGCCGAGGAAGGCGAAGGCGTAAAACGGCGAATACAGGAGCAGGCCGTCCCGCTGGTCCAGGAAATAATCCAGGAAGGCGTCGAGCCTCTCGCGGAAGGGGATATGCAGGACCATCTGCCGCCATTCCCGGAATTGTTCCGCCGTCTGGACGCCCTCATAGATCGAGAACGGCGAGAACGTCCCGTAAAGGTTGTGCACGTAGAGATAGAAAAGTGCGGTCGAAACGAGGGGAAAAGCGAGGAAGGCGGCGAGGCGGAGCCGGGCCCGATGGATCTTCCACATGTGATAGCAGGCGACGATGAGGAGGGGCCAGAAGATGATGTTGTATTTGACCCCGAACCAGAAGAACGTCGCCAGCAGGAGCCCCAGGAGGGGATAGAGGGCGGGCTTGAGCGGACGGTCCGACGAAACCTTCCGGTAGATGAGGAGGCTCATGAAGGCGACCGGGACCTCGGGATAGAGGTGGACGGCATAGAAGAACACCGGGGCCGAAAAGGCGTAGAGCGCCCATAGGCTTAGAGATATCCGCGTCCTTTTCCAGCGCTCTTCCGCGAAGAGGAACAGCTGGACGCCGAGGAGTGCCGCCCATATCGACAGGCTCCCCTTCAGGACGAAGGTGAGCGCATTGCCCCCGAGGAGCCGGCCGAGCGCGTAGAACGGCAGTGCCAGAACCGAGACGCCGGGCAGGTTGATGGGGTAGATGTGATCCTTGCCCTCCTTCCCATACCGGCCGTAAATGCCCAGTTTCAGCTTTGGATGCTCCTCCTTCGAATAGAAGTGGAACCAGTCCTCGTCGGCGTAATTGTTCGCGAGGTTGATGTCATTGTCGTAGTAAAGGCTGTCGGCGGTGATGAGGTAGTTCGGCTCGTCTCCGGAAAACTCGACGCCCTGCACGACGAGGACGAAAACGGCCGCGTTGTAGACGACGAAGGCCGAGAGGAAAAGGACGGCGATCTTTTTCCGGCGGGACCAGGCCTCGAACCGGACCATGGCCTTTCCGAAATCCGGCCATCGGCCGCCTGAAGCGCGGCGCAGGCGGTCGCGTGTCAGGGCGAGGAAGGCGAGCAGGGCGAGTCCCGCGAGGATCTCCAGCCGTGTCCGGAGATCTTCCCGGGTCGTGTAATGAGCGAGGAGGAGCGGGGACGGGAGCAAGAATGCGAATGGCAGGAAGGCCTGAAGACCGAAGCCAAGGACCGGGCCCGGGGCTTCTCCGGTCATCCGGGCCTCTGTCCGGCCGATGAGGACCCAAAGAGCCGCCATGAGCAGGAACGAAACGATCGCCAGGACGGCGAATTCCAGGGGCGCGAACCGCAGGGAATGACTGAGAATGGTGTAGCTCCCGGACTGGAGGAAGACCGAAAGGTAGGCCGCGAACCCCAGCGACAGGAGGAAGAGCAGGGTCAGGGAGAGGGCCTTCGTCTTAGCCGTCATTACCATGGATTATACCCGTTCCCGGATTCAATTGGAACGCGGATCCGGCGAGGAGGCCATTCTCCCGGCGCGACGAATGTGCTATAACGGAGGCCGGAGCCATGCTCATGGAACGTTCGAAGAAGGTCGTCGTCGTCATGCCCGCCTACAACGCCGAGAGGACGCTGGAGCGAACGCTCGACGACATCCCCCGGGAATGGGTCGATGACATCATCCTTGTCGACGACGCGAGCCGGGACGGCACCGTCGCCCTCGCCCGGAAGCTCGGCCTCCGTGTCTTCGTCCATGAAGAGAACCGGGGCTACGGCGGGAACCAGAAAACCTGCTACACCGAGGCCATGAAGCTCGGCGCCGACATCATGATCATGGTCCACCCGGACCATCAATACGATCCCACCGTCATTCCCCAGCTCGTAACCCCGCTCCTCGAGGGGGCGTGTGACGCGGTGTTCGGATCCCGGATGCTCGGCGGGCATCCCCTCGAGGGCGGCATGCCCAAGTGGAAGTACCTGGCCAACATCTACCTGACGGCCTTCGAGAACGCGACGTTCTACATGTACCTCACCGAGTACCACTCGGGCCTCCGCGCCTATTCGCGGCGGTACCTCGAGAAGGTCAACTTCGCGGCGAATTCCGACGACTTCGTCTTCGACACGGAGATCATCGCCCAGGGCGTCATCCACGGGATGCGGATTCGCGAGATCCCCATCGAGACGCGCTATTTCGAAGAGGCCTCCATGGTCGGCTTCTGGAGGAGCTCCGTCTACGGCCTCTCCATCCTCAAGACGCTCGTCAAATACAAGCTCCACAAAAAGGGGCTCGCCCGGTTCAGGATCTTCATGTGACCTCGGCAAATCCCCCCGTTGCCCCCCTTTTCCAAAGGGGGGGGCTCTGAAGTGAAGGCGCGGGTTGGGGCTCTTAAAGGCTTGGGGTAGGCTCTAAAGGCTCGGGGTGGGTCTACCTCGTTTCCCCCCTTTCCAAAGGGGGGGTGGGGGGATTTATGAGTTCGAGCCGGAATCGAAACGGCTCCGCGGCGGTCACACCCCCTTCCGATGTCCCCAACTTGAGGGTCACGAAGTAGAGCCATCCGCCGCGGTATGCGTAGCCCGGGGGATCTTCCAGCTCAAGGGAGCGGACCTCCCTCGCCGTTCTTCCGCCGAACACAGGGGCGTCGAAATACTCCAGCGTCACCGGGCAGTCCGCCGTCTCCGACCCGAACTCGAAGCGCAGTCGGCCGAGCTTTCGCGCGGAGGAGAAAGTGAACACGTAATCCCGGCCTTCGTCGGGGAGGAGGAACGTGCCCGGCTCGGGCTGGCGGACGACCCGGGACATCGAATAGAAGGTCAGGGTCTCTCCGGGGGGAAATGTTGTCGGCTGAGGGGCGTAGAGGACCGTCCTCGGATAGATGACGAATCCGATGAAGAACAGGATCCCGCCGGCCAGGGCGAGAACCGCGTGGGCGCGCCGCGGAATGGCCCTGTCCGTATTCTTGTTCCTGCCCAGGGAGTAGAGCGCGATGAACAGGGCGAAGAGGCCCAGCCAGATGAAGTTCGGCGGCCACGGGCCCTCCCGGCTCTTGGCGTACGCCGGGAGCCAGTCGGTCAGCCGAAGATGCAGGTTGCTCAGGACATAAAAGATCCCCCCGCCCGTTTCGGCGGTCCCCATCGTCGTTTCCTGGTAGAGGCCGAGGGGATTCCGGACCAGCAGCTTCGTCATCCCCACCGAGAAGACCGCGGCGAGCGCGAACGCCCCCGAAAAGACCCTCTTCCGATTGCCGGCGAGGAACCACCCGATCCCGATGACCAGGGCCCAAACGACCGCGACGAGAGGACGGGCCTGCGGCGCGTAGCCCGTCCTCTGGGTCAAAAAGGCTGAGACGAGGACGTAGGGCGCGGCGACGAACAGCCAGCTCCAGGAGGTCCCGGGACCTGCGACGCGCCATCTCCGCGAAGCCGAGGAACGCGAAGACGTAGATGGGCGCATAGAAAAAGAGCCCGTCCTTCTGGTCGAAGAAGTACCCGGCCAGTGTTTCCCAGCGGAATCGGAAAGGGATGCTCGTGAGGAGCTCCTTCGCGTAGGCGAGGGTCTCGCCGGCCCCGAGGCTGCCCTTCCAGGACACCGCCGACAGGGAATAGGAGCCGTAGAGGGCCTTCTGAAAGACGAAATAGGCGGCCGTGAACGCGACCGGGAAGACGAGAAAAAGGGCGAAGTCCAGGCCCTTCGAGCGCCTCCGCCAAAGCACCCACAGGCCATACGCGGCGAGCGGGCCGGCCAGGAAGATGTACTTTAGGGCGTGGAACCAGATGAACGTCGAGACGAGGAAGCCGCAGAGGAGGAGTCGCCATCCCGTTAGCCGGCCGGGCGCCCTCAAGCTCCTGAAAACAAAGAAAGCGAGCGCCCCGACGATGAGCTCGGGATAGACGTGGACGGCGTAGAAATAGACCGGCGTCGCGAGCGTGACGAGCGCCCACAGGGTGAACGCGAGCCGCTCGTCCTTCCAGGCGTCGCGCGCGTACAGGAATACCTGGAGGACGAACAGGGCGCCGAACAGGCTCATCCCGAACTTCACCAGCAGGATGAGCCCTGTCTTCCCGAGGAGGGAGCCGGCCGCGTAGAAGGGGATCATCACGAACGCGGTCCCGGGCGAATGGAAGGAATAGACGCGTGCCGGGCTTCCTCCCCTCGACGACGTGGAGCTGGGGGATGGTTACCGTCTTCGCCATATAGGCGTTGTAATCCTTGGCGCGATAGTTGTTGGCCAGGTCCAGGTCCCCGTCATGGAGCAGGCTGTGGGTCATGAGCAGATAATGGGGCTCGTCGCCGGAGAAACCGACGCCTTCCTTGAGCATGATCGCCGCGCCCAGGTTAAAGGCCACGAGGGAGCCGAGGAACAGGAGACCGAGCTTTTTCCGGGAGGACAGCCGGGAGACGGCGGGGAGAAGCGGGGCCCGCGCTTCGGGGGCCCGCCTCCGCCAGTCCAAGAACGCGACGGCCTTGAGATAGACGACGAGGGCCACGGCCGCACCGAGGAGCAGTCGCGACCGGACGGCGATGTCCGCGACCCCTATGTAGCGGACCAGCGTGACCGGGGCGAGGGCGGTCGCGGCGAGCGGGAGGAGGGTCCAGGCGTCCCGCCGAAGGACTTCCCCGAAGGGCGCTGCCGCAAGATGAGAGACGATCCGCGCGTACAGCACCTGGAAGGCAAAGAGCGTCAGGCCGATGACCGCCGCCGCGGCCAAAATGGCCGGAACCCGCGGCCGGAAGGCGTGCTCGAAGATCGTGTACCCGGGGATCTCGGACAGGAACCGGGCGTAAACGGCCAGCCCGGCCGCGGCGAGGGCGGCGGGGGCACAGGCCCGGAGGGCGTTCTTTTTCGTATCCATGACTGCGGAAGTGAGAACCCCGAAGGGCGAATATACGTATATTTTAAATGGATGGATTTTGCAACAGGCCGAAGGAGGACTTCCCGATGGCAAAAAGAGCGCTGACCGCGGTCGCGATACTGGCGATCCTCATCCCGCCCCTGTCCGGGCAGGAGGGGAAGGAGATCTCCCTGACCCTCGAGGATTCGATCGTCAGGGCCCTGAAGAACAACCTCAACCTGGCCGTCGAGGTCTTCAACCCCGAGCTGGCCGACGCCGCCCTCGCCCGGGCCAAAGAGGCCTTCCTGCCGAGCCTGAGCCTCAATTACGACAACCAGAATAACCAGGAGCCGCCGTACTGGTTCATCCAGGGCGCGGGAACCCTGACGTCGAAGCTGGCGGACTACGGGGCGACCGTCGTCCAGCTCCTCCCGACCGGCGGGAACGTCTCCGTGTCGCTCCAGGGCTATAAGTCCGACACCAACCAGGCCTTCCAGCTCATCAATCCCCGGTACGGCAGCACCCTCCGGTTCGACCTCACCCAGCCGCTCCTCAGGGACTTCGGGCCCAAGGTCGCCCGTCGCGAGATCCTCGTCTCGCGGAACAATCTGGGAATTTCCCGGAACCAGCTCGAGACGACCCTCATGAACACGGTCTACCAGGTCCAGGAGGCCTACTGGAACTTCGTCTATGCCATCGAAGACCTCAACGTCAAGAAGCAATCGCTCCAGCTCGCCCGGGACCTCCTGGCAAAGAACAAGAAAGAGGTCGAGGTCGGGACCCTGGCCCCGCTCGAGGTCCTCAATGCAGAAGCGACCGTCGCCCAGCGCGAGGCGGATATCCTCCAGGCGGAAGCGCTCATCCGAAGGGGCGAGGACGTCCTC
Source organism: Candidatus Aminicenantota bacterium (assembly GCA_963813235.1). Lineage (GTDB taxonomy): Bacteria > Acidobacteriota > Aminicenantia > Aminicenantales > Saccharicenantaceae > JALHVH01. Next base: position 105,473 of record CAWEYF010000016.1, on the reverse strand, counting down.
AAGAGCCTGATCAACCCCTCGGCCGAAGGGGACATCCGGGCCTTGAGGCTCATCCCGGCGGATAAGCCCGTCTTCAAGCCGACCGCCATCTCTTTCGACGAGGCCCTGGCCCAGGCCCTGGAGAGGCGGCCGGACCTCGCCGCGAACAGGACGACGATCCAGAACAGCCGTATCGACTTCAACGTCGCCCGGAACCAGGTCCTCCCCAAGCTGGACCTCAAGCTCTCCTATTGGAGCCCCGGGATCTCCGGCGACCGGCTCATCTACCTCAACAACGACCCGTTCCTGGGCATCATCATCGGCAAGGAAAAGGGCAGCGGCTCCAATGCCATCCGCGACGCCACGAAATTCCTCTACCGGAACTGGACGGTCGGGCTGACCCTGTCGGTCCCCGTCGCCGACGTCGTCGGCCGGGCGAACCTAGCCCTGGCCCGGCTCACGCTCGACCAGAACACGGCCCGCCTGAAGAACCAGGAACAGCAGATTGCCCTCGAGGTCGGGGACGCCGTGCGGAGCGTCGAGACCGACGCCAAGAGGGTCGACGCCTATCGCATCGCCCGCGAGCTGGCGGCCAAGCGCCTCGAGGCCGAGACGAAGAAGCTCGGCGTCGGGCTGACCACGAACTACTTCGTCCTCCAATACCAGGAAGGGCTGGCCAACGCCCGTTCGATGGAGCTCAAGGCCCTCGTCGACTACAACCTGTCTCTGGCCCGGCTGGAGAGGTCCGTCGGCAGCAGCCTCCGGACGCGGGACATCATCGTCGCGGATTTCAACAAGTAAGCGTCTTGTCGGGGCGTGGGCTGACAAGAAGGCTCGGGCGGGACGGCCTCCGTCTCCGCTCCCCGAGTCCTTCGAAGGCGATTCTCAAAGAAACTACCTCTTGACCCCGCTGGGGCCCCTTAACCTTACCGGGCGATTGTGTTAAGATTTCCGCGTGGAAATTACCGCCGTCCTCATCGCCCTCAACGAGGAAAGACGCCTGGAAGCGGCCTTGAAGAGCCTCCGGGAAGTCGCTGCGGAGATCGTCGTCGTCGACGGGGGGAGCACGGACGGGACCGTCCGGCTCGCCAGGAGATATACGGACAAGGTCTTCGAACGGAAGTGGACGAACTTTGCCGACCAGAAGAACTTCGCGAATTCCAAGGCCACCCGGAGCTGGATCCTGTCCCTCGACGCCGACGAGCGGGTCTCGCCGGAGCTCAAGGAGGAGATCCTGGCCCTCAAGGGCGGCGAGCCCTCCTGCGCCGCCTTCTCCATCCCCCGGCAGGTCCATTATCTCGGCCGGTGGATCCGTCACTCGGGCTGGTACCCGGACCGGAAGGTCCGGCTCTTCCGCGCCGCCGGCGCCCGCTGGGAGGGCGATTACGTCCATGAGGAGATCGTCTTTTCCGGAGCCGTCGAAAAGCTCGAGGGGCCCATCCACCACTTCACTTACGCCGGCATCGCGGACCACGTCGCCCGCATCAACCTGTTCAGCGACCTCGGCGCCCAGAAGCTCTACGCGAAGCGGAAGAAATGCCGGCTTGTCCACCTCGTCGGCTGGCCGGCCGGGCGCTTCATCAGGTCCTATGTCCTCAAGCTCGGGTTCCTCGACGGGTTCCCCGGGTTCGTGATCGCCGTCCTCAACGGCTACTCCGTCTTCCTCCGCTACGCCAAGCTGAGGGAGATCTGGAAAAAAGGGGAGAGAATTGAGCCTTTTTCATATTGACGCCGGGCGCGAATGGCGCGGCGGCCAGCGCCAGGCGTTCTTCCTGGCCCGGGAGCTCGAAAGGGCGGGCTACCCCTTCAAGCTCGTCGTCCAGCCGGATTCCCCGCTCCACGCCAAGGCCCTCGAGGCGGGCCTCCCGGTCCTGCCGATCGCGATGAAAAGCGAAGCGGACTTCTGGGCCGTCCATCGCCTCGCCCGGGCCATGCGGCGCGAGCGCTGCGTCCTGGCCCATTTCCACGACGCCCACGGCGCGGCCGTCGGCTCCCGGGCCGCGGCCCGGGCCCATGTCCCCATCCGCGTCATCTCGCGCCGCGTGGATTTCCCCGTCAGGTCCCGGCGAAAGTACATCAAGGGGATCGACGCCGTCATCGCCATTTCCGAGGGGGTCCGTGAGGTCCTCATCAAGGGCGGCGTCCCGGAGCAGCTCATCGAGGTCGTCCCGTCGGGCATCGACTTTGCGCCGTTCCGGGAGATCAAGGACCGGGACTTCCTCCGGAAGGAATTCGGCTTCGGCCCGGAGGCTTACCTCGTCGGGATCGTGGCCCAGCTCGAGGATCACAAGGGGCACCGGGACCTCATCGAGGCGGCGAGGATCCTCAAGGACCACGCTCCCCGGATCCGGATCGTCATCGTCGGGGAGGGCTCCCTGCGGATGCATCTCGACCAGCAGGTACATGAGCTCCGGGTCGAGGACGTCGTCTACTTCCTGGGCTTCCGCGAGGACGTTCCCCGGATCCTCGCCTCACTCGACCTCTTCGTCCTCTCCTCGCGCATGGAAGGGCTGGGGAGCTCGATCATGGACGCCATGGCCAGCCGCCTTCCCGTCGTCGCCACCCAGGTCGGCGGCATCCCAGAGGTCGTCATCCATAGGGAGACGGGGCTCCTTGTCCCGCCAAAGAACCCCCAAGCGTTGGCACAGGCGATCCTGAAGCTGTACCTCGACAAAGCGCTGGCCGGCCGGTTGGCCCAGCGCGGGTTCGAGGTCGTTCACGAGAGGTTCTCTGCCGAGGCGATGGCCATGAAGATCGTCCGCATCTACGAGCGCATAGCTTCCAGGAAAGGAGTCCTGCTTGGCGGACAAAGTCCTCATCCGTAGGCTACAAGAATATCCGGAATTCGAACGGCTCCTCCCCATCCAGAGGGAGGTCTGGAAACACAAGGACGCGGACCTGACGCCCACGCACCAGTACTGCATCCATTCCCGGGTCGGAGCCATTGTCCTCGGGGCCTTCGTCGACGGGACCTTGGCCGGGTTCGTCTATTCCTTCCCGGCCCTCCTCGACGGCGTCCACACCCAGCATTCCCATCTGCTGGGCGTCCTCCCTGAATTCCGGGGGCTCGGGATCGGAAAGAAGCTGAAATTGGCCCAGGGGCGCGAGGTCCTGGAGCAGGGGATAGGCCTCATTACCTGGACCTTTGACCCGATGCAGGCGAAGAACGCGAATCTCAACCTGAACGCCTTGGGGGCCCGGAGCCGGACCTACATCCCCAATTTATACGGGTTCAAAACGGCGCTCTGCCTCGGCCCGGGGATCCCCACGGACCGCCTCCTCGTGGAATGGAGGATCGGTAAAAAGAGGGCCGGGGGGAATCGTCCGGGCGGGAACAAGCGCGCGGGCGGGCCCTCCTTGCCCAAGGCGCTCGAACAGGCGGCGAGAACCGGCGACGGATTCCCGATGCCGGCCCCTCCCCGCCTCGGCCTGACGGACAGGGCGATCCTGGCGGAGGTCCCGCCGAACGTCATGTCGCTCCGCGAGAGGCCCGATCTCATTGCCGCCTGGCAGACAGGTTTGCGCCGGGTCTTGAGGAGCTATTTCAAGCGCGGCTACGCCGCGGTGGACTTCCTCCACGGCGAACGATGTTTCTACGTGCTCCAGCGATCAAGGAAGGACCCATGACTATCGAACGCATCGAAATGGCGCTCCTCAAGCTCCCCTACGTGCATTTTTTCGAGACGAGTTTCGGCCGCAGGTACGACCGGACGTTCATCATCACCCGCGTCTACGAGGACGGCGTTTGCGGCTACGGCGAAGTCGTGGCCGAGGAAGCCCCCCTCTACAGCGGCGAGACGACCGAAGGCGCCTGGCACGTGCTGAAAACGTTCCTCATCCCCATGGTCATCGCCGAGCGGATTACGGAGCCCGGGGAGTACGCCGTCAAGGCAAAGCGGTTCCGGGGGAACCAGATGGCCCAGGGAGGGCTCGAGCTCGCCCTTTGGGACCTCAAGGCCAAGAAGGCCGGCGTCCCGCTCGCGAAGCTCTACGGGGGCGTCCGGGACGAGATCGAGGCCGGGGTCAGCTGCGGCATCGAGAATTCCATCCCCGACCTCGTCGAACGGGTCGGCGCCTTCATCGGCGAGGGATACCGTCGGGTCAAGCTGAAGATCAAGCACGGCTGGGACGTCGAGGCCTGCGCCGCCGTACGGGAGAAGTTCCCCGACATCCTGCTCCAGGTGGACGCCAACGGTGCCTACAGCCTGGCCGACAAGGAACAGTTGAAGAAGCTCGATGCCTTCGGCCTGCTCCTTGTCGAACAGCCTTTCGCGCCCTATGATCTCTGGGACCACCACAAGCTCCAGATGGAGATGACGACGCCCCTCTGCCTCGACGAGAGCATCCTGTCGCTCGAGACGGCACGGGCGGCCATCGAGATGGGGAGCTGCCGCATCATCAACATCAAGGTCGGACGCGTCGGCGGGCCGGTCGAAATGCGGAAGATCCACGATTATTGCGAGGCGCAGGGCGTCCCGGTCTGGTGCGGCGGCATGCTTGAAAGCGGCATCGGCCGGGCCCACAACCTCCACATCGCCTCGCTCCCGAATTTCAAGCTGCCTCACGATCTTTCGGCGAGCCGGCGCTACTACAAGGAGGACCTCATCGACCCGTTCATCGAGCTCAGCGGGCCCGGAAAGATCCGGGTGCCCGACGGCCCCGGCATCGGGGTCAACCCGGTCGAGGAGCGCATCCGGCGGGCGACCCTGAAGAAAGAGGTCTTTAAATAGGGGACACCCCTGACTGCAAAAGGCAAGATGATGAAAAGACTGCTCATCCTCGGCGCCGGAACCGGCGGGACCATCATGGCCAACCACTTCGCCCGCCGTCTCGACAGAAAAGAATGGACCGTCACGGTCATCGACCGGGACGACGTCCACTATTACCAGCCCGGATTCCTGTTCATTCCGTTCGGTTTCACGACCCTCAAGAAGATCACCCGGAAGAGGTCGAAGTTCCTGCCGAGGGGCGTGGAGTTCGTCCTCTCCCGGATCGAACGCATCGCTCCGTCCGGCAACACCGTTGTCTTGGAAGACGGCCGGAAGATCGCCTATGACCTTCTGATCGTGGCCACGGGCGCGGAGATCGTCCCCGCGGAAACCCCCGGGATGCTCGACGGCTGGCGGGAGTCCATCTTCGATTTCTATACCGCGGAGGGCGCCGTCGCCCTTGCCGAGAAGGTCAGGGAGTTCCAGGGAGGGAAGGTCGTCATCCATATCAACGAGATGCCCATAAAGTGCCCGGTCGCCCCCCTGGAATTTACGTTCTTCGCCGATCATTGCCTCAAGCACAGGAAACTGCGCGAGTCTTCGGAAATCGTCTTCGTCACGCCGCTCTCGGCCGCTTTCACCAAGCCCGTGGCCGCCAAGATGCTCGGCGCCCTTCTCGAGGAGCGGAATATCAAAGTGGTCGCGGATTTCAATGCCGAGCGCGTGGACGCCGCCGGGAAGAAACTCGTCGGCTTCGACGGCCGCGAGGTCCCCTACGATATCCTGGTCACCGTGCCCACGAACATGGGCGACGAGCTCATCGAGCGCTCGGGCATGGGCAACGACCTCCGGTTCATCGCCACCGATCCCAAGACCCTGCGGTCCAAGGCCTATGAGAACATCTTCGTCATCGGCGACGCGACGGACCTCCCGAGCTCCAAGGCGGGTTCGGTCGCCCATTTCCAGTCCGAGCTCCTCGTCGGGAACGTCCTGCGGGCGATCAAGGGCGAGCCCCTGGCCGCGGAGTTCGACGGCCACTCCAACTGCTTCATCGAGACCGGCGGCGGCAAGGCCATCCTCATCGACTTCAACACCGAGGTCGAGCCCCTGCCCGGCCGTTTCCCCTTCCCCATCATCGGCCCGATGCCGCTCCTCAAGCCCAGCCGCCTCAACCACCTGGGGAAGCTGGCCTTCCGCTGGGTCTATTGGAACATGCTCCTTAAAGCCCGGCCCATCCCCTTCGTCCCCGCCCGGATGAAGAAGGCCGGCAAGAAGTTCCCGAAGAAGGCCGAATAACAAGAAAAGGAGGGCCTCATGCCCAAAAAACAGCTTGGAAACGTCACGGTCGACGTCGACGATGAAGGCTTCATGACCGACCATTCCCAATGGACGCGCGAGATCGCCGCCGCGATCGCCAGGGAAGAAGGGATCGCCGAGCTCGGCCCCGCTCATTGGAAGGTCCTGGAATTCATGCAGAAAGAGCTCAAGGAGAACGGCGCCGTGCCGACAATCCGGAGGATGAACAAGTCCGGGATCGTCAGCACCAAAGAGCTTTACGACCTATTCCCCGGAGGCCCGGCCAAGAAGGCCGCGAAGATCGCCGGGCTGGCCAAGCCCGTCGGCTGCGTCTGATGGCGGATTTCCAACCTCAGGAGGAACCCATGGAAGATAAGATCAAGAAAGTATCGATCATCATTTCGAAGGGCTCCCTCGAGGGCGTGTACCCGGGCCTGATCTTGGCCAACGGCGCCCGCATGGAAGGCATCGAGGCCAACCTTTTCTTCACGTTCTTCGGCATGGACGCGATCATCAAGAAGCGCATGGGCAAGATCAAGGTCGCCACGGTCGGCAACCCCGGGATGCACATGGCTTCCCTCATCGGCATCCTGCCGGGGATGTCGGCCATGGCCACGGCCATGATGGCCAAGACCATGGACAAGCTCGACATCCCGCCCGTGCCCGAATACATCGAGATGATCGCCGACGCCGGCGGCAAGCTCTACGCCTGCAAGGCGACCGTGGACATGTTCAAGCTCAAAAAAGAGGACTTCTGCCCCCAGGTCGAATCCATCATCACGGTCGGCGGCTTCTATGAGATGGCCGCCGGCGGGCAGATTATATTCACCTGACGGTTTCGAGCTTTTCGCGGGGGACCCAGCCGGAGGCGCCGTCACGTTCCCGGACGCACCACATCCAGCCGCACGTTTCCCGGGCGCCTGTGACCTCGTCGCCCTCCGCGACGTCCAGCTCCCGCGAACAGTAATCTTCGACAGCTCGGGCGGTCCCGTCCCCCAACTTTTCAAGTAACGGGAGCGGGACCCAGGCCCCGACGCCGGCGACGGAAACGCACCAAAACCAATCCGGCCACCCCTCGGGTCCCTTGTAGGTCTCTCCCACCGTGACGCCGTCGCCTTTCCTCAGAAACAGGGGCGGGCGATCCGGCCCCCGATGGGCTTCGATCACCAGATATTTCATAGGTGTTCCCCGGGTCGCTCGTTCTCTCCGTCCTCCGAACGCTGGAGGGGCAGTCCGTCGCGGCCACCCTTTCCACGCATCATAACCGGGTCTTCATCAAACACGAGGGAGCGCTTATCACGTCGGCCCCGTTCCCCTATGCGGGAACGCCCATCGATTCCCTCTGCCGAGCCTTCACATATCGATGTTATTACGGCTACCGGCCTAGAACTTATGGATCTTCCCGCCGACGATGACGAGCTCGGGCGCGCCCAGGGCGTCGAACGACTTGAGCGGGTCGCCCGCTACGACCTGGAGGTCGGCCAGCTTTCCGGCCTCGACGGTGCCCAGCTCATCGCCCATCCCGAGGATGAGCGCTCCGTTCTTCGTCGCCGCGACGAGGGCTTCCATGGGCGAGGCGCCGAGCTCGACGAAGTACTTCATCTCGTCGAAGTAGATCTTCGGATACATCTCCCGGTACAAGGCCCCGCCGGCGTCGGTCCCGATGCCCATGACGATCTTCTTGGCCCGGGCCTTCCGGAACAGGGCCTCGTGAAGCGCCTGGGACCAATGCCGCTTCTCGATGAGAAAGCGATTGATGTCGTCGCGCTTGTAGCTCTCGCGGTAGATGGTCATGGTCGGGACGTCGTAGACGCCCTTCTGGGCCATAAGGTCGAGGACGTCGTCGTCCATCTCGTTCCAGTGCTCGACGCACTCGACGCCCGCTTGGACCGCGATGCGGGTCATGGTCGTCGGGACCGTGTCCGAAAAGCCGCCGCCGTGGGCCGTGATGTGCATGCCGAGTGTCTTCGCTTCCTCGACCGCGGCCACGGCCTCTTCCGGCGTGAACGTCGGCGAGATCTTGATGTGATGGAACCCGTCCTTGTACATCTCGCGCACGGCCTTGCGGAACGCCCAGGGGCCGTCGGCGGCCAGCGCCCCGTCCATCCCGTCCCCGTGCCCGCCGGTCGTCGTGATGAGATAGCCGCAGGGGATAGAGCCGGATGGTGTCGGTGTACCCGGACTCGCCGGCCTTCTGCAGGGCCATCATGGACTCGATGGGCGAGCCGACGTCGCGGATGGCCGTGACGCCGCTCGCCAGATACTTGTTCATGAGCTGGAGCGCCCGGAGCGTAGCCAGGCTGCGGGTATCGGTATAAGGCTCGAGGGCCGTGTTTTCCGTCGTGATGTGCGTGTGGCAATCGATGAGGCCGGGCAGGATGAACTTGCCCCTGACGTCGATCGTCTTCGCGCCCGCCGGGACCTTGACCGAGGCGGCCGGGCCGACGGCCTTGATCTTCGAGCCCTGGATGAGGACGGTGACGTTGGGTACTGGGGCTGCCCCGGTCCCGTCGATGAGCGTGGCCCCGACGAGGGCGGTCAACGGCTCCTCGACTTTCCCCGGCTTCTCCGCTTCGAGGGCAAAGGACGATAGGGCGAGAGCGAGGCTGAAGGCGACGAGGGCCGGGCCGTTCTTGCGGATCACGTTCCATAGAAGCCTCCTTGACGGCGCGGACGACGCGCCGCCGCATAAATTCGAGGCTCGAGCTTAGACCCGCCTCGCAACCCTGTCAATAAGGCAGCCGCAGCGCGTCAATCGACCGCGAGGTAATGGACCTCCTTGAGCGCCTTGACGGCCCGGTCGGAGAAGAAGTCCGGCCCCGGATAGATCGAGAACCGTCCCCCGTCCTTTCGCCCCGGTCGCAGAGGAGAAACTCGCCGTTGTCGTTCCGATTGAAGAGCTCGCTCGCGGAGACACGGCCCGATAGCCGTCGTCCCCGGCCAGGACGAGGAGACCCGTCCGGAGGGCGGCCGTGTCGGTCGGCACGAGGCGCGCGAGGAGCGTGCGCAGGGGGACGCCCTCGAAATACGTGATGCCGTGGAACCCCTTGCCCCGGCCGTAAAAGACCGATGGAAGGGTCATGACGGGAACACCTGCCGGAAGGCGGTCGATCTTCGTGATCTCCCGGCCGCGGTCGACCACCCTGAAGGACGCCGCGTGCATGGGAGATTTGCCCCTCTGGACCGGAAAGCTCAGGGGCGCACTGCGGACCGTGATCCGCACCGGGTCCTCCAGGTTCCTGTCGGCGATGAGGTCGTCGGCCGCCGTGAGCCGGGCCTTCACGGGCAGGGGCCAGCGTTCCTTGGTCAGGGACGGGACGATCCGGGCGGCCTTCACGGCCACCAGGACCCTATGGGGGACGGTGGGATAGAAGATCTCTCCCCAGCTGAAAACGGCCTTCCCCCCCTTCGCGTCCTCGACGACGACGAAGAGGTCGATGACCGGGTGGAACTCCTTCTCGTTCTTCTTGGCGACAACCCGTTCCTTGAGGATATCGAAGAGGGAATAGCCCTGGAAGACGTACGAACCGACGAATGCCGGCTTCCCGTCCCGCGTCACGGCTTCGCGGACCATGACGGATCGCAGGGGCAGGCCGGAGAGGTCGACGCGGCCCGGGGCCGCGACCTCGCCCGTGACCTCGAGGGGCTTGAGCGGCAGGTTGAAGAACGGCTCGTCGTCGTAGAAATCGTTGTTCTCCTGGGCGGGCAGGAAGCCGGCCAGGAGGGCGAGGGCGGCAAGGGTCGTGATTGTTCTTCGGGCATTCATCTCAGCATCCTTTTATCCAGTTCATCGTTCCTTCGGTTCGAGCCGCACGCGGAAGCCCGCCTCGAAGCGCCTCGATGCCATCGGGTAGCCGGGCTCGGTGACGTAGACTTTGTCGAAGATGTTGTCGAGCTTGACGTAAACCGAGAACGCCCCGAAATATTTCTCGAACGAGGCGTTGGCGACGACGTAGCCGTGGGCCGTGACATTGGTGCCGCTGATGAGGATCTTCGAACTCGATACGGCGAGCCCCCAGACGGAGAAACGGTACGTCGTCGGCTTTGCCCAGCCCCGCGACGAAGCTGAGCTGGGACTGCGGCACGAGGTCCAGCCTCCGGTTCTGGTCCTTGTTCTTCGTGTCGAGGAAGGTATAGGACAGGCGGGCGTCGAAGGCGCCCAGGGACTTGGCGACTTCGGCCTCGAACCCCTTGACGGAGGCCTTGCCGATGTTGATGTAGGTATTGAATCCGGTAGGCGCCTTGACGGAGGTAGATCAGATTCTCGACCTCGGTGGAGAAGACCGCCAGGCTCCCCTCGAACGGTCCCACCCAAGAGGCGCCGGCCTCAACGGTCGTCCCGATCTCGTCCCGGAGGGCGGGATTGCCGCCGGAGGTGCTGTAGAGCGAGCGCATCGACGGGAATCGCGATTTCCGGGAGAGGGCCAGGTGGAAGCCCAGGTCGGGGGTCGGGGCGAAACGGATCCCGGCGATGGGGTTCAGGGAGGTTTTGGACCCGCCCGTCTGTTTCTTCAGCCGGTCGACGCTGAATCCCCCCGTGACCTGCCACTTGTCCGACAGCCGGAAGTCGTCTTCGACGCCGGCCGAATACGTCCGTTGCTCATAGGTTTCCCACGGGGCCGTGGCCGAGCCCTGCTGTCGCACGTGGTCGAGCCGGGCGTTGAGACTGAAGCGCAGATCGTTCCTCGTCCCCAGCGGATGGGAGCCGAGGATGAAGGCGCCGGCGTCGTAGTTCCTGTAGATGGATTCCCAGGACAGCGCGTCCATGGAGGCGTTCTTGTACTGGTCCAGCGTGTTGTCCAGCTTCACGTAATAGGTCCGAACCTTGAGCGTGCCCTTCGCGAACAGGGGGAACGTCCCGCCCAGCCCGAGGGTCAGCCGCCGCCAGTCCTTGAACCGCCAGTAACGGGACCTGTAGTACTGCGTGGCATCGGCGACCCCGTATGCCGAGGAGTAGTAAGAAGCCTGGGCGAGGATCTCGCTCTTCTCCCATGGATAGAAGTAGATCTTCCCGGTCAGGGCGGTCTTGCCGTAGTCCGAGTTCTTCAGGAGGACGGCGGAATCGCCGGTCCTGACCCGCAGGCCGTCGGAGTGGTCCCGGGCAAAGGCGCCCATGAAGATGGTTTTCCGCCAGGCCGCCGCCCCTGAGGCGGAGACGATATAGTTCGAGTCCCGGCCGGTGGCGGCCCTCAACGTCAGCGAGGGCGTTCTCGGCTTGAGCGTCAGGACGTCCACGATACCCCCGAGCGTATTGGGCCCGTAGAGGACCGAGGAGGCGCCCTTGACGACCTTGACGGATTCGATGTCCTCGGTGAGCACGGTCCTGAGATCGTAGGTATTGAAGTAGGGGTCGTAGACGGGGACGCCGTCGATCAGGAGCGTGGTTTTGTCGGGGTCGAGGCCGCGGATCTTAACGCGGGATTCGCCCTTGCCGCCCGAGGTCGCGTAGGCGCCCGGGGCGTACGAGAGGATGTCGGAAAGATTTCGCGGAGCCAAGGGGATCAGGATCGTTGGCGGGATCACCGATGTCGAGGCCAGCGGCCGGTCCTGCGGCGCCGGGGCCGTCACGACGATCTCTTCGGTCCGGACGCGGGCCTTCTTGTCCTTTTCCTCCTGTGTTTGTTCCTGGGCGAAGAGGCCGGGGCCGGCGGCGAACATAGTCCATCCGACGACAAGAGAGAGAGGGAGATAGAGCCGTTTCGGGAACTTCATCGTTCCTCCTTTCCAAGATTGGGAGGCGGAGCTGTTTCCGGCTCCACCCTATCGGTCCGGGGGGCCTGGCTGCGCGCTTTAGCCCCGGGGACTCGGAGTCGACGCTATTTCTATCAAAAGGCCGGGGACCCTGTCAAGAGGCTTGGCGGGGTCAGGACATGAAGGGCACGTGCGGCCTTGGGGCACTCTTCCGCCGGCGATGATCCTTGTCGGGCGTTAGATCGGCCGACGTCGGATGGGGTCCGCGGTTTACGGAGCTACTCGCCCCGGAGGACGTGCCTCACCCGTCAGGTCCTCAGGACTGGACGGGTGAGGCACGTCGGGCCGCCGCTCCCCTTGAAGGCGATCTCGTCGCCCTTGACGACGCGGACTTCGCATCCCGCGGCCTCCAGCCGCCCGCGCGTCACGGGGTTGCCCTCGAGCATGATCACTCGCCGGGGCGCCAGGGCCAGAACGTTGCAGGCCTGGGTAGCGTATTCCTCGTCGGGGATGTCTATGAGCCCAACCTCGCGTTCGGCGAGGATCTCGAAGAAGGGGACCGGGAGGAGGCGACGGTAGACGACGGCGAGGTCGGTGTCGAGAAGACTGATGAAGGATTGGAGATGGAGGACGTCGGACGCGCCGCTCCCAGAAGGGGAGATGGAAGTCCAGGACCGTGACGCCGAGCGGGCCGAGGAGCCTCCGCAGTGCTTCGACTCCCGCGGCGTTCGTTCGGAATCCCCGGCCGACGGCCAGCGTGTCGTGATCGAGCCAGATCATGTCCCCGCCTTCGGCGGTGGCGGGGCTGTCGATCGTGCCCAGGACGGGAATGCCCCAGGCCTTGAAGGCGTCGGCCATGGCCGAGCCCTTCGCCGCGTCGCGCAACCTTGCCCGTCCGGAACAGGACGGCCCCGGCGTCGGTCACAAGGCCCGGGTCATGCGTATAGAGCGAATCGAGCCCCGTCCGGTCGTCCGGGGGAAGGCTGAGGACATCGACCCTGCTCTCCTCGAGGACCCGCGACGAACGCGCTCGAACTCTTCCTCCGCCGCGGCGAGGTCCGGCGGTGCGGTGTAGTTCAGGGCCTTCCACTGGGCTTCGATCGCCGCCGCGTCGCGGAAGGCGTCCTTGGGCCGCTTGACGACGACGCGCCGGAGCGGCGCGACCATGCTCTGGCTTCCGAATCCGTTCACGGATGGGATTATACGTTCCCTCGGGCACGGGCGCAATCCTCTTGCTCGGAAAAGACCTCGGACGCGACCGCGCATGTGGTATCATGAGAGCACGGAGGAACGTATGACCAGGAAAAAATTCACCCTGAACGAAGCCAGGAAGATCGGAAAAGACCTCGGGTTGAGCTGGAAGAAAGTGGACCTCAAGCAATTCCATGGGGTCTCAACGTCGAGCTCGAGCACGGGACGCGGAACCTCGTCACCAACGTCACCGACGACGACGAGGGCCTGACGGCGAAGATCGCCCTGGCCCACCTCGCCGAGTTCCCCGACTATTACACGCGGCTGGAAAGACTCGAGAATGCCGCGGAGAAGTACTGGAAGCAATAAGAAACGACATGCGCCCGGGGGGGGCCGTGATATGTCCGGAATGTCCCGCGAGAACCCTGGTCCTCGGCCTCGGCAACCTCCTGATGGGGGATGAAGGGGTGGGCATCCGCGTCGCCCGGCGCCTCGGGGAGAAGCTTCGCGATCCCGACGTGGAGATCGTGGACGGCGGGACGGGCGGACTCCATCTCCTGGAATATTTCCTGGATCATGACCGGGTCGTCCTGGTGGACGCGGCCACGGACGGAGGCACGCCGGGGAGTGTCTCGGTTTCGAAGCCCGTCTACGGCCGCGATTATCCCCCGACCCTCGTGGCCCATGACATCGGCCTGAAGGACGTCCTCGACGCGGTCGCTCTCATGGACAGGAAACCGGAGACATGGCTGGTGACGATCACGGTCGCGGAGGTCGACGCGCCGTCGCTTCTCCTGTCGCCCGCGGTCGAAGCGGCCGTGGAGCCCGCGGTCATCAGGATCCTCGAGGTCCTGGCCGCGGCCCGGGCCCGCTGATCATCGGTCCAGGTCCCGCTTTTCGATGAACTTCCATCCCCCGACCATCGAGGATATGGTCCCCCGTCCCTCCACGTAATCGTGGTAGAACGACAGGTAGACGTGTCCCATGAGGAAGACGATGAAAGCCCAGGAGGCCAGATGGTGCCACTGGCGCAAGGCCTCTTCGCCGCCGACGAGCGGCGTCACCCAGGCGAAGAGCCTGGGAAACCAGCTCGGGCTCATGGCCGAATAGAGGGCGAATCCCGAGACGATCTGGAAGAGCATGACCAGGAAGACCCCGGAGTAGATCACGGCCGCCAGAGGGTTGGAGGCCGTGGACTCCATGGGGAGGTTGCGGACCATAAAGACGTCGAGGGAGATGACCTTTCCCATCTCCCGCCACTTGGCCTTCGTGAGCGGCAGGAAGTTGCGCCAGCGGACGAACTCGTTCCCGGCGAAGCCCCAGTAGACGCGGCCCAGGAACGCCAGGAGGAACAGGTAGGCCACGGCAAAGTGGATGAAACGCACCCATCCGAACCAGTATTGGCCGGAGGCCTCCTTCGCGCTCTGGAGGGCCGGCGGGTCGGCCATGACGAATCCGGTCACGGCGAGGGCGAAGACGCAGGCGAAGGTCATCCAGTGGAGGAGGCGGATCGGAAGCTCCCAGACATAGACCTGGTTGTATTCGAGGATCCTTTCCTTGGCCATGGTCGCCTCCTAGAAGAACGTCAGCCGGTTGAGGTGCTTCCCCTCGGGGTCGTGGAGGTGGACGGCGCAGGCGATGCACGGGTCGAACGAATGGACGGTGCGCAGGATCTCGACGGGCTGTTCCGGGTCGGCGACCGGTGTCCCGACAAGGGCGGCCTCGTAGGACGACCGCTGCCCCGCCGCGTCGCGCGGCGAGGCGTTCCACGTCGAGGGCACGACCAGCTGGTAATTGGCGATCTTCCCGTCCCTGATGACGACCCAGTGGGCGAGGGCGCCCCGCGGCGCCTCGCTCATCCCCACGCCCCGGGCCTCTTTCGGCCAGGTCTTCGGGTCCCACTTCTCGCCGTTGAACATCCGCGAGTCCCCGTTCCTGATGTTCCTGACGAGGTCGTCGTAGAAGCCGAGCATCCAGCGGGCGATGAGCTGCGTTTCGAGGCCGCGGGCGGCCGTCCGGCCGAGCGTTGAGAAGAGCGCCGTGACCGGCGCGCCGAGCTTCGCGAGGGCCCCGTTCACGACCTCCTTCACCTCATCGCGCCCCGCCGCGTAGGCGACGAGCAGGCGGGCCAGCGGCCCGACCTCCATCGGGTGGCCCTTCCAGCGCGGTGTCTTGAGCCAGCTGTACTTGCCCGCGACGTCGAGCTCCTCGTAAGGCGGCTTGGGGCCCGTGTAGGCCAACTCCGTCTCGCCATCCCACGGATGGAGAGCGGCGGCGTCCCCCGCCCCGTACTTGTACCAGGAATGGGCGATGGCTTCCCGGACCTGGTCCGGATCGTCGCCCTTGACCTCCTGGACTTCGGCCAGGTTCCTGCCGATGATGGCCCCCCTGGGGAATTTGAACCCGGCCGGGTCGTTGTAGCCGTTGGTGGGCAGGTCGCCGTAGGACAGGTAGTTCGTCAGACCGCCGCCGACCGCGAACCAGTCCTTGTAGAATCCTGCCACGGCCAGGAGGTCCGGCAGGTAGACCTGTTCGACGAAAGCCACGGCGTCGTCGATGAGCTTCTTGACGAAGGCCAGCCGTTCGGCGTTGATGGCGTTGGCGTCCTCGATGTTGACGGAGCAGGGCGCTCCGCCGACGAGGTAGTTGGGGTGCGGGTTCTTGCCGCCGAAGACCGTCGTGACCTTGACGATCTCCTTCATCCACTCGAGGGCGTCGAGGTAATGGACGACGGCAAGGAGGTTGACCTCCGGCGGGAGCCGGTAGGCCGGGTGGCCCCAGTAGGCGTTGGCGAAAATGCCCAGCTGTCCGCTCGCGGCGAACCCCTTGAGGCGGTTCTGGACGTCGCGGAAGTAGCCCTCGGAGTTCTTCGGCCAGCTCGACAGGCTCTGGGCGATCCGGGCGGCCTCTTTCGGGTCCGCCTTGAGGGCGCTCACGACGTCTACCCAATCCAGGGCGTGAAGATGGTAGAAGTGGACGACGTGGTCCTGGAGGTAGTGGGCGCAGAACATGAGGTTGCGGACGAGCTCGGCGTTCGGCGGCACGGCGATGCCCAGGGCGTTCTCCACCGTCCGGACGGAGGCCAGGGCGTGGACCGTGGTGCAGACGCCGCAAACCCGTTCGGTGAAGGCCCAGGCGTCCCTCGGGTCCCGTCCCTTGAGGATGATCTCGATGCCGCGGACCATGGTCCCGGACGACCAGGCGTCCTCTACCGTGCCGTTCTTGACCTGGGCCTCGATGCGCAGGTGCCCCTCGATCCTCGTCACGGGGTCGATCACGACTCGCGAAGCCATCACTCACCTCCCTTGCGCTCTTGCTCCGCTCCGGCGGGCTTGACGTCCTTGTCCTTCAGGCTCGTATCCTTCCCGTGGCGGATCAGTTTTCTCTTGCGGAGATTGGTCGAGACGGCGTGGACGGCCATCCCCCCCGCGGCGGCCGCGGCGGCGTAGGCCCCGATCCGGTCCGCCGTCGTTTCGATCCCGAAACCGGGGAAGGATTCGAGGCGGGAGTAGATCCGGCCGTTGTCCCAGTATCCGGCCTCGCTGCAGCCGATGCATCCGTGGCCCGACTGGATGGGATAGCTCACGCCCTCGTTCCAGCGGATGATGCCGCAGGAATTGTAGGTCACGGGGCCCCGGCATCCCGTCTTGTACAGGCAATAGCCTTTACGGGCGTTCGCGTCGTCGAAGCTTTCGACGAACAGGCCCGCGTCGTAATACGGGCGGCGGTAGCAGGAGTCGTGGACGCGTTTCGAATAGAAAGCCGTCGGCCGTCCCTGGCCGTCGAGCTCCGGGAGGCGGTCGAAGGCCAGAAGGTGGACGATGACCCCGCTCATGACGTCGGCGATGGGCGGGCAGCCGGGGACGTTGACCACCGTCCGCCGGAGAACCTTGTGCGCGGGCAGGGCGCCGGTCGGGTTTGGGCTCGCAGCCTGGATGCAGCCGTTCGAAGCGCAGCTGCCCCAGGCGATGACGGCCTTCGCCCCTTCGGCGGCCTCCTTGATGATATCGAGGGCCGTCCGGCCGGCGATCGTGCAATAGATCCCGCCATCCTTGACGGGCACGGCGCCCTCCACGAGCATGATGTAAGAGCCGCGATGGTTCTTCATCGTCGCTTGGAGGGCCTCCTCGGCCCGGGCGCCGGCGGCGGCCTGAAGCGTCTGGGTGTAGTCGAGGGAGATCCTGTCCAGGATGATGTCGGCGACGGCGGGATGCGAGCTCCGGATGAACGACTCGCTGCAGCACGTGCACTCCTGGAAGTGGAACCAGACGACCGGCGGCCGCGGTTTGGTCTCCAGCGCCTTGACGACGGCCGGGAGGCCGCTGGCGTCGATGCCGGCCGCGGCGGCGGCGATGGCGCAGAAGCGAAGAAACTCGCGGCGCGAATATCCCCGGGACCTGAAAACGTCCCACAAGGTCGCGGGCTTTTCCCCCATGTCCCCTCCTTCTCCGATGATCGGATATTATGGATGATTGCCGGTCGTTCCGGGAGAACAGAGGGCGCTATTCATGGCTAACCGCTTGCAGCCAATTTGGCATAACGGAAACGAGCTGTCAAGACCCAAACCGTCGCGCGCGGTCGGACAGGCCGTTGGAGGCGGCGAAAAAGCAGCTCGCGGGCTATTTATGTGGGCCGGGCGATGAAGGCCGCCCTAAAGCCCCGCCGTTCACGGCGGGGGGGGCAAGGGGCGGCCTTCATCGCCGCCGAACCTATTTCCCCTTGCGGATGTAGATGTCGCCGTTGAAGGTGTTGAACGTGAATTCCGGGCCGCCGCCGTTGACGGCGCCGGTCAGGAACCGGTCGAAGCTGATGCGGTATTTTCCCTTTCCGGACTTCGTGGCCTCCCCGGTGGGCTTCTCCGGGGCGGGCTTGAGGCTGACGTCGAAGTCGCTGTAGATGTCGCCCTGCTGGGACTTCATCCGGACCGAGGCCTTGACGTCGGCCGGGAACGTCACGTCGATGTCCCCATCCATCGTGCTGAAGGACATCGGCTTGTCCGGCGTCACCCGGGACATCGTGACCAGGATCTCTCCGTTGACGGTCTGGGCGACGACGTTCCCCGAGACGTTCCTCAGGGTGTTCGAGCCGTTGACGTTGCTGACCTCGATCGTCCCGGAGACGTTCTCGACGACGATGTCGCCGTCGTTGGTCGAGCTGAGCTCGAGGTTGGAGGCCGACGGGACCTGGATGACCAGGTCCACAGCGTTCTTCCACGATTCCGAGCTGACGGTGACGACGTTGTCCTGCTCTTCGACCTCGAGGCCCGTGCCGATCACGGGAATGAGCTTCATGCCCGCGGACTTATCGACCTGCTCCTTGTCCTTTTCCTCTTCGGCCTGTTGGGCGTCGTAGTCCTCGTCCGCTTCGTCGAGCTTCTCCTCGCGAATCCGAGCTTCGACGACGACCTCTTTGCCTTCGTAGCCTTTCACGGTGATCCCGCCCGTGAGGACGCCGGCCTTGATCAGGGCGGGTTTGCCCGGGGTCGTCAGGGGCACGACCGCCCGGTCGACCTTGGCGTCCTGGGCCAGCCCCAGGACGGCGGCCCCGACGAGCAGCACCAGTCCCAACAGCGCCATGCGATTCCACGTTTTCATGTGATCCTCCTCATGTCAGATGTTCTTCTTTATCAGGATGTCCCCGTCTCGGACGCCCCTTCACATGATCTGTTTGAGGCCGAGCTCGGCGTGCTGTTTGACCTGGGGCGCGAGCCGGGCGTCTCCGATGAGCTTTCTGAGCGCGTCCGCCGCCCGCCGCTCCCGGATCTCGACCAGAAGATCGATGAGGGCGACCTGGACGAGGGGCGAATTCTGTTTCCCAAGCGAACGGACCAGGCTGTCCTTGACGCCGGGATCGTTCCGGAAGAGGTAGAGCGCGTCCACGGCGGCCAGACGGACGTTGACGTTGGGGTCGCGGTCGAGGGTATCGACGAGCGCTTGGAGGGTTTTCTTGCCCGGGCTCTCGAGCTTCGTGCTCCAGCCGACCCCTTCGAGCCTGTCGGAGGCCGAGGGGCGGTCGATCATGGACAAAGCGACAGTCCGGCGCATATCCTGAAGCTCCCGATAGAGGGCGGCGGTCCGGTCCGCAGTGCCCGCCTCCCGCAGAAAATAGCCCGCTCCGATCCCGATGACGAGGAGGGCGAGGGAGAAGGCATAGACGTATGCCGGTTTCCCGGTCTCCGGAAGGCCCATCAGGAATTCGCGGAAACGGCCCGGCCTGCGGCCGGTTTCCTTCGCGTCGGCCTCCTTCTTGGCTCCCTCGAGCATCGCGTAGAAGTTCTCGCGGAGGCTATCGGAGGGCTGTTCCCGGGGGATGACGCCGAGCCTGGTCCAGACGGCGCTCAGCCCTTCGAGTTCCTCCCGGCAGGACGGGCAAGAAGCGATGTGGTCCCGGACCGCGGTCTTCGCGTCGGCGTCGATGTCGTCGGCGAGATAGCTGGCGAATTGTTCCCTTGCGATTTCGCAATTCATGTCGTCCTCCCGTCCCGGAGCTCCAGGTAGATGCGGCTGAGGTCCTTGAGCGCCCGGTGGACCTGGGCTTTTATCGTCCCGACCCCGCAGCCCATGAGTTCGGCGATCTCCCGGAGCTTGAGGTCCTCGTAGCGGCTGAGCATAAGGACCTCCCGTTTCTTCCACGGCAGGCGGCCCAGGGCCCTGTGCATCAGGGCGGCGTCGCGTTCCGTCTCGAGCGCCTCCTCAGGCCGGGGCTCCCGGGACAAAGGCTCGGCGAAGGCGTCGTCCAGGGGAAGCTCGTTCTTCCGTTTCCTCAGGTGGTCGATATGGGCGTTCCGGGCGATCCGGTACATCCAGACGACGAACCGGTCCCGTCCTTGGTATCCGGCCCGGTACTTCAGGATCCGCGCGAAAACGTCCTGGACGAGGTCCTCGCTGGCGCTCCGGTTCCCGGTCAGGCGGAGGAAGAAGTTGTAGAGGACGACCTGGTGCCGCTCGAAAAGGACGGCCAGTTTCTCGATCCGGCCGTCCCGGACGGCTTCCATGAGTTCGTTGTCGCTCGGGGCCATGGGTTCTCTGTAGCTCATGTTATAAGACCGCGCCCCGTGCGAAAGGTTGCGTAATTCAGGGACACACTACCATTTTCTGAATTACCTCAGTTCTTGCCCGAAATTCGGAAAATGGTAGTGGTCCCCCTATTTTACGGTCTGAAGGGTCTTCTTGGGCACCGGGACCCAGTTCTCGAGGTACTCGCGGCCGCCTTCCTTTTCGTCGACGAGCGCCTGGAAGATGGCCCTGAGGTGGCCGTAGGGGAGGGTTCCGATGACCATCCGGTTGTTGATGATCATCGTCGGCGTCGACCGGATGCCGTACGCGGCCTTGTCCGAGGTTTTCTCGTATTCCATGCCCGTATTGATGATGCTTAGGACGAGCGCCCGGGTCTTCTCGTCCGTCAGGGCGGCCTCGACCCCGTATTTCTTGGCAAGAGCCTGCCGCCATTCGGCCGTCTTGGCGGACCGGAAATTGGCGAAGATCTCGTCATGGATGGCGAGGAACTTGGCCGGGTCCTGGGCGGACATGAACGAAAGGTCGCAGGCCCCGGGGTGCCGGTCCTTGTCGACGACCTTGTTGCACTTATTCTCCAACGGGAAGTACTGGAAGGCGACGTTGATCTTGCCGGCAAACTCCTTCTTCAGCTTGTCCATCTGCTGGGCGAGGTAGAGGCAGTCCGGGCAGAGAAAGTCGACGTATTCGACGACCTGGATGGGCGCGTCCTCGAATCTCTCCGTGGACTTCGCCGTCCAGAAGGGTGAGATGACGCTCGGCCAGGCGACCTTGGGCAGTTCGTAGAACTGCCGGACGATCGTCTGCACCGTCCCTGTCTGTGCCTCCTTCTTTGCGTTGTGGAAGAGGACGACGCCGTAGGCGCCCATCGCCGCGACGGTCCCGAAGACGATGATCATCTTGAAGGAGAACCGGGCGTACCTGGCGAAAAGGCCGCGCGTGCCGCGGTCGATCCCGTACCGCCAGAAGAGGAAGAAGCTCAGAATGGAGAACACGTAATACCCGCTGCAGAGGAGGCAGAGGCTCTTGAGGACGAATACGGAGTATGAGAAGAGCGCCAGGACCCCGAGGACGTTGGCCAGGGCGATGGACGTGTTCGTCCGCTCGAAGGCCTCGGAGGGGAACACGGCGCCGAGCGCGACCAGGCCGCCGGCGAAGAGCCCGAAGTAGCCAATCGGGATGCCGAAGACCTGGGAGATGACCGAGAAGGCCGAGCTGTCGCAATTGAAGAACGCGCTGATGTCGCAGAAGGCCCCTTCGTAGATGGACGACGGGTAATTGGCCAGGAAGAAATGACGCATGGTCATGATGGAGGCGACCATCATGCCCGCGCCCGCCAGGAAGCTCAGGAACCGTCTCCCGGGTCCGTTCAGCGTCAGTGTCTTGTCCATGTCCAGCTCCTGCGGGAACTCCAGTTGATTTATATTTGAGACACCGGCCGAAGTCAACGCCCGGGCCCGGCATCGGTTTGACTTGCCGGAGTCGGGATGTTATTTTGATACCGGAAATCGGGCACCCAGGAGCGCGTGATGGCCGCCATGACCTACCGGAAAGCCGGAGTGAACATCGACGAGGCCGACCTCTTCATCGCGAAGATCAAGCCCATGGTGAGGTCGACCGCGCGGCCTGAGGTCATGGGGACGATCGGCGGCTTCAGCGGCCTCTTCGCGCCGCGGCTCAAGGGCATGCGGAAGCCGGTCCTCGTTTCGTCGACCGACGGCGTCGGGACGAAGCTCCTGGTCGCCGAGGCCCTCAAGAAGTACGACACGGTGGGGATCGACCTCGTCGCCATGTCGGTCGACGACGTCGTCGTCCTCGGCGCCGAACCCCTTTTCTTCCTGGATTATATCGCGGTCGGGCGGCTGGACGTCGGGGCGTTGGCCCTGGTCATGAAGGGCATCGTCAAGGGCTGTCGCGAGGCGAACTGCGCCCTCCTCGGTGGTGAGACGGCCGAACTTCCCGGGCTCTACGCCCCCGGAAAATGGGACCTGGCCGGATTCTGCGTCGGCCTTGTGGACGCCGACCGGATCATCGATGGCCGGACCGTCCGGCCGGGAGACAAGGTCATCGGCCTGGCCTCCTCGGGCCTCCACAGCAACGGATTCTCCCTGGCCCGCAAAGTGTTCACGGAAAAAGAGATCCTGGGGAAGATCGGCCGCGATCTGCTCAAACCCACCCGCATCTACACCCGCCCCATCCTCGAAACCCTGAGGTCGGTCAGGATCAAGTCCATGGCCCATATCACCGGCGGCGGGTTCACGGAAAACATCCCCCGCGTCATCCCCGGAGGCCTCCGCGTTGAGATCCGTCGCGGTTCCTGGACCGTACCGCCGATCTTTCGGCTCATTCGGGAGAAGGGGCGGGATCGCGGAGGACGAGATGTTCCGGACCTTCAACATGGGGGTCGGCATGATCCTCGTCGTCGCCCCCGGAGACGCCACGCGGACCGTGGCCCTGTTCACGAATCGCGGGCTCGAGGCCTGGGTCATCGGCGACGTCGCCAAGGGTGCGAAAGAGGTCATTATCAAGTAACGTTGCCAACCTTATCCGATTTCGCCCCGTCTATAGGGTGTGAAAGTCGAGATAGAATGTGACGGGCGAACACGAGCTCATCGCAGGGCTCGCGCGGGGCGACCGCGCGGCGTTCCGGGAACTCGTCGAAACCCACAAGAAAGAGGTCTATTTCCTCGCTCTGGACATGGTCGACAACCCCGTGGATGCCAAGGCCGTCCCCATACTCATCGACCTCGTCCGGGCCGAAAAGGACCCCGGGGTCCGGACGGCGGCCGTCCAGGCCCTCGAGCGAGATCGGAACGCCCAAGGCGGCCTTGGGCGAGATCCTGGATCGGAAAGAGAATTGACCATAAAATGGAGCGTTCAACTATATAGAACTCGCGTCCCGAGAGTCCAGAGGAGGTCTGGTCGAAGGCCGCGGCGAGGTGACAAAGTCTGACAATATCGGACATTTATGGGTATTCCGGGGTCGATCCATTGACATGAACAGCCCCTGATTCTATTAGAAGATTGGAACGAAAAGGCGCGGCCGTCAGCGATGGGAACCAAAAAGGCGCTTTAATCGGGCCTTGCCGACCAGCCGTTTCTGCCCCAGAATCGGATCCGGCCCTTCAAATCTTCAAAATATCCGTCATTGAGGATGCTCGTGACCTTTCCCTCGGCGACGGCGCGGGCGTGGAGTTGCTCGAAAGGGTGACTGGACCGGACCTCCGTCGTCCTGAGGTCGAAACCGAATTCATAATAGAGGTCCGTAGAGAACATGACGGCCGATATCCTGTCGTTCTTCAGGACCTCGATCGCGGCCACGGCGGGCTGACCGGGCAGCGTGGCGTCGACGTCGGTCCTGGGTAAGAGGACATAGAATTCCTGGGAACCGGGGTCGAGCCCTCGGCATACATATTCGTCCTTGGATTGCGGCGAGGCGCCGCGGATCCGGTCTGCCTGGAACACCGCCAGAAAGCCTGATCGATACTCGTTGTTGGTGCCTCCGCCGATGATCTCCGGCTTCCCGTCGTGGTCCAGGTCATGGATCACGATGTCGCTGAAATGCCCCGAGTTCCAGTATTCGCCGAGCGTTTTCCCGGTGTGGTCCAGGACGAGGAGCTGGCAAGGGTAATTCGGGCGGTGGACCGAATCAACCACGATCTCGGACCGCCCGTCCTCGTCAAGGTCGGCGACGACGAACCCGTGGATCCGGTAATCGGCGGAGAATTCTTCCTCGCCGAACCGCATTTCTCTTCCCGTCTTGATCCTCCAGCGGACGTCCCCCCCGGGGCCGAAGCAAAGGAGCTCCCCCTCGTTGAATTCGTCTTGGGTTTGGGTACTGAACAGGACTTCCGCGCGCTCGTCGGCGTCGATGTCCTTTATGACGAGGTACGGCAGGAGCCCGGCCCAGCTCCCCGGGGCCAGTCTCCGGAATTGGAAGTGGCTTCTGTACACGGCTTCGTCCTCGAGGTTCTCGAGGCCCGTGTCATGCCTCCAAAGCTCCCGTCCCTTATCGTCGAGGACCGTGAGGATCGACCCGCGGATACGAAAATCTGTCGGCTGGCGGGACGCGAAGATCTTCGGGATGAAGAAGATGGCGGCCACGAGCCCGACCGATGCGAGGCCCACGAAAGGGAGGGCCTTCACGACGCCTTTCGGCGCCGGCCGATCCCCGGGGCCGGGCCCGCCTCCCAAGCGCTCTTCCCGCCACCGATCGATCTCGTCGACATAAGCGAAGACCCGGGACCTGGATGCTCCCTCGACCCGGCGGACGGGCAGGCCGAGGGATTTTTCCCAACGGTAGCAGGTCCGTTTGTCACAGCCGAGGTAGGCCGCGACCTCCTTCCAGGAGCTCAAAAGCCTTCGCGGCCCCGCTTCTTTGGACATTGTCTTTGTTTCCATTCCTCTATCCGAAATTATATACCGGGTGACGGACGCGGACAAGATATGACATTAGCCGCCATGATCGGACAGGGACGCTCCGGCCCATTGACAGGGAAAGCAGCCATGTTACTTTCAGTCACGTGGGAAAAACCGACGCGCGGTGGAAGAAGCGATTCCGAAGCGGGTTGACGCTGTTCGGCCTGGGAACGATGATCGTGGGGGTTTTTCTCCTCCTGACGGCCCGCCCGCCCAAGCGCGGGAGGGGACCGTACCGCTCTTATTAGCCGCGGGGTTCCCGATACGGGGTTTCGGGGGCCCCGCGGTTCCGATGGGGACCCGTTCCGTTGCGGCGTCTCCATTTTTATGGTAAATTCTTTACACGCAATCGAGTGGGCGGTTAGCTCAGTTGGGAGAGCGCGGCGTTCGCAACGCTGAGGTCGGGAGTTCGAGTCTCCTACCGTCCACCATCTTATTTCCTGATATTTCAACCACTTACCCTGATTGTTCTTTTTAGCCTGAGCTATCTAGACTGAGCCATTTTAAGCGGTCTTGTCCACACCGTGTCCACACGGGATTGCAGGGGTCTAGGAAGATTGGATAGGAACGCCGACCTGTCACGCCGGAGGTCGCGAGTTCGAGTCTCGTCGGCCCCTGCCCGCCATTGCCCGGGTGAAATAAGCGTCTGTCGCCGTCGCCCAGCCCGAGCGGAGGAATATGGGGCAGATGCGTACCCGAAAGGGCCTATTGCTTGAACGTAATTATATTAATATTATTCCGGTGCTCAATATCCCGGACATCGGACGGGGCGCCGGAATCCCTTATGAGATAGACGCCCATATAAGCCGTATATTCTTTCCTCCATCTGGCAATCCCCTCTATCTTCTGGGTGAATGAATAGAGGCGTTGCCCGGGGACAAGACTGATCGTCTTAAAAAAACTCCCCAAACCATCGACGATATACTCGTTTGCAGCGGAATTGAACAAGATGAATTTGTTGAGAGAACCGATCTGCCCGTCGATCCGGACATTGACCGTCAGGATCTCTTGGGCCCAGTCCAACGTGGCTCCCGTCAATATGGCGTCATAGCTGTAATTCAAGGCCATCGGCTTCAGGTTGTACGTCTGGGAATCGCTCGCCATCCCGTTGACGGCGTTCTCGTTGATCTTCACGGTGATGGTGTTGCCGATCGTCCAGTTCCTGTCAAACTCCTGGCCCGTCTGGTATTTGATGGCGCACCCATGATACGTCTGGACTTCCCATCCGGGCGGGGCCGGAAATTCGGGAATGAAAAGGCTGCCCTTATTGACTTCCCGGTTATCGATGAGCACCCGGAAACTAGGCTTTTCCGGCATCTCGGATCCCTTGGGCAGGGGCCCTTCCCCCGAGTTCTTGTAGCCGAACGTGACCACGAATCCCTCGCTATTGGGCGACAGCTTGACATCGGAGATGGACAAGGCCGGGAACTTTATACGGAAGACCGGCCGGTCGAGCAGGGGGCGGGAAACCAGCTTGGGCGGGTCGGGGGCGACGATGTTGAAGGCGTCGCTGATGCCGAGGGTGCTTTCGCCGATGACCTTAACCCGGATCTTGTAGGTTCCCGGCGCCACGGTCGCCGGGATCGTCCATACGCGGGAAGCGATGATGGGCTGTACAGTCTCGATGTCCATGACGAAGTTGCTCCCCTGCCAGAGCATGACCTTGACGGTGGGTTTCGTCACGCCCGAATGGGTCCATTTGATGACGTACGTCCCTCCGATCTTCCAGGTTTCGCCGGCGGCGGGCTGGGTCACGGTGATTTGTTGGGCCAGCCCGATTCCGCCCAGAATGAAGAGAAAGACAACGATGCAAACTGTTCTTTTCATCACTTTTCTCCTCCGGCCCGGAGGACTTGGACGCCCCCCGAGGCCGCCCTCTTTGACTAAAATATAATCCATGGCTCAGCGCGTTGTCAACGCTGAGGTCGGGAGTTCGAGTCTCCTACCGTCCACCATTCTGGTATAATGGCCGCATGTCGAACGAGATATGGGTTCTGGCGGGGACGGCGGCCGGGATCGGTCTCATCCACACCGTCATCGGGCCCGACCATTACCTGCCCTTCATCGTTATGGCCCGGGCTAGGAAATGGCCCCTCCCGAAGACCCTGTCCATCTCCTTCCTCTGCGGGCTGGGCCACGTCCTGAGCTCTGTCATCCTTGGCTTTCTCGGCCTCGCGCTCGGGATCGCCGTGACCCGGCTCGAGGGCGTGGAATCCTTCCGCGGCGGCCTGGCGGCCTGGCTGCTCATCGGCTTCGGGCTGGCCTATTTCGTCTGGGGACTGCGGCGGGCTTTGAGGAACAGGCCCCACCGGCATCCCCATGCCCACCTATCGGACGCGGAACACGAACACGCGCATGCCCACGGCTCCGAGCACTGCCATCCGCACGTCGAAGAAGGCAAGGCCAACATCACGCCCTGGATCCTGTTCACGATCTTCGTCTTCGGCCCGTGCGAGCCCCTCATCCCCCTCGTCATGTATCCCGCCGCCCGCCACAACACCGCGGGGGTCGCGCTCGTCGCCGGGGCGTTCGGGTTGACGACGGTCCTGACGATGCTCGTCATCATCGCCCTGTCCTCCTGGGGCCTGAGCTTCGTCCGCCTCGGCCGGCTCGAGCGATATTCCCATGCCCTCGCCGGGGCCATGATCTTCGTCTCCGGCCTGGCCGTTCAATTCCTGGGGTTATGACGTTCATCGCGGATTGCATGCTGGGAAGGCTGGCCCGGTGGCTGAGGGTCCTCGGGTTCGACGTCCTGTACTTTCCCCGGATCGAGGACGACTCCCTCCTCCGCGCCGCCCGGCGGGAGGGCCGGGTTCTCCTGACCCGGGACACGGGCCTCCTCGAGCGGACCGGCGGCCACCCCGCCCTCCTCGTCGCGAGCGGGAAATGGGAAGACCAGATCGTCCAGGTCCTCGAAACGTTCGGGCTGAAGGACCGCGTCGCGCCGCACACGCGGTGCCTCGACTGCAACGCGCCGCTCAAACCCCTCCCGAAGGAGCGGGCCAGGAACCTGGCCGCGCCGTTCGTCGTCGAACAGGCGGACGGCCTCGCCCTCTGCCCCGTCTGCGGTCGCATCTTCTGGAAGGGGAGCCATGCCGACGACATGGACGCGCGGATACGTAAATTAATGAAGAGGTTAGAGGTTTATGGCAAGAGGTCCGAAGATCGGGGTTGAGGGCCGGGGCGACCGAGGTTATAATCCCCCTTCATGGCCGGACGGCCGTGCTCAACCGAGTCGAGGAGGCTTGAGGTGACAAGAAAACGCATCGCGATCGCCGCCCTCCTTCTGGCCCTGCCCCTTTCCGCCGTGGCGGACCCGAAGGGACATCTCTTCATCGTCGGCGGGGGGGATTGGCCGGACGGGATGATGAACCGATTCGTGGACCTAGCCGCGCGCTTCGGGACCGGGAGGATCGTCATCCTACCCATGGCCAGCAGCGTCCCCGAGGAGAGCGCCGCCGAGGAGACCGTCGAATTCCGCAAGCTCGGGGCCAAGGACGTAGTGACCTATCTCCTGACCCGCGAGCAGGCCCTCAAGCCCGAGAGTGCCGCACTCCTAGACGGGGCCGGCGGCGTGTTCTTTTCCGGCGGCGACCAGGCCAGGCTGACCGCCGTCCTCCTCGATACGCCCGTCCACAGGAGGCTGCTCGAGCTTTACGAGCAGGGCGCCGTCATCGGGGGGACGAGCGCCGGGGCGGCCGTGATGAGCGAGGTCATGATCACCGGGGACGAGGTCCGGAAGCCGGAGGAGGGGCACGAGTTCGAGACGCTCCAGGCCGCCAACGTCGTGACCGCTCGGGGCTTCGGATTCATCAGGGAGGCCGTCATCGACCAGCATTTCGTGACGCGGAAACGCCACAATCGTCTCATAAGTCTCCTCGCCGAGCACCCGGACCTCTTCGGCGTCGCCATCGACGAAGCAACGGCCGTCCTGGTCCGGCCCGACGAGACCTTCGAGGTCGTCGGTGCCAAACAGGTCGTCATCTATGACCCGGCGAACGCGAAGTTCAGGATCCTCCCGAATTCGAATATCGCCTTCACCGGGCTCGTGATGCACGCCCTGACCGACGGCGATACCTTCGACCTGAAGACGCGCAAGCCGGGGACGCCCTAAGAAAGAGCGGGCGGCCGGGGGCCGGAGCAACCTTTTTCCTCCTCCGGGCATCTCTACTGTACGAGGAAAGTGGAAATGCCTGCGTTAGCCGCGACCCTGGCGCTCCGGGAGGAAATCGGGGATAATACCCTGAACCGGCTCTTCGGAGCCCGGTCCTTCATGACCGAAGACGAAGCGCGGAGACCTTCCCTCGAGCCCGCGGACAAAGCCGCTCTGGAGCGGCTCCTCGAACGCGCGCGATCGGGGGACGTCGGGGCCCAGGAAGCCTTATACGGCATGTACAAAGCCCGGGTCTTCGGCTCTGGCCTGCCGCTACACCTACGATCCCGTCGCCGCCGAGGACTCTGCTCCAGGACGTCTTCATCAAGATCTTCACCCACCTCGAGGACGTCCGGGACGTCGCCACCATGTCCGCCTGGGTCTATCGCATCGCGCTGAACACCTGCTACAGCTACTTGAGGGGCAAGAGGCTCCGGTCCCGAACCATGGTCCCGTTGAGCGCCATCGAGGGCGGTCCGGGCGAAGCAACCTACGACACCCACGAGACGGAGCTCAGGAAGCCCATCGAGGAGGCCCTCCGGGAACTCCCTGCGCGTCTCCGCAGCGTCTTTATGCTTCACGACGTGGACGGCTTCAAACACGGTGAGATCAGCCGGATCCTCGGTTGTTCCGTGGGGACGTCGAAATCTCAACTCTTCAAGGCCCGGATGAGGATCAGGGAAAGGCTCAAAGAGAAGGGCTTGCTGTGAGGGGGAACGAACCATGAGATGCCGCAAAGCCAGGGGCATGATCAGTGAATACACGGACGGGACGCTCGCCCCTCGGAAGGCGGCCGTCCTGGATGAGCACCTCGGAACCTGCGCGGATTGCCGGGCGGTCCTCGCCGATCTCCGGGTCCTCGTCCGGGAGGCCCGGGGGCTCGAGACGCCGGCCGTCCCGGCGGCGGCCTGGTCCCGGATCCAAGCCCGCCTGAGGGAATCCGTCGCCACGGCCGCCCGTGACGAACGGGTCTTCCTCGGACGGCCGCGCCTGGCCCCCGCGTTGGCCGCCCTGGCCCTGATGGCGGTCGCCGCCGGAGGAGTCTACGTCGGTCTAAAGCTGGGCCGTAGGCCGGTCGTCCTCTCGCCCGACAAGCAGGAACAGTCGACGCTCGCCAAGCTTGACGAGGCCGAGCGGTATTACGAGTTGGCCATCAAGTCCCTGGGCGAAGCCCTGGCGGGACAGGGCGACAAGCTGTCGCCCGAGGTCGCCGAAATGTTCGCCAGGAATCTCGATGTCGTCGACGTGACGATCCAGGCCTGCCGGCAAGCCGTCCGGAGCGAACCGGACAACGTCCGGGCCAGGGACTTTCTCCTGGCGGCCTATAGGGAAAAGATCGTCCTCCTGGACGACCTCCTGGACATGGATCGAGCGGCCTCACCCGGGGAAAAACCGGGCGAGGCCCTGTGAATATCGTGAAAACTAAAAGTACCCGAGGAGGTGGAGCATGAGATACGGACGCATGACAAGGACTTGTATGATCGCCGCGATCGTTGCCCTGGGAATGGGAGCCCTTTCCCTGTCCCTCTCGGCCAAGGACAGGTATGAAGAGAAGTTCGAGAAAACGGAAACCCTGGTCAAGGACGGCAAGGTGTTCCTGGGGAACATTTCGGGAGACGCCATCGTCAAGACATGGGACAAAGCCGAGGTCCGGATCGAGGCCCTCAAGGTGTCCGAAGCCTCCTCCGAGGCGAAAGCCAAGGAGAACTGCGGCAAGGTGACCATCGAAGTGACCCGGGAGGCCGGCGTCCTCCGGATCGACACGAAATACCCCCACGAGAAGAGGTTCTGGGGAGGGGATTCGCTCAACGTGTCGGTCGATTACAAGCTGTGGATCCCCTCCGGGGCGTCCGTCGAGGTGAAGTCGATAAGCGGCGACGTGGACTTCGAATCCTTGGGCGGAGCCGTCAAGGCCAGGGTTATCAGCGGTTCTGTCGTCCTCCGTAAGGCCGCCGCGGGCGCGGACCTGACCACGGTGAGCGGTGAGCTCACGCTCGAGGACGTCGCCGGAAACGTCTACCTGAAGACCGTCTCCGGGAGCATCGAAGCTGTCCGGGTCAAGGGCTCGATCGAAGCCGAGTCCGTCAGCGGCGAGATCCGGATGCGCGAGGTTTCCGGCGCGGCCGGGGTCAACGCCAAGACCCTGAGCGGCGACGTCGATTACCTGGGCCGGCTCGAGGCCAAGGGCCGTTATAGCCTCAAGTCCCACTCCGGGAATGTCCGGATGTCCCTGCCCGCGGACTCGGCCTTCTCCTTCGACGCCGAGACCTTCAGCGGCGTCGTCGATTCCGATTTCAAGATCGAGGTCTCCGGGAAGATCTCGCCGCGCGAGGTCCACGGGACCATCAACGGCGGCGGGGCCGAGGTCCAGCTCTCGACCTTCAGCGGCTCCATCGACCTCAAGAAGTCCTGAACGGACCTGCACATCGGCGGGGGCGTGGTTCGCCACGCCCCCTTTTTTTCATAGCGGGGACACAATACCAAATTCCCATTTTCCCCGGCTGCCCCCTAGGAATCGGGAAATGGGTATGGTGTCCCCGGGTCCTTCTGCTCAAGCTCCCTTTTTAGCTCAATCCCTCCCCCTCCTTTGTAAAGGGGGGACAGGGGGGATTTTCGTGATAAGATGGCCCCGGCATGATCGCGCGGAAGGGCTCGGGTTTCGATGTCATCCTGGTCAGCGGCGAGCCTTATGCCGACCACCCCATGTCCCCGGCCGGGGTCATCGCCCGCGTGCTCGACGCCGAGGGATACAGGGTCGGCATCATCGACCGCCCGGACTGGAAGACGGACCGGGATTTCCTGAAGCTCGGGGCGCCGCGCCTGTTCTTCGGCATCACCTCGGGCTCCATCGACAGCATGCTCGTCAACTACACACCGCTCAAACGGCGCCGGGAGAAGGACGAGCACGCACCTTATGCCTCGGCCATGCCCGACAGGGCCGTAATCGTCTATTGCAACATCCTTCGGCGCCTCTTCCCGGGCTCGCGGCTCGTGGTCGGCGGCATCGAGGCCTCGCTCCGCCGCTTCGCCCATTACGATTACTGGGACGACGCGGTCCGGCGATCCATCCTCCTCGATTCCCGGGCCGACATCCTCGTTTACGGGCCGGGCGAGCTTCAGGCGGTCGAGATCGCCGGGCGTCTCGACCGGGGCGAGGACCTCGACGAAGTCCCCGGGACCTGCGTCGTCCGGCCGGAAATCCCGCCGGGATTCCGGAAATTGCCTTCGTTCGAGGCCGTGCGCGCCGACCCGGAACGGTTCAACGAGGCCCAGAACGCATTTTCCAACCGGATCCACTTAGCCCAGCCGCACGCGGAACGCTTCGTCCTCCAGTATGCCATGCCGGAATACACGCCGGCCGACCTCGACCGGATCTATGGATTGCCGTTCTCCCGGCAGGTCCGCGCGGACTTCCCCGAGTTCGCGATGGCGCAATTCTCGGTCGTCACCCACCGCGGGTGCTTCGGGCGGTGCTCGTTCTGCGCGCTGTCGCTCCATCAGGGCGACCGGATCGTCTCCCGGAGCGAGGCGTCGATCCTCGACGAGATCGGGCGGCTTACCAAGCATCCGGATTTCAAAGGCTACATCGACGACCTCGGGGGCCCGACGGCGAACATGTACGGGATGGACTGCCGCTCGGCCTGCCGCGGGAGGGAATGCCTGACGTGCCCGCGCCTCGACCGGAGCCACCGGCGTCTCATCGCGTTGATGAAAAGGACCCGGGCCGTCCCGGGCGTCAAGAAGGTCTTCGTCCGGAGCGGTATCCGGTACGACCTGGCCCTGGAGAGCGAGGCGTACGTCCGCGAGCTTTCCGGCCATCACGTATCCGGCCTGCTCAAGATCGCACCTGAACACGTCGCGCCCCGCGTCCTCAGACTCATGAACAAGCGTGGCCGGCCGCTCGAGGAGTTTCGCCGCCTCTTCGCGAAGGTCAATCGCGGGCGGAAACAGCACTTGAAGTACTATTTCATGGTCGCCCACCCGGGGACGACCGACGCCGACGCTCGGGCCCTTGCTGCGACCGTCCGTCGCCTGGAGCGGGAGGGGGAGAAGCCGGTTGAAGGCGTCCAGATCTTCACGCCGACGCCCATGACCCGTTCGACCGCCATGTACCACACCGGCAAGGACCCCGTAACAGGCGAACGGATCGTCGTGCCGCGGTCCTATGCCGAAAAGAAGGAGCAGAAGCGCCTGCTCATGACCGGCCGGGACTTGACATCCCCGGAGCGACGGCGGGATATTAGGGCGGGGAGGAAGAAGCCATGAAAAGCAAGCTTATCCTGATCGCCGTCCTTTTCGTCCTTATTGCGATCGTCTTCCTTCAGAACCCGGGGGAGGTCGTCTACCGCGTCTACTTCTGGAAAATAAGCCTCTCCCAGATGATTCTCCTGCCCCTGACCCTGCTGGCAGGCTTCTTCCTGGGGTTCTCCCTGGCGCGCCTCCGCCGCCGGCGGCCCTGAAACGGATCAGCCCCGCGTTGCCAGTTTGGCCCGAAGGGAAATCTCGATCGCCTTCAAAGCCCGTGAAACGGGACACCCCTTCTTGGCCTCCTCGGCGAGCCGGGCAAACTGTTCGGCGTCGATCCCGGGAACGTCGGCCTCGGTGACGAGGTCCGAACGGGTAATGGTGAATCCCTCAGCGGTCCGGTCCATCGTCACCTGCGCCTCCGTCGCGATCTCGCGCGGCGGGAATCCCGCCTGGGAGAGGGCGTTGGACAGGGCCATGGAAAAGCATCCCGCGTGGGCGGCGCCGAGGAGCTCTTCGGGGTTCGACCCGAGGCCGTTCTCGAACCTCGACCCGAACGAGAACGCGAACTCGAGGGCTCCGCTCCCCGGGGACATGCGGCCTTTCCCTTCCTTCAGAGTCCCCTGCCAGACGGCCGTGGACTTGCGAATGAGCATGGTTCCCTCCTTTTCGAGCCTATTATATCGAAAAGCCCGGTTGACAGGAACGCCGTTTACGGCTATAAAAGGAAACTTGGAGTCCGATTTGCATCATGCGGAATAAGATCGTCCCGATCCTGCTCGTTCTGGGGCTTGCGTCCCGGGCTGGGGCTGCCCCTTTCGTCCTCTCGGCCTCGGGGAGTGCTTCGGCCGGCCTTCGGGCGTCAGACCTCGACGAAAATCAGGCGAAGTGGGCGGCTATGGAAACCGCCGTCCGGAAGAAGGTCGCCGCCTTCCGGGGGGAGGTCGGCCTGGTTATCCGGGACCTCGGGACGGGTTGGACCATCCAGATCGATCCCGACAAGGTCTTCCCTGCGGCCAGCATGGTCAAGGTCCCGATCATGGCGGCCTGCCTGGAAGCGCAAATGCAAGGCCGGCTGTCCCTCGACGACCGTATGACGCTGAAGCGCTCGGACAAGACGACCGGCTCGGGGCTGCTCCGGAGGAACCGGTCCGGGTCCGTCTTCACGGTCGACCGGCTCGTCGAGCTCATGGTGGCTCACAGCGACAATACGGCGACCAACATGCTCATCGACCGCCTGGGCTTCGATTATCTCAACGGGGCGTTCCGCGAGATGGGTCTCGAGACGACGAACCTCGCCCGCAAGATGATGGACTTCGGCTCCCGGGGCAAAGGGCTCGAGAACTACACGACCGCCCGCGAAATGGCGGACATCCTCGAGCGCATGTACAGGCGGGACTGCTTCTCGGCCGAGGTCTCCGGGATGTGCCTGGAATACCTCAAGGCCCAGAGGGTCAACGACCGTATCCCGCGCCTTCTCCCCAGGAACACCGTCGTGGCCCACAAAACGGGCCTCGAGCGGCAGGTCTGCCACGACGCCGGGATCGTCTTCACCGAGCGCGGGGACTTCCTGATCAGCGTGTTCACCAGGACGACGCGAGGGACGCGGGCGGCCAAGAGCCTCATATCCGGCGTCTCCGCCCTGGCCTATAGGATCTACGGGCCCGGGCCCGCCAAGACCCGGACTTGACGGCTACCCCGCCACCGAACCCCGGTACCCCTTGGTCCCGCCCCCTGACAACCGTTGCACTGTTCCTCAATCACGGTGGGATATCAGGGTATTTATTCTCTTGGGATAGAGTTTGATGTCATCGATGGCCTCCGAAAAGTATGAGCTAAAGAGTGGTGGCTATTTGTGTCGGGCGAAGGCCGTTCAGCGCTCTAAGCCACTCCCAAAGGTGTGCAGACCTCAACCAGCGCTGCTCGTAAGTGCATATACTCGCCATCGAAGACCGGCGTGCACTGCGACAACTTCCCTTCACCCATCCGCAATTTCGCCGCGAATGCCATGCAGGTCGGCTCGCCGCAGAGCTTGCAGTTCGTCCGGGGCAAACGCTTGTAGATTTCGAGCACCGGGGGCTTCGACCGCATCTCATACGACGGCGTGATCGAAGCCCTGCGCGCCCAGGTTTCGTTGACCCGAACGCGGATCT
Source organism: Candidatus Aminicenantota bacterium (assembly GCA_963813235.1). GTDB lineage: Bacteria > Acidobacteriota > Aminicenantia > Aminicenantales > Saccharicenantaceae > JALHVH01. Next base: position 70,624 of record CAWEYF010000016.1, on the reverse strand, counting down.
CTTCCAGCAGGCGCCAGGCATCCACGATCTCGTCCGCCTTCCCCATCGCGATCCGTTGCGCGGACAGCGTTACCAGGCGGTATCCCTCCATGAAGGTGAGGCTGGGGCCATCAACGTTATAGCAGGCCTGCCGCATTTCCGCGTTCAGGTAGGGGAGCACATGGGTCAGATCACCGGATAAGTGCGCCACTAACCGGACTTTGGTCTCGTCCGCCATGCACGGCCCGAAAAACATGATGGCCGCCTCGCCGAAGATATCCTCGGCGAACTCCCTGCGAACCGGCGCCCGGCAGGACGCAGGCCGGTACTCCGTCCAACCGGCGATGGTGATACGCGGGGCAGCCTCCTGAATGGCCGCCAATCCGCCCGCGTCCGTCACCAAAGCCGGCGCTGGCGGAACCGCAGTTGAGCACAGCCCGGCGGCATCGAGCAACGCCCTAGCCTTCTCCACTTCGCCCGCGCGCGGGAAGATTACGATCAGTTCCATCGACTCACGCTGAACCGGCTGTCACTGGCCCAACAACGTCATCAACTCCGCCACCATCGCCACCCAGCCTATCACGACAATCTTGCCGTCCACAAACATCGTCGGCGTCCGTATAACGCTCAGCTTGACAATCTCGGTCAGTGAACTTGCGTCCTGAGGTCCAATAATACTTATGTGGTAATCTAGCCAAGTATGCAAGTCCTTGTCAACCCTAGGATTCCACGCGTTGTGGGGCTATTGACAGGTCGCCGCGAATAATATATGAATATATATTCATATAAAGAAAATTGAAAAATATGAAGGACATCATCAAGGTTTTCAAAGCTCTGTCTGACGCCACCCGCCTTCGGATCGTTCTGCTCCTCACGGAACGGGACCTCTGCGTGTGCGAGCTCGTGTTTATCTTGAAAATAGAGCAATCCCGGGTCTCTCACCATCTCCGGATTCTCAGGGACGCCGATCTCGTTGAGGACGTCCGGGAAGGACGGTGGATCATCTACAGGATCCCGGATGCCGTAAAGGAAAACCTCGCCCCTCTCCTTCTGAACTTCGCGGAACCCGCGATGGCCGATTCGAAAGCCGTTCTCCAGGACATTGATAGGCTCGGCCTGTGCCTCCGGGAGAACGTCCGGAAGGTCAGGGGGACGATCAAAGGTTGAGGGGAGATGAGAATGAATTTGACCGCTGATGTAAAGATTCTGGAACTCGTCGTCGATAAATTCCGGTTTCGCTTCCCTTCCGATCTCCGGTTCAGCGAGGCCGGGATCTGGGTGAGATTCGAAGGCCGCCGGGCCCGTATCGGCCTTTCGGATTTTACCCAACAGAGGAACGGCGATGTGGCCTTCGCCGAACCGAAGGAGGCAGGGACGGGGGTCCGAGCGGGAGATGAGGTGGCCGTGGTCGAGACGATCAAAGTTAATCTCAGCATCCCGTCGCCCGTGGGGGGAACGGTCGTCGAAGTCAATCGGGACCTGGAGACCGCTCCCGAACTCGTTAACCAGGACCCGTATGGAAAGGGTTGGCTGGCCGTCCTCGAAGTCGAGGTTGACGAGGCGGCGCGCGGAGCTTTGAAAACGGCGGCCGATTACCTGGCCCTGGCCAAAATCCAGGCGGAAGCGGAGGTCCGGCGATGAAGCGCAAAATCCTCGTCGTTCCCTGCAGCGGAATCGGCAAGAGCCTCGGGGCCGCGGCCCGTGAGGCGGCCTACATCCTTGCCGAGGATATCCGACCGGATAAAACGAAGATCGTTGCCCTTTCCCTCCTCGTCCTGGGCGACGAGGAAACGAAGCGCGAAGTCGCAGGCGGCGTGGCGGTCGCCATCGACGGCTGTAAGCTCGAGTGCGCCGCGAACGGGCTGGCCTGTTCCGGCGCCGCAAAAGTCCACAAGATCGCGGTCTTCGACGTCGTCCGGCGCCATCGCGGCCTCAAGCCCGAGGGCGTCTGCGAACTCAACGAAGACGGGTTGAAGCTGGCCCGGGCGGCGGCCGACGAGGCCGCGAAGATTGTCGATGATGCCGACGCTGAGGGCGCCCATGCCTAACTTGCCGCGAAAAAAGGTCGGTCTGATCGCTTGCTCCGGAGAGGAACTCGCCGAAGGCACCGTGACGCGCTGGGCTGTCCGGAAAGTCCTCGAAACGCTCCGTCCTGATGACACCGTCACGCTCTGCCTGCCGTTATTTCTGGCCGGAGGGGAAGGCGAGAGGGCCTTCGCCCGTCACTACCCGACCATTGCGGTCGACGGGTGCGATAAACGGTGTGCCGCCCTAGCCACCGAAAAATACAGCGCCAAGCCGGCGGCGAGCGTCGTTGCTACGGAGATCGCGAAGGAGAGCGGCGCCGGGGTGCTCGGCACGGCAAGGACGCTGAATGCGGAAGGGAAGCGGCTGGCCGAAGCTGTCGCAGAAAAGATCGTCGCTGAAACCGACCGACTGCTGAAGAGGAAACCCGGGAGCGTGCCCGTCAGGGAGAAGCGCTGATGGCCAAAACCGAACTCTACGAGACTTCCGTGACCTGGATGGGCGGGCACCGGGGTCATCTGAAGCTCGGCAACGGTCCGGAGATGGACTTCTCCGCGCCGCCGGCTTCGCAGGGCGAAGCGGACGTCCTGACGCCCGAGGACGCGTTCGTCGGCGCAGTCAATACGTGCGTCATGCTGATGTTCATCTGGGCGGCCGAGCGCTTCCGCCTGAACCTTGCTTCCTATGAATGTCGGGCCGAGGGGACGAAGCTCGTCGAGCTCGACAGGACCGAGATCTTCAGCCGGGTCGTCCTGAAACCCCGAATCGTCGTGCGCGCCGGGAGCGAGTCCGCCGAAGCCGTCGAAAGCGGGTCCGCCGCGCGCTCGAATCGGCGCAAAAATTCAGCCTCGTTGCCAACTCCGTCAAAAGCGAGATCGTGGTCGAGCCGGACATTTTTTTTGAAACCGAAAAGCGATGAGGTTATGAAGATGGAAATCAAAGTCCTCGGGCCCGGATGTCCCCGATGCGGTGAGCTCGAACGGCGGACGATCAACGCCTTGGCCGAACTCAATGTCGCCGCGGACGTCGAAAAGGTCAGCGACATCAAGAAGATCATAGCTTATGGCATCCTTTCGACGCCCGGGCTCGTCATCGACGGCAAGGTCAAGTCCTCGGGCCGTATTCCCCGGCCGGAAGAGATCAAGGCCTGGATCCTGGAGGCCAAATGAGGAGGCTCGCTGTCGCGGCCGTGCTGGTTCTTCTTCTGTCCGGGATCTTCGCGAACGCATGCGGGAAAGTCCAATCGACCGGCGGCCCCACTCCCATCAAGGCCGAGAAGGGCCAAGTCCTGGTCACGAACAGGCTGGACGTGGACTTCTCAGCTTATAAGGTCACGTTCATCGAGATCGGGGCGGACCGATGCATTCCCTGCCGGAAGATGCAGCCCATCATGAAGGAGGTCGCGGCGGAATTCGCCGAGGACGTCCAGGTCGTCTTCTACGACGTCTGGAAGGATCCCGAACCGGGCCGCAAGTACGGCATCCAGCTCATCCCCACGCAGGTCTTTGTGGACGCGGACGGCAAGGAGATCTCCCGCCACGTCGGCTTCTTCGCGAAGGAGGAGCTCGTCGCGGTCCTGGTCAGGCAGGGCGCCAAGAAGTAGGCAAGAGAAACATGACGGGCCTCTTCGGCGACATCTCCCAGCTCCTCCAGCACAATCCCTGGCTGGCGATCGTCGCCGTTTTCTTCGGCGGCATGACGACGGCCCTCAACCCCTGCGTCCTGGCCATGATCCCACTGCTGATGGGGGTGGTCGTCGGCAACAGGGAGACCACCACCGTGAGGCGGTCGCTCGTCTTTTCCCTGTTCTTCGTCCTCGGCCTGGCCATGACGTTCACGGTGCTGGGCCTCATCTCCGGATTGTTGGGCCGGATGTTCGGGGACGTCGGGGGGTTCTGGAAATACCTCGTGGCCGCCGTCTGCCTGGTCATGGGGCTTCAGCTTCTCGGGGCGTTCGCCCTCGACTTGCGCCTCCCCCGGATGTTCAATGTCCGGAAAGAGGGGCGGCTCGGGGCCTTCCTCCTGGGGCTTCTCTTCGGCGTCGTCTCGACGCCGTGCGCCGTCCCCATCCTGGCCGTGCTCCTGGCGTATGTCGCGAGCGAGGGGAACCCCGTCTTCGGAGGGCTTCTCCTCTTCGTTTACGCCCTCGGCCATTCCGGGCTCGTTTTGATCGCCGGAACGTCCATCGGCGCGGCGAAAGGGCTGCTCGAATCGAAGGGCCTGCGTAAGGCCCATGCCGATCGTCCAGAAGGTCGCCGGTGTCCTGATCATCGGCATCGGGGTCTATTTCCTGTTCGGGAGATGATGAATTTGGGGAGGAAAGGAGACTCTTCATGACACCCGGTAACGCTCGACTCAAGTTCCTGGACCGATACCTGACGCTCTGGATATTCCTGGCCATGGGCTTCGGCGTGGGAATCGGCTATCTCGTCCCCGGCGTCGTCGGATTCATCAACAAGTTCCAGTCCGGGACGACCAACATCCCCATCGCCATCGGCCTCATCCTGATGATGTATCCGCCCCTGGCCAAGGTGAAGTACGAAGAGCTCGGGGACGTCTTCAAGAACGTCAAGATCCTCTCCCTGTCCCTCGTCCAGAACTGGATCATCGGGCCGCTCCTCATGTTCGCCCTGGCCGTCATTTTCCTGCGCGGTACCCGCATTACATGTACGGCCTGATCCTGATCGGCCTGGCCCGCTGCATCGCCATGGTCATCGTCTGGAACGACCTGGCCAAGGGGGACACCGAATACGCCGCCGGCCTCGTGGCCTTCAATTCGATCTTCCAGGTCCTGTTCTTTTCGGTCTACGCCTATGTGTTCATCACGGTCCTTCCCGGATGGGTCGGGCTGAAGGGGACGGCCGTGAACATCACGATCGGCCAGATCGCCGAGAGCGTCTTTATCTATCTGGGCATCCCGTTCATCGCCGGGATCGTCACGCGGTTCGCGATGCTCAAGCTCAAGGGCAAGACCTGGTACGAGACGAAATTCATCCCGAGGATCAGCCCGATCACGCTCATCGCGCTGCTCTTCACGATCGTCGTCATGTTCTCGCTCAAGGGCGAATTCATCGTCAAGATTCCGCTCGACGTCCTCCGCATCGCCGTCCCGCTCCTCATTTATTTCGTCGTCATGTTCCTCGTCTCGTTCTTCATGAGCCGGAAGGTCGGGGCGGACTATCCCAAAGTCGGCGACGCTGTCCTTCACGGCTGCCAGCAACAACTTCGAGCTGGCCATCGCCGTGGCCGTGGCCGTCTTCGGCATCAATTCGGGCGAGGCGTTCGCCGCGGTCATCGGGCCGCTCGTCGAGGTCCCGGTCATGATCGGCCTGGTCAACGTGGCGCTGTATTTCAAGAAGAGATATTTCGCGGAGTCCACAGGCCGCCTGAGCGGGAGTCCATCATGGGTGAAGGCGGCAGGAACTACGGGGAGAAGGGAGAGATTGAGGTGGGCTCTCCCGATAGAGGCCCCGTTGTGCAGCGCAGGAAGAGCTTTCGCATCAAGGCCGGAAAGGGCGCTTGCCTGGAGGTCCCCCGGACGTCGCCCGAAAGCTCGGCCTCGAGCCCGGGGCCGAGCTGGAGGTCATCGTCGACGGCGGGCGCGTCGAGGTCCGGCCCAACATCCACAGCCTGTCTCGCGTCTACGTCGAGCCGACGTCGCGCTGCAACCTCGCCTGTGCGACGTGCGTCCGGAACACGTGGAAGGAACCCCTCGGGGACATGGACATCGCCGTCTTCGAACGGCTCACGGCCCAACTGAGGCGATTTCCCGCATGTCGAATCCGTCATGTTCGGCGGTTTCGGGGAGCCGACTGTCCATCCGGACATCCTGCGCATGATCGGGGCCGTGAAAAGGCTCGGCCTCCGGGCCGAGATGGTCACCAACGGGACGCGGCTCGACGACGCGATGCTCGCCGGGCTCATGGAGAGCGGCCTCGATACGCTCTGGGTCTCGTTCGACGGGACCTCGGAGGCGTGTTTCGAGGGCATCCGGGAGGGCGCGGATTACGGCCGCGTCGTCGGGAGCCTGAAGCGGCTCCGGGAGATGAACGCGAAGGGTCCGCACCGGATCGAGGTCGGCATCGCCTTCGTCGTCATGAAGAGGAACATCGACGACCTCCGGAGGATCGACCGGCTCATCGAGGCCGTCGGCGCAAGCCGCGTCTCGGTGAGCAATGTCCTCCCGTACAGCGCCGAAATGGAGCGGGAGATGGTCTGCGGCCTGGCCCTGTCCCTCGAGACCTTCTCGTCGGTCCCCGGAAAAGCCGAGATCAGCCTGCCCCGGCTCGATATCAACAACCTGACGAAGGACGCCATATTCGAACTCCTCCGGGGCTACGACAACCTGACCCTGATGGGGAATCCTGTCCGGACCGAGATCAAGTCCTGCCGATTCATCAGGGAGAGGTGCACGTTCGTCCGCTGGGACGGCAAGGTCAGCCCCTGCATGGGTCTGCTCCATGACCACACGACGTACCTCAACGGGAACGAGCGGAAGATCGAGGCCTTCGTCCTTGGGGACGTCGCCCGCGACGACCTTCTTTCCGTTTGGAACTCGAAGGAATATAGGGAATTCCGGGAGAAGGTCGACGCCTTCGATTTTTCGCCGTGCCACGCCTGCGGCGGCTGCAATCACATCGAGGCCAACAGGGAGGATTGCTTCGGCAGCTCTTTCCCCGCCTGCGGCGGCTGTCTGTGGGCCCAGGGAGTCATCCAATGCCCGTGATGAGCGTCCTTTTCATTTGCACCCACAATTCCGCCCGGTCTCAGATGGCCGAAGGCTTGGTCAATGCCCTTTTTCCGGGCAGGATCGAGGCGTCGAGCGCCGGCACCGAGGCCACCCGGGTCCATCCGGCCGCGATCGAGGCCATGGCCGAGATCGGCATCGACATCTCCGGCCACCGCTCGAAGAGCCTCGACGAGTTCATGGACCGGAAGTTCGACCTCGTCGTCACCGTGTGCGACAACGCTCAAACGGATTGCCCGTTCTTCCCCGGGGCAAAGAACACCGTCCACCATGCCTTCGAGGACCCGGCGGCATGCTCCGGAACGGACGAGGAGGTCCTCGCCTGCTTCCGCCGGAGCCGCGACGAGATCCGGGCCTGGATCGAGACCGGGCTCCTGCCTAGTCCCCCTTCACCTCGATGAGACGTCCCGCCGAATAGGCGGCGAACTCGGGCGCGTACATGGACTGCAGGGTCGCCGGCGCGGCCTTGAACGTCCCCGCCATCGCGCAGCGCAAGCGGTGCTTCAGCGTGTACTCGCCCTGGGGCAGCCATTCCATGAAGAAGTTCGTTCCGCTGTCGCGGATCTCCTCGTAGCGAACGAGGCCCAGGTCCCACTTGTATCCCGATGCGAGCGTCACCGGTTCGCATCCCGAAGGCCTCGGGTCGCGGAGGTGGACGTATTCGGCCGGATGGCGCGCCCGGATCGAGAGCTGGACCTCGAGCTCGTCGCCCACGGCGAGCGCCTTCCCCGTCGGCGAGCGGCTTCAGGACGACCTCGTCGCCCTTCTTCAGGCGGCGGAAGTACGACCGCTCCACCGCGAACAGGTCGCCCTCGCCCTTTCTCGGGCATCCGGTCCGTGCTGAAATGCCACGTCGCGCTAGCGAAGGCCATGCCCTTGCCTTCCTTCATCACCCGGACCGTCGCGCACTCCGGCGACAGCTTGTCTCCCGGGATGACGACCTGGTTCTTCTTTCCCGTGTAGCTGTCCGGCTCGAACGTGAACGTCGTCTTCGTCCGGCACGCGTCGACGGCGACGGATTCCCTGACGCCCATCGCCCCCGTTGCCTTCAGGAACCAGGCCACCGAATAGATGACCTCGGCCGTGGCCCGGGTGGATTTCCAGTGGTTGAGCTTCTTGTTGAGGAAAAGCCATTGGACGAGCCCCTCGGACCGGCTATCGGCGGGCGAGAGCTCCATGAGTGTCCGCAGGGCGAAGGCGTGAGTCTCGATGGTGTCGTTGTACCAAAGCCAACCGCGGTCCTCCGGCGCCCAAGACGTGCCTTCGTCCACCGTCGTTTTGGCGCTGTCCATGACGCTGTCCCAGACGAGCGCCGCGTCCTTCGGCCTCGCCGCCCTCTTCAGCGTCAGGGCCAGGAACCCCTTGAGGTAGGGAGAGTGTTCCTTCCAGTGGCGGAACGAGAACTCGAGCATCTCCTTCCGTTCCTTGTCCGTGAAGACCCCTCCCGCCCAGGAGGCGTCAGGGAAGTTGGAGAGCGTATAGTTGAGGAACGTGACGAACTCCCAGCCGGTGTCGTGGGCCATGAGCTCTCTTACGATCTCGTCGATGTAGTGGCGGTGGAGATAACCGAACGCCCGGACCACCGGGTCCTTGGGCACGGAGACGCCGAACTCGATGGCCTTCGAGAATCCGTGGACGATGTAGAGGGTCATGTACGGCGACGGCGGCCCGCCCGGCCACCAGGGGAACGCGCCAAGGGATGTCTGGGCCTTGAGGAGCTTCGCGAGCGAAGCTTCCCGCTGCGCCGCGGCGACCCGCGGGTCGAGTATCTTTTCCATTCCGAACCCCGCGTCCCGGCCGCCCTGCGCCGTCGACGAGCCACGGCGTCTCTTCGAGGCCCATCTTCCGGTTGGGATCGGCCGCATCGAACGTCTCGTAAAGCGTTTCGCGCTTGCTCAGGGCCTGGGCCATGCGGGCGACCGAAGGATATCTGTCGTAGAGGCTCGTCAGGATGCCCGTGGACATGAAGCGGTTGAGAGTTTGCTCCGTGCATTCGTAGGGATAGTTGACGAGGTAGGGAAGGGCTTCGAGAAGGCCGTAGAAGAGCTGAGCGTCCACCGTGACGACCAGCTGTTCGTTGATGCGCGTCGGGTCGTCGGTCTTCGCCAGGTCGGGGAACGTCAGCTCGCGGGGGATCCCCTCCTTCAGGGTCGCGAACCGTGATTGGACGAGGTGCATCCGCCCGGGCAGGACGGGAAGCGGCCGCAATTCGCCGTCGGAGAACGCCCCGGCCCGTGCCGTGACTTTGAAGGCCACGGTACCGACCCGCGCCGGCGCGGACAGAGGGAAGACGACCGTCGTGCCGCCGCCCGGCTTCACGGTGAACGGCCGCGGGGGGATGCTCGCCGGGAGCCCGAACGCCGGCGCCAGGTTCTCGCCCGTGGCCGGGTCGGTGATCTCGAGGGACACGGCGCCGGAGAGGTCCGTCTCTCCCGCGTCGTTGACCACGACCCTGAGCTCGGCCCGGTCGCCCTCGCGGAAGAAGCGCGGCAGGTAGGGCCTGACCATGAGGTCCTTCACCGTGCGCGCTCCCTTTTCGAGGCGTGCCTCCCGCGAGGTCCTTTGTCACGCCGTGGACGAAGACGCGCCAGCCCGTGACGGAATCGGGCACCGTGAATTCGACCGCCGCCGTACCGTCGGGCCCGGTCAGGAGATGCGGCTGCCAGAAGGCGGTCTCGGAGAAGTTCGCGCGCAGGGGCACGGCCGCTTCCGGAGCCTGTTGCGGGGCTTCCGCGGGCACGTCCTTCTTCTTTTCCGCATCGTATCCTTGAGCCTCCTCCTTGACGCTCTTGGCGGACATGCTCCTCTGAGCGGCCGCAGGCATGGCCACCCGGTCCTCCCTGAGGACGCCGCCTACGATACCCCCCCTGATCCCCGGGCCCCCGATCCCGTATCCTCCGAGATGCACGAGCTGATCCGGCCGGAAAACCGGGTAGGAGGGGACGCCGGCCCATCCCGAATCATCCGAGAATGCCTGGGGAGCAAGGCCGAGGGTCGGGTTCCATCCGGCCGTCCCCGCGCGGTAGGGATAGAGGCTCGGGATCCGGGGCGGGTTATGCGGGGCGAAGAGGTCGAGGCTCCGGTCATACATGTAGGCCAGGAGTTCGGCAGCGCCTTGGACGGCCGGCTTGCCCTCCGGCGTCCTGACCGTGACCCTCCACGTCTCCCGGCCGCCGGGCGCCAGCTTGTCCCGGAACGAGGAGAAGGACAGGGCCAGTTCCTTATTGTCCCAGGGAACGAAGATATTAGCCTCCTCGCTGATGAGCTGATGGTCCCTGAGAAGAGTGACGCGCGCGCCGAATCCTCCCCGCAGATCCTCGGTGACCGGGATCTCCAGCAGGCCGCCGTCCTTTCCGGCTTCGAGCCAGCGGCGTTCCCACGGCTCGCCGCCCTTGAACGTCTCGAAGAGCATGGGCTGGCCGGCGAAGCCGCTGTGGAGGAGAAGCCTTGCGGTCCCGCCGACCGGTACCGAAGCGGTTTCCGAAACCAGGAGGAGCGGCAGGCGGGCCGAAGCCTTCCGGCCCGAGACCAGAAAATCAAGGCTCTCCCGGCAGACCGCGCCGAAATCGTCCTTGGTCTCGTAGATGAAGCGATAAGCCCCGGCTTCGAGAGCTTGAACGGACACGGCGGCCAGACCGTCGGCGCCGTGCTCGGCCGTTCCCCGGGCGGCCTCGGGACCTTCTTTCCAGAGGCGGAGGATATTTTCCGGGGCGAGGGGCGATTCCCAGCGGGGCCGCAGGCGATCGCCCGCGGTCCGGAGCGTCTCGCGCTCTTCCGGCGTCGGCGGCTCGGGGAGAGGCTGGTCGGCCGGAAGGAGCGTCGTCTCGGGCTGTAGGAGGCGGACGACGCGCCATGACCCCTTTCCCGGCTTGGGCGTCCCGTTGAGGTCGGCCCGGGTGATCGTGAACGCGCTTCGGGCATCGGTCCGACCGAAGCCGTTCGCGGCTGCGATCGCTGCCTCCACGCTGACGAAGCCGAGCCGGAACGAGCGTGATGCGGTCCGGGTCTCGCCGCCCTCGTCGGTGACGTCGACGGAAAGTGTGTAACGATAGGTCAGGCCCGAGCCGGGGCCGCCTCCGCGCTCGTCCACGCGCGGCGTGAACGTCACTTCGACGGTCCCGTCCTCGCGGAGCGGGACCTTGCCGCCGGCGACGACCTGGGCGCTTCCGCTATCCGGCGCTTCCCACCACCACCAACGGGGATAGATCCGCTCGCGCTTGACCTGCCATACGGCCGCGCCCGAAGCGACGGGAAGTCCGAAGTAATAGCGGGCCTCGCCTTTCAGGGTGGCGGGGCGGTTCAGGCGCAAGGGCCTGTCAGGGTCCTTGACGGCCACTTCGAACGTAGGCCGTTTGTATTCCTCGACCCGGACCTGGGCGACGCCATCGGGCGAGGTCCGTAGGCGCCAGGCGCCAAGGGGTCTCCCTGCGGCCGGGATGATGAACTCACCGCTCGCCGTTCCGAAGCCGTTCAAAGCGCAGGTCGCCTCGGCCACCCTCTGGCCGTTGATGTCCTCGAGCCAGATCGACGCGCCGGCGTTCGCCGCCGGCCGGAGCTTGCCGAGGTCCCTGCGGCCCCGGTAGCCCAGGACCTTCCAATAGAGCTTCTGGCCGGGCCGATAGATGCTCCGGTCGGTGTAGATGAGCGCGGCGCTCGTCTCGGCCGGCCTCGATCCGGCATAGAGGTACAAATAGTCAGGATCGATGGCCAGGTCCCGGCCCTTCGTAGCAAGGAGGAAGAAGGGACCCTGCCGCTCGGCTCGCGGCGCGAAATGGACCCGCCCTTCGGCGTCCGTGACCTTGGCCTCCACCCGGCTGTGTCCCTTCTGCCAATCGAAAGCATAGAGGTCGACCGCAGCGCCCGCGACGGGCCGACCCGTCCCTCCGGCGAGGACGACCGCGTCCGTCCCCCCTTCGCCTGAGGCGCGACGGAGCATGACCAGGTCCCCGACGATGACGTTGAGCGCCCGGATCCTGTTCGCGTTCCGTGCGAAGTCGCCGCGGGCCGAGGCGGCAACGAGATAGAGCCCCGGGGCGAGGCCGGACGGTAGTTCGACGTATGTTCGATGGTCGCGGAAATCGGGCGTGGCGGGTAGATCGAGCTTCCACGACGCGGCCGGGCGGCCCTTTTCAAGGATGTCCTTCGCTTCGTCCCATTGCGGGAAGAGGTTGTAGTCTTTCGACGTCCGGATGAGTCCCGCGAGGTCGACGGGGTAGGCCCGGAGGTGGACGGCCGCAAGATTGCGGTGGGTGAATCGGACGGAGCGGCGCCCGGGCGCGTCCGCGGCCATCATCTCCACGGAAAAGTCCGGAGCCTCGATGCCCCGAGCGACATGAAGGCATCGCCGCCCGCCGGGGGAGTCGGGGTAAGCTTCGGCACCTTCCAGGGCGAGCTTGCGGGCGCGGACGAGGGCGTCGGGGGCGTCCTCGGCCCGGGTGAACTCGGCGAGGAGGGCCTGGCCGGATGCCCACCAGGGATGCTTGCGGGCGGGGGCGAGCGATTCGGAGAGCCGGGAGCGGATGAGCGCCCGGTCGTCTTCCTTGGAGAAAGACGCGTGGAGGGCCGAGAAGAGCTCGAGACGGGCCTCGAGCGCGCCCTCGGGGCGTCCTGCGGACCGGCGGCACCAGTTCCCGTGCTCGGCAAGCAGGGCCCGGAGCTTTTCGAGGGGATGGGCGCCGGCGGACTCCAGGTCGGCGACGACCTTCCCGGGGTCAGAAGGTTCGGAGGACAACAGGCGTTCCAAGTCCAGGAGCCAGGTTTCGTTCGATTGGCGGGGTGTCCACGAACTCGTATCCGCGAGAAACCCGGCCATGAGATAGACCACGGAATCCCTCACCGTGTCCCGGATCCCCGCCGGATAGTCGCCGGGGTTCCAGATATCGGGGAAGTCGGAGGCCTTGAGTGCGGCGAGGCGGTCCCGTTCCTTCCAGACGCGGATAAGGGCCGACCAGGCTTCCGCGTTGATCTGGTCCGTGGTCCAGGACTTGAGGTCGATGGGGCCCGCGGATTCGACGCGCTCGCGGCTGCCGATCTCCCACGAATAGGCGGAACGATAGGTCACGAGGGATCCGGCATAGAACAGGTCCAACATGGCCCGCGGAACGGGCGAGCCCGGCCACGGCTCCTCCCTGAGGAACCGGACGGCGGTTTCGTAGCCGTGCAGGGCCGTCCGGAGCTGGACTTCGCGGATGAGGGCCCAGGCCCAGAGCTTCTCGTCTCCGACGCGTCGGGCCTCGCCGCGGATGCGGGCGGCCTCTTTTGCGGCCTCCTCGTACTTCTGCTCGCCGATGAGCCGGTCGAGGAGCTTGCGGTTCACGTTCTGTCCCGACTGGGCAGGGGATCCGGCGACGCCGCCGGAACCATCGGAGAATCGACCGGCCCCGTTCTGGGACCCTCCGGTCCCGGAGCGGGACAGGACGGCCCCGCCCAGGATGAGCGCGAGGACGAGGGGACCGAGGCCGAAGCGGAGCGCCCGCTTGTTCCGCATGCCGCCGTTTTGAATGCCCAGTCTTCCGTGTTGCATGTCATCCTCCCTGCGGACCGGTCCGCACCCGCCCCGTACAGGTAATAAACCAGACTACTTCGCGATTCGTTCCCCGGGAGAGCCACCCGCCCATATATATCAGATGGCGGAAAAGGGTGTCAATCGCCGGCGGGCTTTTGATATAATCGGGAAACCGTGGAAGACATTTCCAAAGGGGTGCGGTCATTCACCGTCGGCACGGCCCTGAGCCGGATCATGGGCCTCGTCCGCGAATCCGTCTTCGCCCACCTCTTCGGGGTCGGCGCCGCCACGGACGCGTTCAACGTCGCCTTCCGCATCCCCAACCTCCTCCGCGACCTCTTCGCCGAGACGGCCCTCTCGGCGGCCTTCGTCCCGGTCCTGACGGGAGCGAAGGCGGAGGGCAAGGACGCCGAGAACAGGCTGGCCTCGAATATCTTCAACGTTCTCTTCGTCGTGACCGGGCTCGTCTCACTCGCGGGCCTGCTTCTGGCGCCGGCCCTGGCCAAGGGGATCGCTTTCGGCTTCGGGAAGGTTCCCGGGAAGATCGACCTCACGGCGCAGCTCACGGCCGTCCTCTTCCCGTTCCTCCTGTTCATCAGCCTCGGCGCCTGGGCCATGAGCTATCTCAACACGGAGAAGTCGTTCTTCCTGCCTTCCGTCGCCCCGGCCCTCTTCAACCTATTCTCCATCCTCTTCCCCCTGCTGACCTACGGCTGGTACGTCTCCCGCGGCAAGGAGCCCATCTTCGGCATGGCCGTCGGGGTCCTCGTCGGCGGCTTGATGCAGTTCCTGGTCCAGCTGCCCCTGGTTCGCAAGAAAGGATTCCGATACAGCCTCTTCCTCAGCTTCCGGGACCCGGGGTTCCGCCGGGTCATGGCCCTGTTCATTCCCGTGGCCATCGGGCTGGCCGGGACCCGGATCAACGTCCTCGTCAACACGATCCTGGTCACGCCGCTCGCCCAGGGCAGCGTGAGCTGGCTGAACTACGCCTTCCGGATCATGCACCTCCCGCTCGGGCTCTTCGGCATCGCCGTCGGGACCGTGGCCCTGCCGTCGTTCTCGAGGCTCGTCCTCGACAAGGACGTCGCCGCCGTCCGGTCGACGCTCGAGGATTCCCTGAAGATGGTCCTTTTCCTGACCGTGCCGACCTCCGTCCTCATCGCGTTCCTCTCCCGGCCGATCACGCGCGTCATCTACCAGCGGGGACATTTTACGGCCGAGGACACGGCCGCGACGGCGGCGGCCCTCGTCCTTTACACGCTGGGCATCCCCTTCATGGCCGCCCTGAGGAATGTCGCGTCGGTGTTTTATGCGTTCAAGGACGCCAAGACGCCGATGTACGCGAGCTTCGCCTCGATCGGACTCAACATCGTCCTCAACCTGAGCCTGATGTGGACCATGGGATTCATGGCGTTCCCCCTCTCGACCGCCCTGGCCGCCGTCCTCAACGTGGCGGTCCTCCTCGTCCTCTTGCCCAAGAAGATCGGGAAGACCGACATGCTGCCATTGGGTTTCTATTTTCTGACCCTCGTCGCGGCCTCGGTCCTTGGCGGGGCCGCAGGCTGGTTCGCCAACGGCTTCATCCTCGCCCGGCTCGGGCATTCGTTCCTCGCCTCCTTGGCGAGTGTCGCCGCCTGCGGGCTCCTTGGCCTGGCCGTCTTCTATGGCGCGTCCCGCGTCTTCGGCATCACCGAGACGCGCCAATACCTGCGCCGCTTCCTCCGCCGCTGACTCTCTTCATTCTTCCCGCTCTTACGCCGTGATGGCGATGAGCCCTTTGACGAAGGGCTTTGCTCCCGGCTCCGGTCCAGATCGCCTTCGACTCTCGTCCGACTCGGCTCCTCGGGTCCAAAACTCCAGGCACATTTAATTAGCTGAGGAAACCCATCCTGGAGCCTTGGTCCCTCGGAGGCCTACGGCTTCCCTCGTCGGCCGCTCGTCTCAGGCTGACCTCCGCATGGTCGCTGCAGCCCTTTGTCAAAGACCTCCCATCACGGGTCCGTGGGCTGGGGATACGGACGGAACGGACCGAGCGGAAGTGGGGGACGTCAGGCGGGTGAAGCCGGGGATCAAGGGCTCAGAGGATCGCCCCGAAGCCCCCATTGGGAGGGGGGCCCATCGGCCTTGACGATGGGGGAACCTGTCAACAGGTTCCCGGGGTATGGGGGACAAGGGGCGACCCTCTGAGCCCGCCGAAGAAGCTGGTGAGAAAACGGCTTGATAACCCGACCGAGAGCGAAACCGTCCCTTCTGGGCCCTCTTGCCAGCTACGACAAGAGCCATGAGAATGTCCTCGAGTCCTTCGGAGGCGATCCGAAACTTAAAAGAGAGCCGTCACGCCGCTAAGAGCACTTGTTCCAGCCGCAGTTGGGGCAGGTCGGGCACTTCTCGTCGGGCAAGGTCGCGCCGCACATCTTGCAGATGTTCTTGAAGAAGTCCTTGGGGTTCGCCTTGACCTCGCCGAGGTGGCGCTCGAGGACCTTGGCGATGGCGTCGGGGATGGACTGGACGAGGCCGCCCTCGGTGAAGATGGGCTCGGCCCCGCCGATCCCCTTGATCTGGTAGATGACCTCCTGGGGCTCGACCCCGCTCCTCAGGGCCATCGAAATGAGGCGCCCGAGGGCCTCCGCGTCGGCCATCGTCGAGTAACCGCTCTTCCCGATGCTCGTGAAGACCTCGAACGGCTTGCCGTTGTAGAACGTGATGGTCACGTAGAGATTGCCGAAGCCCGTCTTGATCTTATCGGTGATGGAGGGCAGGGACCCCGGCCGCTCCTTGGGCATGACGGGGCTCCTCGGCGACGGCTTTGTAGAGGACCTGCTCGGCCTTGCAGCCGTCCCGGTAGACCGTGATGCCCTTGGTCCCCAGCTCGTAGGCGAGGAGGAACGCCTTCTCGATGTCGTCCTCGGTCGCGTCGTGGGGCAGGTTGATCGTCTTGGAGACCGAGTTGTCCACGTGCTTCTGGAAGGCGGCCTGCATCCGGAGATGGCCTTCGGGCGTGATGTCGTGGGCCGTGACGAAATGGGCGGGCAGGGGAGCGTCGGGATTCTTCTCCCTCCATTCCTTGTAGAGCGGGTGGACGTCCTTGAGCTCGCCGTCCAGGATCTTCGAGGTGAATTCGAAGGCGAAGACCGGCTCGATCGACGAGGAACAGCCGGCGATGCGGGAGATCGTGCCCGGTCGGGGCGATAGTCAGGACCGTGGCGTTCCGGCGGTCGGTCCCCCTGTAGACGGACTTTTCGACGTTGGGGAAACTGCCCTTGAGGCGGCCGAGTTCGCGGCTCTCCGCGTCCGCCCGTTCCTTCATGAAGCCGACGAGATCGCCGGCGAAGGCCAGGGCTTCCGGAGAATCGTAGCGGAGGCCCATCTTCAGGAGGAGGTCGGCCCAGCCCATGACCCCCAGGCCGATCCGGCGGTTCGACCGGGTCGTCTCGGCGATCTGCGGCAGGGGATACCTGGTTGACCTCGACGACGTCGTCGAGGAACCGGACGGCGGTCGCGACGACCCCGGCGAACCGCTCCCGGTCGAAGGCCCCGGGCTTGGCGGGGTCGAAGAAGTTCGCGACGTTGATCGAGCCGAGGTTGCAGGATTCGTAGGGATGGAGCGGCTGTTCGCCGCAGGGATTGGTCGCCCGGATAGGGCCGAGGCCTCTGGTCGGATTGCGCCGGTTGATCCGGTCGATGAAGATGAGCCCGGGATCGCCCACCGCCCAGGCCGATTCGACGAGGAGACGGAAGACCTCGCGCGCTTTCTTCGTCCCGTCCTTCCGGCCCTTGTACGGGTCGCGGACGGCGTAGGAGCCGTCCTCCTTCAGGGCGCGCATGAACTCGTCGGTCACGGCGACGGAGATGTTGAAGTTGGACAGGCTCCGGCCGTCCCTCTTCATGGCGATGAACTCCTCGATGTCCGGGTGGTCGACCCTCAGGATGCCGATATTGGCGCCCCGCCGGGTCCCGCCCTGCTTGACGGCCTCGGTCGCGGCGTCGATGACCCGGAGGAACGAGACCGGGCCCGAGGCGATGCCCTGGGTCTTGCGGACGAAGCTTCCCCGGGGCCGGAGCGCGCTGAAATCGAAGCCGGTCCCGCCGCCTTCCTTGTGGACGAGGGCCGCGTTCTTGACCGTGTCGAAGATGGAGTCCATCGAATCCTCGATGGGCAGGACGAAGCAGGCGCTGAGGCACATGCCGCGCCCGGCCCCGGTCAGGGTCGGGCTGTTGGGGAGGAAGTCCCGGTCCATCATGACCTTGAAGAAAGCGTCGGCCCAGCGGCGCCGTTCGGCCGCGCCCTTTTCGGCCCCGGCGACGAACCCGGCGACGCGCCGGAAAAGGTCGGCCGGAGACGTGTCCAGGAACCCGCCCTTGTCGTCCTTCAGGTAATAGCGGGCCTTCAGGATCCTGATGGCGTTGGGAGAGAATCCCTCTTCGTCGTGGGGCCGGGACACCATATCTGACTCCTTCTCCGGGGATGACCCTATTATATAGTATTTTTATAGGATTCGTAGAGGGCAGGGGCCCGCCCGGCCGTCCTCATGCCTGGGGAACAGCCGGCGTCGCCGTTTATCGACGGAAGGTCTTCTCGAAAACATTGTTCCGGTGTTCGATATCCCTGAGAAGAGCCCGATCGTCGGACCTCTTCAAGAGAAGAACTCCGATGGAGACCTTGTGCTCGGTCTGGCCCTTCAATCCATCCCGCTTCTTGGAGAGTGCATAGAAACGCTGTCCGGGAATGACGTTGGCTTTGATCTCCCAGACCGGAGTGCCGGCTGAATAATTCGGATGCGTATCAAATAAGTAGATTTGCTCGTAAGATCCGAAATTGCCGTCGATCCGGATATCGGTTTTCAGGATCCCCGTGTTCCAATCCAGCGTCGCGCCCGTTATCATAATGTCATAGCCGGAGTTCAAGGCCATGGGTTTCAGATTGTATGTTTCGGAATCGCTGGCCATGCCGTTGACCCTGTTCTCGTTGATCCTCACGGTGATCAGGTTGCCGATCGTCCAGCCGTAATCGAAGAGAAATGGATACTTGATCTTGCCCCCATAAAACGATGGAACCTCCCATCCGGGCGGAGCTTGAAAGGCGGGGAAGATAAGACTGCCCAGGGCGACCTCCTTGTCATCGATGAGAACCCGGTAATTGGGCTTTACCGGCATCTCGGAGCCCTTGGGAAGAGGGCCCGTTCCGGAGTTCTTATAGCCGAACGTGATCACGAAGCCGTCGTCGTTGGCCGTCAGATTGACGCCGGAAATGGACAGGGCGGGTAGCTTTAGAAAGTTCGGAGATCGCTCCTCTTTGATATGGAGCGGGCGGGCGCCGGAGCCGATCATTATGCTGGGGCTCACGCCGAACGGAAAGCCATCGACGGCCCTAATCACCAGTTTATACTCTGCCGAAATCACGTTCAAGGGAATCGTCCACGAAAATGAGCCGTCGTTGTCGGTTGATTCGGCGGCGTAATAGAGAGGCCCGCCCAGATGCGGCTCGAGGGCTATGCGTACGTAATTGGCCATCAAGCCCGTATGCGTCCATTGGATAAGGTGGGTTTCGCCGGGTTTCCAGGTCACGTCATGACTCGGCTCGGTCACAATGATCTTCGCGTTGCCGATGTTGAATTCGGCACCGATGCCGACGATTTCGGCGCCGATCGTCTTCACACGGATCCTATACGCTCCCGGAGCGAGGGATTCGGGAACTTCCCAACTGTACAGGCCGTTATTGGGGGCATTGCCCACGATGTCCCTGATGAAGGTCGCCCCCTGCCAGAGCATGATCTTGACGGAGGGTTGCGTCACGCCCGGCGAAGTCCATTTTATGTTCCATGATTCTCCGATATTCCATCTCGAGCTGGACGTGGGATAGATCACTTTGATCTCCTGGGCTGATCCGATCCCGCCCAGGACGAACAGAAAGGCGACTATGCAGGCAGATCTTTTCATGCTCTTTTCCTCCAACCAAAAGGTGTGCGCCCTCACCCGGCCGCCTATCTTGATCCAAGTTTAGTCCCCGGCTTGGAATGTTGTCAATGGCCCGGGAAACGCCCCTTGTGGACGCACACCTTCCGCCGTGTATAATGGACGCTGGCGAGACGTCCATGACCGACCCGACACAGACCTGCGACCGCGTCACCCAGCGCGCGGCGCTCGTCGTATCCACCCTGGCGGGATTCCTGACGCCCTTCATGGGCTCGGCCGTCAACGTCGCCCTGCCGGCCATCGCGGCCGAGTTCTCCCTGAAGGCCGTGACCCTGGGCTGGGTAGCGACGGCCTACATGCTCGCCGCGGCCGTCTTCCTGGTCCCGCTCGGCCGGCTGGCCGATATCCGCGGCCGGAAGAAGATATTCCTCCTGGGTGTCTCGCTCTTCACGGTTGCGTCCGTCCTCGCGGCGATGGCCCCGTCCGCCGCCGCCCTCATCGCGTTCCGGGCCCTGCAGGGCCTCGGCGGCGCGATGATCTTCGGGACGAGCATGGCCATCCTGACCTGCGTGTATCCCCCGGGCGAGCGGGGAAGGGCCATCGGGATCAGCACGGCGGCGGTCTACCTGGGGCTCTCTTTAGGGCCCGTCCTGGGCGGGTTCCTCGTCCATCGCTTCGGCTGGCGGAGCATCTTCGTCTCCGTCGTCCCGGTCGGTCTGGCCGGCGTCATCCTGACCTTGACCCGGCTCCACGGGGAATGGGACGAGGCCCGGGGGGAAAAATTCGACGCGGCCGGGTCCGTGGTCTTCGGCCTGGGCCTGGCCGGGCTGATGTACGGGTTCTCCCGGCTTCCATCCCTATTCGGGGCCGGCCTGGTCGCCGCGGGCCTGGCCCTGCTCGGGGCCTTCATCCTGTGGGAGAAACGGGTGCCCGCTCCCGTCCTGGACGTCCGCCTCTTCCGGGCGAACCGCGTCTTCGCCTTCTCCAACGCCGCCGCCCTCATCAACTACAGCGCGACCTCGGCCGTCTCCTTCCTCCTGAGCCTCTACCTCCAGTACGTCAAGGGCCTGCCGCCCCAGAAGGCCGGGCTCGTCCTCGTCGCCCAGCCGGTGGTCATGGCCCTGTTCTCGCCGCTGGCCGGGAAGGCCTCCGACCGGATCGAGCCGCGCATCGTCGCCTCGGCCGGGATGGCCTTTTCGAGCGCGGGCCTCTTCGCCCTCGTCCTCCTCGACTCCGCGACGCCCATCGGCTTCATCACCGCCGCCCTCCTCGGCCTGGGATTCGGGTTCGCCCTGTTCTCCTCGCCCAATACGAACGCCGTGATGTGCTCGGTCGAACGGCGGGCCTACGGCGTGGCGTCGTCGACCCTGGGGACCATGCGCCTCACGGGGCAGATGCTCAGCCTGGGGATCTCGGTCCTCATCATCGCCCTCTTCGTCGGCAATGTCCGGCATCGGCGCCGCGAACCTTCCCCTCTTCCTGAAGAGCGCGCGGACCGCGTTCGCCGTCTTCGGGTCCCTCTGCGTCCTGGGCGTGTTCGCCTCACTGGCCAGGGGGAACAGGAACGGCCGGGGACCGAAGACGGACGAGTGACGGCTTTTCTGTTGCACCTCCGCCGCCTTTCGCATACAATCGGAAAGCCATTTTCGACGAAAGGAGTCATGACATGGGCGTAACGCGAAAGGATTTCCTGAAGATGTTCGGGCTGGGCGTCGCCTCCGCCGGGTTCCTGGGGAAGAGCGGCCTGGCTTCGGAGAAGGCGGAGGAGGCCCGCGCCGCCGCCGGGAAGATGAAGATCAAGGCGATCGAGATCTTCAAGTTCGACGTCCCGCTGAAGTCGCCGTTCCGCATCGCCATCGGGACCGTGAACGCCGCCAACGACGTCCTGATCAAGATCCACACCGAGGACGGGCTGGTGGGATTCGGCGAGGCCTGCCCCTTCCCGCCCATCACGGGCGAGACCCAGGACACGAACCTCTCCATGGCCCGGAGCATCCGCGACATGCTCGTCGGCCGGAACCCGCTGGCCATCGAGAGCCTCGTGGCCGAGATGGGGCCGATGTCCCACTCGAACCCCAGCGTCGTCGCGGCATATGACATGGCCTTGTTCGACATCCTGGGCAAGGCCGCGGGCCTTCCGGTCTTCAGGCTTCTTGGCGGGGATAAGGCGACCTTCGAGACCGACGTGACGACGGGCATCGACACGCCCGAGGCCATGGCGGCCAGCACGAAGGAGCAGGCCGGCAGGGGCTATAAGACTCTCAAGGCCAAGGTCGGCCTGGACCCCGACGAGGATGTCGCCCGGATCAAGGCCATCCGCGAGGCCATCGGGCCCGACATCAACCTGCGGATCGACGCCAACCAGGGCTGGACGGTCCCCCAGGCCATCTACGCCCTCAGGCGCATGGAGCCGTACAAGGTCCAGCTCGTCGAACAGCCCGTCGTCGCCTGGGACACGGTTGGGCTCAGGGCCGTCCGGATGGCCAGCCCCATCCCGATCATGGCCGATGAGGCCCTCTTCCTCCCGCCCGACGCCATCAAGCTCATCCGGGCCGAGGCCTGCGATTACTTCAACATCAAGCTGATGAAGGCCGGCGGGATCCTGAATTCGGTCCGGATCGCCCACATCGCCGACGCGGCCAACATGCGCTGCATGGTCGGCTGCATGCTGGAATCCAAGATCGCCCTGACGGCCGCCGCCCACGTCGTCGCGTCGCCAGAAGAACATCGTCTACGCCGACCTCGACGGGAACGACGAACACGTCGTCGATCCGATCGTCGGCGGGATGACCGTCAAGGGCGGCGTGCTCAGCCTGCCGGAAACGCCCGGCCTCGGCGTCGACGTCGACCCGGCGTTCCTCAATAAGCTGGCGAAGATCTAAGCTCGGCTTTCGACCCGAACGAACGCTCAAGGGGCCCTTCGGGGCCCCTTTTTTTTCTTCTCCCGATCCCGCGGGCCGGTTCCTTGACAAGGCCATCCCCGCTTGTTACCTTTAATCCCGTCCGGAGGATCGGGGCGGGAGATCTTCGCCGGAGGATGTCCATGAGTTTCGGGAGCGCGGTCGGCAGGGGCGCCGTCGTCGTCCTCGTCTGTTCGAGCCTCCTCTTTTCCCAGGCGACAAAGGACGATCGGGAGAAGAAGAAGGACAAGCCGCAGAAGAAGCCGAAGACCGAGGAGAAGGCCGGGGAGACCAAGCTCTTCCAGCTCGACGCGATCATCGTCGACGTCATCGAGAAGGCCCGGGATGCCGAGGTCCCGAACATGACCGTGGTCAAGCCCGAGCTCTTCCCGATGAGCATCGGGACGACGGTGGACACGGCCCTCGAGCGACAGGCCGGCGTGGACGTCCAGCGCATCCAGGAAGTGGGCGCGGCCATGGACGACGACTCCATCAAGATCCGGGGGCTGGGAGCCCGGAGGATCAAGGTCCTCAGGGACGGCCGCCCCCTCAACACCTCGGGAGCGGCGGGCGGCTACTTCATCGACTTCACGATGATGCCCCTGGCCGACGTGGACCGCGTCGAGATCGTCAAGGGCGTCGGCGACCCCCGCTACGGGAACGTGCTCGGCGGCGTCATCAACCTCGTCCCCCGGAGGCCGCCGACGGACCGGCCGGTGACCGAGCTCCAGGCTTCGATGGCGAGCTACGGAACGGGCGGGATCAACATTTTTCACTCCTACAAGCCCGGCGCGCTCGAGTATTCCCTTGCCGCCGGGTCCTCTTGGAGCGACGGCTACCTCCGGAACGGCAACATGATCCAGGGGAACTTCGACCTCCGCCTGGGTTACGACATTTCCTCCAAGGCGCGCCTCACGGCGGACGTCTCTTTCGTCCGCATCCGCAAGGGATTCATCGTGGCGAACCGGGCGGCCAAAAGCCCCGACAGCCCCGATTACCAAAGGCCCCTCGACCCCAAGTACAATGCTTCCGACGGAGAGTTCATGTACGGGGGGATGGGCGCCTATCCCGAGCCCGGCAGCCGGTGGAGGAAATCGAAGTGGCTGCTCAACCTCGGCTACGAGCAGAGCGTCGCGGACGCCGGGTATCTGCGGGTCTCCCTCTGGAAGAACCTCGGGAACCGCGAGGCCTTCAACACACGCGCCGCCCTCTCCAGGACCTTCCACAAGCTCTTCCGCGACGACCGGTCGCAGGGATTCCTGGCGGAATACCGCCACGACCTTGGAACGCACGTCCTCTCGGCCGGGCTGGAGTACTCCCACCTCCGGGATGCCGGGGAGAGGAACTATCTCGACGACTTCCGGGCGCCCTACAGCCAGGGCTCCTACGTCGAGGCGAAGAACCTGGAATTCTATGCGATGGACGACATCCACCTCGGGAACGGGAGATGGACCCTCACGCCGGGCGTCCGGTTCCTGTCGTACCGCGGAGTGGCCGGGCCCTCGGGGCGCCTCGAAGGTATCCCGGACATCAAGTTGAGCGGGCCGGCGCCCTCGATCAAGCTGGTCCTGAACGGCAAGGGGGGGAATCTGTTCTACGTGAGCTTGGCCAGGGCCCTTCGCATGCCGTCCGCGCCGGAGCACTATTGGCATTATTCCACCGATGCCGGCGTTTACACGGGGACGATCCCGTTCCACGGAGAGGACGGCATCATGGCCCAGGCCGGATGGCGGGGGACGCTCCCGACCGGGACGAGGGTCGAGATCTCCCCCTATTACTACGACATCAAACGCTACATCCAATTCGACCTGATCAATTACGTCGCCTACAATATCGGCCAGGGCCGGATCTACGGTTTCGAGGCGGAAGTTATCCAGCCATTCGGGGAAGGATGGTCCTCGTTCGCTAACTATACCTTCCAGCGAAGCCGGACATCCGGAGACACGTTCCAGAGCCTCTTCGTGGCCGCGACGGCGAGGGGCTTCGACGAGATCCCCGGCCTCCCGCGGCACATGGCGAACATCGGGCTCCGGTACAGGACGCGCCGGAACGCGAGCCTGGCCGTGTTCGCCCAGGCCGTCTCGAAACAAAAGGTCGTTTATAACGACAATACGCTTTATAACACGGACCTTTGGGTCCGGACGCAGAGGGGCTATGTCCGCCTGGACTTCGAAGGCCGGCTCCCGCTCTTTCGTCGCCTCGAGGCGGCGCTCTTCGTCCGGAACATCCTGGACGCCGATTACCAGGAACGCTACGGCTTCCCGGCCGCCGGCCGAACGGTCGGGCTTTCGTTCACGTCGTCGTTCTAGAGAAAAGGAGAAAGGCCCATGAAGCGGAGAGACTTCCTCAAGACCTGCACGGCCGCGCCCATCGCCCTCGGGACGCTCTCCGGACGGGGCGCCGCCATGCTCAGGAAACGGGCCTACGACCCCAAGGGCTTGCCGACCCGTCCCCTCGGGAAGACCGGCGTCGCCGTCCCGATCATCGGGTTCGGCGCCGGCAGCCGGTTCTGCGCCGTTCCCGACCCCGAAAAGAGCGTCGCTATCCTGACCTGCGCCCTGGACAACGGGCTTTATTACTGGGACACGGCCCATGATTATGCCGATGGGAAGACGGTGAGCGAAGAGCGCCTCGGTCTCGTCCTCGAGAAACGGCGGGACCATATCTTCCTGTCCACAAAGACCTTCGCCCGGACCTACGATGGGGCCATGCGCGACCTCGAAGAGAGCCTGAAACGCCTCCGCACCGACCGGCTGGACGTCTGGAAGATCCACTCGGTCGAGTCCCTCGAAGACGTCGCGGCCATCGGGGCTCCCGACGGCGTCCTCAAGGCCCTCTTCAAGGCCCGGGACGAGAAGGTCACCCGATTCATCGGTTTTTCCGGCCACAAGTCCGCCGCGGCGATGGCCGCCATGGCCGAGCGCCACCACCTCGACGCCATGCTTATCGCCCTCAACCATTACGAGGAGACCGAGGGGGACCTCGAGGGGGGAGCCATCCCGGCGGCGGCGCGGAAGGGAATGGGGGTCGACGTCATCAAGGTCATCCGGCCCAGGGAGACCGTGAAGGACATCGCTCCGGAAACGCTCATCCGTTATGCCCTGAGCCTGCCCCACGTCTCGGCGGCCGTCATCGGGACGGATAGCGTCGAGATCGTCAGGAAGAACGTCAAGATCGCCCGGCGACTTCCGGCCCATGGACGCGGAGGAGATGAAAAAGGTCCGGGCCGGCCTGCAGCCGTTCTTTGAGAACGATTCCCTGCCTTGGGCGTACCCGGGGTATCGCGACGGGGGACCGGGGCTAAGGAAGCGCGCATGACCAAGAAGGTCTCGTGGGGGATCTTGGGGTGCGCGGGCATCGCCGGGCGCGCCCTCATCCCGGCCATCCACGGGGCGTCGAACGCCCGGCTTCTGGGCATCGCCTCGAGGGACCCGCGCAAGGCTAAGGAATGGGCGGCCCAGTTCGACATCCCCAAGGCCTACGGGGAATACGCGGCGCTCCTCGCCGACCCGGACATCGATGCGGTCTATATCCCGCTCCCCAATCACCTCCATCGGGAGTGGACCGTGCGGGCGGCGCGGGAAGGGAAGCACATCCTCTGCGAAAAGCCGATGGCCATGAACGCCGCCGAGGCCCGGAAGATGGCCGCGGCAGCGGCGAAGGCAGGCGTCCTCCTGATGGAAGCGTTCATGTACCGGTTCCATCCGAGGATGGAGCGGGCGCTCCGCCTCCTCGCCTCGGGCGCCGTCGGCGAGGTCCGGTCCGTCCGGTCCGTGTTCACCTTCCTGTTCGACACGTCTTCCGACGATTATCGCTGGAGGCCGGAGTTCGGGGGTGGGTCCCTCTATGACGTCGGCTGTTATCCCGTCAGCACGGCGCGGCTTGTCTTCGGCGTCGAGCCCGTCTCGGTCTTCGCCCGGGCACGCCTCCATCCAAAGCATCGGGTCGACACGGAGACAGAGCTCCTCCTCGAATTTCCGGGAGAGAGGTTCGCATCGCTGGCCTGCGGCTTCGAGTCCCAGTTCCGGAGCTCTCTCGAGGTCGCCGGGAGCGCGGGGCGCCTGTCGCTCGAGCGGGCCTTCTCGGCCAAGCACTTCGACACGGAGATCCGTCTCATGAACGGGGACAGGACACGGGCGATCCCGTTCCCGGCGACGGACCAGTACACCCGCATGGTCGAACATTTCGGGGATGGCGTCCTCCGCGGGCGCCGGCTCCGGTTCCCGCCGGAAGACGCCGTCGCGAACATGAGGGTCCTCGACGCGGCCTTCAGGTCCCTCCGGACCGGGCGGCCCGTCCGGTTATAGCCGGTCCCGGATCGACCGACGGCCGCTCACGCGAAGAAATCGCCCGGCATGCGTCGGAGACGGACGATGTCGGAAACCCTCTCCCTGACGTCGAACGCGGAGGCGCAGCGCACGGAACAGCTCGAGCAATCCTTGCAGGGATCCTCGGGAAGCCTCAACGAGGCGACGGTGTCGTGGGCCGCCTCGAGGTTCCTGTAGCCGTAGGCGTACATGTACCCGCGCATCAGGTCGGGGATGGGCAGGGCCCGGGGGCACTGGGCAAGGCATGTTCCGCACTGCTGGCAATAGAGCCCGCCCGTCTGCACGCCCGGTCTCAGGTCCTTCTTCTCGCCCTCGGTCAGCGTGATGTCGGTCAGGACCGCCGCGTCCGTCCTGAGCTGGTCGTAGGTCGTGAAGCCCGGAATGGCGGTCGTGATGTCGGCGTTGTTCAGCGCCCACTTCAAGGCGGCGGTCATGTTGATGGGGTCCTTGCGGCCCTTGTCCCAGAATGCGCCGGCCTGGGTCTTCATCGCCACGATCCCCACTCCGGCCTGCGCGGCCTCATGGATGGCCTTTTCGAGGTCGGCGAGGTCCTTCTTCCGGAAATTGTAGGCGGTCAGGACGACGTCGTAGGCCTTGGCCTCGACCGCTGCCCGGAGGACCTCCGCTTCGTTGCCGTGGCAGGAGACGCCGACGAACCGGGCCTTCCCGCTCTTCTTGGCCGCCTCGATGTTGCGGAGGTTGAGGTCGGACAAGACCTCGGCCCGGCTGCCGAGACCGTGGACGTAGAGGATGTCGACGTGGTCGAGCCCGAGGCGTTTAAGACTCAGGTCGAGCAGGCCGGCGAACTTTTCGTCCTCCCAGACCTTGGTGGAGATGACAAAGGATTCCCGGGGCCGGCCCTTGAGGACCCGGCCGATCATCTCTTCGTTCCTCCCCCGTTGGTAGCCGTGGGCGGTGTCCAGGTGGACCATCCCGGACTCGAGGGCCGACCGGACGAGATTGTCGTTGTCGGCGTTCATCACGCCCATGGACACGACGGGGAGCACGATCCCCGTCCTCCCGAGCTTCCGGGTGATGACGGGGCTTTTCCGGGCCGACGCAGCCTGCCGGTCGCGGGCCGAGGCGAAGGGAATAGCCGCGGCGCCCGCCCCGGCGAGGCCGATCAGCCCGCGCTTGAGGAACGCTCTCCGGTCCAATCCAGGGGTCATGTTCTTCATTATCGCTCTCCTTTTTCCCGTCCATTTATAGCGGCTTCGTCATCTTATGTCAACAATCCGGCCCCTCCGCTTGAAATCCGCGCCGGAACCCGATATATAGGATTCGAGAGGAGGCGGAATGAAAGGCGGGAATGCAGCGGCTCCGTCCGCCGCAGGAAGATGGCTGGTCGCCGCCAGGCCGTGGGCCTTACCGGCCTCGACCATGCCCGTGATCTTCGGAACGTCGCTGGCCGTCGTCATCGGAGGGGCGCGCCTGGACGGGTTCCGCTTTCTTCTGGCCCTCCTGGCCATGATGCTCCTCCACTCGGCCGCAAACATGCTGAGCGACATCTTCGATTTCCGGCGCGGGCTGGACACGGAGGTCACGCCCGTCAGCGGGGCGCTCGTCCGCGGCTGGCTGTCGGTCCGTCAGGTCGCGGCCGAGGTCGCCGTCTTTTTCGTCGCGGGAGGGGCCCTCGGGCTCTGGCTGGCCCGGGTCACGGGACCCGTCCTTCTGTACATCGGGGCGGCCGGCGTCGCGATCGGGGCTTCCTACACGTTCCTCAAATCGCGCGCCCTGGGCGATCTGGCCGTCTTCCTCAATTTCGGCATACTCGGTGCGCTCGGGGCTTGGGTCGTTCAGACCCGCGCCTTCTCCTGGAGGCCGGTCGTCTGGACGGTCCCGATGGCCATGCTCGTTGCCGCCATCCTTCACGCCAACAACTGGCGCGATTCCGTCTCCGACAGCGGGCGCAAGGTCTTCACGACGGCCTACCTGCTGGGGGACCGGGGTTCCCTCGCCTATTACGGACTGCTCCTGTTCGGCTCCATGGGACTGGTTCTGCTCTTCATGATCCTGCCGCGCATCGTAGCTATTCCCCTTCCGGCGCTTCCGCCCGCGTTCCTGGTCGTCTTTGCCGCCCTTCCCAGTGCCCTCGCCCTCTGGAAGAGGGCCAGGCTGAGGCACACCCCCGAAAAGCCGATGGATTTCATCATCCTCGACGGGGCCACGGCCTCCTACAACCTCCTCTTCGGGCTCCTCTGCACGGCGGCGCTCTGGCTCCATGTCGCCATTAAAGCGCTCGGGATCGTCCGGTGAGCCGACCCGGCCGCCTCCGGCCTTTCGTCCCCGTCATCCTCGCCCTGACGCTTTTTCCCTTCCTGCTCCATTTCCGGAGGCTCGGTCCCCTCGATTTCTGGTGGGCGATGGGCCTCGTCGTCGCCGTCCTCGTCGTGTCCGCATTCACGGCCGACGGGCATTATGCGGCCCTCCTCCGCGAGGACGTCCGATCTCGCCCCCTCCGGAAGATCGCCCTCGGCGTGCTCTCGGCCACTGTCCTCTACGGCGTCTTCTGCCTCGGCGGCGTGCTTGTCCGCCGCTTCCTTCCCACGGGAGGCGATGGCATCGGCGCCGTTTACGCGCTGAAGTCCGGGGCTCCAACCCTTCGGATCGGGCTCTTGCTCCTGCTTGTCATCGGCCCCGGCGAGGAGCTCTTCTGGCGCGGCTATCTGCAAAGGACGTGGCAGAAGCGTATCGGAGGCGCGTCGGCCCTCCCCCTTGCCGTCGCTGTCTACACGGCGGTCCACGTTGCGAGCGGCAATCCTGTCCTCGTCCTGGCCGCGGCGGTCTGCGGGTTGTTCTGGGGCGTCCTCTACCAACGTTCCGGGTCCGTCCTGCTTGTCGCTGTCAGCCACACCATCTGGGACCTTGCCGTATTCTTGGTGTTCCCTTTCGCGTAAACTTGTGGCCAGCGGGCATAGAGGAATGTTGGGGGGTACCCGTGGCGATGAAGGTCGCCCGTCTCCCCCCGACCCCCTGGAACCAGTCCCGGCGCTCCTCTGCCGGTGATACGGACCTTCTCAAGATCCCCCTCCGTTTGAAGGAGGGGGAAGGGGGAGACAAGAAATTGACAGTCTCCAGCCCTCTGGTATAATTCGAACCCGGCTTGTCATGAGCGAATTCCTTCGGGTGATCGAAAACGAGGTCCGGATCGCGGCCGTCCCCGGACCCGGCACTCACGCGGGGGCGCCGGGGACGGGTGCCCGGAACGAAAGGGGCTGACCATGGACAGGACCTACGCGAAGCGTTTCCCCGTGTACACGTTCGACGTGGACCCGGACGGGAAGGCCCGCCTTCCGTTCCTCCTCGATCTCCTCCAGGACATCGCCCGCGAACACGCGGCCCTGCTGAAAGTGTCCATCTTCGACCTCCAGGCGAAGGGCCTGACGTGGGTGCTCTCGCGGTACCACATCCGCGTGCCCCGCTATCCGGTCATGGGGGATACGGTCGAGGTCAGGACCTGGCCCTCGGGAAAGCGCGATGTCTTTGCCCTCAGGGACTTCGAGGCCAGGGACGGCGAGGGCCGGCTGCTTCTCGAGGCAACGAGCTCCTGGCTCGTGATCGCCCTGGACTCGAAACGGCCGGTCCGGATGGAAACCGTCTTCCTCGACGAGCATATCCTCGACCGCCGGGCGGTCGCCGATGATTTCGAGCGCTTGCCTTCCCCAGTCCGCACGGACCGGGAGGTGTCCTTCACCGCCCTCAGCCGGGACCTGGACTTCAACCGGCACGTCAACAACGTCGTCTATGTCCATTGGGCCATCGAAGGCATGCCCGAGGATTTCCTCCGCGGGAAGAGGCCGGCCGAGGTCGAGATCGTCTACAAGGGCGAGGTCTTATTTGGCGATGAGGTGGTGACCAAGGTCCAGCTTCCGGACGCCGGCGGGACCTCCTGCCTCCACCAGATCGTCAGGAAAGCGGATGGCGCCGAACTGGCCCGCCTGCGGACGTCCTGGCGATGAGGGGAAGCCCGTCGTCGTCCGCCGGGCTTGAAGGCTATTGATATATCAAATATTATATAGATGGGCCTTGCGGCCCGAGGAGCTCGTTTGAGAACGAAAACCCGCGTTTTATCGCTGGCGGCATTCGCCGTCGTCACTCTGACGGGTCTCGCCGTCTCCGCCGCGACCAAGCTCCCCGAGCCCTACCGGAAATGGCTCGACGAGGAGGTCGTCTATATCATCACGCCGACGGAGAGGGACGTCTTCCGGAAGCTCCAGACGGACCGGGAGCGCGATCTGTTCATCGAGGCTTTCTGGAAGCACCGGGACCCGACACCCGCCACGCCGGAGAACGAGTTCAAGACCGAGCACTACCGCCGGATCAGCTACGCCAACCATTTCCTGGGCCGGGAAGCGCCCACGGAGGGCTGGCGGACCGACCGCGGGCGGGTCTACATCATCCTGGGTGAGCCGAACGACATCAACCGCATGCAGGGCAAGCAGGAGCTCTACGATTGCGAGATCTGGTTCTACCAGGGGAAGACCGATATGGGCCTTCCCCCGGGGTTCAACCTTCTTTTCTTCAAGGAGGGGGGCACGGGCTCCTATAAGCTGTACAGCCCGACCAACAACGGCCCCCAGGCCCTGATGGCCGGGTACATGGGAAACGCGACGGATTATTACGAAGCGTATAAGAAGCTTCGGGAAATCGACCCGACCCTGGCCGACACCTCCCTATCCCTCATCCCCGGGGACCAGACCAGCGCCTATGGCCGGCCTTCGCTCGTATCGGATATGATGCTCCAGAGGATAGACAGCGCCCCCCAGCGGATGGTCGAGGAAAATTACGCCCGGAAATTCCTGGAATTCAAGGACGTCGTCGAGGTCGAATACAGCGCCAACTACCTGGACAGCGATTCCCTGATCAGGGTCCTCCGGGGCCCGGGGGGCCTGCCCTTCGTCCATTACGCCATCGAGCCCAAGCGGCTGTCCGTCAACGGATTCGAGAAGAAGTATTACACCGTGCTCAAGGTCAACGGGAACGTGAAGACCCCGGACGGCCGGCTCGTCTACCAGTTCGACAAGACCGTCAATCTCGAATGGGGCGAGGAAGAGATGGGCGCCCGCAGCAACCAACCTTTCGACCTCCATGACGTGTTCCCCCTCATTCCGGGGGACTACAAGCTTTCCATCCTGGTCAAGAACGAAGTATCCAAGGAATTCACATCCGTGGAACAGGCCCTCCACGTTCCCGGCGAGGACGCCGGGCTCCTGATGACCCCGCCGATCCTGGCGTACGGCGTCGGCCCCGCGGACCCCGGGAACACGAAGATCCGCGCTTTCCGCCTGGCTTCCCGTCAGATCCTTTGCCAGCCGGGCCGGGTGTTCCTCCGGAAGGATACCCTGTCCGTGGCCTTTCAGCTTCTCGGGCTGACGGACGACCTCCGGGCGCGCGGCGAGTTGAAGTATGCTTTCTTTCGACAGGACCAGCCGTTCCGGGAGACGGTCCGGAAGGCGTCCGAATACGCGACGCTCCCCGATATCATCGAAGCATTCCCCTTGACCGATTTCCCGCCGGACCACTATAGGGTCCAGGTATCGTTCGTCACCGAGGGGGGCGTGGCCGTCTCGGCCAGGGAAGAATTCGACGTGTCGTTCGCGGAAGCGCTCCCGCGGCCCTGGATCTACGCGCGGATCCTCCCCGAACCGTCCAACCCTCTCTACGCCCGGGTGATCGGTATCCAACTTTTCAACCTGGGGAGGTTCGAGGAATCCCGGGCGAGCCAAGCGTCCGCTTATGCCCGGATGCCGTCGGAGGACACCGCCGCGGACCTGGCCAGGACCCTCCTGGCCCTGAAGGATTATGCCGGGGTCGAACAAACGATCGCCCCTTACCTCAAGCAGGAGAAGCCGGCGAGATACGAAGTCTACCTGATGGCGGGCAGGTCCGCCCTAGAGTCCGGTAACTTCGCCCGCGCCGTCGAGATCTACGATATGGCCGTCGCCCACTACGGCTCCAACACGGCCCTCCTGAATCTCGTCGGAGAGAGCTATTTCGGTCTCGGCAAGTTCGAGGAGGCCCGGGCCGTCTGGGAGCGGTCCCTTTCCGCCAATCCCGACCAACCCGAGGTCAGGAAAAGGGTCGATCTCCTGAAATCCAAGAAGAATCCCTGAACACCTGAGGAGGAAGTCATGCAACGACACACACTACATCGCTCGTGGGGCCTGCCGCTTGCCGCCGGGCTGGCCATGCTGATCATGGCGTTCCCGGCGATCCTCGCCGCCCAGGAAGGCCTGGGCCGGGGCCGGGTCAGCGGAAACGTCTTGGACGAATCCGGCGCCGGGATCGAAGGCGTCCTCGTCGTCGTCCAGATCCAGGGCGGGGGCGCGCAATTCGAGTCGAAAACGGACAAGAAGGGCCACTTTGCCGTCGCCGGCCTCGGCACGGGCATCTGGCGGTTCACGGCCTCCAAGGAGGGATTCCTCACCGCCGTTAAAACCCACGAGGTCCGCCAGCTCCGGAGGAACGAATCGCTGGAGATCGTCCTGAAAAAGGCCTCCGGGGTCGAGGCCCTCCAGTCCGACAAGTCCGGGCTGGAAGCCATCGATAAGGGGAACGCCCTGGCAGCGGAAGGCCGCTTCGATGAAGCCATCGCGGTGTTCGACGGGTTCCTCGCCAAGTACCCAGAGCTCTACCAGGTCCGTCTCAACATCGCTTCCGCCTGCATGAAGAAGGGGGACCTGGCGCGCGCCGAGACGGAGTACGGGATCGTCCTGGAAAAGTCCCTTCCCGCCGACCCCGCGGCGGCGAAGGACAATGCCTCGGCTCTCCGGGCCCTTTCGGGATCGGGAGAGCTGGCCCTCAAGAACGGGGATTTCGAGAAGGCCCGCCAGAATTTCTCCCGGGCGCTCCAGATCTCCCCGGAGGACGAAGCCGCGGCCTATAACGTCGGCGAGATCTTCTTCTCCAACCAGAAGAACGACGAAGCCGTCCAGTACTTCGAGCTGGCGATCAAGATCAAGAGCACCTGGCCCAAGCCCTATTACCGGCTCGGCCTGGTCTATCTCAACAAGGGGGATTATCCCAAGGCCATCGAATACCTCAACAAGTTCATCGAGCTCGACCCGCAGAACCCCGAGGTGCCGAACGTCCGGAACATCGTTTCCACCCTGGAGAAGATGAAGAAATAATCGTTGATATGTGATATATTAGGCCCGGAGGGTGTTTTCGCCGTGAAGGGCCTGATCTTCGACATCAAGAGATTCGCGGTCCATGACGGCCCGGGCATCCGGACGACCATATTCTTCAAGGGCTGTCCGCTCCGTTGCGCCTGGTGCCATAACCCCGAAGGTATCTCGAAAGGATTCGAGCTCATGCTGTTCCCGGCCCGCTGCGCCGCGGAATGCCGGGCCTGCCTCAAGGCCGCGCCCAAGGGAGCGATCTCCAAGTCGGGCGGCCGCGTCGCGATCGACAGGTCTTTCCGCGACGCCGGCGGCATGGCGCGCGCGGCCGACGCCTGCCTTTACGACGCCCTCCGGCTTGTCGGCAGGAACGTGAGCGTCGGGGACCTCGTCGCCGAAGCCGAAAAGGACCGCGCCTTTTACGGGAGGTCGGGCGGGGGGATCACGTTCTCGGGAGGCGAGCCTCTCCTTCAGCCCCTGTTCCTCTCGGAGCTCGCAGACGCACTCCGGGCTCGCGGTCTCCGGACGGCCCTGGATACATCGGGGCTCGCGGAATGGAAATCGCTGGAGCGCGTCGCCCGAAAGGTCGACCTCGTCCTTTATGACCTCAAGCTCATGGACGATGTCGGGCACAGGGAATATACGGGAGCCTCGAACCGGGTTATCTTGGAGAACCTGCGGCGGCTCTCGACGCTGGGGCGGCCGATCCGCGTCCGCATTCCGCTTGTCCCGGGCGTCAACGATGGTCCGGAGAACGTCCGTCGGACCGCGGAATTCCTGAAGCCTCTGGCGAACGTCGAACGGGTGAGCGTCCTCCCATATCACAAGGGGGGACGGGCCAAAACCGAGGGCCTTGGCAAGGACGCGGGGTTCCGTGAGTTCGCCGCGCCGTCCCGGGCGGCCGTGGACGCGGTCCTCGCGGAGCTGTCCTGCCGCGGGCTTCCCGTCGGAAAAGGAGCGTAGCATGAACGACAGGATCCGGAAACTCAGACAGCGGAGCCTAGACGCCGTGCCGGCGCTCTCGGGCGAACGGGCCGCCCTCATCACGGAATTCTACGCGAGCGACGTCGCCGACCGCGTGTCGACTCCCGTCCGCCGGGGCCTCGCTTTCAAACATCTCATGGAGCGTAAAACCGTCGTCATCGCGGACGACGAGCTCATCGTCGGCGAGCGGGGTCCCGCCCCCAAGGCGACCCCGACCTACCCCGAGATCACCTGCCACAGTCTCCGGGACCTCGACATCCTCGATACGCGTCCCAAAACCTCTTTCAAGGTCGACCCCGCGACGAAGAGGCTCTATGCGAAGAGGATCATCCCGTTCTGGAAGGGCCGGTCGATGAGGGACCGGATCATGGCCGCGATGACGCCGGAATGGCTTGACGCCTACGCGGCAGGCATCTTCACCGAGTTCATGGAGCAGAGGGCGCCCGGCCACACGGTCCTCGACGGCAAGATCTATCGAAAGGGGATGCTGGACTTCAAGAAGGACATCGAGGCGTCCCTCGCGAGGCTCGACTTCTTCAACGATCCCGAGGCCCTGGACAAGCAGGAGGAGCTCAAAGCCATGGCCGTCGCCGCCGACGGGATCATCGGTTTCGCCCGACGGCACGCCGAAAAGGCCCGCGAGCTCGCGAAGGCCGCCAAGAGCCCCGCCCGAAAAAAGGAATTGAGGAAGATCGTCGACGTCTGCGAGCGGGTCCCTGCACACGCCCCCCGCGATTTCTACGAGGCCCTCCAGTACTACTGGTTCGTCCATCTCGGGGTCATCACGGAATATAACACCTGGGATGCGTTCAACCCCGGCCGGCTGGACCAGCACCTCCTGCCCTTCTACCGGGACGGGCTCGCGGATGGGACCCTCACGCGGGAGGGCGCCGTGGAGCTCCTCGAGGCGTTCTGGGTGAAGTTCAACAACCAGCCCGCCCCGCCCAAGGTCGGCGTCACGGCCGAGGAAAGCGGGACGTACACCGACTTCGCCCTGATCAACGTCGGGGGCCTGAGGACGGACGGGAGCGACGGCGTCAACGAGCTGTCCTACCTCATCCTCGACGTCGTCGAAGAGATGCGCCTCCTCCAGCCGAGCTCGATGGTTCAGCTCGGCGCCGACGCACCGGACGCATTCCTTTCCCGGGCCCTGCGCATCGTCCGGACGGGATTCGGCCAGCCGTCGCTTTTCAACAGCGAGGCCATCGTCAAGGAGCTCGTCCGGGCGGGCAAGTCCCTCGAGGACGCCCGCGACGGCGGCGCGAGCGGCTGCGTCGAGACCGGCGCCTTCGGCAAGGAGGCCTACCTCCTGACCGGGTATTTCAACCTGCCCAAGGTCTTCGAGATCACCCTCCATGACGGCGTCGACCCGCGGACCGGAAAGAGGATCGGCCTCGCGACGGGGGACCCGGCGAAGTTCGGGGCCTTCGACGACCTGTTCGAGGCCTACAGGAAACAGATCCGGCACTTCGTGGATATCAAGATCCGGGGAAACAACGTCATTGAAAGGATGTACATGGAGGACCTGCCGGCCCCGTTCCTCTCGCTCCTCGTCAGCGACTGCATCGAGAAGGGCAAGGACTATCACGGCGGCGGGGCCCGGTACAACACGAACTACATCCAGGGCGTGGGGATCGGCACGATCACGGACACCCTGTCGTCGATCAAGTCGCACGTCTACGGGAAGAAGGCCGTCTCCATGAAGAAGCTTCTTGCCGCGCTCGACGCCGATTTCAAGGGGGCCGAGGGCCTCCGCCAGCTCTTCCTGAACCGGACGCCCAAGTACGGGAACGACGACGATCGCGCCGACGGCCTGATGAAGAGGATCTTCGAGGCCTTCTACGAGGCCGTCGAGGGACGGCCGACCGTCCGGGGCGGCCGCTATCACATCGACATGCTGCCGACGACCTGCCACGTCTATTTCGGCAAGGTCACGGGGGCCACGGCCGACGGCCGAAGGGCCGGGGAGCCGGTCTCCGAGGGCGTTTCACCCGTCCAGGGGGCGGACCGGAACGGCCCGACGGCGGTCGTCAAGTCGGTCGGCAAGATGGACCACGTCCGGACCGGAGGCACGCTCCTCAATCAGAAATTCACGCCCCAGCTCCTCGCCGATGACGAGGGGCTTGCCGCCCTCGGCCACCTCGTCCGCGGCTATTTCGGGATGGGCGGCCATCACATCCAGTTCAACGTCGTCACGGCCGAGACCCTTCGCGACGCCCAGAAGCACCCCGAGAAATACCGCGACCTCATCGTCCGCGTCGCCGGCTTCAGCGACTATTTCGTCGACTGCGGCAGGGAGCTCCAGGACGAGATCATCAAGCGGACCGAGCACGCTAGAGCTCTAAGCTAACGCGGCGTCCCCCCCCGTCACGTGGCGCTTGTCAGCCCAAAAGACCGGCCTTCGGGCCGGGCCGAGCCCATCTTGGTCTCAACCTTTCCCCATCAGCCGACCTCGGGAACCAGGCCCGTCCGTTCCCCCCGCCGCAACCGGTGGGTCCCTCCTCCGCTTCGGGGGGCTTCGGGGCGAACGTCATCCCCGTTCATCTTCTGCGTAGTCCATCGTCCTGAGTACGGCCATCCATGACGATCGCTCGTCCTGGGCGCTTTTCTGCTCGGCAAGTCCGCACTTTATGATGGCCTCGGCTCCGGCGTCATAATATAATGTGACGGATAGCGATGCTGTGGAAAGGAGCGGGCATGAAGGCTTTGACGCGCAGGGATTTCCTGGGGACTTCGACGAAGGCGGCGGCTGGGACGGCGGCGGCGCTGGCGGGGCTCGAAGGGATCGTCGGCGCGCAGGATAAGAAAGCCTCCGCCAACGACAGGATAGGCGTCGCTCTCGTCGGTTGCGGGAATCAAGGGACGGCGGACCTCGGAGCCTTCCTGCGGTTCCCGAACGTGGATTGCGTGGCCCTGGCCGACGTCGACGCCCATCGCGTCGACGAAACGGCGCAGACCGTCAGAGAGCTCCGGGGCAAGGCGCCGGAGCGCTATGGAGACTTCCGGCGGATCCTTGACCGAAAGGACGTCCAGGCCGTCATCGTCGGCACACCCGACCACTGGCATGCGCTGGCGACCATCTACGCCTGCCAGGCGGGGAAGGACGTTTACGTCGAAAAGCCCCTGGCCACGAGCATTGCCGAAGGGCGGGCGATGGTCGCCGCGGCCCGCCGCTACGGCCGCGTCGTCCAGGTCGGGACCCAACAGAGGAGCGCCGCCCATTTCAAGGACGCGGTGGACCTGGTCAAGTCGGGGGAGCTCGGGCGCATCCGGCTCGTCCGGGCCTGGGCCTACCTCGACTGGAAGGGGAGCCTCGGCGCCCCCGCCGACCGGCTCCCGCCGGATTACGTGGATTACGATCTCTGGCTGGGCCCGGCCCCTGCGAAACCCTTCAACCCGATGCGCTTCCATCATAACTTCCGGTGGTTCTGGGACTATTCCGGCGGCCTGATGACCGACTGGGGCGCCCACATGGTCGACGTCGTCATGTGGGCCTTGGGCGAACAGCCCGTCGCCGCGTTCTCGGCCGGAGGTAAGTATGGCTTTCCCGAGGATATCCGAGAGACTCCTGATACCCAGCAGGCGATCGTGGATTTCCCCGGCTGTTCCCTGGTCTGGGAGGACATGATCGGCTGCGGCGTCGGGCCCTGGCGGCGGGAGCACGGCTGCGAGTTCCACGGCCAGAACGGCATCCTCGTGGTCGACAGGGGAGGCTGGGAGGTCGTTTCGGAAACCGATATGTTCAAACAGCCCGACCGCGTCAATCGCATGATGCCCAAGCCGCGCCAGGAAGCCTCGGACGATTACCACCTCCTCCACGTCCGGAACTTCATCGATTGCGTCGGGACGCGGGAGCGGCTGGCGGGCGATGTGGAACAGGGGCACCTTTCGATCGTCCCCTGCCACCTGGCGAACATCTCCTACCGGCTCAAGCGCTCCGTGAAATGGGACGCGGCCGCCGAGTGCGTCGTGGGCGACGCCGAGGCCCAGGCCCTGACCGGCCGCACCTATCGGGCGCCGTGGACCCTGCCGAAGGTTTGAGGATGAAGATGGGAGCGAACTCTTCCACGGGCAAGGGAAGGCGCCGGTTCCTCAAGTGCGCCGGGCTCGGCGCCGCCGCCATCGCGTTGCGGCCGTCGCTTTCGGGCCGGTCGACCGACGTCCGGGCCGAGGACGTCGTGCCGTTCAAGCTCGGACTGGCCAGCTACACGTTCCGGGAATTCACGCGGGACGAAACGGTGGCCTTCTGCCGGAGGATCGGGCTTTCCCGCATCGTCCTCAAGGACGTCCATTTGCCGTTGGACCTGGGCGACGGGGACATCCGGGCCGCGGCCGCGGCCGTCCGGGGCGCGGGCGTGGAACTCTACGGCTGCGGCGTCGTCTATATGACGAGCGAGCTGGAAGCGCGGCGCGCCTTCCATTACGCGAAGACGGCCGGCATGTCGCTCATCATCGGCGCTCCGGACCATGATCTGCTCGAGCTCTGCCAGGCCCTCGTCCGCGAGTCCGGCGTCTCGCTGGCCATCCATAATCACGGGCCGGGCGACAAGCTCTATCCGACGCCACGGAGCGTCCTCGAGCGGATCGCGGGCTTCGATCCCCGCGTCGGGTTGTGCCTGGACGTCGGGCATACCGTCAGGATCGGCGTCGACCCGGTCGCGGCCGCGCGCGAGGCCGGTGCCCGCCTGCTCGACGTCCATCTCAAGGACGTCACGGAAGCCACTCCCGCCGGGGAGGATGTGGAGGTCGGCCGCGGCGTCATCGACATTCCCGGTCTCTTGCGGGTGCTTGTCGATATGGGATACGCCGGGACGGCGGCCTTCGAATACGAAAAGGACGAAGAAGACCCCCTTCCGGGCCTCGCTGAGTCCGTAGGCTACGTCAAGGGTGTCCTGAAAGGCGCGTTCCCCCGACGCTGATCAGAAATGCAGCCCCAGGCTGATCCGTGCCGCCGGGCTTGAAGGCTCCGCGTTGGAATGAGCCTGGTGAAAACCGTCCCCGAGGCTACTTTTTTGCCGGGCGTGTCAGGACAGCTCGGCCTGGTACCAGAGCCGGCGGGTTTCCCTCTTTCTGCATAGCGACAGAGATTTATTATAGAGCGGGGTGATCTCTTCTCCCATTTGCTTCCACATTTCGGCGTTGTGCTTGATGAATTCCGTCTCGTCCTTATCCGGGCCGGCCATGACATAAACGGGCTGGTCGGTCCCCAGTCCACCGGCCAGGCAATACCACGTGTCCCGGACCCCCTTTTTTTTAACAAGAGCCATCATCTCCTTTTGAGATGTTTTCAAATTCCGCTTCTTTTTCCGGTTCCCCCGACCAGATGTCGAGACAAATGAAATTCGTTTCGGCCGGAGCATAGTAAGGATTCTCCGGGATCATGGAGAGATCGGGCCTGAAGGTGAAGGTCATGACCTTGTAGGATTCGTAGGTCCCCGTGTACTTCGCCGAAAGGGCTTGATATCCGGCGGCGTCCTTCGCCATGATCTCGCGGGACGCTTTCATGACTTCGTCGATGTCGGCGAGGCCCTGGACCGGATAGACAATAGTAATAATGTCCACCCTCTGCCGCATAGACCTTCCATGCATAGGGATATCCATTTTTACCGTAGAAGGCCACATCTTCCTTCGCCGTATCCCAGAACCTCGTCTCCATGGACGGCTTCACGGTGCAATCCACGATCAGAAACATCTGGCTCTCCGGCTTCTGGGCCGAAAGGATCCCCGGCAGGACGGCGAGCGCTGCCAAGGCCAAGAACACCACACACGCGAATCTTCTCATCTTTCACCCCTCCTCGAAGATCGATAATCAAGGGACCCCGCTCGAACCGGAGCCCTTGTCGTTTCCCTTTGCCTGTAATCAACTTAGGCCGGAACATGGTCGATGTCAAGGGGCAGTTCCGAGATGTAAAGGCAAGGCGAGCAAGCGCCTATTCTTAGCAGCATGAAGACTTCTGGGTATCTCTTCATGCCAAGTGCTAGGCTCGTATACCTCAGGGGGGCGGGGCGGTTAGCCCTTCGGCTGTCCGGGCCTTGGCTCGACTAGAGGGAGATCGTCGCCTTGACGACGCCGTCCCGGTAGTTCAAGACGGTCTCGTAGGCGTCTTGGACACGGTCGAGCGGGAAGGTATGAGTGGCCATGAAATCCGCATGAATCGTCCCCCGGCCAGGAGGCTGAGGGCCTTTTCGAGGCAGGCGTTCTGGCGGCGGACGTTCTGGATGCGGATCTCCTTGCGGCGGAGCTTGGCCGAGTCGAACGAAATGCGCTCCTCGACCGGGATGCCGATGAAGACGAGCGTCCCGCCGGGCCTGAGGATGCGCACCGCCTGGTCAAGGGCCTCCTGTTTGCCGCAGCATTCGAAGACAAGGTCCAGGCCTGGGGGCTCGAGGCGCAGGATCTCGGCCGCGACGTCCGCTTGGAGGGGGTTTCCCGTCCAGTCGGCCCCGGCCTCTTTGGCGGCGGCGAGCCTAGCTTGGACCTTCTCCGTGACGAAGATCGCCCGGGCGCCCTTGACCCGCGCCCCGAGGCAAACGCTCAGGCCGATGGGCCCGGCCCCAAGGATGGCGATGGTCCTGCCCTCGACCCGGCCGGCCAAGGCGACCGCCCAAAGGCCGATCGACAGGGGCTCGGCGACGACGCCCAGGACAGGATCCATTCCGGCGGGCAGGAGATGGCAATTGCGTTCGGGCATCACGAGGAGCTCAGCGAGCGCGCCGTCGAGCTGGCCGGGGCTGCCCAGGAACAAAAGGTTCCGGCAGGTGTGCGGCCTCCCGGCGATGCACTGGTCGCACGTCCCGCAGGAAAGCGCCGGTTCCACGGCGACGACATCTCCCCGTTTGAGCTTCCTCACCGCGGGGCCGACGGCTTCGACGGCCGCCGTGCATTCGTGACCCAGGCGGACGGGATAGCGGATGTCCAAGTCCCCGACGCGCGTCGAGGAGAAGTAGTGGAGATCACTGCCGCAGATCCCGACGAACTTCGTCCGGAGGAGGACGTCGTCATCATGCCCGATCGCGGGCGCGGGAACGTCGCGGACCTCGAGCCTCCCGGGGCCCGTCAGCAGGGCGGCTCTCATGCAGTGAGTCTAGCCCCGCCCCGCCCTTCCCGCAACTCTCAACTGCCGGTCCCGGATGTTCAGCAGGTCCTTCATGACGTTGTAGAGGCTGCCCGACCATTCCTTCGTCCCGAAGGCGTCGTGGAGTTGTTTGTAGAGCTTGTAGAGGTCGGCATAGACGGCATGATTCCGCGGATCGGGCTTGTAGGTCTTCTTCTTCACGCCGGTCATGGCCGCCTGGGCCTCGGCGAACGTGGCGTGTCCGCCGGCCTCTTTGCCCGCCGACGACGGCCCCGGCGATGGCCGCGCCCAGGGCGCAGGTCTGGGCTGAGCGGATGACCTTCATCTCCCTGCCCGTGACATCGGCGTAGATCTGCATGACGAGCGGGTTCTTCTCGGCGATGCCGCCGCAGTTGACGACCTCGTCGACCTGGCGATCCCGTATTCCTCGAAGCCGCTTGATGATGGTCAGGGCGCCGAAGGCGGTCGCCTCGATGAGGGCCCGGTAGATCTCCTCGGGCTTCGTGTGGAGCGTCTGGCCGACGAGCAGGCCCGTGAGCCGCTGGTCGACGAGGATCGTCCGGTTGCCGTTGTTCCAGTCGAGGGCGAGCAGCCCGGACTGGCCCGGGCTTGAGGCGTCGCGGCCTTCCGCGTCAGGGCCTCGTGGGAGCCCTTCTTCGGGCCGCCCGGCTGGATGTCAGTTGACGAACCAGTTGAAGATGTCGCCCACGGCCG
Source organism: Candidatus Aminicenantota bacterium (assembly GCA_963813235.1). Lineage (GTDB taxonomy): Bacteria > Acidobacteriota > Aminicenantia > Aminicenantales > Saccharicenantaceae > JALHVH01. Next base: position 28,332 of record CAWEYF010000016.1, on the reverse strand, counting down.
ACTGGCCGGCCTCCAGCCCCAGGTAGCCGGGAAGGATCGAGCCGTCCACGATGCCGCAGAGGCCGGGGATGTCGGGGAGCTTCTCGCCGGCGGGCCAGACCAGATGTCGCAGGTGGTGGTGCCGATGATCTTGACGAGCGTGCCCGTGGCGATGCCCGAGCCGACGGCGCCGAGGTGGGCGTCGAAGGCCCCGACGGCGACGGGGATGCCGGCCGGCAGGCCGAGCTTCTTCGCCCAGTCGGCCGTCAGCGTTCCGGCCGCGTCGTCGATGGTGTAAGTCTTGTCGAAGAGCCGGTCCCGCAGGGCCCCGAGCTCGGGGATCGAGCTTGGCGAGAAACTCCTTGTCCGGGGAGCCGCCCCAGGCGTCGTTGAACATGGCCTTGTGGCCGGCGGCGCAACGGCTCCTCTTCATGAGCTCGGGCCGCGTCGTTCCGGTCAGGACGGCCGGGATCTAGTCGGCAGTGCTCGACCCAGCTGTACGCGGCGTCGAAGACCTGCGGGTCGGTCCGCAGGCAGTGGAGGATCTTGCTGAAGAACCACTCGGAGGAATACGTGCCGCCGCACTTGGCGAGGTACTCGGGATGCTCTGTCGCCGCGAGCGCCGTGATCTCGGCGGCCTCGGCGTAGCCCGTGTGGTCCTTCCAGAGCCAGGCCATGGCGTTGGGGTTCTTCCTGAACTCCTTCTGCATCGCCAGGGGCGTGCCCTCGCGGTCCACGGGCAGGGGCGTCGAGCCGGTCGTGTCGACGCCGATGCCGATGATGTCCTTGGGGTCGAAGCCCCGGTCGGCGCGGCGGGCGGCCGCCGTGGCTTGCCCGACGGCGATGGCCAGCCCCTTGACGTATTCCGCGGGGTCCTGCCGGGCCAGGTTGGGGTCCTGGTCGTCGAGGATGATGCCGGCCTCACCGGATACGTAATCATGGACGGCGGTGCCAATCTCGTGCCCGTTCTTCACGTCCACGATGAGGGCCCTGACCGAGTTCGTGCCGAAATCGAGGCCCAGGGCATACCTTGATCTTTTGGCTTTCATCTGTCCTCCGGAACGGGCGTCTGTGCGTCGAAAATCAATATACCCAACCATTATTTCTTCGGCAGGATCTCGACCCAGTAGCCGTCCGGGTCGCTGATGAAATAAATCCCCATGCCGGGGTTCTCAAAGCAAATGCAGCCCATGGCCTCATGCCTCTTGCGCGCCGCGGCGAAGTCGTCTGTCTCGAGTGCCAGGTGGAACTCGTTCTCCCCGAGGTCGTAAGGCTCTTTGTGGTCCCGGAGCCAGGTCAGCTCGAGGCGGTGCGGCGTCACGCCGTCCCCGAGGAAGACAAGGACGAAGCTCCCGTCTTTGGGGGCCACGCGCCGGGTCTCGACGAGGTCCAGGGCGTCACGGTAGAATTCGAGGCTCTTTTCGAGGTTGCGGACATTGAAGTTATTGTGGGCGAAGACGAAGGCCATCGGGGTTCCTCCTATCGGTCTCAGGATACCACACCAAACCGATTCGGGCATAGCCGCGGCGGACCCGATACGGCGGTCTCCGGGACTCTGCTCGATCTCTTCGGCGAGATCGTTGCGCAAGCTCCGGGAGTTCGGCCTGAACGGTAAAGCCGGGTCCGGACTCCCCTGAGATGGCAATGGCACGGAGCGAATCGCGTTTGTCTCTAGCCTTTATGTATAATATCTCCGTCCGCCGAGAGATCGAGGAGAACGCGCCGATGATAAAAAACAACGTGAAAGCGATTTGTCTGTGCGGCTTTGCCGCCGCCGTCGCCCTTGCCCAAAGCGGCGGCGCCCCGAAGACGGACTATCCCATCCGGCCCGTGGACTTCACGAAGGTCCAGGTGACGGACAAGTTCTGGGCGCCGAAGATGGAGACCAACCGGGTCGCGACCATCCCCTTCGCCATGAAGCTGAACGAGGAGACCGGCCGGGTGGACAACTTCCGCAAAGCGGCGAAGCTCATGAAGGGCGCCTTCCAGGGCAAGCGCTACAACGACTCCGACGTCTACAAGGTCATGGAGGGGGCGGCCTATTCGCTTCGGCTCCATCCCGACCCCGCGCTCAGGAAACAGCTCGACGACCTCGTCAAGATCATCGCGGCGGCCCAGGAGCCGGACGGCTACCTCTACACGACGAGGACCATCGATCCGAAGAATCCCGCCCCGGGTGCGGGCCAGGAGCGCTGGTCGGACCTCCGACAGAGCCACGAGCTCTACTGCGCGGGCCACATGTACGAAGCCGCCGTCGCCTATTTTCTGGCGACCGGGGACAGGAACTTCCTCGACGTGGCCGTCAAGAACGCCGACCTTCTCGTCCGGACGTTCGGGCCGGGGAAGCGGCGGGGTTTTCCCGGACACCAGGAGGTCGAGATCGGCCTTTCCAAGCTCTATCGCATCACCGGTGAGCGGGCCTACCTCGACCTGGCGAAATTCTTTCTCGACGAGCGCGGGCACTATTTCGGCGGCGAGAAGCACGGCCCGGGCGATCCTTTCGCCGTTTACAACTCCGAAACGTACCTTCAGAACCACAAGCCCGTCCTCGAGCAGACCGAGGCCGTGGGCCATGCCGTCCGGGCGATGTACATGTATGCGGGCATGGCCGACGTCGCGGCCCTCGGCGGCTGGCCGGAGTACGTCACGGCCATCGACCGGCTGTGGGAGAACGTGACCGGGAAGAAGATGTACCTGACCGGGGGCGTCGGGTCCCGGGAGGACGAAGAAGGGTTCGGGGCGGATTACGAGCTTCCGAACGCAGGCTACGCGGAGACGTGCGCGTCGGTCGGCAACGCGCTCTGGAACCACCGGCTCTTCCTGCTCCACGGCGACGCGAAGTACGTCGACGTCCTGGAGCGCATCATGTACAACGGCCTCATCTCCGGCGTGTCGCTCGACGGCACGAAGTTCTTTTACATGAACCCTCTCGATTCTCCCGGCGGCTATGTCCGGAGCCCTTGGTTCGAGGTCGCCTGCTGTCCGCCGAACATCGCCCGGTTCCTGCCGTCGGTGCCCGGCTACCTCTATGCCATGACCGGAAATTCCCTCTACGTCAACCTGTTCGCGGCGAGCACGGCGAAGATCGACATCAGCGGGGCGAAAGATGTCGAGATCGTCCAGGAGACCAAATACCCCTGGGAGGGGTCCGTCCGCATCGGCATCAATCCCGTTTGGTCGGCCACGTTCACGCTGGCCCTGCGCATCCCCGGCTGGGCCCGGAACGAGGCCGTGTCGGCCGGGCTCTACCGGTTCCTCGACGCGAACGAACAGAAGGTCAAGTTCTGGCTCAACAACAAACCCGTGACCCCGGCGGTCGAGAAGGGCTACGCCCTGTTCAAGCGGACATGGCGGAAAGGCGATGTTCTGACGGTCTCGTTCCCGATGCCCATCCGCCGCGTCGTCGCCGACGAACGTGTCAAGGACGACACCGGCAGGGTCGCCCTTCAGCGCGGACCCGTCGTTTATTGCGCCGAGGCCGTCGACAACGGCGCGGACGTCCGCGACCTCGTGCTCCCTGACGAGGCCAAGCTCCAGGCCTTCTTCCGGCCGGACTTCCTCGGAGGCGTCGAGTTCATCCAAGGGCAGGCCGCGGGCGTGGGAAAAGGCCCGGACGGCAGGGCCGTCACCGTGAAACGCGATTTTCTGGCCATCCCGTATTACGTCTGGGCCAATCGCGGCGCCGGCGCCATGGCCGTCTGGCTCAAGAGAGCGCAGGGGAATTGACGATGGCCGGCGGCTACAAGTATCACCACGTCGGCATTCCAACAGACCACGAAGTCGAGGGCATGGCTCATATCGAGCATCTCAAGATCCGCGCGACCGACCACGAGATCCAATCCCTTCGGGATCCAATGGATGAAGTATGACCGCGAATGCCCGATGCCGGAACTCGTGCGCAAGGTGGCGCATGTAGCTTTCGAGGTCGAGGACCTCCAGGAAGCCATACGGGGCAAGAGGGTCATCATCGAGCCGAATTCCCCGTCACCGGGGGTCCTGGTGGCGTTCATCGAAGAAGCCGGGGCGCCCGTCGAGTTCCTGCAGTTCAACGATAAGAGCTCAGGCTAAAGCCGGAGGCGACGACTTCGGCGGCTTTGAAATGCAGCTGCGGGCTTCATCCGGCGCTTTCATCGGCGGATTCCCGGGCCGTCAGTACCAGGCTTCCAAGAGCGCCATAAGCTGCGATTCGGTCCGTATCGTGTAGAATGCCGCGCGGGCCTTCGACGGCTGGGGATGCATCTTGGCGTACCGGATGCCGAAGTTGTGGATGATGTGGATGGCGCGCTTCGGGTCGAAGAACTGGCGGGCCAGCTCATAGTGACGCAGGATGACCTCGTGTTGGGCCGGGATATCCGGCTTGAAGGGCTCACGCCCGGCGGCCAGATCGCGAGCCTGTCGGAACAGCCAAGGATTGCCGATGGCTCCGCGGGCCGCGCTGACGCCGTCGACTCCCGTTTCCACGATCATCCGCACGGCGTCGGCGGCCGTGTGAACGTCTCCCGAGCCGATGATGGTCCGGTCCGGGAACTCCCGCTTGACCTGCGCCAGGAACTTCCAGTCGGCCCGGCCCTTGTATTTCTGATCGACGCTCCGGGCGTGGACGCAGACGGCCGCCGCCCCCGCCTCGAAAGAGCCCCGGGCGATCTCCATGAACTCGCCGCCGCTCGTGTCCGTCTCGAGGAACGACCGCCGGAGCTTGACCGTCACCGGTCGGTCCGGAACGGCACGGACGACCGCGCGGACGATCTCCAGCGTCTCGCCGGGGCGGCTCATGAGGAACCCGCCGCGCTTCTTCGAGACGACTTTACGGACCGGACACGCAAAGTTGAGGTCGATGACGTCGAAGCCCATCTCCGAGAGCCTCGCGGCGGCCTCGGCCATGACGTCCGGCTCGTTGCCCATGATCTGGCCCGCGACCGGGTGGTCGGCGTCGTCCAGCTTGGTCATCCGGCGGCGGACCCGTTTCTCGATCATGACCTGCCGGTCGAGCAGGGCCTCGGTCGTGCAGAATGGCGCCGACAGCGACCGGCAGAGGAGCCGGAAGGGGAGGTCGCTATACCCTGCCATGGCGGCCAAGACGACCGGGAAGTCGACCTCGATCGAACCGATTTTAAGGGGACACAATACCAATTTCCGAAACTCCAAAATCTCCCCTGGATTATACGTGAAATATTCCATTTCGGAAATTGGTATTGCGTCCCCGAAATTGCAATTTCAGGGGGGCTGTGCTATTCCTTTCCATCATGGCGACAGCTGTCGAGAAATGGGTCGAGGAACAGGCCCGGCTCTTCGAACCCAGGAACATCTACTGGTGCGACGGCTCCGAAGGGGAGGCCCGCCGGCTCATCGAAATGGGGATGAGCGAGGAGCACATCGGGAAGAACGACATCTTCCGCGAGCTCAATCACGCCGCCTGGCCCAAGTCCTACCTCCACCGCTCCCACCCGACCGACGTCGCCCGGACCGAACAGCTGACCTTCGTCTGCCCGTCCGAGAAAGACGCGGCCGGCCCCAACAACAACTGGAAGTCCCCCAAGGATGCGAAGAAGCTGATGACGAAGCTCTCCCGGGGCGCCATGCGCGGCAAAACAATGTATGTTCTGCCGTTCATGATGGGCCACCCGGATTCGCCCTATGCCCGCGCCTGCATCCAGGTCACCGACGTCTCCTACGTGGCCGTCAGCATGCGCATCATGACCCGGATGGGCCGCCTCGTCCTCGACAAGATCGGGAGCCGCGAGACCTTCGTCAAGGGGATCCACTCCGTCGGCGACTTCGACCCCGCGAAGCGCTACATCATGCACTTTCCGGAGGAGGATCTCGTCTGGAGCGTCGGCTCCGGCTACGGCGGCAACGCCCTCCTCGGCAAGAAATGCTTCGCCCTCCGCATCGCCTCCTACCTCGGGCTGAAGCAGGGCTGGCTCGCCGAGCATATGGTCATCATGGGCATCGAGGACATCCACGGCAAGGTCACCTACATCACGGCGGCCCTGCCCTCGGCCTGCGGCAAGACCAACCTGGCCATGCTCGAGTCCGCGCTCCCCGAGTACAAGGTCACGACGATCGGCGACGACATCGCCTGGCTCAATATCGGGCCCGACGGCCGCCTTTACGCCATCAACGCCGAGGCCGGGTTCTTCGGGGTCGCTCCCGGGACCTCGATGAAGTCCAACCCGAACATGATCCGGACCCTCAAGGCCTCGAACTACTACCCGACGCTCTTCACGAACGTCGCCCTCGACACGGACACCAATAGCCCTTGGTGGGAAGGCCTCGACGGCCCCGTCCCCGAGCACCTCCTGGACTGGCAGGGCAACCCCTGGAACCCGTCGCTCGGGACGAAGGCCGCCCAGCCGAACTCACGGTTCACGGTCTCGCTCTACAACTGCCCGACGCTGTCCAACGAATTCGACAATCCTCAAGGCGTCCCCATCTCCGCCATCATCTTGGGCGGGCGCCGCTCGCATCTCATCCCCCTCGTGACCGAGGCCTTCGATTGGGACCACGGTGTCTTTTTCGGGGCCCGGATGGGCTCGGAAACGACCGCCGCGGCCGCCGGCAGGGTCGGCGTCCTGCGCCGCGACCCGTTCGCCATGCTGCCCTTTTGCGGCTACAACATGGGCGACTACTTCCGCCACTGGATCAACATGGGAAAGCTCGTCAGCCGCCCCCCGAAGATCTATTCGATGAACGCCTTCCGCGTCGACGACGACGGGAAGTTCATGTGGCCGGGATTCGGCGACAACATCCGGGTCATCAAGTGGATCCTCGACCGCGTCCACGGCAAGGTCGGCGCAAAGGAAACGCCTATCGGGCTGGTTCCCAAGGTCGAGGACATCGAGACCTACGGCCTGAACGTTCCGCCGGAGAACCTCAAGAGGCTCTTCGAGTTCAGGCCTGAGGAGTGGGGACCGGAGCTTGATGACATCAAGGCCTTCCTCGACACGTTCGGCCGCCACATCCCCCACGAGATCCGTCGTCAGTACGAGGAGCTCGCCTCGAACATCCGCCGGGCCATTTTATGACCCCGTGGGCCCGTATACCATCTTCTTGATCCAGGCCGATTGGCCGGCCGCGACCGCCCTGTGATAGATGAAGAGCTGCATCAGCGGCATCACGAGGAGCATGCGGCCGAAATCGGACAGCCCCGAGCTCAATTCGATGACGAATTCCGTGCCGGTTGCGACCTCCGGGGTCGCCTTCTCGCAGACGACCGCTACCTTCGCTCCGACCTCCTTGATCTTCACCAGCGCGTCCATCTGATATTGCGCCCCGGCGTCGGACAGGATCACGGTGACGAGGGTCGATTCGTCCGCCGCATACTTCGGGCCGTGGAGGTATTCGAGCGTCTCGCAGACCTCGGCCGGCACACGGGCGATCTCTTCGATCTTCAGCATGAGCTCCCTGGCGAATCCCAGATAAGGGCCCTGGCCAAGATAGACGAACCGGCTATAGTTTCCCTGCGCGGCCTTGTCCTTGACGAGCGCTCCATAGTGAGTCAGGAGGCCGTCGACCAAGTCTGGCAGGCGCCGCAGTTCGCCCTCGAGCTCCGAATTCCCCGCCCGCCTGGCCGCGAGGGCCTGCAACGTCAGCACCGTCGTCGTAAAGGCGCATGTCGTGAACCGGCTGATTTCAGCGGCTTCGCTAATGACCAGCGAGCCTTCGCTTTCCGCGAGGACAGGGGTGCCCGCATGGCAGGTCACACCGATCGAGCTCCAGCCGTGCGTCCGCCTCAGAAGGCGGACGGCGTCCCGCGTCTCGAACGTCTCGCCCGAGCGTGAGATACCGAAGACCGTGCCTTTCGCGAGACCGGAGGCGCAAATCTCAGGATACGTGATGACACTCGATGAGGACAGGACTCGCGCCTTGCCGCCGACATAGTGCCGCCACATCGGGGCCGCGGCGATGGAGAGATAATAGGACGAGCCCATGCCCGTAAAGAGCACCGGGCCGTCCCCAATGAGCGCGTCAATCCCTTTGAGCGGGCTGTCGTTCCCGAACATCCGATCGAGGGTGCGCCGCCAGACGTCGGGCTGGGAGAAGATCTCCTTGAGAAGATGGTCTTCCAAGGTTCCTCCTCACTCCTCCGGCGCGTCCGTCTTCTGGCTCTTCCGTTTCGAGAACAGGGCCCGGAATTCGCGGAACGTCTGAAAGCACCAGGTGAGCAGGAGGCTCACCCCGAACGCCCATACGCCCCACGTGATCCAATCGATGCGCATGCCCGAATGATACTAAATCTGGGGACACAATGCCAAATTCCGAACTGGAAAAAACACCTCTGGGAAAGCGGCTCGATAAATCAATCCGGAATTTGGCATTGCGTCCTTGATATTGAGGATCGCCGCCGCGCGCGTTGACTTTGCTTCGCGACAATAGTATTTTTCCTGACATGGGCGGAATCGCAAGGTTCGGGGTCTCTCTCGAATCGGATCTTCTCGAGGAATTCGATTCCCTGATCGGGCGGCTCGGCTACAGGAGCCGATCGGATGCCCTCCGCCACCTCATCCGGGGCCGGCTCGTGGCCAAAGACTGCGAAAAGCCCGGCGGGGAGGTCATCGGCGTCCTCGGGCTCGTCTTCGATCACGAGGTCCGGGAGCTGACCGAGACGCTGACATCGATCCAGCACAATCACGCGAAGCTCATCGTATCTTCGAGCCATATTCACCTCGACGAGCACAACTGTCTCGAGGTCATCATCATGCGAGGCCGGAGCGCTCTCGTCAGAAAGGTCGCTGATGAGCTTATCAACACGCGGAACGTGAAGCACGGCGACCTGATCATGACGACGGTCGGCTCCAAGGCCGGCTGATATCTCCCGCGGGTTCCTCCGCCGGAACACTCGTTAGCTGATCGCGGGCACTTGACAAAGTCCAAATTAGTGCTACTATTTATAGAATAGTGTTACACTGAAGGAGCCCTGATGATTAACATTATCATTTCGACCGGGCTGGCCGCCTTTCTTTCGGCGGGTGTCGCCATGGATGCTATCCCTCGGGACGACGGCAGAAAAGAGCCCGCCCTCCACCCAAAGGAATACGTGACCGTGACCGCTTTCAGCCCCGCAAAGGCCATCAAGGATTTCTCGGCGTCCGTCAGCATCGTCGACGAGCTTGACCTGAAGGCCGTATCCGCCAACCACGCCTTGAACGTCCTGAACGGCCTGCCGGGCATCTTCATCCATCGGACCGGCGACTTCGGAAGGTCCGACGTGGAGATCCGGGGGCTCGGCCAGCGCGGCCAGCGGATCTCGATCATGGTAGATGGGCGTCCCGAAAAGATGGGGCTCTTCGGCTGCGCCGTGACCCACGCTTATCCCCTCGACAACGTGGACCGGATCGAGGTCGTCAGGGGACCCTCGTCGGTCCTTTACGGCTCCGACGCGCTCGGAGGGGTCATCAATATCCTGACCCACTATCCCGCCGGGCCGGGCTTCGAAACGGATCTCACGACGTCCTACGGAGCGTTCAACACGCAGAGATACACGTTCCGCCACGGGGCCGGCCTGAAAAAATGGCGATATTACTTCACCCTCGACCGGCGGTCGAGCGACGGGCACCTGGCGAACTCCGCATATGCAGGGAACTCCTTCACCGGCAAGGCCGAATACGATCTGACGGGGCACGTGAAGCTCGGGTTCCAGAGCAAGTATTACCAAGGCAAGAAATACGAGCCGGGTCCCCAGGCCCTTCCCGATCTCACGTCCTGGAACGACTACGAGCGAGCAGCCGTCGACGTCGGACTGCAGGGCCATTGGGACCGAGACGAATTCTTCCTGAAGATCTACCGGGATTTCGGGCATCACCAATTCTCCGACGGCTGGAACTCCCGCGATTTTGTTGATGGCGCCGTCCTCAGGTTCACGACTCGGAGGGTCCCGGGCAACGAGCTCTCCGTTGGTGGGGAATTCCGTTCGTACGGCGGAAAAAGCTACGCCTTCCCGCGGGGTACATGGGACAAGAACGAATCGGCGCTCTTCGTCCAGAACGAGCATGTCTTCATGAAGAGATGGATCCTGTCGGCCGGCGTCCGCGCCAACAGGGATTCCCTCTACGGCTGGCATTGGTGCCCGCAGGCCGGCCTCGTCTTCCAGCCGCGGGACGGGACTTTTGTCCGAGCTTCGCTATCCAAGGGCTTCCGGTCCCCCCAGATCAACGAGCTCTACATGTTCCCCCCCTCGAACCCGCGGCTCGAGCCGGAGAATGTCTGGAACTATGAGGTCGGGATCGAACAGGACTTCGGAACCCGGATCAGGCTGGGCGCTTCCCTTTTCGAAATGAAGGGGGATAACCTGATCGAAACCGGCCGCAATCCGTCGCCCGGCCCCGCGTTCATCTTCCTCAATTCCGGGAAGTTTGATTTCCGCGGGGCCGAATTGAGCCTCAGGGCCGACCTCGCCCGAAACATGTCCGCTCGGGTCTTCTATACGTACCTCGATCCAAAGGACCGGACAAAAGGAAGGCCCGGTCAGAAGATCGACCTGTCGCTTCGCTTTAGCACGGACAAGATCTTCGCGGTTTTCTCCGGTCAATATGTCACGGATTATTATGCGGCCGACCGTTCCCTGGACCGTATCCCCTCGTACCTCGTCCTGAATTCCCGCGCCGACGTCAGGCTGTCCAAGGTTCTGTCCGTATTCATTGAAGCGAACAACCTGTTCGATGCGGATTACAGGATCTATGCCGATTTGTCAGGGTCGGCCGCCGGGCTCTATCTCATGCCCGGCCGGAACCTGAGCGTCGGGCTGAGGGCGGGGATATGAGGCATTCCGGAAGGGACCTCGTCCTGGGCGGGATGTTGATCGCCCTGGCCGTCGTTCTGCCCATGGCGTTTCATGCCGCTGGCCTGGGAAGCGCGTTCCTTCCGATGTTCTTCCCCATGATCCTCGCCGGCTTCCTGACCGCCCCGCCCGTGGCGGTTGCCGTCGGGCTTCTCTCTCCTTTGACCTCCGCCCTTCTGACGGGGATGCCCCCATTCTTCCCTCCCTACGCGTTCATCATGATGGCCGAGGGGATCGTCCTGGCCGGGATCCCCGCGTTCCTCCGTAGGAAAAAAGGCGTTTCCATCCTGCCGGTCCTCGTGGCGACGCTCCTCGGGGACCGGCTCGTCCTGCTCGTCGCCATGACGCTGATCTCGCGCATTCTCGAGCTGCCGGCGGGGGTCCTGGGGCCGGCCGCCGTCATCCACGGGCTTCCGGGCATGGCGCTGATCCTCGTGGTCCTGCCGCCGATGATCAAGGCGCTTGAACGCAGGATCAATAGCATGCCGGCCATGGAATGAGCGAAACCGGAGAACGGAATTGACAGACGCAAGGACCAAAGAATTCTTCGACGCTATCGCGACCGAATGGGAGGAAGACCCCGGGAATTCCCCGGATTCGGAGGATCTGGCCCGTTTAACGCGCCTTTTTCCCGTCGCCGAGAAGGACGTCGTTCTTGACGCCGGCTGCGGCTCGGGGCGGCTCCTGCCCTTGCTCCGCCGCGCGGTCGGAGAGAAGGGCGCCATCGTCGAGATGGACGTTTCCGGTGAGATGCTGAAGGTCGGCAGAAGGAAGCGTCGGGACTTGAGGCCGCACTTCGTCCAGGCGGACGTCCAACGGATCCCCGTCGTCGGGGGCCTGTTCGACGCGGTCATCTGCTTTAATCTCTTCCCCCACATCGCGGACAAGCGGGCCGCCCTCGCCGAGTTCCGCCGGGTCCTCAAGCCCGGCAGGCCTGTCGTCATTGCCCACCTCATGGGAAGAGAGGAGCTGAACGCGATGCATTCGGGCTTCAGCGGGCCCATACGGCACGACAGGCTTCCCGACGAGGCTCTCATGAGGGAGCTCTTCCGTTCCGCCGGATTCAAGGACGCGGCCATTCGCGACGAACACGCCCTCTATTTTGCAAGGGCCAGCGCATGAATCGCCAGGGCCTTCTCGCGGGCCTGAATTCCCTGATGAAGATCGCGGCCTTCTCGGCTCTCGCCCTGGCCGTTTCGTTGACCCCTGTTCAGGATTACGCCAGATTCGCCGCTTATCTGACCCTGCTCGTCGTCCCGGCCATTCTGTCGCGGCTGTCGCTGGTCGGGCTGCTCAAGCGGCTGCTTTTACTGGTCCCGCTCCTCGCTTTCCTCATTCTGTCCCTGTTCTTCTTCGGCGACGGCCCCGGGTCGAGAACGATCGCCGTCGGCAAAGGCCTGGCCATCAAGTCGATCCTCGTTTATGGCTGTTTCCTGATGCTGATCATGACGACCGGGACCGTCAAGATCATCAGAGCCATGGAAAAGCTGAAAGTTCCGAGGCTATTCACGTCGCTCCTCTTCTTCGCCGTCCGCTATGTTCAGGTCCTTTCCCGCGATGTCGGCGCACTGCGGAGGGCCGCCGAATCCAGGAGCTTCGGGAAGATGGGCCGGCTCAAAGAGATCAAGTTGTTGGCGCGCGTGATGTTCCTCCAGTTCATGAGGGCGCTGGATAGGAGTCAGAGGATCTATGCCGCCATGCTTTGCAGGGGATACGACGGGAGGCTGGGGATATCACCGGGCGTCCGCCTTCGCCGGGCCGATGTCGTCTTCGGGTTGGCCTTCTTTGGCGGCCTGACGATCGCGGCGGTGGCCCTATGAGCGATATAGCGATCGCGATCAAGGACCTGTCCTATTCCTATCCCGGTGAAGACGCTTGCCTGCGCGACATAAGCTTCTCCGTGGACGGGGGAGAGACGTTCGGTCTTATCGGTCCCAACGGGGCCGGCAAGTCCACGCTTCTCCTGCACTTGAACGGCGTCCTTAGCGGAAAAGGCCGGGTCGAGGTCTTCGGAAGGCTCTTGAGAAAGGATACCGTCAGGCTCATCCGCAAGCAGGTGGGGATCGTGTTCCAGGACCCGAACGACCAACTCTTCATGCCCACGGTCTTCGACAACGTAGCCTTCGGCCCCGCCAACATGGGCCTCGACCGCGCGGAGGTTGAGCTCAGGACGGGAAGAATGCTGGAGGCCATGGGGCTCTCGGGATACGCGGACAGACCCGCCGACAAGTTGAGCCTGGGGGAGAAAAAAAAGGTTTCCCTGGCATCCGTCCTCGTCATGGAGCCGGACATCCTGGCCCTGGACGAACCGACGGCGAACCTTGATCCGGGCGGGAGAAGAACGCTCATCCGGCTCCTCCGTTCGATCCCGGGAACGAAGGTCATCGCAACCCATGACCTGGACATGGCCTTCGAACTCTGCTCGAGGATCGCCCTGATGGACCAGGGGACGATCGTCGCAGGGGCGCCGCTCAGGATATCCTCGCGGACGGGGACCTCCTCGAGAAGCACAGCCTCGAAGTGCCCCTTTCCCTGTTAATGGCTACCCGAACTCGATCCTAAGATTCGGGCCTTGGCGTGGGTTATTTGATCTCTTTGATCCGGATGTTCCGGAAGAATATCGGTGCGCCGGCGTGCTTGCCCTGGAGGCCGATGCGGCCCTTCGTTGCCAGCTCGGCGAACGGGCGGCTCAACCAGGCCGGGATCTCACTCCCGTCCGGATTGTACTTGGCCGACGTCCAGAGGCTCATATCCATCGCCGTGACCTGCTCGCCGTTCAGCATGACGTAGATCTTCTTGCCCTGGCAGGTGACGGTGTAATGGTTCCACTCGCCGGGCTTGTTGACCAGGCTCCGGGTCGGGGCGAGGTGGCCGAAGATGGCGCCGCAGTGCCAGGTCGCCGGGGACTTTGCCCATTGCTCGGCATAATCGTCCGCGATCTGGATCTCGACCGAGTTGGGGATCCAGTCGGCGGGGTCCGAACAATAGACGATGACGCCGCTGTTGGTCCCCGGCGCCGTCTTGAATTCCAGGTCGAGGATGAAGTTCTCGTAGTCCCGCTTCGTCCAGATGCATTGGTCCTCGCTCGCCGTGAGGATTCCGTCCTCGACCGTCCAGATGCCGGCCGGGAACTCGGCGTCCGACAGGTCCGCGCTGAACAAGGCCGGCCAGTCACGTGTGTCCGGGTGCAATTGCGCGGCGGGCGTGTTTCCGACGCCAAAGGCGGACGGCATAAGGATCAGGAATCCCGCAGCCGCTAGAAACATCGAACGCGTTCTCGGCATGGCGATCCTCCTTTGCTCTTCCGGATAAGCGTATCAAATTCGCTCACGCATGGGAAGGGACAGGTCTCCTTGACCCGTTCGCCGACGTTGCCCCGCCATGAAAGGCGGGGCCTAAAATAGGAGCCCCGCCTTTTAAGGCGGTGACGAGAAGTGCGGCTCAGGGTTAACCCCGAACAAGCCCCGGTCCCGGCCTTGCCAGGACCGGGACTGGGAAGCCCGGCCCCGGCATTCATGCCGAGGAGTCGCGGGGTTGACGCCGTACAGGCGGGACTATATAGTTTCTTTAATAGGAATCCCGGCTTGAAACGAAAGAAAAGAGAGGATGCTCATGAGAACACGTCTTCTGAGGGCCGCAACCCTGCTCGCCGGCCTGGTGATCATTTCACAGCTTGCGGCCGCCGCCTCCATCAAGAAGAAGGAGGAAGCCGCTGCCTCTATCGAAAGGCACAAAACCGAGATCATCGCTCTTAGCGACCAGGTCTGGGGCTTCGCCGAAACCGCCCTGCTCGAGATCCGATCGTCGAAGGCGCTTGCGGACTATGCCGAACAGCAGGGCTTTGCGGTCGAACGCGGGGTCGCGGGAATGCCGACCGCGTTCATGGCGAGCTACGGCGAAGGCCGGCCGATCATCGGCGTCCTGGGCGAATACGACGCCCTGCCGGGCCTGTCGCAGAAAGCCCGGTCCGGGCAGGAAGCCCTCCAGGCCGGCGCTCCGGGCCAAGGCTGCGGGCACAACCTGCTGGGCGCGGCGGCCCTTGGAGCCGCCGTGGCCGTCAAGGACCTGATGGCGGCCGGAAAGCTCAAGGGCACGATCCGCTTCTACGGCACGCCCGCCGAGGAAGCTGTGGGCGGCAAGATCTATATGGCCCGAGAGGGACTGTTCAAGGACCTCGACGTCTGTCTGACCTGGCACCCCGACGAGAAGACCCGGGTCTCGGTCGACGGCTCGCAGGCGCTCGTGGAATTTTTCGTCGAGTTCAGCGGCAAAACCGCGCACGCGGCGGCCGATCCCTGGAACGGACGAAGCGCCGTGGCCGCCCTGGAGCTCTGCACCGCGGGCCTGAACCGCATGCGCGAATTCGTCAGGTCCACCGTCCGCATGCACTACACGATCATGAACGGGGGCGACGTGCCGAACGTGGTGCCGGCCTATGCCAAGCTTTGGTGCTGGCTTCGCGATTCGAAGGGCGCCGGGGTCGAGCACCTGCTCGGCCGCGCCCGCCGGATCGCCGAGGGCGCGGCCATGATGGCGGAGGTCGAATCGAAGTTCACGGTACAGGGGGGCAACTGGGAGACCCTCGTCAACCTGACCGGGGAAAAAGCGATGTTCGCGAACCTCCAGTGGCTCGGCCCGATCCCGTTCACGCCTGAGGAACAGGAGTTCGCCAAAGAGATCCAGCGCGCGACGGGCGTGGCTCCCAAGGGCCTCGACGGCGCTGTCCAGCCCTGGGCGGCGCCGAAGGCGGATCCCGACGGCGGCTCGACGGATGTCGGCGACGTTAGCTGGATAGTTCCCACGCTGAGCATGGAAGCCACGACCGTACCGCTGGACACTCCTTGGCACGCCTGGCCCGTGGTCGCCTGCGGCGGAATGTCGATCGGACATAAAGCGCTCGTCTACGCGGCTAAGGCTCTGGCGGCGACGGCGGTGGACCTCGTCGACGACCCGAAACTCCTCCAAGCCATTCAGGCCGAGTTTCGGGAGAAGACCAAGGGCGTCGTGTACAAACCGTTTGTCCCGGACGGGCCTCCTCCCGTGCCGAAGCAGTGACTCGAGCTGGCGACCCACGGATTGGGAATCCGAAATATAAGGACCCTTATGATACGGGGAGCATTCTGTCTTCCTACCAGGCAACGGAACCTGCCCTTGGTCGCGCAGAGCTATTGGATGCGCTCCCAGACGAGAACAGACTCACTGCGCTTCCCATCATACAGGATTGGTGGCGTCGACAGGGTGAGCCTTGTGCCCTCCAGCTTGTAGAACCGGACCTGATCGCCTCCCATCCAGTTTGGGTAGCACGCTCCCTGGACATGATGGGTGACTGTGCCTTTTGCCGCGTTAACCGAGTAGGTACCGAAGTACCCGATGAAGCCCTCAAACGCTGAGCGCACCTCTCCGTCTGTGCCGCGTCGCATGTCACCCGAGGCGAATGGGGGACGGCCCGGCTGTACCAAGATTGCCGCTATCCTTCCCTCGGTCCCGTACGAGAGTTGGCCAATAGCCTTCTGACCGAACGGGTATCGGATCTCCCCACTCTCGTACCGTGACTCGAATGAAACTAGACGCCAGGTGCCGACAAGCGGGGGAGGCGTCTGCGAGCGTATGGCTCCAGCACCCACGGTCGCCATAAGGAGCAGCAAGTAAGACGGTCGCATGAAAAACCTCCTTTGATATCGAGCTTCGTTGTCCTTCTTTGAACCTGACTTATTGCCGTGCTTGTCGAACGACGGCATAAACCGCAGTTTTAACTCCCCCACTCGTCGGGAATGATAGGTCGGTGTGTCGTCGGATGTCAAATTGAGTTGAAACCTGTGGAACCGATTGGGAATCCCTGGGCCGCCGGGAATGTCGGTCGGCGCCTTGACATTCTACAGCGTGTAGAATATATTGGCTGCGTGAAATTATTAAGCCTATCGAAAAAGGGGTGTTTAGGCCCCTTGTCCGACGAGCTCGAGCTCCCCCTCATGGAGATCCTCTGGACGAAAGGATCGATGAAAGGGCGCGACCTTTACGAGGAAATACGCGTCACCAAAAGGATCGCTTATACCACGGCGCTGACGGTCCTCGACCGGCTCTCCAAGAAGGGCTTCATCAGGAAAGACCGGGAATCCGGGACGATCCTCTTCACCCCTGCCGTATCCAGGGACGCTTACCAGAGCGCCGTCACGGGGGATCTCCTCCGCAGGGCTTTCGAGGTCTCTCCGGACCTTGCCGTCTCGGCGTTCGCCGACATCTATTCGCGGCTGCGCCCTGACGAGCTCGACAGGCTCGAGGACCGGATCGACAAGAACAGAAATGAAAAGTCTAGAAGATAGGAACAGGACGCGGCCGGACCTGCGTCTTGAGAACCGATCGGCCTTAGAAGTTGTCTCAAGGAGCCAGCCATGAGAAGAACCGTACTCTTAAGCTTCCTGATATTGTCCCTCCCGGCGCTTCTGCCGGCCCAGGAATCCGCCTTGCGCCTTGACGACCTCTTGAAACAGGCCCTGGAGAGGAACCCTAAGATCCGGGCGGCGGGATACGAGGCCGACGCATCGTCCTTCAGGATCCCCCAGGAAAAAAGCCTTCCCGACCCCATGGTCGGCCTTGGCCTCAAGAACATGGGCTTCCCCGAATTCACCGTCGGCAAGGAGATCATGAGCGGCATCGGCCTCTCGTTCTCCCAAGCCATTCCCTTTCCCGGCAAGCTCCGGCTCAAAGGCGAAATAGCCGAGAAAGCCTTCGAGAGGCAGAAGCAGGTCCGTAATTCTGTCGTACTGGGCGTCCTCAAGGACGTGAAAACCGCCTACTTCGAGCTTTACGCCCTCCACAAGTCCATCGCCATCCTCGAAGAACAGAAAGCCCTCATGCAGAAGGCCCAGGAATTGACCGAGACGATGTACTCCGTCGGAAGCGGCGCTCAGTCGGACGTCCTGAAGGCCCACGTGGAAATCTCCCGGATGGACGAGATGATCACGCCGATGGCTGAAATGATCAAGGCCCTCGACGCCCGGCTCAACCTCCTCCTGGATCTCCCCGCGGACAGCCCCCTGGGGATGCCGCAGGACCAGGGCGTGGAAAGCCTCGCCTTATCTCTTGATGAGATCAAAAAGGCTGCCGACGCGAACTCTCCCATGGTGAAGGAAGCCTCTTTGATGGTCGAAGAGGGAGCGAAGATGGTGGACCTTTCCAGGAAGGAGCGCTCCCCCAACTTCGTCGTCGAGGGCGGCTGGGACTTCAAGGGTAGGCTGACCGGTATGTACGAGGTCATGGTCGGGGTCGAGATCCCGCTCTATCTCAAGACCAAGCAGGCCAAGATGCTCGAGGAATCGCTGGCCCGCCTGGCGGGCTCGAAGAGCGGCTTGAGCTCAACGAAGAACGATGTAGCCTTCATGCTCACCGAGGACTTTCTCAAGGCCCGGTCGGCCGAGAACCTCATCCGGCTCTACAAGGACAGGATCATTCCGCAGGCGACGCTCACCGTGGAATCGTCGATGGCCGGCTACCAGGTAGGCAAGACCGATTTCCTGGCGCTCCTGTCCGACATCAACACGCTCTTTTCATACAAGATGGCTTATTACCGGGAGCTCGTCGGGCTCTGGAGCTCGATCGCCCGGCTGGAAGAATCCTCCGCGATGGAGATCGTGAACTGGGGAGGGACCCATGAAGACGTCAAGTAAGATCGCCATTCTCGCCCTGGCGGCGACGGCCGTGCTTTTGGCCGCAGCCTGCAAAGGAAACGCCGGGAAGGCCGGGTCGCCTGCCGTGTCCGAGCAGGCGAAGCCGGAGTCCGCGGCGAAGCTCTACAATTGCCCCATGCATCCGACCTATACCTCCGACAAGCCGGGCGACTGCCCTATCTGCGGCATGAAGCTCGTGCCCGTGGAGAGCCAGGAGAAGCCGGCCGAAACGCCTGCCGCGCCCCCCGCGAAGAAGAAGACCATGTACCGCTCCACCATGGCGCCCAACGAGGTCTCCGACAAGCCGGGCAAGGATTCGATGGGCATGGACATGGTCCCCTTCGAAGTCGAGGAGAGCGGAGCCGTTACGGAGGTTGGCGGGCGGATCCAGGTCAAGATAAGTACACAGCGGCAACAGCTCATCGGGATCAGGACGGCGCCCGTGCGGTCCCAATCCATCCATAAGCTCATCAAGGCTGTCGGCCGCGTGGATTATGCCGAGCCGAACATATCGATCGTCAACCTCAAGTTCGACGGCTGGGTGGAAAAGCTCGCCGTGAATTCGACCGGCCGCGCGGTCCGGAAGGGCGAACCTCTCTTCGACATCTACAGCCCGGAGCTCGTCGCCGCCCAGCAGGAATACCTCATCGCCCTCAAAGCCGGCGCAAGCTTCGGCGATGCCTCCTCCTTCCTCAAGTCGGCCAGGGAGAAGCTGAGGCTGTGGGGTTTCACCGACCAGCAGGCCGAGGAGCTCGGACGCACGGGCGAATTCAAGAAGACCGTCACGGTCTATGCCCCGGGATCCGGGATCGTGATCGAGAAGGACGTCGTCCAGGGGCAGAAGGTCATGGCGGGGGAGGCCCTGTTCAAGATCGCCGACCTCTCCAGGGTCTGGATTCTCGGCGAGATCTACGAGTACGAGCTGCCCTTCATCAAGAATGGGCAGGACGTGAAGGTCTCCTTGTCCTACTACCCCGGGGAATCTTTTAAAGGAAAGATCACCTACATCTATCCTTACCTCAAGCCCGAGACGCGGACGAACCAGGTCCGGATCGAGGCCGCCAACCCCGGCCTCAAGCTCAAGCCCGAAATGTTCGCCGACATCGAGATCCATGTCGATTACGGCATCCGGCTGACCGTCCCTTCCGATGCGGTCCTGGACGCCGGCGATGCCAAAATCGTCTTCGTGGCCAAAGCCGACGGCTATTTCGAGCCCCGTGAGGTCAAGCTCGGCGTCAAGGGCCAGGACATGTACGAGGTCCTCGCCGGGTTGAGCGACGGCGAGGAGGTGGTCACCTCCGCCAACTTCCTCATCGACTCCGAGTCGAGCCTCAAGGCCGCCCTGAGCCGGATGACCAAGACCGCGGCGGGAGAGCGATAACATGATCGAGAAGATCATCGAGTTCTCGGCCAGAAACAAATATATCGTCCTCATCTTCGCCGCCGCGGCCATTGTCGGCGCGGTCTTCGCCATCCGGAACATCCCGCTCGACGCCATCCCGGACCTCTCCGACACCCAGGTCATCATCTATTCGCGGTGGGACCGGAGCCCCGACGTCATCGAAGACCAGGTCACCTATCCGATCGTGACGGCCATGCTCGGCGCGCCCAAGGTCAAGGCCATCCGCGGTTTCTCCGACTTCGGATTCTCCTATGTTTACGTCATCTTCAAGGACGGGACGGACATCTACTGGGCCCGCAGCCGGACCCTGGAATACCTGAGCAAGATCACGCCCAGGCTCCCGCAGGGCGTCCAGACCGAGATGGGCCCCGACGCGACGAGCGTGGGCTGGGTCTATCAGTACGCCCTCGTCGACAAGTCCGGAAAGAACGACCTGGCCCAGCTTCGCGGCTTCCAGGACTGGTACCTGCGCTACTGGCTCCAGAGCGTGCCCGGCGTCGCCGAGGTCGCTTCCGTCGGCGGCTTCCAGAAACAGTATCAGGTCAACGTCGATCCCAACGCCCTCCTGGCCTACAACATCCCCCTGATGAAGGTCATCGAGGCCATCCGGGACGGGAACAACGACGTCGGCGGCCGGCTGGTGGAGTTCTCCGGAACGGAATACATGGTCCGGGGCCGCGGCTATGCCAAGTCGATCCAGGATATCGAGAACATCGTCGTCAAGAGTGATATGTCCGGCACCCCGGTCCTCATCAGGAACGTCGCCCAGGTCGTCCTGGGCCCGGAGATCCGGCGCGGGGTCGCCGACCTCGACGGCCAGGGCGACACCGTCGGCGGCATCGTCGTCATGCGCTCCGGCGAGAACGCCCTGAACGTCATCAACCGGGTCAAGGAAAAGCTCGAAGAGATCCAGCCCTCCCTGCCGGCGGGCGTCGAGGTCGTCACGACCTACGACCGCTCCGAGCTGATCAAGAGCTCGATCGAAACCCTCAGGCGCCAGCTCATCGAGGAAATGATCATCGTCAGCATCGTCATCATGCTCTTCCTCTGGCACTTCCCGTCGGCCATCATCCCGATCGTCACCATCCCCATCGCGGTCCTGCTGTCGTTCATCCCCATGTACGGCATGAAGCTGACCTCCAACATCATGTCCCTTTCCGGCATCGCCATCTCCATCGGCGTCCTCGTCGACGGGGCCATCGTCGAGGTGGAGAACGCCTACAAGAAGCTCCAGCTCTGGGAGGCCGGAGGCCGGAAGGGCGATTTTCACGTGGTCCGGCTGAACGCGCTCAAGGAAGTCGGGCCATCGGTCTTCTTCTCGCTCCTCGTCATCGCCGTCGCCTTCCTGCCCGTCTTCACGCTCGTCGACCAGGAAGGGCGGCTGTTCAAGCCGCTGGCCTACAGCAAGAACCTGGCCATGGCCATCGCCGCCATCCTGGCCATCACCCTCGACCCGGCCATGCGCATGCTGTTCACCCGGATGGACTACAAGCACTTCAGGCCCAAGTGGTTGTCGCGGGCCGTAAACACGATCACCGTGGGCAGTTATTATCCGGAGGAGAAGCACCCGATCAGCAAGATCCTGTTCGAGATCTACGAGCCGGCCTGCGAGTTCGTGCTCAAGTACCGCAAATCGACCATCGCCGGCGCCTGCATCCTGATGGCCGCGACCGTTCCCGTCTATTTCAAGCTCGGGTCGGAGTTCATGCCCCCTCTGAACGAGGGGACCATCCTCTACATGCCGACGACCCTGCCCGGGCATCTCGGTGACCGAGACCCAGAACCTCCTCCAGACGATGGACAAGATCCTCAAGGACACGCCCGAGGTCGAGCGGGTCTTCGGCAAGGCGGGCCGGGCCGAGACCTCGACGGACCCGGCGCCGTTCTCCATGATGGAGACGACGGTCGTCCTGAAGCCGGAACGCGAGTGGCGGCCGGTCAAGCGCTGGTACTCGTCGTTCCCGAAGTTCCTCCAGGCGCCTCTCCGGCACGTCTGGAACGACCGCATCACGTGGGAACAGCTGGTCAACGAGCTCGACCAGAAGATGCAGTTCCCGGGCGTCTCCAACGCCTGGACCATGCCCATCAAGGCCCGGATCGACATGCTGACGACGGGCGTGCGCACCCCCATCGGCATCAAGATCTACGGGGCGGACCTGAAGGAGATCGAAAAGATCGGGACCAACATCGAAACGATCCTGAAGGACGTCAAGGGGACGCGGAGCATCTTCGCCGAGCGCGTGACCGGCGGCTATTTCGTCGACTTCGACATCCGGCGCGCGGACATCGCCCGCTACGGGCTGACCATCAAGGAAGTCGAGATGATCATCATGTCCGCGATCGGCGGCGAGCCCGTGACGACGACCATCGAGGGCCGCGAGCGCTACACGGTCAACGTCCGCTACGCCCGCGAGCTACGGGACGACCTGGACAAACTGCGCCGCGTGCTGGTCCCCACGATGTCCGGCGCCCAGATCCCGCTCGAACAGCTGGCCGACATCCACCTGACGCTCGGGCCGTCCATGATCCGGGACGAGAACGGCATGCTCGCCGGGTACGTCTATGTCGATATCACGGGCCGCGACATCGGCGGCTACGTGGCCGAGGCCAAGAAGATCGTCGGGGAGAAGCTGACCCTGCCGGCGGGCTATTCCCTCCAGTGGAGCGGGCAATACGAGAACATGCTGCGGGTGAAAGAACGGCTCAAGGTGGTCATCCCCCTGACCATCTTCATCATCTTCGTCCTGCTCTATCATGAACACCAAGTCCCCGGTCAAAGCGGGCATCGTCATGCTGGCCGTGCCGTTCTCCCTCGTCGGCGCCATCTGGTTCCTCTACATCCTGGATTTCAACATCTCCATCGCCGTCTGGGTCGGCATGATCGCCCTGATGGGCCTGGACGCGGAGACGGGCGTCTTCATGCTCCTGTTCCTGGACCTTTCCTATTACGACATGGTCCGGCAGGGGCGCATGAAGACGTTCGCGGACCTGAAGGAGGCCATCATCCACGGGGCCGTGAAGCGCATCCGGCCCAAGATGATGACCGTCACGGCGATGTTCATGGGCCTCATCCCCATCATGTGGTCCCTCGGCACCGGCTCGGACATGATGAAGCGCATCGCCGCCCCGATGATCGGCGGCGTCTTCACGAGCTTCATCCTGGAACTGCTGGTCTACCCGCCGGTCTACGCCATCTGGAAATGGAAGTACGAGATGAAGCGCGGGACGGTGGACCCCAGTCAAATCCCGGTTCCCCACCTGAGGGGGCATTGAGATAAGCCTGCTCGATAATTAAAGTCCCGGCTTTGCGGCATTGTCGCCGCTATGTATGCGGGATTTCCTTTTGTCCCTATGGAAGCTTTCCTATTGAAATATGAATTGCTAAGTCTGTTATCCTTGAATCCACTATATTTTTCGGGGCGCAAGATGACGGAGAACGTTCGGTGCGGCTGGAACTCGAGGTTCCCGCTCTTTCGATCAACTCCATCAAAATACATACGGGAGAGCCTGAGCGCCTACGTGAGGGATGCGAGGCCAGAACAAGTTAGAGCATGGGATGATTCTATCCCGCCACTCCAAAACGAAGTGGGCGAGATCCTTCACTCGGATAAAGAAGCTCCCGACTATTCAACCATCCTGGAATATACACTGCCGATGGAATCCCGCAGGACCGATGTTATCCTTCCTAGCCAAAGGCTCGGTTATTGTAATGGAGCTTAAGGGAAAATTGAAACCCTCTCAAGCCGACATCGACCAAGCTGCAGCCTATGTAAGAGATTTACGCTGTTATCATCAAGAGTGCGCTGAAAGACCCGTCCTTGCCTTGTGTGTGCCGATGAAAGCCCGAGGGTATCTCAGCCAGCGTCACAATGTTCACATTCTTGGTCCGGACGCGGTTGATGGCTTTATTGATAGCCTGCCAAGTGATCCCTCAAAGCCTCCCATCGTGCCGGCCGCGTTTCTAGCTGAATCAGCTTATCGTCCTCTGCCGACGCTCGTACAGGCCGCCCGAGAACTATTTAATAAGGGTGATCTTAGGCCAATCCACCGAGCTCGTGCTGCAACGGATCCTGCTGTATTTAAAATCAAGGATATCATTCATGAAGCTGCTGCCGAGAGATCGAGAAGGCTGATTCTCCTGACGGGCGTTCCCGGCGCCGGGAAGACACTCGTAGGGCTTCGTACAGTGCACGCTCATTATTTAGATGACCTAGCGGTGCCGCGCGCAAACGGCATGCCTACCGCGCCGGCCGTTTTCTTATCAGGGAATGGCCCGCTGGTCAACCGTGCTCCAGTACGAGCTCCGAGGTGCTGGTGGCGGAGGCAAAACGTTCGTCCGTCGAGTGAAGGATTACGTCGAAAGATATTCCTCCAAGCCTGAGCTTGTTCCGCGAGCAGCACGTCCTTGTTTTTGATGAGGCGCAGAGAGCTTTTGACGCTGAGCAAGTCCAATTTACTCACCGCAAAGTCAAAGACTTTATCGAGGGCAAATCCGAACCTGAGCATTTCATTGAATTCGCGGAACGTATTCCGGGTGGTGTGCTGTGACTCGGGCTCATCGGAAGCGGGCAGGAAATTAATACCGGCGAAGAAGGCGGCCTAGTTCAATGGAAGCGGGCCATTGAAGGATCCTCGCGTCCTGAAGACTGGGTCGTTTATGGCCCTCCTCACCTTAGCCCAGTATTTATGGCAGCCCGATAAGATTTAAAGAAACCTGCTGCGCTCAATTTGGATACTGAGATCCGATTCCATTTGGCAACAGACATCCATCTCTTTGTGGATCATTTGTTATCGGGCGCGTCCCCCGCTCCGCCAACGCCGTCCTAGCTGAGAACCTTGAAAGCCAAGGCTATCATCTGAGGATAACTGATGAATTGGAGATAGCGGAAGGATATTTAAAGGAACGTTATGCCGAGCATCCTGAAGCGCGCTATGGGCTGGTTGCCTCATCTAGGGATCGAGATCTGTACAAATATGGGGTGGCTAACGATTATCAATCCACAAAAAGGGTTCGATTCGGCCCTTGGTATTCCGACGCGGAAGATGCCAAAGGCGGCCTTCTTGCCGCCACCTCAATGACGCTATCACGGAATTCGGAGCCCAGGGGTTGGAACTTGACGCCGTGCTCCTTGCCTGGGGCACCGACTTATGCTCCGAAAGAATGGACCTGGACGAACCATAAGGCTCGTCGACTATCAGCGGATCAATCCCGAATCAAAGATTCTTTTCAACTAAGATTAAATTCTTACCGCGTACTCTTAACGCGGGGTCGTGACGGGACTGTGGTTTTTATGCCCCCGCTCCCCGAGCTCGAAGAAACAAGAGACTACCTCCTCGAATCGGGCTTTCGTCGCCTTGAATGAGGTCTGCGGGTTCGCATGTCAGTTCATGACATCGTTGGAATAACCCGCTTGTGTTAAAATGAACCGGGGATAATGGGATGTCCGAATTTCTGATTTCCATTATTATCGAAGCCTTGGACGAAGGGGGATATTTAGCGACAAGCGAAGACCTCCAGGGTTTGATAGCGCAAGGGGGCGACAATCGCCGAAACAATTGAAATCGCCCAAGATGTCGCTGAAAGGATTATAAAATCCTGTTCAGAGCATGGTGATAATTTAGATTGCCCCCGATAAGATTTAATGGGAGCAGACCATGAGATACACGGGAATCAGCAGGCGTAAATTCCTTGGCGGATGCGCCGTATGCGCGGGAGCGGCGGGGCTGATGGGCGCGCCGGGATGGCTCAGGGCGGCCTCGGGCATGGGGCGACAGGGGACGGGCCTATCTTCAGGCGAAAAGCTCAGGATCCGCATCCTCTATGCCCTGCATGCGGCTAAGCAGGACAGGCCGGACTGGCCGAATATCGGATTCGATTTCGTGCCGGTCATGGAAGCTGCTAATGCCGAGCTGCTCCGCAATTTCCCCGGCTGGACATTCATCCCCACGCTGGCCGCGGAGCAGGCGCGGAAGATCCTCGAGGAGGACAAGGCCGCGCCGGTCGACGGATACATCGTCTACCAGATGAATTGTTGGAACGAGGTCGCCCAGACGATGGCGCTTTCTGCGAAGCCCGTGCTCTACGCGGATTTCCAGTATGCCGGGAGTGGCGGGTTCCTCGTTTATACGGCGGCATTCCTCCGGGCGAATACGCGTAATGTGGGCTTTGTGGCATCGTCCTATTTCAGCGACATGCTCGAGGCCGTCCGCTGTTTCGGAGAAGCGAAGGCCGCGGGACCTAGCTTCGATTTTGCGGCGGCGACCGCGCGCGTCCGGCGGATGCGGACGCCCGGCCCCAGCAAACTCGACTGCAGGACGTCCTCGCGCCCCTTTCAGCGGCCGAGACCGTCCTCAGGATGGAGGCCTCGAAGATCCTGGCTGTCCGCGACGATAAGGGCGGCTCGGCATCGATCCTTATGGGCATTCCCGTCATTCAGATCCCGTTCGCCGAGGTCAACGAAGCGTGGGCGACCGCGGACAAGGATGAGGCGCGGGCCGTTGCCGACCGATGGGCAAAGGGCGCCACGCGCGTTGAAGGCGTCGGTCGGAGAGCTCGTGAACTCCGCGGCGATGTATCTCGGTCAGAAGGCCGTCCTCAAGAAATATGGGGCTAACGCGATTACCATCAACTGCTCGGCGGCTTCTATGGCGGGCACATTCACGCCTATCCCTGTTTGGCGTTCCATGAACTGCTCAACGAGGGGCTCGTGGGCGCTTGCGAGTGCGACGTCCCGTCCGCCGCGGCGATGGTCGCGTTCGGCGCGATGACGCAAGGACGGCCGGGCTATATCTCCGATCCCGTCATCGATACGTCCGAGAGGCACATTATTTACGCGCATTGCGTGGCGTCGAACCGCGTCTTCGGGCCTGGCGGGCAGGCGAACCCATACGAGATCCTGACGCATTCCGAGGATAGGCAGGGAGCATCGATGCGCTCCATCCTTCCCGTGGGCCATATGACCACCACGGTCGAGGTTTCAGAGGACCGCCACGAGATCCTCCTCCATCGGGCCAAGGCCGTCGATAACGACCCGGACGATCGGGCCTGCCGGACCAAACTGGTCGCGGAGCCGTCGGGATCGTCGAACCTCTTCGATGTGGAACACCTGGGGCTGGCACCGGGTCACTTTCTACGGTGATCTCAAGGAGCCGGTTTACGCCCTGGCCGATGAGTTGGGTTGGAAGGTCGTCGAAGAGGCTTGAGAAAAGAGGACGAGGACGCCGTCGAGATCCCCATCGAGGGGAGCTTGGACCTGCACACCTTCAAGCCTTCGGACGTCAAGGACCTCGTCCCCGAATACCTCAGGGAGTGCGCCGCAAAAGGCATCTATAGGGTTCGCATCGTCCACGGCAAGGGGACAGGCGCGCTGGCGCGCATCGTCCGCTCGGCGCTCTCGCGGCTGCCCGAGGTCGCATCCTACGAAACGGCCGACCCCAGTGAGGGCGGCTGGGGCGCGACGATCGTCCGGCTCAAAGCCCATTAAGAGCGCACGGCAGCGAGAATTTTCGAGACCGTCCCGCGTCTCAATAATTAGAAAAGCCCTTGACGGAAAGGCGGATGAAGTATATATTAATAATATATACTTTAAGAGGACCGATATGAAGACCGCCAAGCTCTTCCGCAACGGGCAAAGCCAGGCCGTCCGCCTGCCCAGGGAGTTCCGTTTTGAAGGGGAGTTCGTTTACATCAAGAAATCCGGGAACGCCATCGTTTTGCTCCCGGCCAAAGGCGCTTGGGATTCGCTCGTCACGAGCCTGGAAAAATTCTCGGACGATTTCATGTCCGAGCGCGGACAGCCCGCCCACCAGGACCGCGAGGCGCTCTGATGCGCTTCATGCTCGACACCGACTCGTGCATCGCTCTGATCAAGCGGAAGCCGGCCAAGGCCCTGCGCAGGATCCTGTCCCTCGCGCCCGGCGAGGCGGGTATTTCAGCGGTTACGCTGGCCGAGTTGCGATTTGGGGTCGCCAAGAGTGCGCAGGCCGAGAGTAATCGCCAGGCATTGGACGAATTCCTCCTCCCCTTGGAGAACGCCGATTTCGATGCGGCGGCCGCCGCGTCCTACGGCAAGGTCAGGGCCATACTGAAGCGGCCGGAACGCCTATCGGTCCGCTCGACACCCAGATCGGCGCGCACGCCCTCAGCCTTGGCGCCGTCCTTATAACCCATAACACACGGGAGTTCAGCAGGATCCCCGGCCTGGCCGTCGAGGATTGGCTCGCCTGAAGACTATTATTGCTTGACGTGATATCATTCAAGTGATATATCTATCACGGAGGATCGGCCATGATTAGAAGCATTATTTCCATCACTCGGGATGATAAAGATTGGCTTGATTGTTACGGTCGTCGCCACAAGATTTCGAGCGCTGAGCTCGTACGGCGGGCGATCAAGGAGTACCGTACCCGCGTCGAACGACGGGATCTGCAGGCGGTCATCAGAGAAACCGCCGGAAGTTGGAAGTCCGTCAAAGGCGACAGCCAGAAGCTCGTGAACGGCATGCGGAAGG